>NZ_QDKO01000009.1 GCF_003094615.1 Caulobacter radicis | reverse complement strand
CTCCCGCGTTTGCACGCGTTAGGTCGGGGAGGCGCGGAGCGGCCGGGCGGAGCCCGGGGACCGTGGGTTTGTTTAGCGTTTCGGCTTCGTCGACCGCTCCGCCGCGTCGTTATTCCGAAGGGCCGGAGGCGCGGGTGCTGTTTCAACCCTGGACCCGGCTGTCCCACGGACGGGCAGGACCAATAGCCCCGCGGTAATCCGGCGGCGGCCTCGGCTGATCCTGTTAGGCCGGTTTGAACGATCCCGGCCCTGTCGACCCGCTCGTCGCGTCCTGGAACGGCTTGGCGGCCCAATCACGCCTCGTGAGCGCTCCTGCAAACCCGCCTTTTCCACGACGCTCCGAGCGGCCCCGCTCGATGCGGTCCTCGCCACGCTTGGGCCGGTACCAAGAGCCCTCCCCATGGCGGGGACGGGTTTGATTATGCGAGCGACCTGAGTCCCGTCGGATCAACAACGCCTATTTTTGTGCAGACTGTTGATTTCGTGTGGGTTTGCTTTGGATTTCGCGGGGATGGACTGTGCGCGAGGGACCCTCCCCCAGAGGGGGAGGCGATCGCGCAGCGATCGGTGGGGGTGTTGGTGGGAACCGGCCGGCGCACCGGAAGCTGAAAACTTCCCCCCACCGGCCTTCGGCCGCCTCCCCCACGGGGGGAGGTTCCTCTTGAGCGTCTCGCCACGAGGGCGAGGGAGGCGGATGTATCGGTGGGGGATGACCGGCCGGCGTCTTGGAAGCTGAAAACGCCCCCCCCTCCGGCCCTCCGGGCCACCTCCCCCAGAGGGGGAGGATCAAACAAAAACGGCGGGTCCTTGCGGACCCGCCGTTGATGCCGTCGAGCCCGGCGATCCGAGGACCGCCGGGACGAACGCCAGGCTGCTTAGAAGCGCAGCTTGGCGCCGAGGAAGTACGAACGACCCAGGATGTCGTAGGTGTTCGGGTCGGTGTTGCCGTCCGGCGAGTTGTCGAACACCGGCGGCTTCTTGTCGCCGAGGTTGCGGACGCCGCCGAAGACTTCGACGTTGTCGTTGACGGCCCAGCGGGCGCTGACGTCGTGGTACATGAAGGCCTTGACGGTGTTGTAGCCGCCATCCTCGAAGTCGGGGATGTTGCCCTGGTTGTCCATCTTGCCGACGTAGGTGCCGGTGTAGGCCAGACGGACCGGACCGACGTCGTAACCAACGCGCAGGCTGGCCTTCCATTCCGGCAGCGAGGCCGAGATGTTGTAGGCGCCGATGGTGCCCTTGTACTCGATGCCGTCCAGCTCATAGCTGTCGAGGTAGGTGGTCGACAGGTCGAACTGCAGCTTGTCGCCCCAGACGCCGCCGGCCCACGGCACGTTCCAGCCGTACGAGACGGCCACGTCGATGCCCTTGGTCTGCAGAGCCGACACGTTGCCGAGCGGCGCGCGGGCCTTCAGGTTGCCGGCCGCGTCGCGGTAGATCAGCGGCAGGTTGATGCCCGAGTCGAAGCAGGCGGCCGAGGTCAGGTTGCCCGAGGCGAAGCAGTCGTTGACGATGCCCGAGACGCCGCCCTTGATCGTGCCGATGTAGTCGTCGATCTTGATGTCGTAGTAGTCGACCGTGGCGCTCAGGCCCGAGATGAAGCTCGGCTGCCAGACGACGCCGAAGGTGATCGTTTCCGACTTCTCTTCGTTCAGGCTCGGGTTGCCGTAGAAGAACGACTCCGTCTGGGTGTTCTGGGCGACGAAGTTGCCGGCGACCGGATCATAGCCCAGCTGAGCGGTACAGAAGGTGCGAACCGAGGCCGACAGGGTGCGGGCAGCGCCCGTGCCCGGGTTGACGGTGGTGCAGGGGTCGAGCACGGCCGGGAAGCCCTGGTCGCCCGACTGGTACAGTTCGAACACCGACGGAGCGCGGCTGGCCTTCTGGAACATGGCGCGCAGCTTGATGTCCGAGATCGGCTTGTATTCCAGGCCGACCTTGTAGCTGTAGACGCTGCCGACCGACGAGTAGTCGGAGTAGCGGCCGCCCAGTTCCAGGCCCAGGTACTGCACGCCGGTCACGTCGGCGACCAGCGGAACCACGGCTTCGGCGTAGAGTTCGCCGACGCTCGAGGCGCCGCCGACGGCGCGTTCGGCGTTGAAGCCGAAGATGTCGCCGGCGTTCTTGGCCGCGTCGGGGGTGAAGGCCAGGCTGTCTTCACGCCATTCGGCGCCGACGGCCACCGACAGGTCGCCGGCCGGCAGCTTGAACAGCGGACCGGTGGCGTACACCGAACCGACGTTACGCTCGAACACGGTCAGGTCCGAGAAGTTCAGGCGGATGAAGTTGGCCGCGGCGGGCGAGATCGTGCCGGCGCCGAACATGTTCAGCGGGGCGCAGGTCGGGAACAGGGCCAGCGAGGCGGTCGAGCAGCTGGTGGTGCTGGCGCCGGCGCCCGAAGCGATCGCCGCGGCGACCTTCGAACGCGAGACGTCGTTCTGCACGCCGACGCGGAACTCGGTGCGGCCGAAGCTGTAGAAGGCTTCACCGGTCCAGCCGTGGCCCAGATCGGCCTTCAAGCCGAGGTTGATCTGGTACAGGTCGGAGTCGCGGGTCTCGACGCGCGGGCCGACTTCTTCCATGCGGCGATCGAAGAAGATCGGGGCCGTCGGGTTCGGACGGGTGGCCAGCAGGGCGGCCAGGGCCGGCGAGACGAAGGCGTTGTTGTACGGGATCTGGATCGCGGTGGCCGGGGTCGGGGCCAGCTGAGCCGAGTTGCGGCTGTCCGAATAGAACAGTTCAGCCGTCGCGGTCAGGCGGTCGGTGATCTCGTAGTTGCCCAGAGCGGTGATGTTGAAGCGCTCGCCCGGCGACAGCAGGTTGTTGACCGGCGAGAAGTTGTAGCGGTCGCCAGCCAGGGTGTTGACGAACGGACGCGGGGTGCCGTTGGTGTTGAAGCCGTAACGGACGTTCAGCGGGCTCGAGGTCGAACCGCCGAAGGGGTTGGTGCCGATGGCGCTGGCCGCGCCGGTCACGCCCGTGCCCGAACCGCCGGCGTTGGAGACCAGCGACCACGGACGGTCGGCGTTCGGCAGGATCTTGTCGCGGCTGTAGTAGTTGGCGTAGGCGGTGACGTTGCCCTTGCCGTCCGGCGAGTTGGCGCCGATCAGCACGTAGGTGTTGGTGGTCTTGCCGTCGCCGATTTCGGTGCCGGTCCACTGGGAGCCGACTTCGACGCCTTCGAAGTTCTTCTTCAGCTGGAAGTTCACCACGCCCGACAGGGCGTCCGAACCGTACACGGCCGAGGCGCCGCCGGTGACGATCTCGACCTTGTCGATCAGGGCGGTCGGGATGTTGTTCAGGTCGACGGTGTTAGCGCGCGTCGACGGGTTCATGCGGTGACCGTTGACCAGCACCAGGGTACGCGACGCCCCCACGCCACGCAGGTCGACGGTGGCCGTGCCGTCCGACGGGTTGTTCGAAGCGGCGGTCAGGCCGGGCATCACCTGCGGCAGGCGGTTCAGCACGTCTTCGGTGGTGGTCGAACCGGCGGCCTGGATGGCCTCCGACGTCACCGTCGAGATCGGGCTGTTGGCGACGTAGTCCTGGCGCGCGATACGCGAGCCGGTGACCACGACGGCTTCGATTTCCGTCGACTCGCCTTCGGGAGCCGTCTGGGCCGACGCCACACCGGCGCTGGCCGCGGCGATCGCGAGGCCGCTGATGATGGTCGTCGTCAGCAGGCGCTTACGCGTCATCTGAATCTTCAATGGAATCCCTCCGAGAATGGACCGGCAGGGACAGAAGTCGCCCGCCGTATGCCCACGTCTTGCAATCCCAGGCTGCTCACAGCCCGGTTGGCGGGGACGTTAGGAGCGCCCGCTCTCGGCGGTCAATTTCCGATTACGGTTATGTAACGTGAAGCATCGTGCCTGTCGCAAATTGAACACACTGCTGTCGCCTATGCGGCAGATTACAGCCGCCAGAACCGCGTTATACGGCCAAGCTAGCGCATGATTGTTCAAATAAGGCGGCTTAGTGGCAATTTTCTCCACTTTGAAATAACGCGACTATCGGAATATGTTCACTTCCTGAAACGCGATTCCCGCACGACGCTCCCCTTCAGGACCTCGTGGGCGGCCATAGTGGCGCCACAATCTGACCGCGTGTCATCCACGACACATATCGGTCCCCGCCCGGGACCACTTACTCGCCAGTCGGATCCGTTCATGCGCTCGATTCAGCTTCCGCTCGCCCTGCTCGTTCTCGCCGCCCTCCCCGCCACGGCCTTGGCCGCTCCCGCCGGGCCGACCGCGCTGGACGCGGTGACCGCCTGCCGCGCCATCCCCGAGGCCGAGGCGCGCCTGGCCTGCTACGACAAGGCCGCCAGCGCGCTGGTGGCGGCGGACGCGGCCGGCGACATCGTGGTGCTGGACCGCCAGAAGGTGGAGAGCGCCAAGCGCGAGGCCTTCGGCTTCAACCTGCCCAAGCTCGACCTGTTCGGCGGCAAGGGCGAGAAGGCCGAGGCGCTGGACCGCGTCGAGGGCGTGGCCAAGCAGGCCTGGCAGAACGGAACCGGCGGCTGGACCATCGTGCTGGAAGACGGCGCCAAGTGGGACCAGGTCGGCCGCGACCCGGTGCGCCGCGCGCCCAAGCCGGGCTCGAAGATCGCCATCCGCAAGGCGTCGATGGGGAGCTTCTTCCTCAATATCGACGGCCAGACCGCGATCCGGGCGCGCCGCGTCGACTAGTAGGGCTTGCCCTGGCCGCCCGCGCCGCGCATCTGAAGGACCTTATTATAGAGGTTCTTCGAGGCCCGACGCCCATGACCGATTTCCGCCGCGTGACCGACAGCCTGTCGGTCAGCCCCCAGATCACCGCCGAGGACGTGGCCCGGGCCAAGGCCGAGGGCTTTTCGCTGATCGTCAACAACCGTCCCGACGGCGAGGACCCCAGCCAGCCGACCAGCGCCGAGATCGAGGCGGCGGCCAAGGCCGAGGGCCTTTCCTACCTGCACGTGCCGGTGCGCGGCGGCCCGACCCAGGATCAGGTGGACGCGGTGCGCGAGGCCGTCGAGGCCGCCGACGGCCCGGTCCTGGCCTTCTGCCGCTCGGGCACGCGCTCGATCGTCACCTGGTCGATCGGCCAGGCCCTGTCGGGCGCGTCCGATCGCGAGACGCTGGTGAAGCAGGGCTACGAGGCCGGCTACGACCTCTCGGGCGTCCTGCCGCACTAGGTTGGCCCTAGTAGCCGCCCAGCGTACCGACGCGGGCGGCCATCGGGCTGGGCTCGGGTTCGCAGGACGCCAGCACGAACTGCGCCGCAATGAGACACAGGACGGCGAAGGCCGCGCGCTGGAGCCGTTTTGAGACAAAAATCGCCGTGTCGGCCGCCATGATCCGTACTCCGCAGGGTTTACGGTTCGTTAAGCGCAAGACCGGCGCCGCTCAGGATGGGTCGCGATGATCCCCTTCGTCCGCGAGATCGAGTTCGAGTACGGCCGCTGCGACCAGGTCTCGCCGCTGATCCGGCGGGTGATCGCCGACAATCCCGGGCCGTTCACCTACACCGGCACGGGGACCTACATCGTCGGCCGCGGGACCGTGGCGGTGATCGATCCCGGCCCCGACATCCCCGCCCACCTGGACGCCCTGCTGGCGGCGATCGAGGGCGAGACCGTCAGCCACATTCTGGTGACTCACCACCACGCCGACCACTCTCCCCTCGCCGGCCCGCTGGCGCAGCGCACGGGCGCGCGGATCTGGGGACGGGCGGCGCCGGCGCTGGAGGTCTCGGAAGAGACCGGCGTGCAGCTGGACGCCGAGGACGACGGCCATTTCCGGCCCGACATCGAGATCACCGACGGCGACGTCTTCGAGGGCCCCGGCTGGACGCTGGAGGCGATCACCACGCCGGGGCACACCTCAAACCACGTCTGTTTCGGCCTGAAGGAAGAGAACGCCCTCTTCAGCGGCGACCACGTCATGGGCTGGTCGACGACGGTGATCACCCCGCCCGACGGCGACATGGGCGACTATTTCGAAAGCCTGGCCAAGATCCAGGCGCGGAACTTCCAGACCCTGTGGCCGACCCACGGCTCGCCGGTGCGCGAGGTCGCGCCGTTCCTCGCGGCCTATGTCGACCACCGCCGGGCGCGGGAGGCGCAGGTTCTGGCGGCGCTGGCCCAGGGTCCGGCGCGGATCAAGGCCATCGTGCCGGTGCTCTACGCGGCGGTGGACCCGCGCCTGCACCCGGCGGCGGCGCTGTCGATGCTGGCGCACCTGGTGCTGCTGGTGCGGGAAGGCCGGGTGATCTGTGACGGGGCGCCGGGGCTGAACAGCGAGTACCGGCTGGCGGGGTAGCGCCCAGCCTCCAATCGTCGTCATCCCGGAAAGCGCGCAGCGCTTATCCGGGACCCAGGGGACGGGGCGCTACGCCAAGTTTCGCCGCCAAATCGGCAGCCAACGCAGTGCGGCGGCTCCTGGGTCCCGGCTCTTCGCTACGCTACGGCCGGGATGACGAGCTTTGGGGGTTTGAACGCTACAGCCGCGCCTTGACGCTGGCCCGCAGCGTGCGGGGCGCGCCGGGGAAGATCCAGACGGGGCTGTAGGAGCTCTGGGCGTAGTGCTCGTCGAAGAGGTTGTCGACCTCGAGACGGACATCGATCTTCGGCGTCACGGCGTATTCCACCGCCGCCTTGGCCTTCCAGTAGGACGGCAGGATCAGGCCCGAGCCGTCCAGCGCCCCCGCCCGGTCGCCCATGTAGCTGGCGCCCACCGTCAGCGACCACCTGTCGAAGGTCCCCACGGCGAAGGCGCCGCCCGAATGCTCGGGCACGTTCAGCACCGCGTCGCTGGCGAAGGCGGTGTCGTCGGCCTTGGCGTCGGTCCAGGCATAGTTGACCACCACGCGCCAGGCGGCGCTGACCTCGAACGAGCCGTCGAGCTCGACGCCCCGGCTGGTCAGCTGGCCGACGGGGGCGAGGAAGCTGGCGTCGACGGGATCGTTGGCCAGGATGTTCTGCTTTTCGATGTCGAACAGCGCCACCGCCAGGTCGACGCCCGGCCAGCGTCCCGAGAGCCCCAGTTCCCAGCCCTTGCCCTTCTCGGGCGCGAAACCCTCGCCGGTGCGGCCCGTGCCGGAGTTGAGCAGGAACGAGCGGCCCCAGCTGGCGTGGGCGACCACGGCGTCGGTGAGCTGGTAGCGGGCGCCCAGGCGGTAGTCGACGGGCGAGCCCTCGCCGCGCCCCACCGCGCCGGTGCGGTTGTTACGCACGGTCTGGCGGTAGTCGTCGACCCGCACCCCGGCCAGCAGGCTGAGGCGCTGCGTGGCCTGCCACAGGTCCTGGGCGTAGAGGGTGGTGACGC
This sequence comes from Caulobacter radicis, assembly GCF_003094615.1. Lineage (GTDB taxonomy): Bacteria > Pseudomonadota > Alphaproteobacteria > Caulobacterales > Caulobacteraceae > Caulobacter > Caulobacter radicis. The sequence continues at coordinate 758,796 of NZ_QDKO01000009.1, read as the reverse complement.
GCCGGGTCTCGCGGTTGTCGGTGAAGGGCAGGAGCGGCAGGGCCTGGCCGCCATAGACCGGATCGTCGATCGAGATCGCGTGCGGCGCGGCGGCGGTGGGATTCCGGCGCAGCAGGAACTCGCTGTAGTCGAGGGTGTAGCCCTTCACGCCGACATTGAGGTGGTGGGCGCCCAGGCGGCCGTCGAGCTCGATGCGGCCCGAGACGTCCTCCACCGAGTAGTCGCGCTCGCGCCGCTGGCGCCACAGCTGGCGGCCGACCAGGCGCGACTGGTCGCTGGAGAAGCCGTGCATGTCGCCCGTGCGGTAGGCGAACCCGGCCGTCAGCCGCCAGTCGGGCGAAAGCTCGTACTCGCCGGTCAGCTGGTGGCGCTCGTTGCGGAAGCGGGTCGTGCCGTCGCCCGGCTCGCCGAAGAACCGCGAGCGCGGGATGGCCAGGGCGTCGCCGTTCACCGCCGGCACGCCGCGGTCGAAGGGCGCGTCGAAGACGGTGAACTCGCCCACATAGGTCAGGCGCAGGGCGTCGCTCGGCCGCCAGGTCAGCGACGGGGCGATGGCGCGGCGGTGCAGTTCGACATGGTCGCGCCAGCCGTCGCTGCGCTCGTCGGCGACCACCAGGCGGGCGGCCAGGGTGTCGGACAGCGGACCGGTGAAATCGATCTCGCCCCGGCGCAGGCCATAGGAGCCGACCGTCGCCGCCACGTGGCCCCCGCGAACGAATTGCGGGGTCTTGGAGACGATGTTGACGCGGCCGGCCGGGTCGATGTCGCCGAACAGGGCGCCGGCCGGGCCTTTCAGAATCTCGACACGCTCGGCCGTGGCCGGGTCGCGCGGCGGGGCGAGGCCCCGGTTGGCCAGGAAGCCGTCGACATAATATTCCGCCCCGCCGTCGGGCGTGCCCAGAAAGCCCCGGATGGCGAAGTTGTCGAGGAAGCCGCCGCGGTTGTTCTGCTGCGAGACGCCGCTGGTCAGCTCCAGCGCGTCGGCCAGACGTCCGGCCCCGACGGCGTCGAGCAGGTCACGCTCGACCGAGCGGCTGGACGGCGAGGTGGCCTGGGTGATCTCGCCCGCGCCCAGGGTGACGTCGCGGGCCGCGCCCCGCCGGCCCAGGATGACGATCTCGCCCACGGCGTGGGGCTCCGTCTCGGCGGCCGGGACGGTTTCCGGCGGCTCGGCGGCGGACAGGGCCAGCAGGCATGCGCTGACGCAGCTCCACGACAGGGGCAAGAGGACAACTCCGTTTGTAATGTTATTTCATATCAGCTATGCCGCCCAGGTGATGCTGTCAACCAATCCCGTCTCCACCGCCCTCCCCGCGCCTTCAGCCGGCCGGATCGCCGCCATCGACGCCCTGCGGGGCCTGGTGATGCTGCTGATGATGGTCGACCACGTGCGGGAATTCTTCTTCATCCACGCCCAGGTCTCCGACCCGATGGACGTGGAGGCGACAGCCCCTGCCCTGTTCTTCACGCGCCTGGCGGCGCACCTGTGCGCGCCGGTGTTCGTGGCGCTGACGGGCCTGGCGGCCTGGCTGTACGGCCGCAAGGCCGGCGGGAACGATCCCGCCGCCATCGCCCGCGCCGCCTCGGGCTTCCTGTTCAAGCGGGGTCTGTTCCTGGTGTTCCTGGAGCTGACCTTCGTCAGCTTCGCCTGGAGCTTCGACCTGACGCCCAGGACCTATTACCTGCAGGTGATCTGGGCGATCGGCCTGTCGATGATCGCGCTTTCGGCCCTCGTCCACCTGCCGCGCGCGGCGCTGGTCGCCGTCGGCCTGGTGATCGTGCTGGGCCACAACCTGCTGGACCCGATCAGCATCGCGCAGGGCCAGCCTGGCCATGCGCTCTGGGCGATCCTGCACGACCGGGGCTTCATCGACCTGCCCTGGGGGGCGCGGGCGCGGACCTCCTACCCGCTGCTGCCGTGGATCGGGGTCGCGGCCCTGGGCTTCGGCATTGGTCCGTGGTTCGTCGGCGCCTGGCGCGACCGGCGCAATCGCCTGCTGGCGACGGGCCTCTGCGCCCTGGCGCTGCTGGTGATCCTGCGCAGCCTGAACGGTTATGGCGAGACGCCGTGGGTCGTCGGTTCCAGCCCGATCCGCACGGTGATGAGCTGGCTGAACGTCACCAAGTATCCGCCCTCGGCCGACTTCCTGCTGCTGACCCTGGGCCTCGGCGCGCTCTTGCTGGCGGGACTGGAAAAGGCGCCGGCGCGGCTGGTTTCATGGCTGGCGGTGCTGGGCGGCGCGCCGCTGTTCTTCTACCTGGTCCATCTCTACGCCCTGCACCTCCTGCAACTGCTGGCGGTGACGGTGCTGGGCCCGAACCAGGGCGAGGTCTGGAGCCTGCCGGGCGTGGCCTCGATCTGGCTGCTGGCGGCGCTGGTGGCGGTTCCCTGCTGGTACGCCTGCCGATGGTTCGGCCCCGTCAAGCGGGCCAGCCGGCAGCCGTGGATGAAGTATCTCTGACCGCTCCCTTCCCCCTTGATGGGGGAAGGGTCGGGGATGGGGGTGATCAGCTGAGTTGGCGACCGTGCGCGGCCTTTGACGCCCAGCCACCCCCACCCCTGCCCCTCCCCCATCAAGGGGGGAAGGATTGAAGGGTTTGTCCGATACTCGACACACGCCCCCGCTCCGGGTGAAATGGCGGTTCGGCGTCTCCCCCCGCGCCGGCAGCGTTACAGGACCCGATGTTCACCAGCGACGAGACCGCGCGCCTGGCGGCCCTGCACGAGTACGGCCTCGTGGACACCCCGCCCGAGGCGGCGTTCGACCGGATCACGGCCCTGGCGGCCGAGCTGTTCGACACGCCGATCGCCGCCGTCACCCTGATCGACGCCGATCGGCAATGGATCAAGTCGATCGTCGGGCTGGAGCCGGGCGGCACGCCGCGCGAGGACGCCTTCTGCCACTACACCATCGAATCCGACGAGGTGATGGAGGTGCTGGATCCGGAGGGCGACGACCGCTTTCGCGACAACCCCTTCGTCACCGACGATCCCAACATCCGCTTCTACGCCGGCGCGCCGCTGCGGCTGCACAGCGGCCATCGGCTGGGGGCGCTGTGCGTCATCGACCAACGGCCTCGCCCGCCGCTGACCGCCGAGGAGAAGCGGCGCCTGAAGGCCCTGGCCCAGATCGTCGTCACCGAGATGGACCTGAGGCTGCTCAACGCCCGCAACGAACTGCTGACCCGCCGGGCCCAGGCCGCCACCGAGGCCAAGAGCGAGTTCCTGGCCAACATGACCCACGAGTTGCGCACGCCGCTGACCAGCGTGATCGGCTTCAACGGCCTGCTGGCCGCCTCGCCCAACCTGCCCGAGCGCGAGCGCATGCTGGCCACCAAGGCCAAGTCGGCCGGCGAGAAGCTGCTGACCATCGTCAACGACGTGCTCGACCTGGCGCGGCTGGAAGCCGGCGTCGCCGACCTGGCCGCCGAGCCGATCGACGTGGCCGAGGCAGCGCGCTCGGCCGTCGAACTGTTCGCCGAGCGGGCCCTGGCCAAGGAGATCGCCCTGACCGCCGAGATCGCCGGCGCCCTGCCGACGGTGCGCGGCGACGCCTCGCGCCTGCGCCAGATCCTGGTCAACCTGCTGGGCAACGCCCTGAAGTTCACCGAACTGGGCCAGGTCAGCCTGGTCATCGCTGCGCGCGACGGCGACCTGGTGATGACCGTCACCGACACCGGCGTGGGCGTTCCCGCCGACCAGCTGGAGCGGATCTTCGAACGCTTCGAGCAGGCGCCGGGCGCGGCCAGCCGCTTCGGCGGCACGGGCCTTGGCCTGGCGATCTCACGCCGGCTGGCGCGGCAGATGGGCGGCGATATCACCGTGAGGAGCCGGGTCGGCGAGGGCTCGGTGTTCACGGTGACCCTGCCGGGAAGCGATCAGGCCGCGCCATGACGCACGACCTGATGAACGACCCTGACTTCCGGATCGAGGTGAGCCGCAAGTCCTACGAACTGGAACAGACCTACGGCTTCAACGCCTATCGTCGCGCCGAGCGCCTTTCAGAGACGGCCCGAGCCGAGGGCGACGACGACGCGGCATACTTCTGGTCCATCGTCGCCATGGACCTGACTCCGCGCTGAAATCGCGCCGCCAGGTCAGGGCGCCCCCACCCTGCCCCGCAGGTGTTCGGCCAGGCGGATCGACAGGGTGATGATCGTGAAGGTCGGGTTGGAGATGCCGGTGGAGGGAAACACCGACGAGCCGGCGACATAGAGGTTGTCGAGGCCGTGCACCTTGAGGTCGGCGTCGACCACGCCCTGCGCCGGATCGGCCGACATGCGGGTGGTGCCGATGTGGTGGCCGTTGACGGTGAGGCCCTCCTTCACGGCGGGCCAGGGCTGGTAATAGACGTCGCCGCCCAGCTCCTCGACCGCGGCTTTGAACAGCGCCGTCGTCTGGGTGTAGGTCGCCTCGTCGCGGTCGCTGAGCAGCCAGGTGATGTGGGTCTGGCGCTGGCCGAAGACGGGGTCGACCGTGTCGGCCAGGGTGACCCGGCTGTCGGGGTTCGGCGCCATCTCGAAATAGTACTGGCCGTAATTGGCCCAGAACCAGCAGCTGCCGATGCCCAGGCGCTTCTGCTCGTCGGCCGTGGGCGAGAACCGGCCCGAGACGCGAACGCCGTTCGCATCCTGCCAGGGCACGGCGCGGTTGCCGCTGAGGGTCTGGCCGGCCATCAACCGGGTCTGGGCGTCGGTCAGATAGGCCCCGCTGGCGCTGAGCACCGGCCCGTTCGACAGCGGATGGCACATGAAGTAGCGGCCGACCTGGTCGTGGTCGTTGCCGACATCCGACAGCAGCAGCTGGCGGGCGTTCTCGACCGCGCCGCAGGCCAGCACCACCATGTCGGCCTTGATGGTGAACTCGGTCGCCTTCTTCGGCGCGCCGGCGGCGCCGTCCATGCTGGCGACCCGCAGGCCGCACACCCGGCCCTGATGCTGCTCGATCTCCAGCAGGGTGGCGTTGACGATCACGTCGACGTCGGTGTCGGCGATCGTGACGCCGTCGAAGGTGCGCAGGGCGAAGTTCAGGTAGTTCTTGCCCAGGTACTGGTAGATCGTGGTGTCGAAGCCGGTCAGCTCGGGCACCTCGGCGCCGAGGATCTCGGCCCAGGCCTGGGGGCTGAAGTCGTCGCCGTGCAGCAGGCACAGCTGAGCGGCCTTGGCGTAGTAGGGATCAAGCTCGGCGCGGTCGATCGGCCAGCCGGGAAAGCCCGGGCGGGCCTCGAAGTCGATCGGGTCGAGCGGCCGCGACTGCCCGCCCCAGTGGGCCGAGGTCCCGCCGAACATCCGCTCGCGCTCCCAGGGGCCGCCGGCGCGGTTGTAGGGTCGGATCAGGAAGTCGGGCTCACTTTCGGCGAACTGGCCGTCGGCCTTGCCGGCGTAGAGCACGCTCTTGTCGGGCCAGGTGGGGTCGAGCGCGCCCTTGGGACTGTCGGGGCCGCCCTCGATCAGCGTGACCTTCACGCCGGCCTTCTGCAGCTCCCAGGCGGCGGTGATCCCGGCCGGGCCGGACCCGACGATGCAGACCTGAGTCTCAATCACCGCGCCGTCGGCGATGTCCTTGCCATTGCGGAGCATGAGAGCCTCCCCCGTTCGCTCTCATGCAACTTGCGGCGCCAGACGCCCGAAGGTTGTATCAAATCACACACCCGGATGGGTGGAATGAAATTCTAGCCCTCGATCGCCTTGAGCAGGCCAGTGACGCGGCCGCAGTTGCGGCCCAGGTCGCCGCCCTCGTCGCGGGCGACCGAGCGGACGTCGACGCGGGCGCCGCCGGCGTCGGGACGGACACGGACGACGACATCGTCCTTCAGGCCGTACCAGAAGCTGGCGCCGGCGGCTTCCAGTCGGCCCTCGCCCGGGTCGTCGGTGACCAGCGTCAGGCCCTTGGCCTGGAGGGCGGCCTTGGCCGCCTCGTAGGCGTCGGCGGGCGAACGGGTCAGCACCAGGGTGCGGGCGGCGGGACAGGTCTCGGCGTTGACCTCGGCCACGCGGCGGCCGGCGAACAGCTCCGAACCGACTGGCAGGCTGGGCTCGTCGAGCACCGGGGCGGCGGCCTCGCCGCGCCGGGCCAGGACGTTGTCGGAGAAGCCGAGCGGCGCCTTCCAGTCGGTGGCGACATCGCCGACCGGGGCGGCGCGGGCGGGCGTGCCGGTGGCCAGGAAGAAGACGCCCAGGGTGGCCACCGTGATCGCCAGGGCCAGCAGGGCGCGGCGCCAGTGGCGCTGGATGCCGCCGATCATGGCCACGACCACGCCCAGCAGGCCGGTCAGCAGGCTGAGCCACGCGATCATCGGCGCCAGGTCGCGGGTCAGGAAGTCATAGGCCAGGGCCTTGTCGAGCAGGCCGGTCTTGGCGCCCAGGGCGCCGACCACGACCAGGACGACCGGAGCCAGGGCGATGGCCACCGCGCCGGTCAGGATCGGCGCGGCCCAGCCTCCCTTGTCTGCCGACGGGGGCTTGGCCTTGCGGGCCCTGGGGGCGCTCAGCGGCATGGCCAGCGGCGCCTCCTCGGCGACGAACACCGGCGGGGCGTCGAAGGCCTCTTCCGGCGTCGCGGACAGGGGCCTGGCCTGCGGCTCGATCAGGGGCTCGTGCGGGAAGACGTCTTCGGGCGAGACCGGCTCGGCCGCTTCGAGATGAGCGACCGGGGCCGGCTCGGGATCGGGCAGAGCCGCGGCCAGGGCCTCGACGCTGACAGGCTCGGGGGCGGCCTCGGTGACGGCTTGGGCGGCCACCACCTCCGGCTCATGGACCGGCTCGACGGGGGCTTCGGCCTGCGGGGCCTCCTCCGCGATCACGTCCTCCGGCGCCTCGACCGGCTCGGGCGCATAGAGCACCTCGGCCTGGGCGCCGTCGGCGGCGGCCAGGGTCGCCGACCCCGTCGCGGCCGAGCCGATGGTCGGCAACACATAGTCCTTCATGCGCTGGCGGATCAGCTTCTTGTCGATCTTGCCGGTGGCGCCCAGCGGGATCTCGTCGACGAAGACCACGTCGTCGGGCATCCACCACTTGGCGATCTTGCCCTGCAGGAAGTCGAGGAACTCTTCCTTTGTCGCGGTCTCGCCCTCCTTCAGCTTGACCAGCAGGATCGGCCGCTCGTCCCACTTGGGGTGCGGCACGCCGATGACGGCGGCCAGGGCGGCCTTGGGGTGGCCGACGGCGATGTTCTCGATCTCGATCGTGCTGATCCACTCGCCGCCGGACTTCACGACGTCCTTGGCGCGGTCGGTGATCTGCATGAAGCCCATCTCGTCGATGGTCGCCACGTCGCCGGTGTCGAAGAAGCCCTCCTCGTCGAGGATCCTGCCGCCGGCGCCCCTGAAATACTCGGCGGCGATGATCGGCCCGCGGATCTTCAGGTGGCCGAAGGCCTTGCCGTCGTGGGGCAGAGCCTTGCCGTCGTCGTCGGTCAGCTTCAGCTCGACGCCCATGGGCGGGCGGCCCTGCTTGAGGCGGTAGGGGATCTGCTCGTCATAGGACAGCTTCTCCAGCTGGTCGGTCATGGTCGACAGCGTGCCGACCGGCGAGGTCTCGGTCATGCCCCAGGCGTGGACCACCTCGACGCCGTACTTCTCGTGGAAGGCGCGGATGATGCTTTCCGGGCAGGCCGCACCGCCGATCACCACCTTCTTCAGCGTGGTGATCTTCGAGCCCGTGCTCTCCAGGTGCTGAAGCAGCATCTGCCAGACGGTGGGCACGGCGGCCGAGAAGGTGACGCCCTCGGTCTCGAGCAGTTCGTGGATCGCCGCGCCGTCCATCCTGGCGCCCGGCATGACGATCTTGGCGCCGGTGGCCGGGGCCGAGAACGCCACCCCCCACGCATTGGCGTGGAACATCGGCACCACCGGCAGGATCACGTCGCGCTGCGACAGGCCCATCACGTCGGGCTGCATGGTGATGAAGGTGTGCAGGAAGTTGGAGCGGTGCGAATACATCACCCCCTTGGGGTCGCCCGTCGTGCCCGAGGTGTAGCAGAGGCCCGCGGCCGTGCCCTCGTCGAATCCGCCCCAGACGCAGTCGGCCGAGTGCTCGGCGACCACGTCCTCGTAGCAGAGCAGGCCCTTGAAGTGCGGGGCCTCGCCGGCGAGGTGGAAGTCCTTGGGCATGTGGTCGCGGTCGGTGAACACCACCACGTGCTCGACATTGGGCAGGCGAGGAACGATCCCCGCGATGATCGGCAGGAAGGTCAGGTCGGTGAAGATCACGCGGTCGCCGCCGTGGTCGGCGATCCAGGCGATCTGCTCGGGGAACAGGCGCGGGTTCAGGGTGTGGCACACCGCCCCGATGCCCATGATCCCGTACCAGGTCTCGATATGGCGGGCGGTGTTCCAGGCCAGGGTGCCCACCCGGTCGCCCGGCTTGATCCCCAGCGCCAGCAGGAGGTTGGACACGCGCTTGGCGCGGCCGTGGATCTGCGCGTAGGTCGTGCGGACGATGGGGCCCTCGACCGACCGGGTGACCACCTCGCGGCCGCCGTGCCACTGGGCGGCGTGATCGATGATCTTGTCGAGCGTCAGAGCGCCATGCTGCATCAAACCTTGCATCGAAACCGCTCTCCCGCGTCCTGCTTATCGTTGTTCAGGAGAGGCTAGCGGCGCGCGCGCGGCGGCGCAACGCATGGCTCGCCCCAGGCGAGCAAAGGCGCGGCCCGACTTTGCGCGCGTCTGCACGGAGGCGTAGAGTGTGCACATCTACACACGGCCGCGCTGATCGGCCGCATGGCCCGTTCACTCCCAGAACGCCGTTTTGCGGTTAGCTTCAGCGCTGCCTGGTTCGCTCCAGGTGCGGGACGGGGTGCACGGCCATGCAATGGCTCGATGCTCTAGGCGCCGACGAACGGCTCGACGAGGTGGCGAACGACACGCGCCGCCTGACGGTGTCGCGTCTGGTCTCCGCCGCCCTGGTGGCCATGGTCGTCGGGATCGCTCTGGGTCCAGCCATGGCCGCCGGCTGGTTCGCGGCGCTGGCGGCCGGCGAGGCCCTGGCCTCGCTGGTCATCCGCCGGTTCACCGGCCCCACGACCGACCGCCTGCGGGCGCTGTTCGTGCTGGCCTCGATCCCGATCAACGTCGTCTGGTCGTGGCTGGCCGTAGCGCTGTGGATGTTCCCCCACCAGGACCTGCGGCTGGCGGCCCTGGGGGTGTGCGCGGGCCAGATCATCTTCACCCAGAACTTTCGCCATCAGCCGATCAGCCTGCTGGCGATCACCACCGCCCCGCCGCTGCTGTGCCTGGCGGCCTTCCCGTTCCTGGCCAACGCCCCGCACGGCATGGGGTCCCTGACCAACCGCTGGGCCATGCTGATGCTGGTGGCGACCACCATCAACGCCATGCTGCTGAACCGCGCCGCCGCCCGCAAGATGGACGAGCTGACCCGCGGCCTGCGGCAGGAAAAGGAGCGCGCCCTGGCCGCCTCGCGCGTGAAGTCGGTGTTCGTGGCGACCATGAGCCACGAGATGCGCACGCCGATGAACGGCCTGCTGGGCCTGGCCCACGCGCTGAAGGCCACCGACCTGGACGAGCGCCAGCGCGACTATGTGGAGCTGATGATCCATTCAGGCGACAGCCTGATGCAGCTGCTGAACGACGTGCTCGACATCGCCCGCCTGGACGCCGGCGACGCCGAGCTGACGCCCTGCGACTTCGACCTGCACGACCTGGTCCACGCGGTGGCCGACACCTGGCGCGACATGGCCATGGTCCGCGGCCTGGCGGTGGACGTGCGCATCGACGCCACCGCGCCCGAGCGCCTGCACGCCGATCCGGCCCGGATCCGCCAGGTGCTGGGCGGCCTGCTGTCGAACGCCCTGAAGTTCACCCGCGTGGGCGGGGTGACCATCGAGGTCTCTGGCCAGGGCGCCGCGCCCGACGGCCTGGAGACGGTGGCGATCCGCATCACCGACACCGGACCCGGCGTCGACCCGGCCTTCGCCGAGCGGATCTTCGAGAGCTTCACCCAGGCCGACGAGACCGTGTCGCGCGCCTATGGCGGCATGGGCCTGGGCCTGACCATCGCCCGCGCCCTGGCCCGCCGGATGGGCGGCGACCTCAGCCTGGAACCGGCCGAGCGCGGCGCGCGGTTCCTGTTCCTGATCCGCGCGCCCCGCCCACAAGCCCCGCCCCAGGCCGCCCCCGAGCCGGAGAACGCTTCGGACGACGGCGCGGTCCCGCGCGTGCTGATGGCCGAGGACAATCCGATGAACCAGATGGTCGTGCGGCTGATGCTGGAAGCCGCCGGCGTCGACCTGACGGTGGTCGAGGACGGCCGCCAGGCGCTGGACGCGCTGAAGGCCTCGCACTTCGACTGCGTGCTGATGGACATCAACATGCCGGTGATGGACGGGGTGACGGCCCTGTCGGAAATCCGCTCGGGCGCGGCCGGGGCGGCCAACACCCCGGTGATCGCCCTGACCGCCTCGGCCATGGCCGGCGACCGCGAACGCTTCCTCAAGCTGGGCTTCGACGAGCACCTGGGCAAGCCGGTCAAGCCGCTGGACCTGATCTCGGCCATCGCCATGGCGGTGGACCGGACGCCCCCGCCGAGGGCGGCGGTGGGGTAGCAGGAGCCCTAAAGGAACCTCCCCCTGTGGGGGAGGTGATCGCGAAGCGATCGGTGGGGGGAGTGATTTCGAAACCAGCCAGCGTCGCGGACGCTGAAAACGTCCCCCCCGCCGGCCTTCGGCCGCCTCCCCCACAGGGGGAGGTTCTCAGAACGTCACCCCATCTGCTCGGCCAGGGCCCTCGCCTCGTCCTCGAAGGCGCTGACCGTATCCACCCGGCGCCAGTCGATGTCGCCGGTGTCGCGGGTAAGCTGGCTTTCCAGCACGGCGACGTCGGCGTCGGAGGCGTCGTTGACGCGGGCGGCGACGCGGGCGCGCAGGACGTCGGCGGGGGCTTCCAGCCAGACGCCCTGGAAGGCGACGTCGAGCTTCGTGGCCAGGGCCTCGGCGCGGGCGCGCTGCTCGGGCTTGATGAAGACGGCGTCGACCACGACCGAGCGGCCGGCTTTCAGCACCAGCTCGGCGTCGCGGAACAGCTCGTCATAGACCTTGTCGCTGACCTCGGAGGTATAGGCCTCCTTGGGCAGGCGCTCCAGCGAGGGCACGTTCCACAGGCGCTTGCGGATCTCGTCGGTGCGCAGCACCACCGCCCCGGGGGCCGCGCCCAGGCCCGGCGCGCAGACGCGGGCGAAGGTCGACTTGCCCGAGCCCGACAGGCCGCCGGTGGCCACCAGGCTGACCGGCTTGGGCGCCAGGTGCTCGATGGCGGTGGCCAGATAGGCGCGGGCGGCCTCGTCGTCGCCCGTATAGGCCCAGACGTGGGTGCGCACGGCGGCGCGGACGCTGAGCATCAGCGGCAGGGCGGCCAGGCCCGTCCACAGGCCCTCGCCGAACGTCCGGGCGGCCTCGTCGAGATAGGCGTTCAGCACCCGGCCGGCGGCGTCGCGGCGACGGCGGAAATCCAGGTCCATCAGCAGGAAGGCCAGGTCGTACTGCACGTCGATGTCCGACAGGGCGTCGTTGAACTCGATGCAGTCGAAGAGGATCGGCTTGCCCTCCTCGATCAGGATGTTCCCCAGGTGCAGGTCGCCGTGGCAGTGGCGGGCGAAGCCCTCGCCGGCGCGGGCGTCGAGCTGCGGGCCCAGGCGCTTGAGGGCGAGATCCGTCTCCTCGACCAGCCGCTCGACAGCCTGGGCGCCCAGGCGCGGGGCCAGGCCCCGCAGCAGGTTGGCGTTGGAGGCGATGGTGTAGCCCAGCGCCGAGACGCCGCCGCCCTGCGGACGCAGCGCGGCGCCGGCGTGGAACTGGGCGATCGTGCGGCCAAGAGATTCCTCCAGCGCGTCGTCGATGGCCCAGGGCTGAGAGGCCAGCACGGCTTCGCCGTCGAACCGGCGCATCTCGAGCAGGTACTCGACCACCTCGCCAGCCCCGTCGATCTCGATCCCGCCGTCGTCGGTCCGGGTCAGCTGGCGCACGGCGCGATAGATGTCGGGCGCGGCGGCGCGGTTGAAGGAAAGCTCGCGCTGCAGCGACCAGCGGCGCAGCTCCAGCGTCGAATAATCCAGGAAGCCGAAGTCGACCGGGCGCTTCACCTTGAAGGCGGACTCGCCCACCAGGAACACCCGCGCGCACGAGGTCTCGATCGTCTGGTCGGCCTTGCCCCCCAGCCAAGCCGCCACTTCCTGTTCGCGCGCCGCTTCCGCGTCCTTGATCACGCCGTCCAACCTTCGTCTTCGCCCGCCCGATCGGCGGCGCCCGGGGCGTCCCATAGCGCAAAGTTCGGTGCAAGTCCTCGCGGACGCTTGCGCGATCTACTTACGCGATAGTAGCGTTTAACTATCACAGTCTGATGTTGAGGAATCCCATGCTCATCGGCGCCGGACTGAAGCGGTCCGAGCACAAGAAGGCGGAGATCCTGGCCGCGGCTCGCGACATCTTCCTGAAGGAAGGCTACGCGGACGCCGGCATGGAGGCGGTGGCTCGCGCGGCGGGGGTGTCGACCGCCACCCTGTATGCCTACTTCCCAAGCAAGGCCGAACTGTTCCGGACCGTGGTCGTCGACAGCGTAAGGACCATGGCCGAGCCGGTGCGCGAAAGCGCCAGGACCGTCGGCGACGCCCGCGCCCGGCTGACCGCCCTCTCCCGGGCCTATGCCGAATTCTTCGCCACGCCGGCCACCCGCGCCATGTTCAGGATGGTCACGGCCGAGCGGCGGCGTTTCGAGGGGGTGGCCGATCACTTCCTGGGCGCGGCGCGCGAGTCCCTGGGCGGGGCGGCGATCCAGGTGGTCAAGGAGCTGAACGCCTCGGGCGAGCTGAAGGTCGACAAGCCGTCGTGGGCCGCCGGCCAGCTGATGGGCATGCTCGACCACGCCACCCTGGTGCTGGGCCTGTCGGCCGGCGACGAGGTGCAGCCCGACCGGCCGGTGAACCAGATCGCCGAGGACGCGGTGGAAACCTTCCTGGCGCGCTACGGAACGGGCTGACCCTTAAGGGAACAGCCGCTGGGTGGTCCAGGCGCCGTCGACGCGTTCGTAGACCAGGCGTTCGTGCAGGCGGAACGGACGGTCGCGCCAGAACTCGATGACCTGCGGCACGATGCGGAAGCCCGACCAGTGCGGCGGGCGCGGCACCTTGCCCACGAGGCCGTACTTCAGGCCCATCTCGGCCACGCGGCGCTCGAGCGCCAGGCGGTCGGGCAGCGGCCGCGACTGGTCGCTGGCCCAGGCGCCCAGCTGGCTGTGGCGAGCGCGGCTGGCGAAATAGGCGTCGGCCTCGGCCTCGCTGACCGGCTCGACGATTCCGCGCACCCGCACCTGCCGGCGCAGCGACTTCCAGTGGAACAGCAAGGCCGCCTTGGGATTGGCGGCCAGCTCCCGGCCCTTGGCGCTTTCCAGGTTGGTGTAGAAGACGAAGCCGCGGCTATCGACGTCCTTGAGCAGCACCATGCGCGAGTCGGGCATGCCGCCCTCGTCGACCGTCGAGACGGTCATGGCGTTGGGGTCGTTGGGCTCGGACTTGCCGGCCTCGGCCAGCCACTCGCCGAACAGGTGGATCGGATCGCCTTCGGGCAGCAGCGCCGGCGGGGTGGCCGAAGCCACCTGGGCGACGTAGTCGTCTTCGCTGGGCGAGGCGGGGATCAGCGGGGCGTCGGTCATGGGCTGGATATAGGCCCGCGCGCGGCCGGGGGCCATGCTTGACCGCTACGTACGCACCCTGCAATCCAGGCGCGCAAGCCAAGAGAATCTCCCGTGAAGATCAGAACCCATCTCGTGCTGTCGCGCCTGGAAGTCCTGGCGGCCGTCACCGTCGCCGCGGCGCATCTCGGCTCGTGGATATCGCTGCACGCCCAGCCGTCGCTGTGGAAGCCCTGGGACCTGTTGTCGCTGGTCGTGCGCCTGGGCGTCTGCATCGCCTTTCCGGCGTGGTCGTATCACCGCCTGCGCACGCTGCGGGCCAGGGCGCGGATCGAAGGCGGCGAGGCCAGCTATCCCCTGGACTGGACCGCCTGGAACATCGCCTGCGGCCTGGGCGCGGCCATGATCCTGGCGACCAGCGTTTCGATCATGGTGGTCCAATACCTAAAGTCTTAACTTAACGCCCCGTTGACCAAGTCGGCGCAGGGTCGCGGCATGACCGCCGCCTCGGCCCCTTCCCTGTCCCTTTCCGCCGCCCGCGCGATCCTGGGCGTCGCGCCCGGCGCCGACGAGCGCGAACTGCGCGCGGCCTATCGCGAAGCCGCCAAGCGCGCCCATCCCGATCGCCCCGGCGGCGACGCGGCCCTGTTCCGCGACGTGCTGACCGCCTATCGCATGCTGCAAGGCGTCGAGCCCCCGGCGGGCCTGGGCTTTCCGCCCGCCACCGTCCAGACCCCGGCCATGCCGAGCCAGGCGGTGCTGGAGATCGAGCCGGCCTTCGCCTTCTCCGGCGGGGCTCTCGAAACCGAGGTCGGCGGCCGACGCCTGCGCCTGACCCTGCCGGCGGGCCTGCGCCACGGCGACACCGTGCGCGTCGGCGAGACCCTGCTGATCGTCCGCGTCAAGGCAGATCCGGCCGCGATGGTGCGCGGCCACGACCTGTGGCTGACCGTGCGCCTGGACGCCAGGGTGCTGGCCGAGGGCGGGCGCGTGGAGCTGGACACCGTCATCGGCCCTCGCACCGTGTGGATCTCGACCAAGGCCGCCGAACGGGGCCTGGTGCGGCTGAACGGCCAGGGCCTGCCGGCCCGCGCCGCCCATTCGGCCGGCGACCTCTTCCTGCGCCTGGAGCGCACCGGGGCCGTGCACGAGAGCGCCGCCCGCTCGCAGCTGAAGCGCTTCGCGGCCGCCTGGGCGGCCTGATCCCTCACGAGGCGTCGGCGAAGCCCTTGGCCCGCAGCACGAGGCGGCCCGCGCGCGGGTCGTGCTCGAACACCAGCCCGCCGCTGACCCGTGACTGTTCGGGGATGTAGTCCAGCGTCGCCTGCGCGGTTTCCGGCTCGCCCCGCCCGCTCAGCACGCCCTCGACCGTCACCTGGGCGGCGGAGGATCCGCCGTGATTGATCGCCTCGACCTGCGTGACGAAGCCGTGCGGCGTGGGCGTGACGGCGACGAGCCGCACTTCGATCTCCGGCGGCGAGCGCTCGCCCGTCAGCGCGTCCCAGCCGACGAAGCCGATGGCGACAAGGGCGCAGGCGAGGCCGATCGCGGCCGAGATCCACTCCAGCAGCGGCGGCTCGCTGCGCGGCGACGGCTTGGCGGCCCGGCGGGACTTGCTCGCGGTGGCCATCAGACCACCAGCCGCGCGGTGGCCGCGCCCAGAGCGGCCGGAAAGGCCAGGACGATGGTCATGGTGGCGATCTCGTGCGGGGCGACGCCGTCCGTGCGCCCGAAAGTCCACAGCAGGTAGAGACTGACGATGAGCGCCACGCCGTAGCCGGGCGCGGTGAAGCCGACGAAGGTGCGCAACGGTCCGCCCGCCTCGCGCCGGCGGCTCTCGCCCGGAAAGCCCAGGCGGTAGACGAAGACGTGCAGCAGCAGCACCGACAGCGCCATCAGCAGCAGGGCCTGCAGCGGGCCCATCTGGTAGGCGATCAGGATCATCTCCTCGGTCGGGGCGACGGTGAAGGCCAGGAACAGCGCGCCCACGGCCATCAGGAAGATCTCGCCCGGGGTTCCGGCCCGTTCCTTCTGGTGCGCGCTGGGGGCGCCTTCGCCCAACTGCTTGCCGGCGACCAGGGCGCCGATGGCGCCGGGCACGGCGCAGAGCGCGACCTTGCCGAGGTCGGCCCGGAAGGACAGCCCGCTCTGCCCCAGGACGCCGAACACTCCCAGCAGCACCGCCGCCAGCAGGAAGCCGACGCCGAAGGCGGCCAGGGCGTCCAGCACCTCGTCCTTCAAGCGGAAGGTCGGCTCGAAGCCGGCGTAGTACGACAGGCCCAGCAGCATCGGCAGCGACAGCAGCAGGAAGGCCAGCAGCCGCACGCGCTCGACCGCCATGCCCAAGGACCACATCTCCATGGTCATCAGCAGCGGGAACGAGAACAGCAGGGCCCCGCCGAACGCGCGGGCCAGGGCGCGACCATAGGCGGCGTTGGCGTCCAAGGCGGCTCCTCCCGTGATCGCCCATCCAACGGCCAGGCTTGAAGCGCGGTTCCGCCGGACCTCGACGGTCAGGCGTAGGCGATCAGGCGGCCCAGGGCGCCGACGGCGATCCAGGACAGGAGCGAGGCCAGGGCCATGATCCGCGCGACCGGCGGCGCGGCGCCGTCCCATGACGAGAGCCGCCGCCCCCAGAGCAGGCGAAAGGCGACGGCGTTGACCAGGGCCGCGGCGATCAGCGCCAGCTTCCAGCGAAACACCGTCGAGCGCGCCAGGGCTTCGGCGTCGGCGGCGAACAGGGTAAGGCCGCTCGGCGCCATCAGCACGAGGCCGACAACCGCCAGCGGCGTCAGGACGCGCGACAGGGCGACCACGGGCAGCGCCCGAAAGGCGCCGGCCAGCCTCAGGTCGAGCAGGCCTATGGCGCCGACCAGCAGCACAAGGCCGGCCAGATGCAGCAGGTTGGCCAGCGGATAGGCGTAGGCCGAGCCTCGCGCCCAGGCCCCGAAGCCGGAGTCCTGCAGCGCCGCGACCAGCTCCACCTAGCGCAGCTCGACCGTCTTGCCGTCGGCGGTGACGCGCTCGATGCGCATCTCGGCCACGCCGTCCTTGCGTGGATAGCCCTCCAGCGTGACCGGCTTGCCCGAGGTCAGCATCTCGCGCGCGAGGCCGCGCGCCTCCATGCGGGCGACCGGGGCCAGGACCACGTCCCAGACCTTGCCGGCGTGGCGCACCTTGGCCGCGCCGTGGGGATTGCCCCAGGTGACGTCGGTGACGGGCGCGGTGATCTTGATCACCTGCTCGGCGTCGTAGGCGCTCCAGCCGTGATGGGCCAGGGCGGCGGCGGGAACGACGAGCACGACGGCGGCCGCCGAGAGCGGCATGAGCCTGAACATGGTCTCACCTCTTCAAGGTCCCGACCAGCGAAGTGGGACACGAAGCGGCGACGGGGGCAAGCGCCCCGCGGTCACTCCAGCGTCATCCCCGGCGTCCAGCCGCTGGCGGCGAGGAAGGCGCGGGCGTCCGAGACGGTGAGAATCTCGCGCAGGGCGGCCCGCTTGTCCTTGGCGTTGGCGTAATAGGCCTTGGCGACGCGATAGCCGGTCCAGTAGCCGAGATCGGCGGGCTTCTCGGGCGTGGAGTTGTAGAACCAGGCCGACAGGTCGGTCTTGTCGAGGTCGGCGGCGAAGGCGGTCTCGATCTCGCGCTCGCGGCCCTTGGTCAGGGGCTCGAAATAGACATAGGCGGGCCGGCCGACCAGCAGTTCGGTGACGAACTCGGCCCCGCCCTCGAGCAGGGCCGTCTCCAGCACGGTGGGCTTTTCCTTCTCGGTCAGCAGCGGGTTCTGCTGGGCGTGGGCGTATTCGTGGACCAGCACGCCGACGAAGCGGCCCTCGGTGTCGGGGTTCATGAACTCGGTGGCGCACAGGGCCTCCAGCCCGACCTGGACACCGGTGACCGGGCTGCCGATCGCCACCGGCTTGCCGCGGCCGACCGCCACGGTCACCGAGGGCGCGCGGGCCTGCGGATAGAGCGCCGTGAACTTCTCCAGGGCCGCGTCCACCCGCCCCTTCACCTTGGGCAGGACATCGGCGCAGGCGCGGGCCTTCTGGTAGAGCTCCGGCCGGGCGGCGATGGCCTCGGCCAGCCGGGTCGCGGTGGTGCGGCGGGCGGCGAAGAAGGTGCGCAGGCCCGGCGAACCAGCGTCGATATAGCCGGCCTGCAACTGCTCGGCGCCGGGGCGGCCGCCGGTGGCGTCGTAGAGGCGGTAGAAGAGATCGACGTCGGCGGTGTCGAGGCTCGCGCCCGCGCCCTTCGTCCAGGCCGGGCTGGCCAGCGCCATCGCAGCCGAGAGGCCGGCCGTCATCATCCAGGATCGCACGCGCCCCTCCCCTTGGTTCTTTTCCGGGCGGCGAAACTGGCTCGTCGGAGGCCCCAAGATCAAGCGCTCCGCGGCGAAACCGACCAGGACGCGTCAGCAGCCTTTCGGGCATGGAGAAAAAATCGCGCACGATGCCCTTGAAGTTATATCGTGCGCGATTAAATCGTTCTCACCAATTCAATCGCAGGAGCGAACCGATGAGCACTCTCTACCAAACCCGCGCCACGGCCACCGGCGGCCGCGAAGGCGGCGTCCGCAGCGACGACGGCCTGCTGGACGTGCGTCTGGCCATGCCCAAGGCCCTGGGCGGCAAGGAAGACGGCACCAATCCCGAGCAGCTGTTCGCGGCCGGCTACGCCGCCTGCTTCCAGAGCGCCATGGCCTTCGTGGCCCGCCAGAAGAAGATCCCGCTGACCAGCTCGACCGTCACCGGCGTCGTCGGCCTGGCCGCCCAGGAAGTCGGCTTCAAGCTGGAGGTGGCGTTGGACGTCGAAACCCAGGGCCTTTCGCAGGAGGAAGCCGAAGCCCTGGTTGCCACGGCGCACCAGGTCTGCCCCTATTCCAACGCCACCCGCGGCAACATCGATGTCGCCCTCAACGTAAAGGCTGCATGACCTCGGACGCCGACAAAGCCCTGGACAAAGCGGTCGAGGTCTTGCGCCTCGACCGCCAGCTCTGCTTCGCCCTCTACAGCGCGGCTAACCGGGTCACGCGCCTGTACCGGCCGCTGCTGGACGCCTTGGGCCTGACCTATCCGCAGTACCTGGCCATGCTGGTGCTGTGGGAGCACAGCCCGCGCACCGTCGGCGAGATGGGCCAGGCGCTGGACCTGGAGTCCAGCACCCTGACCCCCCTGCTGAAGCGGCTGGAGGGCGCGGGCCTGATCGCGCGCAGCCGTGACCCCGACGACGAACGGCGGGTCATCATCTCGCTGACCGACGCCGGCGACGCCATGCGCGACCAGGCCCTGGACGTGGCCGAGCAGTTCTTCTGCAAGCTGGACACGCCGCTTCCCGAGCTGGTGGACCTGCGCGAGCGGCTGAAGCGGCTGGCGGTTTAACCTATCTCCCCCTTCCCCCTTGATGGGGGAAGGGTCGGGGATGGGGGTGATCTGCCGAGTTGGCGGCCGTGCGCGGCGTCCACCACCGTAGCCACCCCCACCCCTGCCCCTCCCCCATCAAGGGGGAGGGAACGATGGAAATAAGGGCCGCGACCCGCTAAACCCGCGCCATGCTGCGTCTTTCCGAACTGAAGCTGCCCCTGGACCATCCGCCGGAGGCCATGGCTCCGGCCATTTGCGCGCGCCTGGGCGTCGACCCGGCCGACCTGCTGGAGGTCAAGCTCTGGCGGCGGGCCCACGACGCCCGCAGGAAGAGCGCGATCCTGATGGTCTATACGGTCGACATCGCCCTGCGCGACGAGGCCGCCGTTCTGGAGCGCTTCAAGGGCGACAGCCAGGTGCGCCCGACGCCCGACACCGACTACCGCTTCACGGCCCGCGCGCCCGAAGGCTTCGACGGCCCTCGCCCGGTGGTCATCGGCGCCGGCCCCTGCGGCCTGTTCGCCGGCCTCGTGCTGGCCCAGATGGGCTTCAAGCCGATCATTCTCGACCGCGGCAAGGTGGTGCGCGAGCGCACCAAGGACACCTGGGCCCTGTGGCGCAAGAGCGAGCTGAACCCGGAGTCCAACGTCCAGTTCGGCGAAGGCGGCGCCGGCACCTTCTCGGACGGCAAGCTCTACAGCCAGATCAAGGATCCGCGCTTCCTGGGCCGCAAGGTGCTGGAGGAGTTCGTCGCCGCCGGCGCGCCCGAAGAAATCCTCACCGAGGGGCATCCGCACATCGGCACCTTCCGCCTGGTGCACATGGTCGAGAACATCCGCGCCCTGATCGAGGGCCTGGGCGGCGAGTATCGCTGGCAGCACCGGGTGACCGACTTCGAGATCGAGGCGGGCGAGGACGGCCAGCGCAAGCTCAAGGGCCTGCACCTGTCGACCGGCGAATATCTGGAGACCGAGCACGTGGTGCTGGCCGTGGGCCACTCCTCGCGCGACACCTTCCAGACCCTGCATGACCGCGGCGTCCACATCGAGGCCAAGCCGTTCTCGATCGGCGTGCGCATCGAGCATCCGCAGTCGTGGATGGACAAGGCCCGCTTCGGCGCCTGCGCCGGCCACCCGGACCTGGGCGCGGCCGACTACAGCCTGTCGCACCACTGCGCCAACGGCCGAACGGTCTACAGCTTCTGCATGTGCCCGGGCGGCACGGTGGTGGCGGCGACCTCGGAGCCGAACCGCGTGGTGACCAACGGCATGAGCCAGTATTCGCGCAACGAGCGCAACGCCAACTCCGGCTTCGTCGTGGCCATCGACCCCGAGCGCGACTATCCGGGCCACCCGCTGGCCGGCATCGAGTTCCAGCGCAAGTGGGAGAGCCTGGCCTTCACCGCCGGCGGCGGCGACTACAAGGCCCCGGCCCAGAAGGTCGGCGACTTCCTGGCGGGCCGCCCGTCCGAGGCGCTGGGCGAGGTCGCGCCCTCGTACAAGCCGGGCATCAGGATGACGGATCTGGCCGAATGCCTTCCGCCGTTCGTGCTGGAGGCCATGCGCGAGGCCCTGCCGGTGTTTGGCCGCCAGATCGCCGGCTACGACCATCCGGACGTGCTGATGACCGGCGTCGAGACCCGCACCTCCTCGCCGATCCGCATCACCCGCGGCAAGGACGGCCAAAGCCTCAACACCGCCGGCCTGTTCCCGGCCGGCGAGGGCGCGGGCTATGCCGGCGGCATCCTGTCGGCGGGCGTGGACGGCATCAAGATCGCCGAGGCCGTGGCCGCGGCCTATGTGGCCAAGGGCTGGGCGGAGGCGGTCTAGAGCCCGCCCCTTCCCGATACTTCCTAATACCGAAACTCAATTGAGCTATCGCCAAAATAGCATTTCAAATTCCAGCGCCATCTACGCGACCACAAATGCAATGGATTGCGGATATTGGAATTTAACCTTGATACGCTAGGCTGAAATCTAGTCGGCGTTTCGGGGACTTCGATCTATGGCTGAGGCATCGGCTCGCGACGCTCTGCTGGTGGACGCCAGCACCTTCTTCGAGGTCTCGCTCGACCTGCTGATCATCCGCGATCTGGAGGGGACGGTGCTGAAGGCCAGCCGGTCGTGGCAGACCAAGCTGGGCCATCGCCCCGAGGACATGGAGGGCCAGCCCCTGCTGCGCCTCGTCCATCCCGACGACATGCCTGGCACGCGCGACAGCGTCGTCGAGGTCGAGAACCGCAAGGACGGCGATCCGGTCCGGGGCTTCATCAACCGCTATCGCCACGCCGACGGTCACTATCGCACGCTGGAATGGCGGGCCCAGCGAGCGGGCGACCGGATCTACGGCGTGGCGCGCGACGTCACCGACCGGGTGGCGGCCGAGCAGCAACTGCTCGAGGCCAAGGCGGCGGCCGAGGCGGCCAACCGCGCCAAGTCTGACTTCCTGGCCAATATCAGCCACGAGATCCGCACGCCGCTGAACGGCGTCATCGGCATCGTCGACGCCCTGTCGCGCACCGCGCTCAGCCCCGAACAGGCCGAGATGGTCGCCCTGGTCCGCGACTCGGGCGCGACGCTGGAACGGCTGGTGTCGGACTTCCTGGACGTCTCCAAGATCGAGGCCGGCCAACTTCAACTGGAAAAGCGCTCGTTCAACCTCGACCAGGCCCTGCGCCCCGGCGTCGAGGTGATGCGCCGCCGGGCCCAGGAGAAGGGCCTCTCGTTCACCATCGAGCGGCCGCCGATCACCGGCGGCCGGCACCTGGGCGACGGCACGCGCCTGAGCCAGGTGATCGGCAACCTGCTGTCGAACGCCATCAAGTTCACCGAGACGGGCGGGGTCACCCTGCGCGTCGCGGCCGGCGAGGCCAACGGCGAGACCCAGCTGACCTTCGAGGTCGAGGACACCGGCATCGGCTTCGACGCCGAGCAGGCCGCCAACCTCTTCACCCGCTTCGGCCAGGCCGACCAGTCGATCAGCCGCCGGTTCGGGGGCACCGGCCTTGGGCTGTCGATCTGCCGTTCGCTGGTCGAGATGATGGGCGGCGAAATCTCGGCGACGTCGGAGCCCGGGGTCGGCAGCCGCTTTGTCTTCTCGCTCAGCCTGCCGCGCCTGCAGGAGGCCGTGGAGGTCAGCGCCGAGCCCCCGCCGCCCGAGCCGATCGCCCTGCCCGACCATCCGCTGCGCGTGCTGCTGGTCGAGGACCATCCGACCAACCAGCGGGTGGCCCAACTGATCCTGGCGACCCAGGGCGCCGACGTGGTCACGGTCGGCGACGGCTTCGAGGCGGTCGCCGCCTTCGGAGGCGGCCGCTTCGACATCGTGCTGATGGACATGCAGATGCCGCGCATGGACGGCCTGACCGCCACGCGCGCCATCCGCGCGCTGGAGGTCGAGCGCGGCGCGAACCGCACGCCGATCATCATGCTCAGCGCCAACGCCCTGATGAAGCATCGCAACGAGGCCCTGACCGCCGGCGCCGACCTGCACGTGGCCAAGCCAATCACGGCGGCCAACCTGCTGGCGGGGATCCAGGCGGCGGTGGCTTGAGTTTTGAGGTAGCGCCCCATCCGGCGAGATTGTTGCCTCTCACCCTCCCACGCCTTGCGGCGCGGGCCCCTCCCTCTCTCAAAGAGAGAGGGAAAGGGTAAGGCCGATCAGGCCGCTTCGGCCTGTTCCGCGGGCAGGCGGATCAGGTAGTCGAAGGCCGACAGCGAGGCCTTGGCGCCCTCGCCCATGGCGATGATGATCTGCTTGTACGGCGTGGTGGTCGCATCGCCGGCCGCGAAGACGCCCGGCATCGAGGTCTCGCCGCGGTAGTCGACCTCGATCTCGCCGCGGTTGGAGAGGGCGACGTTCGAGTCCTTCAGCCACTCGGTGTTGGGCACCAGGCCGATCTGCACGAACACGCCTTCCAGGTCGACGCGGTGGGCCGTGTCGTGGTTGCGGTCCTTGTAGGACAGGCCGCTGACCTTGGCGCCGTCGCCGTGGATCTCGGTGGTCATGGCCGAGGTGACGATGGTGACGTTCGGCAGGCTGGCGAGCTTGCGTTGCAGCACCGCGTCGGCGCGCAGCTGGCTGTCGTACTCGATCAGGGTGACGTGGGCGACGATGCCGGCCAGGTCGATGGCCGCCTCGACGCCGCTGTTGCCGCCGCCGATCACCGCCACGCGCTTGCCCTTGAACAGCGGGCCGTCGCAGTGCGGGCAGTAGGCCACGCCCTTGTTCTTGTACTCGGCCTCGCCGGGCACGTTGACGTTCCGCCAGCGGGCGCCGGTGGACAGGATCACGGTGCGCGACTTCAGGCTGGCGCCGTTCTCGAGCTTGACCTCGATCAGGCCGCCCGGGGCCTTGGGGGCCACCAGGCCGACGGCCTTCTGCAGGTTCATCACGTCGACGTCGTACTGCTTGACGTGCTGCTCCAGCGCCGTGGCCAGCTTCGGGCCCTCGGTGTGCTGCACCGAGATGAAGTTCTCGATGGCCATGGTGTCGAGCACCTGGCCGCCGAAGCGTTCGGCGGCGACCCCGGTACGAATGCCCTTGCGGGCGGCGTAGACGGCCGCGGCCGCGCCGGCGGGACCGCCGCCGATGACCAGCACCTCGAAGGCGTCCTTGGCCTTGATCTTCTCGGCGGCGCGGGCTTCGGCGCCGGTGTCGAGCTTGGCCAGGATCTGCTCGACGTCCATGCGGCCCTGGCCGAACGGCTGGCCATTGAGCAGGATGGTCGGCACGGCCATGACCTGGCGCTGCTCGACTTCCGCCTGGAACAGCGCGCCGTCGATGGCGACGTGGCGGATGCGCGGGTTGAGCGCGCTCATGGTGTTGAGCGCCTGCACCACGTCGGGGCAGTTCTGGCAGGACTGCGAGAAATAGGTCTCGAAGCTGTAGTCGCCGTCCAGGCCCTTGATGCGCTCGATCACCTCGGCGTCGAGGCGCGGCGGGTGGCCGCCGACGTGCAGCAGGGCCAGCACCAGCGAGGTGAATTCGTGGCCCAGCGGCAGGCCGGCGAAGCGCACATCGGCGTCGCCCGCCGCGCGGGTGATGGCGAACGAGGGCTTGCGGGCGTCGTCGCCCGAGAGATTT
Source organism: Caulobacter radicis (assembly GCF_003094615.1). Taxonomy (GTDB): domain Bacteria; phylum Pseudomonadota; class Alphaproteobacteria; order Caulobacterales; family Caulobacteraceae; genus Caulobacter; species Caulobacter radicis. The sequence goes on along the minus strand of NZ_QDKO01000009.1, from coordinate 734,705 downwards.
AGGCTGACCTTGTCGGACGTCGCGGCGACGTCTTCCAGCAGGGCCAGCATGTCCTTGGAGCCCTTGTCCTCACCCAGCGAGGCGACCAGTTCGATCGGCTGGCGCAGGTTCTGCAGGTAGGTGCTCAGTTGGGTCTTCAGACCAGCGTCCAGCATGACGGGCTCCCAGAAAACGAGGGGGAGGAGGAAGTGCGTTCGAATGTCGGGGGAGGATCGAACGCGGCGAACGATCGGAGGGTTGCGCCGCCGCTCCAGAAGGAGCGAAGCGGCGGCGCGGGGTAGTTCCAGGTACGCTTAGATCTTGCCGACGAGGTCGAGCGAGGGGGCCAGGGTCTTTTCACCCTCTTCCCACTTGGCCGGGCAGACTTCGCCCGGGTGCGAAGCCACGTACTGGGCGGCCTTGATCTTGCGCAGCAGTTCGATGGCGTTGCGGCCGATGCCTTCGGCGGTGACTTCCATGAACTGGATCACGCCTTCCGGGTCGACCAGGAAGGTGCCGCGGTCGGCCAGGCCGACGCCCGGACGCATGATCTCGAAGTTGTTGGTGATCGCGCCCGACGGGTCGCCGACCATGTGGTACTTGATCTTGCCGATGGCCGGCGAGCTGTCGTGCCAGGCCTTGTGCGAGAAGTGCGTGTCGGTCGACACGGCGTAGATCTCGACGCCCAGGCGGGTGAAGACGTCGTAGTTGTCGGCCAGGTCTTCCAGTTCGGTCGGGCACACGAAGGTGAAGTCGGCCGGGTAGAAGAAGAAGACCGACCACTTGCCCTTGGTGTCGGCGTCGCTGACCGTGACGAACTTGCCGTCCTTGTACGACTGGGCGGTGAAGGATTTGATCGTGGTGTTGATCAGCGACATGGGACGCTCCGTTGGAAAAGGATGCGTCGTAGGTATCGCGATGCAGAAAATAGGTCCAATCGATAAAATTAGTTCTGAAGATAGATCCGACCTATGGGGCGTTCAGGACGCTTTTCGCGGAAGCTGAGCCATATGGACGGCTTGCGGAGCATAGGGTTCGGCGAGCGGCAGGCAGCGCACGAGCACCTCGGCGACGAGGCCGGGCTCAGTGGTGATCGGCGGCGGTTCGCCGAACACCGTGCGCCAAAGTTCGGCCAGTTCTTCGCAGGTGCGGTCGGTCACGCGAAATCCTCGTTTCCGAGGAGGGAAAGCATTATGCGGCAAGGGGTTGCTGGTTAATAAGCGGGGCTGGAGCCTAAAATCCCTCTCTCATCGAGAGAGGGAGGGGCCCACGCCGAAGGCGTGGGAGGGTGAGAGGTTATAATCTCTCAGGATGGGGCGCGGTCGTCGGCGATGGTGGCCAGGCGCACAGGATTGCCGGCCAAGGGTGAAACCTCTCACCCTCCCACCGCTTCGCGGCGGGCCCCTCCCTCTCTCTAAGAGAGAGGGATTTTGAGTTCGAACGGCGTCGCGGGCAGGCGGTTGGCGCCGAACAGGTTCAGCGCGGGGCTGTCGGCCCAGGCGAAGCGGACCTTCACGGCGGCGTAGCCGGCCGGGACGGCCAGGCGGACCTTGCTGCCCTCCACAGACGCATCGACGAAGCGGCACGACTCGGCGGCGTCGCACAGTTCGAAGCCGGCGGGCCGACCCGAGCCGTACACCACCGCCGGCTGATCCAGGGCGACTACGATGTCGGCGCCGTCGCGCACGGCGGAGACCGGCGCGGGCCCGGAGGCGTTCAGGACCTCGCCATAGGCCAGCTTGCGGGCCAGGCCGGAAAGGCGCAGGCCGACCTGAAGCTTGTCGGCCGGGTGGATGTCGTAGGGCGAACCGAGGTCGACGGCCGAGGCCAGGCCCGTCTTGGGATCGGCGGCGACGGTGCGGCGCTGGACGTCGCGCAATTCGGCCCAGCGCGAGACGGCCGGCTTGTCGACCTGCGGGCCGAAGGCGGCCAGCTGCACCATCAGGAACGGCGCGTCGGGGGCGTCGAAGGCTCGGCGCCAGTCGGCGATTAGGGCCGGCATCAGCCGGGCGTATTCCTTGGCCTCGGTGACGTTGGCCTCGCCCTGGTACCAGGCGAAGCCCTTGACGGCGTAGGGCGCCAGCGGGGCGATCATGCCGTTGTGCAGGGTCGACAGGCCCGAGGTTCCCAGCCACGGCGCGTGCGGCGGCAGGCCGGTGTCGGCCAGCTTCGTCGAGACCTTGTAGCGCCAGGTTCCGCCCAGCGGCACGAACGCGCCGTCGGCCAGCTTCAGGCCCTTGTCCTTGGCGGGCCCCCAGGCGCCGCCGCCGCCGCCAACGTCGATGGCGCGCACGGCGATCACGTTGCGGCCGGGCTTCAGGGTTCCGGCCGGCACGGCGTAGGCGCGCTTGAAGTCCCAGCCTTCCTGCGAACCGACCTGGCGGCCGTTGACGAAGCTGGTGTCGATGTCGTCGACCGGCCCCAGGACCAGGGTCGCGCCCTGCGCGGCCTGGGCCTTGGTCAGGACGATCTCGGCGCGTAGCCAGATCGTGCCGTCGAAGGTTTCCAGGCCCGGATTGGTCTCCCAGAACTGCTCGGCCGGCATGGTCGCCCAGGCGCGGTCGTCGAAGCCGGGCCTGGCCCAACCCGCCGCATGGGGCTCGACCCTGGCGGCCCAGCGGTCGAGCATCGCCCCCCAGCGGGCCATGCCCTTGGCGGGATCCCTGGCGTAGTCGGCCAGCACCGACAGGCCCTCGTCATAGCCGCCTAGCGCCTTCAGGCCCTGGCCGCTGATCCAGTCCTGGATGATCGACCCGCCCCAGGTGGCGTCGATCAAGCCGACCGGCGCTCCCGTGCTCTTGCGGATGTCGCGGCCCATGAAGAAGCAGGCGGCCGAGAAGTTGTTGGCGCTGTCGTAGGCCGAGACCTTCCAGGCGGCCTGGGCGGGCAGCGTGTCGGTGGGGTTGGGCAGGCTGGTGCGGCCGGTCTGCAGTAGGCGCACGTGCGGGTCGGTCGCCCCGGCCGCCTCGGCCTCGCCGTTGAGGGCGCGGCGCAGCGGATATTCCATGTTCGACTGGCCCGAGCACAGCCAGACGTCGCCCATCAGGAGGTCGGAGACGGTCTGGGTCGCCTCGCCGGCCTTGACGGTCAGGGTCAGGGGCTGGCCCGTCGCCGGACGGGCGTTCAGCAGGGCGACCCAGCGACCCTTGGCGTCGGCCGTGGCCAGGCCCTGCTCGCCCGACAGGTCGAGGGCGACGACGGCGCCCGGCGCGGCCACGCCCCAGACCCGGATCGGCTGGTCGCGCTGGAGCACGGCGTGATCGGTGAACACCGAGGCCAGCAGCGGGGCTGCGGCGGCGGGCGACACGAAGACCAGGGCGGCGGCCCCAGCGAGCAGGTGACGGGTCAGGCGCACGCTAGGTCTCCGGTTAGATCACAAAAATCGTCATCCCGGGCGAAGGCGCGTAGCGCCGTAGACCCGGGACCCAGGGGACTGGGCTCGACGGATGGACAAGCCATCCGGCGGCTGCCGACGCTGTGCGCCGGCCCCTGGGTCCCGGATAAGCCCTTCGGGCTTTCCGGGATGACGTCGTCTATTTCCGCAAAGTCGATCAGTCCGCCTTGGCCGGGCAGGTCGTGCCGGTCGGGTCGGTGGTCAGCTTCACGCCGCTGATCGAGACCGTCAGGGTCCCGGCCGTGGCCAGCGAGAACGGCGCCTCGACCTTGGTGACGTCCGTGCCGGCGGCCTGGAAGCACTTCAGCGGCACCTTCAGGCTGGTCCACTCGCCGACCTTGGCGCCCGACAGCACCGGGGTGACGTCGAGCTTGCCAGCGCCGATGGAAAGCGTCGTCTTGGCCGACGGGGCGGCGTCGACGCGCCAGTTCACCTGCAGGGCGATCTCGGCATTGGTCTGGAAGGTCAGGTCGAAGGCCTTGTCGGCGGCGATCTCGGCGGCGGCGGGAACGCCGCCGGCAAAGGTCAGCTGGCGGCCGGCCTCCTGCACATTGCCGGCGTCGACCGGCTTGATGTGCACCGAGGTCGTCGGCAGCAGGCGGAACTCGAACGGCGCGGGGGTCTTGCCGCCGACGAAGTAGTTGCTGTCGTTGGCCGCGATGGCGGTGACGCCCGAGACTTCAGACAGCTTGGGCAAGGTCCGGCCGGCCTTGTAGGTCAGGCCGTAGCCATAGGCGAACAGGGGCGAATAGCCCTTGTCGCCCTTGTTCAGCGAGAACTGCGCGGCGGTCTTGGGCCAACTGAACGACAGCTTGCCGCCAAAGTCGCGGCGCGGCTTGCCGGCGGCGTCGCCGACCAGCACGTCGGCGACCCCGCCGCCTTCCGAGCCCGGCAGCCAGGCGGCGACGAAGGCGTCCGAGGCGTTGATCTCGGGGTTCACCCACAGCGGGCGGCCCGACAGGAAGACGGCGACCACCGGCACGCCGGCGGCCTTCAGCTTCTTGAGCAGGGCCAGGTCGGTCTTGTCGCCCTGCTGGTACTCGAGCGACTTCAGGTCGCCCACGCCCTCGGCGTAGGGCTGCTCGCCGAACACCACGACGGCGACGTCAGGCTTGTCGGAGAAGCTGCCGTCGACGCTGAGCGTGGCGCTGCCGCCCGAGGCCTCGACCGCTTCCTTGAAGCCAGAATAGATCGACTGGGCGTTGGGGAAGTCGCTGTTCTTGTTGTCGGTCCCTTGCCACGACAGGGTCCAGCCGCCCGACTGCTGGCCGATGTCGTCGGCGCCGGAACCGGCGACCAGCACCTTCGCCGACGCCTTGATCGGCAGGACGCCGCCGTTGTTCTTCAGGAGCACCAGCGACTTGGCCACCGCCTCGCGGGCGATGACGCGGTGGTCGGCATTGCCGAGCACGCCTTCGCGGCCCTCCCACGGCCGGTCGGCGCGGAAGAGGCCCAGCTTGGCCTTCACGCGCAGGATGCGGCGCACGGCGTCGTCGATGCGCGCCATCGGCACCTCGCCCGACCTGGCCTGGGCCAGCAGGTTGTCATAGAGGCCCTTCCAGCTGTCGGGGGCCATGTACATGTCCAGGCCCGCATTGGCGGCCTGGGCGCAGTTGGTCGGCGTGCAGCCCTCGACCTGGCCGTGGCCGTTCCAGTCGCCGACGATGAAGCCGTCAAAGCCCATGCGGCCCTTCAGCACGTCGGTCAGCAGCGACTTGTTGCCGTGCATCTTCTGGCCGTTCCAGCTGTTGAACGAGGCCATGATGGTCATGGTCCCGGCGTTGATGGCCGGGACGTAGCCCTGGGCGTGCAGGCGGATCAGCTCGGCTTCCGAAACCTGGGTGTCGCCCTGGTCCTTGCCGTTGGTGGTGCCGCCGTCGCCCAGGAAGTGCTTGGCGCTGGCCGCCACGTGGCCCTTCTGCAGGGCCTGGCCCTCGCTGACGGCGCCCTGCAGGCCCAGGATCATCTCGCGGGCGTACTGGCGGACGATCGCAGGATCCTCCGAATAGCCCTCGTAGGTGCGGCCCCAGCGGTCGTCGCGCGGCACTGCCAGGGTCGGACCGAAGGCCCAGTCGAAGCCTGACACCGCTGTCTCCTGGCCCGTGGCGGCGCCGATCTTGCGGATCAGTTCAGGATCCCGGGCCGCGCCCAGGGCGATGTTGTGCGGGAAGAGCGTGGCGCCGACGAGGTTGTTGTTGCCGTGCACGGCGTCGATGCCGAACATCAGCGGAATGTTGGTCCCGCCACGCTGGGCGGCGGCGTCGCGGAACGCCTTGACGGTGTCGACCCAGGGGCCGACCGGCGAGCGATCGGGCGCGCCCAGGGGCGGCGAGCTGCCGCCGGCCAGGATCGAGCCCAGCGGATAGGTCTTGAGGTCCTCGGCCTTGATCGAGGCGGTGTCGGCCTGGATCATCTGGCCGATCTTCTCTTCCAGCGTCATCTTGGCCAGCAGGCCGTCGACGAAGGCTTCGGTGGCCGGATCGACCAGTCCCTGGCTCTTGGCCGCGGGCCACAGGGCCGGATGGGCGGTGCTCTTGGGACCGTCGGCGGCGAAGGCCGGGGCCGACAGAAGGGTGGTCGCCATCAGCGCGATGGTCAGGGTCCTGGTGTTCATGCTCCCCCGCTCTTCCTTGCTTTGGGCGGTCTGGAAGCCGCCTGGATGTTACCGGTATCGAAAGCTCGACGCCGATGCATACACGGTCTAATTAATACGACAAACACTGAGACAACGAATTTTAGGGAGACGTTGCATGGGGGTCGTTCGGAGCGCCTTGCTGGCTGGGGCCGCATTGACAGCGCTGTATGGCGCAGAAGCCTCCGCTGAAACCCGCACTCTCTCCTCTCCCGACGGCGCGATCTCGATCCAAGTCTCCGACGAGTCGGGACAGGCGCGCTACGCCGTCGCCTACCGGGGCAAGACCCTGATCGCGCCCTCGGGCCTGGGGCTGGAGCTCTCCAAGGGCGGCCGCTTCTCCTACGGCGTGAAGATCGTCGGCGCGCAGACCAGCAGCGGCGAGGACGTCTACGACCTGCCGGCCGCCAAGGTCAGCCACGTCTCTCAGAAGCGCAACGAACTGGCCGTCGACTTCCAGGAAGAGAGCGGCCGCCGCTTGCGGGTAGTCTTCCGCGCCTACGATCAGGGCGTGGCCTTCCGCTATGTGCTGCCCCAGCAGGAGGCGACGGCGGCCACCAACGTCAATGACGAGGTGACCGGGTTCTCGTTCCCCCGGGACTACGGCTGCTGGGGCCTGAACCTCGGCAAGTTCGGCACCAGCCACGAGGGCGAGTTCGACGCCGTGCAGGCTTCGAAGTTCCGCGAGCATAACCTCTATGACGCCCCGCTGGTCTGCCAGGGCGACAACGCCGCCTTCGCGCTGGCCGAGGCCGACCTGAAGGACTGGGCCGGCATGTACCTGACCGGTCGGGGCGACGGACGCCTGGGCCTGTCGGTCAAGCTGTCGCCGCGTCTGGACGGCTCGGGCACTGCGGTGAAGACCCGCTTGGGCGCCGACGTGGTCTCGCCGTGGCGGGTGATCATGATCTCGCCCGAGGCCGGCCAGCTGATTGAAAACACCCTGCTGACCACGCTGAGCGCGCCGTCGATCGTGGCCGACGCCAGCTGGATCAAGCCGGGCAAGGCCGCCTGGGACTGGTGGAACGGCCCGGCGCTGAAGGCCGTGCCCGACGCGGGCATGAACCCGCAGACGATCAAGGCCTATATCGACTTCGCCGCCGCCAACGGCCTGGAATACATGCTGATCGACGAGGGCTGGAACGTCGGGGCCGGCGGCGCCTCGGTGGTGCGGCCGGGCGTCGACGTCACCCGTCCCAAGCCCGAACTCGACCTGCCCGGCCTGATCGCCTACGGCGCCGACAGGAAGGTCGGCGTCTGGCTGTGGCTGAACTGGAAGGCGCTGGACGCCCAGATGGACGAGGCCCTGCCCCTCTACGAACAGTGGGGGATCAAGGGGATCAAGGTCGACTTCATGGACCGTGACGATCAAGCGATGGTCGACTTCTACCACCGCCTGCTGAAGAAGGCCGCCCAGCACCACCTGATGGTCGACCTGCACGGCGCCTATCACCCGACGGGCCTGATCCGGACCTATCCGCACTACCTGACGCAGGAAGGCGTTCTGGGGGCGGAATACAACAAGTGGAGCGCGCGGATCACCGCGACCCACAACGTCAACCTCGCCTATACCCGCATGCTGCTGGGACCGATGGACTACACCCCCGGCGGCTTTCGCAACGTGGAGCCCGCCAAGTTCGAGCCGCGCGACAAGCTGCCCTTCGTGCAGACCACGCGCGGCCAGGCGCTGGCGATGTTCGTCGTCTACGACAGCCCCTTCGCCATCGTCGCCGACAGCCCCGACACCTATGCCGAAAGCCCGCAGGGCCTGGACTTCGCCGCTGCCGTGCCGACCACCTGGGACGAGGTGCGCTTCGTGACCGGCGAGATCGGCCAGTCGATCGTCATCGCCCGCCGCAAGGGCGCCGAATGGTGGGTTGGCGCGCTGAACAACGAGACCGCCCGGACGGTGAAGGTTCCGCTCGATTTCCTGGGCAAGGGCGCGTGGAAGGCCGACGTTCGCCAGGACGGCGCGACCCCGACCGGTATCGAGGTTTCGCATCCCTCCGTTTCCGCCACTTCGACCCTGACCCTGAAACTCGCCGCCAGCGGCGGCGCGGCCGCGCGCCTGACGCCGGTCCGCTAGCGCTTCCCTTGGACCGAAGACCCCGCCCTTCGACAAGCTCAGGGTGAGGTCTTCTTACTGACCCGCCTTTGCAATAGCCCTCATCCTGAGCTTGTCGAAGGACGAGGGCGACACCACCGACCGATCCGAGAGATACGAGACCGACCATGCCCTTCACCCGCCGCGCGCTTCTGGGCGCGACCGCCGGCCTCGCCGCCTCGCCTGCTCTGGCGGGATCCCGTGGACCGTTCAAGGCGTCCTGGGAGTCGCTGGCCGCCGGCTACCGGACGCCCGACTGGTTCCGGGACGCCAAGCTCGGCATCTGGTCGCACTGGGGCCCGCAATGCGTGCCCGAGTACGGCGACTGGTACGGCCGGCAGATGTACCAGCAGGGCAACCCCTTCTACGAACACCACGTGAAAACCTACGGGCATCCGACGCAGTTCGGGTTCATGGAGTTCATCCCGCGCTGGAAGGCCGACGCCTGGGATCCCGAAGGCCTGATGAAGTCCTATGTCGCCGCCGGGGCGAAGTTCTTCATGTCGATGGCCAACCACCACGACAATCTCGACCTGTTCGACAGCCGCCATCACGCCTGGAACTCGACGCGCGTGGGGCCCAGGCGCGACATCGTCGGGACGTGGGAGAAGGTCGCGCGCCGCCACGGCCTGAAGTTCGCCGTCTCCAACCACGCCGCCCACGCCTGGCACTGGTGGCAGACCGCCTACGGCTACGACGCCGAAGGCCCGCTGAAGGGCCAGCGCTACGACGCCTTCCGCCTGAGGAAGGCCGACGGCAAGGGCAAGTGGTGGGAAGGCCTGGATCCGCAGGACCTCTATACCGGCCCCAACATGGTGATCCCCGACGGGATCAATTCGATCGCGCAGGCCAACGCCTGGCACGACAAGCACGACGGCGAGTGGCTGGAGACCCCGCCGCCGAACAATCCCGCCTTCGTGCGCAACTGGCTGTTGCGCCAGAACGACCTCGTCGACCGCTACAAGCCCGACATGGTCTATTTCGACAACTACGCCCTGCCGCTGGGCCAGGCGGGGCTGGAGGCGACGGCGCACTTCTACAACAACGCCATGCGCCAGTTCGGCAGGACCGACGTTGTGGTGACCGGCAAGAAGCTGACGCCCTTCCAGCGCAAGGCGATCGTGGAAGACGTCGAGCGCGGCTTCTCCGACCGGCTGCGCGACGAGCCCTGGCAGACCGATACCTGCATCGGCAACTGGCACTACGACCGCGGCCTCTATGAGCGCGACGGCTACAAGACCGCCAGGGACGTGATCCAGCGCCTGACCGACATGGTCAGCAAGAACGGCACGCTGATGCTGTCGATCCCCCAGCGCGGCGACGGCTCGATCGACGACAAGGAAGCCAGGGTGCTGGCCGACATGGCCGGCTGGATCGCCGTCAACGGCGAGGCGATCTATTCGACCCGTCCGTGGAAGATCTACGGCGAGGGTCCCACCCGCCTGGTCGAGGGGATGCAGAACGAGGGCGACGCCAAGCCGTTCGAGGCCCGCGACATCCGCTTCACCACCAAGGCCGGCGCGCTCTATGCCCTGCCGCTGGTCGAGCCGGGCCGCGAGATGGTGATCGAGAGCCTGGCGTTGGGCGCGCCGCATGCGAGCGGCGAGGTGCGGCGCGTCAGCTTGCTTGGCGGCGATCCCCTGCCCTTCACCCGCGACGACAAGGGCTTGAAGATCACCTTGCCCGAACGGCGGCCGGCCTTTACCCCGGTGGTGAAGATCGAAGGTCCGGGGCTGGCCTAAGCCTTTCAAACGCCCGTATGCTCCCTTTCGAAACCGAGGGAGCATACGCCATGACCGATCTTTCCGGCCGCACCGTCCTGATCACCGGCGCCTCGTCGGGCATCGGCGCGAACCTGGCGCTGGCCGCCGCCAAGGCCGGCGCGCGGGTGGCGGTGGCGGCGCGGCGGGCCGACCGGCTGGCGACCCTGGTCGGCGAGATCGAGGCGATCGGCGGAACGGCCCTGGCGGTGTCGATGGACGTCGAGGACGAGGCCTCGGTGATCGCCGCCTATGACGCGGTGGAGGCCGCCTGGGGCGCGCCGAACTCGGTGATCGCCAACGCCGGGATCAATGTCCGCGCCTCGGCGCTGGATATCGCCATCGAGGACTTCGACAAGATCCTGGGGGTCAACACCCGGGGCGTGTTCCTGACCGCCCGCGAGGGGGCGCGGCGGATGATCAAGGCCGGGGTCGAGGCGCGCGGCCGGGTCGTGCTGGTGGCCTCGATCGGCGCCCACAAGGTGCTGCCGGGCATCACCGCCTACTGCGCGTCCAAGGCCGCCACGGCCCACATGGGCAAGAGCCTGGCCCGCGAGTGGGCCAGCAAGGGCATCAACGTCAATGTTCTCTGCCCCGGCTACATCCGCACCGAACTCAACGACGCCTGGTTCGACAGCGAGGGCGGGCAGAAGCTGGTGGCCGGCTTCCCGAGAAAGCGGCTGATGGACACCAGCGACCTGGAGGCCACGGCGCTGTACCTGGCCTCGGACGCCTCGCGGGCGGTGACGGGATCGGTGTTCACGGTGGATGACGGGCAGTCGCTGTAGGGCCGCCCCAACCATCCGTAAAATCCCCGCGAAAGCGGGGACCCAGGTGTTTTATCGTCGAGCGCCACGCTTTTCAGAAAAAGCCTGGGTCCCCGCTTTCGCGGGGATTTTACGGGGAAAGAGAACACTCCCCTCCCAGAAACGAAAAACGCCCCCCGAGCCGAAGCTCGGAGGGCGCTCTTCTAGTCCATCAGCTCGGGATCAGCGCAGCTTGGCGCTGAGCGAGATCCCGACGATGCGCGGCTCGTTGTAGACGGCCGCCATGTAGTTCTCGATCACGCCCTTGAGGTTCTTCTCGTTGGTGATGTTGCGGCCGAACAGGGCGACCTCGTAGGCGCCGTTTCCGCCTTCGTAGCCGAGCTTGAGCCCGCCTTCGAAGTTGCCCTTCGAGTAGAACTCGGCCGTGTCGTACAGCACGAAGTTCGTATAGCCCTGCTTGTTCCAGTCGGTGGCGGCGAACAGCTTGCCGTCGGCGCCCACCGGCAGCTCGTAGCGCGCCGTGAAGCTGAGGTTGTACTCGGGCGCGTTGGGCAGCGGCTGGCCGTCGATCTGGGTGAAGTAGTTCGTGCCGAAGGCCCCCGGGATCGCGATCGTCGGCGTCTTGACCGTGCAGACCACCACGCTGTTGAGCGCGCAGACCTGGGCGTAGACCCGCTTGTCGTTGATCTCGCTGTGCAGCAGGCTCAGGCCCGCCGTCAGGGTCAGGTTGGCGATCGGGCGCCACTCGGCGTCGGCTTCCATGCCGTAGGCCTTGGCTTCATCGGCATTGAACAGCACGCCGTTGCCATTGGCGTCGTTGCCGTTCAGCTGGATGTCGCTGACCTTGTAGGTGAAGGCCGAGGCGTTCAGGCGCAGGCTGTTGTCGAGCAGCACGCTCTTGAAGCCGGCTTCCCACGACAGGATCGTCTCGGAGTCGGCGGTGGTGAAGTCGGAGTTGAACACCGCCGAACGGCCCTGGATGGTCGGAGCGCGGAAGCCCTTGGCCACGCGCGCATAGACGCTGAGGTCGGGGTTCACTTCGTAGAGGGCGCTCAGGTCCCAGCTGGGCTGCTCGTCCGACAGGCGCACGAAGCGACGGCCGGCATAGGTGTCGGCGCCGGCGGCGGTCAGCGAGGTCTTGGCCAGGCGGGTCTTCTTGGCGTCGTAGGTGTCACGCGCGCCGGCCGTGATGGTCAGGGCGTCGGTCACCTTGTAGCTGACCTGGCCGAACAGGGCCCACGAGGTGTTGAGGTTGTTCAGGCGCACCCAGTTGTTTGGGTTGCGGGCGGCCACGCCGGTGTTGAGGAAGTAGCCGCGCTGGTAGAAGTCGGTGGTGTCGCGCGAGTCGAAATACAGCGCGCCGACCTGCCACTTCAGGCGGTCCTCGCCGTTGCTGGCCAGGCGGATTTCCTGGGTCAGCTGGTCGAGATCGCGGATCTGGCCCATCGACTGGCCAAAGCCGTTGGCCACGCCGCCGACCGGGAAGTTGGCGCCGGCGCCGCCGTCGGTGTCGCCGCGGCTGTAGCCGCTGGTGGTCTCGTAGGCGCTGATCGAGGTCAGGGTCATGCCGCCGAAGTCATAGGCGACGTTCAGCGAGGCGCCCTTGGTGTCATAGGCCTGCGGATTGTCGTGCGCCTCGTCGTAGGCGACGCTGTCGCGCGGGGCGGTGGCGACGTTCGAGCCCTTCTTGATGGCGTTGCGCAGGAAGAGGGTCGAAGTCCCCTCGTAGTTGCGCACGTGGGCCGAGGCCAGGACCGTCAGCTGCTCGGTCGGCTTGGCCAGGATCTGCAGGCGCGCGTCCTTCTCGTCGAAGCCGCCCATGGCGTTCTTGCGCGGAGTGACGGTGCCGTCGAGGCTCGTACCGGCGAAGGTGTTGTCCACCCAGTCGTCGCGATGCTGGTACAGGGCCGAGACGCGGAACATCAGCTTGTCGCCGGCGATCGGGCCGCCGATGCCGCCGTCGAAGGTGGTCGTGCCGTAGGTGCCGTACGAGGCGCTGGCGCGGCCCTGGAAGGTTTCCGACGGGCGGATGGTGTCGAACTTGACGATGCCGGCGGTGGTGTTGCGGCCGAACAGCGAGCCCTGCGGGCCGCGCAGCACTTCAACCTGCTGGACGTCGAACACCGGGTTCGACTTCAGCACCACGTGCTCGAGGACGACGTCGTCCTGGATGATCGACACCGGCTGAGAGGCGCCGAGGTAGAAGTCGATATTGCCCAGGCCCCGGATGTAGAAGCGCGGGAAGATGCGGCCCGTGGTGGTCTCGGCGTAGAAGCTCGGCACCTTGCCCGACAGCGAGATGATGTCGTCGCCGCCGCCCTGGATGGCGCGCAGCTGGTCGCCCGCGACCACGCCGACCGACACCGGCGTGTCCTGCAGGTTCACCGAGCGGCGCTCGGCGGTGACGATGATCTCTTCGAGGCTGGTGGAGTCAGCGGCTTCCTGGGCGTTGGCGGCGGCGCCGAACGCGAGCGCGCCGAGCGCGCTGGTCAGCATCAGCGCCGACCGGCCGAAGGTGGTCTTGGACAAGAAGTAATCCCCTTTTTACGTATAAGCGGCTGCGGCTATTGATTATTTCCGCAACACGCCGTTCGGATATCAGGAGCTTGCAAAGCTGTCATGACACCCCTCGCGGACGGCCGGGGATAAAGTCCGTCCGCGAACAATAAATCGGCAGACCGCCGTCAGATCTGCGACAGCCCCAGCCACAGCAGGCCCGCCAGCAGGAACACGAAGGCCAGCTGGGCGGAGAACCAGACGATGGTAGTCTTGAGCAGGGCGCCGAAGACGTTGGAGCCGTAGACGCCGCGCAACGTCATGAACAGGTTCACCGGCGCCCACAGCAGCGCCACGACCACGCCGATGTCGCGCGCCGGGGCCGGCAGGATCATCACCGCCGCCCACAGCAGGAAGATGAACGACAGATAGTTCATCGACACGATCAGGTGGTCGTACATGTAGAACTTGCGGCGATAGAAGTAGCAGGCGCCCAGGCTGAGGGCGAGGATCGGCAGCAGGAACACCGCCAGCCGGTGGCCCCAGCCGAACACCACCGCGACGAAATAGCCGGGCGTGGCCACGACCTTGTTGAGCTGGGTGTTGAACCACTCCAGCTTGGCCCGCTCGGTCGGCTCGACCTCGCCCACGTCGATGAAGGTGCGTTTGCCGTTCGCGTCGACCCCGTCGGAGAGCAGGCCGCCCTCCTTCATCGACTGCTGGATGTCGTTGGTCACCTCACCGGGGATGGCCCTGACACTGCCGTTGATGCTGGGTGGGACGGGTTTGCCGTGCTCGTCGGTCTTGGCCGGACCGTGCGGGGCGGCCTTGGCGTCGCCGTGCTGCCCCTGCGCCGCGTGGTCGCCCTTATGCTGGGCGTCGTGCATGGCCTTGTGGATCACGACCTCGGCCGACAGGATGAACAGCAGCAGCGAGACCAGGAACAGGCGGAACGGCGGCACGTGCCGGGCGCGCTTGCCGTCGAGATACTCGCGGCTCAGCGTGCCGGGGCGGGCGAACAGCCACGGCAGGGTGCGCCACAGCCGGCCGTCGAAGTGGAACATTCCCTCGATGGCTTCCCAGGTGACGTGCAGGATCGACTTGTGGTGATCAGAGGCTTCCTGGCCGCAGGCGTGGCAAAAGTGCCCGACCAGCTCGGTCTCGCAGTTGTCGCACTTGGTCCCCGGCGGCGGCGCGGGATGGCTCGAGCGCCCATCCGACTTGAACCGCGCCAACCATCCGCCCAGCGCGCCGCCGCTGATCGCCTCGAGTTCCTTCACGCCACGTCCCCACGCACGCCCCAAGCGCGATTCAGCCCGCGCTCGCGTGCTGATGTACGACAGCTTGGGCGTGCATGCACGAGGGGAACGGTCGCGACCGGCGATCCGGTCGCCGTCGCCCTACCAACGGGCGTCAGTCGAGGTAGTCCCAGTAGGCCTTGCCTTCCAGGGTGCGCAGTTTCAGGCCCACGGCGCATTGCTCGACGTTGAAGAAGATCTGGTGCTCGTCGTCGGCCGCCTCGTGCCGGTAGACCAGCGCGGGAACGCCGGCGCTGGCCTCCAGAAACCCGGCCTCCTCGGCCTGGCAAGGCAGCGCCCGCGTATCGGAAAAGGCCAGCTTGGCGTGATCGGCGGCGATGCCTGGCATGGCGTTCCAGGCGCGCAGCGGGTCAGCGAAGGCCCGCTCGGACGACCCCAGCGCCGCGAAGACCAGGCTGTCCTGGATGACGCGCTTCTCGACCAGCACCGGCTTGCCGTCCAGCAGATGCAGGGCCCGCAGGTGCAGCACCCTTCGTTCGACGGTGTTGGTCCTGTCGACCGTGAAATCGAACATGCGGTGGATGACGTCGAGTAGCCTCACCTCGCACTTCGGCGGGTCCGGCGAGCCGTCCCAAAGATCCAGGCCCGGCAGGCGCATCTCGGCGGCCAGCAGCAGTTTCAGGGTCGGATCGGTCACGGTGATAGTCCCCCTCAGCGGCCGCTTGCCCAGCGGCTCACCCGAAGGTGTAGCGCGGCAACCGTTAACGCCAGGAGCGAGGCGACAGAGTCAGCGCGCCGGGCCGAAGCGGGCCACCAGGTCGTAGGCCTCGCCGGGGAACAGCTGGCGCACGCGGGTGACGGGCTCGCCGGCCCGCCAGGTGCGGCGCTCGACGGCCAGCAGGGCCGCGCCGGGATCCAAGGCCAGCAGCTCGGCGACAGAGGCTTCCGCGCCCACGGCGCTGATCCGGCTTTCCGCTTCCGTCCACGGCACGTGGTGCAAGAGCCAGGCGCCGGGCGGCTCGGCGGCGAAATCGGCGCCAGCGGCCTCTGGCACGGCGGCCAGGCTGATCAGCCGGTCCTCCAGGGCGAAGGGCCGGCCGCCGGCGATGTGCAGGCCGCGCAGCACGATCAGCTCGCCCTCCCCGGCCAGCTCGACCTCGTCGCCGTCGTCGGGATCGGCGGGACGGCGCTCGGCGGCCAGCAGCCGGAAGGCGTAGGTCTCGCCCCGCGCGGTGATCTCGGCCTGGATGTCGGGTATGTCGAGGACTGTGGAATGCACCTTGGGCCGAGCCACGAACGAGCCCGCCCGACGACGGCGCACGATCAGCCCGGCCTCGGCCAGGGCCGACATCGCCTTGTTCACGGTCATCCGCGAGCAGCCGTACTGGGCCATCAGCTCGCTCTCGGAGGGCGCACGGTGGCCCGGGGCCCAGGCCCCCGAACGGATCAGCCCCTCGATCTCGTCGCGGATGCGCTGGTGCAGCGGGACGGTCACGACAGCAGGCTCTTGAGCACCCGGCGATAGCGCTCGGCGATCGCCTCGCGATGCCGGTGGCGACCGCCGGAGACGACGGGCCGGCCCGCGCGCCAGACGCTGTCGATGGCCCCGTGACGGCCGGCGAAAACGAGGCTGTCGACCAGGGCGTCGCCGCCGCGCCCGACGATGGCCGGATGCTCGCGATCCAGGGTGACGAAGTCGGCCGGCGCGCCGCGGCGCAGGCCCGGACGGCCGGCGCCCAGGGCCTGGCTGCCGCCGGCCACGGCCGCGCGCCATAGCTCGCCGCCGGTCGAGCGCCTGGGGCCGCCGGCCAGCACGTTGCGGGCCCGGCGCGTCAGGCGCTGGGAATATTCCAGCACCCGCAGCTCCTCGGCCGCGTCGATCAGCACGTTGCTGTCCGAGCCGATGCCGAAGGCGCCGCCGGCGGCCTGGTAGTCGTGGGCCGGAAAGACCCCGTCGCCGAGATTGGCCTCGGTGATGGGGCAGAGACCCGCCACCGCGCCGCTCTTGGCGAGGCGCTCGGTCTCCATGGCGTTCATGTGGGTGGCGTGGACCAGGCACCACTGCTTGCCGACGTCGGCGTGGTTCATCAGCCAGCGCACCGGACGCTGGCCCGTGGCGGCCAGGCAGTCGTCGACCTCTTTCGTCTGCTCGGCGATGTGGATGTGAATGGGACCGCCGGCCGCCAGGGGCGTGATGGCGGTGAGCTCTTCGGCGGTGACGGCGCGCAGGCTGTGCGGCGCGACGCCGACCACCGCGTCGGGCAGGTCGGCGACGGCGGCGCGGCTGGCCTCCAGCAGGCGGGCATAGCCGTCGACGTTGGTGACGAAGCGCTTCTGGCCTTCGCCCGGCGCGACGCCGCCGAAGCCGGCGTGGGCATAGAACACCGGCAGCAGGGTCAGGCCGATGCCCGTCTCCTGCGCGGCGGCGGCGATGCGTGCGCCCATCTCGGCCGGGTTGTCGAAAGCGCCGCCGTCGGTGTCGCGGTGCAGGTAGTGGAACTCGCCGACGCGGGTGAAGCCGCTTTCCAGCATCTCGACCTGGCCCATGGCGGCGATGGCCTGCAGGGCGTCGGGGTCCAGGCGCTCGACGAAGCGATACATCAGCTCGCGCCAGGTCCAGAAGCTGTCGCTTCCCTCGCCGCGCGCTTCGGTCAGGCCGGCCATGGCACGCTGGAAGGCGTGGCTGTGCAGGTTGGGCATGCCCGGCAGGGCCGCGCCCAGGCGGGGCTCGCTACCGGCGACGACGTCGGTGTCGATGCGGGCGATGCGGCCCTCGGACAGGGTCAGGCGCACGCCCTTGGCCCAGCCGTCGGCCAGCAGCGCGCTTTCGCACCAGACCACGACGTCCCTGTGGGTATCGGGAGCGACCTGCGGAGCGGGTTCGCTCGAAGTCTCGATGACCGCCTCTTCGGCCAGCTCGGGGGACGCCTCTTCCGGGCCTTCAAGATTCTCGGCGTCGCTCACTGGACAATCCTCGTCGCTCGCGAATATGTCTATACATATTGAACCGCGCCGCAAGGGTCGCGGAGCACGACTCAAGACGTCACGGGAGGCGCTGGCGATGCGGTGCGATCGGGTTTGGATCAAGGCCCGGCTTGCGACCCTCGCCGAAGGCGCGCCCGGCCTCGGCGTCGTCGAGGACGGCGTGATCGCCGCCAAGGACGGCCGGATCGTCCATGCCGGCCCCATGTCCGACGCCCCCGTTTTCGACGCCATCGAGGTCGTCGACTGCGACGGCCGCTGGATCACGCCTGGCCTGATCGACCCGCACACCCACCTGATCTTCGGCGGCGACCGCGCCCACGAGTTCGAGCTGCGGCTGGCCGGCGCCAGCTACGAGGAGATCGCCCGGGCCGGCGGCGGCATCGTCTCGACCATGAAGGCCACTCGCGAGGCGACCGAAGACCAGCTGGTCGCCGCCGCCCTGCCCCGCCTGGACGCCCTGATCGCCGAGGGCCTGACGACGATCGAGGTCAAGTCCGGCTATGGCCTCTCCCTCGAACATGAACTCAAGAGCCTGCGCGCCGCCCGCGCCCTGGCCAAGGCCCGGCCGGTGTCGGTGAAGACCACCTTCCTCGGCGCCCACGCCCTGCCGCCGGAGTTCAAAGGGAACGCCGAAGGCTATGTCGACCTCGTCTGCCGCGAGATGATCCCCGCCGTCGTCGTCGAAAGCCTGGCCGACGCGGTGGACGGCTTCTGCGAGGGCATCGGCTTTTCGCCGGCCCAGATCCGCCGGGTGTTCGAGACGGCCCGCGCCCACGGCCTGCCGGTGAAGCTGCACGCCGAGCAGTTGTCGAACCTGCACGGCGCGGCGCTGGCCGCCGAGTTCGGGGCGCTGTCGGCCGACCATCTCGAACATCTCGACGAGGCCGGGATCGCGGCCATGGCCAAGGCGGGCACGACGGCGGTGCTGCTGCCCGGCGCCTACTACTTCGTGCGCGAGACCAGGCTGCCGCCGATCGAGGCCCTGCGCGCGGCCGGCGTACCGCTGGCCCTGGCGACCGACTGCAACCCTGGCACCTCGCCGCTGACCAGCCTGCTGCTGACCATGAACATGGCCGCCACCCTCTTCCGCCTGACGGTGGACGAGTGCCTGGCCGGCGTCACGCGCGAGGCCGCGCGGGCCCTGGGCGTACTGGCCGATCGCGGGACGCTGGAGGCCGGCAAGGCCTGCGACCTCGCCATCTGGGACGTCGAGCGTCCCGCCGAACTTGTCTACCGCATGGGCTTCAACCCGCTCCATGCGCGCGTCTGGAGCGCCGTTTCGTGAACACCGAAGTCCTGCATCCCGGCGAGGTCAGCCTCGCCCAGTGGAAGTCCGTCTATCGCGGCGCGGCCGCGCGCCTGGCCGACGGCGCCTGGCCGGTGATCGAGGCCAGCGCGGCGGCGGTGACCCGCATCCTGGCCAAGGGCGAGCCGGTCTACGGCATCAATACGGGCTTTGGAAAACTGGCCAGCGTTCGCATCGGCGACGAGGACCTGGCCACGCTCCAACGCAATATCGTGCTGTCCCACGCCGCCGGCACGGGCGAGCCGTCGCCGGTTCCGGTGATCCGCCTGATGATGGCGCTGAAGCTGGCCAGCCTGGCGCAAGGCGCCTCGGGCGTGCGGGTCGAGACCGTGAAGCTTCTCGAGGCGATGCTGGAGCTGGGCCTGACGCCGGTGGTGCCGAGCCAGGGCTCGGTCGGGGCCTCGGGCGACCTGGCGCCGCTGTCGCACATGGCCGCGACCATGATCGGCGTCGGCGAGATCGACGTCGGCGGCGTGCGCAAGCCCGCTCTGGAAGCCCTGGCCCGCGCGGGCCTGGCCCCCGTCGAGCTCGGCCCCAAGGAGGGCCTGGCCCTGCTGAACGGCACCCAGTTCTCGACCGCCAACGCCCTGGCCGGGCTGTTCGAGGCCGAGGTGCTGTTCCAGTCGGCCCTGGTCACCGGAGCGCTATCGACCGAGGCCGCCAAGGGTTCGGACACGCCGTTCGACCCGCGCATCCACGTCCTGCGTCGCCACGCCGGCCAGATCGAGACCGCCGCCGCCCTGCGCTCGCTCATGGCCGCCTCCGGCATCCGCGCCTCGCACCTCAAGGAAGACGAGCGGGTGCAGGACCCCTACTGCCTGCGCTGCCAGCCGCAGGTGATGGGCGCGGCCCTGGACGTGCTGCGCCAGGCCGCCACGACCTTGGCCACCGAGGCCAACGGCGTGTCGGACAACCCGCTGATCTTTCCGGAAGCCGACGAGGCCCTGTCGGGCGGCAACTTCCACGCCGAGCCCGTGGCCTTCGCCGCCGACATGATCGCCCTGGCCGTCTGCGAGATCGGCTCGATCGCCGAGCGCCGCATCGCCATGCTGGTCGACCCGGCGCTGTCGGGCCTGCCGGCCTTCCTGACGCCCAAGCCCGGCCTCAACTCAGGCTTCATGATCCCGCAGGTCACGGCCGCGGCCCTGGTCTCGGAGAACAAGCAGAAGGCCTATCCGGCCAGCGTCGACTCCATCCCCACCTCGGCCAACCAGGAAGACCACGTGTCGATGGCCGCCCACGGGGCGCGGCGCCTGCTGTCGATGGTGGAGAACGCAACCGCGGTGATCGGCATTGAACTTCTGGCCGCCGCGCAGGGCTGCGACTTCCACGCGCCGCTCACCTCCAGCGCCGTTCTCGAGGCGGTGCGGAGCACGGTGCGGAGCAAGGTGCCGCACCTGTCCGACGACCGTCACTTCCATCCCGACATGGAAGCGGCCAACATCCTGGTGCGGACCGGCGCGATCATCGACGCGGCGGCCGGCGTTCCCTTGCCCGGAGCGACCACATGAGCAGCGACTGGCTGGAAGTCTGGCGGGGCGACGCGCCCCTGATCGTCAGCATCCCCCACTCGGGATCCTTCATCCCCGAGGACATCGAAAAGCGCCTCGCCTCGCCCTGGCTGGCCCGCAAGGACGCCGACTGGTGGATCGAGCGGCTCTACAACTTCGCCGACGACCTGGGCGCGACGACGGTGCGGACGGCCGTGTCGCGCACGGTCATCGACGTCAATCGCGACCCGTCGGGCGCCTCGCTCTATCCGGGGATGGCGACCACCGCGCTCTGCCCCACCGACACCTTCGACGGCGAGCGGCTCTACGCCGAGGGCTTCGAGCCGGACGAGGCCGAGATCGCCGCCCGCCGCGAGCGCTGGTTCATCCCCTATCACGCGGCGCTCCGGGCCGAGATCGACCGGCTGCTGGCGCTGCATGGCAAGGTCGTCCTGTACGACGCCCACTCGATCCGCTCCCGCGCCCCACGGCTGTTTCCGGGCGAACTGCCGGTGTTCAACATCGGCACGAACTCGGGCCAGAGCTGCGACCAGGCCCTGGCCGCCGCCGTCGAGGCCGCCTGCGAAAGCTCTGGCCTGCCGATGGTGACCAACGGCCGCTTCAAGGGCGGCTGGATCACGCGCCACTACGGCAAGCCCGAGCGCGGCATCCACGCCGTGCAGATGGAGCTGGCCTGCCGCGGCTACATCGACGATCCCTCGCCCCGCATCACCCCGCAGTCCTGGCCCTCGCCCTACCGCCCGCAGAAGGCCGCCCCGATGCGCAGCGTGCTGGGCGACGTGCTGAAGGCCTGCGTCGAGTTCGCTTCATCAGCTCCTCCCCCGTGAAACGGGGGAGGTGGCGCGGCGCGAATACGCGCCGTGACGGAGGGGGCGAGTTCAAGCTCGGCGCCCAGTCACGCCCCCTCCACCGCTTCGCGGCCCCCCTCCCCCGCGTCGCGGGGGAGGAGTTCCTTCCCCATTCCCCGCCAGAGACCCGTCATCCATGACCCGCCTCGACAACACCCGCGTCATCCGCCCCGCCACCGGACCTGAGCTCACCGCCAAGTCCTGGCTGACCGAAGCGCCGCTCAGGATGCTGATGAACAACCTGCATCCCGACGTCGCCGAGCGGCCCGAGGAACTGGTGGTCTATGGCGGCATCGGCCGAGCCGCCCGCGACTGGGAGAGCTACGACAAGATCGTCGAGACCCTGCGCCGGCTGGAGGACGACCAGACCCTGCTGGTGCAGTCGGGCAAGCCGGTCGGCGTGTTCCGCACCCACGCCGACGCGCCCCGCGTGCTGATCGCCAACTCCAACCTGGTGCCGCGCTGGGCGACCTGGGAGCACTTCAACGAGCTGGATAGGAAGGGCCTGGCCATGTACGGCCAGATGACCGCCGGCTCGTGGATCTATATCGGCGCCCAGGGCATCGTGCAGGGCACCTACGAGACCTTCGTCGAGATGGGCCGCCAGCACTATGCCGGCGATCTCTCCGGAAAGTGGCTGCTGACGGCGGGCCTGGGGGGCATGGGCGGCGCCCAGCCCCTGGCCTCGGTGTTCGCCGGGGCCTCGTGCCTGGCCATCGAATGCCAGCCCTCGCGGATCGAGATGCGCCTGCGCACTGGCTATCTCGACAGGTCGACCGACAGCCTCGACGAGGCCCTGGCCTGGATCGAGGAGTCCTGCGCGGCCAAGACCCCGATCTCGGTGGGTCTGCTGGGCAACGCCGCCGAGCTGCTGCCGGAGATGTTCAAGCGCGGGATCCGCCCCGACCTGCTGACCGACCAGACCAGCGCCCACGACCCGATCAACGGCTACCTGCCGGCGGGCTGGAGCCTGGACCAATGGGCGGAGGCAAAGGAACGCGACCCGACCTCGGTCAACAAGGCCGCCCGCGCCTCGATGGCCGCGCACGTGCGGGCCATGCTCGACTTCCAGGCCGCCGGCGTGCCGACCGTCGACTACGGCAACAACATCCGCCAGATGGCGCTGGAGCAAGGCGTGAAGAACGCCTTCGACTTCCCCGGCTTCGTGCCGGCCTATATCCGCCCGCTGTTTTGCCGGGGCATCGGGCCGTTCCGCTGGGCCGCGCTATCGGGTGATCCAGAGGACATCGCCAGGACCGACGCCAAGGTCAAGGAACTGATCCCCGACAATCCCCACCTGCACAACTGGCTCGACATGGCCGGGGCGCGGATCAAGTTCCAGGGCCTGCCCGCCCGCATCTGCTGGGTGGGCCTGGGCGACCGCCATCGGCTGGGCCTGGCCTTCAACGAGATGGTCGCCAAGGGCGAGCTGAAAGCGCCCGTCGTCATCGGCCGCGATCACCTGGACTCAGGCTCGGTCGCCTCGCCCAATCGCGAGACCGAAGCGATGATGGACGGTTCGGACGCGGTGTCGGACTGGCCGCTGCTGAACGCCCTGCTGAACACCGCCTCGGGCGCCACCTGGGTGTCGCTGCACCACGGCGGCGGGGTGGGCATGGGGTTCTCGCAGCATTCGGGCATGGTCATCGTCTGCGACGGCACCGACGCGGCCGCCAAGCGGATCGAGCGCGTGCTGTGGAACGACCCGGCCACCGGCGTCATGCGCCACGCCGATGCGGGCTACGAGATCGCGCGAGACTGCGCGCGCGAGCACGGGCTGGACCTGCCAGGCATTCTCTAGTGCGCCTCCTCCCCGCCGCCAGCCGCATCGCATCTCCCTGGAAGAACGGCGGCGGGACGACCTGGGAGATCGCCGCCCAGCCGCCGGGCGCGGACCTGTCCGCCTTCGACTGGCGGCTGAGCATCGCGCAGGTGGCGACGGCCGGTCCGTTCTCCGTCTTTCCCGGCGTCGACCGGGTGCTGACGGTGATCGCCGGCGCCGGCCTGCGGCTGACGGTCGAAGGGCTTGGCGAGGTTGTGCTCGACGAGGCCTCGCCGCCCCTGCCCTTTCCTGGCGACGCCCCAGCCTCCGCGACGCTGGACGGCGGTCCGATCCGCGACCTCAACCTGATGGTCCGGCGCGGCACCTGGCGAGGTTCGGTTCGGCGCATCGACGGCGCGGCGACGATCACCGCCGAAGCGCGGGTCAGCGTGCTGGTGGCGCTCGCACCCGCAAGGGCCGGCGATCAGGTCCTGGCCGCCGAGGACGCGCTAATCCTCGATCCCGATGCAACCTTGACCGTAGACGGGCGTTTGCTGCTGATCGGCATCGATCCGGCCTGACTTCGCGTCGCCGTCCCGATCCGGTTGCGGAGCCCGGAATGACCAGCAGCCTCTATGTGACCTTCCGCGCCGGCGCGCTGGAAGCGGCCCTGCCGCAGGCGGCGGTCGCCGAGATCCTGCCCGTGCCGGAACTGGCGGCCGCGCCGGGCGCGCCGCGCGTGCTGGCCGGCTTCGTCAATCTGGGCGGCGAGGCCGTTGCGGCCCTGGCGCTGGACTGCCTGCTCGACGCCGAGGGCGGCGAGCCTGCGCCCGCCCTCTATCGCCACCTGATCCGACTGCGCCCGCTGGCCGGCGCGCCCGCCGTGACGCTGCTGGTCGACCGTGTCACCGACGCCGCCGCGCACGCGCCCGACACGCAAGCGGTCGAGGAGGCCGACAGCCTGGGCGGCTGCATCGCCGAAACCGCCCTGATCGACGGTCGGCTGACGCCCGTGCTTTCGCCCGAGCACCTGCTCCTGGCCGAGGAGAAGGCGCGGCTGGACGAGTTCGCCCGCCGGGCCCAGGAACGCCTGGCCGCCTGGGAAAGCGAGCCGGCGTGAAACCCCTCCGGGCCGCCCTGCGGCCCCTGATCCCGCGCCCATTGGCCCTGGCCGCCGACGAGCCGTTCCAGCGCCTCAAGCGCGCGGTGATCGCCCGCACCGGCCACCACTACTACGCCGACAAGGACGAGGTGCTGTGGGATCGCGTGCAGCGGCGCCTGCTGGCCACTCGCGACCGCGACGTCGGCGCCTATCTCAAGCGGCTGGCCGGCGACGACGGCGAACAGGAATGGGCGGCGCTCGAGACCGAGATCACCATCGGCGAGACCTTCTTCTTCCGCTACGCCGAGCAGTTCACGGCCCTGCGCTCGACGATCCTGCCCGACATCCTCGAGCGCAGGGCCCAGGACAAGCGGATCCGCATCTGGAGCGCCGGCTGCGCCACCGGGGCCGAGCCCTATTCGATCGCCATACTGCTGTCGCAGATGCTGGGCGAGGCGCTTGCCGACTGGCGGATCTCGATCCTGGGCGGCGACATCAACGCCGCCTTCCTGGAGACCGCGCGCAAGGGCCAGTTCGGCCGCTGGGCGCTGCGGGCGGTCAGCGACGCCGACCGCGACCAGTGGTTCACCGAGACCGCCCGCAACACCTGGACGCTGAAGAGCGCCTATCGCGGCCTGGTGCGGTTCGAGCGCCAGAACCTGCTCGACCTTCTGGGCCCGGCCCCGCCGCTGGAGCTGACCGAGTTCGACCTGATCCTGTGCCGCAACGTGCTGATCTACTTCCACCACGAGGTGGTCGAGCAACTGGTCGGCGCCCTGGGCGGCCGGCTGGCGCCCGACGGCTGGCTGCTGCTGGGCCATGCCGAGCCGAACCCCGCCTTCGGCAAGTTGCTGGACGTCACCCAGCTGCCGGGCACCGTCGCCTATCGTCCGCCGGATCCCGAGCGGCCGGCCCAGTCGGGCCCCAGCTTCGAGGCTTTCGCCGCGCCGGAGCCCGAACCCCAGCATCTGGCCGAAGCGCCCTCGCCGCTCTGGCGGCCCGCGCCGATCCCGACGCCGGTTCCCACATCCGCGCCCCTTGGCGCGCCGCCGGCCGCCGACCTGGTGGAGACGGTGCGACGCCTTGCCGACGCCGGCGACTACGCCGCCGCTGAAGCCGCCTGCCGGCAGGCCCTGGCGGTCGCGCCCGAGGATCCAGCCCTGCACCTGCACGACGGCCTGGTGCTGCGGGCGCTGGGGCGCCCGGCCGCCGCCGAGGCCGCCTTCAAGCGGGCGCTCTATCTCGATCGCGGCTTCGCCCTGGCGCACTATCACCTGGGCCTGCTGCTGCTCGATCGTGGACGAACCAAGGCCGCCGCCCGTTCGCTGAAGACCGCCGCCCAGATCGCCGGAACCGTTCCGCCGGAAACGCGTTTGCCCCACGGCGCAGGTCTGGACGCCGGCCAGCTGCGCAAGAGCGTCCGTCTGCTGCTGCAGTCGCTCGTGGGGGTTCAGTAACGACATGACTAGGGCCGACGCCGACTACGGCGACGGATTGGGGGGACTTTTGGACGATGCGCGCGCCCAGGCGATCCTGGCGGCGCGCACCCGTCGGCTGGCGCAGCGCCGGAGCGCGCCCCAACCCGAAACGCCGCTGGAAGACGTGCTGCTGTGCCAGGCCGGCGCGGGCCTCTTCGCCCTGCCGCTGGCCGCCGTCGAACGCGTCACCCCGTTCGAGCCGCGCCGCCTGACGCCGGCCGGCGGGCGTCCTGGCCTTCTGGGCCTGGCCAGCGTCGAGGGCCGGCTGCGGCGCGTGCTCGACCTTTCCCGCCTGACCGGCGGCGCACCCGCCGCGCCCGACGCCCCCGGCTTCATCGTCGCCCTGCGCGGGGCCGGGAACCTGGCCCTGCGCGTGGACGCAGCCCCCGGCGCTGCGAAGGCCGCCCGCGAGGCGCCCGGCGGCGACGCCTTCGAGGGCGGCGCGCGCGGCCTCGTGGCCGAAGGTCCCGGCGACCTGGCCGGCCGCACCGTCACCCTTCTCCATCTCGACGACCTCGTCGCCGACCACGTTTCCGCCGCCTTGGGGGCAAGAGCCTAGTGACCATCGCCAACCGCATCATCCTCGGCTTCGCGGCCGTCACCGTCCTGCTGCTGGGCGTGGGCCTGTTCGGCCTCGTCCAGATCGGCGTGGTCAAGGACACCACCGAGACCATCGTCACCCGCGACATGGCGGTGGTCCGCCAGATCGCCCAGATCCGCACCACCGCCAACGAGATGCGGGCGGCCAGCGACGCGGTGATCACCAGCTATCTGTCGCGCTCGGCCGGCGGCGCGGGCGGCAACGAGGAAGATCCCGTCACCCGCTGGCGCCAGCGCGGCGTCGACATGGACGCGGCCCTGGAAAAGGCCGCCTCCTCCGCCCGCGACTACCGCCAGAGCGCCCTGTCGGCCGAGCGCGCCGACGCCTGGCGCCGCATCGAGGACTACCTGAACCAGACCGCCGCCTCCTCGCGCCAGGGCCGGACGGACACCGAGAACCTGTTCAGCGCCATCCGCCGCAACGACAGCGCCGGCGTGGCCGCCGCGCAGACCGCCCTCGTCCAGCGTCGCGGCGAATTCGGACGCGGCATCCAGGGCGCCGAGGACGTGCTGGACGACGCCATCCTGTCGGGCCAGCGCCGCATCAACGACGTCTACAAGGTCAGCCAGGTATCGATCATCGTCGCCCTGATCGTGGCCTCGATCATCGCCGGCGCGATCACCTGGGCCATCCGCGGCTCGATCGTCGGACCGCTGGGCGCCTTCATGGGCTTCGTCGGCAAGGTCGGCGAAGGCGACCTGACCGGCCGCGCCGCCGCGACCAGCACCGACGAGATCGGCAAGCTGGGCGGCACGCTCAACACCATGGTCGACGGCCTGGTCGTGCTGGCCCGCCAGAGCCGCGAGGCCACCGAGAACCTCAACGCCGCCACCGCCGAGATCCGCGCCTCGACCCAGGAGCAGGCCGCCAGCGTCGAGGAACAGCTGGCCGCCGTGCAGGAAACGGCCGCCACCGTCGACGAGATCACCCACTCCGGCGCCCAGATCGGCAAGCGCGCCCAGGAGGTGATCGCTTCGGCTCAAGCGACCGCCCACACCAGCAACGAGGGCCTGCGCGCCGTCGACGAGACCGCCAAGGCCATGGACGCCATCCGCGAGCAGGCCGAGGCCGTCGCCGAGAACATCGTCGCCCTGTCGGAGAAGACCCAGGCGATCGGCGACATCATCGCCACCGTCAACGACATCTCCGAGCGCTCGCACCTTCTGGCCCTGAACGCCGCCATCGAAGCCGCCTCGGCCGGCGAGAACGGCCGCAGCTTCGCGGTCGTGGCCTCGGAGATGAAGATGCTGGCCGACCAGGCCAAGGAAGCCACCACCCAGGTGCGCTCGATCCTCGGCGACATCCAGCGCGGCATCAACGCCTCGGTGATGCTGACCGAGGAGGCCGTCAAGCGCGTGGCCGCCGGCAAGGAGCGCACCGACACCACCCAGCGCACGATCACCGAGATCACCGGCCGGGTGCAGGAGAGCGTCCAGACCTTCCAGCAGATCGTCGCCTCGACCAACCAGCAGCAGCTGGGCATCGAGCAGGTGATGGGCGCGCTGCAGAACATCCGCCAGGCCAGCCAGCAGACCGCCGCCGGCACCCGCCAGCTGGACGAGGCCGCCGCCAACCTGTCGGACCTGTCGCGCCAGCTTCTGGCCCTGTCCGAGCGCTACCGGACCTGATCGCGACGTGCCCGACATCCGGCGACAGCTTCTGGCGGCGTTCGACCTCGAGCACCGCGAGCACCTCCAGGCGATCCGCCAGGCCATCGCGGCCGGCGGCGAGGCCGACACGCGCGAGATCTTCCGCCGCGCCCACAGCCTGAAGGGCGCGGCCCGCGCCGTGGACCTGCCCGCCGTCGAGGAACAGGCCCACGCGCTGGAAAGCCTGTGCGCCGAACTGATGGACGGCCAGCGGACGCTGGACGCCGACACGGTGACGACGCTCGAAGGCCTGCTCGACGGGGTGGAGGACGCCGCCGGCGCCGCCTACGCCCCGCCCGCGCCCAAGCCGGCGGCGGCTGCCACCGCCGCTCCCGCTTCGGACGAGGCGGTGGAGTACGTCCGCATCGACGTCGAGGCGGTCTCCGGCCTGTCGCGCGCCATGCAGACCCTGTCGGGCGACGTGCTCGACCACGGGGCCATCGACGAGGATCTGCGCCGCCTGGCCGCCGACGCCCGCAAGCTGGAGCGCCGCTGGCGCGACGCGCGCGGCGCGGCCGCCCGCACGCGCGAAGTCGAACAGGGCCTGAAGGACCTGTCGCGCGCCCTCAACGAGCTGTCGGTGCGCCGGGTGCGGGCCGGCTGGGCGCTGGACCAGGGGCTGTCCGACCTGCGCGGCCGGGTCGAGGAGATCAGCCAGGCTCCGGCCGAGACCGTGTTCGGCGGCTTCGCCACCATGGTCCGCGACATCGCCCGCGAGGCCGGCGTGCCGGTCGACGTGCGGGTCACCGGCCTGGACGCCCGCGCCGATCGCCGGGTGCTTCAGGCCCTGAAGGACCCGGTGATGCACCTGCTGCGCAACGCCGTCAGCCACGGCCGCGAGGCGCCGGAGGCCCGCGCCGCCGCCGGCAAGCCCGAGCGCCTGACGGTGGTCATGGCTGTTTCGGCCGCCTCGGGCCGGCTGCGCATCGACATCGCCGACGACGGCCCCGGCCCCGACCTCGCCCGGCTGGAAGCGGCCGCCGTCGACAAGGGCCTGATGCCGCCCCGCCCCGAAGGCGCGCCCGCCCCGACACCCGAGGAACTTCTGGCCCACGCCTTCGCGCCGGGGGTCTCGACGGCCCAGGGCGTCGACAAGCTGGCGGGACGCGGCATGGGGCTGTCCGTCGTCGCCGAAGCCGTGCGCAAGCTGCGCGGCGAGCTGCGCCTGACCGCCGGCCGTCCCTGGGGCGCGCGGGTGGCGCTGTCGACGCCGCTGTCGGCCGCTCGGCAATCGCTGCTGTTCGTCGACATCCAGGGCCGCCAGGCCGCCCTGCCCTCGCTGGGCGTGCGCCGACTGTTGCGCCTGGACGCCACCGCGCTGGAAACGGTGGAAGGACACCCGGCGGCACGGATCGCGATCGACGGGGACGACGTTATCGTCCCAATGGTTCCGCTTTCCGCTCTCCTGACCGGCGTCGCCGCCGAAGTTCCCGTGCACGCCGGCGCCGTGTCCGCCGTGCTGCTCAGCCACGGCCGCCGCCACGTGGCCCTGGCCGTAGACGCCCTGTGCGACGTGCGCTCGGCCCTGGTCGAGGACCTGGACGCCGACGACCTCGACTCCGACCTGATCGCCGGCGCCGTGCAGTTGGACGACCAGGCGCCGGCCCTGGCCCTGGATCCCGACGCCCTGGTGCGCCGCTGGCTGCGCGACCAGCGCCAGCTGGCCGCTGGCGGCCTAGGCTTCGCCGAGGAAGCCGAGGACGCCGACGAGACGACCCGCACCATCCTGGTGGTCGACGACTCCATCACCACCCGGACGCTGGAGAAGAGCATCCTGGAGGCCCAGGGCTATCGCGTGCTGCTGGCGGTCGACGGCCTGGACGCCCTGAACCTGCTGCGCTCGGGCCAGGCGATGATCGACCTGGTCGTGGCCGATATCGAGATGCCGCGCATGGACGGCTTCTCGCTGCTGCAGGCGGTGAAGGCCGACGCGGCCCTGGCCGCCACGCCGGTGATCCTGATGACCTCGCGCGCCGACGCCGCCGACGTGCGCCGGGGCCTCGATCTGGGCGCCGAGGCCTACATCACCAAGCAGAAGTTCGACCAGCGCGAGCTGCTGGCCGCCATCGGGCAACTGCTGTGAAGGCCTCGGGCAAGCCCGTTCGGGTGATGATCGTCGAGGACTCCATGGTCGTGCGGGTCCTTCTGACCCACATCGTCGAGCGCGACCCACGCCTGACCGTGGCCGCCGCCGTCGCCTCGGCCGAGGAGGCGCTCGCCTGCATCGCCAGCGTCAGGCCCGACGTGATCTCGATGGACATCCGCCTGCCCGGCATGGACGGGCTGGAGGCCACCGCGCGGATCATGTCGGACCATCCGACCCCGATCGTCGTCATCGCCGACGCGGTCGAGGACGCCTCGCTGAAGATCTCGATGAACGCGCTGCGGGCCGGCGCCCTGACGGTGGTGGAAAAGCCGGTGGGCCTGGCCACCGACGGCTACGAGCGGCTGGCCGACACCATCTGCACCCAGCTCTTCATCATGAGCAGCGTGCCGGTGATCCGCCGGCGGGCCATCGGCGGCGGGGCCCGGGCCCCGCGCGAAGCCGCGCCCGTCGCCACCGCCGCCGACTTCCAGGACCTGGGCTATCTGGCCCTGGCCGCTTCGACCGGCGGGCCGCCGGCCCTGGCCCGGGTGCTCGACGCCCTGCCCGCCGACCTGCCCGCGCCGGTCCTGATCGTCCAGCACATGGGCGCGGCCTTCATGGAGGGTTTCGCCAGCTGGCTGGACGGCCTGTCGCCGATCCGCGTCGCCGTCGCCAGGGACGGCGAGCTGGCCTTGCCCGGCCGCGCCTATGTCGCCCCCGGCGACCGCCACCTGACCCTGACGCCTGGCGGCGTGCTGCGCCTGTCGGGCGCCGCGCCCGTCAGCGGCCAACGGCCTTCGGCGACGGTGCTGTTTCAATCGCTGGCGCGGTCGGTGGGCTCGCGCACGGTGGCGGCTCTGCTGACCGGCATGGGCGAGGACGGCGCCAAGGGCCTTTCCGAGCTGCGCGCCGCCGGCGGCTTCACCATCGCCGAGCACGAGAGCAGCGCCGTCGTCTATGGCATGCCCGCCGCCGCCGTGAAGCTGGGCGCGGCCCGCGCGGTGCTGAGCCTCGACCTGATCGGTCCGCGCATCGCGCAGCTGGCCAAGCGCCGGGAGGACGCATGAGCGCCTCGGTCCTGGTCGTCGAGGATTCCGAAACCCAGGCCCTGCGCCTGCGCGGCCTGTTGGAGGCCGAAGGCTTTTCGGTCTCGTGCGCGACCAGCGGCGAGGCGGCGCTGGAACAGCTGAACGCCCACCTGCCCGACCTGATCGTCGCCGACTTCCACCTGCCCGGAATGGACGGCCGGGAACTGTCGCGCCAGATCCGCCTCAACGGCCGCACGCGCGCCCTGCCGGTGCTGATGCTGACCGGCGCGCGCGAGAGCGATCTGGAGCGCCAGGGCCTGGAGAGCGGCGCCGACGCCTATGTCGCCAAGTCGGCCGACCCCAAGGTGGTGATCGTGCGGCTGAAGGCGCTGCTGCGCCGGGCCCGCGCCGAGACCGCCGCCCCCAAGGCCTCCGAACCCTTCCGTCGCGCCCGGGTCCTGGTCGCCCATCCCAGCGCCACGCTGCGCCTGCGCCTTGGCCACCTGCTTGAGCAGGACGGCTACGAGGTGGCGACGCTGGAGCGGCTCGACCCCGACGCGATCCTGCTCGACGGCGAGCTCGACGGGGTGGTGGTGGGGGTGCGCGGCGGCGACCGCGACGACCTGGCCCTGCTGGCCGCGCTGGACGCCCGCCGCGCGCGCCTGCCCGCGCCGTTCCTGCTCCTGGCCTTCGGCGGCGAGGAGGCCGACCGCGACCTGCTGACCGACGCCCTGGAGGCCGGGGCCGACGACGTGGTGCCCGCCTCGGCCAATGACGAGGTGGTCCGCGCCCGGGTCAGGGCCCAGCTCCGCCGCAAGCTGATGGCCGACGAGGCCCGTCGCAGCGCCGGCGAGGCCCGCGCCCAGGAACTGGCGCTCGCCCGGGCCGAGGCCCGCGCGGCCGTCGCCGACGACCTGGCCAGCGCCAACCGCCAGCTGAAGGACGCGCAGGGCCAGCTGGTCCAGGCCGCCAAGATGGCCTCGCTGGGTGAACTGGTCGCCGGCATCGCCCACGAGATCAACAACCCGCTGGCCTTCCTGCTGGGCCACCAGGACACCGTCGAGCGCCTGGTCGCCACGGCGGCCGACGAAAGCCCCTCCCCCGGTCTCGACAAGGCCAGGGCCCGCCTGGCCTCGATGCGGGTGGGCATGAAGCGGATCCAGGACCTGGTCCTGAACCTGCGCAAGTTCTCGCGCCTGGACGAGGGCGACCGCCACGTGCTGGACGCCGCCGACTCCATCGAGACCGTGCTCGCCCTGCTGACCCACAAGCTGGGCGACGGCATCGCGGTGCGCCGCGACTACGCCGCCCGCAACACCCTGGAGGGCTCGCCGGCCCTGCTGAACCAGGTGGTGATGAACATCGTGGGCAACGCCGCCGACGCGCTGGGCGGCGCCGGCGGGGGTCAGGGCGTGATCGCCATCACCACACGCGACGAGGGCGGCGACTTCGTCATCGTGATCGAGGACTCCGGCCCCGGCGTGCCGGCCGAGCTTCGCGACCGCATCTTCGAGCCGTTCTTCACGACCAAGCCGGTCGGCGCCGGCACCGGCCTCGGCTTGGCCATCGCCTACAACGTGGTGCGCGCCCACGGCGGCGCGATCGTCGTCGACCAGGGCCACCTGGGCGGCGCGCGCTTCACCATCACCATCCCGCCACCTGTCACCGACGGAGAAGGCCGATGATCGCTTCCGGGAGCGAACGCCCGACGATCCTCGTCGTCGACGACGAGCCCGACATCCTGGTCGCCCTGGAGGACCTGCTGGAGGACCGCTACCGCGTCCTGACCAGCAACGCCCCGGGCAAGGCCCTGGACATCCTGGCCCAGGAGCCGTCGGTGTCCTTGATCCTGTCGGACCAGCGGATGCCGGGCCTGACCGGCGACCAGTTCCTGGCCGCCGCCCGCTCGATCAGCGACGCCGACTCGATCCTGCTGACCGGCTATGCTGACCTGTCGGCCGTGGTCTCGGCCCTGAACCTGGGCGGCGTCAGCGGCTATGTCGCCAAGCCGTGGGAGCCCGAGGCCCTGCGCGCGACCGTCGCGGCCGGGGTCGAGCGCACGCGCCTGCGCCGCGCCCTGCGCACCGAGCAGGCCCTGCTGCGCGGGCTGATGGACAGCATTCCGGCCGTCATCGCCTTCAAGGACGCGCAAGGCCGGGTGGTGCGCACCAACGCCTCCGGCGAGCATCCCTTCGCCGACGCCCCGCAGGCGGCCGAGGCCCTGGCCGCGGGCCAGCCCGTGCAGGTGGTCGAGGAAGAGGCCACACTGGCCGGGCCGGTCTGGACCGAGCGCCAGTACGTGCCGCTGCGCGACGAGGCCGGCCACCTGCTGGTCATCGAGCGCGACGTCACCGACCAGAAGATGGCCGAGATCCGCCTGCGTCAGGCCGACAAGCTGCAAGCCCTGGGCACCCTGGCCGGCGGGGTGGCGCACGACTTCAACAACCTGCTGACCGCGATCCTGGGCAGTCTGGAACTGGCGGGCCGCCGCCTGCCCGACGCCGACAAGGTGCGTCGCTATCTCGACAACGCCAGCCTGGCGGCGCGCAAGGGCGCGGCCCTGACGCATCGCCTGCTGGGCTTCAGCCGCCAGCAGGAGAGCCAGCCCAAGATCGTCGACGTGGCCGACACCCTGATGGGCATGGACGCCATCCTGGTGCGCACCCTGGGCGGCGCGGTGCGCATCGCCTGGGACCTGCCGACCGACCTGTGGCCGGCGCATGTCGAGCCCGACCAGCTGGAACTGGCGGTGCTGAACCTGTCGGTCAACGCCCGCGACGCCATGCCGGGCGGCGGGGTGATCTCGATCAGCGCCCGCAACTTCGCCATGTCCGGACCGACCGCGCGCCACGACCTGCCAGACGGCGACTATGTGCTGGTCACGGTGCGCGACACCGGCGAGGGCATCAGCCCCGAACTGATGGCCCGGATCTTCGAGCCGTTCTTCACCACCAAGCCGGTCGGCAAGGGCACGGGCCTTGGCCTGTCTATGGTCTACGGTTTCGCCCAGCGCTCGGGCGGGGCGATCGACATCGAGAGCCAGCCTGGCGAAGGCACGGCGGTGAACCTCTACCTGCCGCGCGGCTCGGGCGACTGCGCTCCGGGCGAGGACTGCGCGCCGGCCGACGCCGCCCTGGACAGGCAGCCCTCGCGCACCGTCCTGGTGGTCGACGACGACCCGACCGTGCGGGCGGTGACCGTGGCCATGGTCCGCGACCTTGGCCACCGGGTGATCGAGGCCGAGGACGGCGAGCAGGCCCTGCGGCGGGTGCGCGAGGTTCGTCCCGACCTGATGATCGCCGACTTCGCCATGCCCGGCATGACGGGCCTTGAACTGGCCCGCGCGGCCGAGGACCTGTCGCCGGGGATCCGGGTCATCCTGGTCACCGGCCATGCCGACGTGACGCCGGACCGCACGGACCTGTCGATGGTGCGCAAGCCCTTCGAGAACAGGGAATTGGCCGACCGCATCCGATCAGTCCTGGCCGGCGCGTAAGTCGGCATTCGAACAATGTTCGATTGAGCCTCAGGCTTCCAGCTTGAGCACAGTCAAGCACACGCGCGTCGTACTGACGCAGCAATCCTGCCTTTTCATCGCCTTATCTGAATGGTTAACGACGCCCGTGGCGCGCTCAACGCCCCACGACGCGAAACGATCCATAGGATGGCGAAATGCATTTTCCGGCGCTGAAGAAGCTTCCTCCCCAGGCGCGGATCGCCCTGGGTCTGACGGTGCTCTTCGCGCCGATGGCGGGCCTGGCGATGGAAAACCCGCATGTGAACCGGTCGGCGCGGCCAGCGGTGCAGACGCTGCTGAACAGGCTGGACGAGGCGCCGCCCCAGCCCGTCCGCATGGAGACGGTCTGGAAGG
Organism: Caulobacter radicis; assembly: GCF_003094615.1. Classification (GTDB taxonomy): domain Bacteria; phylum Pseudomonadota; class Alphaproteobacteria; order Caulobacterales; family Caulobacteraceae; genus Caulobacter; species Caulobacter radicis. The sequence goes on along the minus strand of NZ_QDKO01000009.1, from coordinate 700,087 downwards.
GCGCGGACGTCGACGGCGACGGCGCGCCCGACTTCGCCAACCCCACGGGCGCGGCCCCTCGCGAGCATGACGACTTCGGCAACGGGGCCTTCGGCGCCCGCCGCGACGGCGGCTCGCGCAGGCACGAAGGCGTCGACTACGTCGCCGTCGCCGGCCAGGCCGCCAAGGCCCCGATGTCGGGCTACGTGACCAAGATCGGCTACGCCTATGCCGACGCGCCCGACCTGCGCTTCGTCGAGATCACCAACCCGGCCCTCGGCTACGTCGCCCGCGCCTTCTATGTCGATCCCGACGTCGAGGTCGGCCAGACCATTCGCCTCGGCCAGGCGATCGGCACGGTGGCCAGCCTGCAGAAGCACTATCCCGGCATCACCGACCACGTGCACCTGGAGGTCATCAAGCCCGGCGGCCGGCGGATCAACGCCGCGGCGCTGATCCAGCCGAAGCTGGTGGCGGCGGCTTAACAAACCTCCCCCTCTGGGGGAGCGGCCGAAGGCCGGTGGGGGGGCGTTCTCAGCTCTCAAGGCGGGGGCCGGCCCTCGCCCCCCCCACCGATCGCTTCGCGATCACCTCCCCCACAGGGGGAGGTTCCTTTTGATCCGCACCCTACTTCTCATCCGCGTAGATCGCCGTGCCGCGGCCCTTGGCGCTGGCCCAGCCGCGGTACATGCCCGAGCTGTTCATCGGGAAGGCGACCTCGCCCTTGGCGTTCATGGTGATCATGCCGCCGTCGCCGCCGATGTCGCCGATGGCCTTGATGGTGGCGTCGCCGGCGGTCTTGAGGTCCTCGCCCTTCCAGGCGATGCGGGCGCAGACCTGGTGGGCGGCGCTGGTGCGGATGAAGTATTCGCCAGACCCGGTCGCCGAGACCGCGCAGACGCCGTCCTGGGCGTAGGTCCCGGCGCCGATGATCGGGCTGTCGCCGATGCGGCCCCACTTCTTGCCGACCATGCCGCCGGTCGAGGTGGCGGCCGCCAGGTGGCCGCTGGCGTCGATGGCCACGGCGCCGACCGTGCCGTAGAGGTGGGTCGGATCCAGCGCCGCCTTCTGCTTGGCGCGCCAGGCCTCAAGCTGCTTCCAGCGCTCCTCGGTGCGGAAGTAGCTGGGATCGACCTGCTCCAGCCCCTGCTCGACCGAGAACTTGTCGGCGCCCTCGCGGGCCAACATCACGTGGGGCGACTTCTCCATCACCGTCCGCGCCAGGCTGATCGGGTGCTTCGTACGGGTCACGCCCGCCACCGCGCCGGCCTTCAGGGTCGCGCCATCCATGATCGAGGCGTCCAGCTCGTTCTTGCCGTCGGCGGTGAAGACCGCGCCGCGGCCGGCGTTGAACAGCGGATTGTCCTCCAGCACCTTCACCGCCGCCTCGACGGCGTCGAGGCTGGAGCCGCCCTTCTCGAGCACCGCCGAGCCGGCCTTGAGCGCCGCGTCGAGGCCGGCGCGATAGGCCGCGTCCTTCTCGGGCGTCAGGCTGCCGCGGTTGATCACGCCCGCTCCGCCGTGGATGGCCAGCGACCAGTCGCCGGCGAAGGCGGGGGCGGCGGTCAGGGACGCGGCGAGCGCGGCGGCGGCGATGAACTTGGACATGGAGCGGCCCTCTTCGGATTCGTCGCCGCCAAGGTGGACCGCCCATGCCCGCAAAGCAAAGCCCCGGCGCTTGCGGCGCCGGGGCTCATCAACTGTGCGTGGTCCTCGTCCTTCGACAGGCTCAGGATGAGGACCAAGGCAAGGGTCGTGCATTCAAGTTCCTCACCCTGAGCCTGTCGAAGGGCGAGGAACTTTCGCCCCCTACTTCCGGGTCAGCACCACCGGTTGGCCGTCGTACTCGACAGTCAGGTCGGCCGCGGCGTCGAAGTCGGTCGGCCTGGCGCCCTTGCCGATGAAGCGGACCTGGAAGGTGCGCTTGCCGACCATGCCCTTGAAGCCGCCCGAGCGGGCGCCGATGGTCACGCGGCCGGTCGCGTCGTCATAGGAGATCGGCGTGCGCGCCCAGGCGCCGCGGGCGTAGCCGTTGGACAGGCCGTCGTCTTCATAGAGCTCGTACTTGCCGTCCTTGCCGGTGAAGATCAGCAGGGTGATCGGCGCGTCGGGCTTTTCGCCGACATACTGCTGGACGACCGTGGTCGGCACGATGGCGCCGGCCTTCACGAACAGCGGCATGCGCGAGAGCGGCGCGGCGGCCTTGACCGTCTGGCCGCCCTTGAAGGCCTTGCCGGTCTCGAAGTCGTACCAGGTTCCCGCCGGCAGGTAGACGCCGCGCGAGCGGGCCTTGAAGGCGGTGACCGGCGCGACCAGGAAGTCCTGGCCGAACAGGTACTGGTCATCGACGTTCCGCGCCTTGGCGTCGTTCGGATAGTCCATCACCAGGCCGCGCATCATGCTGCCGTCGCGGTGGTAGGTGTCGGCCGCCAGGGTGTAGACGTAGGGCATCAGCCGGTAGCGAAGCTCGTCGTACCAAGCCAGCGACTTGTAGACCTCGGTCCCTTCGTCGGCGAGTTCGTAGATCTCGCGCAGCGGCAGCTCGCCGTGGCTGCGGAACAGCGGGCTGAAGGCGCCGAACTGGAACCAGCGCAGGTTCAGCTCCTGCCACTCGGCCCAATGCGCCGGGTCCTTGGTCTCGTAGCGCTTCTCGACCGAGAAGCCGCCGATGTCGGTGGTCCAGTTGGGAATGCCCGACATCGACAGGTTCACGCCGGCCGAGATCTGGTCGCGGAAGTCGTCCCAGCGGGCCACGACGTCGCCGCTCCACACCGCCGAGGCGTTGCGCTGCAAGCCGCCGAAGCCCGAGCGGGTCAGGATGAACGGGCGGACGTCCGGATTGTCCTTGATCTCGCCCTCGTAGACGCCGCGGGTGTGCTCCAGCGCGTAGCTGTTGAAGTATTCCGCGCCCGGGCCGAGCGCCGTCGGGCTCATGCGAAGGGTGCGCTCGGGCACGTCGACGTTCGAGTGCAGGTCGGGCTCGGAGGCGTCCATCCACCAGGCGTCGACGCCATAGACCTTCAGGTCGCGCTTGACCTGCTTCCAGTAGATGTCGCGGGCTTCCTGCGAATAGGGATCGTAGAACGAGTTCAGGTAGCCGGGGCCGACCCAGTCAAGCGCGCCCTGCTCGATGTTGCGCTTGTACATGTGGCCCTTGGCGTCCAGCTCCTTGAAGTTGTCCGTAGTCGGATAGAACTTCGGCCAGATCGAGATCATGAAGTGGGCGTTCATCCCGTGGATGTCGTCGACCATCTTCTGCGGGCTGGGGAAGCGCGTTTCGTCGAACTTGTGGGTGCCCCACTCGGGGTCCTTCCAGTAGCGCCAGTCCATGACGATGTTGTCGAGCGGCAGGCCGCGCTTGCGGTACTCCTTCACCACGCCGACGATCTGGTCCTGGGTCTCGTAGCGCTGGCGCGACTGCCAGAAGCCATAGGCCCAGCGCGGCATCATCACCGCCGAACCGGTCAGGTCGCGATAGCCCGAGACCACCTGATCGAGGTCGTCGCCGCCGATGTAGTAGTAATCGATGGCCTTGCCGACTTCCGAGGTCAGTTGCAGCGAATGGCGATCGAGCGCCGGCATCGGGTCGTTGTGCAGCAGGCCGATATAGCCGTCGTCGGGCGTCCACTCGACGCGCACCTTGTGCTTCTTGCCCGGCGTCAGCTTGGCGTCGAAGTTGTGATACCAGGGGTTCCAGTTCTGCCGCCAGCGGTCGATGACCAGCTGTCCGTCCAGCCACACCTTGGCGTAGCCGCTGGAATAGAGCTTGAAATTGTGCTCGCCGGCCTTGTCGGTCTGGACGAAGCCTTCCCAGGTCACGGTCTGGCCGGGCAGGTTCTTCTTGGCGGCGTCCTGGAGTTCGGCCGGCCAGTTGGGCAGGTCCTTCAGGAAGCGGTAGTCGATGTCCTTCTCGACCCGCGTCACCTTCAGCTGGCCGTTCTGGTAGTATTTTGCCGTGAAACCGCCGGCCTTGCCGTCGGCGTCGAAGATCTTCAGGTCGCGCGAGGCGACGTCATAGGGGATCGGGTTGCCGAAGCGGGTGATCGAATTGTTGTCCCACAGCAGGCCGTAGCCCTTGGACGACAGCAGCATCGGCACGGCGATGGCGCGGTTGTACTGCAACAGCTCCACGTCGCGGCCATTGTAGTTCATCTGGCCGTTCTGGTGCTGGCCAAGGCCGTAGAAGGCCTCGTCCGTGCCCGGATTGAACTGCTGGCGAACGCTGTAGAAGTCCTGTCCCTCGACCTTCACCGGCGTGAAGGCGCCGCGATCGCGCTCGGCCAGCACCTTGGCGCCCCTGGCGTCGAGGAAGTCGACCGTGCCGTCCTTCAGCGAGACCTGGGCGGCCGCCTTGGCGGTCTTCAGCGTCAGCACCCCGCCCTTCTCGTCGACCGTGAAGCCGCTGGTCGCCGGCTTGGCCGTGACCATCAGGCTGGGCGGATTGTCGAAGGTCTGCGTCGGCGAGGCGGTGACGTGGATGATCCGTTCGCCCATCACCTGCAGCCGCACCTTCTTGGCCGGACCCGAGGCGGGGGTCACGACCACGCCGTCGGCGGTCTTCTCGAAGCCGCCGTCGAGGGCGAAGGCGCTGGTCGAGGCCAGCAGGGAGAGGGCCAGGCCCGCATAGAGGCTGCGCATGTCTTCGTTCTTCCCTGTTCTCGTTCTTTTGTTGGGGCGAAACCCTCGTCCTTCGACGAGCTCAGGATGAGGGTTTGGGTAGGCTCGGGGCCGGCAATGATCCTCATTCTGAGCTCGTCGAAGAACGAGGATCACGCACCGGCCTAGTAGGTCGCCAGCTTCACCTTCAGGATCTGGGGCAAGGTGGTCAGGTTCAGGCCGTAGTCGACCTGGTCGCCGTTCCACACGCGGTCGAACACCCACTGGCCCTTCTCATCGAAGTGGCCTTCCTCGACCCGCGAGACCATGAACCGCTCGTTCTTGGCCGAGCCGAAGGTCAGCCGGGCGCGATAGCCGGTGATCAGGAACTCGTTGGGCGACAACTGGGCGATCAGGGCGCCGGCGTCGGGGATCTCGCGGTCGGGCTGCTTCTCGGCCTTGGCCATCCACGGGGCCTCGATCGAGCCGAACTGCCATTCGCCGTAGGTGACGCGCACGTTCCAGCGGCCACCCAGGTCGATGGTCTCGGGCTTGCCGCCCTCCTGCTCGCCCACGCCCCAGACCTTGCCCTCGTAGGACAGGCGGGCCCACTCGCGGGCCATCGGCGACAGCAGGCGGTAGTGGACGGCGAAGTTCTCCAGCGTCTTGGCGTCGACCGTCTTGGCGCCCAGCGGGTAGTTGGAATAGCCGGTGAAATCGAGGCCGAACGGCGCGAAGCCGATGCCCTGGTGACCCAGCACGTCGTAGATGTAGCGGGCATAGGCCTTGTCGCTGCCGATCTCGGGCACGAACAGGGCGTTGTCGGGCCGGCCGTACTGCTCCAGCGTCTTACGGACCTTCTCGCTCTCGCGCATGTAGATGTCGGGGGCCAGGGCGTCGATCGACGGCGCGGCGGCCTTCCAGACGTCGAGCACGTTCCAGGTCGGGCCGCCCGACGAATAGGTGAACGGGTCCTGGTCGTGGAAGGGGTCGCGCAGGGCGGCGTTGACGTACATCGGCAGCGGCAGCACCTGCTTGCCGGCGGCGGCGATCTCGTCGACGTAGCGGCCGATCGACCAGGCGTAGAAGAACTCGTCGGCGTCCTTGCCGAACACCTCTTTCCAGGTCCCCGGCTTCTTGTTCAGGGCCTTGACCAGGTCCTTGGGAACCGGGCCGTCGAAGATCTTCTGGGCGGTCGGCGAGAAGTCGCGGATGGCGCTGTAGGCCCCGACCTCGTTCTCGGGCTGGACCATGATCACGGTGTGGTCGGGATCGTTGGCCTTGATGAAGCGCATCAGCTCGACGAAGGCCTTCTTGTCGGCCTCCAGCGTCGCGCGGAAGTGCGGCGACAGCGAGTTCTTGACCTCGCCCTTGCCGTTGATCAGGCGCGGGAAGCGCTTGTTGTCGAGCTTGACCCATTCCGGAGCGTATTGCGGGCCGTTGTTCTTCCAGGTGGCGAACCACAGGATGACCAGCTTGGTGTCTTTCTCGCGCGCCTGCTTGAGCAGCAGGTCGAGATAGGAGAAGTCGAACTTGCCCTCGACCGGCTCGATCTGCTCCCAGGCGATCGGGATCTCCAGGGTGTTGGCGTGCAGGGCCTTCACGGCCGGCCACACCTTGGGCATCTGCGAGGGATAGTTGGCGGCGTTGTTGGCCTGGACGCCCAGCATCAGGAACGGCTTGCCGTCGACCAGCAGGGCGTGCTTGCCGTCCTTGGTCACCAGCTTGGGCAACTGGCCTTGCGCGAAGGACGGCGCGGCGACGGCCAGGCTGAGGATCGCGCCCAGGGCCGCGAAGCCATGCTTCCGGCCAAGCTTCCAATGAGACGTCACGCGAGAACCTCCATGCTGGCGAACCGGTCGGAACCTATGCCTGCATCGATCGCCCGCGGCGGAAAGTAAGCGCTGTCATATGGCATCGACATGCCGCTCGCCTCCTCCCGATCCTGCGGTCGCGCGAGAGACTTCAGCCCCGCCAACTCGTTACCGCTACCATTCTTATAAATAGGACAATTAGCCGAGGCGGCCGCGATTGCAACCGGTTTTCACGGCGCGACCTAGACCGCCGGGGACCGGCAAATCTTTGTAACAATTATGGAAAAGGCAAAAAAATCCGCGCATCGCCCGCAGGAGGCGATGCGCGGTTGAAAAGACTCGCGCGAGACCGGGGAGGTGGTTCGCGCGGCGCGCTGGCGAACTTCGCGAGAAGATCACACGGCCGGACAGTCGCTCTCGCGACCCCGGCGCCACGATCAGATATGTATAATCATACAAATGAATGCGCAAGGGATTTGATAGCGTTGTCAGCCCATTTTTTGCGTGACCATCGTTCAGAGCGGGTAACGCCGACCGCCAAGACGGCCGGCGCGGGCATGGCGTCGGCGGGCGACCGCCCCCTCCCCTCCCGGTTCAGCTCAACGGCGGCGCCGCGCAGTGGCGGGCGATGAAGGCGTCCTGCGTGGGCATCGACTGGGCCGTGTGACGGATCAGCGCCCGGCGATGCTCCATCAGCTTGCGCAGCTCCGCCTCGGGGATCCGGTCGGCCAGCGGATCGTAAGCCTCGGGCACGACGCCCAGGCCGTTGTAGATGGCGATCCAGCTGGGCCGGGCAAAGCCGTCGCCCTCGTGGATCGCCACGTGGCCGCGCGCCTTGTAGAGCGCGATCTTGGCCTGCAGGCTGTCGGGCAGCTCGACCTCGCGCACCTGCCGCCACATCGGCTCGTCGCGCTGGTTGATGCAGTAGTGCAGGATGATGAAGTCGCGGATGCGCTCGTACTCCTGGGCCGAGACGCGGTTGAACTCGTCGGCCAGCAGCGGGTCGCAGCGGCGGTCGGGGAAGAACTCCAGCAGGCGCGCGACGCCGTTCTGGATCAGGCTGATCGAGGTCGACTCCAGCGGCTCCAGGAAGCCGCCCGACAGGCCGACGGCCACGACGTTGCGGTCCCAGAACTTCCTGCGGCGACCGGCCAGGAAGCGCAGGGGCCGAGGATCGTCCAGCGCCTGGCCGTCCAGGTTCTCCATCAGGGTGCGGGACGCGCGCTCGTCGTCGACGAAGGCGCTGGAATAGACGTAGCCGTTGCCGATGCGGTGCTGCAGCGGGATACGCCACTGCCAGCCGGCCTCGCGGGCGGTCGAGCGGGTGTAGGGCGTCAGGCCGTCGCCGCCCAGCTTGCAGGGCACGGCGAGCGCGCGGTCGCAGGGCAGCCAGCGCGACCAGTCCTCGAAACCGGCCTTCAGCGCGCCTTCGATCAGCAGGGCGCGGAAGCCCGAGCAGTCGACGAAGAGATCGCCCTCGACGCGGCGGCCGTCCTCCAGCACCACGGCCTCGACAAAGCCGTCCTCGCCGCGCAGGGCGACGTCGACGATCCTGCCCTCGGTGCGCGTGACGCCCCGCGCCTCGGCGAAACGACGCAGGAAGGCCGCGTAGAGCCCGGCGTCGAAATGGTAGGCGTAGGCGTAATCGTGCAGCGGCGAGCGCGGATCGGGGCTGGGCGGGATGAAGCGGTTCAGCGCCGCCGCCGCCGTCGGCAGCGACCAGTCCTCCAGGCCGCTGGGATCGCCCAGGGCCTTCAGCCGGCGCCACAGCTGGTGGGCCTGGACGGCCTCGTGGTCGGCGCCGAAATCGCCGAAGCCGTGGAAGTAGCGATGGCCCACGCGGCCCCAGTCGCGAAAATCGATGCCCAGCTTGAAGCTGGCCTGGGTGGCGCGGATGAACTCGACCTCGTCCAGCCCCAGTGTCTGGTTGAAGTTGCGGATGGTCGGGATGGTGGCCTCGCCGACGCCGACCGTGCCGATCGCCTCGGACTCGACGACCTCGACCGACACCGCGTCGCCGACCAGCAGCCGGCTGAACGCCGCCGCCGCCATCCAGCCGGCGGTGCCGCCGCCCACGACCACGACCTTGCGAATGCGCTGGTCCACCACGTCTCTCCCCTGGGGCCCGTTCGAAGGCCGCCCCGAAAACACGAAAGCCCTCCGACGGCCCCGACCAGCATGTGGTCCGGATCGTCGGAGGGCCCTCGTTCCTAAGTCAGATCAGCTTAGAAGCTGGCGCGCAACGCCACGGCGACGCGACGGTCGGTCTCCACCCAGTTGTAGGGGGCGACGCGGTCGGGGTTGCCGACCTCGAGCACGGTGCGCTCCTTGAGGATGTTGGTCGCCTGCACGCCGATCTTGTACTGCTTGTTGATGCTGTAGAAGATCGAGCCGTCCAGCTGGCCGTAGTCACGCGACCAGACCGGGGCGTTGACGTTGGCCGCCGAGCTGGTCAGCAGGTAGCGCTGGCGCCAGTTGTAGGCCAGGCGGGCCGAGATGCCGTACTTCTCGTACATCACAGCCACGTTGTAGCTGCGCGACGACATGCCTTCGAGCGGCAGGGCGGCGTTGTTGGCGGCCCCCGTCTGGTTGCCGTCGTCGACGTCGGCGGCGGTGTTGCGGCCGCCCTCGTTGTCGATGAACGTGTAGTTGGCCTGCACGCCCAGGCCCGACAGCGCGCCCGGCAGGAAGTCGTAGAACTGCTGGTAGCCGATCTCGAAGCCCTGAACCGTGCCCTTGTCACCGTTGTAGTAGCGCATGACCTCGAAGTCGAAGGTCTGGCCGTTCGAGGTGTAACGCTCGGTGCCCGTATCGGTGAAGATGTAGTCCTTGATGTTCTTGCGGAAGACCGCGAACGTCAGGCTGCCCGTGGGGGCGAAGTACCATTCGGCGCTGAGGTCGAACTGGTCCGACTTGATCGGGCGCAGGTTCGGGTTGCCGCCGGTGCCGGTGGCGCCGTTGTAGACCGTGGTCGTGCCCGAGGTGGTGAAGTCGAAGCCCAGCGCCGTGTAGGGCTGCAGCTGCGACAGGGTCGGACGGACGATGGCCTTCGACGCGGCGAAGCGGACCTGCAGCTGCGGCGTGACGTGCAGGCGCAGGTTCAGGCTCGGCAGGACGTCGGTGTAGTCGGACTTGGTGCTGCCGGTGACGATCGTGCCGCCGGCGGCGAAGGCCTTGGCGGCCGCGCAGGTGGCGTTGGTGAGCTCATCGCAGGTCGGCGACGAGGGCACGATGCTGCCGCCGTCGGCCGAGGCCTCGGTCTTGACCACGCGGACGCCGATGTTGCCGTCCAGCGGCATGTTGCCGAACAGGTTGTCCGAACCGAAGCGCAGCAGGCCGTAGCCGGCGTAGGTCTTCTCGTTCTGGGTGTTGTCGTTGGCGTCCAGGAACGAGGTCACGGGCGACCAGCCCCAGCCGGCGGTCTCGGTGTGCTTCAGCAGGTCGTAGGCGTTCTGCGAACCGTTGGTCACGACGCCGGCCACCGGGAACCAGGCCACGCCGGGGACGCGCACGTCGCCGCCGAAGAAGTTCTTGAAGGTGTAGAGCTCGGTCAGGTTCGCCGTCTTGCTTTCGTTCAGGTAGACCGGCGTGCCGCCGCCCCAGTATTGGGCGCTCAGCAGGCTCCAGTTCCAGCCGGACTCGCGGGTCTCGAAGTCCTTGTCGGTGGCGCGGACGCCGAAGCGGAAGCTCTTCAGCCAGCCGTCTTCCGGGAAATCGTAGGTCACGTCGAGGCGGGCGGCCTTTTCGGAGGCCTCGCCCTCGTCGATGTGGTCCATCGCCGCGCCCCAGTAATACTGGTCCTTGACGTAGGTGTTGTTGCCGCCGAGCGTGGTGACCGTCGGCACGCTGGTGCCCAGGTTCCAGTTGACGTCCGGCAGGTCGCCGTCGACGCCGGCCACGTCCTGCAGCTGGGTGAAGACGGTCAGGCTCGAGGTCTTCGAGGTCGACTTCACGTATTGCAGGTCGCCCGAGATCGTCCAGGCGTCGTTGACGAACCACTTGCCGTTCAGGGCGATGTCGCCCGTCTTCTTGTGGCCTTCGCCGGCGCGGGTGTCGGCGGTGTATTGGGCGTCATAGACGGTGCCGCCGGTGAACACGCCGGCCGAGTTGTAGGTGTAGCCGTTGGCGTTGGTCTGGTTCATCGTGTTTTCCACGAGAACCGCGCGCTCGATGTCCTTCGGGTCGGCCTTGGAGCCCATGGCCTGCAGCGAGAACTCGAACTTGTCGTTCGGGCGCCATTGGGCGGCGAAGGCCAGCGACTGGCGCTTCTGTTCCCAGTCGACCGAACGCCAGCCCATGGCCTTGGGCACATAGACGGTCTTGCCGTTCACGGTCATCGGGTCGTAGCGGTCGACCGAGATGCTGTTGGTGCGGTTGCCGACGCTGCCGTAGCTGTAGGCGATCAGGGCGCCGAACTCGCCGAGCTTGGTGTCCCAGCGGTCGCTGGCGATCACGTTGCCCGAATAGTAGCCCTTCTTTTGCAGCTCGCCGTAGTTGTAGTCGCCCGAGAAGGCCAGCAGGCGGCCCTTCTGGTCGAACGGCAGGCGGGTGCGCAGGTTGACCGTGCCGCCGATGCCGCCTTCGATCATGTCCGACGACGGGTTCTTGTAGACGTCGACGCCGGCCAGCAGGTCGGCCGACACGTCCTCGAAGCTCAGGCCGCGGCCGTTCTTGGCCGAGAAGATGTCACGGCCGTTGGTTTCAGAACGCACCCACGACAGGCCGCGAATGGCCACGCCGCCGCCTTCCGCGGCCATCCGGGCCGGGTCGCGCGCTTCGTTGGTGCGTTGCAGGGTGATGCCCGAGATGCGCTGCAGGGCTTCGGAGACCGAGCGGTCCGGCAGGGCGCCGATGTCGACCGCGGTAATCGAGTCGACGATCACTTCGGCGTTCTGCTTGATCTTCTGCGCGGACTGGATCTGGGCTCGCTGGCCGGTGACCACGACCTCTTCGACCTGGGTCTCTTCGGCCGTCGGCGCGGTCTGCGCCAGCGCTGTCAACGGAGCCACGGCGCACAGCGCCAAGACCGAAGCGCCGAACATGAAACGATGTGAGTTATGAAGGCGTCGCATGCCTGTTTCCTTCCCCCGTGAGTGAAAACCGCCCCGGCGTTCTCATCGGCGCCGGTGACGTGCGGGACCTAAGGCCCCACACAATCCGATTGGTAGCTATAGTCATATAATTGTGGTCATCAAGACAAAATTGATAGCGCTATCATTTCCACTAATGGCCGCGCCTTTTCGGTCACAGGCGCAGGCTTGCCATCCCTAAACTCCTAGGCGAAACAATGGTCTGACCACATCTGCAGGAGGCTGGACCACCCTGTCGTTTGCACCGGTCATTATTATATTATAAATGCCTTGCGACCCGGCCTGGAGCCTCTCGTCGGGCGCGCGTTTAGGGATGAACATGACGCAGGCTGTAGACTCCGCACGGCTTCACACGGGCAGCGCTCGCGCCGGGGGAGCCTGCTGATGGTCGCGTCCGATCCCTCGATCACCATTTTCGGCGACTGGGGCACCTCGCGCCTGCGCCTCTACCTGCGCCAGGGCAAGAGCGTGCTGGACCGTCGCGACGGCCCCGGCATCGGCTCGCTGACCGCCTCGCCCGAGCAGACCTTCCTCGACCTCGTCGGCGACTGGCGCGAGGCCGGTCCCGAGACGATCCTGCTGTGCGGCATGGTCGGGTCGCGCAACGGCTGGGTCGAAGCCCCCTACGCCCCCTGCCCCGCCGACGCGGCGGCGATCAGCGAGCGGCTGGTCAAGGTCGAGGCCCAGGGCCTGACCGTTTCGATCGTGCCGGGCCTGTCCTGCACCAACCCGCTGGGCGGCCCCGACGTGATGCGCGGCGAGGAGACCCAGATCCTCGGCGCCCTGGCGCTGAACCCGGAACTCAAGGTCGGCCGCCACCTGCTGGCCATGCCCGGCACCCACACCAAGTGGGTCGTGGTCGAGGACGGCGCGATCGCCAGCTTCCTGACCGCCCCGGTCGGTGAAACCTTCGCCGTGCTGCGCGAGCACTCGATCCTGGCCAAGGCCGCCGCCGGCGACGCTCCGGCCACGGCCGAAGGCTTCGATCTTGGCCTGTCGCGCATCACCGACAAGGGCGCGGCCCTGCTGCCCCACCTGCTGTTCGAGACCCGCAGCCGCCAGCTGATCGACGGCCTGCCCAAGGCAGACGCCATGGGCTTCCTGTCGGGCCTGCTGATCGGCGCCGACGCCGCCGGCGCGGCCGGCTGGTTCGGCCAACTGGGCAAGGTCGCCCTGATCGGCGCCCCGGCCCTCAACGCCCTCTACGCCAAGGCCATCAAGGCCGCCGGCGGCGACAGCTTCGAGATCGACGGCGACGCCGCCGTGCTCGCCGGCCTGTCTTCCCTTTCATCCTCAATCACGCGTGATGCCCATGTCCTTGCCTGACGCCCCGCCCATCGTCGCCATCCTGCGTGGCGTTAAGCCCGACGAGATCGTCGAGATCGCCGGCGCCCTCGTCGACGCCGGCATCGGCTATATCGAGGTCCCGCTGAACTCGCCCGAGCCGCTGGTCAGCATCGGCAAGCTCTGCGAAGCCTTCGGCGACAAGGCCCTGTGCGGCGCCGGCACCGTTCTGACCCCGCAGGCGGTCGACGACGTCGCCGCGGTCGGCGGCAAGCTGATCGTCACCCCGAACATCGATGCGGACGTGATCGCCCGCGCCGTCGAGCTGGGCCTGACCGTCATGCCCGGCTTCTCGACCCCGACCGAGGCGTTCGTCGCCGTGAAGGCCGGCGCCAAGGCGCTGAAGCTCTATCCGGCCGGCTCGTTCGGCCCCGGCCACCTTAAGGCCGTGCGCGACGTGCTGCCCAAGGACATCGCGATCTACGCCGTCGGCGGCGTCGGCGCGGCCAACCTCAAGCCGTGGCTCGACATCGGCGTGGCCGGCATCGGCGTCGGCGGCGAGCTCTACCGCCCCGGCTACACGGCCGCCGAAGTCGGCGAGCGGGCCCGCGCCCTGGTCGCGGCCTGGACTGCGCAGACCGCCGGCTGAGCCGTCTTACGATCATAACGAAGAGCAGCCCTAAAGGGGGGAAGCCCACGTGAAGAACCTAGCAACCATCGATCTCGCGATCCTCGCGATTTACGCCGTGGCGATCTTCGCCCTGGCGCAGTGGGTTTCCCGCGACAAGGGTGGGCACAAGAAGGACTCGACCGACTACTTCCTCGCGTCGAAGGCCCTGCCCTGGTGGGCGATCGGCGCCTCGCTGATCGCCGCCAACATCTCGGCCGAGCAGATCATCGGCATGAGCGGTTCGGGCTACGCCATCGGCCTGGCCATCGCCTCCTACGAGTGGATGGCCGCCCTGACCCTGCTGATCGTCGGCAAGTTCTTCCTGCCGATCTTCATCAAGAACGGCATCGTCACGATGCCGCAGTTCCTGGAGCAGCGGTACGGCCCCAGCGTGCGGACCATCATGGCCGTGTTCTGGCTGGGCCTGTACGTGTTCGTGAACCTGACCTCGATCCTGTGGCTGGGCTCCATCGCCGTTCACACCGTGACCGGCATGGACCAGATGTGGGCCCTGGTCGCCATCGGCGTCTTCGCCCTGGCCTACCAGCTGTGGGGCGGCCTCAAGGCCGTGGCCCTGACCGACATCGTGCAGGTGGCCCTGCTGGTGGCCGGCGGCCTGATCATCGCCTGGCTGTCGCTGGACAAGATCGGCGGCGCCGGCGGCGTGGTGGCCGGCTTCCACCACCTGACCACCCAGTTCCCCGACCACTTCGACATGATCCTCGACCGGGCCAGCCCGCACTACAAGGACCTGCCGGGCCTCAGCGTCCTGTTCGGCGGCCTGTGGATCATGAACATCAGCTACTGGGGCTTCAACCAGTACATCATCCAGCGCGCCCTCGGCGCCAAGGACCTGCCGGAAGCCCAGAAGGGCATCGCCCTGGCCGCCTACCTCAAGCTCTTGATGCCGGTCATCGTGGTGCTGCCGGGCATCGCCGCCCTGGTGCTGGTCGACGGGACCATCAAGCCCGACCAGGCCTATCCGGAGATGATGAAGCTGCTGCCGCCCGGCCTGCTGGGCCTGGTGTTCGCCGCCCTGGTGGCCGCGATCGTCGCGTCGCTGGCGGCCAAGATCAACTCGATCGCCACCATCTTCACCCTCGACCTCTACGCCAAGACCAAGCCGGGCTCGAGCGAACAGCACCTGGTGCTGGTCGGCCGCATCACCGCCGTGGTCGCCGTGCTCATCGGCATCCTGACCGCCAAGCCGCTGCTGGGCGGCGCCGAGCAGGCCTTCCAGTTCATCCAGGAGTTCACCGGCTTCTTCACGCCGGGGATCGTCGTGATCTTCATCCTGGGCATGTTCTGGAAGCGGGCCACCACCGCCGGCGCCCTGACCGCCGCCATCGGCTCGGCCGTGCTGTCGGCCATCTTCTGGTGGCTGCAGGAGCAGGCGATCTTCACGATGCCCTTCATGAACCGCGTCGGCGTGGTGTTCCTGCTGACCCTGGCCGCGGCCGTGGTCGTCTCGCTGGTCGCCCCGCAGAAGAAGGACGTCAACGTCGTCAGCCTCGACGGCGTCTCCTACAAGACCACCACCGGCTTCAACATCGCCGGCCTGGGCGTGATCATCATCCTGATCGCGCTGTACGCCACGTGGTGGTGATTTCCAGCCAGCAGCCGGCCGCGATCATCGCGGCCGGCGACGTGCTCGGCGAGGGGCCGGTGTGGGACGCTCACGCCGGCCGCCTGCTGTGGACCGACATCCAGAGCCGCCGCCTGCGCGCCTTCGATCCCGCCAGCGGCGCGGTCGAGACCTTCGCCGCTCCCGAGCGCATCGGCTCGATCGCCCTGCTGCCCCAAGAGACCGGCCGCGTCATCGCCGCCTTCGAGACCGGCCTTGGCCTGTTCGACCTGGCTTCGGGCCAGGTCGAATGGCTGCACCGCGTCGAGGCGCAGGCCAACGGCCGTCGCTTCAACGACGGGCGCGTCGACCGTTCGGGCCGCTTCTGGGCCGGGACCATGGTCGAGGACGAGGCCATCCGCCATCGCGCGGAAGCCAGCGTCTGGCGCCTGGACCATGCCGGCGACTTTACGCCCCACTTCGGCGGCGTGCAGATCGCCAACGGCCTGGCGTTCAGCCCCGACGGCAGGACCGCCTATTTTTCCGACAGCCCGCTGCAGACCATCTTCGCCTTCGACCAGGACGAAGACGGGGCGCTGAGCAACCGCCGCGTCTTCGCGGAAGTGACCGAAGGCTATCCCGACGGGGCCACGGTCGACGCCGAAGGCTGCCTGTGGAGCGCCCGCTGGGCCGCCGGAACCGTTGTGCGCCATGCGCCCGACGGTCGCGTGCTGGAGACCCTGCGCGTGCCCGCCAGCCAGCCCACCTGCGTGGCGTTCGGCGGCGAGGACCTGCGCACGCTGTATGTCACTTCGGCCCGTGACGAGCTCTCGGACGACGAATTGGTCAGACAACCACACGCTGGCGATGTATTCGCGTATGATGTGACCGTTCCTGGCCTGCCCGAACCACGATACACAGGGGCGATTCGTTTCGCGTCCAACGTATAGAAAAGAAGACTTTGGCGATGCGCACCCAGCCTGGACTGAGCCTCACCTACGGCCTCGTGGAATCGCTTGGTCAGGCCATCGTCACGGGCGAGTACGCCGAGGTGGGTTTTCCCACCGAGGGCGAACTGTCCAAGAAGTTCGGCGCCAGCCGCACGGTGACGCGCGAGGCGGTGAAGATGCTCACCGCCAAGGGCCTGCTCAGCGCCCGCCCCCGCCACGGCACGGTGGTCGAGCCGGAAGCCAACTGGAACCTGCTCGATCCCGACGTGCTGCGCTGGCTGCTGGAACGCAAGTTCTCGCTGAAGCTGCTGTCTGACTTCACCGAGATGCGGCTGGGCATCGAGCCGGTGGCCGCCGCGCTCGCCGCGCGCAACGCCGACGAGGCGGGCCTGGAAGGGATCCGCAAGGGCCTGGCCCGGATGAAGGCCGCCGGCGAGGGCGAGGACGACCCGCTGGCCGCCGACATCGCCTTCCATATCGCCATCCTCAGCGCGACCAAGAACCCGTTCTACAGCGAGTTGCACGAGCTGGTGAACACGGCGCTGCGGATCTCGATCCGCTTCACCAACCGCATCAAGGGCCGCACGGCCTCGATCCCCTCGCACGAGGACGTGGCCAAAGCGATCATCGCCCGCGACGCCGTGGCCGCCCAGACCGCCATGCAGGCGATCATCGTCGACGTGCTGGAACTGATCCGCGCGGCCTCGGCCACCGACGCGCAGGCGGCTCGCAAGGAAGCCTGACCCCCGCTTCCGCGCCTTACCCCGATTTAACTCGTCGAACTTCGTTTCTCGTCTAGAAGTCCCTGCTGGGAATCTGACGAAAAAGGGGCATGTCGTGGGTTACGGGTTCAAGGGGTCGATCGGGCGCACGACAGCGCTGGCCCTGGTTCTGACGGTCGCGGCCGCCGGCCTTTCCGCCTGCGGCAAGGACAAGAAGGCCGAGGCCAAGGGCAAGAAGCCCGTCGCCGCCCAGACCGTCAGCGTCGCGCCGGTCGCCGTCCTGCCGCTGCCGCGCGTGATCAACGCCTCGGGCACCATCTCGGCCTGGGAAGAGGTGCCGGTCGGCGCCGAGACCGGCGGCCTGACCGCCACCGCCGTCAATGCCGAGGAAGGCCAGTTCGTCCGCCAGGGCCAGGTGCTAGTCGCGCTCAACGACACCCTCCTGCGCGCCCAGCTGCGCCAGCAGGAAGCCTCGGTCGCCAGCGCCCGCGCCACCCTCGCCGAGGCCGAGGCCTCGCTGAAGCGCTCGCGCGAGCTGCTGGCCAAGGGCTTCCTGTCGCAGGCCTCGCTCGACACCGCCACCGCCCGCCAGGCCACCGCCGCCGCCCAGGTGGCCGCCGCTGAGGCCGCCCGGGGCGAGACCACCGCCCGCGTCGCCCAGGCCTCGATCCGCGCGCCCGTCTCGGGCCTGATCGTCCGCCGCAGCGTCACCAAGGGCCAGATCGTCAACGCCGGCGCCGAGCTGTTCCGCATCGTCCGCGACGGCCGCATGGAGCTCGACGCCGAACTGCCCGAGACCGACCTCGGGGTCGTCAAGGCCGGCATGCCCGCCGTCATCACCTCCGAGCAGGTCGGCCAGGCGAACGGCGCGGTGCGCCTCGTCACCTCGGAAGTCGACCCGCAGACCCGCCTGGGCGTGGCTCGCATCGCCCTGACGGCGATGGGCGCCTTCCGCCCGGGGATGTTCGCCCGCGCCCAGATCCAGGCCGGCGACCAGGCCTCGCCCGTGGTGCCCAGCGCCTCGATCCTCTACCGCCAGAACCAGCCGGGCGTGTTCATGGTCGACCGCAACAGGAAGGCCCAGTTCCGCAAGATCGGCATCGTCGCCCGCACCGGCGACGTCACCGCCGTCACCGGCGTCTCGGCCGGCGAGGAAGTGGTCGTGCAGGGCGCGGGCTTCCTGGGCGACGGCGACGCCGTGCGGGTGGCCGTCCACCAGCCCGCCCCGACGCTGTCCGCCGTCAAGCGCTAGGGCCAGACGATGGACACCAACAACATCTCGCGCTGGGCGATCAAGAACCCGATCCCCGTCCTCATGCTGTTCGTCATGCTGACCCTGGCCGGCATCGTCGGCTTCAACAGCATGCGGATCAACAACAACCCCGACGTCGACCTGCCCCTGGTGGTGGTGTCGGCCTCGCGTCCGGGCGCCGCGCCCAGCGAGCTCGAGACCCAGGTCACCCGCCTGATCGAGGATTCGATCGCGGGCCTGGGCCAGGTGCGCCACATCACCTCGACGGTCGGCGACGGTTTCTCCTCGACCTTCATCGAGTTCGAGCTGGGCGTCGACCACGAGCGCGTCACCAACGACGTGCGCAACGCCATGTCGAACCTGCAGTCCGCCCTGCCGCAGGACATGCAGATCCCCAACGTCACCCGCATCGACATCTCTGGCGACCCGCTGATCACCTACGTGGTCCAGGCTCCCGGCCTGACGCCCGAGCAGCGCAGCTGGTTCGTCGACAACGACGTGGCCCGCACCCTGCTGGCGATCCGCGGCATCGGCGAGGTCAACCGCCTGGGCGGCGTCAGCCGCGAGATCCAGGTGGCGCTGGACCCCGACCGCCTGTCATCGCGCGGCGTCACCGCCGCCTCGGTCAGCCAGGCCCTGGCCAGCACCAACGCCGACCTGCCCGGCGGCCGGGTGACGGTCTCGGGCTCCGAGCGCGCCATCCGCACGCTGGGCGCGGCCGGTTCGGTGGACCAGTTGCGCGAGACCCGCATCCCGCTGCCCTCCGGCGGCACCGTGCGCCTGGGCGACCTGGGCGAGGTCACCGACCGCTGGGCCGAGCCGCGCAACCGCGCCCGCTTCGACAACCAGGAAGTCGTGACCTTCAACATGGTCCGCTCGCGCGGCGCCAGCGAGGTCAAGGTCGCCGAGAAGGTCCGCCACGCGATCGAGAAGCTCGACAAGGAACATCCCGAGCTGACGATCTCCGAGATCACCTCGAACGTGAAATACATCGAGGAAAGCTACTGGGCCTCGATGGAAGCGCTGATCCTGGGCGCGGTGCTGGCCGTGCTGGTGGTGCTGCTGTTCCTGCGCGACTGGCGCGCCACCTTCCTGGCGGCGGTGGCCATCCCGCTGTCGCTGCTGCCGACATTCGCGATCATGGCGCCGCTGGGCCAGTCGCTGAACGGCGTCACCCTGCTGGCGCTGTCGCTGACCGTGGGCATCCTGGTCGACGACGCCATCGTCGAGATCGAGAACATCGTCCGCCACATGCGCGGCGGCAAGTCGCCCTACAACGCGGCCATGGAAGCCGCCGACGAGATCGGCCTGGCCGTGGTGGCCACCACCTTCACCATCGTGGCGGTGTTCGCGCCCACCGGCTTCATGCCGGGGATCATCGGCCAGTTCTTCAAGGCCTTCGCCCTGGCCGCCTGCGTCTCGGTGCTGTTCTCGCTGCTGGTCGCCCGCATGCTGACGCCGCTGATGGGCGCCTACATGCTCAAGCCCCACCACAAGCCCGACACCGATCCGTTCTGGATGGACGGCTACCTCAAGAGCCTGGGCTGGGCGCTGAACAACAAGTGGAAGGTCGCCCTGATGGCGATCCCGATCCTGGTCGGCTCGGTGATGCTGGCCAAGAGCCTGCCCTTCGAGTTCCAGCCGGCGGCCGACCGCGGCCGCGCGCCGTTCTCGATCGAGCTGCCGCCCGGCGCCACGCTGGACGAGACCGACGCCATCGCCGAGCGCGTCACCCGCGAACTGAAGGCCCGTCCTGAGGTCAAGAGCGTCTACGCCTCGGTCGGCAACGACGGGGTCAACAAGGCGCGGATCACCGCCGACCTCGTGCCGAAGGGCGAGCGGATGAACCAGCAGCAGTTCAGCCGCCTGATGGTCGACCAGTTCAAGGCCATCCCCGGCGCACGCATCGGCGCGGGCAACAACAGCGGCGGCGGTCCCGGCGACGGCGGCAGCTACACCCTGCGGCTGGTCGGGGACGACGGTCCCGAACTGGAAGCCGCCGCCCGCAAGGTCGAGGCCGAGATGCGCACGGTCCCGGGCCTGGCCAACGTGGTCAATACCGCGTCGATCGCCCGTCCGGAAATCATCGTCACCCCGCGTCCCGACCAGGCCGCCCGCATGGGCGTCTCGGCCGGCGCGATCTCGCAGGCCGTGCGAGTGGCGACCATCGGCGACATCGACCAGTCCCTGCCCAAGTATAACCTGGGCGACCGCCAGGTGCCGATCCGCCTGCGCCTGACGCAGAACGCCCTCGAGGACCTGTCGGTGCTGGAGACGCTGAAGGTGCCGTCGTCCACCGGCGCCTCTGTGCCGCTGAACGCGGTGGCCGACATCCGCTTCGGCGCCGGCCCCTCGCAGATCAGCCGCCAGGACCGCTCGCGCGTGGCCGAGATCACCGCCGAGCTCGACGGCATCGTGGTCGGCGAGGCCAGCAAGCTGGTGCACGCCCTGGACTCGGTCAAGAAGCTGCCCCCCGGCGTCAAGGAGGTGGCGGCCGGCGACGCCGAGTTCATGGCCGAGATGGCCACCGGCTTCGCCATGGCGCTCTTCACCGGCCTGCTGCTGATGTACGTCGTGCTGGTGCTGCTGTTCCGCAGCTTCGCCCACCCGGTGACCATCATGGCCGCCCTGCCCCTGGCCATCGGCGGCGCCTTCGCCCTGCTGAAGCTGGTCAACAGCAGCTTCTCGATGTCGAGCCTGATCGGCATCCTGATGCTGATGGGCATCGCCGCCAAGAACTCGATCCTGCTGGTCGAGTACGCGATCATGGCGATGAAGGACGGCAAGATGACCCGGCGCGAGGCCCTCATCGACGCCGCCCACAAGCGGGCCCGCCCGATCCTGATGACCACCGTGGCCATGGGCGCGGGCATGGTGCCGGTGGCCGTCGGCTTCGGCGCCGACGTCGAGTTCCGGGCCCCGATGGCGATCACCGTCATCGGCGGCCTGATCACCTCGACCTTCCTGTCGCTGCTCTACATCCCGGTGGTGTTCGTGTTCATGGACCAGCTGAAGAACTGGTCGACCAGGATGCTGGGAAAGGTCTTCGGCCACTCCCACCACCATCCGGGCCACGGAACGCACCAGGAAGAGCCGGTGCTGGTCACGCGGGACTGACGATCATGGGGCGGGCTTTCGGGTCCGCCCTTTTTCTTGCGCGTCAGGCCAGCGAGCCGGCCAGGCGTCTCAGCGCCGAGGCCAGCACCGCCTGCTTGCCCGGCGCGCCCAGCGACAGCCGCGCGCCTTCAGCCGCGACGCCGGGCGCGGCGAACAGCGAGGCCGGCGCCAGCGTCAGGCCCTCGGCCGAGCCTCTCGCCGCGCGATCCAGCCAGACATGCAGGCAGCCCTCGGGCCCCGTCGCCTCGGGCAGGATCTGGGCGGCCAGCATCCGGCGCGCGGCCGCCTCGGCGCGGACGCCGGCCAGGATCGCCTCGGCCGTGCCGTCGCGGATCCATGTCGTGGCGACGGCCGCCATCAGCGGCGCGGGCATCTGGCACAGGGCGTGGCCGGCGGCGGCCAGGCGCCCGGCCGCCGCCGCGTCGGGCGTAGCCACATAGGCGATGCGCAGGCCCGGCGTCAGGGCCTTGGCCAGGGTGGCCACATGCCACACCCGTTCCGGCGCCAGCGCCGCCAGGGCGGTCGGCGCCGGATCCGGCAGCCGGCCGTAGGCGTCGTCCTCGACGATGCGGGCGCCCGCCCGCGCGCAGGCCTCGACCACCGCCGCCCGCCGGCCCGCGCTCATGGTCGCCGTGGTCGGGTTCTGCCAGGTGGGCGTGACGACCACGAGGCGCGCGCCGGTGGCCGCCAGCAGCTCGGCCAGGGCCTCGGGAACGATCCCCTCCCCGTCCATCGGGCAGGCGACGGCGCGGACGCCGCGCGCGGCCAGGGCCGCAAGCAGGCCGGGATAGGTCAGGGCCTCGACGATCACCGCGTCGCCCGGCGCGGTCTCGACCGCCAGGATCGCCGACAGGGCCGCCTGGGCGCCCGCGCAGACGACCACCCGCTCGGGATCGACCGCGCCCAGCCCCGGCGCCATCCAGGCCGCGCCGGCCGCCCGCTGGGCCAGAGAGCCCGGACCGGCGTGATAGGCCATCAGGGTCGCCGGATCGGTGCGGGCCAGCACGCCCGCCGTCGTCTCGCGCAGCAGGGCCGCCAGCGACAGCCCCTGCGGCGGCGGCGGCAGGTTCATCGACAGGTCGACCAGGCCCGCCTCCTCCTCGCCCGCCCGCCGACGCACGAAGGTGCCACGCCCGGCCGCGCCTTCGACCAGTCCCTGCTCGCGGGCCAGGGCGTAGGCCCGGGTGACGGTGGTGAAGTCGACGCCCAGCAGGGCCGCCACCGTCCGCTGCGGCGGCAGCTGTTCGCCGGCCGACAGTTCGCCGTCCGCGACCGCCGCGCGCAGGGCCTCGAACACCCGGCGATAGATCGGCCCCTCGCCCGCGGCGACCCGCCGCAGCCATGCGGCGCCCGCCGGAAGAACAGCGTCTCTTGCGTCGGCCATCACTTATCCATACATTTAATGCACAATGTATGGATCAATTTTCGGATTGTAGGTAGGGGTCATGACGCCCGGACACGAGTTTTTCGATCCGCCCTCGCCCATCGTCAGCGGCTTGCGCCAGCGCTGCCCGCGCTGCGGCGAGGGCAAGCTGTTCAAGGGCTTCCTGGCGCTGGCTCCGTCCTGCGACCACTGCGGCCTGGACTACGGCTTCGCCGAACCGGCCGACGGCCCGGCCTTCTTCGTGATGAGCGGCGTCGGCATACTGGTGACCTTCGCCTTCGCCTGGGTCGAGGTGGTCTATCGCCCGCCGATCTGGGTGCACTTCGTGACCGTGTTCCCGGCCCTGATCCTCGGCTGCCTGGCCACCCTGCGTCCGGTGAAGGCCTGGCTGGTGGCCTCGCAGTTCGTCAACAAGGCCGAGGAAGGCAAGTTCGAGAGCCTGGGCCGCCACGACCACGATCCGCGACGGCTGTGAGCAGGATGGCCTAGCCGCCGCGCCGTGCGGCCAGGCGGAACAGCAGGAAAGCCGCCGCGAACAATGCGGCGAAAACGCCGTTGGCGGCCAGGATCTCGACCAGGGCGCCCGGCGATCCGCCGCGCCCCGTCGACAGGGCGAAGACAGCGATGGCCGCAAGGGCCGCGGCCGCGACCAGCATGGCTTTCGCGAGCCCCTCGGCCCTGAACCGCCATGCGGCGGCCGTCGCCAGGGCCAGCGCCACGACGCCGGGATAGGCCAGATTGATCGGATCGCCTTCGTTTCCGACGATGCCGACCGCCAGGCTGGCCCAGATCATCAGGAAGGCGGCGCCGACGGCCAGCACCGCTCCGGCGCGATAGGCCAGATCGCGCGTACGCATCGCCGCCAGTTCCAGCATCAGGCCCGCCCCGCCCAGCATGGCGGCGAACAGGGCGAAGTCCCACGGGCTCCAGACCACCTCGTCGGTGACCCGCATCGCCAGCCAGGGCGCGGCCAGCAGCAGCGCCGCAAGCCCCCAGCCGGCGGCTCTCAGGTTTCTCGGCTTCACAGGCAGGTCCATCACCGCGCTCCCGGTCTCCAGGGCCGGAACCTTGCCTCACCCTGCCACGAAGACCGATGAAGGCGGCGTGGATATTCGGTGCAGGTCGGCGACTACTTCTTCTCGAGCAGCAGCGTGCCCTGCTTCTTGACCTGGCCGGTGATCTTGCCGGCGATCATGCCCAGCAGGCCCGGCAGCACGACCTCGACGATCACCACGTTGGCGGCGACGTTCAGCTTGCCGGTGATGTTCTGACCCATGACCAGGGCCGAGAAGTCCAGCACGTCGTCGCGCCAGGCCTTGGTGACGTTGGCCAGGCCTCCGGGGATCTGCGCGCCCAGCTGTTCGAAGCCGTTCTCGATCCGTCGCTTGGCCTCGGCCACGCCGAGTTCGTGCGGGATGTTGATGGTGACGGGCTTCGACATTGGAACTCCAAAGGCGTGTTGCGCCCATGACATAAGGATGCACGGGCCGTTCGGCTATACGTCCAGTTCTGACGCACCCAAGGCGCAGGGTCGAAAGCGTCCACGGAGGAAGCCATGACCGACATCGCCATGACCCAGTTCTTCGACGCTCCTGTCCGCAGCGCCTCCGTTCGCCGGACCCGTCCGGGCCGCCCCGCCGGGCTCTGGGGATCCGTGAGCTACGCCGGCGTGCTGCTGGTCTGGGCCGGCCTCTTCGTCATCCGTCCGCGCCTGGCCTTGCGGGTTATGGCCGAGCGCCGCGCCGACTCGCCGATCCCGCGCTTCTCCAGGCAGTGATCCTCTCGCCAAACGCTTCGAACGGCGCCAAGCCAGGGGCATGAGCCGCCTCGTCGCCGTCCGCCCCGTCAGCCATCCGCTCGCCGCCCCGTTCCGCATCTCGCGCGGGGTCAAGACCGCCGCCGACGTGGTGGTGGTCGAGATCGCCGACGGCGGCCATGTCGGTCGCGGCGAGAGCGTGCCCTACGCCCGCTACGGCGAGACGGTGCAGGGCGTCGAGGCGCAACTGGCCCCCGCCGCCCGCCTGCTCGCCATGGGCGGCGATCTGTCCGAGGCCCTGGCCCTGCTACCGGCCGGCGCGGCGCGCAACGCGCTGGACTGCGCGATCTGGGACCTGCGGGCCAAGACGTCGGGCGTCTCGGTCGCCGCCGCCACGGGCCTCGCCATCCCGCCCGCCCTGGTCACCGCCGTCACCATCAGCCTCGATACGCCGCAGGCCATGGCGGAGGCCGCCCGCAAGGTCGCCGAAGCGCCGCTGGTCAAGGTCAAGCTGTCGGCCGAGGATCCCGCCGCCCGCCTGGCGGCGGTCGCCCAGGCCGCGCCGGACGCCGCGCTGATCGTCGACCCCAACGAGGGCTGGACCTTCGACATCCTGCGCGGCCTTGAAGACCAGTTGTCGCGCCTGAACATCGCCCTGGTCGAACAGCCCCTGCCGGCCGGCGCCGACGCCGCGCTCGAAGGCTACGCCCCGCCCTTCCCGATCTGCGCCGACGAGTCGGTGCACACCGCCGCCGACCTGCCGGCCCTGCGCGCGCGCTACCAGGCGGTGAACCTCAAGCTCGACAAGTCCGGCGGCCTGACCGAGGCGCTGGCCATGCTGCGCGCGGCCAAGGGCCTGGGCTTCACCCTGATGACCGGCTGCATGGTCGCCTCGTCCCTGGCCATAGCCCCGGCCCTGCACCTGGCGGCCGAATGCGCCTTCGCCGACCTCGACGGCCCCTGGTGGCTGAAGGAGGATCATCCTGGCGGTCTGCGGGTCGTGGACGGCCGCATCACCCCGCCGACGGCGGGGTTCTGGGGGGACGGCGTCGACGCCGAGGGGCTGTGGCTGTGAGCAGCTCTCCCTCTCCCTCTCCCTCTGGGAGAGGTTGCGATCAGCGGCGGCGCCAAGCACCGGTCGGCGGAACCAAGCGCGGGGACTTGACCCAACTCGCATAACGCCGTGCTCTGGCGTCATGACCGACGCCCTCGCCGACGCGCCGCCCCCGCCTTCGCCGCCTGGCCGCAGGAACCCGCTGCAGGCCTGGTTCGGGATCTCGCTGTGGAAACGGATCCTGGCCGCCCTCGTTCTGGGCGCCGTGGTCGGCTACTTCTGGGGCGAAGGCGCGACCAGCCTCAAATGGATGGGCGACATCTTCGTGCGGCTGATCCGCATGATGGTGGCCCCGCTGGTCTTCGTGATCATCGCCTCGGGCGTGGCCCAGTTGGGCGACGCCCGGCGGCTGGGCGGCATCGGCGTCAAGACCATCGCCATGTACGTGCTGACCACGCTGATCGCGGTCAGCATCGGCCTGACCATCGCCACCCTGCTGGGCCCCGGCGTCGGCGCCGACCTGCACAACGCCGCTCCCCAGGCCGTGGCCCCGCCCAAATCGCCGGCCGAGCTCTTCATCGGCATCGTGCCGCTCAACCCGATCAAGGCCCTGGCGGAGGGCGAGACCCTGGCGATCATCTTCTTCGCCGTGCTGGTCGGGGCCGGGGTGATCGTCGCGGGCAGGGACGGCGAGCCGGTCGCCAAACTTCTGGCCAGCGCCAGCGAGGTGATGCTGCGCATCGTCGGCTTCGTGATGGAGGCCGCGCCGTTCGGGGTGTTCGCCCTGATCGCCGTGGTCACGGGCACGAACGGGCCCGAGACCTTCCTGCATGTCGCCAAGCTGGGGGTCTGCGTGATCATCGGCGCGGCGATCCAGACCTTCGTCACCCACGCCGCCGTGGTGCGGCTGGGCGCCTGGCTGCCGCTCTTGCCGTTCTATCGCGGTTGCATGGACGCCATCCTGGTCGGCTTCTCCACCTCGTCCAGCTCGGCGACCCTGCCGGTGGCGATCCGGGTGGCCGAAGAGAACCTGGGGATCAAGCCGTCGATCTCGTCGACCGTCCTGCCGCTGGGCGCCACCATCGGCATGGACGGCACGGCGATGTACGTGGCCATGCTGACCATGTTCGCCGCCCAGGCCTTCGGCGTGCCGCTGACCCTGGCCGACTACGCCCTGGTGGCGATCACCACCACCATCGTGGCCATGGGCGTGGCGCCGGTGCCGTCGGGCTCGCTGTTCGTGCTGGCCGCGGTGCTGGCCACCATCGGCGTCGGCCCTACCCAGACGGCGATCATCGTCGGCTTCATCCTGCCGTTCGACCGCATCCTCGACATGATCCGCACCGTGCCGAACGTGACGTGCGACCTGTCGATCGCCACGGCCGTGGCACGGTGGGAGAAGGAGATCGACGTCGAGGAATATCTGTCGAAGAAGGACGTCTAGAAGGACCCTCCCCCTGAAGGGGGAGGTGCCGGCGAAGCCGACGGAGGGGGAAGCGGCTGCGAAATCGGCCGCCATCAGCGGAAGCTGAAAACGTCCCCCCTCCGGCCCTCCGGGCCACCTCCCCCAGAGGGGGAGGATCTTAGGCCGTGCGCCCGATCCGCTTGATTTCCCAGTCCAGCTGGACGCCGGTCTTGGCCAGAACGTCCGCGCGGACCGTATCGCCCAGGCCTTCGAGATCGGCCGCGGTGGCCTCGCCGGTGTTGATCAGGAAGTTGCTGTGCAGGGGGCTGAACATCGCTCCCCCCTCCTTCCCACTTACGGAGAACAGCCTGCCGCGCCAGCCGGCGTCGTCGACCAGCTTCCACGACGAGTGGCCCGGCGGGTTCTTGAAGGTCGAGCCGCCGGTCTTTTCGCGGATCGGCTGGGTGGTCTCGCGACGGCTGGTGATTTCGGCCATGCGCGCCTTGATCGCGGCCGGCTCGTCGGCGGTCCCTTC
Source organism: Caulobacter radicis (assembly GCF_003094615.1). Classification (GTDB taxonomy): domain Bacteria; phylum Pseudomonadota; class Alphaproteobacteria; order Caulobacterales; family Caulobacteraceae; genus Caulobacter; species Caulobacter radicis. The sequence continues at coordinate 672,915 of NZ_QDKO01000009.1, read as the reverse complement.
ATAGGTCGCGTCGAGCACGATGGCCGTGTCGCCGTCCTGCAGGGCGCTGTGGCGATAGGTGTAGTGCAGGTCGTCGACCGACAGCTCGCGCACCACGCCCGCACGGTCCATGACCCGCACGGACTTCACGACATTGACGGTCTCGGAGCCGTAGCAGCCGGCGTTCATGATCACCGCCCCGCCGATCGTGCCGGGGATGCCGGCATAGAACTCCAGCCCGGCGATGCCGGCCTCGGCCGCCTTGCGGGCCAGGATGGCGTCGGGCACGGCGCTGCCGGCCTTGATGCGGTTGTCGCCCAGGGCCTCGACGGTGTTGAAGCCCTTGCCCAGGCGGATGATCACGCCCTCGACGCCGCCGTCGCGGACCAGCAGGTTGCTGCCGACGCCAATGGCCATCACCGGCACGGCCGGATCCAGGCTTTTAAGGAAATCAGCCAGGTCCTGCTCGTCGGCCGGCAGGAACACCACGTCGGCCGGCCCGCCGACGCGGAACCAGGTGAACGGGGCCAGGGCCTCGTCGATCAGCAGCTTGCCGCGCACGGCGGGGAGATTGGTCTTCCAGGTCATCGGACGCCTACTTCGCCAGCGCTTCCAGCTGACCCGGCAGGGCATAGGCCCAGGACGTGATGTCCCCGGCCCCCAGCAGCACGACCAGGTCTCCGCTCACAGCTTCGGCGGCGATCAGCGCCGGCAGGGCGGCCGGGCTTTCCAGCGGCAGGGCGCGGCGGTGGCCGAACTTCTTGAGGCCTTCGACCAGGTGGTCGCGGTCGACGCCCTCGATCGGCTGCTCGCCAGCCGTGTAGACGTCGGCGACGACCACCGTGTCGGCGTCGTTGAAGCAGCTGGAGAACTCGGTCATCAGGTCGCGCAGGCGGGTGTAGCGGTGCGGCTGGACCACGGCGATCACCTTGCCCTGGCTGACGGCGCGGGCGGCCTTGAGCACGGCGGCGATCTCCACCGGGTGGTGGCCGTAGTCGTCGACCACGCGGATCCCATTGGCCACGCCCGTCGTCGTGAACCGGCGCTTGACCCCGCCGAAGGCCGCCAGGCCCGCGCGGATCGCCTCGGCGTCAACGCCCAGCTCGCGGGCCACGGCCACGGCGGCGGTGGCGTTGAGCACGTTGTGGTGCCCCGCCATCGGCATCTTCAGGCCTTCGTAACGGATCGTCTCGCCTTCCAGCGGCGAGATGGCGATGTCGAAGCTGGCGCCTTCCGGGCCCATCTCGATGTTGGAGACGCGGACCTCGGCCTGCGGATTGGCGCCATAGGTCACCAGGCGGCGGTTCTCGATGCGCGAGGTCAGGGCCTGCACTTCGGGATGGTCGGTGCAGACGGCGGCGAAGCCGTAGAACGGGATGTTCTCGATGAAGTCCTGGAAGCCGCGCTTGACCGCGTCGAAGTCGCCCCAGTGGTCCAGGTGCTCGGCGTCGATATTGGTGACGATGGCCACCGTCGACTTCAGCTTCAGGAACGAGCCGTCGCTTTCGTCGGCCTCGACGACGATCCAGTCGCCCTCGCCGACCTTGGCGTTGGTGCCGTAGGCGTTGATGATGCCGCCATTGACGACCGTGGGGTCGAGGCCCCCGGCGTCGAGCAGGGCCGCGACCATCGAGGTCGTCGTCGTCTTGCCGTGCGTGCCGCCCACGGCCACCGAGAACTGAAGGCGCATCAGCTCGGCCAGCATCTCGGCGCGGCGAACCAGCGGCAGGCGCTTTTCGCGGCCGGCGACCATCTCGGGATTATCGGCCTTCACCGCCGTCGAGTAGACGATGGCCGAGGCGCCTTCGACATTGGCCGCGTCGTGGCCCACGAAGATGCGCGCGCCCAGCTTCTCGAGCCGTTCGGTATTGGCGCTGGCCTTCGCATCGCTGCCCTGCACGGTGTAGCCGATGCGGATCATGATCTCGGCGATGCCGGACATGCCGATGCCGCCGATGCCGATGAAGTGCACGGGGCCGAGTTCGAAGGGGACGGGTCGTCGACGCTGGATCATCGGGTCGGATTAGACGATTTGACGGCCGCCGTGAACGGGGTCGATGACGCAAACCCGTCACGCCCCCTCGCGAAGCGGTTCAAATGTGATAGACGCACGCGCATGAGCTCTACGCCCCTGGATAAAATCCGCAATTTCTCGATCGTGGCCCACATCGACCACGGCAAGTCGACCCTGTCCGACCGCCTGATCCAGACCACGGGCGGCCTGACCGCGCGCGAGATGAGCGCCCAGGTCCTCGACAACATGGACATCGAGAAGGAGCGCGGCATCACCATCAAGGCGCAGACCGTGCGCCTGAACTACAAGGCCGCCGACGGCGAGACCTATGTCCTGAACCTGATGGACACCCCCGGGCACGTCGACTTCGCCTACGAAGTGTCGCGCTCGCTGGCCGCCTGCGAAGGCTCGATCCTGGTCGTCGACGCCTCGCAGGGCGTGGAGGCCCAGACCCTGGCCAACGTCTACCAGGCGATCGACAACAACCACGAGATCGTTCCGGTCCTCAACAAGGTCGACCTGCCGGCCGCCGACGTCGATCGGGTCAAGGCCCAGATCGAGGACGTCATCGGCCTGGACGCCAGCGACGCCGTCGAGTGCTCGGCAAAGACCGGCATCGGCATCCCCGACGTGCTGGAAGCCATCGTCACCCGCCTGCCCGCCCCCAAGGGCGACGTCAACGCGCCGCTGAAGGCCCTGCTGGTCGATGCCTGGTACGACGCCTATCTCGGCGTCGTCGTGCTGGTGCGGATCTTCGACGGCACGCTGAAGGCCGGCCAGCAGGTCCGCATGATGCAGACCGGCGCCACCCACCGCATCGACAAGGTCGGCGTGTTCACGCCCAAGGCCACCGACGTGGCGCTGCTGGGCCCGGGCGAGGTCGGCTTCTTCACCGCCTCGATCAAGGAAGTGGCCGACGCCGCCGTCGGCGACACCATCACCGACGAGAAGAAGCAGACGGCCGAGCCGCTGAAGGGCTTCAAGGAAGTCGTGCCGGTGGTGTTCTGCGGCCTGTTCCCGGTCGACGCCGCCGACTTCGAGGACCTGCGCGCCGCCGTCGGCAAGCTGCGCCTGAACGACGCCAGCTTCACCTTCGAAATGGAAAGCTCGGCCGCGCTGGGCTTCGGCTTCCGCTGCGGCTTCCTGGGCCTGCTGCACCTGGAGATCATCCAGGAGCGCCTGTCGCGCGAGTTCGACCTCGACCTGATCGCGACCGCCCCGTCGGTGGTCTACAAGATCAAGATGCGCAACGGCGAAGAGATCGAGTTGCACAACCCGGCCGACCTGCCGGACGTCATGCAGATCGAGGAGATCGCCGAGCCCTGGATCAAGGCGACGATCTTCACCCCGGACGAGTTCCTGGGCGGCGTCATCAAGCTTTGCCAGGACCGTCGCGGCATGCAGCGCGAACTGTCCTACGTCGGCAACCGCGCCATGGTCATCTACGACCTGCCGCTGAACGAGGTGGTGTTCGACTTCTACGATCGCCTCAAATCGATCTCGAAGGGCTACGCCAGCTTCGACTACCAGCTCGAGGACTACCGCGCTGGCGACCTGGTGAAGATGTCGATCCTGGTCAACAGCGAGCCCGTCGACGCCCTGTCGATGCTGGTCCACCGCAGCCGCGCCGAAAGCCGCGGCCGCGGCATGTGCGAGAAGATGAAGGAACTCATCCCGCAGCACATGTTCGTCATCCCGATCCAGGCGGCGATCGGCGGCCGGATCATCGCCCGCGAAACCGTCCGCGCCCTGCGCAAGGACGTGACCGCCAAGTGCTACGGCGGCGACGCCAGCCGGAAGCGCAAACTTCTGGACAAGCAGAAGGAAGGCAAGAAGCGGATGCGCCAGTTCGGCAAGGTCGAGATCCCGCAGGAAGCCTTCATCGCCGCCCTGAAGATGGACGAGGATTGATCGGCGGAGGGCCCTGCCCTCCCCCGCCTTGTGCGAAATTTCCTATTCTGAAAGCCGCGGCCATTCATAGGGATGAGCCGCGGTTTTCGTTTGAAGGCCGCCTGATCCAGCACGGAGACGACCATGGCCTTCCCGACCAACGTCAACGACCAGATCACCGACTCCGTCAGCCAGGTGAACACCAAGGTTTTGGGCGACGCGCCCGCCATAGCCATGGGCAACCTGTTCCAGGCGACCGCCCAGGCCCTGGCGAACGCCGCCCACAATGCGACGGAAAGCCAGCAGCAGGCCTATGAGACGATGCAGGCCTCGACGACGCAGGGCATCTCGACGTTGCTCTCGGTCGACACCGCCAGCGCCGGCGAGGCGACGAAGGAAATCTTCGCCGCCGCCCCGCCTGCACCGCCGAGCGAACCTTCCGAGGCGGTGACGGAACAGGCCATCCAGGCCGCCATAGCCGCGCAGGAAGCGGCGATGCGGGCGGCCAACCAAGCCGTCCAGGCCGCCATGGCGTCGGCGAACGCGGCAGTGCAGGCGGCGATGCAACAAGCCGCCCAAGCCCTGCAAGCCGCCATGACCCAGACCCAGGCCGCAGCCCAAGCCCAAGCCGCGGCCGCAGCCGCCCTGGCGGCTGCGGCGGGGACCCTTCCGGAAGACTAGGGTCCGCACCCAGGCTCAGGCAGGGAAAACCGCGGATCGGTGACGAAGGCCTCGTCGGTCAGCGTACCCAGGAACTCGACGAGGTCCGCGACCTGTCGATCCCCCAGCCGCATCGCCACGCGATGCCGGCGGATCGCTATCTCCAGCGTAGGGGCCGAGCCGTCGTGCAGGTAAGGCGCGCTCAGCGCCACGTTCCGCAACGAAGGCGTGCGGAAGCGGCCGGCGTCGGTCGCCTCGCCGGTGACGTCGGCGAGGCCTTGGTCGCCGGTGAACGGCGCGTCGATGCGGTGGAAGCGGGCCTTGTCGGCGTCGGTGAACAGCGGGCCGGCATGGCAGCTCGCGCAGTTCGCCCTGAACAGCCGCTCGCCGCGCTCGGCTTCGGCCGACACCGCGACGGCCTTGCCCCGCTTGCGCCGATCATGGGGGCTGTCGAACGAGACGAGCGTGCGCTGGAAGGCGGCCAGGGCCTTGGCGATCGTCACCATGCTGACCTCGCCGCCAACCTCGGGAAAGGCCTCGCCGAACATCCTGCGATAGCAGGCCTGGCCGGCCAGACGCGCGGTCAGCACCGCCTCCTGGCCGGCAAAGCCCATCTCGACCGGCTTGGCCCCGGCGATCGGGATCAGGGCCTGGGCCTCCAGCGTCTTCACGCCCGGATCGCCCCAGGTCAGGGCGCGGAAGTAGCCGACGTTCGCCAGGGTCTGGATGTTGCGCCGTCCCGGGTCGCCATGCACGCCGGGATGGGTGCGGTTGCTGTCGGTGAAGCCGCGCCGCTGCTCGTGGCAGGTGGCGCACGACATCGTGCCGTCGATGGAGAGGTCGGCCTCGTAGAACAGCTTGCGCCCCAGCGCGACCTTGGCGTCCGACATCGGATTGTCGGCCGGAACCGGCGGCGGGGCGACGCCCGCCGGCAGCTTCCAGTCGAAGCCCGAGACGGCGGCGGGTGCGAAGGCGGCGCTCAGCAGCAGACAAGCCGCCAGGGCCAGCGCCTTGCCGTAGGCTTCCAGCTTCACGCCCCTCCCCGTCACGTCAGGGCTTGCGGGCGACCATGATCGGCAGCTCGGCCTGGGCGTTGGCCGAGATCTGGATCAGGTAGTCGCCGGGCGAAAGATCGAAGGTCACCATCTTGCGCACGGTCGAGCAGGCCGGCCCCCGACCGTGGGCGGTCGAGCGCTGGGCCGCGCCGTCCTTCAGCACGTCGATCCAGGCGCCGGTCCCCAGGGCGATCACATAGGAGCCGGCCGTGTCGACCTTCAGCGAGAACAGGCCGCCCTTGCTGACCGTGCCGCCGGGCTTTTCCGGCTGGACGGCGTAGGCCACGTCCGGCGTCGGCGACAGCGTGGCGGCATAGGCCTGGCCGGGCGCCAGCGAGACCTTTGGCAGGTCCGCGACCGAGGTCGCAGCCGTCAATGGCGACTTGGCCGCCCAGGCCGAAAGCTCCGGCGGCAGGCCGGCCTCGACGCCGGGCGCGCAAGCCGCGTCCGGCTGGGTCTGGGCCAGGGCGGCGGGCGCAGTAAGGGCGAGGCCGGCGGCGAGGATCAGGGCAAGACGCATGGCGGGGCTCCTCAGAACTTGACCCGCAGGTCGGCGCGGAAGTTGCGGCCTTCCTCGGGGAAGCCGTCGACCAGCTGGTACTTCTGGTCCAGCAGGTTGCGGGCCCCGAGGATGACGTCGATCTTCGGCGTCACCGTCACCTGGGCCGTCAGATTGGCCAGCACATAGCCGCCGGTGCGGTAGTAGCGGGCGGGGCTGACCAGCGAGCTCGAGGTCACCGTCCAGCGCTTCGACGCCGCCTCCACGCTGGGCGTCAGCGACAGGCGGTCGTTCAGCGTCCAGTCGGCATAGAGGAACAGCTTGTGGTCCGGCGTGCCGGTCGGACGGAAGGCGGCGTTGGTCGGGTCGGTCAGCTTGCGGTGCAGGTAGGTATAGTTGCCGCCCAGGGTCAGATGGTCGCCGGCCTTGAAGGTCGCCGCGCCTTCCAGGCCGTAATACTCGCCGTCGCCGGCGTTCTTGGTCTGGTTGACCGTGCCGTAGGGCGGGCCCAGCGCCACCGGGATCAGGATCAGGGCGTCGCGCACGTCGCTGTAGAACACCGCCCCCTCGATCTTCAGCAGCGGGGTGAAGTCGACCGAACCGCCCAGCTCGTAGTTGATCGCCCGCTCGGCCTTGACGTCCGGATTGGGCACGGCCTGGCCCATGCGGGCGCTGTAGCGCTCGAACAGGGTCGGAAAGCGGGCGCGCGACGAGACGCTGCCGTGCAGCTGCACGTCGGGCAGCGGCCGCCAGACCAGGGCCGCCTGGCCGTTCCAGGCCACGTCGTCGGTCAGCGGATAGAAGACGAAGGCGTTCGAGTTGTAGTCCTGGGCGGTGACCAGGTCGCGGCGATCGCGCGACACGCCGACCACCAGGTCGACCTTGTCGCCGAAGCGCTGGGTGTCCTCCAGGGCGACCGAGGTGGTGTCCTCGATCACCGTCTGGCGCGGTTCGGTCGCGGCGGGGGCGAAGCTCTGCTGCCACTCCACGTGCTCGTCGCGACGATAGAAGGCGGCGGCCTTCAGGGTGTTGCTGGCGGTGACGTCGACGTCCAGCTCCAGGTTCCCGCCATAGGCCACGTCGTCATAGTAGGAGCGGAACGCCCGCCCCAGGGTCTGGCTGTTCTGGCGGGCGTTGTCGAAGGAGTAGAGCGCGTTCTCGAAGCTGTTGCGATAGACGCGGGCCTTCAGCACCGCGTTGTCGGCGATCTTCGTGCGGGTCAACAGGGCCAGGCTGTCGATGTTCCAGTAGGGCCAGGACCAGTAGCGGGTGCTGGCCGTATCGGTGACGTGATAGGGCGCGTTCTTCTCGCCCTCCTGGCGGGTGTAGGTGATCGAGTATTCGTCGGTGGCGTTGGGCGTGAAGCCGGCCTTGAGGTTGACCCGCCAGTCCTCGCTTTCGGAGTGGTCGCGATTGCCGCCGTTCTCCAGCGCCGTGGTCTTGTAGTCGTCGGGCAGCCGCCAGTGGGTGCGCTCGCTGCGCGCGCCGCTGGCCTGGACGTAGAAGCGGTCGGTCTTGCCGCCGATGCGGCCCGACACGGTGTTGCTGTTCAGCGAGCCGTCGCCGTCGAAGCCCGCGCCCAGCCGGATCTCGCCTTCGAAGGGCCGCGAGGGCTTGCGGGTGACCAGATTGATGGCCCCGCCCAGGCCGCCCGGACCGTCCAGCACCGAGACATAGCCCTTGGAGACCTGCACTTCCGACAGATCCGCCGTCAGGAAGCGCGCGAAGTCGATACGGTTGTCGGCCGGCAGGAACACCCGCACGCCGTCGATCGACAGGGTGGTCTGGAAGCGGTCGAAACCGCGGATGAACACCAGCCGCTCGTTGCGCGAGCCGCCGCTGGCGCCCGCCGCCGCGCCTGGGATCAGGTCGAGCGCCTGGTCGACGCTGGCCTTGTCGAACTTGCGCAGAGCCTCGCCCTTGACCGTGCTGCCGCCCACCGTCTCGCCGGCGGCATTGCGCGCGGTTACCTGCACCTCGCCCAGCGCATAGACGTCGCCCTGGGCGTGGGCGGCGCCGGCCAGCAGCGAACCGGCGAGCAGTACGGAGCGAAACAGCATGAAATCCCCTCGTTATGTAACTCGACTACATAACGAGTCGCCGCCCGCCGCGCCTTGCAGATTTTCTCCGCCGGCCGCCGCGCCCGAAATGCTAGAAATCGCGGCGCCACGGAGGCCCGCATGCTCAAGATCACTGTGCTCAAGATATTGGGCCGCACCTCGTCGCTGAACGTCCGCAAGGTGCTGTGGACCTGCGGCGAGCTCGATCTCGCCTACGAGCGCGAGGACTGGGGCACAGGCTACGCCCCCACGAGCGATCCGGCCTTCCTGGCGCTCAATCCCAACGCCCTGGTGCCGGTGATCATCGACGAGCACGGGCCGCTGTGGGAGTCGAACACCATCTGCCGCTATCTCGCCTCGCGCCATGTCGGCGGCGAGGCCCTTCTGCCGACCGAGCCGCGTGGCCGCGCCGCCGTCGAGCAGTGGATGGACTGGCAGGCCACCGAGCTCAACACCGCCTGGCGCTACGCCTTCGCAGGCCTCGTGCGCCGCATGCCCGGCTTCGACGATCCGGCCCAGATCGCCGCCAGCGTCCGCGCCTGGAACGGCGCCATGGCCCTGCTCGATCGCCAGCTGGACCGCACCGGCGCCTTCGCCGCCGGCGAGACCTTCACCCTGGCCGACGTGGTGCTGGGCGTCTCGGTCCACCGCTGGGCCGCCTCGCCCATCGATCGCGACGCCCTGCCGGCCGTCGAGGCCTATTACGCTAGGCTGAAGACCCGCGAGGCGTTCCAGCCGTGGGCGGCGCCTGAGGTTCCTTAAGCCCCCACAAGCCGTCATCCCGGCCGAAGCGAAGCGCAGAGCCGGGATCCAGGGGCCAACGCGATGCGCCGGCCACGGCCTGAGCAGCGCCCTAACGCTGCACCCAGTCCCCTGGGTCCCGGGTCTACAGTCCGCTTCGCGGACCTCCGCCCGGGATGACGAACTTGAGGCGGTGAGTCGATCAACGCCCAGTCCTGCCCGTTTCCTGCGCAGCCCCATCGTCCGAACGCTGCGGAACCGTGATCTCCGAACCCATCCGCTCGCCCCGCGAACAAAGTGGGCGGCGGGGGCGACAGACGCCCTGCTTAGCTCGGCCCAGCGCCGCCTCGTCGCGGGCGGCGGCGAAGGGGATAGGGCCGAGCACAATGCCAGACGGAGTCCGCGTACCAACCAGAAGACAGCTCTTGACCGCCATCGCCCAGGTGGGCGGGACGGCGGCGCTGTACCAGGCCATGACCACCCTCGGCCACGCCGCCGAGACCCAGTTTCACGGCCCGCCGAACCTCGCGGGCGCAAGGCCCGGCGCCTCGGTGCTGGTGCTGGGGGCGGGCCTGGCCGGCCTGCTGGCCGCCTATGAGCTGACCCGCGCCGGCTACAAGGTGCGGATCCTCGAATACCAGGGCCGCGCGGGCGGCCGAAACTGGTCTCTGCGAGGCGGCGACACCTATACCGAGCTGGGCGGCGCGACCCAGAAGGTGGGCTTTGCGGCCGGCAACTACTTCAACCCCGGCCCTTGGCGCATCCCGCACCATCACCGGACCTTGCTTCACTATTGCAAGCAATTCGGCGTGGCGCTGGAGCCCTTCATCCAGTTCAACCACAACACCTTCGTCCATTCCTCGACCGCGTTCGACGGCAAGCCGGTGCGCTTCAAGGCCGCGGCGGCCGACTTCGAGGGCAATGTCGCCGAGCTGCTGGCGAAATCGATCAACACCAAGGCGCTGGACGACGCGGTCACGCCCGAGGACCGCGAGAAGCTGCTGGAGGCCCTGAAGGGCTGGGGCATGCTCGATGGCGACTATCGCTACGCCAAGGGCCTGCGCAGCTCGGCCCACCGGGGCTATGAGCGGCCGCCGGGCGGCGGGATCGACGGTGCGCCGATCCCGTCCGACCTCTACGCCCTGCACGACGTGCTCGACCCGCAGGTCTGGACCTCGATGGCCTTCTTCATGGGCCACGAGATGCAGACCACCATGTTCCAGCCCGTCGGCGGCATGGACATGATCGGCAAGGCCTTCGCCAAACAGGTCGAGGGCCTCGTCACCTTCAACGCCAAGGTCACGAAGATCGCCCAGGATGACAAGGGCGTGGCCGTCACCTTCTCCGACACCGCCACGGGCAAGGTCGAGACGGCCAAGGCGGACTGGTGTGTTTGCACCATTCCGCTTTCCATCCTCGGCCAGATCGACAGCGAGATCAGCGACGACCTGGCCGCCGCCATCAAGGCCGTGCCCTATTCCGGCCAGGTGAAGATCGGCCTGGAGATGAAGCGGCGGTTCTGGGAGGAGGAAGACTCCATCTACGGCGGCCACAGCTTCACCGACCAGGAGATCGCCCTGATCTCCTACCCCAACAACAACCTGTTCGGAAACGGGCCGGCCGTGCTGCTGGGGGCCTTCGCCCGCGAGATGGGGGCCTATCGCCTGGCCGGCATGACGCCGCAGCAGCGCATCGAGGTCGCCCTGCAACAGGGCTCGGTGCTGCACCCGCAGAGCTATCGCAAGGAATTTTCGAACGGCGCCTCGGTGGCCTGGAGCCGCGTGCCCTGGGCGCTGGGCTGCTGCGCCCGCTGGACCGAGGAGACCCGCAAGCAGCACTACCAGACCCTGGTGGCCATGGACCGGCGGATCGTGCTGGCCGGCGAGCACGCCTCCTACGTCGGCTGCTGGATGGAGGGCGCCCTGCTCTCGTCGCTGGACGCCATCACCCGCCTGCACAAGCGCGCCCTGGAGGCCTGAGCATGACCCGTCCCGTTCTCGCCGCGGCGTCGGCGCTCATCGCCGCCCTCGCCTGCGCCATCCCCGCCGTCGCCCAGGCCCCGCCGGGCGGCGACACCGGCGGCGGCGTGGTGCGCGTGCAAAAGCCGATCACCGGCCAGCAGGTCTACGAGGCCGTCTGCCAGGCCTGCCACATGGCCGACGCCAAGGGCGGGACCGGCGCGGGGACGATTCCCGCCCTGGCCGGCAACCCCAAGCTGGCCGCCGGCCCTTACGTCTCCATGGTGGTGGTGCGCGGCCAGGGCGGCATGCCGCCCTTCGCCGGCACGCTGGACGACGACCAGATCGCGCAGGTCGTCACCTATGTCCGCACCCACTTCGGCAACGCCTACGCCAAGCCGGTGACGGCCGCCGACGTAGCGAAGGTTCCGCACCCCGATCGGTCCGGAGGTCACTAAGCGCGGGCGCGGGGCGTCGCGGCGTGCTAAAGCGCGCCGATGAGCAACGAGACCAACGACGCCCCGCCGAACGAAACCCCGATGCAGCGCGCCCTGCGCCTGAAGAAGGCCGCCCAGGGCCGCCACGGCCATGGCCCCAAGGCTTCCAGCGGCAAGGTCGACAAGGCCGACGCCGTCGCGCCTACCGGCAAGTCGCGCCCCTGGATGACCCGCTAGACCAAGATCCCGGCCGGAGGACGACCCATGGCCGACAACTTCGTCCTGATCACCGGCTGCTCGGGCGGCGGCAAGTCCAGCCTGCTGGCGCAGCTGGCCGCCCGCGGCTACGCCGTCGTCGAGGAGCCTGGCCGCCGCGTCGTCCGGCAGGCGCAAGGACCCGACGACCGCGCCCTGCCCTGGAACGACCCCGCCGCCTTCGCCCGTCGCGCCGTCGAGCTGGCCCTCGCCGATCGCGAGGCCGCGCGCGGGCTGCACGGCTGGGTGTTCTTCGATCGCGGACTGGTCGACGCGGCCAGCGCCCTAGAGGCCGCCACCGGCGAGCCCGGCCTGCGGGCGCTGGATCGCGCCCACCGCTATCACCGCCGCGTCTTCCTCGCCCCGCCCTGGCCCGAGATCCACGTCGCCGACGCCGAGCGCCGCCACGGCTTCGACGCGGCGATGGAAGAATATGGCCGCCTGGAAGCGGCCCTGCCCGCCCTCGACTACGAGGTCGTCGTCCTGCCAAGGACTTCGGTCGCCGCCCGCGCCGACTTCGTCCTCGCCACCCTGGAAGCCTGAGCCATGCTGATCCGTCCCGAGCGCCCCGAAGACGTCGCCGCGATCGGCGCGGTGACCTCCGCCGCCTTCCTGGGCCGCCCCTACAGCAGCCAGACCGAGGCCCTGATCGTCGCCGCCCTGCGCGCGGCGGGCGCGCTGTCGTTGTCGCTGGTGGCCGAGGTCGACGGCCAGGTGGCCGGCCACATCGCCTTCTCGCCGGTCGATATCGAAGTCTCGTCGGGCGACTGGTACGGGCTTGGCCCGGTGTCGGTGAACCCTGACCAGCAGGGTACGGGCCTTGGCCAGGCCCTGATCCGCGAGGGCCTGAAACAGCTGGAAGCGCGCGGCGCCGCCGGCTGCGTGCTGCTGGGCTCGCCCAAATATTATGAGCGGTTCGGCTTCGTGGCCGACGAGGCCCTGACCTATGGCGGCGAAGCCTCGCCCTACCTGCAACGGCTGGTCTTCAAGGGCCGCCCGCCGCGCGGCGCGGTCACCTATCACACGGCGTTCGGGGCGTAGGCCTACCCCTTTTATCCCGTCATTCCCGCCCTTGTGGCGGGACCCCCTCTGTCAGCCGCAAATGTGATTGGGGCGGCGTGCAAGGCACGCCGTTTGCTCCTCACGTGCGTACTAGGCCAGAGGTTCCCGCCACAAGGGAGGGAATGACGGGAGTTAAAGGAGAAGAGCGAGCCCTAGCCGGCCTACACCATCCCCACCGTCTTCAGGCGGGCCCGGGGGTGGATCTCGTTCTGGCTCATCACCACGGTCTGGCCGCGGAAGCGCTCGATGATCGAGCGGACGTAGGGGCGGATGCCCGGGCTGGTCAGCAGCACCGGCGACTCGCCTTGCAGGGCGGCGCGTTCGAAGGTGTCGCGCACGCCGCGGATGAAGTCCTGCAGGCGCGAGGGGGCCAGGGCCAGTTGCTTGTCCTCGCCCGGCCCGATCAGGGCTTCGGCGAAGGCCTGCTCCCAGTCGGCCGACAGGGTGATGATCGGCAGGGCGCCGTCCTCGCCGCGGTTGGCCCAGCACAGCTGGCGGGCCAGGCGCGCGCGCACCTGCTCGACCAGCTGGGTGACCGAGGCGGTGTGCGGGGCGGCCTCGCCGATGCCTTCCAGGATCTGCGGCAGGTCGCGGATCGAGACGCGCTCCTTGAGCAGGGCCTGCAGCACGCGCTGGATGGTGGCGGCGTTGACGACGCCGGGGATCAGGTCGTCGACGAGCTTCTTCTGGTTCTCGGGCAGCTCCTTCAGGAGCTTCTGCACCTCGGCGTAGGAGAGCAGGTCGGCCATGTTCTCCTTGAGGATCTCGGTCAGGTGGGTGGTCAGCACCGTGGCCGGATCGACGACCGTGTAGCCGCGGAACGTCGCCTCTTCGCGCAGGTCGTCGGCGACCCAGGTGGCCGGCAGGCCGAAGGCGGGCTCGCGCACGTGCTCGCCGGGCAGCTCCACCTGGCCGCCGCGTGGGTCCATGGCCATCAGGTGACCCAGGCGCACTTCGCCCAGACCCGCCTCCATCTCCTTGATGCGGATGGCGTAGCCCTGGTTGGCCAGGCGCATGTTGTCGAGGATGCGCACGGGCGGCATGACGAAGCCGAACTCGGTGGCCAGGGTCTTGCGCAGGGCGCGGATCTGGTCGGTCAGGCGGCGGCCTTCAAGGTCGTTGATCAGGGTCAGCAGGCCGTAGCCCAGCTCGATCTTGACGTCGTCGATGGCCAGGGCCGCGCTGATCGGCTCTTCCTCGGGCTCCGAAGGCGCTTCGGCCGCGGCGGCCGCGGCCGCGGCGGCGGCCTCCTTGGCCGGGGCTTCCTTTGCCTGCTGGGCGCGGCGATAGGCCAGGAAGCCCGCGCCGACGGCCAGGCCCGCGAACGGCAGCAGCGGCATGCCGGGGATCAGGGCGATGACGCCCGACGAGGCCGACACCATGCCCAGGGCGACCGGGTTCATGGCCAGCTGGGTGGTCAGGGCCTTGTCGGCGCTGCCCTCGACGCCGGCCTTCGACACCACCAGACCGGCGGCGATCGAGATGATCAGGGCCGGGATCTGGCTGACCAGGCCGTCGCCGATGGTCATCAGGGTGTAGGTCGAGGCGGCCTCGCCCATCGGCACCTTGTGCTGGACGACGCCGATCAGGATGCCGCCGACGATGTTGATGCCGGTGATGATCAGGCCGGCGACGGCGTCGCCCTTCACGAACTTGCTGGCGCCGTCCATGGCGCCGAAGAAGGTCGATTCCTGCTCCAGCTCCTTGCGGCGGATCTTGGCCTGGTCCTGGTCGATCAGGCCCGTCGACAGATCGGCGTCGATGGCCATCTGCTTGCCGGGCATGGCGTCCAGGGTGAAGCGCGCGGCCACTTCGGCGATGCGGCCCGAACCCTTGGTCACGACCATGAAGTTCACCACCACCAGGATGATGAAGATGATCACGCCGATGACGAAGTTGCCCTGCATCATCAGGTTGCCGAAGGCGGCGATGACGGCCCCGGCCCCGTGGCCGCCCTCGTGACCATTGCCCAGGATCAGGCGGGTCGAGGCGATGTTGAGGCCCAGGCGATAGAGGGTCGCGACCAGCAGGACGGTCGGGAAAGAGGTGAATTCCAGCGGCTTCTTGATCAGCACCGCCGTCATCAGGATCAGCACCGAGCCGGTCAGCGACACGGCCAGCAGGATGTCGAGCAGCGCCGGCGGCACCGGCAGGATCAGCAGGACGATGATGCCCACGACGCCGACGGCCAGGCCCATCTCGCCGCGCAGGATCCCCTCCCACAGCGACCTGGCGCTGGGGATCGAGGAAGCGGCCTTGGGGGCGGCGGCGTCAGCCATGGAAAGCCTTGCTGCTGTGTCTAGGACGGAACCGTTCCGCTTGAAGCGATTTGTGGCGGCCCGCCATCTCCTTAATCGAAATTAGCCATGTTCGGCGCCGGACCGATCGTCGCGGGCGCCGAACAGATCCTACACTTGAGGTTTAGGCGGCCGCGCCGACGCCGCCCTGCGGCGGGGGCACGTTGACGCCGGCGTCGCCGTATTCCTTGAGCTTGTTGCGCAGGGTGCGGATCGAGATGCCCAGGATGTTGGCCGCGTGGGTGCGGTTGCCCAGGCAGTGCTCCAGGGTGTCGATGATCAGCGTCTGCTCCATCTCGGCCACGGTCTGGCCGACGAAGCTGCGGGCGACCGCGGCGCTCGCCACGGCTTCGGCCGCCGCCATCGAGGCGCCGCGGGCCACGGCCGCGTCGGGGGCCGGGGCCAGGGGCTGGCCGTCCGGCAGGCGGATGGCGAACTCCTCGATCTCGGCGCCGGTCGACAGCAGCACCGCGCGGTGCATGGCGTTTTCCAGCTCGCGCACGTTGCCCGGCCAGCGGTGGGCGATCAGGCGGCGCTTGGCCTCGGCCGAGATCGGCTTCAGGTCGATGCCGTTGGCGGCCGAATACTTCTTCACGAAGTGCTCGCACAGATTGATGATGTCGCCGGGGCGTTCGCGCAGCGGCGGCAGGGCCAGGTTCACGACGTTCAGGCGGTAGAGCAGGTCTTCGCGGAACACGCCTTCCTTGACCGCCTCGGCCAGGTTGCGGTTGCTGGTGGCGAGGATCCGGATGTCGACCTTGACCGGCTTGGTGCCGCCGACCCGGTCGATCTCGCGCTCCTGGATGGCCCGCAGCAGCTTGGCCTGCAGGCGCACGTCCATTTCCGAGATTTCGTCCAGCAGCAGGGTGCCGCCGTTGGCTTCCTCGAACTTGCCGATGCGGCGGGCCAGGGCGCCGGTGAAAGCCCCCTTCTCGTGGCCGAACAGCTCGCTCTCCAGCAGGTTCTCGGGAATGGCGGCGCAGTTGACGCTGATGAACGGCGCCTTGGCCCGACGCGACTTGGCGTGGACGTGGCGGGCCATCACTTCCTTGCCCGAGCCGCTTTCGCCGGTGATCAGGATCGAGGCGTCCGACGGCGCGACCTGGTCGGCCAGCTTGATCACCTGCTCCATGTTCGGGTCGCGGGCGATCATCGGACGGTTGTCGTCGGTGACGGCGGCCAGGACGGCGGCGATCAGCTCGGCGTCCGGCGGCAGCGGGATGAACTCCTTGGCCCCGGCCTTGATGGCGCCGGCGGCGCGCATCGGATCGGCGTCGACGCCGCAGGCCACGACCGGCACCCGGATGCGCTCGCTCTCGTTGGCGGCGATCAGGCCGGCGATGTCGAGGCCATAGTCGACCATCATCAGGTCGGCGCCCTGCCCGGCCCGCAGCGCGTTGGTCGCCTGCTCCGTCGTCTCGACGTGCGAAACCTTGGCCCCGGCGTTCATCGCCATCTTCACGGCGACCGAGAGCTGACCGTTCAGTTTACCAACGACCAAGAGGCGCATTGTCTTGTCTCCGGGCGGCCCTTCCGGACCGATCTTCTACTGCTTCGCCCTCTTTCAGAAGGCGCGGACTGGGGTGGACGGGGAGCCTCGGGCGATCAGCCCGCGGCGTCGCCGTCCTTGATGATTTCCGTCATGGTCACGCCCAGGCGCTCGTCGACGACGACGACCTCGCCCCGGGCGACCAGGCGGTTGTTGACGTAGATGTCGATCGCCTCGCCGACCTTGCGGTCCAGCTCGAGGATCGAGCCGGCCTGCAGCTGCAACAGCTGGGCGACCGACATGTTCGAGCGGCCGAGCACGGCCGAGATGTTGACCGGAACGTCGAACACCGGGGCCAGGTCGGAAGCGATCTTGTCGCTCAGCTCGACCGGGATTTCCGAGGCCAGCATGCCGCCGTTGAAATCGTTGAGGGTCAGGTCGTCGGACATGGCGGTCAGCCTTCGCTAGGAAGCAGGGGTTCGGCGTGCAGGCCCTCGGCCGCGATGGCGGCTTCCAGAGCCTGGGCGACGCGCTGCGCCGCCTCGTCGGGATTGAATTCGGCGCGGCCGTCGCCCCAGTCGAGGACGAAGGCGGCGGGCGGCTGGGCGCCGTCGGCGCGGGCGACGATCGCGCCCGGGAAACCGATGGCCTGAGCGGTCTGCTCCAGGGCCGCCTGGGTGCGCTCGACCAGGTGCGGCGCGACGCGGACGGAAAGCTTGGGCTGGGCCTCGACCTCGCGGGCCAGGGCCAGCAGGGCCGCCGAGGCCGGGGCCTCGGGGAACTGGTCCAGGGCCGCGTCGGCGATCTTGTTGGCGCAGGCCAGGGCCAGGCGGGCGGCGTGCTCGCGGTGCTCGTGGGCGACGGCCGCCAGGGTCGACATCGCGCCGTGCACGGCGTGGGCGATGACGTTCATGGCCTGGGCGGCTTCCTGCTCGGCGCGGGCGACGGCCGAACGCTCGCCCTCGGCGAAGGCCTCGGCGCGGGCGGCCTCGACCTCCTCGGGCGTGAAGCTCTTCTTCACCTTGGGGGCCTCGTAGGCCACCCCGCCACGGTCGTCGAAGACCGTGTCGAAGGCGAAGCGCTGATAGGTTTGGTTGCTCATCCCGCGCGCCTCAGTAGATCAGCTCGTCGTCGCTGCCCGAACCGGCCAGCATGATCTCGCCCTTGGCGGCGAGATCCTTGGCGATCTGGACCATGGCGACCTGGGCCTGGTCGACGTCCTTCAGACGCACCGGACCCATGCTTTCCATGTCCTCGCGCATGATCTTCGAGGCGCGTTCGGACATGTTGGAGAAGAACATCTCGCGCAGCTTGTCCGAGGCGCCCTTCAGGGCCAGGGCCAGCTGTTCCTTGCCGGTGGCGCGCAGCAGGGTCTGCACGCCGCCCGGATCCAGCTTCGACAGGTCCTCGAACACGAACATTAGGGCCCGGATGCGCTCGGCCGCCTCGCGGTTGCGCTCTTCCAGGGCGGCGATGAAGCGGGCCTCGGTCTGGCGGTCGAAGTTGTTGAAGATCTCGGCCATCATCTCGTGGCTGTCGCGCTTGGAGGTGCGCGCCAGGTTCGACATGAACTCGATCCGCAGGGTCTGCTCGATCTTGTCGAGGATCTCGCGCTGCACCGGCTCCATCCGCAGCATGCGGGTGACGCATTCCAGCGCGAAGTCTTCCGGCAGGCAGGCCAGCACGCGGGCGGCGTGGTCGCTCTTCACCTTCGACAGCACGACGGCGACGGTCTGCGGGTACTCGTTCTTCAGGTAGTTGGCGAGCACCGCCTCGTTCACGTTGCCCAGCTTGTCCCACATGGTTCGACCCGCCGGACCGCGGATCTCTTCCATCAGCTGGTCGACCTTCTCGGGCGCCATGAACGACATCAGCAGGCGCTGGGTCTGCTCGTAGGAGCCCATGATCGCGCCCGTCGAGCTCATGCCCGAGACGAACTCGACCAGCAGCTCTTCGACCACGCTGGCCGAAACCGTGCCCAGGCTGGCCATGGCCTGGGAGACTTCCTTGATCTCCTCGTCGTCCAGCGCTTCCCAGATCTTGGTGTGATCTTCACCCAGGGCGAGCAGGACGATGGCGGCCTTTTCGGGCCCGGCCAGCTTGGCGATGTCTGTGACGGCGGCCTTCATCAGATCACTCCGACTCGTGCAGCCAGTTGCGCAGGATCGCGACCGACTCTTCGGGGTGCTTCTCGACGAACTCCGACACGCGCTTGATCGACGAGGCCTTCACCTGGCCTTCGATCTTGGCGATGTCGATGCGCTGGTCGATGTCCGACACCGGGCCGGCGATGGCGATCGGCTCGCCCGACTGGTCGACGACGACCTGCTGGGTGGTGCCGTCCGACAGGGTGACCAGGCGGGTGACCGGCTGGTCGCCCTGGCCCAGGGCCAGCTGGATCGGGTGCTGGCCGGCCGGCTGGGTCAGGCTCTTGATGAACGGGCGCACAGCGAACAGCAGGATCAGCAGGGCGACGATGGCCAGGACGCCGATCTCGGCGACGCGCATCAGGTCGTTCTTGTCGAAGCCGGCCATCAGCCCGCCCTTGCCGTCCAGCCCCTGGTCCTCGGCGGTCGGGAAGCGGATGTTGGTGACCTTCACCTGGTCGCCGCGGGCGGCGTCGTAACCGATGGCGGTCTTCACCAGTTCTTCGATCTGGGCGATCTCTTCGGCGGTGCGCGGGGTGTAGGCGCCCGGCTTGCCGTCCTTGCCCGGGGCGGCGGTGACGCCGTCCACGGCCACGGCCACGGCGACCTTCTTCATGGCGCCCGGCTCGACCACTTCGGTGCGGACGGTCTCGGAGTTCTGATAGTTGGTCGTCGTCTCGTTGGCGCCCGAGGTCGAACCCAGCGGCTGCAGGCCGCCCGGCGCGGCGCCGGGGATGTTCTGGGTGGCGGTGACGCCGCCGGTGTCGTCGTTCTTGGTCTCGGAGGCGTTGTTGGCGCTGGTGCTTTCCGACAGCACGACCTGGCCGTCCGGATCGTAACGCTTTTCCTGGGTGGTGATGCGGTTCAGGTCGAGGTCGGCGGTGACCGTGACGCGGGCCTTGCCCGGGCCCAGGACGCCGTCGAGCATTTCCTTGACGCTCTTGCCGATGCGGGCCTCGGCCTCGGACTTGCGGTCCTGGGCCAGGCGGCCGGCCAGGCTCTCGTCGCCGCCGGCCGACAGAGTCTTGCCGTGGTCGTCGATGACGTTGACGCGCTCGGGCTTCATGCCCGGGACCGAGCCGGCGACCAGGTTCTGGACGGCGGCGACCATGTCCGACGACGGCTCGCGGCCGGCGGTGCCGATGGTGACGGCGGCCGACGGCTGCTCGGCGTCCTCCTCGAACAGCTGGCGCTTGGGCAGGACCAGGTGCACGCGGACGTCGCGCACGCCCTGCCAGCCGCGGATGGTGCGTTCCAGCTCGCCCTGCAGGGCGCGCTGGCGGTTCAGTTGCTGGACGAAGTCGGTCTGGCCGATGGCGTTGCCGGTGTCGAAGATCTCGTAGCCGATCGAACCCGAGGTCACGAGGCCCTTGCCCGAAACCAGCAGGCGCGCGGAATTGACCTTGTCGCGGGCGACCATGATGGTCGAGCCGTCGCCCTTGGTCTCGTACTTGATGCCGGCCTGGTCCAGCGCCTGGGTGACGGCCGAAGCTTCCTTGAGGTCGAGATTCGAATACAGCAGCTCGCTCGGCTGCTTGCCCAGCATCATCACAACCGCGGCCAGCACGGCGATGGAACCGACGGCGACGCCCGCCAGGGCGGCCAGTCGGCCGACGCCGAACTTCTGAATCGCGCTCAGGAATTTATCCACTGGGCCTGTCCCTCAAACTGCGTCCGAACGGAACGCAAGCGAGACGGATGGAAGCCCGCCGTCGCTAGGCAGGATTTACCCAGTCGATGGTTAACGCCGACTTTAGATTTGAGGCCGGAACCCGACTCCATAGGCGCCAAATGGTCGCGGCCGCGCCCCAGGAGGCGCGGCCGCTGAACAGACCGTTCGGGCGCTTTCTGGAGCATAACTCCTCGCGCCCTTTCAGTTTTTCCGCCGTTTAGCGGTACTGCTGAAGCCGGGTGGTCCGCAGACCCGCCAGGCCGTGCCGGTCGATAGATTGCTGCCAGGCGAGGAATTCCTCGTTGGTCAGCTTGTAACGATCGCACGCCTCGTCGAGCGAGAGGAGACCACCGCGGACGGCGGCGACCACCTCGGCCTTGCGCCGGATCACCCAACGCTGGGTTTCCGGGGGCGGAAGATCCGACAGGGTAAGAGGCGCACCGGTCGGACCGATGACGTACTTTTCACCCCGGCTGTTCGTGCGCTGCTGCTGCAACATGGCTTTACGCCTTTCCCACAACCATCACTGTTGACGAGGAATATAGGCGCCGGGGAATAACGACGGCTTAATTCCGGTAGTAAAGAAAGACCTAAACAAGGGACTTCCTCCAGCCATCAGAGTGTATCGATGTGACACACTCTGATTAAGACAAGTTAATACCTATGATCAGCGCTTAATGCTCAGAAGTTCTTCCAGCATCTGATCAGCGGTAGTGATGATTTTCGACGAGGCCGAGTACGCACGTTGCGTAGTGATCAGGCCGGTGAATTCAGTCGACAGGTCGACAGTCGAAGCTTCCAGCGTCGAAGGAGCCAGAGAACCGGCGCCGCCCTGACCCGGGGTCTTCAGGCTGTAGGTGCCGCTTTCATTGGTGACGCGGTAGGCGTTGCCATTGACGCCCTTCAGGCCGTTGGGATTCGAGAAGGTCGCGATGGCCACCTGGGCGATCCGGCGAGTCACCCCGTTGTCGAAGATGGCCGAGACGTAGCCGTCTTCATCCACCTCGATATTGGTCAGGTTGCCGAACGCGGTGCCGTTGGTGTTCACCGACTGCACGACCGACTGGCTGTTGTATTGGGTCAGGCCGCCGGCGGCGTTGGCTAGGTCGATCTGGATGTCCTGGGCGTCGATGCCCAGGCCGTCGGCCCAGCGCGGGCCCGTGCCGGTGGCGGTCGGGTCGGAGGCGCCGATGTTGATCGCCGTCGGCGTCACGCCGCCGAACAGGTTGCCGACCGAGGCCAGCTTGCCGTCCGTGGTGAAGGTGATCTTGCCCGAGCTGATCAGGCCGTTGGTGTTGTTGTCCAGGTCGCCCGGCTTGGCGCGCAGTTCGGCGAACCACTCGTTCGGGCCGGGGCCCTTGAGCAGCGACAGGGTGACGGTGCGCTGGCCGCCCTTGGAGTCCGAGACCGGGATCTGGATCTCGAAGTCCGGCTTGACGCCGGTGGTCGGGTCTTCGGCGTAGTCCGACATCGAACGCGTGGTCGGATCGTAGGCGCCGGCGCTGACGGCCTGGGCCTTGGTCGACAGGCCGAGGTCCGACAGGTTCACGGTCACGCCGCCCGAGGTGATGGTAGTCGTGCTCGGGGTCGTGGAGCCGCTCGGCGTGTAGCCGGTCAGGGCGCCCGTGGTCGGGTCATAGGTGGCCACGCCCGACTGGAACGCCACGCCGCCGCGCGTGATCGACACGGCGTACTCGTTGCCGTTGCCCGTGGGGCTGTAGGCGACGTTGTAGTTGGCGGTGCCGGCGGGGGTCTCGGGCACGGCGGTCTTGGCGACCGAGGCGTTGGCCGCGGCCGAAACGGCCTGTTCCGAACGCAGGTTGGCGTTGACGCCGACGCGCGTGGTCTTCTCGGCGGTGCCGCCGACGGTGCCGACGTTGATCGACGACAGCTGGGTCAGGTCCGACGGGTCGGGCGTGATCATGCCGGTGACCGGATCGGCCAGCCAGCCTTGCAGATACAGGCCGGCGTCGTTCTTCAGGTAGCCCAGGTTGTCCAGCTGGAACGAACCGGCGCGGGTGAACGAGCGGGTGTCGGTGGCGGTCAGGCCTTCCGGCTTCTCGGTGGCGACGAAGAAGCCCGAGCCGGCGATCGACAGGTCCAGGCTCGAGGTCGTCGACTGGGTCAGGCCCTGCTGGCTGATGAACTGGTGCGTCAGAGCCTTCACGCCGCCGGCGCTATAGGTGTTGTTCTTGCTCTGCGAGGTGACCAGCGTCGAGAAGTTGGCCGACGAGCGCTTGTAGCCGACGGTGTTGACGTTGGCGATGTTGTCCGAGATCGCGGCCAGGGCCGACGAGTTGGCGACCAGACCGGAGACGCCCGAGAGCATGGCGCTGTTGATGGACATGACTGAAATCCTGCTCGTGAGGTTTGTTTGGCGGGGTTCAGCGCAGTTTGCGTTTGGGTCCCGGGTCGGCCGTCTGGCTCGGTGGGGGACCGCGTCGGCGTCATTCTGACGCCCGGTTCATTCCGTGGAGGCCTTAGGCGGCCTCGGCCTGCGTTTCCGGTGTCTTGTCCGGAGCATTGGTGACGCCGATCACCTGGCTGATCGGCACCTTGACGCCGTCGATGGTGACCATGTTCTGGCCGCTCTCGTTGGTCACCGCGGTCACGATGCCTTCGATGCGGCCCTTGGAGGTGGTGGCGATCTTCGTGCCTTCGCCGTCGAGGGCGGTGACGCGCAGGGTGTAGGCGGCGCCGTTGGGCTGCTGGACGCCGCTGGTGCTGTCCTTGCCGTCCCACTCGAAGGTGTGGTCGCCCTTGCTCATGTCGTCGGGCAGCTTGGTGGCGACCACGTTGCCGTACTTGTCGAGCACCTCGATCTTCACCGAGGTGGCGTTGCGGCCGAGGGTGTAGCTCCAGTTGGCCTTGCCGTCCTTGAGCACCGAGGTGTCGGTCTCGGCGGTCGCCTGCTTGCCCATCATGTTGACCGCGTCGGCGATGCCGCCGTCGTTCATGCCGACCAGGGCCGCCAGCAGGTCGTTGGTGACCAGCTGCTGCTCGACGCCCGTCATCTGGACGATCTGGCCGGTGAAGGCGTTGGAATCCATCGGCGACAACGGATCCTGGTTCTTCATCTGCGTGGTCAGCAGCTTGAGGAAGGTTTCTTCGCTGCTCGCCAGCTGGTTCCTCGAGTTGTTGATCTTGTCGATCACCGAGGTGCCGGACGTCGCGCTGGTCGTGGTGGCCATGACGCTTGCTCCTAGATCTTGACGTCGACGCCGTCGGAATCCGCGAGGCGATAGCCCGGGATCAGCGACGCGGCCGAAAGGGTGGGAATGTCTTCGGCCATGGCGCCCGCGAAGGCGCGGCCGGCGAAGGCGCGACGACCGTGGTCGCCGCCCTGGAAATCGAAGAAGGCGTTCTGCTGCTGGCCCTGGCCGCCGTTGCCGCCCTGGCTCGACACGTCGAACTTCAGGGCGTTGTCGGCGACGTCGAAGCCGGCCTGGCTCAGCGCCTGGCGCAGCTCGCCGGCGCGGTGGCGCAGATCGGCGGCGGCCTGCGGGTTTTCGAAGGCCAGTGTCGCGGTCAGCTTGCCCTCGGCGCCGATGCGCACCTGCACGTCGACCTTGCCCAGGCCTTCCGGCGTCAGGACGATATCGAAGCGGGTGGTCTTGGCCTCGAGCTTCTTGGCGATCTCGGCCGACATGGCCGCGACGGTCTCGGGCGAGCCGCGCACGATGGTCTCGGCGGGCGCCTGGGCGGTCGAAGCGGCCTGGGCCTGGACGGTCGGGGCGAAGGTCGCCTCGGCCTTGGGCGCGGCGGCGTCGACCGGCGCGGCGTCAGTCGCCATCTGGGCGAAGGCGTCGGCGCCGCCGCCTTGCGATCCGCTATCGCTGTTGGTCGCTGCGTCGTGGGCGGCCTGATCGGCGGCGACGGCGTGGGCCGTGACCACGGCCTCGCCCTTGGCGGCGACCTCGACCTTGCCGGTCTTGGGCGTCAGCGCCTGGGTCTCGGCGGGCTTGGCGGTTTCGACGGCCGCGGCCTGGGCCTCGGCCGGCGCGGCGACCTCTGCGGTGTCGACCGGCGTCGCGGCCGCCGTGGTCGCGGCGGCGTCGTCGGCTGGAACCTGCACGGCCTTCAGGCTGACGATCTCGTCGCCCAGCGAGGCGGCGGCCGGCTGGGCGGCGTCGGCGGCGGCCTGCGCCTGGGCTTGAACCTGGGGCTCGGCCTTCGGCGCGGCGGGCGTTTGGGCGGGCGCGGCGGCCTGCGGCTGGGCGGCCAGCTTGGTCAGGTCGATGACCGGAACGTCCGTGGCTGCGACGGCCGCGTCGGCGACCACCGGCAGAACGGTTTCGGCGTCGACCTGCGGCGCGGCCGTGTCGGCCGCCAGGTCGGCGGCGGCCTGCACGGTCTCGGCGGCGGCAGCGACAGGAGCGGCGCCGGCCAGCTTGGCGACGTCGGAAACGGTGGCGGCCACGTCGCCGACCAGGTCGGCGGCCTTGGCCAGAAGATCGGTGGAGCCCGCGGTCGCGGTTTCGGCGACGGCGGCGACGTCGACGGCGGCGGTCTCGGCGACCTGGCCGGCGGCGACGGGCTGGGGCTGTTGCTGCGCGCTCATCGCGGCGACGACGGCCGCGCCGGCCTGGGCGGCGGCGGCGTCCTGTCCGGCGGTCTCGTCGCCGGCCTTGCTGTCGTCAGCCTTGCGGTCGGCGGCGGCGGGCTTGGCCTGCGCCTTGTTTCCGCTCGCGGGACGAGCGGCCGGCTTTTCCTGCGTCGTCTCTTCGCTCGCGCCCTTGGCGGCCAGCAGCGCGCCGAAGACGTCGCCGGCGCTCGAAGCGTCGGACGCGCCGGCGGCGCCCTGGGCGGGCGTCGGGAGCGGAAGAGAGGCGGCGATCGCGGTCATGCGGGTCGGTACGCTCTGGCTGGACGACGGCTCGGATGGAGCACGCCTTGATCCGCCGTCCCCTGAGCAATCGCCGGGCCAACCCGGAAATTTCTTTCAAGTTATTGATTCAAAAGACTTTAACTTCCGATTTACCCTTTGATTTCGGCAGGTTGCGGAGGTTTTTGCCGAGCGGAAACGGAAAGAATGACCCGTCCCCCGCCGCGTCCCTTGCCGCGTCGGGGCGTCGCAGCCGGGCTTCTGGCCGGGTTGGCGCCATCCTTGCGCTCCCCTCCTCGTCGTCCGCACGGCGCATGGAACCCAACGCCTTGTATTTCAACGGTTTGCACAACGGAAACGAGACGCTCTCGACGCCGACCCGGCAAGTTTCGCCGGGCAAGGTCGCGTCGCGTGGTTCGTGCTTTGCCGAGCGGACAGGAGATCGCTGATGTCGCTGAACACCATCCTGAACACCGCGACGTCGGGGATGATGGCCGCCCAGACGGGCATGCGCGTCGTTTCCGACAACATCGCCAACGTCAACACGGCCGGCTACGTCCGCAAGACGATCAGCCAGTCCAACCTCGTGTCGAACGGCATGGGCGTGGGCGTCAACATCGACGCCATCAAGCGCGCCACCGACCGCTTCCTGCAGTCGGCCAGCCTGAACGCCGCCTCGGACGCCGGCCGCGCCTCCGCGCTCTCGAGCGCGCTGGACAACGCCCAGGAGCTGTTCGGCGACCCCAGCGCCAAGACCAACTTCTTCTCGATGCTCGACGATGTGTTCAGCGCCTTCTCGCAGGCCGCCGACGAGCCGTCCTCGTCGCTGCTGCGCGCCCAGGCCCTGACCAAGGTCGAGGACTTCCTGGGTGAGAGCAGCCGCGTCACCGCGGGCCTCTCCAGCCTGGGCAAGGACGCCGACACCAAGATCTCGGCCGACGTCGACCGCGTGAACGTGCTGCTCAAGCAGATCGACGAGCTGAACGCCGACATCACCCGCGCCAAGACCACCGGCGTCGACGCCACCGGCTCGGAGAACATCCAGAGCGGCCTGATCGACGAACTGTCGTCGCTGATGAACGTGCAGGTCAGCCAGCGCGCCAACGGCGGCGTGCTGATCCGCTCGACCGAGGGCATGAGCCTGGCCGGCGAAGGCGCGGCCGTGATCAAGTACGAGCAGTCGCCGACCGCCAACGGCTTCCTGACGGTCACCTCGGCCAACAGCGGCGGCCAGGCCAGCCCGCTCTATATCAGCAGCGGCGAGATCAAGGGCCTGCTGGAACTGCGCAACACCGAGCTGCCGGCCCTGTCGGACCAGCTGGGCGAGTTCGTCACCCGCGCCACCGAGGAGCTGAACCGCGCCTCGAACGCCAACTCCTCGGTCCCCGCCCCGGCCACCATGACCGGCCGCGACACGGGCCTGGACGCCACCACCGCCCTCACCGGCTTCACCGGCAAGACCACCATCGCCCTGACCAACTCGGCCGGCGTCATCCAGCGCCGCATCGAGGTGGACTTCAGCGCCGGCTCGATGACGGTCGACGGCGTCGCCGGCCCGGCCTTCACCCCAGCCAACTTCCTGACCCAGCTGAACAGCGCCCTGGGCGCCGACGGCCAGGCCACCTTCTCGAACGGCGCCCTCAGCCTGTCGGCCAACGGCGGCCTGGGCGTGGCCATCGCCGACGACCCGACCAATCCGTCGACCAAGGCCGGCAAGGGCTTCAGTCACTTCTTCGGCATGAACGACATCGTCCGCCAGAACGGCTACTCGCCGTACGAGACGGGCATGACCACGGCCTCGCCGCACGGCTTCACCCCGGGCGAGGAGATCACCCTGCGCCTGACCGACATCGAGGGCGGCCGCATCCGCGACGTGAAGGTCACCGTGCCGGCCGGCGGCACCATGCAGGACATGCTGAACGCCCTGAACTCGCGCAGCGACGGCGCGGGCCAGTACGGGACCTTCGCCCTCGACTCCAAGGGCGCGCTGAGCTTCGGCTCCAACAGCGCCTCGCCGGTGACCCTGTCGGTGGTCGAGGACGGCACCCAGCGCGGCGCCGGCGGCCCGTCGCTGAGCCAGCTGTTCGGCCTGGGCCCGTCCGAGCGCAGCACGCGGGCTTCGGGCTATACGGTCGACGCGGCCATGAACAGCAACCCGGCCCGCCTGCCCTTCGCCAAGCTCGACCTGACGGCCGCCGCCGGGACCTCGGCCCTGGCCGTCGGCGACGCCCGCGGCGCCCTGGCCCTGGCCAAGGCCGGCGACAGCGCGGTCAACTTCTCTTCGGCTGGCGGCGTCGGCGCGGCCACCAGCAGCGTGCTGCGCTATGGCGCCGACTTCGCCGGCTCGATCGCCCGCAAGGCCGCCGCCGCCGAATCCAAGAAGGACGCCACCGCTTCGGTGAAGGTCGAGGTCGACACCCAGCGCCAGTCGCACGAGGGCGTCAATCTCGACGAAGAGCTCATCAATCTGACGACGTACCAGCAGGCGTTCAACGCCTCGGCCCGCCTGATCCAGGCGACCAAGGACATGTACGACGTCCTCGTGAACATCATCTGAGGTCCGCCATGACCCGTGTCTCCACCTCCGGCAACTACGGCGTGATGACGTCGAACCTGATGCTGGCGCAGGTGCGCCAGAACCAGATCGGCGAGCAGGTCTCCAGCCAGAAAGTCGCCAGCGACCTGAAGGGCTATTCCAAGAACGCCGAGATGCTGACGGCGATGAAGAGCGCCCAGGCCAAGATCGACGGCTTCCTCGACCAGACCAAGCTCGTCTCCAACCGCCTGGAGATGCAGGACATGGGCATCGAGCGCCTGGCCAACTCGGCCACCAGCGCCCGCGAGGCGATCGCCAACGCCCTGGCCGCCGGCAACGCCACCACCCTGATGCAGCAGTTGCAGAACGCCTTCGGCGACGCCGTGCAGGGCCTCAACACCAAGGCCAACGGCTACTACGTGTTCTCGGGCGCCAAGAACGACACCGCCACCACCACGGCCACGACCATGGCCGACCTGACGGCGGCCCCCAGCACCGCTTCGCTGTTCCAGAACGACCAGTACGTCACGACCAACCGCATCGACGAGTCGACCACGGTCTCGACCGGCGTGCTGGGCGACGCCCTGGGGACCGACCTGTTCGACGCCTTCAAGCAGGTCCAGGCCTATGTCGACGCCAACGGCCCGTTCACCGGCAACCTGACCGACGCCCAGTCGACCTTCCTCAAGGGGCTGCTGCCGTCCTTCGACGGCGCCCACAAGGACCTGGTCACCGCCCAGGGCAAGAACGGCCTGAACCAGAAGCGCTTCGAGGACGCCCAGGTCTCGCTTCAGGACCAGACCGACAGCCTGACGGTGATGATCGGCGGCGTCGTCGACGTCGACATGGCCGAGGCCGTCACCCGCCTGCAGGCCGCCCAGCTGGCCGTGCAGGCCTCGGCCCAGGTGTTCGCCTCGCTGCAGAACTCGTCGCTGCTGAACGTGCTGAAGTAGGGCCTTTGGACCCTGCGGCGCTGCTCCACCTCGCAAAATCGGGGTCGAGGCTCTAAATAGCGCCGATGGACGCCGACCTCGCCCGTTTCGACCCCGCCCACGCCCCCGTTCCCGACGGCGACGCCCTGATCGCGCGCGCCGCCGAGGCCGCCAGGCGTGCCGTCGGCCTGCCCAAGGGCACGCGGATCGTCGCGGCCATGTCCGGGGGCGTCGATTCGACCGTCACCGCCGCCCTGCTGGCCCGCGCCGGCTACGACGTGGTGGGCGTCACCCTGCAGCTCTACGACCACGGCGCGGCGATCTCCAAGAAGGGCGCCTGCTGCGCCGGCCAGGACATCATGGACGCGCGCATGGCGGCCGAGCGGATCGGCATCCCGCACTACGTCCTCGACTACGAAAGCCGCTTCAAGGAGCAGGTCATCGAGGAGTTCGCCGACGCCTATCTGCGCGGCGAGACCCCGATCCCGTGCGTGCGCTGCAACCAGACCGTCAAGTTCCGCGACCTGCTGGACGTGGCCCGCGACCTGGGCGCCGAGGCCATGGCCACCGGCCACTACGTGCAGCGCGGCTTCACCGCCGCCAGCAACCGCCCGCAGCTGCGCCGCGCCGCCGACCCGGCCAAGGACCAGTCCTACTTCCTGTTCGCCACCACGCGCGACCAGCTCGACTTCCTGCGCTTCCCGCTGGGCGGCTTCTCCAAGCCCGAGGTCCGCGCCGTCGCAACCGCGCTGGGCCTGTCGGTGGCCGACAAGCCCGACAGCCAGGACATCTGCTTCGTACCGGAAGGCAAATACACCACGGTCATCGACCGCATCCGCCCGCAAGGCGCGGAAGCGGGCGACATCGTGCACCTGGACGGCAAGGTGCTGGGCCGTCACGAGGGCGTCACCCGCTACACCATCGGCCAGCGGCGCGGCCTCAATGTCGGCGGCGGCACGGGCGAGCCTCTGTTCGTCGTGCGCATCGACGCCGACAAGCGCCACGTCGTGGTCGGCCCGCGCGAGGCGCTGCTGACCAAGGCGCTGACCCTGAAGGAAGACAACTGGCTGGGCGGCGAGGACGACCTGATCGCGGCCGCCAAGGCCGGCGCGCCGGTCCTGGCTCGCGTGCGCTCGACCCGCGAGCCCGTGCCCGGACGCCTGACGCTGGAAGACGGCGGCGTGCGCCTGGTGTTCGACGTCCTGGAAGAAGGCGTCGCCCCCGGCCAGGCCTGCGTGCTCTACGACCCCGCCGATCCCGAACGCGTGCTCGGCGGCGGTTTTATTGCGACCACGCAGCGGGCGATGGACTGATCCGGAAGAAACCTCCCCCTCTGGGGGAGGCGGCCGAAGGCCGGCGGGGGGCCGTTCTCAGCTTCCGCTGAATAGAGCCGATTTCCGCCCCCCTCCGATCGCTACGCGATCGCCTCCGCCACAGGGGGAGGTTCCAGAAAACGAAAACGCCGCGAAAGCCGATCAGCTCTCGCGGCGTTTTTGCGTTCGGTAGACTGAAATCAGTCCAGCGCGCCGATGTACGGCAGGCCGCGGCTCTTGCCTTCGTCGTCGAGGCCGTAGCCGACGAGGTAGCGGGCCGGGGCTTCCCAGGCCACGAAGTCGGGCTCCATGCCGCGCGAGGTCGGCCAGGGCTTGCGGGCGAAGACCGCGGTCAGCACTTCGCTGGCGCCGGCGTCCTTGACCAGGCGCGCGGCCTCCGACAGCGACAGGCCGGTGTCAAACACGTCGTCGACCACCAGGGCGCGACGACCGACCAGCGGGCGCTGCAGGTCGGCGCGCACTTCGCAGCGGCCGGTGCTCTTGCGCTCGTCATGGTACGAGGCCAGCCACAGGGCGTCGAAGCGGACGTTGCGGCCGGCCTTCCACAGGGCGCGGGTCAGGTCGGCGGCGAACCACAGGCCACCCGTCAGCAGGCAGACGGCGACGGTGTCGTCGTCGATGCGCGGGGCGATCTGGCGGGCCAGGGCTTCCACCCGCTCGGCGATTTCTTGCTCGGAAATGAGCACTTCGGGGCGGTGGAGCTCGGTCATGTCAGGGGATCTTGGTCAATGATGGTCGGCGGCGGCCGGTTCGGCCGCTCCGGTCTCATGACCAGGGGCGCCGTGTCCAGCCCCTTCCGCCGCGGAATCGGCCCCATGGGCCTCCTGCGCGCCATGATCCGTGGTCGGCGTGTCCTGGGCGCCGCGCAGTTCGGGCTCGCCGTGGCCGGCCTTGGCGGGCCCCAAGCCCGTCTTGACGGCATGGGCGGCGCCCTTCTCGACCGCGAAGCCGACCTCCAGGATCTGGGCGCTGGACGGCGGGTTCAGCAGGGTGACCGAGAAGTGGCGGGTCTGGCCGGGCGGGATGACCGGATCGGCGGCGGCGGCCAGCTGGCCGGCCACACGCTTCTGGCCCTTGTTCAGCAGGGCGATGCGCAGCGGCGGGGCCGAGACCGGCTTTTCGGTGATGTTGCGGATCACGCCGGTGACCGTCAGGGCGGCGCGGCCGTCCTGCATCGAGGGCTGGGCGCGGATGCTGCTTTCCTCGACGATCAGGCCCACGGTGTTGATCGGCTTGCCGATCATCGCGTAGGCGCCGGCCGTGCCGGGCATCAGCTTGCCGATGTTCAGATTGAAGACCCAGGCGCAGCCCAGCACCAGCACCACGAACGCGGCCATCGAGGCCCAGACGATGCCGGTGGTCTTGGCTTCCTTCAGGCGGCGCTCGGCGTCGGCGCGGGCCCGGAACACCTTGGGCAGTTCCTCCCCCGGCAGGGCGCTGACCGGCGGCTCCGGCTCTGGCTCGTCATCGAGGGCGTGCAGAGGGTCGAGCGTGGCCGACACGGCCGCGTCGTTGGCCGGCCCAGGGTTCGCCCCCGCGGCGGGCGGCGCATCGAACAGGTCGTCGTCGGCGGCGGTTTCGTTACGCGCGGTCCAGCGCGCGCCGCACGAGGCGCAACGCACGACGCGCCCAGCCGTACCGACCTTGGCGTCGTCGACGAAATAGCGGCTGGCGCACTCGGGACAGGTCAGTATCATGGCCGCGAATCGGTCATCCCCGCTTTACAGCATTGGAGGTCGCCGATTTTAACCCTGATGTCCAGAAACCCCATCGACACACCCTTGCGGACCGGCGCAGATCAAGACCCCGACGCCGTCCCCGTGGTCCGTTTCGAAGGCGTCTCCATGCGCTACGGGCGGGGTCCCGAAACCCTGCGCGACATCGGGTTTTCCCTTGCCCCGGGCTCGTTTCACTTCCTCACCGGCGCGTCTGGCGCGGGCAAGAGTTCGCTGCTCAAGCTGATCTACCTGGCCCATCGTGCGTCACGGGGTCGCGTCGAGCTGTTCGGGCGCGACGTGAACCTGGTTCCGGCCGCCGACCTGCCTTTCCTGCGCCGCCGCATCGGCGTTGTGTTCCAGGAATTCCGCCTGCTCGAGCACCTGTCGGTGTTCGACAACGCCGGCCTGCCGCTGCGCATCGCCGGCCGCAAGCCGAACACCTATCGCGACGACGTCGCCGAGCTTCTGCACTGGGTGGGCCTGGGCGAGCGGATGCACGCCCTGCCCGCCACCCTGTCGGGCGGCGAGAAGCAGCGCCTGGCCATCGCCCGCGCCGTGGTCGATCGGCCCGACATCCTGCTGGCGGACGAGCCGACCGGCAATGTCGACCCGGCCATGTCGCTGCGCCTGCTGCGCCTTTTCGTCGAGCTCAACCGCCTGGGCACCACGGTGCTGATCGCCACCCACGACGAGGAACTGGTGGCCCGCGCCGGCCGCCCCGTTCTGCATCTCGAGCACGGCCGCCTGGTCGACACCGGCGAGGCGCGATGAGCGGCCCGTTCGACATCAACCGCTGGAAGCCCGGCCCGCTGCTGCCGCCGCGCGACGCCCGCGACGGGGCGCTGGTCTTCGTCGTCGCCGTGCTGTGCTTCCTGGCCTGCCTCACCGCCCTGGCCGCCCTGGCCGCCAACCGCGCCGCCGAGGGCTGGACCTCGCAGCTGACCGGTTCGGCCACCGTCGTCGTCCGCGCCAAGGCCGGCGAGACGCCCGACAGCGCCGCCGCCCGCGCCGCCGAGACCCTGGCCGGGGTCAAGGGCGTGGTCCAGGCCCAGGCGCTCACCAAGGACAAGGCCGAGGCCCTGCTGGAGCCGTGGATCGGCCGCGACGCCCTGGTCGCCGACCTGCCGACCCCGCGCCTGGTCACCCTCGACCTCGATCCCAAGGCCCCGGCCACCGCCGAAGCCCTGACCAAGGCCCTGCACGAGGCCGCCGTCGACGCCGTGGTCGACGACCACAGCCGCTGGATCGCCGACATCCAGCGCGGCGCGGGCCTGGCCCGCTGGGCGGCGCTGGGCGTCTTCGGCCTGATCGCCGCCGCCACGGCCGCCGTCATCACCTTCGCCACCCGCGCGGGCCTGGCCGCCCGCCACGAGGTGATCGAGGTGCTGCACCATTCCGGCGCCGAAGCCGGCTTCATCGCCAGGCTGTTCCAGAACCGGTTCGCGGCCATGGCCGCCAGCGCGGGCTTGCTCGGCGGCGCGGCGGCGGTCATCGTCGGCGTCGCGGCGCGGCTGGCGGGGGGCGGCTCGGGCCTGACCCCGGTTCTGCCCCTGGCATGGGTCGACCTCCTGGCGCCCCTGCCCTGTCCGCTGATCGCCGCCCTGGTCGCGGGGCTGGCCGCGCGCGCCGCGGCCCTCCGCCTGCTGAAGGACATGCCGTGAAGAGCATCGCCGCCTTCCTGATCGTGGTGATGATCTGGGTGCTGGGCCTGCTGGCCTTCACCTCGCGGGTCGAGCGCTCGACCCCGGCCGCCGACCCGCCCGTGGCCGACGGCGTCGTGGTGCTGACCGGCGCCTCGAACCTTCGCCTTGAGGCGGCCACCAAGCTGCTCGAGGCCGGCAAGGGCAAGCGCCTGCTGATCTCCGGCGTCAACCGCGAGGCAACCCGCGCCGACGTCCTGGACGTCACCAAGGCGGTCAAGCCGATCTATGACTGCTGCGTCGACTTGGGGTTCGCCGCCGCCGACACCGTCGGCAACGCCCGCGAGACCGCCGAATGGGCCAAGGCCCGCGGCTACAAGAGCCTGATCGTCGTCACCGCCGACTACCACATGCCGCGCTCGATGCTGGAGCTGCGCGCCACCATGCCGGACGTCGAGCTCTCCGCCTATCCGGTGGCCACCGAGAGCCTGAACGCCCGTCGCTGGTGGAAGCGCTCGCACACCGCCCGGCGGATGATCGTAGAATACTGCAAGTACCTGGCGATCCTGGGGCGCGAGGCGTTCCTGAACCTGGGTCCGAAAGACAAGCCCGCCGAGACGTCGGAGACCGGGCCCGCCGAGACGTCGGCAACGGGGAAAGACTCTTGATCTATCTGCGCTCGTTCCTGTTCCAGCTGTTCTTCTGGCTGTGGTCGGCGACCATGGCCATACTGATGCTGGTGACCCTGGCGCTGCCGCGCCCAGTCAATCGCGCCGCCATGCGCATCTGGTCGCGGGGCGTGATCCTGGGCCTGCGCATCCTGGCGGGCGTGCGGGTCGAGGTGCGGGGCCAGGTCCCCACCGGCCCGGCCCTGGTGGCCGCCAAGCACCAGTCGATGTTCGACGTCTTCAGCCAGTTCGCCATCCTGCCGGACGCCTGCTTCGTGATGAAGAAGGAGCTCCTGATGGTGCCGCTGTTCGGGTGGCACGGCCTGAAGGCCCGGATGATCGTCGTCGACCGCGACGGCCATTCGGCGGCCCTGAAGAAGCTGGTGCGCGACAGTGTCGACCGCATGAAGGAGACACGCCAGGTCGTGATCTTCCCCGAAGGCACCCGCGGCAAGGTGGGCGAGCCCGGCGACTACAAGCCCGGCATCGCCGCGCTCTATCGCGAGCTGGAGCTGCCGGTCACCCCGCTGGCCCTGAACTGCGGCCAGCACTGGCTGCACAAGAGCCTGCTCGTGCAACCCGGCGTCATCGTCTTCGAATACCTGCCGCCCATCCCCGCCGGCCTCAAGCGCGGCGAGTTCATGCGCGAACTGCAGACGCGGATCGACGGCGCCACCAAGGCGCTGGAAGACGAAGGGATTTAAGATCCTCCCCCCGAAGGGGGAGGTGTCGGCGAAGCCGACGGAGGGGGACGTGACTTCCGAGTCAGCGACCTCCTAGAGATCAGCAGCCCCCCCTCCGGCCCTTCGGGCCACCTCCCCCTTCAGGGGGAGGATTTCAGCTCCCGCGCCTCCACCATCTTCAGCAGCGCCTCCATGGCGTGATCGCGCACGCCGTCCTCGCGCAGGTGGCCGACTAGATCGCGCAGGTAGTCGATGTTCGGCCCCGACAGGCCCCTGGCGCCGGCGATCAATTCTGCCTGCTGCTCGAGGGTCAGCGCCCCGGCCCACTGGCCGTGCGCGCGGTCCGACAGGAACACCAGGGCCGGGACCTCGCCGTTCCCGTCGACGCGCAGCTTGGACCAGGCCTCGAAATAGGTCTCGGTCGGCTGCTCGCGTTCGCGCAGATAGGCGTAGACCTCGGGCCAGGCGTCCTGCGCCACCCGATAGGCCACGCCGCGCACCGAGCCCCCGGGCGCCAGGCCCAGCACCAGGCCCGGCCGCTCGTAGGTGCCCCGGTGATGCACCGAATAGATGCAGAAGGCGCGCCTGCGCCCATGGAGAACCGCGGTTCTTCGGTCTATGAACGGGAACCCGGGCCGCCACATCAGCGATCCGTAACCGAACACCCAACGATCGCCGCCTTGCGGCTGCTCGCTCGCCACGCCCAAACCCCTCACCGACCGGAACAGCCCCTTCGCCCATGACCCATAGCGACCCGACGCCGTCCCGCAAGCCCCGCCGTCGCGGCCTCGTCTTGCCTTTCGTGCTCGCGGCCCTGGTCTGCATCGTCTGGAGCGTCGGCTGGTTCTACCTGCGCAACGAAATGATCAAGCGCATGGACGCGACCTCGATCCAGATGAAGGCCGAGGGCTACGACCTGTCGTGGACCAGGCGCGAGGTCACCGGCTTCCCCTTCCGCCTGGACGTGCGGCTGGAGAACGCCCGAGTCGCCGAGCCCACCGGCTGGGCCGTGCGCGCGCCGCAGCTGAAGGGCGAGGCGATGATCTACGGTATCGGCCACTGGATCATCGTCGCCCCGGCCGGCGTCGTGCTGACCCGTCCCGAGAAGGGCGACGTGACGATCACCGGCGAGGCCCTGCGCGCCAGCCTGGCCGGCTTCGACCAGTATCCGCCGCGCATCTCGGTCGAGGGCGCCAAGCTCGCCTTCACCACCGCCGCCGACGTCGAGCCGTTCCCGATCAGCTCCACGCAGGCTCTGCAGCTCCACCTGCGCCCGGGCCCCGACCAGCAGGGCGCGATCCTGTTCAAGGCCGACGGCGCCAAGGTGGCCTTCACCGGCCTGCTCGGCCGCATCGCCCAGGACCGCACCGCCTCGCTCTACTGGGACTCCCGCCTGTCGAAGGCCCCGGCCCTGCGCGGCGACAACTGGACGGACGCCGTCCGTGACTGGACCGCCGCTGGCGGCGCCATCACCGTCGAGAGCGGCAAGCTGACCGCCGGCGACGCCCTGATCGAGGCCAGGTCCGGCGCCCTGACCGTCGACCAGAACGGCCGCCTGCAAGGCGCGCTGGACGTCACCGTGCGCGAGAAGCCGACCACGGCCGAAGCCATCACCGACGCCCGCTCGGCGGTGGCGGCGGTCGCCGCGGCGGCCGGCAAGGACCCGACGCTCAGCGCCACCCTGGAGTTCCAGAACGGCCGCACGCGCCTGGGGCCGTTCGACACGGGTCCGTCGCCGCAGGTGTATGTGCCGCGCTGATCTCTTACATCCTCCCGTCATTCCCGCCCTTGTGGCGGGAAACCCTGGTTCCGCTCGCAGGTGAGGTGCAAGCGACGTGCTCAGCACGCCGCCTCATCCGCCCTTGCAGCTGACAGAGGGGTTCCCGCCACAAGGGCGGGAATGACGGGAGTTTAGGTTCGGACACGTATCCGGCCGCCTCCGCCGCGCTCATCCGCCCCACCGAACCACGCAATTTCCTTCCCCGGCGACGCGGCTATTGCACCCTTCGCGGCAAGGACTATGTTCCGCCCCTCATTTTCGGGGATAGACATGGGTCGCGACGCGGACGAGACGCCGCCCTCGCTGGACGAGGTCCGATGGCGCATCGACGCCATCGATAACCAACTGCTCGCGCTGATCGACGAGCGGGCAGGCCTGTCGCGCGCCGTGGCCGCGGCCAAGCAGGCCGCCGGCGACACCGGTTTTGGCCTGCGCCCCGGCCGCGAGGCCCTGATCGTCCGCAAGCTGCTGTCGGCGGAGCGCAGCCACGCCCCCGACGCCCTCGTCATCCGCATCTGGCGCGAGCTGATGGCCGACAGCCTGTCGCGCCAGGGCCCGTTCCACCTGACGGTCTGGGGCGACGGCCGCACCGTCGAGCTGGCCCGCCTGCGCTTCGGCGCCGCGCCGCCAATGGCCGTGGTCGCCGCCGACAAGGACGCCCTGGCCGCCGCCAAGACGCCGTGGGGCGTCTCGGTGCTGGGCCTGCAACCGGGCAGCGCCTGGTGGGGCCGCCTGCTGGCCGAACCGACGCTGAACATCTTCGCCGCCCTGCCCTGCCTGACCCGCTGGGGTCCGCAGGCCGCCTTCGCCGTGGCCCAGGTCGAGGTCGAGCCCACCGGCGGCGACCAGACCTTCTGGGTGACCGATAGCCAGAAGAGCGCCGGCGCCATCGTCGAGGCCCTGGGCGCCGACGGCGTGGCGGCCGAACCGCTGGCCGAGGCCGGCGGCCTGAAGCTCTTTTCGCTGTCGGGCTTCTACCAGCGCAACGACGAGCGCCTGGCCCGCGCGCCAGGCCAGCTGACCGGCGTCATCGGGGCTGCGCCGGTTCCCTTCGACGTGTAAGAAGGCCCCGTTTTTCGCAAGGGCCTCATGGCCCGCCTGAGACCCGTGATGACCGCTTCCGACCGTTCCGCCTCGCCTCGTCCGCTGCCCAAGCCGGGCATCCTCGACATCGCCGCCTATGTGGGCGGCAAGTCGAAGATCGAGGGGATCGCCCATCCGGTGAAGCTGTCCAGCAACGAAAACGTCCTCGGCTGCAGCGACAAGGCCAAGGCCGCCTATCGCGACGCCGTCGACCGCCTGCACGTCTATCCGGACGGCAAGTCGAACGCCCTGCGCGCCGCTGTCGCCGATCGCTACGGCCTGGAGCCCGAGCGCCTGACCTTCGGCGACGGCAGCGACGAGATCTTCGCCCTGCTGTGCCAGGTCTATCTCGAGCCGGGCGACAACATCGTCCAGGGCGAGCACGGCTTTGCCGCCTATGCGATCGGCGCCCGCGCCTGCCAGGCGCAGGTCCGCTTCGCCAAGGAGCCGAACCGCCGCATCGACCTGGAAGAGACCATCAAGCAAGTCGACGAGCGCACGCGCCTGGTGTTCATCGCCAACCCGGCCAACCCGACCGGCACCTGGCTGACCGGCGAGGAGATCCGCGCGATCCACGCGGCCCTGCCGCCATCGGTGATCCTGGTGCTGGACGGCGCCTATGCCGAGTTCTGCACCGATCCGCGCTTCGAGGACGGCCTGGCCCTGGCCCGCGAGACGCAGAACGTCATCGTCACCCGCACCTTCTCGAAGATCCACGGCCTGGCCGCCCTGCGCGTGGGCTGGGGCTATGCGGACTTCGGCATCA
Source organism: Caulobacter radicis (assembly GCF_003094615.1). Taxonomy (GTDB): domain Bacteria; phylum Pseudomonadota; class Alphaproteobacteria; order Caulobacterales; family Caulobacteraceae; genus Caulobacter; species Caulobacter radicis. The sequence continues at coordinate 634,735 of NZ_QDKO01000009.1, read as the reverse complement.
TCGATCCGATCGAGCGCATCCGCCCGCCGTTCAACACCTCGATCCCCGGCCAGGACGCCGCCATCGCCGCCCTGGCCGACCGCGAATTCGAGGCCGCCTCGGTGGCCCTGGTCGAGCAATGGCGTCCGTGGCTGGCCCAACAGCTGGGCGGCCTTGGCCTGACGGTCACCCCGTCGGCGGCCAATTTCGTGCTGGTCGACTTCCCGACGACGCCAGGCAGGACCGCTCTCGACGCCGAGGCCTTCCTGGCCAGCAAGGGCTACCTCGTCCGCGCCGTCGCCAACTACGGCCTGCCGGAATCGATCCGCATCACCATCGGCCGCGAGGAGCACAACCGCGCCGTGGTCGACCTGCTGGCGCAGTTCGTAGCGCAGTGATGGAATCCCCTTCCCCCTCGATGGGGGAAGGGTCGGGGATGGGGGTGACCACCCACCGTTCCGCCGCAACCAGACCGACCGCCGCTTCACCCCCACCCAACCCTCCCCCATCGAGGGGGAGGGCGTATAAGATCCAAACCATGTCCCCCACCGGCCTGCTCTATCCCAAGATGACTGTCGTCGGCGCCGGCCTGATCGGCGGCTCGGTGATCCTGGCCGCGCGCGCCCACGGCGTGGTCGGCGAGGTCACCATCGCCGACGCCAGCGAGGCCCACCGCGCCCGCGCGCTGGAGATCGGCCTGGCCGACCACGTCACCGGCGACCTGGCCGAAGCGGTCAAGGACGCCGATCTCGTCGTCATCGCCACGCCCGTGCTGTCGATCGGCGAGGTGGCGGCCGCCGTCGCCCCGCACCTCAAGGCCGGCGCCACCCTGACCGACGTCGGCTCGACCAAGGCCACCATCGCCGAGGCCTTCCGCGCGCCGGCGCTCTCCAAGGTGTTCCCGATCCCCGGCCACCCGATCGCCGGCACCGAGCAATCGGGTCCCGACGCCGGCTTCGCCGAGCTGTTCGAAGGCCGCTGGACCATCCTGACCCCGCTGGCCGACCGCGAGGACGAAGCCTACGCCGCCGCCGTCGCCAAGCTGTCGGCCTTCTGGCGCTCGTTCGGCGCCCAGGTCGAGCTGATGGAGGAGAAGCACCACGACCTGGTGCTGGCCGTCGTCAGCCACCTGCCCCACCTGATCGCCTACACCATCGTCGGCAGCGCGGCCGACCTCGAGAACGTCACCGAGAACGAGGTCATCAAGTATTCGGCCTCGGGCTTCCGCGACTTCACCCGCATCGCCGCCAGCGACCCGACCATGTGGCGCGACATCTTCGTGGCCAACAAGGACGCGGTGCTGGAGATGCTGGGCCGCTTCACCGAAGACCTTCAGGCCATGAGCCGCGCCATCCGCTGGGGCGACGCCGACACCCTGCACGCCCACTTCACCCGCACCCGGGCGATCCGGCGCGGCATCGTCGCCGCCGGCCAGGAAAGCGCCGAACCGAACTTCGGGCGCGATCGGGGCAAGCACTAATTCTTGATCCCTCTCTCTTTGAGAGAGGGAGGGGCCCACGCCGCAGGCGTGGGAGGGTGAGAGGTTTCACCGCTGGCAGGTGGAATCTCTGACCCCCGCACAAAAACCCGGCAATCTGAAACCCCTCACCCTCCCACCGCTTCGCGGCGGGCCCCTCCCTCTCCCTATGGGAGAGGTTTCTCTTGGGCCGCTGGACTATTTTACACCCGTATAGCAACCTCCTCACCAGACGCTTCTGGGGGAGATGCGAGCATGACCGACACCCGTGACGCCGTGATCATCGGCGGAGGCCACAACGGCCTCGTCTGCGCCTTCTACCTGGCCAGGGCCGGGATGAAGGTCACCGTCTGCGAGGCTCGCGGCGTGGTCGGCGGGGCGGCGGTTACAGAGGAGTTCCATCCAGGCTTCCGCAACTCGGTGGCCAGCTACACGGTCAGCCTGCTCAATCCGCGCGTCATCGCCGACATGGACCTGCACGGGTTCGGCCTGACCTTCCTGGAACGGCCGATCTCCAACTTCCTGCCGATCAGCAAAGACAAATACCTGAAGCTCGGCGGCGGCCTGGAACGCACGCAAGCCGAGTTCCGCAAGTTCAGCCGCCGCGACGCCGAGATCCTGCCGGCCTACTACGCCATGCTCGACGAGATCGGCGACGTGCTGCGCGATCTCGCCCAGGAGACTCCGCCCAACCTCGGCGACGGCCTGCCGGGGATCCTGCGCGCCCTGCGCCAGGGCGGGCGGCTGGCCATGCTCTCCCGTGAGAGGAAGCGTGACCTGCTCGACCTGTTCACCAAGAGCGCGCGGGATTTCCTGGGCGGCTGGTTCGAGAGCGAGCCGGTCAAGGCCGCCTTCGGCTTCGACGCCGTGGTCGGCAACTACGCCAGCCCCGACACGCCGGGCTCGGCCTATGTGCTGCTGCACCACACCTTCGGCGAGGTGAACGGCAAGAAGGGCGCCTGGGGCCACGCGGTCGGCGGCATGGGCGCGATCACCCAGGCCATGGCGAAGGCCTGCGAGAAGGCCGGGGTCGAGATCCTGCTGAACGCCCCCGTCGAGGGGGTGCACGTGGACGGAGGCAAAGCCGTGGGCGTGCAACTGGTCGACGGCCGCCAGATCATGGCCCCGATCGTCAGCGCCAACGTCAATCCGGCCCTGCTCTACAAGAAGCTGGTGCCGCCATCGGCTCTGCCGGCCGATTTCAGGAAGGCGATCGACGGCTACAAGAACGGCTCGGGCACCTTCCGCATGAACGTCGCCCTGTCGGAGCTGCCGGACTTCACGTCCCTGCCCGGCAAGGCGGTGGCCCAGCATCACCAGAGCGGGATCGTCATCGCCCCCAGCCTCGACTACATGGACGCGGCCTATCGCGACGCCAAGGCCGGCGGCATGAGCAAAGCGCCGATCGTCGAGATGCTGATCCCCTCGACGCTCGACACCAGCCTGGCCCCGCCCGGCCAGCACGTGGCCAGCCTGTTCTGCCAGCAGTTCGCACCGACGCTGCCCGATGGTCGCGGCTGGGACGACGAGCGCGAGGCCGCCGCAGACCTGATCATCGACACGGTCGACAAGTGGGCCCCCAACTTCAAGGCCTCGGTGCTGGGGCGGGTCATCCTGTCGCCGCTCGATCTGGAGCGGAAGTTCGGCCTGATCGGCGGCGACATCATGCACGGCCACATGAGCCTGGATCAGCTGTGGGCCACGCGTCCACTGCTGGGACACGCCAGCCACCGCGCGCCGATCAAGGGCCTCTACATGTGCGGCGCGGGCACGCATCCCGGCGGCGGCGTCTCGGGCAATCCCGGCCGCAACGCAGCCCGCGAGATCCTGCGGGACAAGGACTTCGCCACGGCGGTGAAGCTGGCCGTGGTGGGGCGGTGACCGCCACGCGCTTTCTCCCTTCCCCCTCGATGGGGGAAGGGCCGGGGATCGGGGTGACCGCGGCGGTGGACGCCACACGGGCCGCGCCCCTTCCGGACCCGCTGTCACCCCCACCCCTGCCCCTCCCCCATCAAAGGGGGAGGGATCGCACCTTGGCCGGAGAGGTCTTGCGATGAACATGATCTCCAACCACGACCCCCTCTCCGCCGATCCTTTGTCGGACTGGGGCCTTCCCGGCTGGATCTACGGCTCCGAGCGGTTCTTCCGCGAGGAGCAGGACAAGGTCTTCCGGCCGTCCTGGCAGATCGTCTGCCACCTCAACGACATTCCGAAAGCCGGCGACTTCCACACCTTCGACTTCGTGGGCGAGAGCCTGGTCGTGGTGCGCGGCAAGGACGGCGGGGCGCGGGCCTTCGCCAATGTCTGCCGCCACCGGGGCGCGCGGCTGCTGGACGGCCCGACGGGCCGCTGCGGCCGCATCGTCTGCCCCTACCACGCCTGGACCTACGACCTGGACGGCCGGCTGATCGGCGTGCCGATGCGCGACGACTACCCGGCGCTCGACATGGCCAAGGAAGGGCTGGCGAAGCTGGAAACCGAGATCTGGCGCGGCTTCGTCTTCGTGCGGCTGGAGGGCGACGGCCCGTCGGTGGCGGACATGATGGCTCCGTACGAGCACGAGGTCGCCCACTACCGGTTCGAGGACCTGCAACCCTTCGGCCGCGTCACCCTGCGGCCGCGCGACGTCAACTGGAAGAACATCAGCGACAACTATTCCGACGGCCTGCACATCCCCGTCGCCCATCCGGGCCTGACCCGCCTGTTCGGCAAGGGCTATGGCGTCGAAGCGCAGACCTATGTCGACAAGATGTGGGGCCAGCTGATCGACGAGCCGTCGAACAACCCGTCCGAGCGCCTCTACCAGGATATCCTGCCCGACGTTCCGCACCTGCCGGAAGACCGCAAGCGGCTGTGGACCTATTTCAAGCTCTGGCCGAACTTCGCCTTCGACATCTATCCCGACCAGGTGGACTTCATGCAGTTCATTCCGGTCTCGGCCGGCAGGACCATGATCCGCGAGATCGCCTACGCCCTGCCCGACGACCGGCGCGAGATGAAGGCCGCGCGCTACCTGAACTGGCGCATCAACCGCCAGGTCAACGCCGAGGACACCGAGCTCGTCGCCCGCGTCCAGCAGGGCATGGCCTCGCGCACCTTCACGGCCGGCCCGCTGGCGACCAGCGAGGTGTCTTTGCGCAGCTTCGGCCGCAAGCTGCGGGCGCTGATCCCCGAGAGCCGCCTGCCGCGACCGCCGGAGGGGTGGTGGTGACCCGCGCTCTTCTCCCTTCCCCCTCGATGGGGGAAGGGTCGGGGATGGGGGTGGAGCGGCGGTTCAGCCGGCAAGGCTGTATCACCCCCACCCAACCCTCCCCCATCGAGGGGGAGGGCTAAACATTGCGCGCCCCCTTCACCCGCGAAGCCCCCGACGTCCGTCGCCAGGCCCTGGTCGCGGCGGCCGAGGCCGTGCTGGCCCGCCAGGGCGTGGCCGCGGCCTCGGTGCGGACAATCTGCGCGCAGGCCGGGGTCTCGGCCGGGCTGCTGCGGCACTATTTCGAGGGCGTCGACGACCTGATCGCCGCCGCCTACGAGGCGGTCGACCTGCGGATCGACGCGGCGCTGGTGGCGGCCGTGGCCGGCGCCGGAAACGATCCCCGCGCGCGGCTGTCGGCCTATCTCGCCGCCAGCTTCGCCCCGCCGGTGCTGGATCCCGACCTGCTGGCCGCCTGGATCGGCTTCTGGGGCCTGGTGAAGACCAAGCCGCGCATCGCCGCCATCCACGCCCAGTCCTACGCCGCCTATCGCGCGCGGCTCGAGACCCTGCTGGCCGACTGCGGCGCGCATGATCGGCGGCTGGCGGCGATCGCCCTGACGGCCATGGTCGACGGGCTGTGGCTGGAGCTGTGCCTGGACCCCAGCACCTTTTCGCCGGCCGAGGCGGTCAAGGCGCTGGAAAAGGCGGCCGGCGCCTGGCTGGGCTGAACCCAGCTCCTCCCCCGTAAAACGGGGGAGGTGGCGCGGCGCCACCGGCGCCGTGACGGAGGGGGCGACGGCTGGCACGGCGCCCAGTCTCGCCCCCTCCACCACTTCGTGGTCCCCCTCCCCCGCAGGCGGGGGAGGAGCCAAGACAAGAAAAAGCCGCCCCGACACGGTCGGAGCGGCTTCAAGTCGGCCTAGATTCGAATGGAAGGATCAGGCCGCGACGGCGGCGGCGCCGGCCAGGCCCTTGCGGCCCCAGGTCGGGCGGCGGGCTTCGGGCTCGGCCACGTGCACTTCGGCGTAGCGGCCTTGGCTCGTCATGTGGCGGGCCAGCAGCTGGGCCAGGGCCACGGCTTCGTGCTGGCTGGGGCACGAGCTGATCAGGTCGGGCGAGTCGTTCCAGGTCACGTGCCAGACGCCGGCGACGGGACGGACGTAGTAGTGGTTCGAGTCGGCCATGGGGAGGCTCCTGCATCGAGGCTGACGCCAGCTTTCCCCCACGGACCGCTTCGCGACAGCTGTTTCAATGCTGCACAGCAACATTGAGTTGCGGCGCACAATGCACGACCCGCGCCGGCGGTGAAACGGTTAATTCTGCGGCAACACCTCACCCTTGTGGACGACGCCGCCCTTCATCACCTTGGCCACCTCGCCCAGCACCCCGACATCGGCCAGGGGGTCGCCCTTCACCGCGATCAGGTCGGCGTAGCAGCCGGCCTGGGCGCAGCCGACGTCCTTGTCCTTGCCCATCAGGGCCGCGGCGCTGGTCGTCGCCGACTGGATCGCCTGCATCGGCGTCATGCCGTACCTGACCATGTAGGGCAGCTGCCGGGCGTTCAGGCCATGCGGATAGACGCCCGCATCGGTGCCGTAGGCGATCCGCACGCCGGCCTTCACCGCCTTGCGAAAGCCCTCTCGCTGGGCGTCCGTGGTCTCGCGGTTCTTGCGCAGGGTCTCGGCCGGCCAGCCGTTCCTCGTGCCGATCTCGTCGATGTAGTCGCCGTTGTAGATGTCGGCGACCAGCCAGGCGCTGCGGGCCTTCATCAGGGCGATCCCCTCGTCGTCGATCAGCGAGCCGTGCTCGATCGAGCGCACGCCCGCCCGCACCGCCACCTTGATCCCCTCGGCCCCGTGGGCGTGGGCGGTGGCGTAGGTTCCGCGCTTGGCGGCCTCTTCGACGGCGGCCTCGATCTCTTCCCTGGAAAGTTCCAGCTGGCCGGGCTCGGTGCCGACGGTCAGCACCGCGCCGGTGGCGATCAGCTTCAGGAAATCGGCGCCGTGCACCAGGATGTCGCGCGTCTTGCGATGGGTGTCGGCCACGTCCTCCACGACGCCCCGGCGCATCTCGGCCGGGATGCCGACATCGGCGGCGATGCCGGTCACCTCCCCGCCCCCGCCCGGCGTCGTCACATAGGCCCCGGCCACCGACATGCGCGGTCCCGGGACCAGGCCCTTGTCGATGGCGTCCCTCAGCGCCACGTCGCCGAACGCCCGCCAGGTTCCCACGTCGCGCACGCTGGTGAAGCCGGCCATCAGGGTCGCACGGGCATGGGCCGCGCCGATATAGGCCTGCTCGGCGGCCGTGGTCAGCAGCGGCTCGGCGATGTTCTCGGTCTGCTCCTGGTCGACGATGTGGGTGTGCATGTCGATCAGGCCGGGCAGCACGGTCAGGCCCGACCAGTCGCGCACCGGGCCGTCGGCCGGCGCGCCGGTCCAGGCCGTGACGGCGACGATCCGCTCGCCCTCGATGCGGATCAGCCGGTCGGTCAGCACTTTGCCGGCGACCGGATCGACCAGCCTGCCGGCCCGCACGTACGAGACCTGCGCGACGGCGGCGCCCGCCGCCAGCAGCGCCAGGCCGGCGACGCCGGCGGCCAGGATCGAGCGCGTGATCATGCAGCGGTCCTCAGGTGCGCGCCGCCCGGCGCATCAGGAGATGGACGGGGAAGCCGGCGGCCAGCAGCACGACGCCCCACATGACGGCCTCCCTGCCCGCCCCGAACAGGGTGAAGACCGCGTAGAGCCCGGCCAGGATCGCCACCACGGTCAACAGCCGCGAACCCGGAACCAGGCCGTCCCGCTGCAACTTCAGCGCCGCCAGCGCGCAGGCCAGATAGGTGAACAGCGAGGCCGTGGTGGCCAGCAGGGCGATGAAGGTGAAGAGGTCGGCCATCGACTTGGCGTAGTTGATCGCCACCAGCACCGTCAGGAACAGGCCCGAGACCAGGTGCGCCCGCACCGGCGTTCCGCGGCTGGACGACTTGGCCAGCACGGCCGGAAACACCCCGCCCCGGGCCATGGCGTAAGGCATCTCGCCTTGCAGCAGCACCCAGCCGTTCAGGGCTCCGAAGGCGCTGATGGCGGCGAAGGCGGCCACGGCCATGGCCGCGCCCGAACCCCAGAACCGGCCGATGAACTCGGCCATGGGGGCGTTGGAGGCCTTCAGGGCGTCGGGGGGCGAAAGCAGCACCACCGCCGAGCAGACCAGCAGGTAGACGACGCCGGTGAAGGCCGCGCCGAACAGGGTAGCGCGGGGGATGGTGCGGGCCGGGTCCTTGACCTTGTCGGCCGGCACGGTGGCCGACTCCAGGCCCAGCAACGCCCACAGCGTCAGGGCCGAGGCGGCGACCAGGCCCGGCCCGCCCAGCTGCGTGGTGTCCAGCGGCGCGGTGACGGCGGCCGCGCCGTCGCGGCCCAGCAGCCAGGCCGACAGGCCCAGCACCGCCGCCAGCGGCAGGAGCTTGAGCACCGTGGTCACCACCTGCACCTCGCCGGCCAGGCGCGCGCCCAGGCAGTTGACGCCGATCAGGCCCCAGATCAGGGCGAGGGTGACCAGGGCGTGCAGGCCTGGGGTCTTGGCGATGGCGGGAACCAGGACCGACAGGTAGCTGACCGCGCCGGTGGCGATGGCCGCGTTGCCCACCCAAAGCGAGATCCAGTAGGCCCAGGCCACGACGAACCCCGCCGTCCGCCCGAACGCCTCCTGGGTGTAGGCATAGGGCCCGCCCTCGCGCGGCAAGGCCGCCGACAGACGGGCGAAGACGAAGGCCAGGCAAAGGCCGCCGGCGATGGTGATGATCCAGCCCAGCACCCCGTTCCAGCCGTAGGGGGCGAGCGACGCGGGCAGCATGAACACGCCCGAGCCGATCATGTTGCCCACGACCAGGGCGCTGCACATCCAGAAGCCGAGGGCCTTGGGCGACGAACTACTCATATGGCCATGCTTTCACCCCCGCCCTGGACGCGCAACCGCCCCCGCCGCGAAGCGGAGGCGGCGCGTCATCCATCGACGATCAGAACTTCTGGCCGAACCGCAGGCCGAAGGTCCGGGGCTGGTTGGGGATCACGTAGACCTTGTCGGCGCAGACCGCCTCGGCGCACTGCACGAACCGGCTGGTGCTGGCCCGCTCGTCCGTCAGGTTGGTGATGAAGGCCGCCAGCGACCAGCTGTCGCGCGCCAGGCCCGTCGACACGTCGAAGGTGATGTAGCCCTGCTGCTTGCCCAGGATCGCCGCCTCGACGGTGCGCAGGTCGGAATAGGACGAGGTCTGCCCCACCGCCGAGGCCTGCACGAAGGTGTCGAAGTCCTTCCAGTCGAACTCGTAGCGCGCGGTCAGGTTGGCCTTGAACTTCGGCGTGATCGGCAGCCGTGTGCCCTTGGGCGCCTGCGGGCCGTCGGGGAAGTCGATAGAGCCGACGGGGCAGTCGGTGATCGGCACGCCGGCGCTGTCGGTGGCTCCGCAGTAGTTGGCGGTCAGCTTGGCGTCGGTGTAGGCGGCCGCGGCGTTGACGGTGAAGCCCTCGGCGACCGCGATGGTCAGGTCGGTTTCCGCGCCCTTGATCTCGGCCTCGTTGGCGTTCTTGATCTCGGTCAGGCCGTTGGCCCCCAGGATCGAGAACTGGAACTTGTTCCACTTCTCCAGATAGACCGCGCCGTTCCAGCGGAAGCGGTTCTGGGCCCAGCTGGTCTTCCAGCCCAGCTCGTAGTTCTTCAGATAGTCCGACAGGTAGGGCGGCAGGGTGCCGCGGCGGTTGATGCCGCCCGGCCGGTAGCCTTCCGAATAGGTCGCGTAGACCAGCTTGGCCGGGTCGATCTTGTAGGTGAGGGTCAGCTTGGGCGTATTGCCCGTCTCCTTCACCCGCTTGTCGAGGTTGGTGCAGGGCGAGCCTGAGATCACCGGCCCCTTGAAGCAGGCCCGCTCGCCGGTCGAGCCGTAGCCCGCGCCGTAGCCGTAGAAGCCGACCAGCGAATTGTCGGCCTCGAAGAAGCGGACGCCCGCCGTGGCCGTCAGGCTGGGCAGGATGTCGAACGACACCTCGCCGAAGGCGGCCCTGTCGCGGTCGACGCGCTTCTGCTCGGTCAGCCAGATCGTGCCCTGATGACCCGACGGCGACAGCGACTCGCCCAGGGCGTCGATCTTGTAGTCCTGGTGGATGCCGTGCGCCTGGCGCTGGTAGAACAGGCCCGCGACGAAGCGCAGGCTCTTTTCCTGCGGCGAGCTGACCCGCAGTTCGTGGCTGATGCGGTTGTAGCGGTCCTTGCCCTGGATGTATTGCGACGGATCCACGGGGTTGCCGGCGTCGTCGGTCCAGTAGGCGCCGTAGCCGTACAGCGTGTCGTAGAAGAACGAGTAGTCGGTGTAGTCCTGCTCGGTGTCGGTCGTGCGTTGCAGGTACGAACCGGCATAGACGATGTCGAGGTTGCTGATCTTGCCCTCGACGGTCATCGCCGCCTGCCACCAGCGGTCGTCCGAGCTTTCCGGATAGTAGTGGCTGACCTTCAGGTCGCCGATGTCGGGGTCGAAGCCGAAGAAGCCGCCCGCCTTCTGCACCTGGCCCATGACCTGGGGCGTGATCGTCCAGTTCTCGCCCAGCTCGACCTTCACCGCCGCGCGGGCGCCGTGGGTCTCGACCTCGTTGTAGTTCTTCCTGGTGACGCCGTCGTTGTCGATGGTCACGCCCGAGGTCGGATAGGTCCGCGTCGAGGGCACGTTGTCGATGTAGCCGGCGTCGCGCTTGCTCCAGCCGACCATGCGCACGGCCACGGTGTCCGACAGCGGCTGGTTGACGAAGCCCTCGGCCACGTAGCCCGTGCCGCCCGCCTCGACCTTGTTGAGCTCGATGTTGTAGCCGGCCTTGAAGCCCGCGGTGCTGGGCTTGTTGGTGATGATGCGGATGGTGCCGGCCTGGGAGCTTGCGCCATACAGCGTGCCCTGCGGCCCGGCCAGCGCCTCGACCCGCTCGATGTCGTAGACGTGGACGTCGAGGGCGCCCTGGATCGTGGTGATCGGCTGCTCGTCCAGATAGATGCCCACGCTGGGCAGCGAGCCGGAATGGTTGCCGTCGCCGCCGCTGGCCACGCCCCGCATGTAGACCTGGTTGAAGCCCGGCCCCGAGCCCTGGAAGGACACGCTGGGCAGGAACTTCACGTAGTCGGCGAAGTCGGCGACCTCCAGCTGCTCCAGCTTGGCCTGGCCAAGCGCCTGGATGCTGACCGGCACGTCCTGCAGGTTCTCCGAGCGCTTCTGGGCGGTGACCACCACCTCTTCCAGAGCGACCCCGCCTTCCTGCGCCAGCGCGGCCCCACAAAGCGCGCTGCTCGACATCAGGGCCGTGACCAGCAGGCCCGACCGCATTGTTTTTGAACGCCTAATCGACACGTGTTCACTCCTTGGCCCCAGAGAGAACGACGTTCTTCCAATGTCGTGAGTCCGACAATCCGGCAAAGCTTGGCGATCGCGCAATTCACCGGACTGTTGCAAAAACGGCAGCGCCGTCTTCCGGTGGTCAAATAACAGGCGCGTCCGGATAGGCGGCCAGAACGGGCCCCAGCGCCGCCTTCAGCGGGTCGAGCCACGGCTCATAGTTGCGCCACTGGTCGACCCCGTCCTTGAAAATCGGCTGGCGCACCTGCTCGGAGCTGGCGGTGCGCACGGCGCGGTCGTTCTGGTGGAAATTCAGGCACGCATCCTCGAACGGCAGGCCGCAATGGTCCAGCAGACGCCGGATCTGGCCCTCCGGGTCCTCGACCATCGCCTCATAGATCACCCGGTGCACCCGCCCCGGCAGCACCGCGTCGACGTGCGCCATCAGGTCCACGTAGTCGGCGTAGTAGCGGCCGATGTCCTCCAGGCCGTAGCTGAAGGTCTGGCCCCGCGCGAAGTGCTGCTTGAACCCCGAAAAGCAGCAGCCCAGCGGATGACGCCGCGCGTCGATGATCCTGGCGTTGGGCAGCATCAGGTGGATCAGCCCGGCGTGGGCGAAGTTGTTGGGCATCTTGTCGACGAAGAACGGCCGATCGGTCTTGCGCTGCACCCGCGTGCGCTCGAGATACTCCTCGCCCAGCGCTCGCAGGGCGTCGGCGTCCAGCGTCGCCAGCGCCTCGGGATACAGCCCCTCGCCTCGCCGCCCGCCCAGCCGCTTGGCGATGGCGATGACGTCGGGCAGCTCCATCGTGCCCTCGACCTGCGAGTGGCTGGCCAGGATCTGCTCGATCAGGGTCGAGCCCGAACGCGGCAGGCCGACGACGAAGATCGGATCCGGCGCCGCCGCGCCCCAGCCCCGGCGCTCGGCGAAGAAGGCGGGCGTCAGCAGCGCCTTGCTGCGGGCCGCATGGGCCGTGGTCTCGTCGGCGTCGTAGCGGATCTGGATGCGGCGCAGCTGCGCCCCCCGGGCGTAGTGGCCGAAGCTCCGCTCGTAGCGCCCGGCGTCCTCCAGCGCCTTGCCCAGGGCGTAGTGCAGGTGGAAGCGGTCTTCGTCGGCCAGGCCGTCGCCGGTCAGCTGCCCCTCCATCACCGCGAAATCGTCGTCGGAGAACCGCAGGGTCTTGAGGTTGGCGAGACTCCACCAGGCCTCGCCCAGCATCGGCGCCTGCTCGACGGCCCTGCGATAGGCGGCCTCGCACTCGGCCCGCCGGCCCAGGGTCTTCAGCGCATGGCCATAGCTCATCCAGCCCTTGGGCTGGTGGGGATGGCGCGACAGCACCTCGCGATAGATCGCCGTCGCCGCCTCGTATTCGCCGATCCGCACCAGGGCGGCCGCGCGCAGGTTGGCATAGGCCGGATGGCGCGGATCGGCGACCTGCAGCAGGTCGAGCTGGCCCAGCGCCTCCAGCGTCTTGTTCTGGCGATAGAGCAGGGTCGCCAGGTTGTGCCGCGCGGCCGTGAAGCCCGGCGCGAAGGCCAGGGTCTGGGTCAGGATCCGCTCGGCGTCCTCGTAGCGGCCCAGCCGCGCGGCCACCTCGGCCAGCATCCGCAAAGCCGCCGGCTCGTCGGGCCGGGTCGCCAGATAGGCCCGCAGGCCGTGCTCGGCTTCCGGCAGCCTGCCCTCGACCAGGGCCGTGGCCGCCGCGATCAATGCCGGCTCGCGCACCGAGGCCTGCACCTGCCGGTCGCCGGCCGCCTGCGCGCCGACCAGGTCGCCCAGCACCGTCAGCCCCACCGACAGCGCCCGCCAGGCTTCGCCAAGCTTCGGATCCAGCGCCGTCGCCCGCCGCAACGCCGCCACCGCCTCCTGGGTGCGGCCCAGGTCCAGCAGCACGAGGCCGTGCTCCAGCTGCACGTCCGGCGCATTGGCCAGGGCCCGCGACAGCGGATCGATCACCGGCAGGGCGGCGGCCGGCTCGCCCGACAGCCGCAGCGCCGCGGCCAGGATCAGGGTCGCGCCGGGATGACGGGGAACCGCTTCGAGAATGGCCAGGGCCTGCTCGCGCGCCAGCTGCGGATCACGCGACAGCAGGCGCATGGCGTGGCCCAGCGCATCGGCCAGACTGCCCGTCGGCTCCGAAACCTGCCCCTGCATGCAACCCCGCCACGCTTTCTACGACGAGCATCGGAGAACGCCGGTGGGCGGGTGTCAATCCGTCAGAGGGCGCCCTGTGATAGCGCCTGTCGCCTGCCAATGAAGTAGCCTGCGTCGCCCCCCGTAATCCCTCTCTCTTTGAGAGAGGGAGGGGCCCACGCCGCAGGCGTGGGAGGGTGAGAGGCTACAATCTCAACGGATAAGGCGCGGCCTCCAAACCCGGGTCGCAACAAAGCCCACGTTGGGAAAACTTCGATGCTCGGCGCCCTGCACGGCGCGGCACGTCAGTGGAGTTTCCTGCCAAGGGTAAAACCTCTCACCCTCCCACCGCTGCGCGGCGGGCCCCTCCCTCTCTCAAAGAGAGAGGGTTTTAAGGAACGCCCTCAGCCTCCGTTCGCGTCCACGGCGATGATCACCGGCTTGCCGCGCGACCAGGGCTCCCAGCCGGCCGCCACGGCCGAGGCGATCGCGGTCGCCACCAGCTTCCTGGGCACCTGCTCGGTCTTCAGCTGCGGCGCGCCGTAGCGAGGCTGCTCGCCGGGCGGAAACTCGATGACGACCTCGCGCTTGCCCTCGACGTGGTGCACGGCGATGGCCATGCCGTGTCGTTCCGTCGGGTCCTTCGACCAGTGCGGCGTGCGTTGCAGGCGCCAGACATAGGTCTCGCCGTCGACTTCGATCTCGAATTCAGGGTTCAGCTTGGTTCGCGCCATGACGGGGTGTTAGCGCGGCAAGCCGGTCGAAGCCAACCATCGCTTGACTCATTTCGATGATTAGCTAATCGTCTTATCATGAGCCAGGTGTTCAAGGCCCTCTCCGACCCCACCCGCCGACGGGTGCTTCAGCTGCTGCGCAAGGGGCCGCTGAGCGCCGGCGAGCTGAGCGATCAGTTCGACGTCTCCAAGCCGACCATGTCGGCGCACTTCGCGGTGCTGCGGGAAGCCGACCTGGTGCACGCCGAAAAGGCCGGCAAGTCGGTGATCTATCACCTGAAGCTCTCGGTGCTCGAAGAGGCGCTGCTGGGCTTCGTCCACTCGTTCGGCGTCGGCGAGCACGCGCCGACGTCCAAGCAGGAGGTTGCGGAATGAAGAAGGAAGTGATCGCCGATCTGGCCTGGGGCGTCGGCATCGTCGTCCTGGCCCTGGCCGCCAGCCTGGCGCGAAAACTGGGCTATATCGACACCGACACCGTCAACCGGCTGGTCATGGGCGCCATCGGCCTGATGGTCGCCTGGTTCGGCAACCGCATGCCCAAGCGGTTCGTCCCCAGCGCCTGGGCGCGGCGGGTCCATCGGGTCGGCGGCTGGTCGATGGCCTTGAGCGGGCTCGTCTATGCCGGCCTCTGGGCGTTCGCGCCCTTCGAGGTGGCGGTCGTGGGCGGCTGCGGCGCGATCCTGGCCGGGCTTGTGGTAACGATCGGCTACTGCCTGTCGCTGCGGGCGAAGTCCAAGGCCGTTTGAGACGAAAACCTCGTCCTTCGACAGGCTCAGGATGAGGTTTCTCAGACGCCGAGCCGACAATGGTCCTCATCCTGAGCTCGTCGAAGGACGAGGACCACTCGCAGGGCTTGAACGCCGATCAGACCTATAGCCGGTCGCGCAGCGCGTACCAGGACAGGCCCGCCACGGTCAGCGGCCAGCGCAGCAGGCGGCCGCCGGGGAACGGCGGGGTCGGCAGCCGCGACAACAGCTCCACCCCGGCCGTCTCGCCCAGAGCCGCGTCGGCCAGCAGCTTGCCGAACCACGGCGCCAGCATCACCCCCTGCCCTGAATAGCCGGCCGCCACGCGCACGCCCGGCGCCAGTTCGCGCACGTAAGGCGCGCGGTGCAGGGTGATCCCCAGCGTCCCGCCCCAGGCGTGGGTAACCGCCACGTCGGCGAGGTCGGGATAGATCTTCAGCATGTGCCGGCGCACGAAGCCCGGCAGATCCGGCGGAAAGCCCGGCCGATAGTTCTCGCCGCCGCCGAACAGCAGCCGGCCGTCCGGGCTCTTGCGGAAGTAGTTCACGACGAAGCGGCTGTCGGCCACGGCGGCGTTCGAGCGGATGATCGTCTGCGCGCGCTCGCCCAAGGGTTCGGTGGCGAGCACGAAGTTGTTGATCGGCATCACCCGGGCGCGGGCCTGCGGGCCGGCCAGCTCGTCCAGATAGCCGTCGCCCGTCAGGATCAGCTGGTCGCACAGCACCCGCCCCGCCGCCGTCTCGACCACGATCTTCCCGCCCTCGCGCCGCCAGCCTCGGGCGCGGCTGCGCTCGTGGATCACCGCCCCCTTGGCCATGGCCGCCTTCGCCAGGCCAAGGGCCAGGTTGAGCGGATGCAGGTGGCCGCCGCCGTTGTCGCGCACGCCGCCGTGGTAGACCACCGTGCCCAGCTCTTCGGTCAGGGCGCCCGCGTCGATCGGCTCCAGCTCGTGATAGCCGTAGCGGGCGGCCATGAACGCGATGTGGTCGAGATCCTCGCCCTCCCCGCCCGGCCTGTGGCGAGCGTGGATCATGCCCGGCGTGAAGTCGCAGGCGATGTCGTGCTCGGCGATCGTCGCGGCCAGGTGCGAGCGGGCGTCCAGCGCCATCTTCCACAGGGCCAGGGCGTCGTCGCGCCCCACCGCCTTCTCCAGCCAGGCCTGGTCGTTGCGCTGGCCCATGTGCACCTGGCCGCCGTTGCGGCCCGAGGCGCCCGACCCGACCTGGGCGGCCTCCAGCACGGTCACCGACACCCCGCGCGAAGCCAGTTCCAGCGCCGCGCCCAGGCCCGTATAGCCCGCGCCCACCACGCAGACGTCGGCGAAGGCGTCGCCGTCGAGGGCGGGCAACGGGTCGAACGGAGTGGCCGTGGTGGCATACCAGGAGGTGGCGGGGTGGCCGAGATTCATAGCCCCTCTCCCGGAGGGGAGAGGGAGGGGCCCATGCGCAGCACGGGAGGGTGAGGGGTGACGACGCCCGCCTTCGTGCCGGCACGCCGGCCAAGGGCGTAACCCCTCATCCTCCCACCGCTACGCGGCGGGCCCCTCCTTCTCCCTCTGGGAGCAGGTGCGAAACGCTGCCTAAACATTCAGCAGCAGGAACTCCCGCTCCCAGGGACTGATGGTGCGCATGAAGGTCTCGTACTCGGCCTGCTTCACGCGAGCGTAGGCCGTGCAGAAGGTGGCGCCGAGGATGTCGGCCAGGGGCTTGGCCTCCTCGAACAGCGTCACCGACTCCAGCAGGCTGCGCGGCAGTTCGATGCCCCGCGCACTGGCGTCGATCTCCACCGGCGCGGTCGGCGCCAGGTTCTGGGTCATGCCCAGATAGCCGCAGGCCAGCACGGCGGCGATGGCGAGGTAGGGATTGGCGTCCGACGAGGGGATGCGGTTCTCGACCCGGCGGTTGGCCGGATCGGACGGCGGCACGCGCAGGCCGCAGGTGCGGTTGTCGTAGCCCCACTGGGTGTTGACCGGCGCGCCGCTGTCGCGGGCGATGCGGCGATAGCTGTTCACGTAGGGCGCCAGTATGGCCATGATCGCCGGCAGGTAGCGCTGCTGGCCCGCGATGAAGGCGTAGAAGGAGGCCGTCGCCTCGCCCGTCTTCGGATCCGAGAACAGGTTGTCGCCGTCCTCGGTCAGGATCGACTGGTGCACGTGCATGGCGCTGCCCGGCTCGCCGGCCATCGGCTTGGCCATGAAGGTGGCGTAGATGTCGTGCTCCATCGCCGCCTCGCGGATGGTGCGCTTCATCATGAACACCTGGTCGGCCAGCTCCAGCGGCGTGCCGTGGCGCAGGTTGATCTCCATCTGCGCCACCCCGCTCTCGTGGATCAGGGTGTCGATCTCCAGGCCCTGGCGCTCGGAGTATTCGTACATGTCCTCGAACAGGGCGTCGAACTCGTTGACCGCGCTGATCGAATAGCCCTGGCGACCGCTCTCGGGCCGGCCCGAGCGGCCGACCGGGGGCTTCAGCGGATAGTCCCAGTCGATGTTCTTCTCGACCAGATAGAACTCGATCTCCGGCGCCACGATCGGGCTCCAGCCCTTCTCGCGATAAAGCGACAGCACCCGGCGCAGCACCTGGCGGGGGCTTTCCTCCACCGGCCGGCCGTCGGGATGGAAGGCGTCGTGGATCACCTGGGCGGTCGGATCCTGGGCCCAGGGCACCGTGGCCAGGGTGGCCAGGTCGGGGGTCAGGAAGATGTCGGTGTCGGCTTGCACGCCGTTCACCGCCCCCTCGAACTCGGGAAAGTCGCCGGTGATGGTCTGGTAGAACACCGCCAGCGGCAGGTTCATCGACGGGGTCCCCAGGAACTTGCGCACCGGCATGATCTTGCCGCGGGCGACGCCGGCCAGGTCGGGCACGACGCACTCGATCTCCTCGATGTTCTGGCTGCGGAACCAGGACTGGGCCTCGTCCAGCGTCTTGACCCCCCGTGTGACCTTGGGACCGTCGTGGTTCTTCTTGTGCTTGGGCTTCATGAGGGCGCTCCTCGCGCTTGCTGAAGTTTGGGCTAGTGGAACGGGTTGATGATGCGGACACCCTCTACGATCTGGCCGTGCGAGAGATCCTCGGTGAAAAGTTCGGTGCAGCCGGCGGCGCGGGCCGCCGCGATCACGGCGCTGTCCCAGTAGGAAAAGCCGTAGCGCGCCTTGATCTCCAGGGCCGAGAGCAGCACGGCGAGGGTATTGTCCTGCACCTTGAAGCGGGTCCAGGTTCGGACGAATTCCGCAGCGTCCTCAGGATCCAGTCGCCCTGGGCGCGACGAGCGCGTGGCCTGGACGTAGAATTCCTGCAGCACCTGCACCGACAGCACCCCGTCGATGCGATCCAGCAGGATCCTGGCGGCCTCGCGCTTGGCCGTCTCTTCCGGCGCCTCGCTGATCGAATAGATCAGTACGTTGGTGTCGAAGAAGACCGCCACCTATTCCCCACGCCGATAGAGTTCGTCGCGCGGCAGGTTGTCGGCGGCGCGGAAGCCCCGGATTTTTGCTCTCAGCTCCGCTTCACGCCGCTTCAGTCGCTCGAACTCGCTCTCGTCCTGCGCCACGTCGACCAGGAACTGACGCACCATGGCCGAGACGGAGGTGTCCTGCTCGGCGGCCTTGATGCGGG
This sequence comes from Caulobacter radicis, assembly GCF_003094615.1. GTDB lineage: Bacteria > Pseudomonadota > Alphaproteobacteria > Caulobacterales > Caulobacteraceae > Caulobacter > Caulobacter radicis. Next base: position 616,488 of record NZ_QDKO01000009.1, on the reverse strand, counting down.
CGCGCCGATAGGTCTCTTCGTCGATGGAGACTGTGATATTTTTCATAATCTCACAGTATCACAGTTTCACGGTGATGCCGATACTCACCCCTCCTCCTTCGGCTTCAGCGCCCGCAGCACCGGCTCGGCCTCGTCGAGCGACTTCCTGATGATCCCCACCAGTTCGTCGATCTCGGCCTTGGTGATGATCAGCGGCGGGCAGCAGACGATGCTGTCGCGGATGGCGCGCACCATCAGGCCGTTCTTGATGCAGAGATCCCGCACGATCGGCCCGGCCTCGCCTTCCTTGTCGAGAAAGCGGTGGTTGGTCCCCTTCTCGCGCACGATCTCGACCGCGCCGATCAGGCCCAGCGAGCGGGTCTCGCCGACCAGCGGATGGTCGTTCAGGGATGCGAGCGCCTGGGCCAGATAGGGACCGGTCTCGTCGCGGGTGCGCTCGACCAGGCCCTCGCGCTCCATGATCTCGATGTTCTTGAGCGCCACGGCCGCCGCCGTCGGATGGCCCGAATAGGTGAAGCCGTGGATGAAATCGCCGCCCTTCTCGCGCAGCTCGGCGACGATGTGGTCGGCCACGCCCACGGCGCTGATCGGCAGGTAGCCGGACGACAGCCCCTTGGCCATGGCGATCAGGTCGGGCTTGATGCCGTAGTGCTGGTGGCCGAACCAGGCGCCCAGGCGCCCGAAGCCGCAGATCACCTCGTCGCAGACCAGCAGGATCCCGTACTTGCGGCACAGGGCCTCGACCGCCGGCCAGTAGCCGTCCGGCGGAATGATCACCCCGCCCGCCCCCTGCACCGGCTCGCCGATGAAGGCCGCGACGTTCTCGGGGCCGACCTCGAGGATCTTGTCCTCGATCGCCTGCACCGCCCGGTCGCGGAAGGCGGCCGGGTCCTCGCCGAAGCCGTCGCCGAACAGGTAGGGCTGCATCACGTGCTCGACGCCGGCGATCGGCAGGTCGCCCTGCTTGTGCATGTGCTTCATCCCGCCCAGCGACACGCCGGCCACGGTCGAGCCGTGATAGGCGTTCCAGCGGCTGATGAAGACAGTGCGGCTTGGCTCCCCCTTCAGCTTCCAAAAGTAGCGCACCAGCCGGAAGACGGTGTCGTTGGCCTCCGATCCCGACGAATTGTAGAAAACGTGGCTCAGATGACCGCCCATCTTCTGGGCGATCTTGGCCGCCAGCTCGATCGGCGGCGGCGTCGCCGTCTTGAAGAAGGTATTGTAGTACGGCAGCTCCAGCATCTGGTCGTAGGCCGCCTGGGCCAACTCGGTGCGGCCGTAGCCGACGTTGACGCACCACAGCCCGGCCATGCCGTCGAGGATCCGGTGACCCTCGCCATCGTGGATGTAGACGCCCTCGGCCCGCGTGATGATCCGGCTGCCGCCCTGCTCGGCGATGACCTTGTGGTCGGCCTGGGCCGGCAGGTGGTGGGCCAGATCCAGGCGCTTGAGTTCGGCGATGTCGTGGTTGCGGAGGGGGGCGGTCATGGTTGCTCTTCCTCGATGACTTTCTTTTTCTCCCTTCCCCCTTTGATGGGGGAAGGGTCGGGGATGGGGGTGACAGCGGTTCAGGGTCCGGCGCGAGCCGAACCGCCGTAACCACCCCCCCCCCCTGGCCCCTCCCCCATCAAGGGGGAGGGGAAACTCGAATTCACCTCGCAAGGCCTGGCCAAAGAGACTGAAGAAAGCCCGCGACTGGGGGTTCTGCTCCGGCTTCCATTCCGGGTGCCACTGCACGGCCAGCACCGGCGCGCCGTTCACCTGGGCCGACACCGCCTCGACGACGCCGTCCTGCGCCCTGGCCTCTACCGACAGGCCCTCGCCCAGCCGGTCGACGCCTTGGTAGTGCACCGAATTGACCACCGCCTGCTCAGCGCCAAAGGCCGTGGCCAGCACCCCGCCGGGCGTCAGGTCGACCCGGTGGCGATGGTCGAACATGCCGTTGAAATCGACCTCGTCGGGCGCATGGTGGGCGATCAGTTCGGCGCTGGTCGCCATGTCGCGCCGCAGGGTGCCGCCGAAGGCGACGTTGATCTCCTGGAAGCCCCGGCACACCCCGAACACCGGCCGCCCCAGATCCAGCATGGCCTTGATCAGGTCGCGGGTCATGGCGTCGCGATCGCGGTCGAAGGGCCCCGGCGCATCCTCCACCGCCTCGTCGTAAAAGGCCGGATCCAGGTTCGACGGACTGCCGGTCAGCATCAGCCCGTCCAGCCGCGCGGCGACCTCCGAGGCCTTCATCAGCCCCGGCATCGACGGAACCAGCAGGGCCGCGGCGTCGGCGTACCGCATCGCGCCTTCGACATAGCGGTTCATCACCGCCTGGGCCGGCTCGATCCCGACGGTGCGGGTGCAGCAGATGACGCCGGCGACGGGACGCATCAGCAGTCTCCTCCCTTCGCACTCCCCCGCTCGTCATCCCGGCCGCAGCGAAGCGGAGAGCCGGGACCCAGGACCACCTGCAATGCGGCGGCCCCTGGGTCCCGGATAGCGCTGCGCGCTTCCGGGATGACGAAGCTTGGAACGGAAGGAAGCGTGATCACGACAGCAGCACCGCCGGCGAGCAGGCGTGCCAGGCGATCCACACCGCCTCGCCCAGCCGGAAGTCCTCCTGGTCCCAGCGCGTCAGGTTGGGGCGCTGCACCTTCACGCGGCGGCCACCCTCGATTTCGATCTCATAGGTCGACACCCCGCCCAGATAGGCTTCGTGCCTGATCACGCCCGCCACCGCGTTCGTGCCCTTGGGCGCGTCGCCCATGTTCGGCGGCTCGCCGTCGTCGGGACGCTTGTGCAGCTCGATCTTCTCGGGGCGGATCGCCGCCCACACCGTGCCGCCGCGCGGGCCGGTCACCCCGTGGTCGAGGAAGATGTCGGTCGGCAGGCCCGGCGAACGGATCACCGCATGGCTCGGCTCGTCCACCGCCAGCACGCCCTCGAACAGGTTCACGCTGCCGATGAAGTCGGCCACCAGGCGGCTGTTGGGAAACTCGTAAAGATCGTTGGGCGTGGCCACCTGCTGCAGCAGCCCCTTGCTCATCACCGCGCAGCGCGACGCCAGGGCCAGAGCCTCGTCCTGGTCGTGGGTGACCATGATGAAGGTGATGCCTACCTTCTCCTGCAGGGTGCACAGCTCGGTGCGCATCTGCTCGCGCAGCTTGGCGTCCAGGGCCGACAGCGGCTCGTCCAGCAGCAGCACCCGGGGGCGCTTGACCAGCGCCCGGGCCAGGGCCACCCGCTGCCGCTGACCACCCGACAGCTGATCGGGCTTGCGCTGACCAAGGCCGCCCAGCTGCACCAGCTCCAGCGCCTCCTCGACCCGACGGTCGCGCTCGGCCTTGCTCACCCGGTCGACCTTCAGGCCGTAGGCGACGTTGTCGGCCACGGTCATGTGCGGAAACACCGCATAGGACTGGAACACCATGTTCACCGGCCGCTTGTTGGGCGGCACGTTCGAGATGTCCTGGCCGTCGATCAGGATCCGCCCCTCGGTGGGCGTCTCGAACCCGGCCAGCATCCGCAGCAGGGTGGTCTTGCCGCAGCCCGACGGCCCCAAGAGGGCGAAGAACTCGCCCTCCCGGATGCTCAGCGACACGTTGTCGACCGCCGCCAGCTTGCCGAAGCGCTTGGTGACGTTCTCGAAGGTGATAATCGGTTTGGCTTCGGTCACTTCGTCATTCCCCCCGAAAACGTCAGCGGCCTGGGCTCCTCGGCCCACGAGGAACCTCCCCCTCTGGGGGAGGCGATCGCGCAGCGATCGGTGGGGGGCGTTATTGCGAACCCTCCAAGACTGCGGCGGCTGAAAACGTCCCCCCGCGGGCCTTCGGCCGCCTCCCCCATGGGGGGAGGTTCCAATCGGAAGAACCTCATGCCTTCTCCCCCCCATGCGCCCCGGCCGCCGCCGCAGGGTCGCCTTGCAGCTTCAGCGCCACGGCGGTCAGGATCACGGTCAGCACGATCAGGATGGTCGAGGCCGCATTGACCTCGGGCGTCACCGAGAAGCGCACCATCGAATAGACCTTCACCGGGAAGGTCACGGTGTCGGGCCCGGCCGTGAAGAAGGTGATGACGAAGTCGTCCAGGCTCAGCGTGAAGGCCAGCAACGCGCCCGCCACCAGCGACGGGGTCATGTGCGGCAGGATCACGTCCCTGATAGTGCGGAACTCGCCGGCCCCGAGGTCGCGCGCGGCTTCCTCCAGTTCGCGGTTGAAGCTGGCCATGCGCGCGCGCACCACCACCGCCACGAACGGGAACGAGAAGGTCACGTGGGCGATGATGATCGCCCCCAGATTCAGCGGCCACACCAGCCCCTGCGGCCAGGGCAGCACCTTGGCGAAGAACACCAGCATGCCCACGCCCATGCAGATCTCGGGCACCACGATCGGCAGGGCCAGCGCCCCGTCCACCGCCGTCTTGCCCGGAAACCGGAAGCGCCACAGGGCCAGCGCCACCAGCGCCCCCAGCACGACGCTCAGCACCGTCGAGACCGCCGCGATCGTCAGGCTGTTGGCGAAGGCCTCGATCAGGCCGTCGTTGTTGAAGGCCTTCTCGTAGTATTTGAGCGTGAAGCCCTTCCAGACGATGTTGCGCCGGCTGTCGTTGAAACTGAAGGCCATCAGGGCGATCAGCGGCGCATAGAGGAACACCCCCACCGCCAGCAGCCACAGCCGGATCGGCCAGCGGCGCAGGTACTCCAGGGGCCCGGGCGGCGACTTGCGGCTCATCGGAAAGCCTCCCCCTTCCCCCTCGATGGGGGAAGGGCCGGGGATGGGGGTGACAGCGGTTCAGGATGTAGCGCGGCCGGGCCCAGGCCCGCCGACGGCGTCACCCCCACCCCTGCCCCATCAAAGGGGGAGGGAGAAGAAAGAAGCGGCGAGATCATCCCACGCCCTCCTTCTTCTTGCCCTTCGACAACATCGCCTGCACGGCGATGGCGATGAAGGTCAGGTACATCAGCAGGAACGACAGGGCCGCGCCGAACGGCCAGTCGTTGGCGCGCTTGAACTGGCGCTCGATGACGTTGGCGATCATCTGGCTGTCGGGACCGCCCAAGAGGTCGGGCGTCAGATAGGCGCCCAGCGCCGGGATGAAGGTGATCAGCACGCCAGACGCGATGCCCGGCAGGGCCAGCGGCACGACGATGCGGAACAGGGTGCGCAGGTGCCCGGCGCCGAGGTCCAGGCTCGCCTCCAGCAGCGACTTGTCCAGCCGGTCCAACGCCGAGTAGAGCGGCAGCACCATGAACGGCAGGTGCACGTAGACGAGGCCCAGGATCACCGCGAAGTTGTTGTGCAGCAGCTCCAGCGGCTGGTAGGCGCCCAGCGGCGCGACCTTGCCGCCGATGTTCCAGAACCACTCGAAGGTCTGGTTGACGTAGCCCTCGGTCCGCAGCACAGCGATCAGGGCATAGGTGCGGACCAGAAGGTTGGTCCAGAACGGCAGCATGACCAGCAGCAAGAGCCAGGTCTTGGCCTTCTGCGAGGCGAAGGTGATGGCCAGCGCCACCGGGAATCCGATCACCAGGCACAGGGCCGTGGTCAGCGCCGCCACCCAGGCCGACTTGACGAAGATCTTCAGGTACAGCGGCTCCAGCGCCCGGGCGTAGTTGGCGATCGTGCCGGTGAACGAGATCTCGGTCAGACCCACGTTATGGCCGAAGCTGTAGGCCCAGACGATCGCCATCGGCGCGACGAAGAACACCACCAGCCAGACCAGCGGCGGTCCCAGCGCGGCGGCGAACACCGCCTTGGCCTTCTTCCAGCTCTGTTCCATTTGGCGCTCCAAGATCCTCCCCCTCTGGGGGAGGTGTCGGCGAAGCCGACGGAGGGGGGTGTGGCTGCGAGGGCGAGACGCTCAGCGGAAGCTGAAAACGTCCCCCCTCCGGCCCTCCGGGCCACCTCCCCCAGAGGGGGAGGATTTCCAGCTCTAAGCCGCCCGCACGCGGGTGATGATCTCCTCGTAGAGGCTGGCCTTTTCCGCCCCCTCGAAGGCCCCGTACTCGCACTTGGCCATGATGGCGGCGGGCGGAAAGATCACCGGGTTGTTCTTGTAGTCGTCCGGCATCAGCGCCTTGGCCGCCGCGTTGGGCGTCGGATAGAGGATGGTCTTGCTGATCTCGGCGCCGGCCTGGGCGTCCAGCAGGTAGTTGATGAACTTGTGGGCGTTGTTCGGCCGCGGCGCGCCTTTCGGAATGCACAGGCAGTCCGAGTTGATGAGGCTGCCTTCCTTGGGCACCACGAAGTCGACGTCGTCGTCGTCCTTCATCGCCTGGGCGATGTCGCCGTTGTATTCGAGCACGACGTCCACCTCGCCCGACAGCAAGAGGTCCTGGCCGTTGTCGTCGTGGAAGGCCTTCACGAACGGCTTCTGCTTGATCAGCATCTGCTCGATCCTCGGCAGCATGTCGGCCGGGATGTCGTTGACCGAATGGCCCAGGTACTTGGCCGACAGGCGCACCAGATCGGCGCTTTCCGACAGCAGGGCGATCTTGCCGGCGTACTGGTTGCTGTCGAACAGGTACTTCCAGCTGTCGGGAACGCCTTTGACCTTGCTCTTGCGATAGCCGATGCCCAGCACCAGCCAGGTGTAGGGCAGCGAGAACTTCCGGCCCGGGTCGAAGTCCGGGTTCATGAAGGTCGGGTCGATGTTCTTGATGTTGGGAACCTTGGCGTGGTCCAGCGCCTCCAGCATGCCGGCCTGGGCCATCCGGGTGACGAACTCGTTGGACGGCACGATGACGTCGAAGCCCGGATTGCCCGCCTTCAGCTTGGCGAACAGTTCGTCGTTGGTCGCGAACAGGCTCATGTTCACGTCGACGCCGCTGGCCTTCTTGAAGTCGCCCAGCGTGGTCTCGCCGATATAGGTGTCCCAATTGTAGAAGTTCAGCTTGGCCTCTTCGCCGCCCTCGGACGGCGCGGGCTTCTCGCCGCAGGCGGTGAACGACAGGCCGATGGCCGCCGCGCCGAACGCGGTCAGCAGCGAGCGGCGCGAGGCCCCCCGGAAGTGGTTGGTGCTCATGGCCTCGAAACTCCCTCTTTCGTTCGCATGAAGCGGACGAGGCCCCTTCCCCGCCGCCGGTTCAACCCAAAGCTTACTCCCAGCGCCATGCCGTCAGGCGTTGCGCAGATACCAGTCATAGTCGAGCTGCCCGACCACCTCGAAGAACCGCGCCTGCTCGGTGCGCTTCACCGACACGAACATCTCCACGAAGCGTTCGCCCAGGTAGTCGGCCAGCACCTGCGACTTCTCGAAGAGGTCGACGGCGGCGAACCAGTTGGACGGCAGCCGCACGTTCTCCTTGGCCGCGGCGGCATAGCCGTCGCCGACCACCGCCGGGCCCGGATCGATCCGGTTGGTGATGCCGTGGTGCGCCGCCGCCAGCAGCGTGGCCATCACCAGGTATGGATTGCCGTCGGCCCCGGCCACGCGGTGCTCCACGTGCCGCGTCGGCGCCGGGCCCGCCGGCACGCGCAGGGAAACCGTGCGGTTGTTGACGCCCCAGGTCGGCGCGACGGGCGCGTAAGAGTTGGCCTTGAAGCGGCGATAGCTGTTGGCGTTGGGCGCCAGGATCGCCATGCCCTCGCCCAGCAGCACCTTCATGCCGCCGATGGCGTGCTTGAGCAGTTCCGAACCTTCCGGATCCTCGGCGGCGCACAGGTTGTCGCCGCCTGCGTCGTTGAAGCTGACGTGCACGTGGAAACCGTTGCCCGCCTTGTCGGCCCAGGGCTTGGCCATGAAGGTCGCCTCGCAGCCGTGCCGCAGGGCCACCCCCTTGGCGGCGCGCTTGTACAGCACCGCGTCGTCGGCGGCCCGCAAGGCGTCTGGCTTGTGCTTGAGGGTCAGCTCCACCTGGGCCGGAGCGAATTCCGAGATCGCGCCTTCCAGCGGCACCCCGATGGTGTCGGCCGTGTCCCACAGCTCGCGCAGGAACGGGGCGTTGGCCTCCAGTTCCGGCAGGCCATAGACCTGGATGCCGGTCGGCCGCTGGCCGGTCAGCACCGACCTGGCGGGCAGAAGCTCGCCGTTCGGGCCGCGCTCGATGTCGACCAGATAGTATTCCAGCTCGCAGGCCGCGACCGGGGTGAGGCCGTCGGCGGCGTAGCGGTCCAGCACCCGTTGCAGCACGTGGCGCGGGTCCAGGTCGTTGGGCGTTCCGTCCAGCTCGTATAGCGACAGCATCACCTGGGCGACGTCGGGACCCAGCCACGGCGCCAGGGTCAGCGTCCCCGGCACGGGCCGCGCGCGACGGTCGGCGTCGCCGTCCTCCCACACCAGTCCCGTCTCCTCGCAGTCGGCGCCCACGGTGTCGACCACCAGGATCGAGCCCGGCAGGAACCGGCCGTAGTCATAGATCGCGTGCAGCTCGTGCACCCGCAGCCGCTTGCCGCGCGGCACCCCGGTCATCGAGGTGAAGAACACCTCGACGAACTTCACCTGCGGATGGGCCGCCAGGAAATCGCGGCATTCGTCGGGTGAGGCGACCATCACCATGACCCCTCTCCCATGGGGAGAGGGAGGGGCCCATGCAAAGCATGGGAGGGTGAGGGGGTAAGGCGCCCGACGGCGTGCCGGCGCGCCGGTTGAGAGCGTAACCCCTCACCCTCCCAGCGCTTCGCGCCGGGCCCCTCCCTCTCCCTATGGGAGAGGGTCCCAATAAGCGACCTCACCATCAGTTCACCTCCCCGACGGCCACGGCGAACGCATCGACCGCCGCGACCAGCCGGTCCACCGCCGCGTCCTCGGTGACGGGCGAGACCAGCATCATGTTGTGGAAGGGCGCGATCAGCACCCCTCGGTTGATCAGCCACAGATGCAGCGCTTCCACGGCCTCGTGGTCCAGCACTTTCCGCATCGCGGCGGCGTCGCGCGGCGGCGGGTCGGCGAAAACGAGCTCCACCCGCGCCCCGACATGCACGACGGACCACGGCAGGCCCCGCGCGGCGATCACGCCTTCCAGCCCCGCCACCAGCCGCTGCGCCCCGGCCAGCATCTTCGCATAGGCCGTCTCGGCCATGACCTCGGACAGCATGGCCCGCATGGCCGCCATGGCCAGCGCATTGCCCGACAGCGTCGTGCCGATCCCCGACTGGCCAGGACCGATGCGCGCCTGGGCCTCGTCCATCCGCGCCGACAGTTCCGCCGTCACGCCCCAGACGGCCGCGGGCACGCCGCCAGCCACGGCCTTGCCCAGCACGAAGACGTCGGGCTCCAGGCCATGCGCTTTCGTGTAGCCGCCGGGACCGGTCGAGATGGTGTGGGTCTCGTCGATGATCAGCAGCGTCCCTGCCTCGCGAGTCAGCTTGCGCAGGGCGTCGTGGAAGCCGGGATCGGGCAGGATCATCCCGCAGTTGGTCATCACCGGCTCGGCCAGCACGGCGGCGACGTCGCCGGGGGCCAGTGCCGCTTCCAGCGCTTCAAGATCGTTGAAGGGCGCGATCCGGGTCGTGGCGGTCAGGTCCTGCACCTGGCCCAGCAGGCCGGGCTTCATCGCCGCCTGGCCGTCCTTCAGCACCACGAAGGCGTCCTCGACCATGCCGTGGTAGCAGCCGTCGAACACCAGGATCACGGGCCGCTGCGTCACCGCCCGCGCCCAGCGGATGGCCGCGCGGTTGGCGTCGCTGGCCGTGGTCGCCGCCTGCCACAGCGGCAGGCTGAAGCGCTCGGCCAGCAGCTTGCCGACGATCACCGCCGAGGCGGTCGGCAGCATGAACCCCGCGCCCCGCCGGGCCTGGTCGGCCACGGCCGCCGCCACGGAAGGCTCGCCATGGCCGAACATCGACGGCGTGTCGCCCAGGCAGAAGTCGTCATACAGCCGGCCGTCGACGTCGGTGATCTGCGCCCCCACGCCCTGGGCGGCGAAGATGGGGCTCGGGCAGGCCCAGTCGCCCATCCAGTGCATCGGAACCCCGCCCCGCCACACGGCCGAAGCCGCCCTGGCCATGGCCACGCTGCGCGGATGCTCGGCCAGGAACCGCGCGCGTTCGGTCGCGATCAGGTCGGCGAGGGTCGATGGGCGGGAGAGTTCGGCGATCATCCGCGCCCTCCCCCTACTCCCGTCATTCCCGCCCTTGTGGCGGGAAACCCTGGTTCAGCCCGCAGATGCGCCGCCAGCGGACCGCCAGCGGTCCGCCTCGACTGACCTTGCGGCGGACAGAGGGGTTCCCGCCACAAGGGCGGGAATGACGGGCTATTTGAGGGATGCGGAAGAACGTTGCTCATCCCACCCCGCCAAAGCACAGGTACTTGGTCTCGAAATACTCATCGAGGCCCTCGGACGATCCCTCGCGGCCCAGGCCCGACTCCTTGACCCCGCCGAAGGGCGCGACCTCGGTCGAAATCAGGCCTTCGTTGATCCCGACCATGCCGGCCTCGATGGCCTCGGCCACCCGCCAGCAGCGGCCCACGTCGCGGCTGTAGAAATAGGCCGCCAGGCCGAAGGGCGTGGCGTTGGCCAGGGCGATCGCCTCGTCCTCGGTCTCGAACTTCACGATCGGCGCGACGGGTCCGAAGATCTCCTCGTTGAACAGCCGCATGTCCGCCGTGGCGCCGGTCAGGACCGTGGGCTGGTAGAAGAGGCCGCCCAGTTCGTGGCGCTCGCCGCCGACCTCGACCCGCGCGCCGGCCGCGACGGCCTCCTTGACCAGGGCCTCGACCTTGACGATGGCCTTGTCGTTGATCAGCGGGCCGATCACCACGCCCTCGCCCGTGCCTGCGCCCACCTTCATCGCCGCCACCTTTTCGGAAAGGCGCTTGGCGAAGGCGTCGTGGATGCCGGCCTGCACGATCAGGCGGTTGGCGCAAACGCAGGTCTGGCCGGTATTGCGGTACTTGCTGGCGATCGCGCCGTCGACGGCGGCCTCCAGGTCGGCGTCGTCGAAGACGATGAAGGGCGCGTTGCCGCCCAGTTCGAGGGAGAGCTTCTTCATCGTGCCGGCGCACTGGCCGTAGAGCACCTTGCCCACCGGGGTCGAGCCGGTGAACGACAGCTTGCGCACCCGGCCGTCCTCGCACAGGGCCTTGCCGATGGCGCTGGCGTCCGTGCCGGTGACGACGTTGAGCACGCCCGCCGGCACGCCGGCCTCCACCGCCAGGCGGGCGATGGCCAGCGCGCACAGCGGCGTCTCGGCGGCCGGCTTGACCACCACAGTGCAGCCGGCCGCCAGGGCCGGGCCGACCTTGCGGGTGATCATGGCGATCGGGAAGTTCCACGGCGCGATCGCCGCGCACACCCCGATCGGCTGCTTGATCGAGGCCAGCCGCTTCTTCGGGTCGGGCGTCGGGATGGTGTGGCCGTAGCCGCGCTTGGCCTCCTCGGCGAACCAGTCGATGAAGCTGGCGCCGTAGGCGACCTCGCCCTTCGACTCGGCCAGCGGCTTGCCCTGCTCGGCCGTCATCAGCCGGGCCAGATCGTCGGCGTGGGCGAGCATCAGGTCGCTCCACCGGCGCAGGATCGCGCCCCGCTCCTTGGCCGTCCTGGCCGCCCAGGCCGGGAACGCCCGGTGCGCCGCCTCGATGGCGATCCGCGTCTCGCCCGCCCCCAGGTCGGCCACCTTGGCGATCAGCGCGCCGTCCGCCGGATTGGTCACGTCGAAGGTCGCCTCGCCCTCGATCCACAGGCCGTCGATGAAGGCTTCGGTTTCGACAAGGTTCAGGGCGGTCATGGGCTACCTCAGCGTTACGGACACCGACTTCAGGTCGGCGTACTTGTGCAACGCATGAAGGCTGCGGTCACGGCCGAAGCCCGACTGCTTGAAGCCTCCGAACGGCATGGTGATGTCGCAGGCGTCCCAGCCGTTGACCCAGACCAGGCCCGCCTTCAGCTTCCGCGCCCCCTTCAGGCCCCGATTGATGTCGCTGGTCCACAGGCCGGCGGCCAGGCCGTAGACCGTGTCGTTGGCCAGGGCGAAGGCCTCGTCCTCGCCGGTGAAGGTCATGACGCCCAGCACCGGCCCGAACACCTCCTCCCTGGCCAGCTTGTGGCTCGGCTTCACGCCGTCGAAGATGGTCGGCTCCACATAGAAGCCGCCGGTCTCGATGCGCACCTGGGCCCCGCCCAGCACCGGCGCGCCGCCCTCTTCCCGGGCCTTGTCGATATAGGACAGCGCGGTCTGCATCTGCCGCTCGCTGACCATGGCCCCGAAGCCGGTATCGGGGTCCAGCGGATCGCCGACCTGGATGGTGCGCGCGACCGCGACCACCTTCTCCAGGAACGCGTCCTTGATCGAGGCCTCGACCAACAGGCGCGAGGCGGCCGTGCAGACCTCGCCCTGGTTATAGAACACGCCCCAGGCCGCCGCTTGCGCGGCCGCGTCCAGGTCCGGGCAGTCGGCGAAGACGATCTGGGGCGACTTGCCGCCCAGCTCCAGCGACACGCGCTTGAGATTGCTCTGGGCCGCGTACTCCATCAGCCGCCGGCCGGTGGGGCCCGAACCGGTGAAGGCGATCATGTCGACGTCCATCGACCGCGCCAGGGCCTGGCCGGCGATCGCCCCGAAGCCCGGTACGACATTCAGCACCCCTGCCGGGAGCCCGGCCTCGAGGGCCAGCTCGCCCAGCTTCAGCGCCGTCAGCGGCGACTGCTCGGCGGGCTTGAGGACGACCGAATTGCCCATGGCCAGGGCCGGAGCGACCTTCCACATCGCCATGTGCAGCGGGAAGTTCCACGGCACGATGGCCCCGATCACGCCCAGCGGCTCGTGGGTGGCGAAGCTCAGGCGATCAGCCGGCGAGGCGCCGACCTCGCCATAGACCTTGTCCAGCGCCTCGGCGTACCAGCGGGTGGTGTTGATCGCCAGCGGCACGTCGACGGCCCGCGCATCGCGGATCGGCTTGCCGACGTCCAGGCTCTCCAGCAGGGCCAAGTCCTCGGCGTCGCGCTCCATCAGTTCGGCCAGCCGGAACAGCACCTTCTTCTTCTGGCGCGGATGCAGGTCGCGCCAGCGGCCGTCCTCGAAGGCGGCGCGGGCGGCGGCCACGGCCCGCTCGACGTCGGCGACGTCGCAGGCGGCCACGGCGTTCAGCACCGCCCCGTCGCGCGGCCCGACATTGTCGAAGGTTCCGCCCGAGGCCGCGCCGACCAGCGCGCCGTCGATCACCGCCCGGCCGGGAAGGACCAGGCGGCTAAGCTGTTCGGAGATGGATGCGGGAACGCTCACGTCCTGCCTCATAAAACTGTGATCACAGTTTGCCCCGCCGGAGCGACTGTCAAGCCGGCGCCGGCCTCGACCGCCGCGCGCATCTTGTCCATGCCTTCGGACAGGTCAGCGGCGATGGCCCGGCGGGCGCCCTCGGCGTCGCGGGTCTTCAGGGCGTCCATGGCCTCGGCGTGGCGGTCGGCCGGCAGGCTGCCGGTACCCACGCGCCCGAACACCACCCGCATGAACGGCCCGATCTGCAGCCACAGCCCGCCGGCCATGGCCAGCAGCACCTCGGCCCCGGCCCGCTCGTAGATGGCGAAATGGAAGGCGTGGTTGGCCACCATGTAGCGGTCGACGTCGCCCACCCGCAGGGCCTCTTCCAGGTCCTGGTCGATGGCCTTCAGCTTGCGCACCAAGGCCTCGTCGGCCCGGGGCGCGGCGCGGGCGGCCAGCTCCGGCTCGATCCACTGGCGCGCCAGCTCCAGCTGCTCCAGGCGTTCGGCGCTCAGCGAGGGCACGGACAGGCGCTTGTTGGCGGGGTTGATCGCCAGGGCCCGCTCGGCCACGAGACGGCGCACCGCGTCGCGCACAGGCATCGGCGAAACCCCCAGCTCGGCCGCCAGGCTGCGCAGGGAAACGCCCACGCCCGGCGCGATCTTGCCGGTGATCAGGGCCTGGCGAATGGAGTCGTAGACCTGGTCATGCACCGCCCTGGAATCGGCCAGGGAGCGGCGCGGTTTCTGCTCTGCCATCTCCCCTCCTCTCCTCGATGCATTCAGGGGTTGCCAGCTAGTCGATAATTGCGATCACAATGCAAGCCTAGCGAAGAGAGACGCCATGGCCGCCAACGACCTCGACGCCTACTGGATGCCGTTCACGCCCAACCGGCGGTTCAAGGCCAATCCGCGCCTGCTGGGCGGCGCCAAGGGCATGCACTACACGACGCCCGAGGGACGCCAGATCCTCGACGCCACCTCGGGCCTGTGGTGCGTCAACGCCGGCCACGGCCGCGAGGCGATTACCGAGGCCATCCGCAAGCAGGCTGGCGAGATGGACTATGCGCCCAGCTTCAACCTCGGCCATCCACTGGCCTTCGCCTTCGCCTCGCGCCTGGCCCAGGTGACGCCGAAGGGCCTCGACCGGATCTTCTTCACCAACTCAGGCTCGGAGGCGGTCGACACCGCCCTTAAGATCGCGCTGGCCTATCACCGCGCCCGCGGCAAGGGGACCAAGACCCGGCTGATCGGCCGCGAACGCGGCTATCACGGCGTCGGCTTCGGCGGCATCTCGGTCGGCGGCATTCCCAAGAACAGGATGTATTTCGGCTCCCTGCTCGCCGGCGTCGACCATCTGCCCCACACCCACGGCCTGGCTGAAAACCTGTTCAGCCAGGGCCTGCCCCGGCACGGCGCCCACCTGGCCGACGACTTGGAACGCATCGTCGCTCTGCACGACGCCTCCAACATCGCCGCCGTCATCGTCGAGCCCGTGGCCTGCTCGACCGGCGTGCTGGTGCCGCCCGAGGGCTATCTGCAGAAGCTGCGGGCGATCTGCGACCGCCACGACATCCTCTTGATCTTCGACGAGGTGATCACTGGTTTCGGCCGGGTCGGCGCCCCGTTCGCGGCCGACCGCTTCGGCGTGACGCCCGACATGATCTGCATGGCCAAGGGCCTGACCAACGCCGCCGTGCCGGCCGGCGCGGTGGCCGCCAGCACGGCGATCTACGACACCATGCTCGACGGCGCCGACGCGCCAATCGAGCTCTTCCACGGCTACACCTATTCGGGCCACCCGCTGGCCTGCGCGGCCGGCCTGGCGACGCTGGAGATCTACCAGGGCGAGGGCCTGTTCGAACGGTCCCTGGCGCTGGAGCCCTACTGGCGCGCCGCCGTCCATTCGCTGGCCGACGCCCGCCACGTCGTCGACATCCGCGACTTTGGCCTGATCGCCGGCGTCGAGCTCTCTCCCCGCGCCGGCGCCCCGACCGCCCGGGCGATGGAAGCCTTCGAAGCCGCCTTCGACCAGGGCCTGCTGATCCGCGTCACCGGCGACATCATCGCCCTGTCGCCGCCGCTGATCGTGTCGGAAGGCCAGATCGACCAGATCGTCGAGACGATCAGAAAGGTGCTGGCGGGGGTGGAATAGAGGGTCCCCCGCTAAGGGGGAGGTGGCCCGGAGGCCCGGAGGGGGAAGCGACTGCTGACACGCCGCTACAACTTCCCCCTCAGTCGCTTCGCGACAGCTCCCCCTTCAGGGGGAGCATCTTGTTCAAGCCTTCAGCCGCAGCACATTGTCCACTACCCGCTCGGCCACCGGCAGCGGCGTATCCACCGCCTGGCGCTGCACCAGGCAGCCGTACCAGCCCAGGCCCTTGTAGGTCTCGTAGCCCGGGGTCAGGGCGTAGCCGATCGTGCGGTCGCCCTGCGCATAGCTGCCCATGGTCCCATGCGAGGTGTCGAGCTTGAAGCTGTCGGTCAGCACGCCCTGCCCGTCCGAGGCCGCCAGGATCCGGTGGTTCTGGTCCAGCAGCAGCACGCGCGAGCGGGCCTTTTCCTCGTCGGTCATGCGCACGCCGTCGACGATGGCCTGGGCCTGGGGTCGCCAGTCGAAATGAACGCCCAGCACGCCGATCACCTTGCCCCTGGCCTGGCCGCCCTCGCGGATGGCCGTGGCGTAGGTGGCCACCGGCGCCTCGTCCAGCAGCCGCTGGCGGGCGATGTCGGCCACGGCGAAATCGTCGCCGCTCTTGGTGCGCAGGGCTTCCTGGAACCAGCTGGCGTTGGCGACCGACGCGCCCTGCACGCCGCGATACTTGTCGGGCCGGCCGCTGGCGATCACCCGCCCGGCCGCGTCGCAGATCCACAGGTCCAGATAGACGGTATAGGCGTCGAGAATGACCTTGAGCCGCTGGCTGGCGTAGTCGGACGCCTCGCGCGACGGGGCCATCGCGCAGTCGACAACAGCGCTGTCGGTGGCCCACCAGCGCACGTCGCAGGTGCGCTCATAGAGGTTGCGGTCGATGATCTCGATGGCGTTCAGGGCCAGGTCGGCCAGGCGCTGGCCGCGCAGGTGCGACAGGATCGCCCCGCCGATCGCCGTCAGCTCGTCGAGGTCGGCGCGCACCTGGCTTTCCAGGGCCCCGGCCACCTCGTCGATCTGGGTCGAGATCTTCTTGAACTCCTCGGCCACGATGGCGAAGCCCTTGCCGGCCTCGCCCGCGCGAGCGGCGACGATCAGGGCGTTGATCGCCAGCATCTTGGCGGCGCGGTTGACGGTCGAGATCTCGCCGATCTTCTGCCCCGCCACCACGCTGAGGCGTTCGGACAGGTCGAGGATGCGCTCCGGTCGGAGGCTGGCTTCTTCGGCGGACATGGCGTGCTTCCCCCCCGGGACGCGAATCGACGGCAATCCGGTAAGGTTGACACCAGCGTCAGGTTCGGCCGCCCGTTTTCGGAAGAAAACTTCGCCTGTCGGCGTCTCGCCGCAATGCAGCAGTCGATTTCGCCCGGATATCGAGCAGGAATTGATCACAAGCGCGGCAAATCCCTCGGTGGTGTAGGGTTACCGTCACGAAGCGCCGCGGCCGGCCGCGAAATGACACCGGTGGACATTCTCCGATCCCAAGGGCAGGGTCGCGCCATCCGGACGATGCGCGCACGACGCTCGCCGGCCTCGGGGAGAACCGCGTCATGATCCGCCCTCGCTCGCGCCGCCTGCTGGCCGGCGCCGCCGCTCTCGCCCTGCTCGGCCTCGCCGGACAGGCGGCCGCCCAGACCCTGGCTTTCCCCGGCGCCGAGGGCGCCGGCCGGTTCTCGCAGGGCGGCCGTGGCGGCGCGGTGATCAAGGTGACCAACCTGAACGACGCCGGGCCCGGCTCGCTGCGCGCCGCCGTCGAGGCCAAGGGCCCGCGCACCGTGGTCTTCGAGGTCGCCGGCACCATCCAGCTGAAGTCGGACCTGAAGATCAGCGAGCCGCGCATCACCATCGCCGGCCAGACCGCGCCCGGCGGCGGGATCACCCTGCGCGACCATACCCTCGTCGTCTCGGCCGACGACGTGGTCATCCGCTTCATCCGCTCGCGCCTGGGCGACGAGAGCAAGACCGAGAGCGACGCGATCTGGATCAACAACGGCCGGCGGATCATCCTCGACCACGTCTCGGCCAGCTGGTCGGTGGACGAGACCCTGTCGGCCTCGGCCCGCTACGGCGAGGAAGGCCAGGGCTTCTTCGACCTGACGGTCCAGTGGTCGATCATCGCCGAGTCCATGGCCCGTTCGCTGCACGCCAAGGGCGACCACGGCTATGGCAGCCTGATCCGCGGCGGCAGGGGCTCGAAGATCAGCTTCCACCACAATCTGTGGGCCAACCACATGGCCCGCATGCCCCGCCCCGGCAATTACGACGGCGCCGACAAGGACCCGGTCGGGGCCCTGTTCGATTTCCGCTCCAACGTCTTCTACAACTGGGGCAAGGGCCATGCCGGCTATGACGCCGACAAGGCCGCGGTCGTCGCCTACAACTTCGTCGACAACGCCTACATCATGGGCCCGCAGAGCACCAAGGCGGTGGCCTTCCAGGAAAGCAACAGCCTGGCCCGCGCCTATTTCGCCGGCAACAGCATGCTGACCAACGTGCCGGCCGATCCCTGGAGCCTGGTCGCCTTCACCATTGCCGAGCCGGCCGGCTATCGCCTGCCCGCCCCGGTCGATGTCGCCCCGGTCAAGTCCGATCCGGCGCCGCTGGCCTATGAGCGCGTGCTGGCCGACGCCGGCGCCTCGGTGTTCCGCGACAGCGTCGACGCGCGCATCGTCGCCGGCGTGCGCGACCGCACCGGCACGGTGATCAACAGCCAGAAGGACGTCGGCGGCTGGCCCGCCCTGCCCGCCGGCAAGCCCGCCCGGGACAGCGACGGCGACGGCATGCCCGACGCCTGGGAGAAGGCCCACGGCCTCGACCCGAAGGCCCCCGCCGACGGGGCGGCCCCGGCCAAGGACGGCTCGGGCCACACCAACCTCGAGCTCTATCTCGCCGACGCCGCCCGTCGGCGCGGCTGAGCCCGAAACGCGGAAAGCCGGCGACCGCGAGGCCGCCGGCTTTCGTAGGGACCAAGGTCCGGCGCGCCCCTTTCGGAGCGCGCCGTCCTGATCAGTAGCGCAGGCGCGCGTTCAGGAAGAACACGCGGCCCAGCACGTCGTAGACGGCCGGATAGCCGCTGTTCGACGGCGAGGCGTTGCCGCCCAGGATCGGATAGGCTTCCTGGGTCAGGTTCTTGACGCCGCCGGTGAAGGCCAGGTTGTCGTTGACGTCCCAGTCGGCCGACAGGTCGAAGTAGTTCTTCGCGCCGATTTCCTCGACCGTGTAACGGGTCGCCGGAGCGTCGTCGATCACGTCGTCCAGATAGTTCCAGACCAGGTTCACGCCGAACTGCTTGAAGCGCCAGTTGGCCGAGGTGCTGAGCTTGTGGCGCGGGATCGGGTTGACGCCGGCGCCCGAGCAACGCGTGCCGAACTTGTCGGCGCACTTGATCGGCTGCGAGATCTCGTCCGGGATGATCGTGTATTCCCAGGTGTTGGTGTACAGCGAGCGGACCGCCAGCGAACCCCAGTCCGGCAGACCGATGTCTTCCAGCTGCGTGCGGTAGGTGACGCCGAAGTCGAAGCCTTCGAGGTTACGCGCCGCGACGTTCTGGTTGATCGACGAGACGTAGTCGATCGAGCCGTTGCCCAGGCGGTTGATGGCCTGGCAGTAGGGCGAGTTCGGGTTGCCGTTGACGATCGGGCCGTAGCAGACCGCCATCAGGTTGGCCGTGCCGCCGCCGAAGGTGTCGATGGCGTCCTTCAGTTCGATCTTGAAGTAGTCGAGGGTGAACGACAGGCCCGACACGAAGGACGGGGTGTAGACGACGCCGACCGTGGTCGTTTCGCCCTTTTCCGGCTTCAGGTTCGGGTTGCCGCCCGACAGGGTCTGGGTCTGCTGGTTGGCGTTGAGAACGCCGACCTGAGCAGCCGCGACGCCCGAATTGATACAGGCCTGGCGGACCTGGGCGTTCGGGTTGGCGCGGGCCGAGCAGGGGTCGGTCGAGGTCGGGAAGCCGTTGCTCTGCGGAGCGTACAGTTCGCCGATCGACGGAGCGCGGATGGCGCTGTTGTACGACACGCGAACCATCACGTCGTCGATGGGCTTCCAGGTGCCGGCGACCTTGTAGGTCTTAACCGGGTCCGGCTGGGTGGTGTAGTCCGAGATACGGCCGGCCAGTTCCAGGTCCAGCGACTTGACGAACGGCAGGTCCTTCAGGATCGGCACGGCCAGTTCGGCGTAGGCTTCGTAGACGTCGAAGCGGCCCGAGACCGGCGGGCTGGCGTTGAAGCCGGTCAGGTTGCCGGTGGCCAGGTCCTGGCTGGGGTTGAAGGCGAAGTCTTCGGCGCGGTACTCGGCGCCGACGGCGAAGCCGATCGGGCCGGCGGGCAGCGAGAAGGCGTTGCTGGTGTCGCCGTTGAACACCAGGCCGGCGTACAGCTGCTCGTAGTCCTGCGACGAGTTGATCCGCGTCTTGATGAAGTTCGCGGCGCCGGCCGAGATGTTGCCTTGGCCGAACAGGTTGATCGGCACGCAGCCGCCCGACGGATCAAGACAGCCGGTGCCGGCGGCGTTCAGCAGCAGGGCCTGCTGGATGCGGGCCAGGCTGGTGTCGCCCAGCAGCGAGTTGCTGCCGTGGGTGTTGCCGTACTGGAAGTAGCTGTCGAAGCCGCCATTGATGGCTTCGATCTCGCCCTTCAGGCCCAGCTGGACCTGGAAGCCGCTGAAGTCGAAGCGCGAGACGCGCGGGCCGACTTCCGACAGGCGGCGGTTGAAGACGCCGGTGACGGTGTCGTAGATGCCGTCGCCGTCGCTGTCGACGTCGGTGAAGGTGCCGGCGGTCCACGAGGCGCTCGACGGGATCGTGTAGGCGGTGCTCGAGCCCAGGCTGTTCAGCGCGGTCTTGGCGGCGGCCGTCAGGAACGGGTTGTTGTCCAGCGTGAAGCGGAAGGTGCGGTTGCCGATCGGCGTCGGCGCCAGCTGGGTGACGACCTTGCTGCTGACGAAGTTGCCCTTGGCGTAGGCGGTCAGGCCCGGCTTGAGCTCATAGCTGGCCAGCGAGGTGACCGAGTAGCGCTCCTGCGGGGTCTGGACGTAGTTGACCGGCGCGAAGTTGTAGGTGTCGGTCGCCGCGTTGTAGAGGCGCACGTTGCCGTTGCTGAGGAACAGCGCGGTGTTGGCGGTGTTGTTGGCCACGCCCGGCAGGGTCACGAAGCGACCCGAGACGAAGGCGCCGACCTGGCCCGGCTCGTTCGAGCCCGAGCCGCTGGGGACCAGGCCCGTGCGGGTGGCGTTGTCGCCCCAGGCGGTGCTGAGCATGCCGCCGCGCTCGCCCTGGGTCAGGGCTTCACGCTTGTTGTAGCCCAGGCTGAGGACGACGTTGCCCTTCTTGTCGCCGCCGAAGTTGGCGCCGAAGGTCATCGAGCCCGAATAGATCGGGGCTTCGCCCTTGTCGGTGGCCTGGTAGCCGGCCGACACTTCCATGCCCTCGAAGTCGTCCTTCAGGATGAAGTTGACGACGCCGGCGATGGCGTCCGAGCCGTACACGGCCGAACCGCCGCCCGACAGCACTTCGATGCGCTTGATCAGGGCCGGCGGGATCAGGTTGATGTCGACCGAACCGGCCTGGGTGGTCGGCGTCTGGCGCTTGCCGTCCACCAGCACCAGCGTGCGGTTGGAGCCCAGGCCGCGCAGGCTGACCGTGGCCGTGCCGTTGCTGCCGTTGTTGACCGTCGAGGTGATGCCCGGAACGGCCTGCGGCAGGGTGTTGATCAGGTTTTCGGTGTTCACCACGCCCGACTGCTGCAGTTCCTTCTCGCCGACCGAGGCGACGGGGCTGCTGGAGGTCAGGTCAGGACGCGCGATGCGCGAACCGGTGACGACGATTTCCTCGACCGCGGCAGGATCTTCCTGCGCGAAAGCCGGCGAGGCCACCATGACGGGCGCGATCACGCCGCAAAGCAGGGTGGACGCAAGCAAACGCTTACGCGTGGACAAGGCGTGCAACATCAGACCTCCAAAAACTTATAGCGGCGCCGCTCGTGTTCCCCCGTGCGGCGCATTTTGCCCCCCCGCATCGGGCTCGAAGCGGGTCTGTCCGCATGAACGGCGTTTGACGAACCGGGGTCAATCTTGCCTGAGGCAGGCAGATTACATTTGGTTCACACTGTAACAAAAGGGACGCACTCTGCCCCAAATGCGCCATATATAGCCACCTTATCGCCCATTCTGGTCGAAAAGGTCGTTGAATTGTTGCTGGAAGTGAAACATTTCTTATCGATAATCGAAAACGCCCAGGCTCAAGGCGTTTCAAGCATCGATGGGTGTTTGTTGCAGCTTAACTAGCCGCTGAATGGTCAAACTTTGCGTAGTCGACGGTATACGAAAACTACGGTTCGCCAGATTTAAACTCAAGCCGACCAGTCGCAGAACATTGCGATTTGGCGACGAATGGACAGCATCCGATACGCCGCGCGCCATGCGCCGCGACCCGGCGCCTGGTTTTTCGGCGCCGACACCCTGCCCCCAGCCAGGGGCGATTGAACCGTCGAACATCGATCTGTTAGCTAGAACCCGTCGCCGCCTCCGCCGCGACGGGGGAGATTCGCCGTGAACCACGTCGCCCGATGACGGCCGCAAAACCGACCTTGCGTATCCGCGCCGATCTCGATCCCGCGACCTTCGCCGACACCTTCGCCCGCGAGGGCGTCGTCCAGATTCCGGTCTTCCTCGAGCCCATCGACGCAACCGCCGCCGGCGATCTGCTGGAGGGGATCTCGTCCTGGGCCATCGTCGCGCCCGACGAGAAGAACGAGACGCTGGTCATCACCAACGAAGCCATCCGCAAGTTCGGCGACGCGGCGGTGCGCCAGTTCCTGCAAGGCGCGCTGAAACGCGCCTCGCGGGGGTTCTCGTTCATCCACCTGTCCTATCCGATGCAGGACGAGTACGCGCGAGACCCCTCCCCGCCCATCCACGCCCTCACCGAACTGGTGCAGAGCCGAGCCTTCCTCGATTTCGGGGCGAAGGTGATCGGGACGCCCCACGTGGCGGGCGTCCGGGCCCAGGCCTCGAACTATCGCCCCGGCGACTTCCTGACGCTGCATGACGACAAGCATGGCCGCGACACGCGCCTGGCCGCCTTCACGCTGGGCTTCACGCAGGGCTGGCGTCCCGACTGGGGCGGGCAACTGCTGTTCCACGACGCCGACGGCCAGATCGAACGGGGTTTCATGCCCGGCTTCAACGTGCTGACCCTGTTCCGCGTGCCCCGTCCCCACTCGGTGGCGCCGGTCGCCGCCTACGCCGCCGCCAAGCGCCTGTCGGTCACCGGCTGGCTGATCGACGAACCTGGAGCGCCGTGATGACGACCTTCCGCCTTCCCTCGCGCCGCGCCCTGGCGGCCACCGGCCTCGCCGCCGCCCTGGCCGTCGGCGCCGCCCAGGCCGCCGCGCCCGTCGTCCGCGACGTCGCCCCCGCCCTGAAGGCCCTGCTCGACTGCCGGGGGATCGCCGAAAGCGACAAGCGCCTGGCCTGCTACGACGCGGCCGTCGACTCGATCACCACCGCCGAGAAGAAAGGCGACGTGATCATCGTCGATCGCCAGCAGGCCCAGGCCGCACGCCGCCAGGCCTTCGGCCTCGACCTCTCGGCCCTGTCGGTCTTCGATCGCGGCGACAAGCCCGAGGAGGTCGATCGCATCGCCGGCGAGGTGACCAAGGCCGTTCGCGGCGCGGATGGCCGCTGGATCCTGACCCTGGCCGACGGCGCGACCTGGCGCCAGGCCGACGATCGCGACCTGTCCTCGCCGCCCAAGGCCGGCTCGAAGGTCGAGATCCGCAAGGCCGCGGCCGGCAGCTACCTCATGAACATCGACGGCCAGACGGCCATCCGCGCCCGACGGGTGGTCGGACCCTAGGCCGCTGCAACCGGGATCCTCGCCGATGATGAAGTACCTCGACACGGTCCGCGAACTGCTGATCGTCTATGTCGTCATCCTGCTGGCCGCCGCCGGCGCCTATGCGTTCTTCGAGGGCAAATCCTATCTCGACGCCGTCTGGTGGGCCTGCGTCACGGCCACCACCGTCGGCTACGGCGACTTCTATCCGGCGACGCCCGGCGGGCGCGTCGTCGCCGTCGTGCTGATGCACGTCACCCTGCTGCTGATCCTGCCGCTGCTGATCGGCACCATCTGCTCGCGCTGCATCAAGGACGCCAACGAGTTCAGCCACGCCGAACAGGAAGAGATCAAGACGACGCTGGCGCGGCTGGAGGCCCGCCTCGCCGAACTGTCCAAGCGCGACTAGCCGACGCGCTTCATGCTCAGGATCTGGACCGGCGCCTTCAGCATCTCGTCCTTCATCGCCTCGGTATAGGCGGGCCCGCCGGTGGGCATGGCCAGGATCTTCTTCACGATCGGCAGGCCCTCGACCACCGCGCCAAAGGCTGCGAAGCCTTGGTTGTCGCCCTTGGCGCCCGGATGGGCGTCGAGATAGGGCATGGCGCTGGCGCAGATGAAGAAGTCGCACGTGGCGGTGCCCGGCGCGTTGCGGGCCATCGAGATCACGCCCGGCTTGTGGCGGATGCCCGTCTTGACCGTGCTCTCGTGGGCGATCGGCGCGAAGCGGCGCGCGCGTGGCGGCGGCGCGCCCTGGATCGAGCCCGCGCCCTTCACGCCCTTGGTGCGCGAGGCGCGATAGAAGGTCCCGCCGTCGTACTTCTTGGCGTCGACATAGCGCAGGAAATTGGCCGAGGTGACCGGCGCTTTCCTGTCCTCCAGCTCGACGACGATCAGGCCGGCGCTGGTCTGGATGGCCACCTTCGGCTTGCCGGCGGCCAAGGCGAGGCCGGGCGTGGCGACCACCAGGCCGGCGGCGCCGATCAGGGTGCGGCGGGCGATGTCGGTCATGGGCGGGGCCTCTCTTGCGTTCGAGGATGCTTAGCGCGCGGGATGAGGCGGCGAAAGGCTCAGCCCTTGCCCCAGCCCCCGCCGCCCGGCGTCTCGATGACCACCCGGTCGCCGGCCGCGACCTGGGCCTCGTCGGTGGCCGCCAAGGCCTGCACGCCGCCGTCCGCCCGCTCGATCCGCGCCTGGCCCAGCGCTCCGCTGGCCCCGCCATGCAGGCCGAACGGCGGCACGCGGCGGCGGTTCGACAGCAAGGTCACGGTCATCGGCTCGCGGAAGCCGATGGTGCGCACCACGCCGTCGCCGCCCCGATGCTCGCCGGCGCCGCCCGAGCCGCGGCGGATCTCGAACGCCTCGACCCGCACCGGATAGCGGCTCTCCAGCACTTCCGGATCGGTCAGGCGGCTGTTGGTCATGTGGGTCTGCACGGCGTCGGCGCCGTCGAAGTCGGGCCCCGCGCCCGCCCCGCCGCAGATGGTCTCGTAATACTGCCGTCGCTCGTCGCCGAAGGTGAAGTTGTTCATCGTCCCCTGCGCCGCCGCCATCACGCCCAGCGCGCCATAGAGGGCGTCGACCACCACCTGGCTGGTCTCGACGTTTCCGGCCACCACCGCCGCCGGATAGCGCGGCTTGAGCATCGAGCCCTCGGGAATGACCAGCTCGACCGGCCGCAGACAGCCGTCGTTCATCGGGATCTCGTCGTCCACCAGCGTGCGGAAGACGTACAGAGCCGCCGCCCGGCAGATCGAGGCCGGGGCGTTGAAGTTGGTCGGGACCTGGTCGCTGGTGCCGGTGAAGTCGACCCGCGCCGTGCGGGCGGCCTGATCGACGGTGACGGCCACCTTCACGACGCTGCCGTCGTCGAGCTCATAGGCGAAGGCGCCGTCCGACAGCCTGGCCAGCACGCGGCGCACGGCCTCCTCGGCGTTGTCCTGCACGTGGGCCATATAGGCCTCGACCACCTCCTGGCCGAACTCGGCGACGAGGCCGGTGAGGCTTTCGGCGCCGCGGGCGCAGGCGGCGACCTGGGCCTTGAGGTCGCCGATGTTCTGGTCGGGATTGCGCGCCGGCCACTTGCCGGAGGCCAGCAGCGCCCGCGTCTCGGCCTCCAGGAACCGGCCGCCCTCGACCAGCAGGAAGTTCTCGATGAGGACCCCCTCCTCCTCGACCGTCCGGCTGCCCGGCGGCATCGAGCCGGGGGTGATCCCGCCGATGTCGCCCTGGTGGCCGCGCGCTGCGACGTAGAAGAGCAAGGATCCGGCCGTGTCGAACACCGGCATGACCACCGTCACGTCCGGAAGGTGCGTGCCGCCGGCATAGGGGGCGTTCAGCATGTAGACGTCGCCGGGCTTCATGCCCCGGCCGTCATGGCTGCGGCCATCGCGGATGGCCCGCACGCTGTCGCCCATCGAGCCCAGGTGCACGGGCATGTGCGGAGCGTTGGCGATCAGGTTTCCGTCGCGGTCGAACAGGGCGCAGGAGAAGTCCAGCCGCTCCTTGATGTTCACCGAATAGGCGGTGTTCTGCAGGGCGAAACCCATCTCCTCGGCCACGGCCATGAAGAGGTTGTTGAACACCTCCAGCATCACCGGATCGGCCTTGGTTCCGGCCGCGCGGCGGGGGGCCAGGGCCTCGACCCGGTCGAGGATCAGGTTCAGGTGCGGATCGACCTTGGCCCGCCAGCCGGGCTCGACCACCGTCGTGCCGGTGGCTTCGCGAATGATGGCCGGACCCGACACTTCGGCGTCGACGGCAAGCCGTTCGCGGTCGAACACCGGCGTCGCGTGAACCTCGCCGGCCATGCGGATGTCGGCCGTGGTCAGGGCGACCGGCGCCCCCTTGGACGCGCCGGACTCAAAACCCGGTTCGGCCCCGGCGTCGGCATGGCCGATCGCCTCGACGCTCAGCGTCTCGACCACCAGCGGGGTCGCCGGCGAGACGAAGCCGAAGCGCCGCTGGTGCAGCGCCTCGAACGCCGCCTTGACGCCGTCGGCGTCGGTCAGCGGAACGCGCAGCGGCGTGTCGGTGCCGGCGTACTTCACCAGCAGCGCCGCTTCGGTCTCGACCGTCACCAGCGGCGCGTCCTGGGCGCGCAGGGCGGCTTCGGCCTCGGTCGCCAGGGCGGCGGCGCGGGCCGGCAGCACGGCGGCGGCTTCGTCCAGGCGCAGTTCCACCGTGGTCTCGCGCAGCAGGCGCAGGTCGGCCAGGCCCATGCCGTAGGCGCTGAGCACGCCGGCGAACGGGTGGATCATCACCGTCTTCATGCCCAGGGCGTCGGCCACCAGGCAGGCATGCTGCCCGCCCGCCCCGCCGAAGCAGGCCAGGACATAGCGGGTGACGTCGTAGCCGCGCTGGATCGAGATCTGCCGCACGGCTTTCGCCATGTTCTCGACGGCGATGGTCAGGAAGCCCTCGGCGATCTGCGCCGGGCTCATCGCCCGGCCCGTCGCCGCTTCGATCTCGACGGCCAGGGCCTCGAAGCGCTGCACGACCACGTCGCGGTCCAGCGGCTGGTCGGCGTTCGGACCGAAGACATACGGGAAGAACTCGGGTTGCAGCTTGCCCAGCATGACGTTGCAGTCGGTCACCGTCAGCGGTCCGCCGCGCCGGTAGCAGGCCGGACCCGGATTGGCCCCGGCCGAGGCCGGGCCCACCCGCAGCCGCGCGCCGTCGAACGAACAGATCGAGCCGCCGCCGGCCGCCACCGTGTGGATGTTCATCATCGGCGCGCGCATCCGCACGCCCGCCACCACCGTCTCGTAGGCCCGCTCGTACTCGCCGGCATAGTGGCAGACATCGGTCGAGGTGCCGCCCATGTCGAAGCCGATGACGCGGGAAAAGCCCGCCTCGGCCGCCGTCCTGGCCATGCCCACCACGCCGCCGGCCGGACCCGATAGGATGGCGTCCTTGCCGCGGAAGGCCCGCGCGTCGGTCAGGCCGCCGTTCGACTGCATGAAGAACAGCCGCGTCTCCGCGCCCAGGCGCGAGGCGACCTGGTCGACATAGCGGCGCAGGATCGGCGACAGGTAGGCGTCGACCACCGCCGTGTCGCCCCGCCCGACCAGCTTCATCAGCGGGCTGACCTCGTGACTGGCCGAGACCTGGGTGAAGCCCACCTCGCGGGCGATGGCGGCGACCTTGGCCTCGTGGTCGGTGAAGCGAAAGCCGTGCAGCAGCACGATCGCCACGGTGCGGAAGCCGGCGTCAAAGGCGGCCTGCAGCCCCTCGCGCGCGGCGGCTTCGTCCAGCGGCCGCACCACCTCGCCGTCGACGCCGACGCGCTCGTCGATCTCGACGACGCGGGTGTAGAGGGCCTCGGGCTTTATGATGTTGCGGTCGAACAGCCTGGGCCGGGCCTGCTGGCCGATGCGCAGGGCGTCGGCATGGCCCTTGGTGATCGCCAGGACCGTCGGCTCGCCCTTGCGCTCGAGCAGGGCGTTGGTGGCCACCGTGGTGCCCATCTTCACCGCCTCGACGCTCCCGCCGCCGCCCTGGTCGAGCAGGGCGCGAACCCCGGCCACGGCGGCGTCCTCGTACTGCTCGGGGTTCTCCGACAGCAGCTTGTGGGTGACGAGGCGACCATCCGGCCGGCGCGCGACGATGTCGGTGAAGGTGCCGCCGCGATCGATCCAGAATTCCCAGCCGGTCGCGGACAGCGTGTCTTGGGTCATGGGGCGGGAGACTCCGGATCGTTCGACCCGTGAATAGCTCCCGCCCCCGCCTACGTCATTACCCGAAGAGGCCCAGCAGGCTCGCGATCCCCCACAGGCCCAAGCCAAGGAAGATCAGCGCCGCGCCGATCCGCACATACTTCAGAGGCACGATCTTCGTGGCGGCCTCGCCCAGGTACACGGCCGGCACATTGGCCAGCATCATGCCCAACGTCGTGCCGGCGGCCACCAGGGTGACGTTGTGGAACTGGGCGCCCAGGGCCACGGTGGCGATCTGGGTCTTGTCGCCCATCTCGACCAGGAAGAAGGCCACCGCCGTGGTGGCGAACACGCCGTAGCGGCCCACGGCCCCGCCGTCCTCGTCGTCGGCCTTGTCGGGGATCAGCGCCCACGCGGCCATGGCGATGAACGAGATGGCGATCAGCCACTGGAACCAGGCGCCCTGCAGGTATTGGGCGACCAGCGAACCGGCCAGCGCCGCCAGGGCGTGGTTCAGCAGGGTGGCGACCAGGATGCCCAGGATGATCGGGACCGGCTTCTTGAACCGCGTGGCCAGGATGATGGCCAGCAGCTGGGTTTTGTCGCCGATTTCGGCGATGGCCACGACCAGGGTCGAGACGAGCAGAGATTCCATTGAAACACCGTTGCGGGGCCGAGCGCAGACAAGACAACAGCGACCGTTTCCCCGCCCAGCCCGGACGGAAAACGACGCCATTGGTCTCGCCAAGAAAGCTGTCGGTGCTTCCTTCGCCCGCGCCATGGCTCTTCCCTCGAAAGGCAAGAAGACCAAGTATGTTGACGGCGGGCCCCGCTGATAGGCGCGGGCGGCTACTCCCCAAGGGATGCGGGGCGTTTAGCCGGAGCCGCCCTCAGGATCAAGCAGAGAGCCATTCGCAAGTTGCGGAGTGGTCGGCTGGCGGGGAGCAACGGGCGGATCCGCTCTCCTCTCAACTCCCGTCATTCCCGCCCTTGTGGCGGGAACCCCTCTATCAGCCGCGCAAGGGCGGATGTGGCGGCGTGCTTAGCACGCCGCTTGCATCTCACGTGTCAGCGGAACCAGGGGTTCCCGCCACAAGGGCGGGAATGACGGGAGTAAGGGGCGAGCCCGCTACACCGCCGCCGGCGCTTCGAACCGCAGCAACTGGATCGCCACCCGCACCTTGCCGGAAACGAAGCTGCCGCCGGCCGCGGTGAGCACCACCGGCGTGTCGGCGTAGTACGCCGTGGGGCCAACGACTCCGATGTTGCTGGCGTTCAAGGCGACGCCCAGCGAACTGCCGAACTTGCCGGTCTCGCCGGCGATTCCGCAGCTGTAGGAGATCGCGCCGGTGACGGCCGCGCTGGTGCGGGTCGAAACGCCCAGCACGATCGAGCGGGCGGGGATGACGGCCCCCGTGTTCACCGACGCGCCGCTCAAAGTCGCCTCGGCCTCGACGATCTCGACGCGGACGTCGGCGCCGAACGGCGAGCGGGCGGCGGTCAGGCTCCGGAAGGTCGACGACAGCGCGACCCAGGCCGAGCCGGTGAACACGGCCAGCTGCCCCTCGTCGGCGATCCAGGCGGTGAAGCCGGCGGCGGGCGTGATCGCCTCCCAGGCCCCGGCCTCGAAGCGCATCAGGCCGTGGGCGGGCGCGGCCGCCCAGTCGGCGCCGGTCGCGACGGCGGGACGGATCCACATGGCGCCGTCGGCAGGGTTGGCCGGCTGGGCCGTGGTCACGCGACTGATGACGCAGGGCTGCACAAGGCCGTCGAGGCGCGCGAGACCCTCGTTGACGGTGACGTGCTTCTGGGCTTGCCCCGCGGCCACGTAGGGCAGCGAAAGACGGGGCGTGGCGGCGTCGGACATGAGGCGCTCCTGGCGGGTTTCGAACCCGCCAAGGATCGCCGCGCCGGAGTCGCCGGGGACGAAGCCGCCTTCGTCCCCGGGTCTGTCCCCGTCCTATTCGGCGGCGAAAGCCAGGCGGTTGCCGGCCGTCAGCGCGGTCTTGGCGGCCAGTTCGGCCTTTGCGTCCTCATATTCCTCCGCCAGGCGCGCGATGCGTTCGGCGACCGGCAGCACTTCCTTGATCGCGCCGATGCCCTGGCCCGAGCCCCAGATGTCGCGCCAGGCCTTGGCGTCCTGGTTGCCGCCCGAGCCGAAGCTCATCTTCGAAGGATCGCTTTCCGGCAGGTTGTCGGGGTCCAGGCCCGCGGCGACGATCGACTGGCGCAGATAGTTGCCGTGCACGCCGGTGAAGAGGTTCGAGTAGACGATGTCGCTGGCGTTGGCCTCGGTGATCGTCCGCTTGTAGGCCTCGGGCGCATTGGCCTCTTCGGTCGCGATGAAGGCCGAGCCGATATAGGCCAGGTCCGCGCCCATGGCCTGGGCCGACAGGATCGAGCGGCCGCTGGCGATGGCGCCCGACAGGGCCACCGGGCCGTCGAACCAGGTGCGGATCTCCTGCACCAGGGCGAAGGGCGAGATCGCCCCCGCGTGGCCGCCGGCCCCGGCCGCCACGGGAATCAGGCCGTCGGCCCCCTTCTCGATGGCCTTGCGGGCGAAGCGGTCGTTGATGACGTCGTGCAGGGTGATGCCGCCGTACGAGTGGATCGCCTGGTTCAGGTCCTCGCGCGCGCCCAGCGAGGTGATCACCACCGGCACCTTGTATTTCACGCACAGCTCGATGTCCTGCTCGAGCCGGTTGTTGGTCTTGTGGACGATCTGGTTCACGGCGAACGGGGCCGAAGGCATGTCCGGATGGGCCTTGTCCCAGGCGGCCAGTTCCTCGGTGATGCGGGCCAGCCATTCGTCCAGCTGCGACAGCGGGCGGGCGTTCAGCGACGGGAACGAGCCGACGATGCCGGCCTTGCACTCGGCGATCACGAGGTCCGGATTGCTGATGATGAACAGCGGCGAGGCGATCACCGGCAGGCGCAGACGGTCACGCAGGATGGGCGGCAGAGCCATGGGACGGGGGTCTCCTCGTTCCGCGACGTCACGCGCCGCGCATGTTAACAGCGTTAGCTTAAACGCCTGTTCATGGGACTTGCAAGCGCTTGACCTCCGTGGCGGCAGGCGCGCAACTGCGTCAAAATACAAGAATGCCGCACCGCAGGAGAACCCCGTCGTGAGCGAGGCGCCCGCCCAACTGGCCGACGACTTCGGCCCGCCCGACGAAGCCTTGGCCCAGGCCAAGTGGTTGAAACTGGTCGAAAAGACCCTGAAGGGGGCCGATTTCGACGAGACCCTGACGCGCGCCACGCCGGACGGCGTCGCCATCCGCCCGCTCTACACCGCCGAAGACGCCGTGACCGTGGCCCGCGACCTGCGCGCCCGCGACGTCGACCGTCCCTGGGACCTGCGCACCCGCGTCGCCCACCCCGACGCCAAGCACGCCAACGCCGAGATCCTGAAGGACCTGGAGAACGGCGCGGCCTCGGTGCTTCTGGCGCTGGATCCGAGCGGCCAGGCCGGCGTCGCGGTCGGCTCCCGCGAAGACCTGGCCCGCGTGCTGGACGGCGTGCTGCTCGACCTCGCCCCCGTGGCGCTGGACGCCGGGTTCCTGGGCCCCAAGGCCGCCGACTGGCTGGCGAGCCTGGCCAAGGCCGCGCCCAACGCGCCGCTTTCCTTCCACATGGACCCGCTGACCGCCTGGATGCAGGCCGGCGTCAGCCCCGGCCCGATCGAGAGCCACCTGTTTAGCGCCGCCACTGTCGGCGCGCGCCTGGCCGAAACCTACGCCGTCGCCAGCCTGTTCCTGGCCAGCGGCCGCGCCGTGCACGAGGCCGGCGGCTCCAACACCGAGGAACTGGCGGTCATGGCCGCCAGCGCCGTCGCCTACGCCAAGGCCCTGGTCCGCTCGGGTCTGTCCATGGAAGACGCGTGGTCGCGCATCGCGTTGGGTGTCAGCCTCGACGGCGAATACTTCACGGGCGTGGCCAAGGTGCGCGCCGTCCGTTCGCTGTGGGCGCAGCTGACCCGCGCCTGCGGCGTCGACCTCCCCGCCCGCATCGAGGCCCGCTCGTCGCGGCGCATGCTGGCCCGGGCCGACGCCTGGACCAACCTGCTGCGCCTGACCGCCGCCGGCTTCGCCGGCGCCGTAGGCGGGGCCGACACGGTGGTGCTGGGCAATTTCACCGACGCCATCGGCCTGCCGACCGCCTTCGCCCGCCGCCAGGCCCGCAACACCCAGCTCGTCCTGATGGAAGAAAGCCACCTGGGCCGCGTCGCCGACCCGGCCGGCGGCGCCTGGTACCTCGACACCCTGACCGACCAGCTGGCCCGCGCCGCCTGGGGCGGCTTCCAGGCCATCGAGGCCGACGGCGGGATCGTCAAGGCGCTGGAAAGCGGCCTGATCGCCGACATGGTCGCCGAAACCCGTGAGGGGCAAGAGGCGGCCTTCGCCGACAAGAGCCGCAAGATCCTGGGCGTCACCGCCTTCCCCAACGCCGACGACAAGACGCCGGACGTCGAGACGCCCGATCCGGCCGCCTTCGCCGTCGACGGTCCCGACCCACGCCTGCCCGGCCCCGACAGCCGCTGCCCGGCCCTGACGCCCATCCGCTTCGCCGCCGCCTTCGAGGGAGCCTGAGCCGTGAGCAAGTTCCCCGACTTCGCCGACATCGCCTTCGAGGCGCCCCAGCCCGCCGCCGCGCCCGCCGCCGGCAAGGCCTGGAGCACGCCCGAAGGCGTCGACGTCGCCCCCGCCTTCACCGCGCAGGACGCGGCTGGCCTGGACTTCACCGACGGCCGCCCCGGCGTCGCGCCCTTCGTGCGCGGCCCCTACCCGACCATGTACGCCACCAACCCGTGGACGATCCGCCAGTACGCGGGCTTCTCCACGGCCGAGGATTCGAACGCCTTCTACCGCCGCAACCTGGCGGCCGGTCAGATGGGCCTGTCGGTGGCCTTCGACCTGGCCACCCACCGCGGCTATGACTCAGACCATGAGCGGGTGAAGGGCGATGTCGGCATGGCGGGCGTCGCCATCGACTCGATCCTCGACATGCGCACGCTGTTTTCCGGCATCCCGCTCGACAAGATGAGCGTGTCGATGACCATGAACGGCGCGGTGCTGCCGATCCTGGCGCTCTACATCGTCGCCGCCGAGGAACAGGGCGTTTCGCCCGACAAGCTCTCGGGCACGATCCAGAACGACATCCTCAAAGAGTTCATGGTGCGGAACACCTACATCTATCCGCCCGCGC
Source organism: Caulobacter radicis (assembly GCF_003094615.1). Classification (GTDB taxonomy): domain Bacteria; phylum Pseudomonadota; class Alphaproteobacteria; order Caulobacterales; family Caulobacteraceae; genus Caulobacter; species Caulobacter radicis. Next base: position 583,513 of record NZ_QDKO01000009.1, on the reverse strand, counting down.
CCTCGATGCGGATCATCTCGGACATCTTCGCCTTCACCTCGGCGAACATGCCCAAGTTCAACTCGATCTCGATCAGCGGCTACCACATGCAGGAAGCCGGGGCCTCGGCCGACCTGGAGCTGGCCTACACCCTGGCCGACGGCATCGAGTACGCCCGGGCCGGCGTCGCGGCCGGCATGAGCATCGACGCCTTCGCGCCGCGCCTGAGCTTCTTCTGGGCCATCGGCATGAACTACTTCATGGAAGTGGCCAAGATGCGGGCCGCGCGCCTGCTATGGGCCCGCCTGATGAAGCGCGAGTTCGAGCCCAAGGACGACCGCTCGCTCTCCCTGCGCACCCACAGCCAGACCTCGGGCTGGTCGCTGGCGGCGCAGGACGTGTTCAACAACGTCTCGCGCACCTGCGTCGAGGCCATGGCCGCCGTCAACGGCCAGACCCAGAGCCTGCACACCAACGCGCTCGACGAAGCCCTGGCCCTGCCGACCGACTTCTCGGCCCGCATCGCCCGCAACACCCAGCTGTTCCTGCAGATGGAAAGCGGCACGACGCGCGTCGCCGACCCCTGGGGCGGCAGCTTCTATGTCGAGCGCCTGACCCACGACCTGGCGGTCAAGGCCCTGGCCCACATCGAGGAGGTCGAGGCCGCTGGCGGCATGGCCAAGGCCATCGAGCAGGGCATCCCCAAGCTGCGCATCGAGGAAGCCGCCGCCAAGACCCAGGCCCGCATCGACTCCAATCGCCAGAGCGTGGTGGGGGTCAATCGCTACAAGCCCGAAGTGGCCGACGTCATCCCGATGCTGAAGGTCGACAACAGCTCGGTGCGCAACCAGCAGCTCGAAAAGCTGGCCCGCCTGAAGGCCGAGCGCGATCCGGCGGCCACGGAAGCGGCGCTGAAGGCGCTGGAAGACGGCGCGCGGGGAACCGGCAACCTGCTGGCCCTGGCCGTCGACGCGGCCCGCGCCAAGGCCACGGTCGGCGAGATCAGCGATGCGCTCGAGCGGGTGTTCGGCCGCCACCGGGCCGAGATCAAGTCGATCCAGGGCGTCTACATGAAGGAAGCCGGTTCCGACCCCACCACCGCCCGCGCCAAGGCGATGGTCGAGGCCTTCGCCCAGGCCGACGGCCGCCGCCCACGAATCCTGGTCGCCAAGATGGGCCAGGACGGCCACGACCGCGGCCAGAAGGTGATCGCCACCGCCTTCGCCGACCTCGGCTTCGACGTCGACATCGGCCCGCTGTTCCAGACGCCGGCCGAGGCCGCCCGCCAAGCGGTAGAGAACGACGTCCACATCGTCGGCGCGTCTTCGCTCGCGGCCGGTCACCTGACCCTGGCCCCGGAACTGAAGGCGGAGCTCGGCAAGCAGGGCCGCGCCGACATCATGATGGTGGTCGGCGGCGTGATCCCGCCGCAGGACTTCCAGGCCCTGCGCGACGCCGGCGCCGCGGCGATCTTCCCGCCCGGCACGGTGATCGCCGAAGCCGTGATCGAACTGCTCGACAAGCTGAACAAGCAGCTGGGCTACACCCAGGGCGAGGCGGCCTAGCGACGGCCTGCATCGCTTCTCCATCGCAGGCGCCGTGCGGGCTGCACGGCCGCGCCTTCCCCTGGCCCTCGCCAACAGCGAGGAGGGCGACATGCGACGGGCGAAGACGCGGACGACCATGCCACGGGTGATCGTGGGCGCCCTGTTCAGCCATCTGGCGCCATCGATGACCCTCGGCGCGATGTACGGCCTGTTCGTCCCCGGCGGCTCGGAGATCGACGGCGAGCCCTTCAACGCCATGCTGGCCGCGCCGGTGTTCGGCCTGATCTTGGGCTGGCCCTACGTCGCCGCCGGCCTGGCGACCTGGGCTATCCTCGACCAGATCGACCAGCATCATCCGTGGGCCGCCGCCCTGGCCGGCCTGGCCATCGGCGCGGGCGTCGCCTGGTTCGCCTTCCGCGACGGGCTCTTCTTCGGCCTGCCGATCGCCTGGCCGCTCTGCACCATTGTCGGCCTGCTGAACGGCCTGACCGTCTGGTGGATCGCCTACGGCCGGCAATGGATGCTGAAACCCGCGCCCCCGTCGCCCCGCGGCCGCCTGGTGCTCTGACCGCACAGCGTTACGCGCCGCCGAGGCCGTGCTATCGTCGCGTACATGAACGCCCTGGCCCGCGCGCTCGAAACCTCCGAACCGCACCGGTTCACGCTGGAAGACGTCCTGCGCATGCAGGACGCCGGCATCCTCGACGCCGACGCCAGGGTGGAGCTGATCGACGGGGGGCTGGTCGAGATGGCTTCGGAAGGCGCCGAGCACACGCGCGTCAAGATGCAGATCGCCAAGGCGTTCCTGGCTCAAGCCGGACAGGCGATCGAAGTGATCGTGGACTCGACGCTGCGGCTTTCGGCGACCTATGCGCCGGATCCCGATCTCTATGTCTATGACGCCCGACTACCGCTGAACACGATCGACGGGCGCAATGTCGGCCTGGTCATCGAAGTCGCCCAAAGCACGATGGCCAAGGACCTTTCGGTGAAGGCCGAGTTCTACGCCGAGCATGGCGTGCGAGACTACTGGGTCGTGGACGTCAACAGCGCCGAGATCGTCGTGCACCGCAGCCTCAGCGGCGGCGTCTATCGCGACGTCGTGCGCTATTCGGCGCGCGACACGATCACCTCGGTGGTGCTGCCGCAACTCAGCCTTTGCCTGGCCGACCTGCCGCCGATCCGCTGACCAACTAGCGCTTTCCAGCCTTCGTCTTCTTCTTCCGACGCTTGAGGTCGACGTCCTCGGGCGCGCCGTGGCGGGCCTCGATGTCCTTCTGCAGGGCCTTGGCCGCCATCAGGTGGCCGGGGAACAGCGTGTCGATCGCCCAGCCGACGACGGGCACGGCGCTGGTCGAGCTGTCGAACAGCATGTAGGCGGCCATCCGCGCCACGGTCGGCAGCGACGCGCGGGCCTGGTAGGCGTGATAGGCCAGCACCGCCGCCGCGCCCAGGCTGTAGGCGGTGTTGGCGCCCGGCACCCAGGCCAGCACGCCGTCGAGGCCGATGCCGATCGGGCCGACGCCGATCAGCCGGTCCGACAATCGCTTGATCGTCTCGGCGTTGCGCCAAGCCTTGTGCGCCCGCTGTCGATGGCCGGCGGGCCCCTCATCGATTACTTCGCCTTGCAGGACGGCATCGTCGGTCATGTGGTCTCAACGCCTCGCCGCAAGCTTGGTTGTCAGCCCAGGAACACCACCCGGCGCTTTTCCTTGCCCGACCGGATCCGCTCGAGCAGGTCGCGATACTCGGCCGTGGCCTGGGCTTCCTTGCGCGTCCCTTCGAAGTAGATCGTGTCGTCCATGTGCTTGATCAACATGCCGCCGGCCCACTTCTGGCCGGTGAACAGGGTGTCGGCCACCGCGCCCAGGCCCGGCGGCCCCAGCGGCAGCAGGGCGTCGATCAGCAGCACCGCGGTCATCTGGATCAGCACCATCGGCGCGGCCCTGGCCCGCACGCCGTCGAACAATAGCACCCCGCCCGCGCCCAGCGAGTAGAGCGAGCCCGCCCCGCCGAACCAGGCCAGGATGCCGTCCAGGCCGATGCCCACGGGCCCGACGCCGACGATATTGTCGGACAGCTTGACCGTGCGCTCGACGCTGCCCCGGATGTTGTGCAGGTCGAGATGCGATTTGGCGAAGAACAACGGCCAGCCCCCCAGCTTCAGCGCGGGCAATCTGCCTCAAGGCCAGGCTTGCCGGAAGCCGGTTTCCCGCCAGGGGGGAAACTTCGCCTTATCGCCATGCGCGCAACGCCGGAGCCCCTCGCGGCGCGCCCCGTTTATGCTTAACTATGCGCCATCGATCGAAGGACCCGCAGGCATGCTGATCTCGACCACCCCGTTCATCGAGGGCCGTCCGGTCAAGGAATACAAGGGCGCGATCTATTCCCAGGCGATCCTGGGCGCGAACGTCGTGCTCGACCTGCTGGCCTCGATCCGCGACTTCATCGGCGGTCGCTCCAGTTCCTACGAGCGGGTGCTGGCCAGGGCTCGGGAAGACGCCCTGAAGAACCTGGCCAAGGAAGCCGAGAAGGTCGGCGCCAACGCCATCCTGGCGGTCGATCTCGACTACAACACCGTCGGCCCCAACGGGCAGATGATGATGGTTTCGGTTTCCGGCACGGCGGTCGTCCTCTAAGTCGGGGGCGTGTCTGCGCCCGTCCTCGACATCGCCGATCTCGAACGCCGCCTGCTGGCCGGCGAGCGCGCGGCCCTGGCCCGCGCCATCACCCTGGTCGAGAGCCGCCGCGCCGATCACCAGGCCGCGGCGCGCGAGCTTCTCCAGCGCCTGATGCCCCATACCGGCCGCGCCCAGCGCGTGGGGATCACCGGCGTGCCGGGCGCGGGCAAGTCGACCACCATCGAGAGCCTGGGCTGCGCCCTGACCGCCGACGGCCACAAGGTGGCGGTGCTGGCGGTCGACCCGTCGTCCGGCCGCCACGGCGGTTCGATCCTCGGCGACAAGACGCGGATGGAGCGCCTGAGCGTCGATCCGAACGCCTTCATCCGCCCCTCCCCGTCCGGCGGCGCCCTGGGCGGCGTGGCCCGCAAGACCCGCGAGGCCATGCTGCTGTGCGAGGCGGCCGGGTTCGACGTGGTCATCGTCGAGACCGTGGGCGTGGGCCAGTCCGAGACCGTCGTCGCCGACATGGTCGACATCTTCGTCGCCTTGCTGATCCCCGGCGGCGGCGACGAGTTGCAGGGCATCAAGAAGGGCCTGATCGAGCTGGCCGACCTCCTGGTGATCAACAAGGCCGACGCCGATCCTGCCAAGGCCGAGCGCTCGGCCCGCGACTATCGCAACGCCCTGCACATCCTCACGCCGGCCCATCGCGACTGGACGCCGCCGGTGCTGACCGCCTCGGGCCTGACCGGCGAGGGGCTTGACACGCTGTGGGGCCAGATCCAGCGCCACCGCGAGGTGATGGCCGCCAATGGCGCGAGAGCCGCCCGCCGCGCCGACCAGGACGCCCGCTGGATGTGGGCCATAGTCAACGACCGCTTGGCCGAAGCCTTCCGCGCCGCCCCGGCCGTGGCCGCTCTGATCGGCGAAACCGAGAATGCGGTGCGGGCCGGCGACCTGCCCGCCTCGGCCGCCGCCGACCGGCTGCTGAAGGCGTTCGGGCTGTAGACGACGCCCTCCGTTTCCGCGCCAATGCGCCAACGGAGGAAACCGATGGCGCTGATCCTGCACGCCCACCCACTCTCGTCGTTCTGCCACAAGGCGCTGGTGGCGCTGTACGAACTGGACCTGCCGTTCGAACTGCGCATGGTCGACTTCGGCGACCAGGCCTCGGCGGAGGCGTTCCGGGCTCTATGGCCGATGGCCCGCATGCCGGTGCTGGAAGACACCGGGCGCGGCGCGGTCGTGCCGGAAAGCTCGATCCTGATCGAGTACCTGCAGATCCATCATCCGGGCGCCGCCACCCTGATCCCCCAGGATCCGGACCTGGCGCTGGAGGTGCGGGCGCGTGACCGGTTCTTCGACCTGTCGGTGCAGGTCCCGATGCAGAAGATCGTCAACGACCGCATCCGGCCGGCGAACGCCAAGGACCCGCATGGCCTAGCCGAGGCGAGAGCCCACCTGACCACCGCCCTCGACATCGTCGAGCGCGACATGGAAGGCCGCGCCTGGGCCGCCGGCGAGGCGTTCTCGATGGCCGACTGCGCCGCCGCCCCGGCGATGTTCTACGCCGACAAGGTCATGCCGCTGGCGCCGCAGCGCCCCAACGCGGCGGCCTATCTGGAACGGCTGAAGGCCCGTCCCTCCTATGCGCGGACGCTGAGTGAGGCCGAGCCCTACATGCACTTCTTCCCGACGGCCTAAAGTCCGACCGGGAGAGAAAATCCTTTAGGATCAATACCTCACCGATCGCCATCCCGGAAAGCGCGATGCGCTTATCCGGGACCCAGGGGCCGGCGCACTGCCGGTGGCCCCTGGGTCCCGGCTCCGCGGCCCGCTACGCGGACCTCCGGCCGGGATGACGACCTTTATAGCCAAGGCAATTGAGTACGGCCCCTAGGCCCCGGCCTCCCAGGCCAGGAACTCCGGCGTCTCCAGCAGGCGCTCGCAATAGGCGCCGGCCGCGCCGGTGTCGCCGTAGTCCGACAGGTGCACGCCGTAGGTGCGGAAGCGGGTGGCGACCGGGGTGTAGAAGGCGTCGGCGATCGACCATTCGCCCAGCAGGAACGGCCCGCCCGAACGCTTCAGGAGCTGGTTCCAGCGCTCGGTGATCTTGCGCACGTCCTTCTGGGTGGCTTCCGACAGGTCGGCGTGCTTGATCAGGCCAAGGTCCATCGGGCACTCGCCGCGCAGCGACGAGAAGCCCGAATGCATCTCGGCCGCCGCCGAGCGGGCCAGGGCGCGAAGCTCGGGATCGGTCGGCCACAGCTTCGCTTCGGGGAACTTCTCGGCCAGGTACTCGCAGATCGCCAGCGAGTCCCAGACCACCAGGTCGCCGTCCTTCAGGGCCGGCGCCAGCTTGCTGGGCGAGTGCTTGGCGATGTCGGCCTCGGTGGCGTCGCCGCGCCGCAGCTCGATCTCGATCTCCTTGAACGGGACGCCGATCCGCTTGAGCACCAGCCAGGGGCGCAGCGACCAGGTCGACCACTTCTTGGTGCCGATGACGAGTTCCATGTCGGTCTCCTGTTCGATGCAGACTGGCCTTCCGGCTTAACGCGCGTCTACAGTCGCCTCAACGATTAGAACAACTGTTCGAGGAGGAACGCCCATGGCGGAGACGGCCACCCCGTCGCCGGTGATCGCGCCTGTGTCCAGCGGCTACCGCCGCTACGCCCTCTGGGTGCTGCTGATCATCTACACGCTGAACTTCCTCGACCGGCAGGTGGTCAACATCCTGGCCGAGCCGATCAAGCGAGATCTCGGTCTCGCCGACTGGCAGCTGGGCATGATGACGGGCCTGGCCTTCGCGATCTTCTACACCGTGCTCGGCATCCCGATCGCGCGCCTGGCCGAGCGCAAGAACCGGCCCAGGATCATCGCCGCCTCGATCCTGGCCTGGAGCGCCTTCACCGTGCTGTGCGGCTTCGCCCAGAACGTCTGGCAGCTGATCGCCGCCCGCATCGGCGTGGGCGTCGGCGAGGCCGGCTGCACCCCGCCGGCCCACTCGCTGATCACCGACTATGTGCCCAAGGAAAAGCGGGCCAGCGCCATCGCCTTCTATTCGATCGGCACGCCGCTGGGCACGCTGGCCGGCATGGCCATGGGCGGGCTGATCGCCGACGCCTACGGCTGGCGGGCGGCCTTCATGGTCGCCGGCGCGCCGGGCGTGCTGTTCGCGATCATCGCCGCCTTCACCCTGGTCGAGCCGCGCAGGCAGCTGGCCGCCGATCTGGCCGGCCGCGCCGCCCACCAGGTCAGCTTCGGGGCGGCGCTCGCCGTTCTGATGACCAAGAAGACCTTCTGGCTGGTGGCCTTCGCCGCCTCGATCAAGGCCTTCGTCGGCTATGGCCAGGCGCCGTTCATCGCCTCGTACTTCTTCCGCAACCACGGCGCCGACGTCGCCGCCCTGGCCGCGCAGTTCGGGCTGAAGTCGGCCGGCTTCCTGGGCCTGGCGCTCGGCCTGATCGGCGGCTCGGCCGGCGTCATCGGCGCCTGGCTGGGCGGGCAGCTGGCCGACAAACTGGGAGCGAAAGACCTGCGGGCCTACGTCACCGTGCCGGCCATCGCCTCGCTGGTCACCCTGCCGTTCTACATCGCCGCCGTCAGCCTGGACTCGGTGACCGCCGCCATCGGCATCCTGACCATCCCGATCCTGCTGGGCACGCTGTGGTACGGACCCGTCTACGCCACGGCCCAGAGCATCGTCGACCCGTCGATGCGGGCCACCGCCTCGGCCGTGCTGCTGTTCGTCATCAACCTGATCGGCCTTGGCCTGGGTCCCGTGGCCGTCGGCGCGCTCAGCGACCTCTTCGCCGGACCGATGGGCCTGGGCGAGGCGCAGGGCGTGCGCTGGGCCCTGATCGTCTCGACGATGTTCGGCCTGGTGGCGTTCGCGCTGTTCTGGGCGGCCCGCAAGACAATCCGCGAGGACATGGTGGGGTGATGCGCGATCGGTGGGGGGAGTGACTTCCAACGCCTTGGAAGCTGAGAACGTCCCCCCTCCGGCGCTTCGCGCCACCTCCCCCACAGGGGGAGGATCTTGTTTAGCGATCCGACCTCGGGAAACAGTAAGCGAAGGGGTACGGGTCGGCGGGAACGCGCGTGTCCCAACGCTCCAGCGCCTTCATGGAGCGGGCGTGGTTGAACTGCGCCAGCGAGACGATCTGCGCCTCTTGGGCGGGCGTTTCCTGCTGGGTCTTGCGGGGGGCGGCTTGCATGGGAGACCTCCGACGCGGCGGCCGTTCGACCGGCCTTTTGTGACGCCAGTAGGCGCTCGCTTTCCTGAACCTTCCCGCCCTCTCCTGTTATCTGCGGTTCATCCGCGCGCCGCAAAGCCGCCACCATTCCGAAGCTTCGAAAAGGGGGTGGCGCTCCCCCTGCCGTTGGGTCACAGTCGGCGCAAATAGAACAAACGTTTGAAGGGAGAGAGTCAGTATGGGCCAGGCGCGTGCGCCGGGCGGCGATCGGCCGCTCTATTCCAAGGGATACAAGGCCTCGGTGCTGGCGCTCCTGCTGGCGACCTACACCTTCAACTTCATCGACCGCACGATCATCGCCACCATCGGCCAGGCCATCAAGGTCGACCTGCACCTGACCGACACCCAGCTTGGCCTCCTGGGCGGGCTCTACTTCGCCCTGCTCTACACCATTCTCGGCATTCCGATCGCCCGCCTGGCCGAGCGCTGGAACCGGGTCAGCATCATCTCGATCTCGCTGGTCATCTGGTCGGGCTTCACCGCGCTGTGCGGCACGGCGGCCAGCTTCGCCCAGCTGGCGCTCTACCGCTTCGGGGTCGGCGTCGGCGAGGCCGGCTGCTCGCCGCCCAGCCACTCGCTGATCAGCGACTACTACGCGCCCAAGCAGCGCGCCTCGGCCCTGTCGATCTACAGCTTCGGCATTCCGCTGGGCACGATGTTCGGCGCGGTGGCCGGCGGCTGGCTGGCCCAGGAACTGTCCTGGCGGGCGGCCTTCGTCATCGTCGGCCTGCCGGGCATCCTGCTGGCCATCTTGGTCAAGCTCGTCGTCAAGGAACCGCCGCGCGGCCATTCCGACGTCGTCGAGGCGCCGCTGGAGCCGGAGGCCGTCACTCCGGTCGAACCCGCCAAGCCGGCCTTCTCGCTGAAGCAGGAGTTCTCCGAGCTCTGGGCCGTGACCAAGATCCTGTTCGGCAAGTGGCCGGTGCTGCACATGGTGCTGGGCGTGACCATCGCCTCGTTCGGCTCCTACGGCTCGGGCGCGTTCGTGCCGCCCTATTTCGTGCGCGCCTTCGGCCTGGGCCTGGCGCAGGTCGGCCTGATCGTCGGCCTGATCGGCGGCTTCTCGGCCGGCGTCGGCACCCTGGTCGGCGGCTTCCTCAGCGACTGGGCCGGCAAGCGCAGCGCCAAGTGGTACGCGCTGACGCCGGCCATCGGCCTCATTCTCTGCACGCCGATCTACATCATCGCCTACCTGCAGACCGAGTGGCAGATGACGGCCCTGATCCTGCTGATCCCGGGCGTCTTTCACTACGTCTATCTCGCCCCGACCTTCGGCGTGGTGCAGAACTCGGTGGAGCCGCGCCGCCGGGCCACGGCCACGGCCCTGCTGTTCTTCTTCCTCAACCTGATCGCGCTGGGCGGCGGGCCGGTGTTCACCGGCTGGCTGATCGACCACCTGGCCGGCTTCCACTTCAACCACCCGCAGGCCGGCGGCATCTTCACCGCGCTCGGCGGCATGTTCTCGCCCGGCCCGATCGACTTCGCCGCCGCCTGCCCCGGCGGGATCGCTCCCAAGGGCGCGGCGATCGAGGCGGCCAAGGCCTGCGGCGGCGCCATGGCCCGCGCCACCCAGCAGGGCATCATCGTCTCGCTCTGCTTCTACGCCTGGGCCGGCGTCCACTACGCCCTGGCGGCGATCGGCATGGTCAAGCACATGAAGTCGCGGGGGTGAGGTGCGAAATCCTCCCCCTGAAGGGGAGGTGGCGGCGAAGCCGACGGAGGGGGATGTGACCACTCCCTTCGACGGGTTCGCCAGCTCGTCGGAACCTTCTCCCACCGGCCCTCCGGGCTACCTCCCCCTTCAGGGGGAGGATCTCCGTCCTCCTAAGTAATAACCCGCTTCCCTTGACTCAGCGGCCTCACGCGACGAAACCCCCGGCCCATGATCAGCCGCTACGCCCGCCCCGAAGCCGCCGCCATCTGGTCCAGCCAGACCAAGTACAAGATCTGGTTCGAGATCGAGGCCCATGCCGCAGACGCCATGGCCGAACTTGGGGTCATCCCCAAGCTCGCCGCGGAGACCATCTGGGAGAAGGGCCGCGACGCGGTCTGGGACAGCGACCGCATCGACGAGATCGAGCGCGTCACCAAGCACGACGTCATCGCCTTCCTGACCCACGTGTCGGAAATCGTCGGCCCCGAGGCCCGCTTCCTGCACCAGGGCATGACCAGCAGCGACGTGCTGGACACCTGCTTCGCCGTGCAGCTGTCGCGCGCCACCGACCTGCTGCTGGACGGCGTCGACCTGGTCCTGGCCGCCCTCAAGCGCCGCGCGCTGGAGCACAAGTTCACCGTCTGCGTCGGCCGCAGCCACGGCATCCACGCCGAGCCGATCACCTTCGGCCTGAAGCTGGCCGGCTACTACGCCGAGTTCCAGCGCGCCAAGGAGCGCCTGGCGATGGCCAAGTTCGAGATCGCCACCTGCGCGATCTCGGGCGCCGTCGGCACCTTCGCCAATGTCGATCCGCGCGTCGAACAGCACGTGGCCGACAAGATGGGCCTGGCCGTCGAGCCGGTCTCGACCCAGGTCATCCCGCGCGACCGTCACGCCGCCTATTTCGCCGCGCTCGGCGTCGTGGCCTCGTCGATCGAGCGCCTGGCCACCGAGATCCGCCACCTGCAGCGCACCGAAGTGCTGGAGGCCGAAGAGCCGTTCGATCCGGGCCAGAAGGGCTCGTCGGCCATGCCGCACAAGCGCAACCCGATCCTGACCGAGAACCTGACTGGCCTGGCTCGCCTAGTCCGTTCGGCCGTGGTGCCGGCGATGGAGAACGTCGCCCTCTGGCACGAGCGCGACATCAGCCACTCGTCGGTCGAGCGCGGCATCGGTCCGGACGCCACCATCCACCTCGACTTCGCCCTGCGCCGCCTGGCCGGCGTGATCGAGCGCTTCAACATCTATCCCGACAACATGGCCAAGAACCTCGACAAGCTCGGGGGCCTGGTGTTCTCGCAGCGGGTCATGCTGGCCCTGACGCACAAGGACGTGTCGCGCGAAGACGCCTACGCCGCCGTGCAGGGCAACGCCATGAAGGTGTGGCGCGGCGAAGGCCGCTTCCTCGACTTCCTGAAGGCCGACGCGGTGGTCTCCAAGGCCCTGACCGACACCGAGCTCGAGGATCTGTTCGACCTCGGCTACCACACCAAGAACGTCGACGTGATCTTCAAGCGCGTCTTCGGCGAACAGGCCTGATCCCGTTGAGCGAGCCGCCGATCCTTCGTCTCAATCCGGCGCTGGATCCGGCGGCCCTCGCGGCCGCCTATGCCCGGGACGGCATGGTCCGCATCCCGGGGCTGTTCGAGCCGGCCGTGGCCGACCTCCTGGCCCGCATGCTCGAACAGGGCATCGAGTGGGACGTGATCTGCTCCACCGAGACCGGCAAGGCCGAGGTGCTTGACCGCGCGACGGTGCAGCGCCTGGGCGGCCCCGCGATCGGCGAGAAGCTGAAGGCCGCCACCCTGCGGGCCCGCACCGGCTTCGCCTATGTCTATCTCGGCTACCCGATGATCAACGCCTACCTCACCGGGCGTAATCCGGGCCATCCGATCCACGACCTGACCGACTTCCTCAACGGGCCGGAGATGATCGCCTTCGGCGCCCAGGTGATCGGCGAGCCTGGGATCACCAAGCTGGACGCCCAGGCCACGCTCTATCGGCCGGGCGACTTCCTGACCCGCCACGACGACACCGGCGAGGGCGACCGCCGCGCCGCCTACACCATCAGCCTGACCCGGGAATGGCGCAGCGACTGGGGCGGCCAGCTGCTGTTCCACGACGACCTGGGCGACATCGAGCGCGGCTTTGCGCCCGCCTTCAACACCATGACCATCTTCAAGGTGCCCAGGCAGCACTCGGTGGCCCCCGTGGCGCCCTATGCCGGCGCGCCGCGGCTGATGGTCACCGGCTGGCTCAAGGACAGCCCGCCGGCCGGCAAGCCCCGCCAGGCGTGACCGGAGAGGCCCGCAAGCGCGGCTTTCCTCCGGTCGTCGACGCCGGCGTGCGCGTGCTGGTGCTGGGCAGCCTGCCCGGAGACGCCTCCCTGGCCGCCGCGCAATACTACGGCCATCCCCGCAATGGCTTCTGGCGGCTGATCGGCGCGGCGGTCGAGCGCGACCTGGCCGCCCAGCCCTATGACGAGCGCCTGGCCACGCTGCTGGCGGCCGGCGTCGGGCTGTGGGACGTCCACGCAGAGGCCGTGCGGCCCGGCAGCCTGGACGCGGCGATCAAGGACGCCGCCGACAACGACCTTACCGGCCTGATCGACGGCCTGCCGCGCCTGCGGGCGGTGGCGTTCAACGGCGGCGCCGCGGCCAAGGCCGGGGCGCGCCTGCTGGCCTCGCGGGCCCAACGCCTGGCGCTGGTTCCCCTGCCCTCTTCCAGCCCCGCCCATGCGGCGATGGCGTTCGAGGCCAAGCGCGAGGCGTGGATGACGCTGCGCGATTATCTGTAGCGGTCAGCCCGCGGGCTTGACCGGGACCTTCGAGACCTTGGTCTGCAGGTACTCGAACTGGCCTTCGCCGACCCAGGCCTCGTTCACCGACAGGACGGCGCTGAAGCGGACGGCCTGCCCGGCATGGGGAAACTGGCCTTCCAGCGCGACCCGAAGGCCGAAGGGCGCGTCCCCGGTCGGCGAAACCTCGCCCGAGACCTCGAACCGGTGCTTGCCGCCGATGACCGCCTGATTGATCTCGGCCACGCCGTTGGCGCGGTCGGCGGCGAACTGCAGGTCCAGCCGCAGGATCGGCGCGCCCGGCATGCCCAGCTTGCCGACGACCAGTTGGACCACGCCCGCGTCCGCCCCGCACACTTCAGTATCGTCGGCCATGCCGTGTTCCCCCGCAACGCCTGGCGGTCGCCCCCTGCGCCGCCTTGGTCGCCGTCGGGAACGCTACAGCGCGCGTCCCCGATACGCCGTGCGATTTCGCACAACGCCGGTCCTCGAACAAGAACAGGGTCCGGTCGTCATGCGACCGGACCCCGCCTCTCAGCGCGCCGAAGGGGTCAGACCCGCTTGACCGGCACGTTGTCGATGTGGGTGTTCAGGTAGTCGAAGCCGCCGTGGCCGTTCCAGGTCTTGTCCACCACCAGGCCGGCGCGGAACTGCACCAGGAACGAGCCGATGGCCGGCGGCGGCACGCTGGCCACGAACTGGCCGTGCAGGGCGACCAGCAGCTGATCCTGGCCAAGGCCCGTGTGGTAGATGTTGCCCTGCACCGGGAAGCGGTGCTGGCCGCCGATGACCGCCTGGTTGATCTCGGCGATGCCGCTGACGTGGCCCGAGGGCGCGTCGACGGTCAGGGCCAGGTTGACGATCGGAGCGCCGGGAGTGCCGACGTTACCGACCACGACCTTGACCAGGTAGAGGCCGACCGGGCCGATCTCGGCCGATTGGGAATGCAGGTTGCCGACGTCGTCAGCCATGTTTGCGTCCTCCGGTTATCGGAGCGGTCGCTTGATCGCCGCCCCGTTGTCGACGATGCGCCTCACGGGCGAATTCGCCGCCCGATAAAGCCTGAGGACGATTGCAGATTTTTGACAACCCAGAGGTGCGCAAGTTCACAGATGCGCGATAGCGGCCAAAGAAAAAGGCCCGGCCGGTGCGAACCGGGCCGGGCCTCTTCGTGGTCGCCTTTCGGCGGACCGGCTTATTCGCCGGCGCGCAGCTGCTCGCGGGCGAAGGCCAGCAGTTCGGCCATCTTCATGCGGACCTCGCCTTCCGAGACCGCGACGCCCGAGCCCTTCAGGTCTTCGAAGACCTTGCGGAACACGTCCTCGTCGCCGGGCTGCTCGAAGTCCGACTTCACGACGGCGCGGGCGTATTCCTCGACCGTGGCCAGGCCCATCAGGCCGGCGGCCCATTCGCCCAGCAGGCGGTTGCGGCGCGCGGTGGCCTTGAACTCCAGCTCCTGGTCGTTCGCGAACTTGCGTTCGAAAGCCTGCTCGCGGTCGTCGAAGGTCGTCATGAAAGCCCCAAGTTTTCCGAAGCGCCTACCGCCGGACGGGTGCAACCCAGGGCGGTAGTACGGCGCTCCAGTGTAAGAGAGTAGTTCGGTTTCGTCCCCTGCGAACATGGCGTGTCCGCGAGACGAAGTGTTCTTGTGGCGGCTCCATATCCCGCCCAGCGACGGGGGGCAATCGCCCGCGACGCCGCAGGGCGAAGGTTTACCACGATGGCAGGCCGCGTTTGCGGAAAAGCCGGCGTTCGGGTAGGTTCCAGCGGACATTTTTCAGTGAGCGGCCTTGAGTCGAACGCCGCGCGCAGCTATCCGCCGCGCGCGCTTTTCGTTTTCTCGGGAGTCTTCCGGGCAAGGACGGCGCGCTTATTCGCAGGAAGGGCCTCGACGAGAGCCATGACCCGTCGCAAGAAGATCTACGAAGGCAAGGCCAAGATCCTGTACGAGGGCCCCGAGCCCGGCACCCTCATCCAGTATTTCAAGGACGACGCCACCGCGTTCAACGCGCAGAAGAAGGCCGTCCTCGAAGGCAAGGGCGTGATCAACAACCGCATCAGCGAGTACATCATGACTCGCCTGAACGCGATCGGCGTCCAGAACCACTTCATCCGCCGCCTGAACCTGCGCGAGCAGCTGATCAAGGAAGTCGAGATCGTTCCGCTCGAGGTCGTGGTGCGCAACATCGCCGCCGGCTCGATCGCCACGCGCCTGGGCCTGACCGAGGGTCAGCCGCTGCCGCGCTCGATCATCGAGTTCTACTACAAGGACGACAAGCTCGGCGACCCGATGGTCTCCGAAGAGCACATCACCGCGTTCAACTGGGCCGCCACCCAGGAGATCGACGACATGATGGCCATGGCCCTGCGCGTGAACGACTACCTGTCGGGCCTGTTCAGCGGCGTCGGCATCACGCTGGTGGACTTCAAGATCGAGTTCGGCCGCGTCTACGAAGGCGACTTCTCGCGGATCATCCTGGCCGACGAGATCAGCCCCGACAGCTGCCGCCTGTGGGACGCCGCCACCAACGAGAAGCTGGACAAGGACCGCTTCCGTCGCGACCTCGGCAACGTCATCGAGAGCTACACCGAAGTGGCCCGCCGCCTCGGCATCATGAAGGAAATGCCCACCGTCATCCAAGGCGGCGTGCACTAGTCATTTGATCCTCCCCCTGAAGGGGGAGGTGTCGCCGAAAGGCGACGGAGGGGGAAGATCCCGATCGCCGTGGACGGCTCACGCCCCCTCCACCGCTTCGCGGTCCCCCCTCCCCCGCTTCGCGAGGGAGGAATTTAAGTTGAAAGCCACCGTCCACGTGTTCCTGAAGCCCGGCGTGCTCGACGTCCAGGGCAAGGCCGTCGAGAACGCCCTGCATGGCCTGGGCTGGCCGTCGGTCAAGGAAGCCCGCGTCGGCCGCGTCATCGAGTTCGACCTCGACGCCACGGACGCCGAGGCCGCCAAGGCCGAGGTCAAGTCCATGTGCGAGAAGCTGCTGGCCAACACGGTCATCGAAAGCTACCGCATCGACATCGCCTGAGGCGGATCGTGGGAGAGGCCAGCCTCCATCCCACCCGCCAGCGGATGCTCGACGTCTTCGGCGTCGAGCGCCTGCACGACTTCCGGGGGCCGGCCTGGACGCGGATCGAACTGATCCCAGACGCCACGGCCCCCGACCGTCTTCCCCAGCCCTTCACGCCGTCCGCCCGCCTGCTGCGCGAGCTCGACACCGCCCGCGCGGTCGTCGCCGCCCTGTTCGGCCGCTCCGAGCGCGTGACCCTGGAGCTGGGCTGGAGCTCGCACGAAAAGCCGCCGTTCAAGCGCCTGTCGCACCTGGGCTTCGACCTGCCCCGTGAGCCCGCTTGGCGCCTGCGCCCCGATCCCGATGACGCGCCCGACTGGTGGTGGAACCTCGCCTATGTCGAGACCCCCGCCACGCCCGACGCCCTGGCTCCCTTCCTGCTGGCCGCGGTCGGCGGCTTCCAGAAGCGCGGACTGATCAACCTGTCGGTCGGGATCGTCGATTTCGAAACGGGACTGGCGCTCGACTTCTATGACGCCAAGGGCATGACCCCGATGGCCGTCACCCCAGAGCGCCTGGCGCCGGTCTACTGGCGCTTCCGCGACTGGGTGCGCGACGTCGAGGTCGAGCGCTGCGACGCCCTGCTGGTGCCCTGGCGCGACGCCGCGCCCCGGCTGACGGTGGTCTGAGCCCTCAGGCCGTCCGCCAGTCGGCCCCGGTCGCCGCGAACAGCCGCACGGCGTCCGCCAGCTTGCGCCCCTCGATCCGCGCCCGCGACTGGCGGGCGGCGTTCAGGGTCCGCTGGGCGTCGATCACCTCCAGCATCGTGCCGCCGCCGCGATCGAAGGCCAGGCGGGCCAGACGCAGGCGCTCGCCCGCCTGGCGCTCCACCCGTCCTTGCGCTTGCAGAGCGGCCTCGTCGGCCGACAGGGCCGCCAGGGCGTCGGCCACCTGGCCGAAGGCGCTCAGCACGGTCTGCTGATAGCGGGCCGAGGCGACGCGGGCCGCCGCCCTCGCCTGCTCGCGGCGCGCCTTCAGGGCGCCGCCGTTGAACAGCGGCGCGGTCAGGCCCGCGCCCACGTCCCAGCCGCTGGCGTCGTAGCTGAACAGGTCCTTGGGCTTCAGCGCGCCCTGCGTCAGCGAGGCGCTGAGCTTGAGGTTCGGATAGAGGTCCGCCGTCGCCACGCCGATGTCGGCGGTGGCCGCATGCAGCTCGGCCTCGGCCGCCAGGATGTCCGGCCGCCTGCGCACCAGGGCCGAGGGCAGGCCGACCGGCACGGGCGCCGAAAGCCTCAGGGTGTCCAGCGTGAAGGCCGGCGGGGTCCAGTCTGCGGGCGCCTTGCCGACCAGCACCGCCAGGGCGTGGCGGGCGGCCGCCAGCTCGCCGTGCAGGTCCGGCAGAAGGGCGCGGTCCTGCTCCAGCTGGACCTGGGCCGTAACGCCGGCCAGGCGGGTCGCCCCGCCCATGGCGTCGGCCTTGCGCACCAACTCGATATTGGCCTCGTCGTCGGCGATCATCTGCTCGACGCTGGCGATCTCTTCCTGCAGCGCGGCGATCGTCGCCGCCTGCAGGGCGATGTTGGCCGTCAGCGACAGGTAGGCCGCTTCGGCGCGGCGGCCTTCGGCCTCGACCCGCGCCGTCGCGCCCTCGATGCGACGCCTGTTTCCGCCCCAGAGGTCGAGGTCGTAGCCGACGCCCGCCCCCACCGAATAGAGGCTGAAGGTCGGGTTGCTGAGCTTGATGTCGCCAAAGCCAGTGAAGCCGAAGGCCTGCAGGTTGGCGCGCTCGCGGTCGATCCCGGCGCTGGCGCTGGCCTGGGGTCCGGCCTGGCCGCGCGCGACCGCCAGGGCCGACTGCGCGCTCGCCAAGGTGGCGTCAGCCTCGGCCAGCGACGGGTTGTCGGCCAGGGCCTGGCGGATCACCGCGTCGAGCTCGGGCGAGCCCAGCGCGGTCCACCACGGACCAACGCCCGTGCTGTCGAGCCCGGCCGTGGCCGGAAGCGTCTCGTCCTTGCCGACATAGGCGCTGGTCCTGGGCGCTTCCGGAGCCTGGAAGTCGGGGCCGACGGTGGTGCAGGCGCTGGCCAGCACGGCGAGGCTGACGGCCCCGGCCAGAGCGGCGAGACGGCGGGCGGTCTTAGTGGTCGGCGACATGAACGGTCTCGCCCCCTTTGGCTTTCGGGGTTCGCATGAGCAGGATGAGCGGTGAGCAGGCCACGGTGATGACCAGCATCAGGCGGAAGTCGTCGAGATAGGCCAGCATCGAGGCCTGGCGGTTGATGACGCCGTTGAACGCGGCCATGGCGTTCTGGGTCAGGAACACGCTCTTGGCGTAGGCCTGGTAGATCGGGTTGTCGGGCCGGGCGTGCTCGACCAGCACGGCGTGGTGCTTCTCGATGCCGCTGACGAACAGCGCCTGCATGATCGAGATGCCGGCCGCCGAGCCGATGTTGCGCACCAGGGTGAACAGGCCCGCGCCCTCGGCCCGCAGCTCCGGCTTCACCGTGGCGAAGGCGATGGTGCTGAGCGGCACGAAGATCAGGCCCGTCCCCGCCCCCGACAGGAAGCCCGAGACGATGATCAGGTGGGTGTCCATCCCCAGGCTGAACTGGCTCATCTGCCACAGCGACACGACGCTGATGGCCATGCCGATGGTCAGGATCAGCTTGATGTTCATCCGCCCGACCAGCTGGCCGACGGCGAACATGGCGATGAACGAGCCCAGGCCCCGGGGCATGGAGACAAGGCCCGTGAAGGCCACCGGATAGCCCAGCAGCGTCTGCATCATCGGCGGCAGCAGGGCCAGCGTGCTGTAGAGCAGTATGCCGATGAAGAAGCCGAAGATGCAGCAGGTGACGAAGTTGGCGTCGGCCAGCAGCGCGCGAGAGATGAACGGCTTGTCGGCCGTGGCCAGCTGCACGCCGAAGATCCACACGCAGATCACGCAGATCATCAGGTAGGTCCAGATCTCGGCCGAGCCGAACCAGTCCTCGCCGGGTCCCCGGTCGAGCATCAGCTGGAAGGCGCCGATGGCGATGGCCAGGCTGGCGAAGCCCAGGATGTCGAAGCGCTTCTTCTCGGTCCCCTTCTTCTCGGAAAGGAAAAAGAACACGCCGCAGAAGGCCAGGATGCCGACCGGCAGGTTAATGAAGAACACCCAGCGCCAGTCGAGATTGTCGGTCAGCCAGCCGCCGAGCGCCGGGCCCAGGATCGGTCCCAGCACCGCGCCCGCGCCCCAGACGGCCATGGCCTGGCCGTGGCGGTGGGGTGGGTTGATGTCCAGCAGCACGGCCTGCGACAGCGGGATCAACGCCGCGCCGAACAGGCCTTGCAGCAGGCGGAAGATGACGATCTCGGCCAGGCTGGTGGCGATGCCGCACAGCATCGAGGCGATGGTGAAGCCGATGATGCAGACGTTCAGCACCATCTTGCGGCCCAGGCGCTCGGTCATGAAGCCGGTCAGCGGCGTCATGATCGTGGCGGCCACGATATAGGAGGTCAGCACCCAGGTGATCTGGTCGGCCGAGGCCGAGACGCTGCCCTGGATATGCGGCAGGGCGACGTTGGCGATCGTGGTGTCCAGCGAGATCATGATCGTCGCCAGCATGACCGACACGGTGATCGGCCCGCGGTTGGCGACGTCGCGGTCGTGGCCGGAAAGGGCCCGCGCGGCGCTCATCACTCGCGACCCGAACGGACGTCCACGGTGGCCTTGGCGCTGAGGCCGGCGCCCAGATTGGCCGGGGCGGCGTCGTCCAGGGTCAGGCGCACGGGCACGCGCTGGACCACCTTCACCCAGTTGCCGCTGGCGTTCTCGGCCGGCAGCAGGGCGAAGCTGGAGCCGGTGCCGGGGCTGAAGCTGGCGACGTGGGCCTTGAGCGGCGCGTCGTAGGCGTCGACCTTGATGCTGGCCGGCTGGCCGACACGCATGTGGGCCAGCTGGTCTTCCTTGAAGTTGGCCTCGACCCAGGGCTTGCCCGAGATCAGCCAGAACACCGCCTGCGAGGCGCCGACCCGGGCGCCGACCTGCAGTTGCTCGACCTTGGCCACCACGCCGTCGGCCGGCGCGACCACGGCGGCATAGGAGCGATCGAGCTTGGCGCGTTCGAGGCGGGCCTGGGCCTCCAGCACCTTGGGCTGGCGCTCGGTGGGCGCGTCCGCCGAGCCGCCGAGGTCGGCCAGGGCGGTGGCGATCTGCTGGCGAACGACGGCGATCTGGCGCTGGGCCTGGTCGGCGGCGTGGCGGGCCTCGTCGGCCTGGGCCTGGGTGGCGACGCCGGCGGCGGCCAGATCGCGCTGGCGAGCGGCCTCGCGCTTGGCGTAGCCGGCGGTTTCCTCGGCGGCCGCCAGGTCGGCCAGGCGCTGGGCGTAGACCGCGCGGCGGGCCTGGACGTCGAAGCGGGCCTGGGCCAGGGCGGCCTCGGCCTCCGACACGGCGACCTCGTAGTCGGCCGGATCGAGGCGGAACAGCACCTGGCCCTTCTTGACGGCCTGGTTCTCGTGAACCTCGACGCTGACCACCCGGCCGTCGATGCTGGCGCTGATGGCCGTGCGGCTAGCCTGGATGTAGGCGTTGTCGGTGGCCTGCGACTTGCCGCCGGTCAGCAGCACGACGCCGACGCCCGCCAGGATCACCACCGGCACGCCGATCATCAGCGGCAGGCGCAGCCGCTGGCCCAGCGTCTGGCCCGTTCGCTTGCGGGCAGCCAGGGCGTCGGCCTCGGCGATGGCGTCGTAACCTTCAGCGTCGCTCACGCGCTGCTCCACATATCTTCGAGTTTCAGGGGAATCCCAGGGGGTCCATTCGGTCGCGAACCTTGGCCGGCGAAATAGGACTCCGCCAATCATGAGGGAAATGATATCTCTTCACGTCAGTCATGAATTCAACGAATTTCAAAACCGCCGACCTCAACCTCTTCCGGGTGTTCGTCACCCTGCTGGAGGAGAAGAACGCCACCCGCGCGGGCGAGCGCCTTGGCCTGTCGCAGTCGGCCGTCAGCCATGCCCTGCGCCGGCTTCGCGAGATGGTGGGCGATGATCTCTTCGTGCGCGGCCAGACCGGCCTGCGCCCGACCCCGCGCGCCATGGAGATCGCCGACACCGCCCGCACGGCGCTCAAGCTGCTCGAGACCGCGGTCTTGGCCCAGCGCTTCGACCCGCGCGTCGACCAGCACGCCTTCACGGTCGCGGCCGGCGCCTACATCTCCTACGTGCTCGGCCCACTGATCGCCGAGCGGGTGATGGCCGTCGCCCCCCAGGTGCAGGTCCATTTCCGCGGCCTCTACGCCGGCATGACCGAGGACCTCGACACCGGGCGGCTGGACATGGTGATCGGCTGTTTCGAGTCGGTCCCCGGGCGCTTCACCCACACCCGGCTGTTCGACGAGAGCGGCGTCTGGGTCGTGCGCGTCGGGCACCCCGCCGTGGCCGACGGCATAGATCTCGAGGCTCTGGCCCGCCTGCCCCGCCTGGGCGTGACCGGCGGCAACGACGATCCCGACCGCACCTCGGCGGGCCATATCGGCCTGCGCCGCGTGACCTCGTGGGGAGAGCGCTACGCCCTGGGCGACGACTCCTACCAGCCGTTCTCGGTGCAGGATTCGTTCAGCGCGCTCAGCATGATCAGCCGCTCGGACATGATCTGCATCCTGCCCCGGCGCCTGGCCGAAACCGCCGCCGAACGCGGCAAGGTGGTGATGATCGAGCCGCCGGCCCCGCCGCCGCCCACGCCCTTCGGCGCGGTGATGCGGGCCAGCGACGGCCCCGACTCGCCCAACGGCTGGCTGCTGGACGTCTGCCGCGAGGCGGCCGAAAGGATCTAGCGGTCCGGCTGCAGGACGGTTTCGCCAGTTTCCACCCGTCCGGCGCCTGACATTGCCTTCGAACGGTGCTACAGGCCCGCGCCATGAAAGCCGCCGTCGTCGTCTTCCCCGGTTCCAACTGCGATCGTGACTGCAAGGTCGCCGTCGAACGCTCCACCGGCGCCCGCGTGGAAATGGTCTGGCACCAGGAGACGGCGCTGCCGGACGACCTGGACCTGATCGTCCTGCCCGGCGGCTTCTCCTATGGCGACTACCTGCGCTGCGGCGCCATGGCCGCCCAGAGCCCGGTCATGAAAGAAGTCGTCTCGGCCGCCAACAAGGGCGTGGCCGTGGTCGGCATCTGCAACGGCTTCCAGGTCCTGACCGAAGTCGGCCTGCTGCCCGGCGCCCTGCTGCGCAACGCCAAGCTGAAGTATATCTGCAAGCCGGTCGAACTCGACATCGTCAACAGCCAGACCCGCTTCACCGCCGCCTTCGGCGAGCAGCGCGACGCGGTGATGACCGTCGGCAACGGCGAGGGCAACTTCTTCGCCGACGAAGAGACCCTGAACCGCATCGAGGGCGAAGGCCAGGTGGTGTTCCGCTACAAGGACAACCCCAATGGCTCGGCCCGCGACATCGCCGGCATCGTCAACGCCGGCGGCAACGTCCTGGGCCTGATGCCCCACCCCGACCGCTCGTTCGACGCCGACCTCGGCTCGGAAGACGGCGCGATCCTGTTCCGCAGCGTCTTCCAGAGCGCCTGAAGCTTCTCGCACGGAAAAGGGCCGGCGGAGCGACGCCGACCCTTCCTCCGATGGAGCGCTGCTAACGCTCGCCAGAGCATTTTCCGACGACGTGGGTACCGGTTCGTCGTCAGAAAATGCGCTAAAGCTTCAGATCAGCGGTCGCGATCGCGCTCCGGCTGATTTTCCTGGCCGCCCGGGTTGCGGCCCTGCTCGTTCTGGCGCTGCTGCTGTTGCTGGCCCGGAGCCTGTCGCTGCGGGTTCTGCTGTTGCTGCTGCGGATTGCGGGTTTGCTCGCCCATGGGCCTTACTCCTCTTCGTTCCGCGCGCTGCGATGCGCACGGGATGAAGAACGGGCGCAAGACTCGCCGCGTTCCTTCGGCGCAGCTGCCTTAGTTCCTGCTTAGCTTCTGTTTTCGCGAGAGTTTTCCCGCCAGGCGTCAGAGCGCCGGGCGGATGTCGGTATGGGTGAAGTCGTCGCCCTTGAAGAGCAGCGGCGCGTTCAGCGACCTGGCCAAGGCATAGGAGAAGCTGTCGCCGTAGTTCAGGCGGGCGGCGTGCCGGCCTTTGCCGAAGCGCAACCTTGCCGCTCCTGCGAGCACGGCCTGTTGGGACGTCACCGGCACGACGACAATGCCCAACATAGCCAGATCCTCGCGCACGACCTCCATGACGTCGTCGATCTCGATCTTCTTTGCGTAGACCTCGACAAGTTCCACAAACGAGGCTGCAGACAGCTTGGGCTCGGCGACCGCCATGATCGCATCATAGAATCGTCCGGCCTCGGGCTCCTTCAACAGGATAGCGGCAAGCGCCGAGGTATCGATGATCATCCGATTGGCTGTCCGCGCTCGTCGTAGAGATCCTCGTCTTCGATCTGCTTCCACGTCCGAGCGTCAGCGGTTCGCGGCCTCGCATCGAGCCGTGCAAAGAAGGCTGCCTTGCGCGCTTCATAAGTTGCCGAACCGGGCGCTGATCGAACCAAACGGTCGATCTTCTCGGCGAGTGCGCTACGGACCGCCTCATCGGGGCTCTGCCCCGTGATCTCGGAAAGTTCGCGCGCCAGACGCTCGATCTCGCCACGATTGATCTCGATACCCATGCGAGAAGCGCCTCTTCGGTCACCAGAAATATAGCGGAATCCCCCCAGCCGCGCTAGAAGGCGCGCCCATGAGCGCACCGACCAACGCCCCCGCCAAATCCCCCGCCAAGTCGATGGCCGATACGGCCGCCGAATTCGGTCTGAAGCCCGAGGAATACGCGGTCGTCCTCGACCGCCTGGGCCGCGAGCCCAACCTCGTCGAACTGGGCGTGTTTTCGGTGATGTGGTCCGAGCACTGCTCGTACAAGTCGTCCAAGAACCAGCTCAAGAAGTTCCCGATCAGCGGTCCGCGCGTGATCTGCGGTCCCGGCGAGAACGCCGGCGTCATCGACATCGACGACGGCGACGCGATCATCTTCAAGATGGAGAGCCACAACCACCCGTCCTACATCGAGCCCTACCAGGGCGCGGCGACGGGCGTGGGCGGCATCATGCGCGACGTCTTCACCATGGGCGCGCGCCCCATCGCCCTTCTGAACGCCCTGCGCTTCGGCGAGCCGGGCCACCCCAAGACCAAGCGCCTAGTGGACGGCGTGGTCGCCGGCATCGCCGGCTACGGCAACTGCGTGGGCGTGCCCACCGTCGCCGGCGAGACCAACTTCCACAAGGGCTACAACGGCAACATCCTGGTCAACGCCATGTGCGTGGGCCTGGCCAAGGCCGACAGCATCTTCTACTCGGCCGCCCCGGGCCCGAACCTGGCGGTCGTCTATTTCGGCTCCAAGACCGGCCGCGACGGCATCCACGGCGCGACCATGTCGTCGGCCGAGTTCTCGGAGGACTCGGAAGAAAAGCGCCCGACCGTCCAGGTCGGCGACCCCTTCGCCGAAAAGCTGCTGATCGAGGCCACGCTGGAGCTGATGGCGACGGGCGCGGTCGCGGCGATCCAGGACATGGGCGCGGCGGGCCTGACCTCGTCGTCGGTCGAGATGGCCGGCAAGGGCGGCGTCGGCATCGAGCTGAACATGGACATGGTCCCGCAGCGCGAAACCGGCATGTCGGCCTACGAGATGATGCTGTCGGAAAGCCAGGAGCGCATGCTGGCGGTCCTCAAGCCCGGCCGCGAGCAGGACGGCCACGCCATCTTCGAGAAGTGGGGCCTGGACGCCGCCGTCATCGGCTACACCACCGACACCGGCCGCCTGGTGCTCAAGCACCACGGCGAGACGGTCTGCGACGTGCCGCTGGCCCCGCTGTTCGACGACGCGCCGCTGTATGACCGTCCGTGGACGCAGCCCAAGGTCGACGCCCGCCTCGACCCCGGCCACGTGCCCGCCCCCGAGAACTGGGAAGAGGCCGTGCTCAAGGTCCTGGGCTGCCCCGACATGGCCTCCAAGCGCTGGCTGTGGGAGCAGTACGATCGCCACGTGATGGCCGACACCCTGGAAGACAGCGCCACCGGCTGCGACGCCGGCATCGTGCGCATCCACGGCACCGGCAAGGCCGTGGCCGTGACCAGCGACTGCACCCCGCGCTACGTCCAGGCCGACCCGTACGAAGGCGGCAAGCAGGCCGTCGCCGAGGCCTGGCGCAACCTGACGGCCGCCGGCTCGCTGCCTATCGCCATCACCGACAACCTGAACTTCGGCAGCCCCGAAAAGCCCGAAACCATGGGCCAGATCGTGCGCGCCACCGACGGCATGGCCGAGGCCTGCCGCGTGCTCGACTTCCCGGTCGTGAGCGGCAATGTCAGCCTCTACAACGAGACCAACGGCGTCGCCATTCCGCCGACCCCGACCGTCGGGGCCGTCGGCCTGCTGGCCGACTACGACCTGCGCACGGGCTTTGGCAATGTGGCCGAGGGCGACACCCTGGTGCTGATCGGCGAGACGCACGGCGAACTGGGCGCCTCGATCTATCTGCGCGAGATCCTGGGCCGCGAGGACGGCGCCCCGCCGCCGGTCGACCTGGCCGTCGAGCGCAAGAACGGCGACTTCGTCCGCGGCCTGATCGGCTCGGGCCTGGTGGCCGGCGTGCACGACCTGTCGGACGGCGGCCTGCTGGTCGCCGCGGCCGACATCGCCCTGGCCAGCCAGGTCGGCGTCACCCTGAACGCCACCAGCCACGCCCATGCCCACCCCTACCTGTTCGGCGAGGACCAGGCCCGCTACCTGGTGGCGACGCCCGATCCGGACGCCCTGCTGGAAGCGGCCAAGGACGCCGGCGTGCACGCCAACATCGCGGGCGTGGCCGGCGGCGAGGCCTTCGCCTCCGCGGGCCTGTTCTCGATCCCGCTGGCCAGGCTGCGCGAGGCGAACGAAGCCTGGCTGCCGGCGTTCATGGGCTGATCGTCCGAGCGGCGAGAGTATCGAAAGAGTGTTCCAGATGCGCCTGCCGCTGATCGCCGCTGCCCTGCTGACCCTGGCCGCCTGCGCCCCGACGGCTCCTCCGCCGTCGCCGACGCAAGCGGCTTCGGGCAGCGACACCGCCGAGACCTGCGCCGCGCGCGGCGGCCAGATCGAGACGGTCGGCCGCCGGGGCCTGCCCACCTGCGTCGTGCCCTATGCCGACGCCGGCAAGGCCTGCACCGACAACGCCCAGTGCCAGGGCGGCTGCATCGTCGAGGGTAATCTCGAGCCCAACGACGCGCCGGTGACCGGCCAGTGCAAGCGCTCGAACGTGCAGTTCGGCTGCTACGCCAAGGTCGTGAACGGCAAGGCGACGGGCGCGATCTGCGTCGACTGACGCGCGTCAGGCCGGATCGTACGTCACCGAGAAGACGCCGTCGGCCGCCTGGACGACGGTGGCCTTTGCCCGCTCGCGGCCCGTGAAGTCGATGACCGCGCCGCCCTTGGCCGACAGGTCCAGCACCTTGCCGCGCACGTAGCGCCCCTCGACCAGGTGGAACACCGGCCGCGGCCGGATCTGGTAGGTGACGTGCGGCCGGGCGTCGAACACCGCCGCCGGTACGGGCTCGTTGCTGTCGATCTGCTTGGTCATGCCCAGCACGACCCCGTCGCCTTCCGGAAAATCGGCCTTGGTGTCGATCGCGAAGTGACCGGGCTCGGCGGCGCCGGCGGTGAGTTTCTCTGCAAAGCCCCGGCTGGGGCCCTCGTGGTCCATGTGGGTGATCGTGACGAGGTCGCGGGCCAGCGGGTTCACCGGCGCCGTGAAAGCCGCCTTGATCACGCGCTCGACCTCCACCTTGGCCGGAAAGGCGAACAGCGCCTGCACGGCCTCGCTGAAGGTGGTCGCCCGGGGCGCGTTCGGCTCGACATAATCGAAGGGCGCGCAGACGGCGGGCCATACCGCGACCGGCGCGCCGTCCAGGGTGACGTCCGGCGGCGCGGGCAGCAGCGCGTAGCTGCGGGCCTTGGCGCCGCCGTTCACGATCTCGATCGTCCAGACCGCCATGCTCGCCTCCGCTCGATCAGATGGGCTCGTAGGTGACGGCGAAGGTCCCGTCGGCCTTGGCCACGATCGTCGCCGTCAGCTTGTCCTGGTCGAAGTCGACGGCGACCAGCGACGGCGGATGCAGCGCCAGCGCTTCGCCGCGCAGCGGACGTCCCTGCGCCAGATGGAAGCGATGCGACGGCTCGATGACGAACACGCCGCCGGCCTGGGGCGGGAAACCGGCGATCGGGTACGGCAGGTCGCTGTCGCCGTACTTGCCCAGCCCGATCGTCGAGGGCGGCGGGAACGAATTGCGGGACAGCGGATCGGGCGTATGCAGCGAGACCGTGCCGTAGTCCGAACGGTCATGCTCCACGGGCCCGAAGATGCCGCTGTTGAAGTCGTTGAGCAGGCTGACGCTGTCGCGCGCCCGGGCGTCGACCGGCACGTTGGCGCTTTCCACCAGCACCACGCCCGGCTCGGGCTTCGCGCCGCTCAGGTCTACGTAGATGGCGATGCTCTCGCTGAAGGTCGAGCGCCTGCGATCGCCGGGCTGGATCCCCGGATAGGTGATCCAGGCGCAGGGATGGACCGCGACCGCCTGGCCGGAAAACCGCACCTTGGGCGGCTCGCTGTAGACGAAGAAGTCCTTGGCCGCCCCGGTCTCGTTGACCACCTCGATCGTCCAGATCGCCATCACTCGCCCCTCGTACATGGCGCGCGCCGCGCCGAAATCGGGCGCAACCTGGACATGAATCGAAGAGCTCCGCAATTGGCGATGGCGCGCATCGACGCCGCCGCAGCCTTCCGGTCAGAAATGTCATGCTGGCGTCAGCCTGGCGACCGGAGCGCTCTGGCACCTAGGCTGCAGTTCTCGCCCGGCCGCCACCGAGCCCCCTTCCCGCCCCAGCCGTGGCGGTCGGCGCGAGGACGCTGTATCAAAGCTGTTCGAGGAGGCCTTACGCCTCCGCCGCACGAACACCGCGCCGCCGGGCCGCCGCCACCATGAAGATCCTGATCGTCGAGGACGAACCCAAGACCGTCGCCTACCTGCGCAAGGGGCTGACGGAGCAGGGCTATTCCGTCGACTTCGTCGGCGACGGCGAAGACGGCCTGCACCTGGCCCAGACCCTCGACTACGACGCCATCGTGCTGGACGGCATGCTGCCGGGCCTGGACGGCGTGGCCATGCTGGAGCGCCTGCGCCAGACCCGCCAGACGCCGGTGATCATGCTGACCGCCCGCGACAGCGTCGACGACCGCCTGCGCGGCCTGGGCGCCGGGGCCGACGACTACCTGGTCAAGCCGTTCTCGTTCCTGGAGCTGCTGGCGCGCCTGCAGGCCATCACCCGGCGTGGCCGCGGCGAGGCCACCACCATCACCGTCGGCGACCTGCACCTGGACCTGCTGGCCCGCCGCGCCACCCGCGCCGGCCGCCGCCTGAACCTGACGGCCAAGGAGTTCGCCCTGCTGGCGGTGCTCGGCCGTCGCCAGTCGCAGATCGTCTCCAAGACCATCATCACCGAGCTGGTCTGGGACATCAATTTCGACACCAACACCAACGTCGTCGAGGTGGCCATCAAGCGCCTGCGGGCCAAGATCGACGGCATGTTCGAGACCAAGCTGCTGCACACCGTGCGCGGCATGGGCTACGTGCTCGAGCACCGTCCCGACGGAAGCCCCGAATGACCCCCGCCCCCATCGCCCCCAAGGCCATCGGACCTCAGTCCATAGCCGGGCGCCTGGCCCTGATGTTCGCCATCGCCACGACCCTGGTGTCGGTGCTGGCCGGCGTGGCGATCTTCGGCTTCCAGAGCCTGGAGCTGCGCCGCCACCAGGCCGAGGAGCTGAACGCCCGCATGGAGATCATCGACGCGATGATCCGCCACGCCGGCGATCCCAAGCGCTGGCCGATGCTGGGCGACAAGCTGCAGTCGTTCACCCCGGCCAACGGCAGCATCCGCTACCGCGTCGACTGCCCCGACGCCCGCTTCCGCTTCGCCCCCGACGACGCCCTGGCCCGGGCGCGCGACGGCATCGACCTGATCCATTTCGACGGCAGGCGCTACATGACGCTGACCCGCCGCGTGCCGCCCTATCTGGAGCGGCCGGAGGTGCGGCTGGTGATCGCCGCCGACACCGCGCCGTTCGACGCCTCGCGCAAGGTGCTGGGCGTCGGGGTGCTGGCCGTTTCGCTGGTGACGATCGCGCTGGTCAGCCTGCTGGGCTGGTGGGTCGCCCGCAAGGGCCTGGCCCCCGTCGACCGGCTGTCGCAGCGGGCCCGCGCGCTGAATCCCAACGACCTTGGCCTGCGCATGCCGACCCAGAACCTGCCGACCGAGCTGGTAGGCCTGATGACCGCCTTCAACGGCGCGCTGGATCGCCTGCAGGACGCCTATGAGCGCCTGGCCTCGTTCAACGCCGACGTCGCCCACGAACTGCGCACGCCGCTGGGCAACCTGATCGGCCAGACCCAGGTGGCCCTGTCCCGCCCGCGCGACACCGGCGAGCTGGAAGAGGTGCTGCACTCGAACCTGGAAGAGCTGGACCGCCTGCGCTGCATCATCAACGACATGCTGTTCATGGCCCGCGCCGACCAGGGCGCGCTGGCGGCCAATCTCGAACCCGTGTCGCTGGCCGGCCTGACCCACAAGACCGCCGACTTCCTGGACGTCTTGTTCGAGGACGCCGGCGTGCGGCTGGAGGTGGTCGGCGACGGCATGGTGGCGGCCGACGCCTCGCTGCTGGGCCGGGCGGTGACCAACCTGCTCGACAACGCCATCCGCCACGGCGTCGACTGCAAGACCGTGAGGGTGACCATCGAGCCGCAGGACGGCAAGGTGTGCCTCGGCGTGCGCAACCGCGGCGGTCCGATCCCCGAGGCGCACCTGGCGCGGCTGTTCGACCGCTTCTATCGCCTCGACCGGGCCCGCGAGCACAGCCACGACGTCCATGGCCTGGGCCTGGCCGTGGTCAAGGCCATCGTCACGATGCACGGCGGCACGGTGTTCGCCCGCTGCGAGGACGGCGAGGTTCTGATCGGCTTCGTCCTGCCCGGCGGGACGGTCGCGAGCGGCGATCCGCAGGAGCCCGCCGCTCGCAGGATCGAGCCGGCCGAGGCCTGAGCCCTAAGAGCCCCCATAGGCGACCCGCGACCTTGGCGCTAAGGTCGCGCCCAGGGGGGCGCATGTCGGGTTTCACGGATCTTGAAAAGGCCGCGCTGGGCGCGATCTGCGACGGCCGGCCGGCCATCGCGCGGCAGCTGCGCTCGCTGCTGGCGACGATGCGGCTGCCTGAGCGCGAGAACACCGGCCACGGCTTCTACACCTGCTTCGACGTCGACAGGGGCCAGCCGCCCGTCGTCTGGCCCACGCGTACGCTCGAGGGGCCCACCGCCGAGGTCGCGGTCGACGGCAAGACCCTGCTGATGGGGTTCGTCCTCTGGCTCGAGGACGGCTTTCCGACCTGCCTGGAGGGCTTTCAGTACGGCACGCCCGAGGGCGAGGAGATCGACCTGAAGTCCAAGGACCTCGCCGCCCTCGTCTGGACCCGGCCCGTCGAGTGACACCCCTCTCATCCGCAACTCGGAGACGCCCATGATCGCCGCCCTGCTCGCCGCCATAGCTCTCGACGGATCGACCCCGCCGCCCGCCGCCGCTCCAGTCCAACCGGCGGCCGTCGCGCCGCAGGCGCTCGATCCGGCGGCGGTGAAGGCGGTCGAGGCGGTGGCCTACGACTATGTCGACGGCCAGCTGGAAGGCGACGTCGCGCGCGTCACCCGCTCGCTGCACCCGGACCTCGCCAAGCGCGCCATCCGCTCGCGGCCCGATCCCGACGAGACCCTCGGCCTGCGGCGCATGAACCGCGACGAGCTGGCGGGCCTGACCCGGCAGGGCGCCCTGAAGACCCCGCGCGAGCAGTGGGACCGCAGCGTGCGGGTGCTCGACGTCGCCGGCAACGTGGCGGTGGCGCGGGTGGAGACCCCCTGGTTCGTCGACCACCTGAACCTTGGCCGGTTCGGCGACCGCTGGGTGATCGTCAACGCGCTCTGGTATCCCAAGCCCCAGCCGGCGGCGGCGGCGAAGCCCTAGGATCCGGACTCGATTGGGGCTGGTGAAGAAGGCCGTCATCCCGGCCGAAGGCCCGCATTGCGGGCCGTAGAGCCGGGACCCAGCGGCCGGCGCACTGCGGTTGCCCCTGGGTCCCGGCTCTCCGCTTCGCTGCGGCCGGGATGACGATCGTTGGAAGTTTCGAACTTCAGTCTTGCCGCTGGAAAATTGAGTCCGAACCCTAGGCGCCCTCCCCGCCTGTCCAGCCGCCGCCGAGCGCGCGGATCAAATCCACGCTCGCCGCCAGCCGGCGGGTGCGCAGGTCCAGGGCCGAGCGGCGGGCGTCCAGTTCGGCGGTCTGGGCGGTGACCACGTCCAGATAGCTGGCCGCGCCTTCCCGGTAGCGGGTCGTGGCCAAGGCCGCGGTGCGGGCGGCCGCGTCGACGGCCTCGTCCTGACGGGACTGGGCGGCGGCCAGGCGGTTGGCCAGCGCCATCTGGTCCTCGACCTCGCGGAAGGCGTCGAGCACGGTCTGGCGATAGCCCGCGGCGGCCTCGTCGAACACCGCCCGGCTGCGGGCGACCTCGGCCTTGCGGGCGCCGCCGTCCAGCAGCGGCAGGGCCGCGGCCGCCGGGCCCAGGGCCCAGACGCGGTTGGCCGTGGTCAGCAGCTCGCCGCCGGTCGATTGCCAGCCGCCGCTGGCGGCCAGGGTGACGGTCGGGAACCAGGCGGCGCGGGCCACGCCGACGCGGGCGTTGGCGGCGGCCACCCGGCGCTCGGCCGCGGCGATGTCGGGCCGGCGTTGCAACACCGCCGACGGCGTGCTCACCGGCGTGCGCGGCGCGTCCGACAATCCTTCGACGGAGGCTACGGAGAAGCTGGAAGCCGGTTCGCCGACCAGCACCGCCAGGGCGTGCTCCAGCAGGGCGCGATCGGCCTGGGCCTGCTCCTGCTGCGAAAGCGCCGTGGCCAGCTGGGTCTCGGCGCGGCCGGTGTCGAGCGCGCTGGACGCCCCGCCGACCTGGCGGCGACGGGTCAGGTCCAGCGCCTGGCGATAGGCGTCGGCGGTCGAGGCCAGCACGGCGATCTGGGCGTCGGCCCCGCGCAGCTGGAAATAGGCGTCGGCCAGCTGCGCCTGCAGGCTCAGGCGCACGGCGGCGAGGTCGGCGGCGCTGGCCTGCGCGTCGGCGCGGCCGGCCTCGACCTGGTTGCGCACCCGGCCCCAGAGGTCGAGTTCGTAGGCGGCCGAGGCGCTGATCCCGACCGGATCGGTGCGGCCCGACGAGATCGTGCGCTGGCTGGCGGCGCCGGCGTCGACGCCCACCGAGGGATAGAGGTCCGTGCGCGCCTGGCGGGCCAGGGCGCGGGCCTGGTCATAGCGGGCCAGGGCCTGGGCCAGGCTGGCGTTGCCGCCGGCCAGCCGCTGCTCCAGTCCCGCCAGGGTCGGGTCGGCGAACACCGCCCACCAGTCGCCGGCCTGTGGGGCGGCGGCGGCGGCAGGGGTCCAGGGCCCGGTGTCGCGGAAGGCGGCCGGGGTCGAGACGGCCGGCGGCGCATAGGCCGGCGCCGTGCTGCAAGCCGCCAGGCCCAGCAGCGCCAGGGGCAGGACAGCGTCAGCCGCGCGCACCGGCGCCTCCGTTGGCTTGCGCCGTCTTGGCGGGGGCGGGCTTGGGCTGGATGGCGCGCACCGTGTCGCCGTCGGCGATGGCGTCCGGCGGGCTGCTGACCACCCAGTCGCTGGCGGCCAGGCCGCCGGCCAGCTCCAGCTCCGAACCGTGGTCCTTGGCGATCATGACCTTGCGGATCTGCACCTTGCCGTTGCTGTCGACCACGGCGATGGCCGTGCCCTCCTTGCGGAACAGCAGGGTGTTGGCCGGCACGCGCAGGGTCGCCGGCGCGCTCGCCGCGCCCTTGCCGAGGTCCAGGCTGACCTGGGCGTAGGCGCCGGGCTTCAGCTGGCCGGCGGCGTTGTCGACCTCCAGCTGCACCAGCATGGCGCCCGACTGGGCGTCGACGGCGTCGGCGGCGCGCACCAGATGCGCCTGGAACGACTGGCCCGGCAGGTCGGGGCTCGAGAAGCTGGCGGTCATGCCCGGACGGATCGAGGCGGCCATGCTCTGGGGCACGCTGACATAGAGGCGCAGCCGACGGGTGTCCGACACCGTGAACAGCGGCGACGGCGCGCCGCCGCCGGCGCTGATCAGGGCGCCCAGGTCGGTGTCGCGACTGGTCACCACCCCGTCGAACGGCGCGACGATGCGCTTGAAGGCGGCCAGGCTTTCCAGCCGGCGCACATTGGCGGCGGCCTCGTTGCGCATGGCTTCGCGGGCGGCCAGATCGCCCTGCTTCTCGTCGGCCTCCTGCTGGGAGACGGCGTTCTCGCCGACCAGACGCTTCCAGCGCGCCGCGCCGACGGCGGCCAGGTCGCGCTGGGCCGAGGCGGTGGCGAGGGCGGCGCGGGCGGCGACCAACTGCTGGTCGACTTCCGGCGCGTCGATCTCGGCCAGCACCTGGCCGGCCTTCACCGGCTGGCCGATGTCGACGTACCAGCGGCGCAGGTAGCCGTCGGTGCGGGCGTAGACCGGCGCCTGGTTCCAGGCCTGCAGGCGGCCGGGCAGAACCAGCGCGCCGTCCTCGCCGGCGGTGGGCCGCACGACGCTGACGGTGACGACGCCGGCGTCCTGGCTGGCGCCGGCCAGGTCCTTGCCGGTCATGAAGCGGGCGGCCGCCCCCGTCGCCAGGATCAGGGCGAAACCCGCGGCGCCGACCAGCGCCAGGCGGCGCAGCCGACGCGGATCGGTCTTGGGCAGGGTGTCAGGCATGGACGTGTCCTTCGGTGGACGGGGTCTCGGCGCGCGGGCGGCGGCCGTGGACGATGGCGAAGATGGTCGGGACGAACAGCAGCGAGGCGCAGGTGGCGAAGATCAGGCCACCGATCACGGCGCGGCCCAGGGGCGCGTTCTGCTCGGCGCCCTCCCCCAGGGCCAGGGCCATGGGACCCATGCCGATGATCATGGCCAGGGCGGTCATCAGCACCGGGCGGAAGCGGGTGACCCCGGCCTCGAACGCGGCCTGCACGGCGTCGCCGGTGGCCGCCAGCCGCTCGCGGGCGAAGCTGACCACCAGGATCGAGTTGGCCGTGGCTACGCCCATGCACATGATCGCGCCGGTCAAGGCCGGCACCGACAGCGGCGTGCCGGTGGCGAACAGCATCCAGGCGATGCCGGCCAGGGCGGCCGGCAGGGCCGAGATGATCACGAACGGGTCCAGCCAGGACTGGAAGTTGATGACGATCAGCAGGTAGATCATCACCACCGCGCCGAGCAGGCCCCAGCCCATGCCGGAGAAGGCGGTGTTCATGGTCTGGTACTGGCCGCGCAGGGTGACGCGCACCTTGGCCGGCTTGTCCTTCTCCAGGTTCTTGAGAACCTTCTGGACGTCGGTGGCCACGCCGCCCAGGTCGCGGCCTTGGGTGGCCGCATAGACGTTGACCATCGGCTGGATGTTGTATTGCGAGACCACGGCGGCGGTCGTCCCGCGGCTCAGCGCGCCCAGGCCGCCCAGCACCTGCGGCGCCTCGTTCGGCACGCGGCTGCCGGTGACCGGGATGGCGCCCAGCTTCTCGAAGCTGTCGATCAGGTACTCCGGCGTCTGGGCGACGATCGGATAGGACACCCCGTTCTGCGGGTTCAGCCAGAACACCGGCGCGGTCTGGCCGCTGCCGGCCACGGCCCCGGCCAGGCTGGCGGTGACGTCGCGCTCGTCCAGGCCCAGGGCGTGGATGCGCGTGCGGTCGGCGTCGAAGCGCAGCTGCGGCGAGCCGGTGGGCTGCTGGATGCGCACGTCGGCGATGCCCTCGACGCCGCGGATCGCCCGCAGGATCTTCTGGGCGTAGGCCTGGTTGGTCGCCGCATCCCCGCCGGCCACCTGGATGTCGATCGGCGCGGGGCTGCCGAAGTTCAGGATCTGGCTGGTGACGTCGGCCGGCAGGAACGAGAAGGTCGCGGTCGGGAAGGCCTTGGGCAGTTCCTGGCGCAGCGCCTTGACGTAGTCGTCGGTCGGCTTGTGGCCTTTCTTCAGGCTGATCAGGATGTCGCCGTCCATCGGGCCGATGGTGCCCGAGGCGTTGTAGGCGACGTTGATGCCGCTGGTGGACAGGCCGATGTTGTCGACGATCGTCTCGATCTCGGCGTTCGGAATGATCGTGCGCACCTGGCGCTGGATGCGGTCGAACAGCGCCGCCGACTCCTCCACCCGATAGCCGCTGGGCGCGCGGACGTGCATGGCGATCGAGCCGGAGTCCACGGCCGGGAAGAAGTTCCGGCCCAGGAACGGAACCAGCGCCAGGCTCAGCACCGCGAAGGCCAGGAAGCCGGCGACGAACTTGCCGCGCGCGCCGAGCGCAAAGCCCAGCAGACCGGCATAGGCGTCGCGCACCTTGGCGAACGCCCGCTCGAAGCCGCGCTGGAAGCGCACGAGGCGGTTCCTGGACGGCGCCTCCTGGTCGTGCGGCGCGTGCGGCTTCAGCAGGAAGGCCGCCATGGTCGGCACCAGGGTCCGCGACAGCAGGAACGAGGCGATCATCGCGAAGACGACCGACATGGCCATCGGCACGAACAGGAAGCCCGACACGCCCGGCAGGAAGAACATCGGCACGAAGACGATGCAGATGCAGAGCAGGGAGACGAAGGCCGGCGTGACGATCTGGGCCGCGCCGTCGAGGATCGCCGTCTTGACGTCCTTGCCGTGCTCCAGGTGCCAATTGATGTTCTCGATGGTCACCGTGGCGTCGTCGACCAGGATGCCGACGGCCAGGGCCAGGCCGCCCAGGGTCATGACGTTGAGGGTCTGGCCGAAGGCGGCCAGGGCCGCCACCGCCGCCAGCACGGCCAGCGGGATCGACACGGCGATGATCACCGTCGAGCGCCAGCTGCCCAGGAACAGCAGGATCATCAGCGAGGTCAGCACCGCGGCCAGCGCGCCCTCGTGCACCACGCCCTCGACGGCGGCCTTCACGAAGGTCGACTGGTCGTTCAGCGGCGTGATCGACAGTTCGGCCGGCAGCTGGGCCTTCAGCTCGGGCAGCGCGCCCTTGATGCCGTCGACGATGGCGATGGTCGAGGTCGCGCCCGACTTCAGCACCGTCATCAGCACCGAGCGCTGGCCGTCCACGTGGACGACGTTCTGCTGCGGGGCCGAGCCGTCGCGGACGTGGGCGACGTCGCCCAGGCGGATAGTGGCGCCGTTGACCGTGCGCACCGGCAGGGCGTTCAGCTCGTCGACCGAGCCCGGGGCGTTGTTGAGCCGCAGGGAATACTGGAACTCGCCGATCTTGACGAAGCCGGCGGGCGTGATCTGGGTCTGGGCCGCGATGGCCGCGCCGACGTCGGTGGCCGACAGCCCCTTGGACAGCAGGGCCTGCGGATCGATGTCGACCTGGATCTGGCGGGTCTTGCCGCCGAACGGGAACGGCACGGCCGCGCCGGGTACGGTGACCAGGCGCGTGCGGATGAAGTTGACGCCGTAGTCGAACAGCTGCTGCTCGCTCATGCCCTGACCCGACAGCGCCAGCTGCACGATCGGCACGGTCGAGGCGTTGTAGTTCAGCACCAGCGGCGGGGTGGTGCCGGTCGGCATCTGGCGCAGCAGGGTCTGGGAGACGGCGGTGATCTGGGCGTTGGCCAGGCGGATGTCGGCGCCGGGCTGGAAATAGACCTTCACCACCCCGATGCCCTGCAGCGAGGTGGCCTCGATGTGCTCGATGTCGTTGACCGTGGTGGTCAGGGCCCGCTGGTAGGGCGTCAGGATCCGGCCCGACATGTCTTCCGGCGACAGGCCGTTATAGGTGAAGGCCACCGCCACGACGGGGACGCGGATCTCCGGAAAGATGTCGGTGGGCGTGCGCAGAATGGCCAGCACGCCCACGATGAGGATCATCGCGGCCATGACGACGAAGGTGTAGGGACGCGCCAAAGCGGTCCGCACAAGCGAGATCATCGAGAAATCCGTCGTTCCGGAGAGGTTGCGACGGATGTAGCGGCGCCATCGGGTCGTCAGGCTGACGCCCGCCTGACAAGGCGGTCAGCAACGGTGGACAACCTTGGCCGCGATCGCCTCAACCGCGCCCGCGTCGGGCCTCGATCAGGGCTGCGCGGTTGCGCACCACCTCGCCGGCGGCGGGGCCGGCCGCGTAGGTGAAGGCCTCGCCATCGATCGGCCGGCCGCTGCGGGCGTCGACCATGATCGGCTGCGCCGCCTCGCCCGTGGCCACGTCGACCAGCTGGCCGGCGATCCCCTCTTGCGCGAAGTGGCGGTTGCCGAAGGCCAGCAGCGCGGTCAGCACCGGCGCGAAGTCCCGCCCCCGCGCCGTCGGCACGTATTCGTGGCGCACCGGCCGCTCCTGATAGGGCCGCCGCTCGAGAAAGCCGGATTGTACTAGTCCGGCCAGGCGCTTGGTGAGGATGTTGGGGGCCACGCCGAGGCTCTTCTCGAACGCGTCGAAACGGGTCAGCCCCTGCAGGGCGTCCCGCAGGATCATCAGGCTCCAGGTGTCGCCGACGCGTTCGAGCGTGCGGCCGACGGGGCACTGTCCGGGATCGAAGGCGCGCGTGGTCATGAGATGAAGATAGGCGGTCGATAGCAAAATGAAAGCCAGTCACTTGCAATTCGAAAGTCACTAGCCATCTGCAAGTCACCCCGCCGCGACGAGCGTGGCGGCCAGCATCCCGAGGGGATCGAGACATGAGCAAGAAGCAGTTTCCCGGCGCGGCCCTGGTCACCGGCGCCTCCACCGGCATCGGCGCCACCTATGCCGACCGCCTGGCCCGGCGCGGCCACGACCTGGTGCTGGTCGCCCGCGACGCGGCGCGCCTGGCCGCCCTCGCCGAACGCCTGCGCGGCGAGACCGGCGTCAAGGTCGACATCCTCCAGGCCGACCTGACCAACGCCGTCGACCTGTCCCGCGTCGAGGCCCGCCTGCGCGACGACGCGAGCATCGACATCCTGATCAACAACGCCGGCGCGGCGCTGGGCGGCGACTTCGTCGACCAGGACGTCGACAAGGTCGACAACCTGATCCAGCTGAACGTGGTGTCGGTGACGCGCCTGGCCCACGCGGCGGCCGGCGCCTTCAACGCTCGCGGCCGCGGCGCCATCGTCAACATCTCGTCGGTGGTGGGGCTGCTGCCCGAGTTCCGCTCGCCGGTCTACGGCGCGACCAAGGCCTATGTGACCTACTTCACCCAAGGGCTGCGCAGCCAGCTGCCCGAAGCGATCAAGCTGCAGGCGGTGCTGCCCGGCGCCACCCGCACCGAGATCTGGGACCGCTCGGGCGGCAGCGTCGACGCGCTGGATCCGTCGACGGTGATGGAGGTGGGCGACCTCGTCGACGCGGCCCTGGCCGGCTTCGACCAGGACGAGCTGGTGACCATCCCCTCCCTGCCCGAGGCGGGCGACTTCGCCGCCTATGACGCGGCCCGGTTGAACCTGGCGCCCAACCTGTCGCGCGACCGGCCCGCGCCCCGCTACGGCGTGGCCTGAAGCCCTGTGTCGGCGGCGGCAAGATCGCGGAACGAAAGCCGCCGCCGGCCGCTCCCCCTTATGAAGCCCGGGAGGCGCAACATGGCCGTCATCGCCAATCTCGACGAGTTCATCCTGGAAGAGACCGAGCACGGCATCTTCCTGACGCTCACCGCCGACGACGACCAGACCATGCGCGTCAAGGTCACGCTCGACGACCTCGAGGAGATCATGGAGATCATCGACGAGGTGTTCGGCGTCGAGGTCGAAGCCGCCAACGACGAGGCGGAGTGAGAAGATCCTCCCCCTGAAGGGGGAGGTGGCCCAGAGGGCCGGAGGGGGAAGGTCCTGATGAGGTCAGTGCATCCCCCAAATCAGCAATCCCTTCCCCCTCAGTCGCTCCGCGACAGCTCCCCCTTCAGGGGGAGCATCTGGGAGGACGGGCCGGAGTGGGGACGTTTTCAGCCGTCCGCTATCCCAGGATCGAGCCGCCCTAACGCCCCACTTCCTCCAGCCGCTCGTCGAACGCCCGCGTCGCCAGGACGACGGTCGCCACCGAGGCCTTGAAGAAGGGCTGAGGGATGGTCTCGAAGTCGTCGGTGGGCTGGTGATATTCGGGGTGGTCCTCGACCCCGAAATAGACCCATGGCACGCCCTTCTCGGCGAAGGCGCCGTGGTCGGACTGGCTGGTCCAGTTGTTGTCCTTGCCGTCGGCGTCGGTGTCGTGGCCGAGCTTCAGCCTGACCGGCGCGGTCTTGGCCACGGCTTCGAGGATCGGCTTGAGGGCCGGTTGCGGCGAAGCGCCGGCGGCGTAGAGCTCGCCCTTGGCGTTCTTGCTGAGCATGTCGAAATTGACGTTCAGGCCGATGGCCGACAGCGGGATCGGCGGCTGTGCGACGAAGGCCTTGGCGCCGCGCAGGCCGCCCTCCTCGGCGTCGAGCGCCACGATCAGCACGTCATGCTTGGGCGGATCGGCCCTGAACGCCTCGGCCACCGCCAGCAGGCCCGCCACGCCCGAGGCGTTGTCGTCGGCGCCGTTGTAGACTTGGCCGTTCTTCACGCCGACATGGTCGTAATGGGCGGTGACCACCAGGGCCTTGCCGTCGGGCGCCGTCCCCTTGATGCGAGCCACCAGGTTGACGCCGGTGATCGTCGTGCCGTCCTTGCGAGTGAAGCGGAACGGCTGCTCGAAGCCCTCGCCGATGGGCGCAAGGCCGATGCCCTTGAAGCGTTCGAGGATGTAGGTCCGCGCCAGCTGCGAGCCCGGCGTGCCCGGCGCGCGGCCCTGCATGGCGTCGGCCGACAGAATCTTCACGTCGTCGAGGGCCTGGTCGCCGGGACCGGCCAGGGCGGGCGCGGCGAGGCTGGTCAGAAAAGTCGCCAGAAGGCTGGCCGCGAACGTCGAACGCATCGGAACTCCCTACCCACGCGCACGGTCTGCGCCGTCACGGAACGTGGCTTGGCCTGTTTTGATCACCACGCCGTTGCCTGCGCAACCACGCCGCCTCTCGACGATTGCTTCCGGGCGCGACGCCCGCCATATGCGCGATCTTAAGGTTTACGGGGCATACAGCCCCTTCGAGGATCGGAGAATCCGCCCATGCCCATGTCGCCCGACGTGCTCGAAGCCCGCCTGAACGCGGCCTTTCCGGATTCCGAGATCGTGCTGACCGACCTGGCCGGCGACGGCGATCACTACAAGGCGCGCATCGTCTCGCCCGCCTTCCGCGGCCTGACCCGCGTCAAGCAGCACCAGATGGTCAACCGCGCCCTGGCCGACGTGCTGGGCGGCGAGCTGCACGCCCTGGCGCTCGAAACCGCGGCTCCGGCGGAGTAACGCACCTTGCGCTATCGTCCTTTCGGCAAGGCGGGCATGGCGATCTCGGCGGTGACGCTGCGGCTCGCCGACCACCCGCGCATGAGCGGCAAGGACTGGCGCAACCTGATCTTCACGGCCCTGGAAGCGGGCATCAACAGCTTCGAGGTCCACGGCTCGTCCAACGCCCTGCTGGAGGGCGTGGGCGAGTCGCTGACCACGATCGAGCGGCGTCTGCTGTTCGTCGGCTGGCGCCTGCGCAGCGGCGGCGAGCTACTCAGCGCCCAGGCGATCCACGACCTGGTGGACACCGCCGTCGAGCGCTGCGGCCTGTCCTATGTGGACCTCATCACGGTCGACGACCCGGGCTCGGCCTTCCCGCCGACGGCCATGGCCGCGCTGATGGGCCTGCGCCAGTCGGGCCTGATCCGCTCTCTGGGCCTGGCCAGCCGCGGCGAGAGCCAGGACCGGCACCTGGCCGGCGGTGTGTTCGACGCCCTGGCCGCGCCGTTCAACCTGTCGTCCGGCTGGGCCGACCGCCACCGCATCCGCAACGCCATGGCCCACGACGTGGCCGTGATCGGCGAGGACTTCTGGCCGCAGAGCATCCGCGAGCGCGAGGCCAAGCCGATCTTCAAGAAGCCGTCGCTGTGGCGCCGCCGCACCGACCCGCTGACCAACCTCGGCGGCTACGACTTCCTCGACAACACCACCGGCTGGACCGGCCAGGAGCTTTGCCTCGGCTACGCCCTGACCGAGCCCTCGCTGGCCACGGTGCAGATCATCACCACCAAGCGCGACAAGCTCGAGGCCCTGGCCGCCGTGGTCGAGCGCGACCTGCCGACCGGCTGCGCCGCCCAGATCGAGATGGCGCGGTTTTCGGCCGAACAGGCCGCCGGAACCAAGCGCCGCGCTTGACCGGGGGCCTTCCGGCGCCTAGCTGAAGGGTTACCGCCAAGGAATTCCTCCCCATGACCGAAGTCGCCGCCTCCCCCGCCCTCGAATTCATCGCCAAGACGGTGGCCGAACACCCCGTCGTGCTGTTCATGAAGGGCGTGCCCGACCAGCCGCGCTGCGGCTTCTCGTCGGTGGCTGTGCAGATCCTCGACCACCTGGGCGTCGAGTTCGTCGGCGTCGACGTCCTGCAGGACGACGAGCTGCGCCAGGGCATCAAGACCTTCACCGACTGGCCGACCATTCCCCAGCTCTACGTGAAGGGCGAGTTCGTCGGCGGCAGCGACATCGTCCGCGAGATGTTCCAGTCGGGCGAGCTGAAGTCGTTCCTTATCGAGCAGGGCGTCATCCAAGCTTGAGCCGGCTTTTCACGCCGCCGGCCGACGCCTTCCCCCTGACCTTCGCGCCGAAGGCGTCGGACATCGACGCCAACGGCCACGTCAACAACGTGGTCTATCTGGGCTGGGCCCAGGACCTGGCCATTGCGCACTGGGAAGCCTGGGCCTCGGAAGAGGAACGGGCTCCCTGGAGCTGGGTCGCTCGCCGCCACGAGATCGACTACCGCCGCGAGCTGCTGCCGCACGAGATCGCTACCGGCTACACCTGGGTGGGCGAGCTGAAGGGGCCGCGCTTCGAGCGCTATGTCCGCATCGACGGCCCCGACGGCGAGATGTGCGCCCAGAGCCGCACCGACTGGGTGCTGATCGACATCGCCGCCAAGCGCCCCGCCCGCGTGCTGCCCTGGATGGTCGAGCGCTTCACGCCGAAGGGCTGAAGGGCTGAAGGGCTGAAGGGGGGCGTTGACGCGCAACCTCAAGTCGCGCCACATAGCGTTCGACCGCAGGAGGATTGTCTTGCTCGCTTTTGTCGCCGCCGCCGCCCTCGCTGGCGCCCCCGCCGCCGCGCAACCCGCCGACCTGACCTCGGCCGCCAGCGCCTGCAAGGCGCCGGCCTCCTGGCTGTCGCTCCAGGACGACGGTCGGGTCATGCTGAGGACGGACGCCGGCGCCGCCTACAGCCAGGTCATGTGCGTACTGGGCCAGCTGCAGGATCGCGGCATCTACAAGGTCGGCCTTATCGCCAGCCCCGCAAGCCCGCTCCCCGCGAAGGTTACGATCGCGACGAAGTGAGGGGGCTCAGCGGCCCACCGGATTGAGCACCCGCACCGCCGGCGCCGCCGCGATCCCCAGCTCCGCCCAGCCGAACCTTATCTCCACCTCGCCCGGCGCGGCCGCCTTGCAGGTTTCCAGCCGCCGCCGCGCGAAGGCGACGTCGGGTATCGCGTCGTTCTGCTCGACGAAGAACCGCAGGTCCTCCTTGCGCAGGCAACCTTGCGACCGAAAGCCCACCACCAGGCCCTCGTGCTCGCTTCTGAGGGAAGTCAGCGGCTCGAGCTCACCGAACCTTTCCGGATCGCCCGGCAACAGACGCGGCGGGCGCGACGGAACGGTCGCGCATCCTGAAAGCAGCAGCCCGGCCAGCAGCAAGCGGCGGTTGAAAAAGACGCCCATGGCCCCCAAGGTCGCTCGGCGCGAGTAAGCGCGCAACCGTGGGGCCTCAAGGAATGTCTGGAAAAGCGTTGGCGGGCGCGGCGACGGTCGCCGCCTTATGTCTGGCCGCCGGGACGGCGCATGCCGAGAACAGGAAACTGGACGCCGAGGTCGCCCGGCTGATGGCCCTGGGCAAGGTCCCCGGCGTGGCCGTCGCCGTGGTCGAGGACGGCAAGGTCGCGCATGTGACGGCCCAGGGCGTCCGCAACGAGAAGGGCGACCGCCTGCAGCCGCAGACGGTGATGTACGCCGCCTCGATCACCAAGGCGGTGTTCGCCTACTACGTCATGATGCTGGTCGACGAAGGCAGGCTCGACCTCGACACGCCGATCGCGACCTACCTTCCCAAGCCCCTGCCCGACTACAAGGCCTATGCCGACCTGGCCGGCGACGAGCGCTGGAAGAAGATCACGCCCCGCATCCTGCTCAGCCACTCAGCGGGCTTTCCCAACTTCCGCTGGCTGAACCCCGACGAGAAGCTGGACATCAAGTTCGAGCCCGGCAGCCGCTACGCCTATTCCGGCGAAGGCATCAACCTGATGCAGTTCGTCATCGAGCAGGGCCTCGGCATCAAGGTCGGCGAGGACATGGACCGGCGCCTCTTCAAGCCGCTGGGCATGAGCCGCTCGGGCATGGTCTGGCGCGACGACTTCGCTCCCGACATCGCCGACGGCCGCGAGGAGAGCGGCAAGTGGCAGCCGCATGACGACCGGTCCAGCGTCAAGGCGGCCGGCTCGCTGGACACCACCATCGACGACATGGGCAAGCTGGCGGCGGCCGTGGCCGGCGGCTGGGGCCTGTCGAAGAAGGCCCGCGCCGAGTTCGCGCGCGGCGGGCTGCCGATCGTCTCGCGCTCGGAATTCCCGACCTTCACCGAGGAGACCAACCCCGACAACGCCCGGATCAAGCTGGCGGCCGGCGTCGGCGTCGTCGCCTTCGAGGGGCCGCAGGGCCGGGCCTTCTTCAAGGGCGGCCACAACGACATCACCGACAACATGATGGTCTGCGTCGAAAAGCGCCGGCGCTGCGTGGTGATCCTCACCAACAGCGGCGACGGCCAGCGGATCTTCCCGTCGCTGGTCAAGGCCGCGCTGGGCGAGACCGGCATGCCCTGGGCCTGGGAATACAGCCGACTGATGC
The DNA here is from genome assembly GCF_003094615.1 of Caulobacter radicis. Lineage (GTDB taxonomy): Bacteria > Pseudomonadota > Alphaproteobacteria > Caulobacterales > Caulobacteraceae > Caulobacter > Caulobacter radicis. Next base: position 539,630 of record NZ_QDKO01000009.1, on the reverse strand, counting down.
CGGTTGAGGCGCCTTAGGCGCCCGGACGCTCCAGCTCTTCCGGATCCTCGACCACCGCGTTCTCGGGCGTGGTGGTCAGGATCGCGCCGGCCGAGGCCGCGACGATGCAGGCGATGGCGGCCCACTGCTGCATCGACAGGTGCTCGGACAGGACGAGCAGGCCGGCTATGGCGCCGATCGCCGGCTCGACGCTGAGCATGACGCCGAAGGTGCGCTTGGGAATGCGCTTGAGGGCGACCATCTCGAGCGAATAGGGCACGGCGCTGGAACAGATGGCGACCACCAGGCCCAGCAGCATCAGGTGCGGATCGAGCAGGGCCGCGCCGGCCGAGACGACGCCGAACGGCACGACGATCATCGCCGCCACGCTCATGCCCATGGCCACCGAGCGGCCGCCGTGCAGGTGGCCGATGCGCTTGCCGGCGATGATGTAGAGCGCCCAGCAGACGGCCGCCGCCAGGGCGAAGCCCACGCCGACCGGGTCGAGCGCCGGTCCGCCCAGCTTCAGCGGCAACAGCAGCAGCAAGCCGAAGGCGGCCAGGCCGATGCAGAGGAAATGGCTGACCTTGCGCGCATGCAGCAGCGACAGGGTCAGCGGGCCCAGGAACTCGATGGCGATGGCCACGCCCAGCGGGATGGTCCGCAGCGACATGTAGAAACAGAGGTTCATCACGCCGGTCGCCGCGCCGTAGAAGGCGACGCCCAGGAGGTCCTGGCGCGTCAGGCGGAACCGCCAAGGCCGCCACAGCAGCAGCAGCAGCACGGCCGCGAAACCGACGCGATAGGCCGAAACGCCCTGGGCCCCCACCGCCGGGAACAGGGTCTTGGCGAACGACGTGCCGCCGGCCAGCGTCACCATGCCGCCGAACAGGGCCGCATAGGGCAACAGCGCGTCGAGCGCGGGACGGCGGATGGCGGCGGCGGACATGGGCGCAACCTAATACCGGATGACTGGCGCTTCTCGCCGAAATTCGTCGTATACCGCCCAAAACAGGCGATATGAGTAGATCAGATGACGAAATCCGTCACCCTCGACAACTTCGACCGTCGCCTGCTGGAACTGGTCCGCCGCGACAACCTGGAACCGGCCCGCAGCCTGGCCGAGAAGGTCGGGCTTTCCGAGAGCGCGGTGCTGCGCCGGCTGCGGCGGCTGCGCAAGGAAGGCGTGATCGTCGCCGACGTGGCCATCGTCGATCCCGCCCGCCTCAACGCCGGCCTGACCATGCACGTGCTGGTGCAGATGGAGCGCGAGGGCAGCGCGATCTACAACGCCTTCGCCGCCGGGGTGGCCGCGCGCAAGGAGGTGCTCAGCGCCTGGCACGTCACCGGCAGCACCGACTTCGTCCTGCTGGTCACCGTGCCGACCATGGAGGCCTACGAGGCCTTCACCAACGAGGTGCTGAACGACGACCGCCGGGTGCGCTCGTTCACCACCCTGGTCGGCATACGCGAGATCGTGCGCCAGGATCCTTCGCGCGCGCCGCTGGTGGAGTGACCCCAAAGGTGGAACGCACCATCAATTGCCCGCGAAGATTGTTGACGCTTTCCAGCTCGCCTGTCGAAATCCTCTGAAGCGCGGGAGGACACGACATGAAGGCGCGGATCATCGTGATCGGACTGGCGGTGTCGCTGGCGGCCGGCGGCGCTGTCGCGTCGAGCTGGCACTGGGCCAAGGCCCCCACTCGGGAAGAAGCCATACGCCTGGCCACCGACAAGGCCCAGGCCACGGCCAAGCGCAAGGGAACCTGCTTCAAGCCGGCCGTCAGGGTCGACGACTGCCAGGCGACCGCCGACGGCTTCCGCTGCCGCGCCGACAGCGCCTCCGACTTCCGGGCCTGCGGGGTGCGCGTCGGTTGGGTGTATGAGCCCCCCTTGCCGCCGACACGGGCCCCGATGCAGCGCCTCAGTCACGGCTACGAGCCGCAGTGGACCCAGCCGCCTCCCTACATGCTCGACCGGTCCGGCGCGTCGGTCTGGCAGCTCGATGAGTTTCCGCCGCCCACCGCGGTGAGGCTGCCTTAGCGCCCGATCTCAGCGGCCCTCCAGCGCCGGCAGCGGAACGCGGGTGACCTGCACGTCCTCCTTGTTGGCGGCGTAGCCCACCCACAGCGCTCCGCTCCACACCACGCTCTTGGGATAGTGGTAGCCCGGCCGCTTGTACTTGCCCTCGAAACGCAGCGGCTGCAGGTCGCCCTGGCCGCGCAGGCGAAAGCTTCGGTCGAAGGTCCGACCGTCGGCGGACAGAGTCACCGCCAGCGGCAGGCGCGGCCGGTCGCTGTTGGGCGCGTTGACCAGATAGGCCGTTCCGCCCGGCAGGTTGCCGGCGCTCTGCTTGGCGCGGGCGTCGGGCATGGCGGTCAGGGCCGGCGTCGTCCACGAGGCGCCCCGGTCGCAGCTTTCCGACGCCAGTTGCCGAAAACTCAGTTCCTCGTCGCGGAACACCATCACCGCGCAGCCGTCGGCGCGGCGGAACAGGCTGGGCTCGATCTCGCGGCTGAGGCGACGCTCGTGCGCGGCCGCGGCGTTCGAGGCGTCGCGCGGCAGGCTTTCCAGCCGCCCCTCCGTCCAGCCCGAGACGCCCAGCGGGTCGTCGGTGAAGAACGGCTTGGCGATCATGCCCGGCCGCAGGTGGAAGGCGGTCATAACCCGGCCGTCGACGAGGTGCGGATCCTGCTCGATCACGCCCTCGACCGGCGCGCCGTCGGCGCCTGTCACCCGCCGAGGCTGGCTCCAGGTCACGCCGTCGCGGCTGGTGCGGTATTCGGCGTAGCCGCCCGCACCAGACTGGAAGCCGTCGGGCCAGACATTGGCGTAGGCGACCAGCGTCTCGCCGTTCGTCCACCAGCCGCCGCTGGAGCGCATGACCCCGCCCTGCCCGGCCGGCGCCAGCATCTTGGGCGCGCTCCAGGTCCGGCCGTCGTCGCTGACGGCGTAGGCGACCCAGGTGTCGGCTGTGTCCTCGTCGCGGGCCGAGCTCTGCCACTGGGAGTAGAGGCGGCCCTTGAAGGGGATCAGCACCACGCCGTTGCTGAACTTGTCGGAACCTTCCGTCGGCGCGAAGACCGTGAAGGTTTCGGTCCCCGGCGCGGGCTTCAGGCCCAGGTCAGGCTCGCCCGCCCGGAACAGGCCTGGGGCCACGGTGTAGGGCGCCGCGCCCGCCGTCAGGGCCAGGGCCGCGACGGCCGCCGCCAGGTTCCGGATCATCATCGGGCCTCCCACGCGAATGCTTCTGGCCCAGCCTCCACAGTGAGCGGTAACATTCAATTCTGACAACGTTGTCCGGAACCATGTTCGCTGCTAGCGTCGGCGCAGGGATGAAACGCGACCGCGTCACGCGGCGTATCGAAGGGGGACGGCCGCATGACGACGGCTGAGTTGAGCGTAGCCTTTTTCCTGCAGATGGCGGTGATCGTGGCGGCCTGCCGCGCGATGGGCTGGGTGGTGAAGCGGTTCTTCGACCAGCCGCAGGTCGTGGGCGAGATGATCGCCGGCGTGATCCTGGGCCCATCGCTGCTGGGCCTCCTGGCGCCCGACATCCAGCACATGCTGTTCCCCAAGGAGACCAAGTCGATCCTCTATGTCGGCGCCCAGCTGGGCGTTGGCCTCTACATGTTCCTGGTCGGCGTCGGCTTCCGCAGCGACCACTTCAAGGCCAACGCCAAGAGCGCCATGGCCGTGTCGCTGTCGGGCATGACCGCGCCGTTCCTGGTGGCGATCCTGCTGACGCCGTGGCTGATGAGCCTGAACCTGTTCGGCAAGGGCGTGCAGCCCTTCCAGGCCACGCTGTTCATGGGCGCGGCGATCTCGATCACCGCCTTCCCGGTGCTGGCCCGGATCATCCAGGAGCGCGGCCTGACCAAGACCCCGCTCGGCTCGCTGTCGTTGTCGGCGGGCGCGATCGACGACGCCGGCGCCTGGACGGTGCTGGCCATCGTTCTGGCCAGCCTGGGCGGCGGCGCGGCCGTGGCCCTGAAGGCGATCATCGGCGGCGGCCTGTTCGCCCTGTTCATGCTGACCGTGGGCCCCAAGCTCCTGGCCCCGCTGGGTCGCTGGGCCGAGCGCGAAGGCAAGGTCACCCCCACGCTGCTGGGCGTGATCGTGGTGCTGTTCATGCTCAGCGCCTGGGCGATGGACGCGGCCGGCCTGCACTCGGTGTTTGGCGGCTTCATCCTCGGCGCGGCCATGCCGCGCGGCCTCCTGACCCGCGAGCTGAAGAAGCAGCTGGAGCCGTTCGCGCTGGCGCTGCTGGTGCCGATGTTCTTCACCTTCTCGGGCCTCAACACCCAGCTGACCATGGTCAACAGCTGGGCCCTGGCCGGCATCGCCCTGGTCATCCTGGCCGGCTCGATCGCCGCCAAGGGCCTGGCCTGCTGGGCCGCCGCCCGCCTCACCGGCCAGGACAACGCCACGGCCATGGGCATCGGGGCCCTGATGAACGCCCGTGGCCTGATGGAGCTGATCATCATTAACATCGGCCTGCAGAAGGGCATCATCGGCCCGGCCCTGTTCTCGATGCTGGTGGTCATGGCCATCATCACCACGCTGATGGCCAGCCCGCTGTTCGAGATCGTCTATGGCCGCAAGGCGCGGCTGAGCGGCGAACTGGGCGCCCTCAACGAGGACGAGGACGATGAGCCGGCGCGCGGAACCGCCCCGGCGACGGCGCGCTAGACGCTCCACGTCTTGAGGTCACTAAAGGCCGTCATCCCGGAAAGCCCGCAAGGCTTATCCTGGACCCAGGGGCCGGCGCAGAGCGGTAGCGACTGCGTGGGCGGGAGCGCCAGCGCCGCGCCCAGTCTCCTGGGTCCCGGCTCTCCGCTTCGCTACGGCCGGGATGACGGCTGTGTTTTGATCGGCAACAGAAAAGGCGGCGGGGATGTCCCCGCCGCCTTCTTCGTTCCTAGCTCCAGGGCCCCGGCTGGCGGCTCGGACCACTGGTCGGCACGGCCGTCCCCAGCCGCTGACGCGTCCCCTGCCCGATCGCCAGTTTCATCAGCGCCTCGACGCGGTTGTGGGTGGCCGGGTGGGTCGAGAACAGGTTGTCAGCCCCGCGACCGGCCAGCGGATTGATGATGAACATGTGCGCCGTGGCCGGATTGCGCTCGGCCTCGTGGTTGACCACGCCGCCGCGGGCATAGGCGTCGATCTTCTCCAGCGCGCGGGCCAGGCCCCGGTTGTCGCCGGCGATCTGCGCCCCCACCCGGTCGGCCTCGTACTCGCGCGAGCGGCTGATGGCCATCTGCACCAGCATGGCGGCGATCGGCGCCAGGATGGCCAGGGCGATGGCCCCGATGATCCCGCCCGGCCGCTCATCGTCCTCGCGAGAGCCGCCGAAGAAGAAGGCGAAGTTGGCCAGGGCCGAGATCGCGCCGGCGATGGTCGCCGTCACGGTCATGGTCAGGGTGTCGCGGTTCTTCACGTGGGCCAGTTCGTGGGCCATGACGCCGCGGATCTCGTCGCGGTCGAGCATGGCCAACAGGCCCGTGGTGGCGGCCACGGCGGCGTTCTGCGGGTTGCGGCCGGTGGCGAAGGCGTTGGGCTGGTCGCTGTCGATGATGCAGACGCGCGGCATGGGCAGACCGGCGCGCTGCGCCAGGTCGGCCACGTCGCGGGCGTAGTTCCTGACCAGCGGCTCGGGGTGGCTCTCGTCGACCTCGACGGCGCCGTAGGCCCGCAGCACGATCTTGTCGGCGTTCCAGTACGAGAACACGTTCATGCCGGCGGCCAGCACGAAGGCGATCAGCATGCCGGTCGGGCCGCCGATCATGTAGCCGGCCCCGACGAACAGGGCCGTCAGGCCGGCCAGCAGGGCGAAGGTCTTGAATTGGTTCATGGTCCTCTGGCGCGGGGATCGTCAGTCGAAGATGTCGAAGAGATCGAAGCGCTTCTTCTTGTGGTGGCCGTGACGGCGATAGTCGTCGTCGCGGTCGTAGTGCTTGCGGTCGTCGTGGCGCTTGTGGTCGCTGCGCCAGCTGTCGTCGTAGCGGCGCGGTTCGGGCCGCTGCTCATAAGTCGGCTGCGGACGGTTGAACGGCGAAGCACCGGACGGCGGCGGCGGCGTGGCGCCTTGCGCGTCCTCGCGCTCCATCGCCATCAGCTTTTCAAGTTCGCCGCGATCAAGCCACACGCCCCGGCACTTGGGGCACATGTCGAACTCGACGCCGGCGCGCTGCACGGCCTGCATGGAGCCATCGCAGTTGGGGCACATCAGGAGAGGCATGGGTCGTTCGGGTCCCTGGTCCAAGAATGGAGACGGGGTTCCCGATGTCGGATCCGGCACGAGGGGGAGGGACACCCGGACCCAGACATCGAGAACACCCGATGCGGTCCGACATCACGCGCGTCCTTCAGAGGGGAGGTGAAGACGCTGCGCCAGAGGGGCCCGGCCCGCTCATTGGAGATAGGAGCGGGTTTTAGGGTTTCAAGGGGCGCCAGGTCCTCCCCTCTCCGTCGGCGGAGTTTATCCTCGGGCCGGCCTTTGGCCGGACCCGGGGGCCGACACCTCTCCCACGGGGAGAGGGCCATGAACAAAAAAGGCCCCGGATCGCTCCGGGGCCTTTTCCGATCTCTTGCGAGTTCGACGCGTCTTACGAAGCGTAGAATTCGACGACGAGGTTCGGTTCCATCTTCACCGGGTACGGAACTTCCGAGAGTTCCGGAGCGCGGACGAAGGTGGCCGACAGGCCCTTGGCGTCGACCGAGACGTACTCGGCGAAGTCACGCTCGTTCGAGGCGACGGCTTCCAGGACGAGAGCCATGTTGCGCGACTTTTCGCGGACCGCGATCACGTCGCCCGGCTTGCAGCGGTACGACGGGATGTTCACGCGCTTGCCGTTCACGGTCACGTGGCCGTGGTTCACGAACTGGCGGGCGGCGAACACGGTCGGCACGAACTTGGCGCGGTAGACGATGGCGTCCAGGCGCGATTCGAGCAGAGCGATCAGGTTCTCCGAGGTGTTGCCCTTGCGGCGGGCGGCTTCCTCGTAGGTGCGCGAGAATTGCTTCTCGGTCAGGTTGCCGTAGTAGCCCTTCAGCTTTTGCTTGGCGCGCAGCTGCAGGCCGAAGTCCGAAACCTTCTGCTTGCGGCGTTGGCCGTGCTGGCCGGGGCCGTAGGACCGCTGGTTGACCGGCGATTTGGGCCGGCCCCAGAGGTTCTCGCCCATACGGCGGTCGATCTTGTACTTGGCGCTATGGCGCTTGGACATAGGTCACTCTTTATGTCGATCCGGGCCGGACCTCCGGAAGGAGGACGATCTCAACGGCGGCGTCGGGTCAATCCGTCATGAAGCTATCGCGCCGCGCGGCGAGCCGGCGGCGTGAAGGCGCGGTTTATGACGGAGGGGCGCCGGAGAGTCAACGGACGGTGCGGTTGGGCGCCTCGGCGTAGGATCGCTCGTCGATCAGCTCGACGCCGACACCAGCCCTGCCCGCGGCCGCGACCAACGGCGCGATGAAGCCGTAGTCGACGTCGGAGCGGGCCCACACGGAAAGGTCTCGATCGGCGGCGGCCAAGCCTGCCAACGCCGCGTCCAACTGGTCAGGACGGATCAGGCGTCCGTCGAGGGTCAGGGATCCGTCGGCCAGCACCACCGCCACGGTCGCGTGGCGCGGGGGCCCGCAATAGATCGAGGCGATGGGTGGCAGTTCGAGCGGCGTCGTCGCCCCGGCCGCGCCGGACAAGCCGGCCACGCCGCCGAACAGCGCCAGCAGCACGCCGATCATCGGCGCGAGATTGGGCGTCGACAGCGGCCTGGCCTCGAACTTCGTCATGAACCGGCTGGCCATGCGCCCTCCCCTTCACTCCGACGACAGGTTGGCCGGATGGGGGAACCAGGCCTTGCGGGACCGGCCGACGTCGCGGCGACGGATGAAGGCCAGGCCATGCCAGGCGACCAAGCGACCGACAGGCAAAAGCCCGGCGAGCAGAACCGGCCAAACCCACCAAAGGCGGTCAGGCTGGCGCAAGTGGGCGAGCAGTTCTGCGTAGATCGCCTGCCCGTCGGTCCTGCCGTCGGCGACGGCGGCGGCCAGGTTATCGGCCACCAGCGGGATCTCCGAGGCGGCTTGCGCGGCCGCCCGCTGATGGTCCAGCGCGAACAGGGCCAGCGTCGCGGCGAAGGCGACGGCGATCCAGCCCCAGCGCGGACGCGCATGGAAACTGAACCCGCCGGCCTTGGCCACGGCCAGGCAAAGCGCGAAGACCACGAGGATTCGATGCCAGCTCCCACCGGTCGTGAGCCCTCCGGACGTCAGGCCCACGAACAGGACGCAACTGGCCCCCGCCGTGACCGCGCGCGGGACTTCGTCGATCCACGGCCTGCCTATGGGCGCGGCGATCGCGACGCCGATGACGAACAGGCAGAGCGGCGCGGCCAGGCTGGTCCAGTCCAGCAGCACCAAGGCCAGCGCCGGCCAGACGATCGCCTCGAGGAGGCGAAGACACCTCGTCCCCAAGGACGGTGGCTGCTTTCCCACGGGTGGTTGCCGCGTCGCCGACGTCGTCATGCGGTCACCCTACAACCGGCGCGGGCGCGCCGCCAAGACGCGCCCGTCAGGCTCGCGCCCCTTTCAGGCCCCCTGCAGCGGATTGCGTACGCGGACCTTGTCGGTGCGCTGCACGCCCATGGCGTCGAGGTCGAAGCGCAGTTCCTTGCCTTCCGGCGCCAGCGCGCGGCAGAGGTCGGGGCGTTCGCGGGTCAGGGTGACGGCGACGCCGCTTTCGCGACGGTCGGCCACGACCTTGAAGTCCTCGGCCTTGGTGCAGCCGTTCGACGACACCCGCGCCACCAGTTCGCCCTTCTCCAGAGCGACGCCGTACAGGGGCTCCAGCGTATCATTGCCATCGTTGATCTTCACCGAGACGTCGCGCTTGCCGCCGTCGTCGGCGTCGATGATGACGCAGGCCGAGGTCGACAGGCCCGCGGCGACGACCAGGGCCATGACGGCCAGTTTCTTCTGCATGTTTGAGCACCCCTCAGAGGCCGAACTTGGCCTTGGCGCAGAGGAGCGGCCGGCGGCTGAACCCGGGATGAATTACCGAAAGTTCACAACCGGGGCGCGTTGCACGCGGGGCGTCGCCAGATGACAAAATCCCTTTATACGTGTATTTCTGAATTATCGCCGAGGGGGAGATCACGACATGGCCGTCACCGACGCCGAGATCAACGCGGCCGTGGCCGTCACAGGGCGCTTCGAGAACGCCGGCGATCCATGGCGCGGCGTCACCGGCGACTTTGACGGCATGGGCATCTCCTGCGGCGTGCTGCAGTGGAACATCGGCTCGGCCTCGCTACAGCCCATGGTGCTGGCCGAGGGCAAGCCGGTGGTGCTGCGCGAGGCGCCGACGATCGGGGCCCAGCTCTGGCAGGCCAGCAACGGCGGCGTCTCCCAGGGCCTGACGATCGTGCGCCAGTGGCAGACCGGCAGCCAGCTCAAGGTGACGCCCAAGAAGGAGCTGGCCAACCTGATGGGCTCGCCCGAAATGAAAGCTCAGCAGCTTGCCCGCATCCGCACGGTGGCCAACAAGGCCGACGCCCTGGCCACGACCTGGGCCCTGGCGGCGGGCCGGGCCGCGCGCAGCCTGCAGGAGCTGATCTGGTTCTTCGACCTCGTCACCCAGAACGGCAGCCTCAAGGGCGTCGACCACGACGACGTCAAGCAGTTCATCAAGACCTCGACGCCCGGCAAGGCCGACGACGTGGTGTGCGACTGGCTGCTGGCCGCGCCGGCGGCCTGGTGGGGCCGTGTCGACTGCATCAAGAACGCCGGCCTGTGGCGCGACAAGGTCGCAGCCGCCGACCTGGAGCTGTTCGTGCTCAGCTACCTGCGCGCCTCGCTCAGCACCGCCAAGGCCCGGGGCGTGGTGATGAACCGCAAGGGCGCGCTGGCCTTCCGCAAGGGCTGGATCAACGGCCAGCTGTTCGACTTCACCGGCCAGTTCTAGACGGCGCGGCTAGAGCCGCGCCGCGTGCCAGTCGATATGGTCGCCGATGAAGCTGGCGATGAAGAAGTAGCTGTGGTCGTAGCCTTCCTGGCGGCGGACCGTGACCTTCAGCCGGGCCTCGGCGCCGGCCTCTTCCAGCAGCTGCGGCTTCAGCTGGCTTTCAAGGAAATTGTCGGCCAGGCCCTGGTCGACCAGGATTTCGTCGAAGTCGCCGCCAAAGCCGTCCTCGATCAGGGCGCAGGCGTCGTGGGCCCGCCACTTGGCGCGGTCAGGGCCGAGATAGGCGGTCAGGGCCTTGTCGCCCCACGGGCAGTTCAGCGGCGAGACGATCGGCGAAAAGGCGCTGACCGACTTGAAGAGCCGCGGATTGCGCAGGGCGATGGTCAGCGCGCCGTGGCCGCCCATCGAGTGGCCGAAAATCCCGCGCCGCGCCGGGTCCAGCGGGAAGGCTGCGTCGACGGCTTCCAGCAGGTCCTTGGTGACGTAGGAATACATGTTGAAGTGCGGCGCCCAGGGCTCTTCCGTGGCGTCGACGTAGAAGCCCGCGCCCTGACCCAGGTCATAGGCCGGATCGTCGGCGACGCCCTCACCGCGCGGCGAAGTGTCGGGCGCGACGATGGCCACGCCGTGTTTCGCCGCCCAGGCATAGGCCCCGGCCTTGGTGGTGAAGTTGTCTTCCGTGCAGGTCAGGCCCGACAGCCAGACGAGGTAGGGGAAAGGCCCCTCCCCATCAGGCGTCCAGATGCTGAACTTCATCGGCGTGCCGGTGCTGGCGCTGTCGTGCCGGCAGTAGCGCAGCGTTCCGCCCTGGGTGCGGTGGGTGGCGAGGGTTTCGACATGGGACATGGGCGGCTCGCGAAACTGAACCTTCTCCCATGGGGAGAAGGAGGGGCCCGTCACGACGAAGTCGGGATGGGAGGATGAGGGGGTAAGACGTCGACGGGTTTAACCCCTCACCCTCCCACGCTTCGCGCGGGCCCCTCCCTCTCCCTCTGGGAGAGGGATTTTAGAACGTCACCACGGTCCGGATGCTCTCGCCCTTGTGCATCAGGTCGAAGGCCTCGTTGATGCGTTCCAGCGGCAGGACGTGGGTGATCATCGGGTCGATCTGGATCTTGCCGTCCATGTACCAGTCGACGATCTTGGGCGTGTCGGTGCGGCCGCGGGCGCCGCCGAAGGCCGTGCCCTTCCAGACCCGGCCGGTGACCAGCTGGAACGGACGGGTGGCGATCTCCTTGCCGGCCTCGGCCACGCCGATGATGATGCTCTCGCCCCAGCCGCGGTGGCAGGCCTCCAGCGCCTGGCGCATGACCGTGGTGTTGCCGGTGGCGTCGAAGGTGTAGTCCGCGCCGCCGTCGGTCAGGGCCACCAGGTGGGCGACCAGGTCGCCCGACACGTCCTTGGGATTGACGAAGTGGGTCATGCCGAACTTGCGGCCCCATTCCTCGCGGTCCGGGTTCAGGTCGACGCCGACGATCATGTTGGCGCCGACGAGCTTCAGGCCCTGGATGACGTTGAGGCCGATGCCGCCCAGGCCGAAGACGATGGCGTTGGCGCCCGGCTCGACCTTGGCGGTGTTGGTCACCGCGCCCACGCCCGTCGTCACGCCGCAGCCGCAATAGCAGGCGGTCTTGAACGGCGCGTCCTTGCGGATGCGGGCCACGGCGATCTCGGGCAGCACGGTGTAGTTCGAGAAGGTCGAGCAACCCATGTAGTGGTGGATGGTCTGGCCCTTGTAGGAGAAGCGGCTGGTGCCGTCCGGCATCAGGCCCTTTCCTTGGGTGGCGCGTATGGCCGTGCAGAGGTTGGTCTTGCCCGACAGGCAGCTTTTGCACTGGCGGCATTCGGGCGTGTAGAGCGGGATCACGTGGTCGCCGACCGCCAGGCTGGTGACGCCCGGGCCGACCTCGACCACCACGCCCGCGCCCTCGTGGCCCAGGATCGACGGGAACAGGCCTTCGCTGTCCAGGCCGTCCAGGGTGTAGGCGTCGGTGTGGCAGACGCCGGTGGCCTTGATCTCGATCAGGACCTCGCCGGCCTTGGGACCTTCCAGATCGACCTCGACGATCTCCAGCGGCTTCTTGGCTTCGAAAGCGACGGCGGCGCGGGTCTTCATGGCAGGCTCCGATGGGTTCTTGGTCCCTGTGGTACGCCGATGCGCGCCCGGCGATAATCCCCCACAAGGCAAAACATTGTTGCCATGCAGGGACAATGAGCGCACCACCGCGCCATGAGCCGCTGGGACGGGATCGACGAGTTCGTGGCGACGGCCGAGGCCGAGAGCTTCTCGCAGGCCGCGCGGCGCCTTGGGCTGTCGACCTCCGGCGTCAGCCGAGAGGTGGCCCGGCTGGAGGAGCGGCTGCAGACCCGCCTGCTCTATCGCACCACCCGCCGCGTCAGCCTGACCGACGCCGGCCGGGCCTTCCTGGCCCGCTGCCGCGAGCTGATCCACGATCGTGACGAAGCCCTGGCCGCGGTCGGCGAGGAGGACGGCGAGGTCAAGGGCCTGCTGCGCATGACCTGCTCGTCGGCCTATGGCGAGCGCTACGTCGTGCCGGCGGTCAACGCCTTCGCCCTGGCCCACCCCAAGCTGTCTCTGCACATCGAGCTGGACGACACGGTGCGCGACATCGTCAGCGAGGGCTTCGATCTTGCCATCCGCTTCGGCCGCCTGACCGACAGCCGCCTGATCGCCAAGCGCCTGGCCTCGCGCACGCGCCGCCTGTGCGCCTCGCCAGACTACCTGGCGCGGGCCGGAACGCCGACGACCATCGCCGACCTCGAAGCCCACGCCGGCGTCCTGGGCGCATCCGACACCTGGCCGTTCCGGGAGGGCGAGCGCGAGATCGCCTTCAAGCCCCAGGGCCGCTTTCGCTGCAACAGCGGCCAGGCGGTGCTGGACGCGACGCTGCAGGGGCTGGGGATCTGCCAGCTGCCCAACTTCTACGTCGACCCGGCCATCGCCAACGGCGGGCTGGTCCCGCTGCTGGAGGACAACACGCCCGCCGACGAAGGCGTCTGGGCGGTCTATCCGCACCTGCGCCTGCTGCCGGCCAAGGTGCGGCTGCTGGTCGAGCATCTGGAGCGAGGGCTGGGGTAGCCGCAAGATGCTCCCCCTCTGGGGGAGCTGTCGCGGAGCGACTGAGGGGGGAGTGGCCGCGAATTCGGCCGACACCCGGAAAGCTGAAAACGTCCCCCCTCCGGCCCTTTGGGCCACCTCCCCCAGAGGGGGAGGATCTTTCCTTACAGCAGCTTGCGCAGGCTCAGGCGCACGGTCCGCCCCATGGCGTCCATGTAATCCTCCTGATAGGCCTGCGGCGTGCGGCCCTGGTCGTCGCGGACCTGCTGCTTCTCGTCGAACAGGTTGTCGACCGCCAGCGTCACGCGCGAGCCCTTCAGCCAGTCGTAGCGTTTCACCAAGTCCTTGCGCTGCCCCAGATCCGCGAACCCCAACAGGCTGACCGTCGGGATGTCGGCGAAGAACAGGTCGTCGCCGCGCGGGCCGCCGTCGACCCAGGTGGCCGAGCGCCAGGCGCTGCGCAGGCCGCAACCCAGCCCGTCCTTGGCCAGATTGGCCTGCAGGTTCACCTCGTGGCGCGGGGTGCCGCCCCGCCGGCCCAACGAGGCGCCGTCCAGCAGGTCCAGCGGCGTCATGCCGTCGCGGATCACCACCTCGTCCTGCAATCGCCACAGGTGGTTCAGCGAGACGTTGAAGATCGCCTGTCCAGGCGGGCCGCCCGATCGCATCATGCCGCCCGGACCGCTGACCTGCACGCCACCGCCGCCAGGACGAGGCGCGCCGGACGGTCGGGCCGCGCCAGGCGCGGCGGGCGGCGGGCCGCCCCAGCGCAGATTGTAGTTCAGGCCCCAGCGCAGCTCCTGGCGATCGGCGTGGGCGAAGTTCACCGGCCGGGTGTCGACCGAGGTGAGGCGGCCCGTGGCGTCGCGCACGAAGCGGCTGGGGAAGGCGGCCTCCAGCTCCGGCGACACGGCCGGGAAGCTGGCGATCTGGTCCTCGACGCGGCTGGCCGTGTAGTTGCCCCACAGCGACAGCTCGCGCTTCTCGAACGGCCGGTAGTTGAAGCCGAGCTTCACGACCTGGCGGCTGTCGGCGTTAAGGTTGGGATTGCCGCCCTCGATGCGGGTGACGTTGACCGTCTGGCTGGTGGCGAAGTCGTACATCGCCACGTTGGGCGTCAGCAGCACGGGGTCGTTGACCTGCTGGGGCGAGGGTTCGCCCTCCTCGGTGCTGTAGTTCAGCGACAGGTTCATGCGCTTGACCGGCGACCACGACAGGCCCCCGCCGGCCGTCATCAGGCCGCCGATGTCGGAGAACTGTTCGTAGAGCACATTGCCGTTCACCGACACGCCGCCCAGGAAGCCCAGCACCCCGTCGCGCTCGGCGATCGGCGCGTCGGCGCTGGCCTGGATCGTCGCGCGGTCGCGCGTCAGGGTCCGGCGGGTGAAGGCGCCGGAGCGCACGCTCTCGGCCTCGACCTTACGGCTGTCGACGCCGCCCTTGACCGTGGCGCGCAAGCGGCCGGCCGGCAGCTCCGTCACCGTACCGTTCATGGTCAGCTCGGCCTTGACGTTGGTGGTGATGGAGTCGGCCGTGTCCTGGGCGGCGTAGCGCAGCAGGCTGCGCGGGATCGGGTCGAACGGATTGACGTCGGGATCGCTGGCCGCCACCGCCGCGCGATAGGCCGTGGTGTCGAGGCCCCGGCCGGTGCGGGTGGCGCTGTCGGTCAGGTCGTAGTTGCCGGTGAAGGTCCAGCGCCAGCCGGCCATCATGCCCAGCGCGGTCATGCCCAGCTCGATCTTGTCGGTGTCGGTCTTGCGGCGCAGGCCGTCGGGCACGTCGAGATAGCGATAGAGCGTCACGTCCCGGGCGAAGGGCGAGAACGGGCTGTCGGCCTTCAGCGCCAGGTTGACGCCGGTCAGGCCGTTGAAGCTGATGCGGCTGGTGCTCTCGATATTGCCGCTGACGGTGGTGGTCACGTTGCCGAGCGCGCCCAGCACCAGGTTGCGGGTATAGGCGCCCTGGATCGCGCCCTCCTCGCCACGCGCCAGCAGGGTGCGCGAGGCGGTCAGGTCGTCGGTGGCCGCCGTCCCGGCGCCGGCCACGAAGTCGGCCAGGCTGGGCGCAGCGCCCGCCGCCAGGGTCGGTACGGACGCCACCGTGACCACCGAACCGACGAGGTCCGACAGGGCCGGATCGAGCTCCGGCCCTGTCGGCGTGCCGATATTGCCCTGGATGTCGTAAGGCGTGCTGCTGGTGCGGACGATGTCGCGCTCGGACTCGTAAAGCGGCGTCTCGCGGCGATAGCGGACATTGACGGTCCAGCGGGCGTCGGCGTCGACCTTGAAGAGGTTGCCCTTCTGCTCGTTGAAGGTGCGCCCGCCCTCGGTGGCGAAGCGGAACTCGTCCTCCAGGGTCAGCGAGCGGAAGTCCTTCTTCAGAACCAGGTTCACCACCCGCTGGTCGGCTCGGTAGCCGTAGGCCAGCGCGGCTTCCTCGCGCAGGATGTCCAGGCGCTGGATCGCCTCGGGCGGCAGGCCGGCGATCTCCTGGAAGCCCGAGATGCGCTGGCCGTTGACCAGGGTCACCGGCCCCTCGCCGCCGCGTCCGCGCGAGCTGACGGTCAGCGGCTCCAGCAGGGTCATCAGTTCGGCGACGCTGCCCGCGCCGTAGGCCTTGATGGCCTCCTCGTCGAGCGAGATCTCCGGCTCGACCGGGCCTTCGGTCTTGCCGCGCGGCGCCGACTGCACGGTCACGCCCTCAACGACGGCGTCCTCGGCCTCGACGACGGGAATGAGGGCGGGCTTGAGATCTTCTGACTTGGCTTCAGGAGCCTTGACCTCGGGAGCCTTGATCTCGGCGGGCTTGGCCTCCGACGGCGAAACCGTCCCGACCGTCATCGCCGCCGCGAAACCCTGCAGAAGCACGCCGCCCAGCGCCATCACCATGCCCCCTATCCCAAGCCCCGGCGTTCAACCGCCGGCTATCCCACAACCTGGACCATGGTTGCAGATTTTGGCTGGATAGCGGCGTTTGCGCCAGCGCGGAAATTAAAGCGCCGTAAGGTGAGACACCGGTTACTGCGGCGAGCCCTTTCGATGCTCGCCCTTCGCCGTCAGTCCTCGCCCTTGTCCGCCGCCTTCTGGGCCAGCTTGGCCAGCACCCGGCCGCGCCCCTTCGACAGGGCGGTGATCACGCCGCGGAAGGTGCGCACTTCCTGGTCGGTCAGGCGGGCGCGGGCCAGCGGGACGCGCAGGTTGCGCACCATCGACGGCTTCTTCTCGGGCGGATGATAGAAGCCGGCTTTGTCGAGCTCGTTCTCCAGGTGCTCGTACAGGCCCATCATCGCCGCCTGGTCGGCCGGCCCCTCGACGTTCAGCTCGAACTTCTTCCAGGGGCGGTCGTCGACCGTCATCTTCCATTCGTAGGCGTTGATCGACACGGCCTGCGCCAGGTTCAGCGAACGGAAGCGCTCGTCGATCGGGATCGAGACGATGGCCTGGCACAGGGCGATGTCGTCGGTTTCCAGGCCGGCGCGCTCGCCACCGAACAGCAGGCCGACCTTGCGGCCCTGCTCGACTTCCTGCGCCAGGTGACCAGCGGACTCGCGCGGGGTGTAGACCGGCAGGCGCGTCTCGCGCGGGCGGGCCGTGGTGGCGTAGACCAGATGCAGGTCGGCGATCGCCTCGGCGAGCGTGTCGAACACCTTGGCGTCGTCCAGCGGCCAGCTGGCGCCCGAGGCGCTGGCCCAGGCTCGCTCCTGCGGCCAGCCGTCGCGCGGATTGACCAGCCGCAGTTCGTAGAGGCCGAAATTGGCCATGACGCGGGCCACCGAGCCGATGTTCTCGGCCAGTTGCGGGGCGTTGAGGATCACGCAGGGGGGCGTGCGGACGATTTCTGAAGGCGTGTCGGCGGTCATGGGCGTCCCTTTGCCGTCGAGCCACACTTTGACGCAAGTCCGAACCGTCGTCTGGCGCGTTTAGCCTCCACTCACGCTTGGAGGCTTTCGACCCCGATGCATCGCCGCGCCCTGCTCGCCGCCCTCGCCATGCCCGCCCTGCCGGCGGCGCTCTCGGCCTGCCGCGAGCCGCCGCTGGCCGGCCAGGAGGACCCGACCTTCGACCACGAGACCATGAGCCTGAAGCTGACCGCCATCGCCGAGCGCGCCCGCCCCGGCGACCTGGGCGTGGCGGTGCAGGACCTGACCACCGCCCAACGGGCCACGGTGGCGGGCGACCACCTGTTCCCGCTGGCCGGGATCTGGACGGCGGCGCTGGGCGCGGCGGTGCTGGCCGAGGTCGAGGCCAAGGCCCTATCGCTGCGCGAGACGATCACGATCGAGGACGTCGACCTGTCGCCGCCGCCCAGCGGCGTGGCCGACGCCTGGCCCAGCCGGCGACGCTGGACGGTCGAGGAACTGCTCAAGCACGCCGTGGCCGGCGGCGACAACACCGCCGCCGACGTGTTGATGAAGCGCATCGGAGGTCCTGGCGCGGTCACCGCCTGGCTGGACCTGAAGAAGGTCGAGAACCTGCGGGTCGACCGCTACGCCCGCCAGCTGCTGCCCGAACAGACGGGCGCGGCCTCGTTCCGGGCCGAGTGGCGCGGCCAGGCCTGGCGCAAGGCGGTGCTGGCCACGCCCGAGGCGACCCGCCGCAAAGCCTGGCGGGACTATCTGGCCGACCCGCACGACTCCACCACGCCCCTGGCCGCCGTGCGCTTCCTGGAGGCCCTGAACCAGGCCGAACTGACCAGCCAGGACGGTCGCCGCCGGATGCTGCGGATGATGGAAGCGGCGGCCGGCGAGCGCCTGCGTCCCGCCCTGCCGGCCGGCGCGCGACTGGCGGCGATCACCTCGGCTACGCCGTGGGACCTGGGCCAGACGGCGGCCGACAACGTGCTGGCCATGGTCCGCCTGAAGGACGGCCGGCGCTTCGCCCTGGCGATCCTGCTCAAGGCCTCGCCGCTGGAAGAAGCCGATCGCGACGCCCTGATGCTCGAGGTCACGCGGACGGTGCTGCAGGCGGCCGAGAAGGCGGGTCGCTAGCGTCGTGGTCCGCCTTCGCGGCCGGACCAACGTCGATGTCGAACGCCCACCGGACATGGCGCGCGAAATCCAGCGCCCGTGCGGGCAGGCGACGGACCCACGGCCACAGCAGACGCCCGACCAACAGGAAGCCCGCCAGGTACTGGATCGCCAGGCCGAAGAAGAACAGCGCTACGGAAAGCAACTCCAGGCCCGCCGGAACGGTGAAGACCGTCGAAGCGATGCCGACGCCCATCAGCGTCAAGCCGACCATCTGCAGTTTCATGGCGCCCCCAAAGCTCCGCGCCTTCCATCTGCACGCGGTCGCGGCCGGATGGAAGGCGGGGCTTCGAACTCAGTGCGACGACGACAGCTTCATCAGGACGAGGCCGCTGACGATCAGCACCGCGGCGATCACGCGCATGACGCTGAGCTGCTCGCCCAGCACCGCCACGCCGACCACGAAGGCGCCGACCGCGCCGATGCCGGTCCAGATGGTGTAGGCCGTGCCCAGCGGCAGCGACTTCATCGACAGCGACAAAAGGCCGAAGCTGGCGATCATGAAGACGATCGTGGCGATGCTCGGCCAGGGCTTCGAGAAGCCCTCCGAGGCCTTCATGAAGAAGGCCCAGACCACTTCCAGCAGGCCAGCGATGATGAGGAATATCCAAGCCATGACGGCGTCCCTTTGCAAGAACGCCGGGCCGTCCCGGACTTAAACCCGCCTGGAAAGACGGTGGAGGACGTGGCCTCGCTCGGTTGTGGCCGGTCAGATAGTCGCTAAGGCCTCAGCCTTCAAGCCTGGAGGCGACCTCGTGGGCGGCGGCGCGATGCCGCGCCGAGGCCAGGGCCTGGACCAGCAGGCCCGGATTGAGCGGCTTGGCCACGTGCAGGTCGGCCCCGGCGGCGTGGGCGGCGGCGACGTGCTCGTCCATGGCGTTGGCGGTCAGCATGATCACCAGGATCGGGTCGGCGTCGGCCGCCGCCTCGCGGGCGCGCAGTTCCCGGGTGGCGGTCAGGCCGTCCATCACCGGCATCTGCATGTCCATCAGCACGGCGTCGAACGGCTGGGCCTCCAGCGCCCGCAGCGCCGCCTCGCCGTCCTCGACCATGGTCAGGTCGACCCCGAACGGCTCCAGCACGATCTCGACCACCTTGCGGTTGCCCGGATGGTCCTCGGCCACCAGCACCCGCATGCCTTCCAGCGACACCGGGCCCTCGTCGTCGGCATGGTCGTGGTCGAGGCTCTCGGTCGAGGGCTGCAACGGCAGCTCGACGATGAAGGTCGCCCCGCGCCCGACCACCGCCCGCGCGTCGATCGAGCCGCCCATCATCTCGGCCAGGGCCGCGCAGATCGACAGGCCAAGGCCCGTGCCGCCGAACTGGCGGGTGATCGACTGGTCGGCCTGGACGAAGCGCTTGAACAGCCGCTCGCGCACCGCGTCGTCGAAGCCGACCCCGGTGTCGCTGATGCTGAAGCGGACCAGCTCGCCCACCTTCTCCACCGACAGGTCGACGCCGCCGACGCTGGTGAACTTCACCGCGTTGCCCAAGAGGTTCGACAGGATCTGGCTGATGCGGCCGGCGTCGCCGTCGTAGCGGCCGACGGCGTCCGGGGCGACCGACCACGAGAAGGCCAGGCCCTTGGCCTCGGCCGAGGCGCGGTGCAGCTCGGCCATGCCGGCCACCAGTCCCTCCAGGTCGAAGGGCGCGAAGGTCAGCTGGAACTCACCGGCCTCGATCTTGGAGACGTCGAGGATGTCGCCCAGCACCTGCTCCAGCAGGCGGCCCGACGAGGCCACCAGCGCGGCCAGCTCGCGCCGGCGGGCCGGATCGTTCTCCTCGGCCAGGCGGTCGCCGACGGCGATGACCCCGTTCAGCGGCGTGCGCAATTCGTGGCTCATATTGGCCAGGAACACCGACTTGGCCTGGTTGGCCTTTTCCAGCTCGCGGGTGCGTTCGGCCACGCGCACTTCCAGCGAACGCAGCAGGTCCTCGTGCACCTCCCGCTGCTTGCGCAGAGCGCGGGCCAGGGCGCCGATCTCGTCGCCGCGGGCCTCGATGCGGGCGGCCGCCTCGCCGTCGTCGGCGCGGTGCGCCTCGCCCAGGCCGCGCAGGGGCGCGACCACCTCGCGGGCCATCAGGCGGTAGAGCAGGAAGAGCTGGGCGACGACCCCGACCACGCCGAACAGCAGCACCCAGGAGGCCGTCTTGACCGCGTTCCAGACGATCTGGTCCGAGCGGAAGGTCATCAGGAAGTACCAGTCGGGCTCCTTCATCCGGCCGTAGGCCACCACGCGGTCGCCGCTGCGGTCGCGCAGGGCCCCGACGTCGCCGCCATTCCGGCGGATCTGGGCGACCAGGTCGGACACCCGCTCGCGGGACTGCACCTTGGCCAGCTGGGCCGCGTCGACCACCCCATCGGCGGCAAGGCCCGGCGCGGCGATCAGGTCGCCGTCGGACGAGACGATCATGTTCTGCCCGCCCGGCAGCGCGTCGCCGACGGCCCGCAGCAGAAAGGAGTCCAGCGACAGGCTGGTGCCCCAGGCGCCGACATGCCGCTCGCCGATGTCGAACGGCGTCACGCAGGCCGCGTTCAGCCCCCGCCCGCTGGGATTGGAGATCAGCTTGCGCAGCTTGGTGCACTTCATCACCCGCTGCGGATTGTTGGCCGGCAGGGTGAGCTGGCTCATCTCCTCCTTGGAGATGTCCAGGCTCGGCGGCGCGTCCTGGCGGTAGTAGAGCAGCCGGTCCTTGCGCTTGGGTCCGAACATCACCAGCCGGGTCTGCGGCGTGAAGAAGTAGAAGTTGTCGTAGTGGCCGATCTCGGTCTCGCCGGCGTTGGCGACGACCTCCATGGCCGCCACCATCAGCGCCTTGTCCTCGCGGGTCAGCTCCCGGGCCTGCGGCACGAAGCCGCCGATGCCGTAGACGTAGTGATTGCCCGTTCGGCCGCCGTCATAGAGGCGCGGCGCCGTGCGGCGGGTGCCGTCGCCGAACTCGGGGAACAGCAGGTCGAACTGGCCGTCGATGTCGGGCTCGATCTCGCGCAGGCGGCGCAGCAGGGCCAGGCTGGCGGCGTCGTGCACCTTCACCAGGTCCGAGAACAGGCGGTCCTCGGTCTTGACCCGCTCTCCGACATACTCGGCCAGGTGCCGCATCTGGGTCTCGGCGGCGCTCTGCTGCACGAAATAGAAGGTCACGGCCGTGACGAGGCCCGTCACGGCGATCGACAGCAGGGCGGCGAAGGCCAGCAGGCGACGGGCCAGGGGCGACATCACGTCCGTATGACGCCACAAGGTGTCCAAACCCGCTCCCCACTCTCGTCCCCACGCGGGACGGCCAGCGCAGCCACAACCCATTAGGGCGGCGCGGGGTCCATGTCGCCTGCGGTGGAATGCCGCGCTCGACCTTCGGACGCCGCACCACGCAGCCTTTCCCCAACGGCCGCAACAGTCTATAGGGCTCGCCGTCCGCGCCACGTTTCGGCCCTGTGCGCCGAGCGTCAGAGCGCGCCACCGCGAGAGGAAGACCCCGCAATGGCCAAGATCAAAGTCGCCAATCCCGTCGTCGACATGGACGGCGACGAAATGACCCGGATCATCTGGAAGCTCATCAAGGATAAGCTGATCTTCCCGTATCTGGACCTGGAACTGGACTACTACGACCTGTCGGTCGAGAACCGCGACGCCACCAACGACCAGGTGACGATCGACGCCGCCGAGGCCACCAAGAAGCACGGCGTGGCCGTGAAGTGCGCCACCATCACCCCCGATGAGCAGCGCGTCACCGAGTTCAACCTCAAGAAGATGTGGAAGTCGCCGAACGGCACGATCCGCAACATCCTGGGCGGCGTGATCTTCCGTGAGCCGATCATCTGCCAGAACGTGCCGCGCCTGGTGCCGGGCTGGACCCAGCCGATCATCGTCGGCCGCCACGCCTTCGGCGACCAATACCGCGCCACCGACTTCAAGTTCCCCGGCAAGGGCACCCTGACGATCAAGTTCGTCGGCGAAGACGGCGAGACCATCGAGCACGAAGTCTACAAGGCTCCGGGTTCGGGCGTGGCCATGGCCATGTACAACATCGACGAGTCGATCCGCGAGTTCGCCCACGCCTCGTTCGCCTACGGCCTGAACCGCAAATACCCGGTCTACCTGTCGACCAAGAACACGATCCTCAAGGCCTATGACGGCCGCTTCAAGGACCTGTTCCAAGAGGTCTACGACGAGCACTACGCCGAGCAGTTCAAGGCGCTGGGCATCCACTACGAACACCGCCTGATCGACGACATGGTCGCCTCGGCGCTGAAGTGGTCGGGCGGCTACGTCTGGGCCTGCAAGAACTACGACGGCGACGTGCAGTCGGACATCGTGGCTCAAGGCTTCGGCTCGCTGGGCCTGATGACCTCGGTGCTGATGACGCCGGACGGCAAGACCGTGGAAGCCGAAGCCGCCCACGGCACGGTGACCCGTCACTACCGCCAGCACCAGAAGGGCGAGTCGACCTCGACCAACTCGATCGCCTCGATCTTCGCCTGGACCCGTGGCCTGGCCCACCGCGCCAAGCTCGACGACAACCAGGAACTGGCCAAGTTCGCCGCCACCCTGGAAAAGGTCTGCATCGACACCGTCGAAAGCGGCTTCATGACCAAGGACCTGGCCCTGCTCGTCGGCGACAAGCAAGGCTGGCTGACCACCGAAGGCTTCCTCGACAAGATCGACGAGAACCTGCAGAAGGCCATGGCCGCCTAAGGCGACCGACCTTCCGGTAAGGACGAAGGCCCTCCCTCGCGGGAGGGCCTTTTTCTTTGGGCGGGCTGTGGCGAACAGGCTCCTACCCCGTGGAACGGGGGAAGTGGCGCGGTGCGGATACGCGCCGTGACGGAGGGGGCGACCGCCGCTGCCTCGCCCAGTCTCGCCCCCTCCACCGCTTCGCGGTCCCTCTCCCCCGCTACGCGAGGGAGGAGAAGATCCGCCGACGCCAACGGCCTTTTTCTTGGGCGCACATCCCGGGAGTGCTAAAGGCCCGCCCCACTCTGGAATTCAAGAAAGCCGGCGATGATTCAGCCCAGCGCGACCTTCAAGGACAACCTTCAGCAACTGCCGGCCATCGACGGCGTGGCCCGCGTCGATCTGGTCGATTCCGAAGGGACCGTGGTCGCCAGCATCGAGAACCAGCCGGGCAAGAAGGGCTCCGTCGCCGTCTACCAGTACCTGAAGCAGGCCTTCGGCGCCCTCGACGCCAAGGCGGCCGAGCACGGCCTGGCCGTCTTCGCCGAGCACACGGCCGACGCCCGTGAGAACCCCGGCGCCCATCCCAATGTCGACCGCCTGCTGGCCATCGCCGCCGGCGGCGCCCCGCTGGGCATCGAGGTCGTCTCCGGCTGACGCCGACGCCGCCCCGTTAGCGCCCGTGGCCGCATCGGGGCGGCGCCCGCCACGATCCTGACGCGCTGAAGTGCTCACCTGCACGCTGCGCCGGCGTCCCGGCGCCCGTGACGGACGCCCGATGCCACGACCGCTGATCGACCCTCCGCGACGCCGCACCTCGCGCGCGACGAAGCTGGCGGCCGGCCTGTTCAGCGTCGGGGCCCACGCGGCCGTGCTGGCCGCCGTGATGCTGTCTCAGGGCGAGCCGCGTCCGCCCGAGCCGGAGCCCTTCGCGGTCGACCTCGTCCAGCCGCCGCCTCCCCCGCCGCCGGAGCCCAAGCCGCCCGCGCCGGAGCCGAAACCCGACTCCAAGCCCGCGCGGCCGCCCTCGCCCGCCCCGCCGAAACCGGACCCGAAGCCGCCGACCCGCACCGCCCGCCCCGCCGTGCGCCCGCCCGACGTCGAGCCCCTGCCCGCCACGCCCGCCGACACCACGATGATGGCCGCCGAACTGGGCGAGGCCGAGCTCGCCGGCGCCACCACGGTCGGCACGGGATCGGGGAACGGTTCTGGCGACGGCGCCAGCTGCGACATGGTCCGCCGGCTGCAGGCCGCCCTGCGCCGCAATCCCCGCGTCCGCAGCGCCCTGGCCTCGGCCCACGGCGAGGCCGCGGCCTCGGGCAAGGCGGTCCTGATCTGGAACGGCAAGTGGCTTCAGAGTCCCAACCAGGTCGGCCGCGGCCTGGCCGGCGTTCGCGAGGCGATCATCATGGAGGTCGGCTTCGCGCCGGCCGCCTGTCGCGCCGATCCAATGCGCGGCCTCGTCGTCGTCAGCCTGGCCGACGGCCCCGGCGCCCCGCGCCTGGCGCTGGGCGACGCCTCCTGGCGCTGGTCGGACCTGCTGTTCGCGCCGGGAACGCGGCCGCCCTCTAGGGGATGACGACCTCGCCGTCCTCCTTGGTGAAGCCGGCGGGACGCTGCTCCAGCAGGTCGAGCACCGCCTCGGACGGCCGGCACAGCGCCACGCCCTTGGGCGTGACCACGATCGGCCGGTTCACCAGGATAGGATCGGCGACCATGGCCTCGAGGATGCGCTCGTCGGACACGTCCGCCGCCAGCAGGCCCAAGGCTTCGGCCGGCGTTCCCTTGTCGCGGATCAGGTCGCGCAGCGGCAGGCCGGCGCGCGCGGACAGGTCGAGCAACCGCTCCCGCGTCCACCCCGCTTGCAGATACTCGACGACCGTCGGCGCATAGCCGGCCGCCTCGACCATGGCCACGACGTTGCGCGAGGTGCCGCAGGCGGGGTTGTGGAAGATGGTGATCGGAAAGTCGGTCACGAGGCGGTCTCCGGTTTCAGCAGCCAGCCGAACAGACCCGCCGCGAGCAGCGCCCCGATCAGCTGGGCCAGGATGAAGGCCGGCGCGCTGGACGGCGCGATCCCGGCGAAGGTGTCCGACAGGCTGCGCGCGAGCGTCACGGCCGGATTGGCGAACGAGGTCGAGGCCGTGAACCAGTAGGCGGCGGTGATATAGAGCCCCACCGCCATGGGCGTGCTGTCCGGCTTGAACCGCACCGTCCCGAGGATCGTGGCCAGCAGGCCGAAGGTCGCCACGACCTCGGCGAAGGCCTGGGAGCTCCCGGCCCGCGACTTGGTCGAGACCTGGACGATCGCCTCGCCGAACATGGCGTGCGCCGCCCAGACGCCCAGGACCGCGCCGATGACCTGCACCAGCGGATACAGGGCCGCATGCCGCCAGGACAGCTCCCGCCGCAGCGCCGCCACCAGCGTGACGGCCGGATTGAAATGCGCGCCCGAGATCGGACCGAACACCCCGATCAGCACGACCAGCGCCGCGCCGGTGGCCAGGGTGTTGCCCAGCAGCGCTATGGCGACGTTCCCGCCCGCCAGCCGCTCGCCCATGATCCCCGAGCCGACCACCACCGCCAGCAGCAGGGCCGTGCCCAGTCCCTCGGCGACGAGACGGCGGCGCAGGTCGAAGGCGGCCATGGTCAGGCCGGCGCCTTGGGCGCACAGGCCGGGCCGCAGCCCTCGACGCGGGCCAGCACGGCGGTCAGGGGCGAGCAGATCTCGGGCGCGCCGTTGCAGCAGTCCTCCATCAGGAAGCCCAGCAGGCCGCTCATCGCGCCGTAGTCGGCCGAATAGATGATCGAGCGGCCCTCGCGCCGCGACGCGATCAGGCCGGCGTGCGCCAGGATGTTCAGGTTGGCCGACAGGCTGTTGGGCAGCACGTCCAGCGCCCGCGCGATCTGGCCGGCCGCCACGCCCTGCGGCCCGGCCTTCACCAGCAGCCGGAAGATCGCCAGGCGCCCGTCGTGGCCCAGGGCCGAGAGCATGTTGACAGCGGACATCGATTCCATATTTCCATTATTCTCGAAATATGAGCTTTTGAATAGCCCCTCCGGAGACGCCCGTGACCGAGTTCCCCGCCCTCGACGCCCCGTTCCTCGCCAGGATCGACGCCGCCCGCCTCGAACCGTCAGCGCCCGCGTCGCATGCGCCGCGTATCCTGCTGCTCTACGGATCGCTGCGCGAACGCTCGTTCAGCCGCCTGCTGGTCGAGGAAGCCGCGCGCATACTCCAGGCCCTGGGCTGCGAGACCCGGATCTTCGACCCGCGCGGCTTGCCGCTGCCCGACGCCGAGGGGCCCGATCACCCCAAGGTCCAGGAACTGCGCGCCCTGTCGGAATGGTCCGAGGGCCAGGTCTGGTGCAGTCCCGAACGGCACGGCGCGATCACCGGCGTGATCAAGTCGCAGATCGACTGGATCCCGCTGGAGATCGGCAGCGTGCGCCCGACCCAGGGCAAGACCCTGGCCGTGATGCAGGTCAGCGGCGGCTCGCAGTCGTTCAATGCGGTCAACACCCTGCGCCTGCTGGGCCGCTGGATGCGGATGCTCACCATTCCCAACCAGTCGTCCGTGGCCATGGCCTACCGGGAGTTCGACGAGAACGACCGCATGAAGCCGTCCAGCTACTACGACCGCGTGGTCGACGTGATGGAGGAGCTGGTCAAGTTCACCCTGCTGACCCGCGACCGCGCCGATTACCTCGTCGACCGCTACAGCGAGCGCAAGGCGGGCGGCCGCATCGCCGAACACGCGGCGCTGGCCGCGGAGGCCATGCGCCACGAGACGGCCTGAGCGCTATCGCCGCGCCGGCGGAGCGTCGATGACGATGAGGCCGGTCGCGGCGGCCTTCTCGGCCTCGGCGGGCTTCCAGTCGCCCCAGGCCTTGCCCGAACGGCCCTGCTCGCGGCCAAGCTCGAACAGTCGGCGCATGGCCGCGTCGCTGAAGTCCAGGCTGTTGGCCTGCGCCTCGTCGGGCACGGCGGCGACGCGGAAGGCCAGGCCGTTGCGCTGGGCGAAGGCGGCGTTGGCGGCCAGGTGCGCGCGGGTCGAGGCCTTGCTGCCGCTGTCGTAGCTGCGCTTGAGGATGGCCGTCAGCTTGCCGGCGGTGACCGCGTCGCGCCGGCCCAGCTGGCCGTTGACCAGCACGTAGATCGAGCCCCCGCCCACGGCGCCGACGGGGCGGCTCCACAGGACCAGGCTCTCGGGCACGGCCAGGAACGGCGTGTTGACCCCGCCGTCGACGTGCATCTCCTGGATGATCCGCCCGTCCTTGGCCCGGCCGGCGATCAGCACCGGCGGAAACACGCCCGGAATGCTGGCCGAGGCGGTCAGCACGTCCTTGAACAGCTTCAGTCCCTGCTCACCGCCCTGCCTGGCGATCAGGCCCATGTCCCAGATCACCGTCTCCTCGCTGTCGAGATTGGTGGTCGCCACCAGCAGCCGCCGGCCCTTGTCGTGTTCAGCGGCGATGGCCGTCAGCATCTGGGGCGTCACGGCCTTGTCGACCAGCTTGCGCAGGGCCGAGCTGCTGTAGAGGCTGGGCGAGGCGAAGGTGGCCAATTGCCGCCAGGCCAGGATGTCCTTGGCCCCGCCGTCGGAATAGGCGGCCGCCAGCTGCGGATCCCAGGACGAGCCGAGGAAGGCGAAGGGCGCGGCCAGGGCCCCGGTGCTCACCCCCGTGACGATGCGGAAGTCGGGCCGCCGGCCGCTCTGCGTCCAGCCCACCAGCACGCCCGCGCCATAGGCCCCGTTGGCCCCGCCGCCCGACAGGGCGAGGATCGCCGTCGGCCCCTGGCCCTGCTCGCCCATGATCTGGCGTTCGAGCAGCCGCACGGGGGCTGCGTCGCTGGCCACGATGCGCGGATCGGCCGTCGGGATCACCGCGCCGGGCGCGACCCGGACCACGCCCTCGGGCGGCCTCGCCATCGTGCCGCAACCGGCCAGCAGCAAGGCGGCGCTCAGGGCCGCCGCACGAAGTATCGCGTTCACGCGCTCACCTTGGCGTCTGTCGAATTCCGACAGAGCCAGCAACGCGCGACTTCAATTCCGGTTGGCTCAGCTTGCCGCTACGGAAGCCGAAAAACCTAGTTTCCGCGGGGTTCCTTCGGCCAGGGGCCGACCATCTCGACCACCCGGCCCGCGCCCTCGGCGCCGCCCAGCGGTTCGGTGAAGGCCCGCGACTCGATGAACTGCAGGCCCATCTGGCCGTCGCCCTGCCAGACCATGCGCGTCAGGTGGATCATGCGGCGGGCCGGGTCCACGAGGTGCAGCAGGTCCGGCGGCACGGCGAACTCCGGCGCGGCGATGCGCGCCCCGCCCTTGGCGATGTCGATCAGCCGGCAGCGCAGGGGCTCGCCGCCCACCACGAGGTAGGCTTTGCGCGAGGCGGGATAGCGACGGTAGGCGCGCTTTTCCATTCCCTGGACTTCGATCTGGGTCATCGCGGCGATCCTAAACCCGACTCGGGCCAAACGATCGCGCAATCGTGCGCGAGACGTCGCCAGCGACCCTAGGGGGCGTCGCGAAGGCCGGGCAAGGCGCCAGGCCCTTCCGTCCCCAGGAAGGCGGCCGAGTGTTCGATCCTGACCCAGAATGGACCGCCCGAGCGTCCTCAGCCCAGCTTCGAGTGCTTCCGCGAATAGCCGAAATAGATCAGGCAGGCGGCCACCGCCCAGACGCCGAACAGGGCGAAGGTGTCCCACGGCAGGCCGATGATCAGGTAGCCGCAGAAAGCGACGCTGGCGATCGGCAGCACCGGATAGAGCGGAACCTTGTAGCCGCGCGGCAGGTCGGGCCGGGTGCGACGCAGGATGATCACCCCGGCCGAGACGATGGCGAAGGCGATCAGCGTGCCCATGCTGGTCAGGTTGACCAGCACGTCCAGCGGCACGAAGGCGGCCAGGAAGGCGATGAAGGCCGCGACGATGGCCGTGTTCCAGGTCGGCACGCGGGTGCGCGGGTCGGTCTTCTGGAAGATGCGCGGCAACAGGCCGTCGCGGCTCATGGCGAACAGGATCCGCGTCTGGCCGTACATCACCACCAGCGTGACGCTGAAGATCGAGATGATCGCGCCCAGGCACAAGACGAGCGAGGTCCAGCCCGCGCCGGTCAGGTTGCGCAGAATCACCGCCAGGCCCGCCTCCTGGCCGGCAAAGGCCGTCCACGGCTGGGCGCCGACGGCGGCGATCGCGACCAGCACGTAGACGGCGGTGACGATCAGCAGGCTCAGCACCACGCCCAGCGGCAGGTTACGGCGCGGGTTCTTGACCTCGTCCCCGGCGGTCGAGACCGCGTCGATGCCGATGTAGGAGAAGAAGATCGACGAGGCCGCCGCCCCGATCCCGGCCACGCCCATCGGCGCGAACGGGGCCAGGTTCTCGGAGTTGAAGCCGGTGAAGGCGATGACCACGAAGAACAGCAGCACCAGCAGCTTGGCCACCACCAGCACGGCGTTGATCGTGGTCGACTCCTTGGCCCCGCGCAGCAGCAGCACCATGCACGAGCCCACCAGCACCACGGCCGGCAGGTTGAACACCCCGCCCGCCCCCGGCGGCTTGGCCAGGGCGTCGGGCAGGCGCCAGCCGAACAGGTCGACGAACAGCTCGTTCAGGTACTGCCCCCAGCCCACGGCGATGGCCGAGGCCGAGACGGCGTATTCCAAGAGCAGGCAGGCGCCGACGAGAAAGGCCACGAACTCGCCCAGCGTGGCGTAGGCGTAGGAATAGGACGAACCCGACACCGGGATGGTCGAGCCGAGCTCGGCGTAGCACAGGGCCGTCAGGGCCGCGGTGATCCCGGCGATGACGAACGAGACGATGACCGCCGGCCCGGCCAGGGGCACGGCCGTGGTCAGGGCCACGAAGATGCCGGTGCCGATGGTGGCGCCGACGCCCAGCATGGTCAGTTGGAACAGGCCGATCGAACGCTCGAGTTCATGCGGCAGCTCGTTGGGATTGTCGTCGCCCTCGGCCGCGATCGCCCCGACGGGCTTGCAGCGAAAGAGATCGGCGATGCGCGAGCCGGCCATGGGCGCTCCGGGAATTCCTCAGGGGCGGCGAAGGCTTAAGGCCACGCCGTAAGCGGCGACCCCATAAAGCCGCCAGGCCTTCCGGGAAAGCGGATTCCACTCACGGAACTCTTCCTGAGCGAACGCCCTTGCAGTGGGGGCATGAATGCCCATTCTAGGCGGCGTTAACCGTGCGGGGGCGCAATGACTTTGCAGAAGCGGATCTGGGACCTCTTGGTCCTGGCGATCTTCATCTTCGCCGCCGCCTTCGCCACAGCGCCCTGGTTCGCCTTCCGCGCCCTGAAGGCCGCGGCCCAGTACGAGGACGTGCAGGCGCTGGGCGAGCTGGTCGACTTTCCGGTCGTGCGCCGCAGCCTGACCGGCCAGCTGGACGAGGAAGCCCCCGCCGCCAAGCCCGAGGCCCCGTCGCTGTGGACCAACCCGATGGGCGTCTTCAAGCGCGCCATCGAGCCGATCGCCCCGCCCGAGCCCAAGGTCGACCGCTACCTCACCGTCCAGGGCCTGTCGGCGCTGACCCGCGGCTACGCCCCCGGCGCGGCCCCGCCGCCGGCGGCCCGTCCCGAGACGGTGCTGGGCCGGATGCAGGCCGTGGTGCGCGGCCCCTATCCGACCATCGCCTACTGGGACCCCAACCGCGTGCGCATCGCCGTACGCCGTCCGGGCGACAAGGCCAAGGCCACGATCTTCACCTTCCAGCGCCGTGAGCTTTTCACCTGGAAGCTGGTGCACATCCGCCTGCCGGCCGACGAGCGGTAGGACCCCAAGGCCTCAGGCGACGTAGGCGCCCTGGAACTGCTGCAGCAGCTTGGTCGCCGCGCCCTTCGAGGCCTCGGGCCCGGCGTTGCTGGCGGCGATGATCGCCACCCCGCGCCCCGGGGCGATCATGATCACCTCGTGCCACATGGTGTTGGAGCCCTCGTGGACCAGGAGCTTCCCACGGCTCCATGGGCGTCCCGGCACCGCCAGCCAGCCCAGCGCATAGATCGCGTCGCCGACCGGCGTGGTCATGTGCTTGATGCTGTCGGCGCTGAGGAAGGCGTTGTCCTTCAGGAACAGCCGCGCGAAGCGGGCGTGGTCGGCCAGGCTCATGTGCACCGTGCCGGCCGGCCCCATCGCGGGCGGGTTGTCGGACGGACCGGCCGGATCCACCGGCGTGAGGCCGCCGCCCGGCCTGGGCAGGTGCCCCCAGGGCGCGGCGCCCTTCGGCGCGCCGAACCCGGCCGTAGTGATCCCCAGGGGCTTGAAGAGCTGGGCGTCGATCACCTGCTCCCAAGGCTTGCCGGTAATGGTCTCGATCGCGGAACCGACCAGCACATAGTTGAGGTTGGCGTACTCGTACTTGCCGGGCTTGGCGGCGGGCGGCGCGGACAGGATCTGCGCGGCGAGCTCGGCCCGCTGCACGGTCAGCGGCCGCTTGTCGGCATGGGCGCGCGGCAGCCAGCCGCCGGCCATCACCGGCTTGTCGCTGATCCCCGACACGTGGCTCATCAGCCGCTCGATCGTCGTGTCGCTCCACGCCGGATCGAGCTTCACCCCGGGGAACAGCGACCCCAAGGTCGCCCCCCACTTGGCCTTGCCGGCCTCGACCAGCCGGGCGTAGACGGCCGCGGTCATGGCCTTGGTGTTGGAGCCGATGTGCCAGGGATCCGAGCCCTCGACCAGATCGGGCGCGCCCGCGCGGCGCACGCCGGCCTGCTTCTGCACGATCACCTTTTCGGGGTCTGCGACCAGGCCGGCCACGGCCGGCGCGCCCGTCTCGGCCAGCACCGCCGCCGGATCGACCGTCGGCAGGGCCATGATCTGCCGGGCCAGCGCCGCCGACGGCGCGCTCCCGGTCACGGCGGCGAGCGTGAGCAGGCGACGACGATGCAGCATGGAAACGACCCTCACTTGCAATGAAGCGCTACTTCAACCGCACAGGCGGGATCGCCGCAACTGAAAGTTCTGTAAGTAGAGAATCGACGGAGACGCGTTCAGCCTGCCGAAGGGCTGCGCAGGACCGGGACGGCGCGGAGGAAGCGGATAGCGTCGCTCATGACCCATCCTGATCCGCTTTTCGCCGGCCGCGCAACGCTGTCACCGAACCTTCAAACGTCGCTGCTAGGCACCGCCCAGCGTCTGGAGCGGCTCGGCGTGCGCCACGTTCCGGATGGTCTGGGGGAAGCCGTCATGAAACCGTTCGCCTGCGCCGCGTCGCTGCTGGCCCTGTCGCTCGCCGCGCCGTCCTTCGCCGCGCCCGCCGTCTACCTGACGCCCGATACGGCCAGCCCGAAGACGGTGACCCTCGGCGGCGCCGGCTTCGTCAATCACGGTCTGGTCGGCGCCGGCCGGCTGGCGGCCAGCGCTCGCGACTTCCAGGGCGACACCCTCGGCTCGTTCTCGGGCATGGCCGTGACCGAATGGCGTCGGACGGCCGACGGCGGCTACGAAGGCAAGCTCCTGACCCTGCCCGACCGCGGCCCCAACGGCGTGGGCACGGTGGCCGGCACCACGCCTTACGACAATCGCATCCACGCCTTCGACCTCGCCTTCCGGCCGCTGGCCGACGGCGCTT
Source organism: Caulobacter radicis (assembly GCF_003094615.1). Classification (GTDB taxonomy): domain Bacteria; phylum Pseudomonadota; class Alphaproteobacteria; order Caulobacterales; family Caulobacteraceae; genus Caulobacter; species Caulobacter radicis. The sequence continues at coordinate 507,320 of NZ_QDKO01000009.1, read as the reverse complement.
CGGGCGGCGCGGACCAGCTGACCTTGACGCCGACCGGCGGCTTCCTGCTGAAGGACGACAAGGGCCACGCCTTCACCGGCATGGATCCGGGCGACGGCGTCGTGTTCTGCGGCCAGGCCGCCTGCCCCAGCGCCCTGACCGGCCCCGGCGGCTTCCGCATCAGCCTCGACGGCGAGGCCCTGGCCCGGCTGCCGGACGGCGGCTTCTATGTCGGCGACGAGTACGCGGCCAACATCTACCGCTTCGACGCCCACGGCGCGCTGAAGGGCGTCATCGCGCCGGTGGCGGCCGTGTCCCCGCGCAAGGACGGCCGCCCGGCCCTCTCCAGCGAGATCAAGCCCCAGTCCGGCCGCCGCCCCAACCAGGGCTTCGAGGGCGTGGCCGTCTCGCCCGACGGCAAGCGGCTGTTCGCCCTGCTGCAAAGCGCGGCCGTGCAGGACAGCGGCGAGGGCGACGCCGAGCGCGCCGTCACCCGCCTGTTCGTCTACGACATCGAGAAGGACCCGACGCCCGCCGCCCCGATCGCCGAATACGCGGTCGAGCTGCCGGTGCTGCGCGCCAAGGGCGACGGCGGCGCGCCCGACAAGGTGGCCGCCCAGTCCGAACTCCTGGCGCTTTCCGACCACCAGTTCCTGGTGCTGGCCCGCGACGGCGCCGGCCTGGGGTCCGGCTCGGCCAGGCCCACCGTCTACCGCTCGGTGCTGCTGGTCGACACCGCCGGCGCCACCAACCTCGCCGGCGCCGAGAGCGACGCGACGGGCGCGGCCATCGCCCCCGGCGGCGTCCTGGTCCAGGGCGTCGTCCCCGCCGGCCAGGCCCAGCTCGTCAACCTCGCCGACCGCGCGAGCCTGGCGCGCGTAGGCGTCAACCTCGACAACGCGACGCCAAACGCCTCCACCCTGCCCGAGAAGCTGGAATCCCTGGCCATCGTGCCGGCCCTCGACCCGGCCGCGCCCAACGACGTCTTCCTGCTGGTCGGCAGCGACAACGACTTCCAGACCGCCAGGGGCAAGGTCGGCGACCTGGCCTTCGACGCCGCCCCCAAGACGCCCGAAGGCGCGCCGACCGCCGACAACGACAGCCTGGTGCTGGTCTACCGCCTGACCCTGCCCGCCGATCTCGCCGCCCAGCGCCGCTTTTGACCCCGGCGCGAAGGCGGTGCTATCCAGCGACCCGCGTTTTCCGCCGAGGCCCCCGCGCATGACCCTTCCCTCGCCCGCCAAGGCGTATCCGGCGTGATCGCCCTGACGCTGGAGGTGCTGGCGCGCGCCCTGCCGTTCTTCCTGCTGGTCGGGGCCGGCGTGACCCTGGCGCGGCTGATGCTGCTGGACGGCCGCATGGCCCAGGGGCTGTCGGCCTATGTCTACTGGATCGGTTTTCCGGCCCTGCTGGTGCATTCCCTTTCGCGGATGGGCCGTCCCGACCACGACCTGACCCTGGGCCTGGCGGCCTATGCCGGCTGCCTGGCGGCGATCATGGCCCTGATGATCGGCGTCGGCCTGGCCCTGCGCTGGAACCGGGGCGAGCGCGCCGGCGCGGCCATGGCCGCCGGCGTCGGCAACAGCGCCTTCCTGGGACTGCCCGTGGCGGCCGCCGTGTTCGGACCCGAAGTGGCCCGCGTCGGCGCCGGCATGGTCGCCATCGACTTCGTGCTCGCCACCGCCCTGGGCGTCGCCCTGCTGGGCTGGGCCGGCGGCCGCTCGGTGTGGCGCTCGACCATGCAGGCGTTCCGTAATCCGATCGTCGCCGCCGCCCTGTTCGGCACGGCCCTGGCGCTGCTGGGCCTGCAACTGCCCGGCGTGCTCGACCGCGCGGTCGGCGCGGCCGCCGCCTCGGGCAGCCCGGTGGCGCTGGTCGCGCTGGGCGTGGTCCTGGGCCTGCCGGCCGAAGCCGACGCGGCCCCGCCGCGCTGGAGCCCCGTCGCCGTGGCCGCCATCGCCAAGCTGCTGGTCCTGCCGGTGCTGGTCTGGTTCGTGGTCGGCCTGACGCCCGCGCCGGCGACCTTCCACCTGGCCGCGACCCTGCTGGCAGCCACCCCGACGGCGGTCAACGTCTTCATCCAGACCCGCGCCTACGGCGTCTTCGCCCGCGGCGGCGCCCGCACCGTGGCCCTGACCACCGCCATCGCCTGCGTGACCCTGTCGGCCGTGGCGGTGTGGCTGAAGGCCTGAGCCCTACTTCTTCCTGCCCAGTCGCGCGAACCACGGCTGGGTTGGATAGGCGATCGAGCCGGCGACGCTGAGCGCTATGGTCGTGCCCTTGCCCGAGGCGCTCTCGATGGCCAGCTGGGCGCCCATCTTGCCGGCCCGCTCGTGCATGCCGATCAGGCCGTAGTGGCCCTCGCGGCTGGCCCACGCCATGCGGTTGGCGCCGATGCCCACCCCGTCGTCGCGGATGGTGACCTGCAACTGGCGCACGCCGTACGACACCTTGACCAGCACCTGGCCCGCCTTGGCGTGGCGCGCCGCGTTGAACAGCGCCTCGCCGGCGATGCGGACGATCTCTTCCTGCACCAGCGGCTGCACCGGACGTGGCGTCCCCTCCGCCACCAGCTCGACCTTCACCCCGGCCTCGAACGGCTGCTCGGCCATCAGCTCGCGCAGTACGAGGTCGAGACGCCGCACCTCGGCTCCGCGCAGGTCGCGCACGCGGTCGCGTCCCTCGACCAGCATCTGGTCGGCGCGATCGAGCGCCTGGTTGATCACGTCCTTGGCCGGCAGGTCGTCGGGGATCTGGTAGGCCACCGACTGGAACCGCATGATCAGCCCCTGCACGCTCTGCAAAAGGGTGTCGTGCAGCTCGCGGGCGATCCGCTCGCGCTCGGCGGCGCGCTGCTCCAGCCGGTCCTTGATCTGGGCCGCGACCCGCCGCAGGCGCAGGGCGTAGACGCCCCACAGCGCCAGCGCCACGGCCAGCACGCAGGCGGCGCGGAACCACCAGGTTTCCACCAGGGTCGGCGGAATCTCGACGATCAGGGTCGCGCCCTGCTCGTTCCACACGCCGTCGCTGTTGGCCGCCTTCACCCGGAAGTGGAAGGTCCCGGGGTGCAGGTTGTCGTAGATCACCTCGCGCCGGTCGCCCGCCTCGATCCATTCCTTGTCGACGCCCTCCAGCCGGTACTGGAAGCGCACGCGGTCGGGCGCGGGGAAGCTCAGGGCGGTGTAGTGGATGCGCAGGCCGCGCGTGCCCGCCGGCAGGCGCAGGGCGCTGGGATCGCGGAAATGCTGGTCGCCGACCATGACCGCGCGGATCGCCACCGGCGGCGGCAGGGTGTTGACGCTCAGCCGGGCGGGATCGACGACGACGACATTGCGGCGGGTCAGGATCCAGATCCGGCCGTCGCCGCCAGCCGCGATCTGCTGGCCCGGCGACTTCTGGACGAAGCTGTTGAGACCGTCACGGAAGTCGAACACCCGCCTTGGCAGGGGCGCTCCCGGCCTGTCCAGGGCCCGGTCGAGATCGGACGAGCGCATGCGCACCACGCCCGCGTCGCCGATCGTCCAGGTGTCGCCGGCCGGGGTCTGGACCAGGCCGTTGACCGAGGCCAGCCACGGATAGCGCTCGGCGTCGAGGCTGGCGGTCGCCCCGCCGCGCAGACGGGCGAAACCCTGGCCGCCGCTGAGATAGAGCGCCTCGCGTCCCGGCAGCAGGCCCTCGATCTCGCCGATCGGAAAGCGCGCCTTGTGGATCGGCTCGAACGGCGGACGCCCCTGCAGCGTCGGGGCGTTGCGGAACAGGATCGCCGCCCGGCCGTCGGCCTGCGACGCGGCGTTGGAGGCGATGCCGAGGCCGCCCGGCCAGCGGCTCCAGGCGCCGCCCTCGCGCCAGTAGAGGCCCTTGTCGAGGGCGGCCATCCACAGGCGTCCGTCCTCGTCCTCGGCGCAGCCGTAGGCGCTGGTCTCGGCGGGCTTGGCGAAGGTCTCGACCTTGCCGCCGCGCACCCGCAGCACGGTGTCGCGCAGCGTCACCCAGACGGCGTCGCCCGCCCCCGCGCACAGCGAGCCCGCCGACCAGTCGGTCTTCAGGACGGGCTTGGGCGCCTGGCCCGGCGCGATGGCGTAGAGGGTGTGGGCGTCGGCGACCCAGACCTTGCCGTCGGCCGTCGAGGTCATCCGGTAGCCGCGCGCGGAGTTGGGCGGGATGGCCTGCTCGACCGTCACCGCCGCCGGCCGCATCATGTCCAGGCCCAGCTCCGTGCCGAACCAGATGTTGCCCTCGCGGTCCTCGAACACGGCGTGGGTCTGGTCCGAGGTCAGGCCGTGCACGGCCTTGTAGGACTGGATGCGCAGGGCGCCGGCGTCGGCGCTGCGGGCCGCCACGCCCGGCGCTGGAATATGGACGACGCCATCGGTCCAGGTGGCGCCCCACAGGTCGCCCTTGCGGTCGAACAGGATCCGCGAGGCGCCCACCTCGTCGCGGCGCGGATAGGCCCGGGTCAGGGACGAGGCCGCCGGAGCCTCGCCGCGCAGCAGGCGCGTGCTGGTGGAATCCGACAGCCACAGCCGCCCCAGGGCGTCCTCGGCCAGGCTGGCCCGGCGGGCGACCTTGGCGCCGGTCGGCGAAAAGCGCGTCTCGCCCGGCGCGCGGCGCAGCACGGTGTTGGTCAGCACCAGCCACTGCACGCCGTCGCGATCGAAGAAGACCTGCCAGACCTCCTGCTCGGGAAGGCCGGCGTCGGGTCCGAATTCCCGCCAGCGGCCGTCATGCCAGCGGGCCAGGGTGGCGCGCTTGCGGCCGCCCCGGGCGACCCAGATCCCGCCCTCGCGATCCTCGGCCAGGCTGGTGACCTCGCGCGAGGGGTCGGGCATGCGGGCGTCGATCAACCGACCGTCGCGATAGACCGCCACGCCGCCGCTGCGGCCCAGGCCCACCCACAAGGCGCCGGAGCGCGCGCCCAGCACCTGCGAGACGTTCAGCCGCCCGGGCTTGGGTCCGTCGCGCTGGATCGGCTCGAAGCCCACGCCGTCGAAGCGGAACAGGCCATCGACGCTGCCGATCCACAGATAGCCGTCCTTCGACTGGCCGATGGTGTTGACCCGGCTGGGGGCGCCGCCCTCGATCGACCAGCTGACGCGCTTGTATTCGGCCAGGGGCTCGAGCGCCGGCGCGGCCGCCGCCGTGCCGGCCAGCGCCAGGGCGAGCGCCGCGCCCGCCAGTCCGCTCCAAAGCCCCCCCGCCCGGCTCAAAGGTCGATGATGCCGCGCTTGGCGGCGACGGTCACCGCGTGGGTCCGGTCGTTCACATAGAGCTTGGCGAAGATGCTCTTGATGTTCGACTTGATGGTGTCTTCCGACAGGTTCAATTCGCGGGCGATGTGCTTGTTGGAATTGCCGTTGGCGATCAGCTGCAGGACGATGATCTCGCGGGCGTTCAGCGGTTCGTCGATGGCGTGGATGGCGATCCGCTCGGCGACCTCGGCCTGCAGGTGCCGGCGGCCGGCGTGGACGCCACGGATGGCGTCCAGCAGGTCACGGCGCAGGCTGCTCTTCAGCAGATAGCCCGCCGCCCCGGCGCGCAGGGCGTGCAGGGCCTGGGCGTCGCCGGTGAAGGTGGTCAGCACGATGATGCGCGCCTCGGGATGCGAGCGGCGGATGGTCTCGATGGCCACCACGCCGTTGCCGGGCATCTGCAGGTCCATCAGCGTGATGTCGGGACGCAGCCGCTCCCAGCCGGCGATCGCCTCGTCGCCGGTGGCCGCCTCGCCCACCACCACCATGTCGGACTGGGTCTCGAGCACCGCGATCACCCCCTCGCGCAGCATGGGGTGGTCATCGGCGATCAGCACGCGGATACGGTCGTCGCCGGCCTCGATGCTGGCGGGGTGTTGGTTCATTCGGCGACGTCCGGGGACCGGTCCTTGCGCATGGGACTCGTACAGTTGGCCTGTTCCGCAAGCCACGACCATACACGAAAGCGGCGCACGATTACCCTTTCGGGGCTTGACCCGAAAGGGCCGCCCGTCCGTTGGCCAGGGCCCAGTCGAGGGCGAAGTCGGCGACGTCCTCCCAGCCCGGCTCGTTGCACAGCCAGTGGGAGCGCCCCGAGAAGCATTGCAGGTCGGTGCGCGAGGCGGCCCGGCGCTGGTGGCGGGCGGCGGCGGCGACCATGGCCGGCGGGGCCATGCGGTCCTCGTCGCCGGCGATCAGCAGCAGCGGCGGACGGCGGCGGGTCGCCCTCGCCGCGCCGCCGCCAGGTCCCAGCAGGGCCTGGCGCACCACGCGGGCGGGCGCGGGAACCACGTGTTCGGCATAGGCCAGGCGGCGCTCGTCCTCGGACAGGGTCTGGGCGAAGAGCTCGGCGAAGCCCTCGGGCGACAGCGGCGTCGCGCCGCTCCAGCGCGCCAACAGACGCCGCAGCGCCCAGGCCGCGCGCGGGCGGGCCAGCAGGCCCAACGGCGGCGTCGAGGCGATGGCCACCCCGCAGGCGCCGCAGCCGCCGTCGAGCAGGCGCTGCACGATCAGCCCACCCAGCCCGTGGCCGATCAGGATCGGCGGCTCGACCATGGCCACCGCGTGGGCGGCATGGGCCTCGACCACCGCGTCGAGCGTCAGCCGGCCCAACAGGCGGGGCGAAAGGCCGCGCACCTCCTCGACCGGCGCGTCCAGCAGCGGCCAGGCCGGCGCGACCACCGTCAGCCCCCTGCCCTCGTATCGGGCCTTGAAGCGATCCCAGGCGCGCGGCGTCAGCCAGGCGCCGTGGATAAGCATGACGGCGGCGGTCACTGGTCTTGTCTCTCCGTTCAGCCGACCGCGGCCGTCGGCCATTCGGCCTCGGTCTCGACGGGCTCGGACGCCCCGCCGCTCAAGCGACGCCAGACGCTGGGCGACATCCCTTCGAAGCGGCGGAACATCCGGCAGAAGTGCGCCTGGTCCGACAGGCCGCAGGCCAGGGCGATGGCGGCCAGGGAATCGCCGCTCTCCAGCATCATGGCCTTGGATCGGGCGATGCGGCGGCGGTTCACATAGGCCTTGGGCGCGTCGCCGAAGCTGATGCGGAAGGCGCGCGAGAAGTGGCTGGGGCTGAGCCGGGCGGCGGCCGCCATCTCGGCGCTGGAGATCCGGCCGGCCAGGCGCGCCTCGACCAGGGCCTTGATCCGCAGCACCTGCCAGGGGGCCAGCCCCCCGCGCTGCATGACCGGCGCGGCGAAGGCCTTGGGCTCGGACGCCGGCGAGGCTTCGATCTGCGGCAGCAGGCGCACGGCCACGGCGATGCAGCGCTCGGCGTCGGCCGGATCGGTGGCCAGGGCGTGGCGGGCCTGCATCAGCAGCAGGCGGATCTGGTCCCTGGCGGGCTCCGGGGCGGGGTCCAGGGCCGGTTCGGGAACGCGGCTCGACACGGTCAGGACTTGCATCGTCGCTCTCTTCGGCTGGGCTTCGGCGCGCCGGCGCGGGGACGGCGTGTAGCGAAACTCGACCAAGGAGAGCCCCGCCGCCATTCCCGCCCGGGTGAACCTCGCCTACCCAGGCGGGTGAAGCCCGCGGCTCGAATGGGAGCGTTATCCGCGCTGGCTGCGGGCCTCGGCCGAGAACAGCGACAGGAAGGCCAGCACGGCCGAGACCGAGAACGCCCACGTTCCGCCGAACGCGAAGGCCAGCGCGCCCAGGCCGCAGCCGGCCGCGAACAGGCCGACGGCCGCCGACAGCTTCCGGATCCGCGCCACCGAGGCCGCCCGGTCGGGACCGCCGCCCCGGATCAGTTCGGCCACGTCGAGCATGATCTGGGTGGTCGAACCGGTCATCAGGGTGGTAGGCGGGGCGTTCGGGATGTGCACCCGGTGGGCGGCGTTCTGGATGGCCATGGCGCAGACGAACAGCACCGCCACCAGGATCAGCTGCCAGCTGTCGCCCTTGGCGAACGGCGCCAGCACGACGGCCGCGACCGAACCGGCGATCAGCAGCACGGTCTTGACCGCCAGCATGATCCGCAACGTCGGCAGATTGGCCGCCGCCAGCTTGAAGGTTACCAGCCGGCTGATCACCACCGCCGCGCAGAACACCGGCAGCACCAGGAGCTTGGCGATCGCCCCGTCCGCGCCATGGATCATGGCCGCGCCGAAGGTGACGAAGTTGCCGGTCACGTGGGCGACGAACACGCCCTGCAAGGCCAGGAAGCCGACCGTGTCGAGATAGCCGCCGTTGAAGCTCATCAGCTGGGAAAGGCTCGGGAATCTCATGGTCACCATCCGTACTTGAGCTCGACGCCGAGATAGTCGCTGTCGTCCCGGCCAGAAGCGCGCAGGGCGCTCCCGGCCTCGTAGTGGACGGCCTCGATGGTCCCGGTCAGGCTCGGGTTGAAAGCGTAGTCGGCCCGCAGATGGGCGTAGGCCCCGGTCCAGCGTCCGCCGCGCCCGGCCGTGCCGGACAGGGGGATGAAGGGCTGGGCGTAGATCGCGTCGGTCGTCTCGCGTCGCCATTGGCCCGCCAGGGCGGCGGTGACCGCCAGACCCTTGGCGGGCGTCACGGTCACCGACGGCTTGACGTGCACGAGGTTGGCGTAGCCGGTGTAGGCCGCGCGGGTGAAATAGGCGGCGTTGGGATAGAGCGGGTCGAAGGTCCCCACCCGCCCGTCGCCCGGACGCGCATCGCCGCTGGCGGTGTCGACCTGGAAACCCAGGCGCGGCTTCCAGCCGACGCTTTTCAGCGTCCAGCCGATCCGGCCGCCGGCGGCCCAGGCGCGGGCGTCGCTGGCCCCGACCTCGCCGCGCTGGACCATGGCCTCCAGGTCCCAGTCCAGCGCCCCGGCCGCGCCCAGATAGCGCAGGTCGTAGGCCTGGCGATCCTCCTCGCCGACCGCGTCGACATAGCGGGCGGTCGAGCGGGCGAACCGGGCGGCATAGGCCAAGACCGCGCCTCCGGGCGCCTTGCGCTCGACCCGGATAAGGTCGAGGCGAACATTGCCGCTGGAGGTGTCGTCGAAGGCTTCGCCGTCGTGATACTGCACCGGCTGGCTGACGAAGCCGGCCAGCTTCCAGTCGCCGCGCGACCAGTCGGCCCACACCGCGTCGAACGACTGGCGCACGCCGGGGCCGTCGCGGGCCGACAGGAACCGCTGCTGGTCGATCGGAAAGTCCTGGCGACCGACACGCACATTGGCCTTGCCGCCCCAGACCTCGCCCGCGTAGCCGACGAAGGCCAGGCGCAGGTCCAGGCGGTTCTGGTCGGGCGGGCCGATGTCTCGGCGGCCGAAGGCGCGCACGTCCTCGATCTGGACGAAACCCTGCCAGCCGCCCCTGCGGGCGTCGGCGTGGACCTGAAAGCGCTGCGACAGGCTGGTGTCGGACGGCTCGCCGCCGAAGCTGGCCGCGTCGCCCGTCTCGATCCGCTCGCGCAGGGTGAGGCCCAGGGTCAGCGACGTATCCGGCCGGTCCTCCTGCCAGCGGTTGACCTTGATCGCGGGACGCTCGGCCGCCATGGCCGGGGCCGCCGCGACGAGAACGAGCGCCGCGGCCGCCAGCGTCCTCATGCCCCCGTCTCCGAAGCATGGTCCTTTGGTTGCAGGTCGTGCCAGGCCACCAGCAGGAAGCCGCCGATCAGGCCCAGGTGCTCGAAGAAGCTGTTGGTCGCGCCGAAACGTTCGGGCGGCGCCATCTCCCAGAAGCGGTTGGCCATGAAGGTCGCGCCCAGGGTGAAGGCCGCCAGGGCCAGAGCCCCCAGCCAGCGCAGCCGGCCGGAGAGGATCATCAGCGATGCCACGATCTCCAGAACGATGACCAGCACGGCGAAGAACACGGCCGGCGACAGGCCGAAATGGGTCATCTCGGCCAGAGCGCCGGGGAAGTCGAAGGCCTTGGTCAGGCCGCCCTGGATGTAGGCGGCGCACAGGCCAAGCAGCGCGATCCAGCGCACCGCCGGCGCGAGGAAGACCCCGCGCAGGCGTTGGACGGACGTGCTCATCAGACCGCCCAGCAAGCGCAGCCCAGCGCGCCCCAGAACGACTTCAGGTCGGCGATCGGCAGGCTCTTGGTCCAGGCCGTGGCGTGGTCGTGGCCGTGGACGCCGCAGCTGCTGGCGCAACCGCACGAGGCGGCCGCCTGGCGGCGCAGGGTCTTGTCCGTCTCGGGCTCGGCCCAAGCGGCATAGCCGCCGAAGGTGCGCACCGGCGACCAGTCGGGCATGGCCGGAGGCACCTCGTTCTCGTCCAGCTTGGAGAAGTCGCCGGCGCCGTAGACGATCTTGCCGCCGACCATGGTCAGGTCCGAGCTCATGTCGGCGATCTCGTCTTCCGGCACGCCGAAGAAGTCGCGGTCGGGCACGATCAGGTCGGCCAGCTGGCCCTCGACGATGCGGCCCTTCTTGCCCTCCTCGTTGGAGAACCAGGTGACGTTCTCGGTCCACATGCGAAGCGCGCTCTCGCGGTCCAGGCAGTTGCGCTGCGAGTAGAGGCGCGTGCCGCCGACGGTCTTGCCGGTGATCATCCAGGCCAGCGAGACCCAGGGATTGTAGGAGGCCACGCGCGTCGCATCGGTGCCGGCCGAGACCTTCAGGCCCTTCTCCAGCATCTTGGCGATCGGCGGCGTCGCCTCGGCGGCGGCCGGGCCGTAGCGCTCGAGGAAGTATTCGCCCTGGTAGGCCATGCGATGCTGCACGGCGACGCCCCCGCCCAGGGCGGCGATGCGGTCGATCGATTTCTCCGAGATCGTCTCGGCGTGGTCGAAGAACCAGTTCAGGCCTTCGAGGGGCACGTCCTTGTTGACCTTCTCGAAGACGTCCAGCGCCCGGTCGATGGTCTCGTCATAGGTGGCGTGCATCCGCCAGGGCCAGCGGTTCTGGGCCAGGATGGTGACCACCTCTTCCAGCTCGCCCTCCATCTGCGGCGGCATGTCGGGGCGCGGCTGGCGGAAGTCCTCGAAGTCGGCGGCCGAGAACACCAGCATCTCGCCGGCGCCGTTGTGGCGGAAATAGTCGTCGCCCTGCTTGTATTTCGACGTCTTCGTCCAGTTCAGGAAGTCGTCCTTCTCGCCCTTGGGCTTCTGGGTGAAGAGGTTGTAGGCGAGGCGGATGGTCAGCTGGTTCTCGTCGGCCAGCTTCTGGATCACCTCGTAGTCGTCCGGATAGTTCTGGAAGCCGCCGCCGGCGTCGATCGCCCCGGTCACGCCCAGCCGGTTCAGCTCGCGCATGAAGTGGCGGGTCGAGTTGACCTGGTAGTCGAACGGCAGCTTGGGCCCCTTGGCCAGGGTGGCGTAGAGGATCTGGGCGTTGGGCTTGGCCAGCAGCAGGCCCGTGGGGTTGCCCTGGCTGTCGCGGATGATCTGGCCGCCGGGCGGTTCGGGGGTGTCGCGGTCGTAGCCGATGACACGCAGGGCCGCCGCGTTCAGCAGCGCGCGGTCATAGAGGTGCAAGATGAACACCGGCGTGTCGGGCGCCACGGCGTTCAGCTCCTCGATGGTCGGCAGGCGCTTTTCGACGAACTGGTGCTCGGTGAAGCCGCCCACGACCCGCACCCACTGCGGCGGCGGGGTGACGGCCACCTGATGCTTGAGCATGTTCATGGCGTCGGCCAGCGAGCGCACGCCGTCCCAGCGCAGCTCCATGTTGAAGTTCAGCCCGCCGCGGATGATGTGCAGGTGGTTGTCGATCAGGCCCGGCAGCACGCGGCGGCCCTTCAGGTCGACGACCCGGGTGTCCGGGCCGGCCAGGGCCATGACCTCGGTCTCGGTCCCGACGGCGGAAAAGCGCCCCTCGGTGACGGCGACGGCCTCGGCGTTCGGATTGCCGCGGTCCAGCGTGGTGAAGCGGCCGTTGCGCAGGATCAGGTCGGGCGAGGTCATGGGCGGAACTCCGGGGGAAACTTGGGGGCCAGCGCGCTGGCGGGACGAGCCTTCAGGCCTTGGGGGCGGCCGGCGTATCGTTGTCGGCCAGTTCGGTCGGCTTCTGGCCGCAGGGCAGCGGGCCGAACATGTGCGGCCCCACCTGATGCTTCAGCCACGAGACGGCGGCCGGCTTGCGGGCCATCCAGCCCTTGACCAGCGGGGGGATCTGCTCGCCGACCAATATGCCGAACAGGCCGACCAGGGCCACCACCGGCGGCGCGGGCGAACGCACCTGCAGCAGGCCGTAGAACACGCCGACCGCGAGGCCCGCGGCGAGCGACAGGATATAGATCTTCATCATGGGGGACGCCTTGCAGGGACGCGCCGCGCCGGCCCGGCAACGAGCCGGCGCTGCGCGGGCTGGTTAGCCTTCGTGGGCGTTGAACATCGACTTGGCGTAGATGATGCCCAGGCCGTAGCCGCCGCCGTGCGTCTTGGCGATGCCCGTGGTCATGTCGTAGGTCTCGGTGCGGGCCCAGTCGCGCTGCATCTCCAGCAGGTACTGAAGCGCGGTGATCGGACGGGCGCCGGCCTGGATCATGCGCTCGACGGCGCGTTCGTGGGCCTCGGCCGAGACATCGCCGCAGGCGTCGGTGATCACATAGACCTCATAGCCCTGGGCCAGGGCCGACAGCGCCGGACCGACGATGCAGACGCTGGTCCAAAGGCCGGCCAGAACGATGCGGTCCTTGCCGATCTTGTTGATCTCCTCGACCACCGGGGCGTCTTCCCAGGTGTTCATCGAGGTGCGGTCCAGCAGGGTCTTGCCCGGGAACGGCGCGGTGACCTCGGCGAACATCGGGCCCGAGAAGCTCTTCTCGGCGACCGTGGTCAGGATGGTCGAGACGCCGAAGCCGGCGGCGGCGGCGGCCACCAGGCCGGCGTTGTTGCGCAGGGTGATCGCGTCGATCGAGTGGGTCGCGAACGCCATCTGCGACTGGAAGTCGATCATGATCAGGGTGTGGTCGGTCGGCGTCAGCAGCTGCGGGCCGGGGGTCGGGGTGGCCTTGATCGGCATCGACTTTGTCCTTGGATGCGGAGTGGAAGAAGTCCGCGGAATGTGTCGACGCCGACAAAAACAGTCTTGTTCAGTCCCCCTGCGTTTTGGCCAAGCGGGCCATCGGAGCGTCTAGAACGGCGCCAGCCGCACATGGGCGGGCAGGGTGACCTTCGCCGTCGCCTCGCCGCTCTCGACCTTGGCGACGATCGCCCTCAGCACCATCGCCAGCGTCGCCGAATCCGGGCCATGGCCGGCGCCCCGCACCGTGAACAACGCGCCCTGGCGGTGGGCGGCGGCCGCCTGCGCCCGCAGCGCCTCGCCGTGGGCGTAGGGAATGACCTCGTCGGCGTCGCCGTGGATCAGGAACAGGGGCTCATCCAGCGCGGCGATCGCGCCCTTGTTGTCGTAGCGGTCGGTCAGCAGCGGACGGGCGATGGCCGGGGCCATGGCCGACAGCCGCGTGAAGGTTCCAATCGTGACCAGGCCGTCCAGCTTGCGCCGGCTGGCCAGGCCGAAGGCGACGCCGCCGCCCAGGCTGTGGCCGACGACGATCAGGGGACCGGCTCCCGCGACGGTCCGCGCCCTGTCGAAGAAGGCGTCGGCGTCGGCCGCCAGGCCCTTCTCGCTGGCCCGGCCGGGATTGCCGCTGTATTCGCGGTATTCGGCCGCCACCACGCCATAGCCCTCGGCCACCAGGGGAGAAAGCCAGCGCACCGAGTCCGTGGCGCTCGACCCGTTGCCGTGAAACATCAGGAAGGTCGGCTTGCCGTCGCGCGGCGCCACCTCGACGCCCCGCAGGGGCAGACCGTCGGCGGTCGTGACCGTGGTCATCGCCGCGGCGGAAGGAAGGCCGGCCAGGTCCAGCGGCGCCTTCGGGGCCGGATAGACCCGCTCGTGAATCTGCGCCCTGGCCTGCCAAGTCGCGACGGGACCGAAGACCAGGAGCGCGGCGGTGACGACAGCGGCGATGCGTTTCATGCGGCGATGTTATCGCCCCGGTGGCGCCCGGCAAGACGCTCGCGCGGCGGCGGCCCGACAATCCCGGACCTGCGGCTCAAATGGGGTTGTCGCCTCGCGTCAAAACGCTAGGACGGACGCTTCGTGTTTCATGTGTCGCGGACGTGACGCCGGGGGGCTGCCGGCGTCTGGCCGCTGCTTTCCTGCGTACGGACGGCCAGCCTGACCAAGTTCCTCAAGACCTCGCAGTTCACCTTCCGTCGCCGTCGCTGGACGGTCGGGCGGATAGCGACGGCCGCCGCCGTCGGCGTCGCCCTGCTGGGCGGCGTGGTGTTCGGCGTCTCGCGCTGCACCCGCGCGCCGCGCGCCGTCGACGACAAGGCGATCGCCTCCGCGGCCACGCCCGTCGTCCTGCCGCTGAAGCCGCAGGACTGGCGCGGCGAGATCGACTACCGCGCCCTCGACGCCCGCATCCAGGCGATGATGCACGACCGCTCGATGACCGGGCTGGCCGTGGCCGTGGTCGAGGGCGGCCGGCTGTCGTTCGTGAAGGGCTATGGCGTCACCGCGCCCGACGACGGCGAGGCGGTGGGCGCCGACACGGTGTTCCGCTGGGCGTCGCTGTCCAAGACCGTGGCCGGCTCGCTGAGCGCGCGCCTGGCCCAGGACGGCGCCTTCGCGCTGGCCGACCCGCTGGGCAAGTTCCACACCACGCTGCGCCTGCCCGCCAACGCCCAGGAAACCCTGACGATCGAGCAACTGCTGTCGCAGCGCACGGGCCTGCCGCGCAACGCCTATGACGGCTGGCTGGAGGGCGGCCGCGCGCCCAAGATGATCCGCCAGGCCCTGGGCGACGTACCGCCCCAGTGCCCGCCGGCCACCTGCCACACCTACCAGAACGTCGCCTTCGACACGATCCGCGAGGTCGTCGAGACCACCACCCACCGCCCCTACGCCGAAGAGGTGCGCCAGCGCCTGTTCCTGCCCCTGGGCATGAGCAGCGCCACGATCGGCATGGGCGAGCTCAGCGACGCCAAGCACTGGGCGCGCCCGTCGCGCTACGGCCGCCGCCTGACCCTGGCCGAGGCCTATTACCTGACCCCCGCCGCCGCCGGCGTGAACTCCAACATCGTCGACCTGGCCCGCTGGATGCAGGCCCAGATGGGCCTGGCGCCGGCCGTGCTGCCCGCCGGCGTGCTCGAGGAAATCCAGCGCCCGCGCGTCAACACCGGCAAGCCCTATGGCAACTCGCCGCTGGGCCGCACGCTGGAAAAGCCGGGCTATGGCCTGGCCATGCGCAGCTTCGGCTACCAGGGCCACCGTCTGGCCGGCCACAGCGGCGCCGTCGACGGCTATCGCGCCACCATGATGTTCGACCCGCAGAAAAAGACCGGCGTCGTGATGCTGTGGAACAGCGAAAGCAGCCTGCCCTTCAAGCTGCAGGCCGAGGTCTTCGACCTCTACTATCACCGGCCGTTCACCGACTGGCTGGAACTGGGCAAGGGCCAGGTCCAGCTGGAGCCGTAAAGGCTGAGCGGTCCGGTTAAACTGTCGGACACTCCTATGCGGGAAGGTCTCGCCGCGCCTGCCGCGCGCGAGCCTTCCGGGCCTTCGGCCCGTCGCTTCAGGGAAACGCGATGACTCTGTTTGTCAGCTTGAAGGATTACCGGGCCGAACGCGTCCGGCGGAGTTCTGTCGAGGGCGGCGCGCTGTCTCTTCTGGACGAGGTGGTGAAAGCCCGCCTGGAGCTGCAGCAGGTCGAGATCGACAAGCCAAGCCAGAAATGGAACCCCGCGCCGACCCTGGGGATGGGGCGCCTCGCCGCCGACGCCTTCGTTTTCAAGGATCTGGTCGATGAGACGGTCGAAGAGCCTGATGATGATCGGTGCGATCATCAGGAAGGCGGCCTGTATTGTCTGAGAGCCGCGCACCAGGCCGTGGCCGACGCCCTGGCCAAGCACCTGTTCGAAACCCACCCCTGGGTTTCCCGAGCCCTGGTCCGCAAGGTCGTGGCTGGGCCGAGTCACGAGCAGAGCAGCCAATACGTCCTCGCCACGCTGAACGGCGAAAATGTTCGTTTCGACCTGATCGTCTGGAGCATGGATCTACGCGCGAACCCGATCCTTGGCGCGCTTGTCGATGGCGTCGTCGCCGTAACGGCGACGTTGTGCCCGCTCGACAACGATGAGATCCGCACGAACGACCTGAAGGTGCTGATGGCTCGGCAGATGGACGCGCTTGGCCTCACCCATGACGAGACCCTTCGGGAGTATCAGGAAATGGTTGACGTCCACAATGCATGGGCTCGCCGCCGATAGCCCCATGCCCCGGCCGCGCGCTATCCGGTCAAGGACCCAGGGCGGCGGCGCCGCCCTCGGTCCTTGACGGTATCAGCCGGCCAGCACGGCCTTGATGGCCGCCAGGCCGTCGTCGGCCTTGCTGGCGTCGGGCGCGCCGCCTTGGGCGAAGTCGGGCTTGCCGCCCGCGCCCTGGCCGCCCATGGCGATCACGGCGGCCTTGGCCAGGTCCGCGGCGCTGAACTTGCCGACGAGATCGGCGGTCACGGCCACGGTGACGGCGGCCTTGCCGTCGGTCGTGCCGACCAGGGCCACGACGCCCGAGGTCAGCTGCTTCTTGAACTCCTCGGCCACGCCGCGCAGCTCCTTGCCACCGACGCCGTCGAGGACGCGGGCGATCAGGGCCGTTCCATTCACGTCTTCCGGACCGGAGGCCGCGCCGCCGCCGCCCAGGGCCAGCTGCTTCTTGGCCTCGGCCAGTTCCTTTTCCAGCTTCTTGCGCTCGGCGACCAGGGCGTCGACGCGGGCCAGGACCTCGGCGACCGGGGTCTTGAACTGGTCGGCCAGGGCCTTGGCGACGCCGGCCTGGTCAAGCAGGAAGCGGCGAGCCGCCTCGCCGGTCAGGGCCTCGATGCGGCGCACGCCGGCGGCGACGCCCTGCTCGGAGACGATCTTGAACAGGGCGATGTCGCCGGTGCGGGCCACGTGGGTGCCGCCGCACAGTTCCACCGAATAGGCCTTGCCGGCGTCGGTCAGCGAGTCACCCAGGGTCAGCACGCGCACGCTGTCGCCGTACTTCTCGCCGAACAGCGCCACGGCGCCGGCCTCGATGGCCGCTTCCGGAGCCATCTCCTCGGTGCGGGCCGCCACGTTCTGGCGGATGACCGCGTTGACCTCGGCCTCGATGCGCTCGATCTCGTCGGCGCTCAGGGGTCCCCCGTGGCTGAAGTCGAAGCGCATGCGCTCGCCGTCGACCATCTGGCCCTTCTGGGCCACGTGCGGACCCAGCACATGGTGCAGGGCCGCATGCACCAGGTGGGCGGCGGAGTGGTTCGAGCGGGTGGTGTGGCGGCGCTCGGCGTCGACCGAGGCCACGACCTGGTCGCCGACCTTCAGCGGACCGGTCAGCTCGACGCGGTGCACGTGCAGCTCGCCGGCCTGCTTCTGGGTGTCGAGCACGCGGCTTTCGGCGCCATTGGCTTCGATCACGCCGGTGTCGCCGGCCTGGCCGCCGCTTTCGGCGTAGAAGCTGGTGCGGTCGAGCAGCACGTCGACGGTCTGCCCCGCTTCAGCGGACTCGACCTCGGCGCCGTCGGCGACGATGGCCTTCACGACGCCCGTGGTCTCGGTGGTCTCATAGCCGACGAAGTCGGTGGCGCCGGCCTTCTCCTTGATCGAGAACCAGGCGGCCGCCGCGCCCTGCTGGCCCGAGCCGGCCCAGTTGGCGCGCGCCATCTCGCGCTGCTTCTGCATGGCGACGTCGAAGCCGTCGGTGTCGACGGTCAGGCCCTTGGCGCGCACGGCGTCCTGGGTCAGGTCGAGCGGGAAGCCGTAGGTGTCGTAGAGCTTGAAGGCGGTCTCGCCGTCCAGCACGTCGCCGGTCGACAGGCCCGCGGTGGCCTCGTCGAGCAGGCCCATGCCGCGACCCAGCGTGGTGCGGAAGCGCTCTTCCTCCTGGCGCAGGGTCTCGACGATCGAGGCCTCGGCGCGGCGCAGCTCCGGATAGGCCTGGCCCATCTCGGCGACCAGGGTCGGCGCCAGGCGGTGCATCAGGGGCTCGTTGGCGCCCAGCAGGTAGGCGTGGCGCATGGCCCGGCGCATGATCCGGCGCAGCACGTAGCCGCGGCCCTCGTTCGACGGGGTGACGCCGTCGGCCAGCAGGAACGACGACGAGCGCAGGTGGTCGGCGATAACGCGGTGCGACGGGGCCTGGTCGCCCTCGGCCTTGACGCCGGTCAGCTCGACCGAGGCGGCGATCAGCGCCTTGAAGAGATCGATGTCGTAGTTGTCGTGCTGGCCTTGCAGCACGGCGGCGATGCGCTCCAGGCCCATGCCGGTGTCGATCGAGGGCTTGGGCAGCGCCACGCGCTCGCCGCCGGCGATCTGCTCGAACTGCATGAACACCAGGTTCCAGATCTCGATGAAGCGGTCGCCGTCTTCATCCGGGCTACCCGGAGGGCCGCCGAAGATGCCTTCGCCGTGGTCGTAGAAGATTTCCGAGCACGGGCCGCACGGGCCGGTGTCGCCCATGGACCAGAAGTTGTCGCTGGTCGGGATGCGGATGATCTTGTCGTCGGACAGGCCGGCGATCTTCTTCCACAGATCGGCCGCCTCGTCGTCGGTGTGGTACACCGTGACCAGCAGCTTGTCCTTAGGCAGCTTGAACTCGCCGGTCAGCAGGGTCCAGGCGTGGGTGATCGCCTGTTCCTTGAAGTAGTCGCCGAACGAGAAGTTGCCCAGCATCTCGAAGAAGGTGTGGTGGCGGGCGGTGTAGCCGACGTTGTCCAGGTCGTTGTGCTTGCCGCCGGCGCGGACGCACTTCTGCGAGCTGGCCGCACGCGGATGGGCGGGCGTCTCGGCGCCGGTGAAGACGTTCTTGAACGGCACCATGCCCGCGTTGACGAACAGCAGGGTCGGATCGTTCTGCGGCACCAGCGGCGCCGACGGCGTGACGGCGTGGTCGGCCTTGCCGAAGTAGTCGAGGAAGGTGCTGCGGATCTCGTTGAGGCTAGGCATCGTCGTCTCGGGAATCTCGAAAGGTCCGGTGGCTGCCGGAGGTCGGCGCTGCATAGCGCGGTTTCAAGCTTTGTGGAAATCCAACCTCGGGAATGGCCGGCTTTCCAAAGCTCCGCCCTGGCGATGATCGGCACTGCGAGGCTATTGAATCGGGATCACGGCCGGGGGAGCGGGGATGTTCGAACGGAATCTTGGCCCGCAGCGCCGGCGTCCTCCACGCCATGTCGGCGAGGTCCGCGTGGAGGGCAGGCGCCCGCCGCCCTGGCCGCTGCGCCTGTTGTTCGCGGCGGCCGTCGTCTCGCCGCTGGCCAGCTCCTGGTACCGCGCCGAACACAAGGCCGGCGTCGAGGCCCAGGCGGAGGAAGCCGTCCGCTGGAGCCTGGACGGAGACCCCTGCCCCGTCATCTCGGCGGCCGACTTCGCGGCCGTCTCCCGCAGGGCGCCGATGACCACCGAGTTCGACGACGCGCGCCTGTCGCGCCGGATCGGCCACGCGCAATGCTCGCGCCACGTCTATCGCCTGGACGGCCGCAAGCGCGAGGCCCAGGTCTGCGACTTCACCGGCCCCGGCGCCCTGGCGGTGGAGACGCCCAAGGCCTTGGCCTACTGGGCGCCGCTCGCCGCCGCCCGGGTGGCGATCTTCGACGGCCAGCCGCGCTGCGTGCAGCGGGCGCGGTTCCGGATGGGGGAATAGGCGGGCGCGGCGGTCGTCCTGGGACGGTCGCCGGGCGGGGACGGGCTGCTCGGCGGACAGCCGACGGGCGGACGGTCTGAACGGCGGACGCCTCGAGAGCTGAGAACGTCCCCCCTCCGGCGCTTCGCGCCACCTCCCCCAGAGGGGGAGGATCTTTGGCATCGGCGCTCCGCCCGCTCTGCTGTTCCTGCGCTTGCAACGGCCCGGTCCCGGCCGGCCCTGGACAAGCCCCAGCCCCGCCATCGGCCGATCGGCCCTGCGGCGGTCGCCCCGTCCGTCACGGTGCTCTGCGCCGCGCTGCCTCCCTCGTTGCACGGGGGAGGACAAACGAAATCGGACGCCTGGCATGGGGTCCAGGCGTCCGGGGATCGCGGCCGTCGACGGCGGTGTCGTGCCGCCGCGGGCTATAAGGCGGGGTCGCCCTCGGCGGGCGGCGGCCGCGACGTTCGGCGCAGGCGCGCGCCGAAACTCAAGTCCTAGTCTTCGTCGCCCTCCTCGGGGCCGCCGACCAGCAGTTCTTCCTCGATCTTCTGCGAGGCCTTGCGCACGGCCGTTTCGATCTCGTTGGCCAGGTCCTTGTTGTTCTTGAGGAACTCACGGACGTTGTCGCGACCCTGGCCGATGCGCTGGCTGTTGTAGGAGAACCAGGAGCCGGCCTTGTCGATGATGCCGCCCTTGACGCCCAGGTCGATGATCTCGCCGAGCTTGGAGATGCCCTCGCCGTACATGATGTCGAACTCGACCTCGCGGAACGGCGGGGCCACCTTGTTCTTCACCACCTTGACGCGGACGTTGTTGCCGATGATCTCGTCGCGGTTCTTGACCGAGCCGGTGCGGCGGATGTCCAGGCGCACCGAGGCGTAGAACTTCAGGGCGTTGCCGCCCGTGGTGGTTTCCGGGCTGCCGTACATCACCCCGATCTTGTGACGGATCTGGTTGATGAAGATGACGATGGTGTTGGCCTTGTTGATCGAGCCGGTCAGCTTGCGCAGCGCCTGGCTCATCAGGCGGGCCTGCAGGCCGGGCAGGCTGTCGCCCATCTCGCCCTCGATCTCGGCCTTGGGGGTCAGGGCGGCCACGGAGTCGACCACGACGATGTCGACGGCGCCCGAGCGCACCAGGGTGTCGGTGATCTCGAGGGCCTGTTCGCCGTTGTCCGGCTGGGAGACCAGCAGGTTGTCGAGATTGACGCCCAGCTTGTGGGCGTAGGACGGATCAAGCGCGTGCTCGGCGTCGACGAAGGCGGCGGTGCCGCCGGCCTTCTGGACCTCGGCCACGACGTGCAGGGCCAGGGTGGTCTTGCCCGAGCTTTCCGGACCATAGACCTCGACGACGCGCCCCTTGGGCAGGCCGCCGATGCCGAGCGCGATGTCGAGCCCGAGCGAGCCGGTGGAGACCGACTCGATCTCGACCTTGCCCTTTTCGCCGAGCTTCATCACCGAGCCCTTGCCGAAGGCCCGATCGATCTGCGCCAGAGCCGCTTCTAGCGCCCGCGCCTTGTCGCCTTCTTCTTTGCCCACGAGTTTCAAAGCCGCCTGACTGGTCATTGGATGATCGCCTTATTCCATGATTCCGACCGCTGGGCCGGAAGTTCGGGCGCCGCTACGCCCACCGCCTGTGGAATGATTAATGCGTACACATTTTGTTCTATGTTCGCAAGATGTTCTTTTCGCTTCGCCCGGTCCATTCCGCGACCGGCCGCCGCACCCGCTCGCCGCACGCCCCTTGCCGCGCCCCATGCACGGCTCCTTAAGCTAAGGGGGCGCAAGATGGCCCCCTCAGGGGGAGCCTTCGTCCTTGTCTATCGATCCGCGCCGTCTCCTCGGTCTGGCCTTCGCCAGCGCCGACCTGCTTCTCGAACTCGAGGGCGATCGCGTCAGCCTCGCCCTGGGCGCGGCGCAGAAGATCATGGGCAAGTCCGAAGTCTCCCTGATGGGCCGCGTCTGGCGCGACCTGTTCACCGCCGCCGACCGCCCGCTGATGGACGCGACGCTCTACGCTCTCGACGAAGGCCAGCGCCGGGGTCCGGTCACCGTCCGCGTCGCCGGCGAGCCGGAACGTTTCGTCGGAGTCACTCTGCGCGCCCTCCCCGACAATTTCGGACGGACCTCGGTGGCGATCACCGCCGCCCGCGCCCCGGCGGGGGGCCTGGACGCCTCCGGCCTGCGCCCGCGCGAGAACTTCGAGGAAATCGCCAAGGGCCTCTTCGAAGCCGCAAGGGTCACCGGGCTCGAGCTCGAACTGGCTATGGTCGAGTTCGCGGGCCTGACCGCCCTGCGCGACGGCCTGGCCCCGCCCGAGGCCCTGGCCCTCGACATGAAGATCGCCGGCGCCGTGCGCGCCGAATCCCACGCCGGGGCCATGGCCACCCAGGTCTCGCCCGAGCGCTTCGCCCTGCTGCGGGCCAAGGACGACCGGCCCGAGGCGCTCGCCGCCCGCCTGACCAAGATCGCCGCCCTCGACGCCAGCGCCCACGTGGTGCCGCTGGACGGCGGAACCTCGTCGCGCGGCCTGCGGGCCCTGCGCTACGCCCTCGACGACTTCCTGCGCGAGGGCCTGAAGGACACCCCGCCGATGACCCTGTCGGAGGCGATGAACCGCTCGGTCAAGCGCACCCTGGCCCGCGCCGGCGCCCTGGGCGCGGCCGTCAGCCAGCGCCGCTTCACCCTCGCCTACCAGCCCGTGGTCGACCTCTCCAGCGGCCAGGCCCACCACCACGAGGCGCTGGTGCGCTTCGAGGACGGCGCCAGCCCCTTCGCCCTGATCCGCATGGCCGAGGAGTTCGACATCATCGAGGAGCTGGACCACGCCATCGCCGAGCAGGCGGTGCGCCGGATCGCCGCCGACCGCGCCGGCAATGTCCGCCTGGCCGTCAACGTCTCGGGCCGCACCATCGTCAGCGAGACCTTCGTCGACCACATCGGCCGCCTGCTGGCCGCCACCCCGGCGGCCAAGGGCAAGCTGATCTTCGAGGTCACCGAGACCAGCGCCATCGACGACCTGCCGCGCGCCAACCGCCACATCCAGGCCCTGCGCGGCCTGGGCTCGCTGGTCTGCCTGGACGACTTCGGGGCCGGCGCGGCCTCGTTCGCCTACCTGCAGGAGCTGACGCTCGACATCGTCAAGATCGACGGCCGCTACGTGCGCGAACTGGCCGGCAACAGCCGCGACGGGGCCATGGTCCGCCGGCTTGTCGAGCTGTGCCGCGACCTCAACGTCCGCACCGTGGCCGAGATGGTCGAGACCGCCGAGGTGGAAGAAGTGGTCCGCAAGGCCGGCGTCGACTTCGCCCAGGGCTGGCTCTACGGCAAGCCGGCCGACCAGCCGCAGCCCTCGCAGAAACCGTCGGCCATCACCCCCATGGCCCGCCGCGCCGGCGTGTCGGAAGGCTGGGGCTAGACAGCTTCACCATACTTGCGTGGAACCCTTGGCCGCGCCAAGCGTCTAAGGGACCGCGCCGGCCTTCGTCGTCGGCGAGTCGACACGCGGGGACCGGGGGGCCGCAACCAGCATGAACGCCGCTGCCGCGTCGGAACGCGAGGCTCGCCGCCTCGCGGCGCTCCGCCGTTACGACATCCTGGACACCCCGCGCGAGGCCGCCTTCGACGAGATCGTCGCCCTCGCCGCCGAGATCTGCGGCGCGCCCATCGCGGTCGTCAACCTGATCGACGAGCACCGGCAGTTCTTCAAGGCCGAGGTCGGCCTGGGGGTGCGCGAGACGCCGCTGGAGAGCTCGTTCTGCGCCAAGGCGATCCTCGAGGACGACTTCCTGCTGGTCCCCGACGCCACGCGCGACCACCGGTTCGACTGCAATCCCCTGGTCACCGGCGATCCGCACCTGCGCTTCTACGCCGGCGCCCTGCTGAAGACCGCCGACGGCCTGCCGATCGGCACGCTGTGCGTGCTCGACACCGCGCCCAAGGACCTGTCGCCCCTCCAGCAGCGCACCTTGCAGGTGCTGGCCCGCCAGGTGATGAGCCAGCTCGACCTGCGCCTGTCGCTGCAGGCCAGCGCCGACAGCGAGCGCAAGTACCGCACCCTCTTCGACTCGATGGACGAGGGCTTCTGCATCATCGAGTTCCTCGACGGCCCGCATGGTCCCGACAGCGACTACGTCCACATCGACGCCAACGCCGCCTACGCCCGCCACGCCGGCATCCCCAACGTGGTTGGCCAGAAGCTGCGCGAGATGGTGCCGAACGAGGCCGACGCCTGGGTGGCCCGCTACGGCCACGTGCTGCGTACCGGCGAGCCGATCCGCTTCGAGCAGGAGCTGGTGGCCACCGGCCGCTATCTGTCGCTGTCGTCGTTCCGCATCGAGCCGCCCGAGCGCAAGCAGGTGGCCGTGCTGTTCCAGGACATCACCGAGCGCCGCCGCGCCGAGCTGGCCCTGCGCCGGCTGAACGAGACGCTGGAACAGCGCGTCGCCGCGGCCCTGGCCGAGCGCCGGGTGCTGGCCGACATCGTGGAGGGCACGGCCGCCCTGGTGCAGGTGGTCGACAACGACTTCCGCTGGCTGGCCGTCAACGGCGCGGCCGTGCGCGAGTTCGAGCAGGTGTTCGGCGTCACGCCCCGCGTCGGCGAGCGCATGCTCGACCTTCTGTCCGACCAGCCCGAGAACCAGGCCCAGGTGCGGTCGGTCTGGTCGCGGGCCCTGGCCGGCGAGGAGTTCGTCAAGGTCGAGGCCTACGGCGCTCCGGGCGGCTACCGACGCTTCTACGAGATGCGGTTCGGCGTGCTGCGCGACGACATGGGCCTGCAAGCCGGCGCCTACCAGTTCGTCTACGACGTCACCGCGCGGCTGGAGGAGCAGGAGCGCCTGCGCGAGGCCGAAGAGGCCCTGCGCCAGGCCCAGAAGATGGAGGCCGTCGGCCAGTTGACCGGGGGCCTGGCCCACGACTTCAACAACCTGCTGTCGGGCATTTCCGGCTCGTTCGAGATGATCGGCACGCGGCTGTCGCAGGGCCGCTCGCGCGACGTCGAGAAGTACCTGTCCGCCGGCCAGGGCGCGGCCCGGCGGGCGGCCGCCCTCACCCACCGCCTGCTGGCCTTCTCGCGCCGCCAGACCCTGTCGCCCAAGCCGATCGTCATCAACCGGCTGATGGCCGACTTCGTCGAACTGGTGCGCCGCACGGTCGGCCCGTCGATCAAGGTCGAGACCGTGGCCGCGGCCGGGCTGTGGGCCACCCTGGTCGACGACAACCAGCTGGAGAACGCCCTCCTCAACCTCTGCATCAACGCCCGCGACGCCATGCCCGACGGCGGCCGCATCACCATCGAGACCGGCAACAAGTGGCTCGACCGCCGCTCGGCCGACGAGCGCGGCATGGAGCCTGGCCAATACGTCACCGTCTGCGTCAGCGACACCGGCGTGGGCATGGACAAGTCGATCCAGGACCGGGTGTTCGACCCGTTCTTCACCACCAAGCCGATGGGCGAAGGCACGGGCCTTGGCCTCTCGATGGTCTACGGCTTCGCCCGCCAGTCGCACGGCCACGTGCGGATCTATTCCGAGGTCGGCCAGGGCACGATGGTCTGCATCTACCTGCCGCGCCATTTCGGCGAGGAGGCCGCGCCCGAGACCGACGCCCATGCCGTACAGCCCGCCCCGGCGGCCGCCGGCGAGACCGTGCTGGTGGTCGACGACGAGCCGACCGTCCGCATGCTGATCGTCGATGCGTTGCAGGAGCTGGGCTACGCCTGCGCCGAGGCCGCCGACGGCCCGGCGGGCCTGCGCCTGCTGCAGTCCAACGCCCGCTTCGACCTGCTGATCACCGACGTCGGCCTGCCCGGCGGCCTCAACGGCCGCCAGGTCGCCGACGCCGCCCGGGCGCTGCGGCCCGGGCTGAAGGTGATGTTCATCACCGGCTACGCCGAGAACGCCGCCCTCAACCACGGCCACATCCAGCCGGGCATGGAGGTGCTGACCAAGCCGTTCGCGGTGTCGGACCTGGCCGCCCGGGTCGACCGGATGATGCGCACGCTCCTCTAGGCCGCGAACACCCGCCGGCCGCGGTCGACCCGCATGCGATGGCTGCCGGCCAGTTCGGTCGAGCGGGCCTTGATGGTCTTCAGGAACAGCCATTCGCCGGCGACGCTCCTGGGCGTCACCTCGATCATCATGTAGCCGCGACGGCTGGTGTCGGCCCACTTCAGTTCGGGATTGGCGGCCATGAAGCCCTGGGCCACGACCTTGGGGTCGGCGCCCATGTCGCCTTCCATGCCGTTGGAGGTCACCGCCTGGCCGGCGAACTCCACCCCGGCGGGACGGCTGTCCTCCACCAGGCCGTAGGCCCAGGCGTTGTGGCTGTCGCCCGACAGCATGACGAGGTCTGTGTCAGCGGCCAGGGCGGCCTTCAGCAGGCGCGAGCGGGCGGCCGGATAGCCGTCCCAGCGGTCCATCCACATCGGCACGCCCTGCTGGGCGGCGCGGACGTTGTTGCGATAGCCGGCGACCTTCTTGTCGGCGACCTCGGGCCGCAGCCAGTCGACGGCGTCCCTGGGCATCACCGTGCGGCCCAGGATGGTGCCCATGCCGACCAGCTGCCAGGCCTTCGACGAAGCCTTGAACTCATGGGCCAGCCAGCTTTCCTGGGTCGAGCCCAGCATGGTCGCCGACGGATCGCGCCAGGCCCCGTCGCGGAACGCCTTCAGCGCCGCGTCGGGATCGGCCGCCTTGAACGCAGCGCCGAGGTCGGCGGGACGCGTGCGGCCCAGCAGGCGGGACTCGGTGCGGTACAGCGTGGCCAGGGCGCCGATCGGATAGGCCTTCCACGGCTCGTCCGACACCGGCATCCATTCGCGATAGACCTGCATGGCCGCGGCGCGGCGGACGTTCCAGTCGCCCTCCTTGTCGGGCTGGTGGTTCTGGGCCCCGCCCTCCCAGCTGTCGTTGGCCGACTCGTGGTCGTCCCACAGGGCCACCATCGGGGCCATCTGGTGCAGGCGCTGCAAGTCGGGATCGGCGCGGTAGCTGGCGTAGCGCATGCGATAGTCGGCGATGGCCAGGATCTCGGTGACCGGCAGCAGCTGTTCCTTGCGGCCCTGCGCCCAGTCGCCTTCGCGGGTCGAGCCGACGCCGTACTCGTAGATGTAGTCGCCGGTGTGCAGCCACAGGTCCAGGTCCTGGCGGGCGGCGGCGTGGCCATAGGCGTTGAAGTAGCCGTTGGGCAGGTTCGAGCACGAAAACACCGCCAGGCCGAAGCGCGACACGGGGCCGACCGGCAGGGTCTTGGTGCGGCCGACCGGCGACTTCGAACCGTCCGGCGCCACGAAGCGGTACCAGAAGACCGTGCCGGGCTTCAGCCCGTCGACGGTCAGCTTGGCGGTCCAGTCGCGATAGGCCCCGGTGCGCACGACGCCGCCGGCCACGACCTTGGCGAAGGCCTGGTCCAGCGCCACCTCGGCCTGCAGCGTGACGACGCCGCCGTCGCCGGCGGGGACGAAGCGCGTCCATAGCAGCATGCTGTCCGGCCCCGGCTCGCCGCTGGCCACGTTGTGGGTGAAGCCGCTGGCGCCCAGCAGCTGCCGGGCGGCCGCGCGGCCGGCCGGCATGGCCATGGCCCCCAGGCCCAGGCCGCCCAGCACCAGGCTGCGGCGATCGATGTGCAGAACCACGAAAGACCTCTTCGATCTGAACGACGGAGTGACGAGAAAAGAAAAAGGGGGGCGGCCGCGCGAAGGGGAGGAACGCGGCCGCCGGAGAGCCGAAAGCGCCTTAGAAGACGCCCTTCAGGCCCACGTTCCACATCGAGCCGTAGATGCTGTACTGCTGCACCCGGCTGCGGACGTTCGAGTAGACGATGTCCGGCTCGTTGAAGATGTTGCGGCCGGCCAGCATGACCTCGAAGCGCTTGTTGATCTTGTAGCTGGCGCTGACGTTCCACAGCTGCCGCTCGGCCCGGTAGAGGATGCCGTTGTTGGCCGTGGTCGGCGTGTTGCTGAGCGCGCTGGTCCGGTAGGCGTCCTGCCAGTTGCCGGTCAGTTGCAGGTCCAGCTTGCCGTAGCTGTAGCGCAGGCCCCAGTTGGCCGAGGTCTTGGGCAGGTTCACGCGCTCGCCGTCCGGATCGATCTTGGTGACCGAGGCCCGCAGGCCCAGGCCGCGCCAGGCGCCCGGCAGGAAGTTGAGCTGCTGGTCGTACTCCAGCGTGATCCCCTTGTTGGTGCTGGTGCCCGGCAGGTTCTGGGCGCTGCGGAAGGTATAGCCGGCGTAGTCGCCCGGATTGTAGCCGACGTCCTCGGGATCGACCGTGATGCCGGTGACCTGCATGTCCTTGACGTCCAGCTGATAGGCCGAGATCCCGACCACGCCCGACGGCTCCAGGTAATACAGCAGGCTGGCGTAGTATTTGGTCGAGTGCTCGGGCTTGAGCAGCGGGTTGGGCACGGTGACGATCAGGTTGTTGTCGTCGACGGCCACCACGCCGCCCAGGTTGCCGTAGTCGGGGCGCAGGATCGACTGGCTGAAGGCCACCTGGCCCACCAGGCGCTTGTTGAAGTCGTACTTCACCCCGCCGCTCAGGAACCAGTCGTCATACTCGCCCTCGCGGGTCGTGTAGGTCCCGTTGCGGTACTGGTACATCAGGCCTTCGACGGTGCTGGTCGACAGGCCCGCGGCGGTCACTTCCTTGGCCGAGCGGATGTCGGCGACGCGCGCCTGTGTCTTGGTCTTCTCGTAGCGCAAGCCAAGGTCGAACTGGGCCTTGCCCAGACGCGGCTGAGCCTCGACATAAGCCGCGCTGACCTCCTCGCCGATCTTCTTGTTGTTATCCAGCTGGCGCTTCAGGTTGCCCACGGTGTCGGGCACGAAGTACTCGGGATGGGCCTGGTAGATGTCGTAGACGGCGTAGTTGTTGTCCGCGCGCCAGCCCTGCTCGTTCATGTTGCCGGCGTCGAAGCCGTGGATCTTGAACTGGTAGTTCTGCGTCCAGGGGATGACGGCCTCGGGAGCCTTCTGGGTCAGGTCGCCGGTGGGACCCACGTACTGGAACTGCTTGAACGAGCCTTCGTTGGTCTTCCACATGTTGGTGCGGAAGGCGGCCCCGCCCAGCAGCTTCAGCTGCACGTCGCCGATGGCCAGCTGCTTCTTCAGGTCGAGGTTGACGCCATACATCTGGTTGTTGGCGTTCGACTGCGAGGTGCGGATGTTGTTGCCGATGTCGTCGTCGCGGTTGAAGTTGGCCGGATCGCTCCACGAGCGGCCGGCCGTCTGCTTGATGGTCCAGGCGTTGCTGTCCTCCGACGCGCGATCCAGCGTGAAGCCGATGCGGGTCAGGTAGCTGTCGGTGCGGGCGAAGAAGCCCTGGTCGTTGTCCTCGAAATTGAACTGCGAGCTGGAATAGTTCGCGCGCAGCAGGGCCTCGAAGGTGTCGCCGCGATATTCCAGCTTCGGCGCGAACACCCAGGCCGGGGTGCCGGCGTAGCGGTGCGAATACTGGGTGTGCAGGCGGGTGTTGGTCGTGCTGGGGTTCACGACGATGTGGGTCGGCGTGGAATCGGCCGTCGCCCGCGACACCGTCGTCGTGCCGAAGATCAGGTAGGTGTACTGGTTGAAGTATTCGACGTCGTAGAACGAGTAGGTGCTGCGCAGGCTAAGCGCCAGCTTGTCGGTGATCTTGTAGTCGACGCTGAGGTTGGCGGCCTTGCGGCTGGTCAGCTTCGGACCCGGACGCCACATCACCTGGTAGGGCATGACGCGGCCGTCGGCGAGGTAGGACCAGTCGGTCTGCACCCGGTCCTGCTGGACGAAGTTGGCGTTGTAGCTGGCGTTGAACGCGATCCCGAGACGACCATCCAGGAACACGTCGCCATAGCCGATCTGCGCCGAGGGGTAGATCGTCATATGCTTCTTGTCGTCGGGCAGGTACTGCCGCGACAGGGTCGAGTCCGAGGTCCCCACGCCGCCGATCTGGAAGCGCAGCAGGCGGCTCTTGCGCTGGAAGGCGTACTTGCTGCGCAGGTTGATCGAGCCGCCGGGGCTGTCGGCGTCCATGCTGGCCTGCAGGGTGTTGTTCAGCTCGATGGAGTCGATGCCGGTGATCGACATCTGTTCGAACGAGTTCTGGCGGCCCGAATTGTTGTTCGACGTGGCCGTGGCCATGCGCGCGCCGTCGGTGGTGAAGGTCGAGTACTTGGGATCAAGGCCGCCGATGCGCACGGCGGTGGCGTCGACCTCGGTGTAGTCCAGCGACACGCCGGGCATGTTCTTCATGAACTCGCCGACGTCGCCCATGGTCAGGGCCCCGAAGTTGTCGGCGGCCACCACGTTCTTGGCGTTGGTCGAGGCGCGGCGCTCCATGATGGCGGCGGCCTGGCCGTCGCGGGCGGCGGTGATCGTCACCGCCTCGACCGCGTCGCCGCCGGCCGCGGCGTAGGCCGTCAGATCGAAGGTCACCGCCGCGGTCTGGCCGGGCTCGACCGTGACGACGGTGCGGGCCGTCTCCAGGCCCGCGTACTTGGCCGCCACCGTCACCTCGCCGGCCGGCACGCCGTTCAGGCGAAAGTCGCCGCCGTCTTCGGAGAAGGCCACGATGGTCGTGCCCTCGACGCGGATCTCGGCGTTGCGGACGTACTGGCCGGTGGCGGTGTTCAGCACCTTGCCGCGCACCACGCCCGAGCCCGCCGCCGACGACGGACGGGCGCCGGCCGGACCGGCCGACTTCAGGGTGATCACCTGGCCGTCGTCGCTGTCGATGCGCAGCGGCGTGCCGGCGATCAGGCGCGACAGCGCCGTGCGCACGTCCATGCGGCCCTTCACGGCCGGGGTGCGCACGCCGTCCAGCAGGCGGGCCGGCGCCACGATCTGCACCTGGCCCTGGCGGGCCAGTTCGGGGATGGCGCGCACGGCCGGCTGGGCCGGAATGTCGAAGTCTCGGTCCTGCGCCTGGGCTTGCGAGGCGACGGCGAGCGCCACGGCGGCGACGCCGCAGGCGAGGATGGAGTAGCGGGAAGTCATCGGCAGTCAGCCCCCAATCGTCGCCCAGATCGCGACGTCGCGGGTTGAGAGCCGCCGGCCGCGGGCTTCCGTGACCGGTCACAAAAAATTCTCAGTCCGAGGCGCTCGTCCGGGTTGAGGCGCGGCTCAGGACGACCAGGTCGCCCTTCTGGTCCAGGCGGGCGTCGAACACCCGGGCGATGGCGCGGCTGAAGCCGACCGGATCATTTGCGGCGAACAGACCCGCCACCGGCTCGCGCGCCAGGGCCGGGTCTGGGATCGCGATGCGGGTGTCGCTGTAGCGGGCGAAGGCCTCGGCGGCCTCCTTCAGGCTTTCGCCCTCGAAGGCCAGCTTGCCCTCGCGCCAGGCCAGCTCGCGCGTGACCGCCGACGGGGTGATCGGCTGCGGGCGCGGAACCAGGTCGGCCATCACCAGCCGCGTATTGCCGTCCAGGGCCAGGCGGGTCGTCGGTTCGGCCAGCCTGGGGATCGTCACGTCCACCCGCCCCTGCTGCACCAGCAGGTCGACGGGATCGGCCGCCAGCTTGCGCACGCGGAAACCGGCCTGGCTGGTGCGCAGCCGCCGGCCGTCGACCTCGACCACGAACGGCCGCTCGTCGCGCGCCACCGAGAAATAGGCCTCGCCCTTCAGCAGGGCGACGAACCGCTCGTTCTGGCCATAGCGCACGCGGATGCGGCTGTCGGTGTTGAGCAGCACGGTCGAACCGTCCCTCAGCGGCACGAGCCGGATCTCGCCGCGCCGGGTGCTGGTCACCGCGCCCGCCGCCGGCACGCCCACGGCCAGGGCCGCCAGCGAGGCGGCCGCCCCCGCGCCGCCCGCCCACAGCAGGGCCCCGCGCCGCGACAGCCCGCGCGGCCTCGGCGCCGCCGGCTCCTGGAAGTCGGCCGGGTCGTAATGCGCGCCGAGAGCCTGGGCGGACTCGCTCATCATGAACAGCGACTGGGCGCGCAGCAGCGCGCCCCGGCTGCGGGGATCGCCCTTCAGCCAGCCCTGAAACGCCTGGTCTTCTTCCGGAGTCAGCGGCCCACGATCCAGCCGCGCCGTCCAGTTGGACGCCGCTTCGTCAATGTCTCGACTGGTGTCTCGTTCGGCCATCTGGCGAGGCGATCTCCGCATCCACTGTACTAGAGGTTTGGGACCGCTTGTTTCCGCTACGGCCGAACCAATCAATCAAGAACGAAACGCCGCGCGATATATGCGTCTCGACCGTATTCTCCGAAATCCGCATCCGCTCGGCGATCTGGCGCTGTGACAGCCCGTCCACCCGCCGCAGCACGAAGGCCTCGCGAACCTTGGCCGGCATGGCCGCGATCGCCCGGGCCAGCTGCCGCAGCTCGTCCCGGTCCAGCGCGTGCTGCTCGGGCGAGGCGGCGTCGTCGGGATGGTCCAGCCGCTCCAGGTCGCCCACCGCGTGGATCGAGACGATCCTGGCCCGCCGCACGTGGCGCATGATCACCGAGCGCGCCACCTGGAAGAGATAAGCCCTCGGATAGCGGATGGTCTCCACCGTCTCCAGCTCGGCCAGGATGGTGTAGGCCTCCTGGATGACGTCCTCGGGATCGACGCCCGCCGGCGTGCTGCGCGACAGCCAGCCGCGCAGGGCCGGCTCGTGCGGCAGCACGTTGCGCACGAACCATCGCTGTCTTTCCCTGTCGGCGCCGGTCATCCTGATCCGCTGGCTGGACGTTGCGCTGGCGCGGGGAGCGGTCCGGGACCGGACTTTCCCCGCAGCGAGTCGGCGCCTTGCCTAGACGCGGTTTGTGACAGTCAGTCCCGGGCGCTCGCTCCGGGCGAGTGCAGGTCCGCCGCTGTCGCCGGAACCAGCGGGCGCGCCGCGTCGCCCGTCCAGCGCATCAGGGTCAGGTCGGCGGTCTGCCGGCCGTCGACCTTGGAATTGGCCGCCACATAGACCAGCCCGCCGCCGATCGGCTGGAAGCCGACGTCGGCCTTCTGGTTCCAGCCGCGCACGCCGCTGGCCTCGTCCTTCAGGCCGTCAGCGGCCAGCGGCAGCACCCTGCCCTGCTCCCAGCCCTGGCCGCCAGGTCCCGGCACGCCGACCAGATCGCCTGTCGCCGGCCCGGCCTGCGCGTCGAAGGCGAACAGCAGGTAGTTGGGAAAGGCCGACTTGGCGCCCTGGTAGACGCCCATGAACCAGCGCTTGAGCGTCTCGTCATAGGCCAGGGTCTGCACGCCGAAGCGGGTGTTGCCGGTGCGCACGAACACCTTGTCGCGCGGCGCGGCAGGGCCCTCGTGGTGCGGCGCGGCCTCCGACAGCGGCCGGGCCAGCTTCGCCCAGTCGGAAACGTCGTACTGCAGCAGCACCTGGTGGTCGTTGTCGGTCCGGCCCTCGTCGCCATAGACCCCGTAGGCGACGGTCAGGTAGCGCGGACCGTCGCTGCGTCCGAAGGCCGGCCCGAAGCTGACCCCATCGATGCCGGAGCAGCCGTAGCGATGGTCGGCCGTCTTGGCGGTGTCGCCATCGAACCGGCCGTCGCCATTGAGGTCGGCGGCGTAGTCCTTGGCCACCTCGGGCAGGTAGACGGTGCGGAAGAGATCGCTCTTGGCCGCCTCCACGCCCACCCGGTCCAGCCGGGAAACGTCGATCACGGCGATGTAGAAGGCCTGGTCCTTCTTGTATTCCAGCGAGCCGTAGAGCCGGCCGTCCTCGGGGTTGAAGTCGAGGTCGCCCAGGTGCCCGGTCCAGCCGACCAGCGTTCCCACCAGCTTGCCCTCGAAGTCGTACTTCGCCAGCAGGTTGGTGAACGAGTAGTAGACGTAGCCGCCCTTGCGATCGACGGCGACGCCCTGCACGTGACCCGAGGCCCAGGTCCCGCCGTTCTGGGTCAGGGGCGGAACCGGCGGCGCGGCCGCCGCCGGCAGGGCGAAGGCCAGGACGCCAGCGGCGAGCAGGAGCGAAAGACGCGTCTTCATCATGGCGGAACCGGGCGCTGGCGGATCGGAAAACCGCCCCTCTAGCGCCCGTCCATGACGGTCCGGCGACAGCCGCCCTTGGCCCTCCCCTCAGTAGAACGCCACGTCGTCCAGCTCGAACCACAGCCTGGTCCCCGCCGCGCGTTCGCCCTCGACGCCGACCTGCAGCAGGTCGGTCCCGGTGAAGGCCGGGGTCTCGCCGCGCGCGGCGACCGGCTTGAAGGCGGTGAACGGCAGCTCGACGCTCTTCCACTGCGGACCGGCCTCGACCTTGGTGGTCCAGCGGCCGGCCGCGCCGACCAGCGTCACGACATAGGCGCCGCCGTCGCCGCGCACGGCGAACTTCAGGCCCTTGAACGCGGTGGCGTCGGCCGGAACCACCGAACCCCGGGTCAGGGGCAGCAGCACCCCGGCCGAGGCGTCGTCCTTGGTGGCCATGCGCGCGCCGACGCTCAGCACCTTGCCGCCGCCCTCGCGGGTGATGACCTGCGAGACTTCCAGGCTGCGGTCGCGGCCGCCGTCGAAATCGTCCAGGCGCAGGGTGTCCAGGCTCGTGCGGCCGTCGGCGCGTTCGAAGTCGTCGATCAGCGCCGTGGCCTTGACCGCCGGCGGCGTCGGCTTGTCGTTGGCCGGGGCGCGCACGGCGCCGGGACCGAACACCGCCTGGCCGTCGAGGAACACCCGCTCGGTCCTGCGCACGTCGGTGATGGTCTCCCACGGCTTGCCCGACACCAGCACGAAATCGGCCCGCTTGCCGACCTCCAGCGTGCCACGGTCGGCCAGCAGGTTCATGGCCTTGGCGCTGGTGGCGGTGCCGGCCACGAGGGCCTGGCTCGGCGTCAGGCCGGCCTGCACCAGCAGTTCCAGCTCGCGCAGGGTCGAGGGGCCGTGCGGCGTGCCGGGCATGCCGGCGTCCGTGCCCAAGGCCACCGGCACGCCGGCGTCGAACAGGGCCTTCACATTGCCCAGGGCGTAGCCGAACTTGCGGCGCGCCTGCACGTTGCGGGGGCTGTCGGGATCGACCGGCGGCTTGGCGCCGGGCTTGACCGGCTCATAGACCGCCAGGGTCGGGGCGTAGAACAGGCCCGAGGCCTTGATCGCCGCGATGGTGTCGGCGTCGACCGGCTCGTCCTGCAGGCTGTGGGCGATGACGTCGACGCCGCTGGTCGCCGCCACCTTGCCGCGCTCGACGGTGACGGTGTGGGTCAGGACCTTGAGGTTGTGCTTGTGCGCCGCCTCGGTCAGCGCCTTCAGCGTCCAGGCGTCCATGCTGGTGTTGTCGGGCGCGGATCCGTAGCGCCAGCCGTCGGTGAAGGCCTTGATGGCGTCGGGCTTGTAGGCGGCGATCTCCTCGACCGCCAGGCGCGCGCTCTCGGGGGTGTCGACCCAGCGGGTGGTGGCCTGGTCGGCCCAGTCGGCGCCGTGGCCGCCCGGCGTGCTCATCCGGGCGACGAAATTGACGTGCGGCGCGGTCAGGGTTCCCAGCCACGCTCGGCGGGGCGCGAAGCTTTCCGGCTGCTGGTGGAAGTCGTTCACCGTCGTCACGCCCGAGGCCAGATAGGCGTCGGCGATCTTGGGCGTGATCGCCGGGGCGCCGGCCGGGGTCCAGTGGGTGTGGACGTCGAACAGGCCCGGGATCAGCGCCGCGCCCTTGGCGTCGACGATGCTGGCGCCCTTCGGGGCCTTGACCTTGGGGCCGACGGCCACGATCCGCCCGTCCTTGACCACCAGCGTCCCGCGATAGGGCGCGGCGCCGGTGGCGTCGAAAATCTCTGCGTCGACCACCGCCAGCGGCCTGGTCTGGGCGACGGCGATCGAGGTGGACAGCGCCGCGGCGCACAGGCCGCCGAGCAGGATGCGGGCGGAACGCGATGTCATGGGATTTCCCCTAACTGATGGAAGAAAGACGCCCGGGCCGCGCGCGGCGGCCCGGGGCTTGCTCGCGCGGCTAGAACCGCTTCTTGACGTTGAAGTACCAGTAGCGGCCGTACGGCGTGTAGACCGTGCCGTCGTAGCCGGCCGCGCTCAGCGGCGGCTGCTCGTCGGAGATGTTGCGCACGCCCAGCCGCACCTTGGTCCCGATCTCGGCGACGTCGACCTCGCCGTAGAGGTTGCCGGTCAGGGTCGAGTCGACCACCCAGGGCTGGCCCGAGGAGTCGATCAGCGCGGTGTCGTCGTAGTCGCCGATGTACTGGGTGAAGCCGCCGACCGTGAAGCGGTCGTAGCGCCAGGTCAGGGCCGCCGACCACTTCCATTCCGGCTTGCCGTTCTGGCGCAGCAAATCACCGCCGCCGGTGATGGTGGTGCCGGCGTTGATCACCCCGTCCGAGCGCGCCTTCAAGAGTTCGGCGATGCCCGGCGACGGCGACTGGTAGTATTTCAGCAGGTGGGCGACGTTGACGTTCAGGTCGAAGTCGCCGAACCGGTCGGTGCCCAGCTTCCACAGGAAGCCGAAGTCCAGCCCCTCGACCACCTGCGGCTGGAGGTTGGTGTACCTGTCATTGACGTACAGCACCTGGCCGGCGGCCGTCAGGCCGGTGCCGGCGAAGGCGGCGACGTCGTCGGCCGTCGGCGCGGCGCGCACCACGTTCGGATTGCTCGAGCCCTGCTGGCGCAGAAGGTAGTCGAGGATCAGGGCGTTGCCCTCGCCGAACACGCCGATCAGGCCCGTCTGCTTCACCTTCCAGTAGTCGGCGGTGAAGGTCAGGCGGCCGAAGGCCTCGGGCACGAACTTCGGCTCGAAGACCACGCCGTACGACAGGGTTTCGGACTCCTCGGGCTCCAGGTCGGGATTGCCCGCCCGCCGCGCCGTCGTCAGCTGCGAGCGCGAGCACGACGAGAAGGCGCCGATCCGCCCCGCCCGCAGGTCGGCCTCGCAGAAGGCGTAGTCGGTGCGGGTGTTCGAGCGCGAGATGATCGAGGCGTTGATCTGCTCCAGGTTCGGGGCGCGGAAGCCCTGGGCCCACGAGCCGCGGAAGCGCACGCCGTCGATCACGTCCCAGGCCAGGGCGACCTTGGGTTTGGCGGTGTCGCCGAAGTCGCTGTAGCGCTCGTAGCGGCCGGCCAGCTGGCCTTCCAGGCGGTGGACCAGCGGGATCGACATCTCCGGCGAGACCAGCGGCACGGCCAGTTCCAGATAGGCCGAGCCCACCGTGCGGTGACCCTTGGTGTCGGGGTTGATGCTGGAGTTGATCAGGTCGCTCAGCACCGCCCCGCTGACCGGGTCGGTGAAGGTGGTCGTGCCGTCGATGCGGCTGTCGCGGTCGTCCAGCTGCGTCTCGCGGCGGAACTCCACGCCCGAGGCGATGCCCAGGTCGCCGCTCGGCAGGGTCAGGAGATCCGGGCGCGAGACCTTGAAGTCCCACAGGGCCAGGGTGCTCTTGGTGCGCCGGATGGTCTTGACCCGGATGGCGTCGATGGCCGCCTGGCTGTTGCGGGTGCTGTCGGGGCCGCTGGTGTAGGCGAGGTCCGAGCCGTTGAAGACGTTGTAGGCGTCGGGCGTCGACAGGGCGAGCTGGGCGTAGAGCTTGGTGGTCGAGATGTTGTCGGCCACGTCCTCGGCGGTGGCCTCGGAGTAGACGACCGCCGACTCCCAGTCGAAGCCGAACTTCTCGCCGCGCAGACCGCCCAGCACGCGGTACTGCTTGTTGGTGACGTCCACCTGGGTGAGGCCGAGATCGGCGAAGGTGTAGCCGCGCAGCGTGACCGCCAGGCCCGAGGCCGGGACGTTCAGGTTGGGCAGCCGGTTGGGATTGACCGAGCCGTTGGCGAAGACGGTCGGGCCGAACGGGTTCCAGTAGTTGCTGGCCGGGATGGTGATCACCCCCGACGACAGGGTCTGGATCGGCGCCTGACCGGCGTTGGTCTTGGCGTGGTAGACGCCGAGCTCGCCGAAGGCCGTGACGCTGTCGTTGATCTCGTACTTGCCGGTGGCGAACAGGTTGGCGCGCTTGACCGACGGAACCACCGCCGTGCCCAGCGAGGCCGCGTCGAAGCGCAGGTCGCGGTCGACGCCCGCGGTCGCCAGCGCCCCGTCGTCGATGCACAGCCCGTTGCCGATGTTCAGCTGGCAGCCCGAGAAGGTCGTCGGCTGGATGTGGAAATAGCCGGCGCTGCTGGTCAGGGCCGTCGTCCCCTGGCGCACCGTGCCGAAGCTCGCCGGCGTCTGCAGATAGGCCCAGGGCGTGGTCGTGCTGCGGCCGTCCAGGCTGGTGGCGCCGGCGAAGCGGGTGTCGGCGAACAGCGAGCGGCGGTCGGCCGAGGCGGTGAAGGCCTGCTCGTGCGAGCGCAGGTGCGTGCGCGCGTCATAGGAGAAGAAGGCGCTGATGTTGCCGCGGCCCTCGGCGAAGTTGTGGCCGCCATAGGCGTTGAAATTGTACTCCTTGAGGTTCGTGCCCTCGGCGAAGCCGTACTGGGCCGCGACGTTCAGCCCCTCCAGGTCGTCGCGCAGCACGGTGTTGACCACGCCGGCCACCGCGTCGGCGCCGTAGATGGCCGCCGCGCCGTCGCGCAGCACTTCCAGCCGGCGCAGACCCGTCACCGGAATGGCGTTGGAGTTGTAGGTCAGCACCGGCACCAGGTTGTCGTTGGCCTGGCTGGTAGGGTGGGTCACCACCCGGCGGCCGTTCAGCAGCACCAGGGTGTTGCCGATGCCCAGGTTGCGCAGGTTCACCGAGCCGACGTCGCCGCGGGCGCTGTTGCTGGTCCCCGGCAGGTACTGCGAGTTGAAGTTGACGTCGCCCATCTGCGGGATGGCGCGGAACAGGTCGTCGCCCGAGACGGCGGCGGTGGCCTGGATCTGGTCCTCCCCGACCACCGTCACCGGCAGGGCGGCGGTGACCTTGGCGCCCTTGATCTGCGAGCCGACGACGGTGATCTCCTCGACGGTCGCGGCCTGGCCCTCCTGGGCGTTGGCGTGCGCGGCCAGGACGGCGGCGCAGAGAGTCGTGGTCGCCAACAGGGCGACGCGTAGGCGAGTGTTCATGGTATCCCCTCCAGAACTGCGACCCGACGCTCCCCGCCGCACGAGCGCGCCCGCAATCCACATTTCAGGAAATGCCGGCGCGTCGTCCCGATGCTGACGAAACGAACAGGTCGTGCCGGATCATTGCCGGCCCCGGTCAATTCCCACTGAATCGATGGGAATTGAATTCGAGTTTTTCTGAACCGCTTGCGACCAAGTTTGCCGCCGACGCGTCAAAAAATGGGTTGGAACGGCAATTTTCACCACACGCCGTTCAGGCCGAAATCCAGCGCCGACAGGGCTCCGCCGCGATTTCACCGTCGCGGCGGCCTTGGCGCCCGGACCGGGGAACCGTCTGTCGGCGTCGCCGTGCGCGTAAAATCAAACGGCGTTATCCGAGTTGCCGGTGTGATGATCAGCACAATCGGGAAACCTCCGGTCGGCGCCCTGAAATGTGGCGGCCGTATACGAAGAAGGCCCGCAAAGCCCTTCCTCGCCCCCTCCCCCATTGCCGAACCCGCCCACCTGATCAACGCTGAACCGCGGCCAAAACCGCTGTTCAGTCTAGTATTCGCGTTCCAACAATAAGAACACGATTAGGGCGGACCCCACGAAGGAGCCATCAGTCATGCATTGACTATGCGGAGAGGGGCACTAGTGAACAATAATCTCAAAAAAATCTTGACCGCGAGCATTTCGACTCTGTCGATCGCCATCGGTACTTCGACCATCGCACATGCGGCCGAGCCCGCGCCTGATCCTTCCGTCGAACTCGACACCGTCATCGTCACCGGCACGCGCCAGACCGGCCTGCGGGTCGCCGACAGCCCGGCCCCCGTCCAGGTGGTCGACACCGCCACCCTCGAGCGCACCGGCCAGGTCGACCTGCGCCTGGGCCTGGCCAACCTGGTCCCGTCGTTCAACGCCCAGGCCTTCGGCGGCGACACCGCCAACCTGACCCTGTCGGCGCGCCTGCGCGGCCTGTCGCCGAACCAGGCCCTGGTGCTGATCAACGGCAAGCGCCGCCACACCACCGGCAACTTCGCCGTGCTGTCGGGCCCCTACCAGGGCGCCGCCGCCGCCGACCTCGGCTTCATCCCGATGGCCTCGATCGGCCGCATCGAGGTGCTGACCGACGGCGCCGCGGCCCAGTACGGCACCGACGCCATCGCCGGCGTCGTCAACATCATCCTCAAGAAGTCGGAGTCGGGCGGCGCGGTCTCGGTCACCGGCGGCGAGTATTTCGACGGCGGCGGCAAGACCGCCTCGTTCTCGGCCAACCTGGGCACGGCCCCGACCGAGAACAGCTATCTGAACTTCACGGTCGAGAGCAAATATCACGGCTTCTCCAACCGCGGCCTGCCCGACCAGCGGGTCTACAACCCCGCCAGCCCCAGCTACTCGGCCGCCAACAACGCCGTCGAGAGCCAGATCAAGGGTTATCCGAACCTGAACCTGATCTCGGGCGACGCCGAGTACCGGATGCACGTCCTGGCCTTCAACGGCGGGGTCGAGCTGCCCGGCGACTTCGAGGTCTATTCGTTCGGCACCTACGGCCACAAGGACGCCTCGGCCTACGAGAACTACCGCCGCTACAACCGCATCCAGGGCAGGATGGGCGCGGCCGACCGGCCCTTCCCCAACGGCTTCAGCCCGCGCGAACGGATCATCGAGGACGACTACGCCCTGACCCTGGGCCTGTCGGGCGTGGTCGCCGGCTGGAACCTCGACCTCAGCGCAACCTACGGCAAGGACGACATCGAGGTCCGCGTCGAGGACTCGGCCAACGCCAGCCTCTACACCGACACCTCGACGCTCACGACCAAGGGCTTCACCCCCACCTCGTTCCACGCCGGCAGCTGGCAGACCACCCAGTGGACCAACAACCTGGATCTCTCCCGCGGCTTCGACGTGGGCCTGGCCACGCCGCTGGATGTCGCCCTGGGGATCGAGCAGCGCCGTGACACCTACGCGATCGGCGCGGGCGACGCGGCCTCGACCTACAAGGAAGGCTCGCAGTCCTATCCAGGCTTCTCCAAGACCGACGCCGGCGGCCACAGCCGCACCAGCTGGGCGCTCTACACCGATCTGGCCGTCTCGCCGGTCACGCCCTGGAAGGTCGACGTGGCCCTGCGCTACGAGGACTTCAGCGACTTCGGCGACACGACCGTCGGCAAGCTGACCAGCCGCTACGACTTCAACGAGATGTTCGCCATCCGCGGCACGGTCAGCACCGGCTTCCGCGCTCCGACCCTGGCGGAGTCGTTCTACTCGGCCACCAACGTCTCGCCGACCTCGGCCTTCGTGCAGCTGGCCCCGAACTCGGCGGCCGCCGCCCTGCTGGGCATCGAGAAGCTGAAGCCCGAGAAGTCGACCAACTACAGCTTCGGCGTCGTGGCCCACCCGATCCCGAAACTGACGGCCACGATCGACGCCTACCGCATCAAGCTGGAAGACCGCATCTTCGGCTCCAGCTCGGTCTACGGCCTGCGCAACGGCGTGGTGGTGAACCCGAACGTCAACGCCGCCATCGCCGCCAACGGCAACATCCTCGACAACACCGTCACCAGCACCGGCATCAACATCTTCTCCAACGGCCTGGACACCCGCACCACGGGCGTCGACGTGGTGGTCTCCTACCCGACCGACCTGGGCGACTGGGGCCGCATCGACTGGACGCTGAGCGGCAACTACAACAAGACCAAGATCACCAGGGTGAAGTCGGCCCCGGCGGCGCTGGGCGTGACCAGCACCGCCTTCCCGACCGGCCAGGTGCTGTTCGCCGGCAACGCCGCCTCGCTGCTCGAGACCGCCGCGCCCAAGTACAAGATCGGCATCAACGGCCTCTACAGCTTCGGCCCGGTCACGGTCAGCCTGACCGAAACCTTCTATGGCAAGGCCTCGGCCCTGGCCGACCCGGGCACCGGTCCGCTGCTCGACACCGTGGTCAGCGCCACCGCCCTCACCGACCTGGAGATCTCCTACAAGTTCCCGGTCGGGGTGGTCGCCGCGATCGGCGCCAACAACCTGTTCAACGAGTATCCGGACAAGTTCTCGGCGGCGTTCCAGTCGGCCTGCGTCGCCTCCGGCGGCGGCTGCGTGACCCAGTACCCGGCGTTCTCGCCGTTCGGGATCAACGGCGGCTACTACTACGGGCGCCTGACCTACAGCTTCTAGGCCGCCCTTCCACCGCATCGGCAACCAGGGAGTCGGGCGTCCGTCCGGCTCCCTTTTCCGAAGGCGATTCAACGGGACGCGCTCGCCGCGCCCCAACTTCGCACAAGCCGCGATCAGGGCGCCCAAGCAGGCGGCACAACGCCGTTCCGCGACGGGCTGGCCGCCCTGCCCGGCTTAAAGGGATTGCCCCGCCGAGACGGGGATTTCGAGATGGTCGCGCCGCCGAAACATCCGGCAGGCGGACAAGAACACGGGGTGGCGTATGGACGGTCGAGCGACTTCGGCATCTGGCGCGGTTCTGACGCGCCGACGGTTTTTCGAAAGCCTTGCGGCCTATGGCGGGGTGTCGCTGGCCATGGCCGGCATGGACGCCCTGGGCTACGGCTTCGCCTCGGCCCAGGCCGCCCCGCCCCCGCTGGAAGGCGGCGGCAAGGGCGTCAAGGTGGTGGTGCTGGGCGCCGGCCTGGCGGGCCTGACCGCCGCCTATGAGCTGACCAAGCACGGCTACGAGGTGCAGGTGCTGGAAGCCCGCGACTTCGCTGGCGGCCGCTGCCAGACCGCCCGCAAGGGCTTCCGCCACGTCGACCTCCTGGGCAACGACCAGACCTGCCAGTTCGACGAAGGCCTCTACATCAACCACGGCCCCTGGCGGATCCCGTACCACCACCGCTCGACCCTGCACTACACCAAGCTCCTGGGCGTGCCGCTGGAGAGCTTCGTCAACGACAACGACGCGGCCTATGTCTATTTCGAGAAGGGCGAGGGCCCGCTGAAGGGCAAGCCCGTGCGCAAGGGCGAGATCGCCGCCGACGCCCGCGGCCACGCCGCCGAGCTGATGGCCAAGGTCGCGTCCAAGGGCGGCCTCGACGGCGCCTTCACCACGCAGGACCGCGACCTCTTCGTCGCCTACATGGTCAATGAAGGTCGCCTGTCGCCGACGGACCTGGCCTATACCGGCACCGACGGCCGCGGCTTCGACGTCCATCCCGGCGCCGGCGTCTCGCCCGGCCCCGGCAAGCCTTCGACCCCGCGCAGCATGGCCGACGTGCTGCACTCGGGCGCCTGGCGCACCCTGACCTCGGTCGCCGGCTACGAGCAGCAGCGCACCATGCTCCAGCCGATCGGCGGCATGGACCAGCTGGCCAAGGCCTTCGAGCGCAAGGTGGCTGACAAGATCAGCTATTCCTGCGTCGTCGAGACCATCGGCCAGGACGCCAAGGGCGTGAAGATCGGCTACCGCGACGCCGCCGGAAAGAAAGCCGAGGTCGTCGCCGACTACTGCATCTGCACCATCCCGCTCAGCGTGCTGCGCAACGTCGACCTGCAGGCCTCCAAGCCGTTCAAGGCGGCGATGGAGGGCGTGGCCTACGCCCCGGTCAACAAGATCGGCCTGCAGATGAAGCGCCGCTTCTGGGAAGAGGACCACTTCATCTACGGCGGCCACATCTACAACGACATGCCCGGCATCGGCACGATCAGCCTGCCCTCGACCGGCTGGCAGAGCCAGAAGGGCGTGCTGCTGGGCTACTACTCGTTCGGCGGCGAGGCCGCGAGGATCAGCGCCAAGAGCCCGGCCGAGCGCGCCGCCTTCGCCGTGGCCGGCGGCCAGAAGGTGTTCCCCGAATACGCCGACAGTTACGAGAACGCCTTCTCGTTCTGCTGGCACCTGGCCGAGCACAATCTGGGCGGCTGGGCCGAGTGGGGCGAGGAAGGCCGCAAGACCGCCTATCCGGTGCTGTGCGAACCCGACGGCCGCCTCTACCTGGCCGGCGAGCACCTCAGCTATCTCGGCGGCTGGCAGGCCGGGGCCATCGAGTCCGCCTGGCAGCAGATCGCCAAGCTGCACGCCCGCGTCCGCGCCGCGTGACGACCCCCATCCAGACCCTCGGAGACCTGATGCTTCGCCACGCCTTCCC
This sequence comes from Caulobacter radicis, assembly GCF_003094615.1. Lineage (GTDB taxonomy): Bacteria > Pseudomonadota > Alphaproteobacteria > Caulobacterales > Caulobacteraceae > Caulobacter > Caulobacter radicis. Next base: position 463,885 of record NZ_QDKO01000009.1, on the reverse strand, counting down.
GGCGCTCGCCACGCTCGCGCTCGCCTCGACCGCCGCCTCGTCCGCCCTCGCCGCCCCGCCCGGCCAGACCCTCTACGCCGACAACTGCTCGGCCTGCCACCAGGTCACCGGCAAGGGCGTCAAGGGCGCCTTCCCGGCCCTGGCCGGCTCGCCGCTGGTGCAGGGCGACGGCAAGACCATGGCCGGCGTCGTGCTCAACGGCCGGGCCGGCATGCCCGCCTTCAAGGACGACCTGTCCGACGCCGAGCTGACGGGCCTGCTGAACTACGTCCGCACCGCCTGGGGCAACAAGGGCAAGCCGGTCAGCTTCGCCGACGTCTCCAGCGCCCGCGCCCAGTCCAAGGCCGGGGCCAAGGCCCGCGGCCTGCAGGCCCACTAGGTCTACGCCCTCGTCCTTCGACAAGCTCAGGATGAGGGCGACTTCGACGCCGCAGTAGAAATCCTCTTCCCGAGCCTGTCGAAGGACGAGGGTTTCGGTCCAAGTTGAGTTCCCCAGGAGAGAAACGCCCAATGAAACGCCTCGCCCTCGCCCTCGTGGCGACCGCCGCCGTCGCCGCCCCCGCCTTCGCCCAGGAGATCGTCCGCGGCGGCGATCCCAAGTCGGCGATCGCCAGCGTCGTCACCGTGCCGGCCGGCTACGACACGATCTATGTCAGCGGCATGACCCCGCCGGTGGTCGACGCCAACGCCACGGGCGTGGCCAAGTTCGGCGACACCAAGACCCAGACCATCGGCGTCATCAAGCGCCTGGAGGACGCGCTCAAGAGCCAGGGCGCCAGCCTGTCGGACGTGGTGATGATGCGCGTCCTGCTGGTCGGCGACCCGGCCAAGGACGGCAAGATGGACTTCGCCGGCATGATGGAGGGCTACAAGACCTTCTTCGGCACGGCCGAGCAGCCCAACAAGCCCTCGCGCATCACGAGCCAGGTCACCGCCCTGGTCGCCGACGGCATGCTGGTCGAGATCGAGGTCCAGGCCGCCCGCAAGCCGAAGAAGTAGCCCCGGCCGACCAAGAAAGGGTCGAGACGCGCAAGCGCTCCGGACGGTTTGGCGGCATGATCGCCCAGACTGTCCGGACGCCAGGAGGAAGGCCCACCCGATGAGCTGCAGCCACCTCTCGACCATCGTCGTCGTGACGCCCAGCGCCGACGGCTGCGAGGAATGCCTCAAGACCGGCGGCTGGTGGGTGCACCTGCGCCTGTGCCGCGCCTGCGGCCACGTCGGCTGCTGCGACCAGTCGCCCAGCCGCCACGCCAGCGCCCATTTCGCCGCCACCCAGCACCCGATCATCGAAGGCTACGACCCGCCCGAGGGCTGGGGCTGGTGCTATGTCGACGAGGTGATGTTCGACCTTACCGCCTACAAGACGCCCCACCCGCGCCCGATCAAGCGGTGGGTCGAGGGGTAACGCTACCCGATCGGGTGTTGTCCGTAAAACGCCGTTCGCTCTACTGCCCGAATGATCTTCACGACTCTCGTCCATGGGCCGGCGGGAGACATCAGGGCGGGTCGGGGTGACCTCTAGAGAACGACAAGACCTGCTCCGTGGCCTGACGGCCGCCGCCTGCGCCTGGGCGCTGGCCGCGCCGGCCGTGGCGGCCGAGCGCATGGCCACCCTGGCCTTGCCCGCCCAGCCGCTGAACCAGGCCCTGGCCGAGCTTGGCCGCCAGGCGCGGGTCGACATCCTGGTCTCGGCCGCCGTGGTCGGCGACCGGCGCGCCCCGCCGCTGCGCGGCCGCCTGACGCCCAGCGAGGCCCTGGACCGGCTGCTGGCGGGATCGGGCCTCGAATACCAGGCCGTCGAGTCCGGCGCCTATGTCGTGCGCGCCCGGCGCGGCGCGCCGCCCGAAGCCGAGGGGCCCGTCGCCCTGCCCGAACTGCTGGTGGTGGGCGTACGCACCCAGAATGTCGACCAGCGGCGCGATCCCGACGACATCCAACCCTATCGCGTCTTCGAGCGCAGCACGCTGCGCACCGCCCAGGCCCTCTCGGCCGACGACTTCCTGCAAACCTGGCTGACCAGCAACGGCGACAGTCGCCAATCCATCCCGCGCCCCGGCCGCGGCATTCCGCCGTCGCGCTCCAACTTCGCCTTTCGCGACTCCAGCGCCCAGGAAAAGACCCTGGTGCTGGTCGACGGGCGGCGGATGCCCGCCATCCCCAACTACAACCGGCTGGCGCAGGCCGACGTAGGACCGATCCCGCTGGCGGCGATCGGCCGTATCGAGACCCTGGCCTCCAGCAGCGGCGCCCTCTACGGCCTGGGCGCGGTCAACGGCGTGGTCAACCTGGTGCTCGACCGCGACTATCGCGGCGCCGAGGTCGCCGTCACCGCCGGCGCCAGCAAGGGCGGCGACGGCGGGTATGGCCGCTTCGACGCCCGCCTCGGCTACAGCACTGACGACGGAAACACGGCGGTGATGGTCCGCTACGGCCAGAAGCGCTTCAACGGCGTCGCGATCGGCGACCGGCCGGAAGCCTACGCGCCGCTCGACGGATCGTCGCTCAAGGTCGGCCAGAGCTACAGCCGGTCGCCGGGGAACGGCATCACCCTGTTCGGGGTCAACGGTCCGTTCACGGTCGGCGGCGTCTCGATGTCGCAGACCTACATCCCGGCCGACTACGACGGCTCGACGCCGATCGAGACGGTGCTGATCCAGAACGCCGGCAAGGCGGCCCCGGGGCTGGCCCCGGCCCACAGCGCCCGCCCGCTGTCCAACGACAGCCGCACCGACGCCGTGCTGATCAATCTGCGCCAGAAGCTGTGGCGCGGCGCCGAGGCCTATCTGGACTACATCTACCTGGCCAGCCTCGACACTTTCCCTACCGCCACCGGCGCGTTCTACACCACGCTGACGCCGGGCCAGGGGACGGCTTGGATGCTCTCGGGCTCGAGCCCGATCGAACTCGTCGCGCCCACCCCCTTCGTCCTGGGAACCCAGTCCGCCCGGATGATCTCGCGCCGTTTCACCGGGGGCCTGGTGTTCGACCTGCCCGCGCGCTGGCGGGGCGGCGTCGACTACGCCGTGGGCAGCGTGCGCGCCAATCAGGTCGTCGACGACATGGGCTACGAGGCCCTGGCCTGGTCGACCGTCGCCAGCGGGGTCGCGCCCGCCGACGGCAGGCCGGTCCCCAACCCGTTCGGCGGCCAGGCCGGATTCCTGGCCGACCTCGCGCGCTACAAGGCGCCCTGGGCGGGAAGCGACCCCCACGCCTCCTCGCGGCTCGAGGACATCTCGGTGCGCGCCTCCGGGCCGATCGCCCGCATCGGAGACCGCGACCTGACGCTGTCGCTGACCGCCCAGCAGTTGTGGGAGGCCATGCCGACCTTCCCGCCCAACCGCACCAACCACCTCTCGAGCCGTACGCGATCGGTCTTCGCCGAACTGCGCGCGCCGCTGGAAGGGGTGCTCGGCGTCAGGGGCCTCGAACTGCAGGCGGCGGCGCGGCGCCAGGTCGGCCGGATCCTGATCTCCGAGGGATCGCCCGCCAAGCCGATAGAGAAGTCCGCCGATCTGTTCCTGCTCGGCGCCAAGGCCGAGCCCAGACCCGGCCTGATCCTGCGCGCGTCCTACGCCCAGGGCGCGCAACTGCCCGAGCCCTACCTGCTCACGGCCACCACCAGCCTGACCACCAGCGGCGTGATCGACCCCAAGCGCGATCCCCGCCAGCCCGTCTATGCCGAAGGATGGTTTCCCATCGTCTGGGGCGCCCCGGCCGACCTGCGCCCGGACCAGACGCGGACCTACTCGGCGGGCGCCGTGCTGACCTCGCCGCTGATCCCGCGCACGCGCCTGTCGATCGACTACACCCGCATCGAGGGCTACGACCTGATGGTCACCGTGCAGAGGGGCGTCGACCTCTACATCCTCAACGAGGATCTCTATCCCGGCGCCGTCGTCCGCGCGCCGCTCACCGACTCCGACCGCGCCAAGGGCTATACGGGCGGCCGGATCATCCAGGTGCGCGACCTCAACGAGAACACCGGCTCCAGCCTGATGCAGTCGGTGGACATGGTCGCCGAGCACGACCTGGACCTGGCGGGCGGACGCCTCGGGCTCAGCGCCGCCCTGACCTGGCAGCCGACCCTGCTGAACTATATTCCGCCGGCCAGCACCGCCTACAAGCGCGCGCCCCATGGCGCACCGCCGAAATGGCGCGGCGCGATCGGAGCCCGCTGGTCGAGCCGGCGCTTCGCCGCCTCGGCCACCGTCCGCTATGTCGACGCCGACCTCGCGATGGCGCTGCCCGACAACACCACGATCGACCTGTCCCTGGCCTTCGAGCTTCCCCGTGCGCCCGGCGCGTCCGAGACCGAGCTGCGGCTGGGCGTGCGCAACCTGCTCGACCGGTGGTCGGACGACGACCCGCTGAAGCGCCGGCTCGAAGCTACCCTGATCGCACGGTTCTAGAGCGTTTTCCGACGAAGCGGATTCCGGTTCACCGTCAGAAAATGCGTCAAAACGAAAGCTCTACACCGCCCGCAGCGCCTCCAGGTCGCGGTGAATGGCCGAGACCACCACCGAGCCCTCGCCGACCCCGGCCGCCACCCGCTTGATCGAGCCCGAGCGCACGTCGCCGACCGCATAGACGCCCTGCCGTTCGGTCTCGTAGGCCGAGCGGGCGCCGGGGACCTGGCCGCTCTCGCCGGTCAGCACGAAGCCGCGCTCGTCCAGGTCGATGCAGCCGCGCAGCCAGTCGGTGTTGGGCTCGGCGCCGATCATCACGAACAGCGCCCCGGCGTCGACCACGGTCTCCTCGCCGCTGCGATGGTCGGTCCAGCCGATCCGCCTCAGGGTGCGCTCGCCCTCCAGGCGCGAGACCTCGCTGAATGGATAGAGGGTGATGCGGGCCGAGCCCTCGATGCGCTGGACCAGATAGTCCGACATGGTCGCCGCCAGCCCCTCGCCGCGCACCAGCATGTGCACGTGGCCGACGGTGCGCGACAGGAACATCGCCGCCTGGCCGGCCGAGTTGCCGCCGCCGACCACCACCACCGCCTGGCCCCGGCAGAGATCAGACTCCATGGCCGTGGCGGCGTAGTGGATGGCCTGGCCGTCGAAGCGGTCGTAGCCCTCGACGTCCAGCTTGCGATAGCGGGCGCCCGAGGCGATCACCACCACCCGCGCCAGCAGGGTCTGGCCGTCCTCCAGCTTCAGGCGGTAGGGGCGCTTGTCGCACTCGACCCCGACCACGGCCCGCGACACCGCCAGCCGCGCGCCGAACTTCTGGGCCTGCACCTGGGCGCGGCCGGCCAGGGCCTGGCCCGATATGCCGGTGGGAAAGCCCAGATAGTTCTCGATCTTCGAGCTGGCGCCGGCCTGGCCGCCGGGCGCCAAGCCCTCCAGGATCACCGTCGCCAGCCCCTCGGACGCGGCATAGGTCGCCGCCGACAGGCCCGCCGGCCCAGCCCCCACCACCGCCACGTCGAACACCGCCTGCGGGTCGAAACGCTCGGTCATGCCCAGGCGGTCGGCCAGGGCCATGGTGTCGGGATTGAGCAGCAGGCTGCGGTCGGGCAGCACCACCGCCGGCAGGTCGGCGACGTCCAGGCCATGGCGGCCCATGCAGCCGGAGGCGGCCTCGTCGCTCTCCACGTCGACCAGCCGCAGCGGATAGCCGTTGCGCACGGCGAAGCGCTCGATGCGCAGGGTTTCGGGATCATCGGGCCGGCCGATCAGCACGATCCCCGCCTCGCCGTGATGCAGGAAGCCCATCCGTCGCAGGATGAAGGCCCGCATGACGATCTCGCCGATGTCGGGCTCGGCCGCCATCATCCGCGGCACGTCCCTGTTGGCCACCCGCACCACCCGGCCGTCGGTCAGGGCCCGGGCCCCGACCAGCAGGGCGCGGGCGTTGATCTGGTCCAGCTCGCCGCTGAACTGGCCGGCCCGGTGGATGGTCAGGATCTCGTCGTCGCCCTCCTCGCCGGTGCGGGTGATGCCCACCTGCCCGTCCAGCACCAGGAAGAAGTCGGCGCGCCGGTCGCCGCGCCGGAACAGCACCTGGCCTTTCGCGATCGGCTCCTCGACGCCGTAGCCGGCGAGGCGCTCGGCCATCTCGGGCGACAGCACGGGAAAGATCTGGGCGGTGCGGGCGTAGGGGTCGTCGGGGGCGAGCGGCTTGGTGGCGATGATATCGGTCACGGCGGGCCTCCTGGCGGTCCTTCGAACCCTAGTTCACGGAACGCCGCGAGGCGATGTCTTGAACGGAAGCCGCGGCGCGATCAGGCGCGCCGCGCGGCGCCACCGCGGCGAAGGCCGTCAGCGCCAGGAGCGCGGCGGTCGCGGCGCTGAGCGCCAGTTTCTGGAAGCCGTTCACGAGCAACGCCCCTTGGTCGGAAAAGGAGGCGGCCCCGCCGGCCGCCGGGGGGAGGTGCGGCGGGCGGGGCCTTTTCAGGGTCTTGGCCTGGGGGGAGAGGTTCCAAGACCCCGAGGGGCGTCAGGCGCGGTCGCGGCGACCGGCCTCGAACAGGAACCAGACGCGCTTTTCGGTCTCGTCGATCCAGTTCTCCAGCAGGCTGGCGGTGGCGATGTCGCCGTGCTCGTCGCAGGCCGCGTGCACGGCCCGCATGGCCGCGGCCAGGCCGCCGTTGTCGTCGCGCAGCTCGGCCAGCATGTCGTGCGGCTCCACGTAGTCGGCGTCGTTGTCGAGCACCCGCTGGGCGCGGGCGATGTGGCCGATCGAGCGCAGGGTCGTACCGCCCAGCTTGCGCACGCGCTCGGCGATCGGGTCGGTCATGGCGTAGAGCTCGTCGCCCTGCTCGTCGAACATCAGGTGGTAGTCGCGGAAGTGCGGGCCCGAGACGTGCCAGTGGAAGTTCTTGGTCTTGATGTAGAGCGCGAAGACGTCGGCCAGCAGCGCGGTCAGGGCCGAGGAAATATCCTTGGCGGCGGCCTCGCCCAGGCCCGTGGGCGTGGTCAGCGGGGCGAGGCGGCGGGCGCGGGCGGTTTCGATGTCCATGGTCGTCTCCTTCGAAGGCGGGGCCAGCGCCGCGCCGTTGAGATCATCCTTGCGCCGGAAAGGGCGAACGCTCTTGGCGCGAGGCGCGCCGGCTTGAACGTCGGCGCCGTCACGCTCGGCTCAGGCCCGGCGAAGCGAGCCCATCACCAGGGCCCGGCCCCAGGGGCGGTTCTCGCGCCGCCAGACATTGGGGGTCTGGCCGGTGTGGCGGCGGAACAGGCGCGTCAGGTGGGCCTGGTCGGCCAGGCCGCAGACGGCGGCGATGTGGGCCAGGCTCTCGTCGGTCTCCAGCATCATCGCCTGGGCGTGCTCCAGACGGCGGCGCATGATGTAGGCGTGCGGCGTCTCGTCGGTGCTGACCTTGAAGGCGCGGCAGAAATAGCTGGCCGAAAGGCCCACGCGGCCGGCCAGCACGGCGACCGAGACGGTCGAGCCGATATGGGCCTCGACATGGGCCGCCACGGCCCGGATCTGCCAGCCGGCCAGGCCGCCGCGCGCCGGGCCCGAGGACCGCACCCGCGAGCCGGGCAGGAAACTGCGCTCCTCGCGCTGGACGGCGGTGTTCAGCACCACCGCCAGCCGGTCGAGCATCTCGCGGGCCGAGCCAAGGTCGGCCTCGAGGGCGGCGCGGGCCTGCTCGACCAGCCAGATCGCCTGGGGCGCGTTGGGAAGCGGACGGGCCGCCTGGGTGTCGATGGATTGCAACATGGCTCCGGCCTCCTGCCGCCTCGAATGACCGCAACCCTAGCGAGGGTCGCCCATCCGACACACCGAACGGACGTTGACCGGGCGTATCGACTTGGTTGGCCCGCCCCAGACCTTGGTAGGGGGTCCCGGCCAGGGCCAGGCTTGCGCTATGAATCGCCTGATGCGCTTTTCGCCCTTCCCCTCGTCGCGCCCCTCGGCGGTCGGCCGTCGCCTGCGCCTGGCCGGCGCGGCCCTGATCGCGGCGGCCGTGTTCGTCATCGATACCTTCACCCCGCTCTCCAGCGCGGTGGCGGTGCTCTACGTGCTGGTGCTGCTGCTGGTCGGCGAGGAGCTGCCCGGCCGCCGGCTCTGGGTCGTCACCCTGGCCTGCGCGGCCATGGCCACCACCAGCTTCGCTTTCGCGCATGGGGAAGACGTCGAGCTGGCCCCCACCCTGCGCCTGATGGTCAGCCTGGCTGCGCTGGGCGTGGCCGCCTTCCTGACCAGCCGCAACCTGGCGGCCCGCGAGATCCTTCAAGCCCAGGCCCGGCTGCTCGACGTCACCTCCGACGCCATCTTCATCCGCGACGCGCAGGGCCGCGTCACCTTCTGGAACCGGGGCGCCGAACGGCTCTACGGCTGGAGCCGCGACGAGGCGCTGGGCCAGGACGCCCACCGCCTGCTGGCGACCGCCCTCCCCGCCCCCTCCGAGGACATCGCCGCCCTGGTGGCCCGCGACGGCGCCTGGCAGGGCGAGGTCAGCCAGCGTCGCAAGGACGGCGCGCCCCTGGTGGTGCTCAGCGAGTGGATCCTGGAGCGTGACGAGACCGGCGCCCACGCCCTGCTGGAGAGCAACACCGACATCTCCGACCTGCGCCGCGTCGACGAGGCCCTGCGCCGCAGCGAGGCCCGCTACCGCACCATCTTCAACACCCTGGCGGTGTCGATCTGGGAGCACGACTTCCGGCCGGTGAAGGCCGCGCTGGACGAGTTGCGCGCCCAGGGCGTCACGGATCTGGCCGAGCACCTGGCCCGCAATCCCGAGGTCGCCCGCGAGATCAAGACCAGGGTCGGCATCACCGACGTCAACGCCACGGCCCTGAAGATGATGGGCGTCGCCGACAAGGCCGGCTTCTTCCAGCGCCTGGACGAGCTCCTGCCCGAGACCGACGACAGCTTCGCCCAGTTCCTGATCGCCTTCGAAGCCGGCGCGCCGCGCTTCGAGACCGAGACCACTGTGCGCAGCCGCACCGGCGAGATGATCCCGGTCATGGTCGCCCTGAACTTTCCGTCCGACGCCCAGGGCCTCGACCGCGTCCAGGCCTCGATCGTCGACCTGACCGAGCAGCGGCGGATGCAGGAGCGCCTCGACCGCGCCCGCGCCGAGCTTGAGCACGCCCTGCGCGCGGCCACGCTGGGGGTGCTGTCGGCCTCGATCGCCCACGAGGTCAACCAGCCGCTGGCCGCCATCTCCAACGCCGCCGGCGCGGCCCAGCGCTGGCTCGACCGCGAGACGCCCGACCTCGACGAAGCCAAGGAGGCCGTCGCCGACGTCGTCCACGCCGCCGCCCACGCCGCCGAGGTGGTGCGCGGCATCCGCGGCCTGATCGCCCAGACCCCCGCCGACCGCGCGCCCCTGCCGCTCGACGGCCTGCTGGCCGCCTCGGCCGGTTTCGTCCGGCGCGAGATCGCCGAGCACGGCGTCGAGCTGATCCTCGACCCGCAGGCGCCCGACACCGTGGTCCACGGCGACCGCGTCGTGCTGCAACAGGCGCTGGTCAACCTGATGCTCAACGGCGTCCAGGCCATGAGCGCCGTCCCCGCCGAGACCCGCCGCCTGCACGTCCGCTCGCGCCGCGAAGGCGGCGAGGCCGTGATCGAGATCGCCGACACCGGCCCCGGCTTCCCGCCCGACGCCGCCGACCGCGCCTTCGAGACCTTCTTCACCACCAAGCCCGGCGGCATGGGCCTGGGCCTGGCCATCTGCCGCTCGGCCGTGGCCGCCCACGACGGCCGCATCGCGCTCCTGCCGCCGGCGGCGGGCGAGAGCGGCGCGCGGATCGAGGTGCGCCTGCCGGCGGTGACCTGACGGCTCGCCATCGATGAGCCTGGCTCATCACCCCATGGAGCGCCGCGCCGCTAATCGCCCCGCCTACCCACTGCTAGATTACCCGGACGATTTCACCGCTCGGAGAGCCTCATGCCGGACAGGCGAACCGTTTCGGCCCTCGGCCTCGGCGCCCTGTGCTGGAACCTGCTGCCGGGCCTGGCGAGCGCATCGAGCGGCCCGACATCCTCAAGGGAGAAAGCCATGATCCTCAAGCGCGCGGGCAGCCAGCCGTCGCAGAAGGGCTCCGCCGACTGGTTCACCGGCCAGGTGCGCCTCGACCCGCTGCACACCGCCCAGGCCCCGGCCCGTGTCTCGGCGGCCAGCGTCACCTTCGAGCCCGGCGCCCGCACGGCCTGGCACACCCACCCGCTGGGCCAGATCCTGGTGGTCACCGCCGGCTGCGGCTGGACCCAATGCGAGGGTGAGGACATCGTCGAGATCCGCGCCGGCGACGTCGTCGTCTGCCCGCCCGGCCACCGCCACTGGCACGGCGCCACGCCGACCACCTCGATGACACACATCGCCATCCAGGAGGCGCTGAACGGCTCGCCCGTGACCTGGATGGAGCATGTCACCGACGCCCAGTACCTGACCGGCCCGCCCAAGACCTGACGACGGGCGGGGCCTAACCGCCCGCCCGATCCCGCTCCAGCGCCTCGGCCATGCGCACCAGTTCGGCGAAGGATCCCGCGCGCATCTTCTTCATCAGGCTGCCGCGGTGCAGCTTGACGGTGATCTCCTGCAGGCCCAGCTCGCCGGCCACCTGCTTGTTGAGCAGGCCGGCGGTGACCAGGGTCATGACCTGCTGCTCGCGCGGGGTCAGGCCGTCGAAGCGGGCCTTCACCTGCGCGACGTCGCGGGCCAGCGCGCGGCGCTTTCCGTCCTTGGCGAGGGCGGCGGTCACCGCGTCGATCATGTCCTGGTCGCGGAAGGGCTTGGCGAGAAAGTCGACCGCCCCGGCCTTCATCGCCCGCACCGTCATCGGCACGTCGGCATGGCCGGTCATCACGATCACCGGGGCCCGCACGCCACGCGCGGCCAGGGTCTCCTGCAGGTCGAGGCCGCTCATCTTGGGCATGCGCACGTCCACCAGGATGCAGCACGGGGTGTCGGGCAGGGCCGCGTCGAGCAGCTCTCCGGCCGAGCCGTAGAGCGCCGTGCGCAGGCCCACCGACCGGAACAGCTTGTCCATCGAGCCGCGGAACATCTCGTTGTCGTCGACGATAAGCACGGTCTGCACCGCCTCGTCGTTCCTGCTCTCGGCCTTGCCCGGCATACCCACTCCCCCTTCCACCAGCGACGCGCCCCCCGCGCTTCACGTCTCGTCGAGCATCCGCCTCAGGGTCGCCTCGATCCGGTCGGGCGCACAGGGCTTTTCGAGAAAATCCCGCGCCCCGGCGCCCATCGCCTGGTCGCGCATGTCCGGAAAGGCGGTGACCACCACCACCGGCAGGTCCGGGTGGCTGGCCTGCAGGCGGCGCAGCAGGTCCAGGCCCGAGATCTCCGGCATGTGGATGTCGGTGACCACGCAGCCCCAGGCCTCCGGGCCCGAGGCCAGGAAGCTGGCCGCCGAGCCGAAGACGCCGACCTCCAGCCCGAACGAGCGGATCAGTCGCGCGAGGCCCGAGCGGACAAGGGCGTCGTCGTCGATGACGGCGATGGCGCGCCGGCGGGACATGGCGTTTCTCTAAGCACGCCCGGTACATGGACGCTGACGGGGACTGGATTAGACCACCGCCCCCGCGCCCGACACCCATACGCTGGTTTATCCCCCGGTCGCCGGCCCGTTCTCGCGGCGCATGACCACCACCACCTCCACCCCGCCCGGACGCCTGGCCAGGGCGTCGCGCAGCATGGCCAGCAGGGTCTCGGGCGAGACGTGCAGGTCGACGATCCGCGCGGTGTCCTCGTAGATCAGGTGAAAGTGCGGCTCGGGCTGCGTGTCGAACACCGGCTCGGCCGTGGTGGTCGGCAGCCGTCCCAGGAGGCCGTGGTCGGCGAAGGCCTCGACCTGGCGGGCGATCTCGGCCGGCGGCATGGCCAGGCCCGCCTCGGCCGCCAGCTCGGCGATCTCGGGCGCGGTCAGGTGCGTCTCCTCGGAGGCGCGCAGCAGCGCCAGCAGGCGCGAGGTCGGGCCGCGGCAAGGCAGGCCCGCGCGACGCAGCTCGTCCTGCAGGACGGCGTCCACGGCATGGGGCATCGACAGGCGTCCTCCCGGGGGCGAAGGACGGTCACGATCGTTTGCGCGTCGCGACCTCTTCCTCGCGTCCGTATCGCGGCGAGCTTGGCGCAACGGGCCGTGGAAAAGAAGTTTCAAAGATCAATGATCGCGATAGGCTCCAACTATCGAGAACCGGGAACCGGCGGCATGAACCTGCGCGATCTCCGCTATCTGCTGGCCGTGGCCGAGCACGAGCACTTCGGCCGCGCCGCCCGGGCCTGCGGCGTCAGCCAGCCCACCCTGTCGGTGCAGATCCGCAAGCTGGAAGACCTGCTGGGCGTCGTGCTCTTCGAGCGCGGCGGCAAGACCGCCACCCCGACCGCCGCCTGCCGACAGCTGCTCGACCACGCCCGTGCGGCGGTGACGGCGGCCGAGGCCGTGCTGGCCACCGCCCGCAGCCTGCGCGACCCGCTGGCCGGCCGCTTCCGCCTGGGCGTCATCCCCACGCTCGCGCCTTACCTGCTGCCGCTGGTGTTCGGCCCGCTGCGCGAGGCCCTGCCCGCGCTGGAGCTGGAGCCGTGGGAAGACCAGACCGCCGCCCTGCTCGAACGCCTGCGCGCCCACGAGCTGGACGCCGTGCTGCTGGCCACCGACGAGACCGCGCCCGACCTGATGGGCGCGCCGCTGTTCGCCGAGCCGTTCCTGGCCGCCCTGCCGCCCGACCATCCGCTGGCCGCCCGCGAGGCGGTGGCCGAGACCGACCTGGCCCGCGACATCCTCGTCCTGTCGGACGGCCACTGCCTGCGCGACCAGGCGCTGGAGGCCTGCGGCCAGACCACGGCCCTGGGCGCCTCGCTGCGCGCCTCCAGCCTGACCACCCTGCTCAACATGGTCGCCGCCGGCTATGGCACCACCTTGATCCCGGGCCTGGCGGCCGGCGCGGCCCAGGACGCCGGCATCGTGCTGCGGCCGCTTTCCACCTGGACGGGCCGCACCATCCGCATCGTCTGGCGCGCCCAGTTCCCCCAGCGTCCCGCCGCCGAGGCCGTGGGCGAGGTCATCGCCCGCCGCCTGCGGGGATATACCGAGAGCACCGCCGCCGACGCGGCCTGAAGATCGGCCGACGGCGGACGAAGCGATCGCGGAGGGTTGGCCGCGTCTATCGAAGCGATAGGAACAATCAATTGTACCAATGGCGGCAAGGGCGCGTTGACTAGGCCCGACGGGGGAAATGGCGAACGCAACAAGCCAACCGGAGGAAGCCGACAATGGATGGGAACGTCGATCCTAAAGCGCAGGGCCAGTGCCCGGTCGGCCATGGCCGCGGACGAGCGAACCGCGACTGGTGGCCCCAGCACCTCAGCCTCGAAAGCCTGAACCAGCACAATCCACGCTCCAATCCGCTCGGCGCGTCCTTCGACTACGCGCAGGCCTTCCACAGCCTCGACCTCAACGCGGTGATCGCCGACCTGCACGCGCTGATGACCGACAGCCAGGACTGGTGGCCCGCCGACTTCGGCCACTATGGCGGCCTGTTCATCCGCCTGGCCTGGCACAGCGCCGGCACCTATCGCACCAGCGACGGCCGCGGCGGCGCCGGCGGCGGCCAGCAGCGCTTCGCCCCGCTCAACAGCTGGCCCGACAACGCCAATCTCGACAAGGCCCGCCGCCTGCTCTGGCCGATCAAGCAGAAGTACGGCGCCAAGCTCTCGTGGGCCGACCTCTACGTGCTGGTCGGCAACGTCGCCCTGGAGTCCATGGGCTTCAAGACCTTCGGCTTCGGCGGCGGCCGCGCCGACCAGTGGGAGCCCGAGGAGCTCTACTGGGGTCCTGAAGGCAGCTGGCTCGGCGACGAGCGCTACAGCGGCGAGCGCCAGCTGCATCCGTCCCTGGGCGCGGTGCAGATGGGCCTGATCTACGTCAATCCCGAAGGCCCCAACGGCAATCCCGACCCGAAGGCCGCCGCGCGCGACATCCGCGACACCTTCGCCCGCATGGCCATGAACGACGAGGAGACCGTCGCCCTGATCGCCGGCGGCCACAGCTTCGGCAAGACCCACGGCGCGGGCGACCCGTCCTTCGTCGGCGTCGAGCCCGAGGGCGGCGAGATCGAAGCGCAAGGCCTGGGCTGGTCCAGCAAGCACGGCACCGGGATCGGCGCCGACGCCATCACCGGCGGGCCGGAAGTGATCTGGACCCAGACCCCGACCAAGTGGAGCAACCTCTTCTTCGAGAACCTCTTCAAGTTCGAGTGGGAGCTGCACGAAAGCCCCGCCGGCGCCAAGCAGTGGCGGGCCAAGGACGCCCCGGCCGACATCCCCGACGCCTATGACGCGTCCAAGACGCACGTGCCGCGGATGCTGACCACCGACCTCGCGCTGCGCTTCGACCCCGAATACGAGAAGATCTCGCGCCGTTTCCTGGAGAACCCCGACCAGTTCGCCGACGCCTTCGCCCGCGCCTGGTTCAAGCTCACCCACCGCGACATGGGTCCCAAGCAGCGCTACCTGGGTCCGCTCGTGCCGGAAGAAACCCTGATCTGGCAGGACCCGATCCCGGACGTCGACCACCCGCTGGTCGACGGCGCCGACGTCGCCGAGCTCAAGCGCCAGATCCTGGCCTCGGGCCTGTCGATCTCCGAGCTGGTCTCGGTCGCCTGGGCCTCGGCCTCGACCTACAGAGGCTCCGACAAGCGCGGCGGGGCCAACGGCGCCCGCATCCGCCTGGCCCCGCAGAAGGACTGGGAGGTCAACGACCCGCCCACCCTGGCCAAGGTCCTCGGCGTACTGGAAGGCATCAAGGCCAAGTTCGACGCCGGCGCTGACGGCGGCAAGAAGATCTCGCTGGCCGACCTGATCGTGCTGGGCGGCGCCACGGCCGTCGAGGAAGGCGCCAAGGCCGCCGGCTCGCGGATCAGCGTGCCCTTCGTCCCCGGCCGCGCCGACGCCTCGGCCGAACAGACCGACGCCGACAGCTTCGACCCGCTGGAGCCGCTGTCCGACGGCTTCCGCAACTATCGCCGCGAGGGGACCCAGTTCATGGCCCCCGAAGAGGCCCTGGTCGACCGCGCCCAACTTCTGCGGCTGTCCGCGCCCGAGATGACCGTCCTGGTCGGCGGCCTGCGGGTGCTCGGCGCCAACGCCGGCGGCTCCAAGGCCGGGGTGTTCACCGAGCATCCGGGCGTGCTGAGCACCGACTTCTTCGTCAACCTGCTCGACATGGGCACGACCTGGAACCCGACGGCGGTCAACGCCTTCGCCGGCGCCCCCCGGGCCGGCGGCGATCCCCGCTGGACCGCCACCCGCGTCGACCTGATCTTCGGCTCCCACGCCGAACTTCGGGCCCTGGCCGAGGTCTACGGCTCGGCCGACGCCCAGGACAAGTTCGTCACCGACTTCGTGGCGGCCTGGAACAAGGTCATGAACGCCGACCGGCTGGACGTGAACTAGAAGACGGCAAGGCCCCTCCCTTCAGCCGCCGGCGCTTCCGCGTCGGCGGCTTTTGTCTTTGCGGTCCTCGGCGTCGTCGTCTTCGCCGACCTTCTCCTCGACCGCGGCCGAGAAGCGCTGGTAGGCGCCCAGCCCCACCAAGACCAGCACCGAGGCGGCCAGCAGCATGGTCGGATAGACAAGCTGGGAGACATCGCCGCGCGCGGTCTTGAACACCACCACCAGCGCCTCGAGGAACAGGGCGATGACGATGGTCGACAGGAACTTGGTCAGGCTGCGCCGGGCCTCGGCGGCGCTGCGCCTTTCGCTGTCGCGCCGCACCTCGTCCTCGAACAGGTACTTGGCCACGTCGAACACGGCGATCGCCACGATGATGTAGCCCAGCACGTCCAGCACCGCCTCGGCGCCCGACTGCTCGGGATTGCGCAGGCCGGCGATCGCCTCGTTGACCCCCAGGGCCACCAGGCTCATGGCCGCCAGCATCAGCAGCAGGCTGGCGCCGGCGAAGACGGCGCGGGTCACATATGTCACGGCGGGCTCCCGGGGGCCCGGCCCAAGCGGAGCCGGTCGCGGGGCATCAACGTCCGCCGCCCCGCTCCGGTTCTCCACGCACGCCAGACAGATCGACACTCGGAAGTATCGGCCTTTTTCACCGAGCCTCCCCGCGAAGGCGGGGATCCAAGCTGCCTTTCAGGAGTCGGCGCGGCGGTGAAACCACCGCAGACTCCGCTTGGGTCCCCGCCTTCGCGGGGAAGGACGGGTTTGAGTAGAGCGGCCGGGTGACCGTCGATCGCCTTCCCTAGAAGTCGAAGCCGATCGTGGCGAAGATCTGCCGCGGCGCCGACGAGTGGAACACCAGGATCGAGCCCGCCGCGTCGTCGGGCGCGAACACGCTGCTGTCGAAGTTCGAGGCGTAGCGCTTGTCGGTCAGGTTGGTGACGTTCAGCGAGGCCTTGGCCCCCTTCATGAAGCCGACCTCGCCGAAGGCGTAGCTGACGCCCAGGTCGAAGGTCGTGTAGCCGCCGAAGCTCTGGTCGTTGGTGTAGGTGTAGTAGCGGCGACCGGTGTACTTGCCCTGCAGCGAGGCCGAGAACGGTCCGCGCTTGAGGCTGACCACGCTGGCGAACATCTCTTTCGGCGTATCGACCTGCTGCTTGCCGGCCGTCTTCTTGACCACGCAGGTGGTCGTGCACCAATTCAGGTCCTCGTCATAGGTCGACTTGTTGTACGAGGCCGAGTTGTACCAGTTCAGCCACGACAGCGGCTTCCACAGCACGCCCAACTCGGCGCCCTTGCTGGTGACGCTGCCGGCGTTGTGGAAGGAGTTGCCGCAGCCGGGATTCTGCTGCTGGTTGGTCGGGCAGGGATTGTATTGCAGCAGGCGGTTGTCGAAATCGACCTCGTAGGCCGACACCGACAGCTGCACCTTCTCGCCCACATAACGATAGCCGGCGTCGAAGCTCTTGGAGGTCTCGGGCTCGAGGTACTTGCCCTGGGCGTCCCAGACAGCTTGGCTGACCGACTGCGGACCCAGTTTGAAGCCGCCCTGGAACATGGCCATGTTCTCGGCGTAGCTGGCGAACACCTCGTGGCCCGGGGCGATGCGCCAGCGCGCGCCGGCCTCCGGCAGGAAGCTGTCCGACGCCTTCAGCGAGCCGCTGGCGAACTGGGTCGAGGCCGCGGCCGGAGCCTTGGCGATGCCCGGCAGGGCAGTGGCGGTCGACTTGGCGCTGGTGCTCTTGAAGCCGAAGTCGATGCTCAGCGCGTCGTCCAGCAGGGTGATGGTGTCCTGCACGTAGAACTGCTGGGTCGTCCAGTCGGTCTTCTGCACCCACTGGGCGGTGTCGGGACGGCCCTTCAGGTACTGGGCCAGGCTGAACGGACCGGTGACGTTGGTCCAGATGTAGCGGGCGGCGCTGCTGGTGTTCTGCTCCAGCCACAGGCCGGCCTGCAGGTGGTTGAAGCCGTG
This sequence comes from Caulobacter radicis, assembly GCF_003094615.1. GTDB lineage: Bacteria > Pseudomonadota > Alphaproteobacteria > Caulobacterales > Caulobacteraceae > Caulobacter > Caulobacter radicis. The sequence goes on along the minus strand of NZ_QDKO01000009.1, from coordinate 446,546 downwards.
GGTCCAGGCCACGCTGGCGATCACGCCGTCACGGTCGATGGTGTAGCGCGTGTCGCGGATCTGCACCGGCAGGTCGTCGGCCGTCGACGCCGTGCCCTGGTTCGACAGGCCGGTGATGAAGTTGTTCCCCGCCCCCTTGTTCTCGTGCTTGTAGACTTGGCCGTGGACCTTGAGGCTGTCGGTGACGTCGAAGTCGGCCGCGATGTAGAACAGGTCGTCGTTGCGCAGGATCTGGCCGTTGGTGAAGGTCACGTCGGACAGCTTTTCCGGCGCCGTCGAGGTCACGCACTTGGAGGCCAGCGAGGCCACCGAGCAGGCCGCGCGGGCGACATAGGCGTCCCAGTTGGGCGCATAGCCGCCCCAGTCCCAACCCAGGCGGTTCAACATGTCCTTCGACAGATAGGCGTCGTCGGCCTGGTTGGTGCGCGAGATGTCGGCGAAGGCCGTGACCTGGCCGCGCTCGCCCTTGTAGGTCAGCTTGCCGTTGAACTGCTTGCCGGTCGACTTGTTGTAGACCGGCTGGTTCACGAACAGGTCCTGCTCGCTGTATTGGCCCGACAGATAGGCCGACCAGCCGTTGTGCTCGCCGGTGTCGAAGCGGGCGAAGGTGCGCAGGGTGTCCTCGCTGCCGAAGCTCTGGCTGATCGACAGGCCCATGGCCTTCTTCGGATCGCTGGAGCTGTAGATCAGCGCGCCGCCGAGATTGCTGGTCGACGGGATCGACAGGCCGGCGATGCCGGTCGCCAGGTCGGCCCGGCCCAGGTTCTCGGAGATCAGCGCCCGGCTGATCGTCAGGCCGTTGTAGTTGTTGTAGGCGCCGTCGCCCAGCGGCATGCCGTCCAGCGTGTAGCCCAGGTGGGTGGTGTTGAAGCCGCGCACCTGCAACGAAAGCGACTGCTCGTTGACGCCCAGGGCGTCGATCGACTGGGCCATCACGCCGGGCAGGAAGTTCAGCGCCTTCTGCACGCTCGTGCCTGGCGGCAGCACTTCCAGGCTGGCCGGAGTCAGGGTCGAGACCGAACGGGTCTGGCCGCTGCCGACCACGACGACGCCCTCGACCTCGCCGCCATCCGCCGTAGCGACCGGCGCATCGGCGGCGGGGACGTCGGCCGCCTGGGCCTGGCTCGCGAGCATGAGGCAGGCGGCGATCGCCGCGGCGCTGGCGGTCCTGAGCAGCATTCGGATATCCCCCGATATCGGAAGCGCCGCGAGGTACTGTTCTCGACGGCGCCGGTTGTTTTCAGCGCCGCGTCTATTTCACAGGTTGATGACACTTTTTCCGCAACAGCATCGACTGCGCGGTGGACAACGCTCGCGCCGCGAAAACCCGGCGATCCGGCCCGACAACTGTGCGAACGCGGCCACACCGACCGCCACCAACGAAAAGGGGGAGCGCCCTCTCGGACGCTCCCCCTCTGCCTCGGCCTTGCGGAAAGGCGCGACGCTTACTTTCCGGCCTTGGTCGCGGCGACGTAGTCGTCGACCACGCGGTCCAGCACCGTCAGCGGGGTCATGCCCGACAGCAGGCCCGCGTCGTGGAACTTCTTGATGTCGAACTTCTTGCCCAGGGCCTTCTTGGCGCGCTCGCGGGCGCGCAGCCAGGTGATCTTGCCCAGCATGTACGAGCAGGCCTGGCCCGGCCACACGACGTAGCGTTCGATCTCGGTGATCGTGCCGCTTTCCTCGTCGCCCATGGTCTCGGCCATGTACTTGACGGCCTGTTCGCGGGTCCACTTCTTGTAGTGCATGCCGCTGTCGACCACCAGGCGCACGGCGCGAAACAGGGCGTCGTGCAGCATGCCGATGTGGCCGCGCGGGTCGCCCTTGTAGATGCCCATCTCGACGGCCAGCTCTTCGGAATAGAGCGCCCAGCCCTCGGCGTAGCCCGAGAAGCCGATGACCTTGCGGATCAGCGGCAGGCCCTGGGCTTCGTTCGACAGCGACAGCTGCAGGTGGTGGCCCGGGACGCCCTCGTGCACCGTAAGCGTGGTCAGGGTGTACTTGGCCTGCTCGGCCGTATCACGCAGGTTGATCCAGTAGATCCCCGGGCGCTTGCCGTCGAGCGAGGGCGAGTTGTAGTAGCCGCCCGGCGCGCCGGCCTCGATGGCCTTGGGCACGCGGCGAATTTCCAGCGGCGCCTTGGGCAGCTGGCCGAAATAGGCCGGCAGCTGCTTTTCGATCCACTTGGCCTTGGTGTTCAGGTCAGCGATCAGCTGTTCCTTGGCCGGGTCGGTGTTCTCGTAGATGTCCTTGCCCAGCTCGGCCATGCGCTCGCCGACCGTGCCCTTGCTCATGCCGATCGACTTGAACAGCTTGTCGGCTTCGGCCGAGATCGACTTCACCAGGTCCAGGCCCAGTTGGTGGATCTCTTCGGGACCCATGGTCGAGGTCGTGTAGTTCTTCAGCGACACGGCGTAGTAGTCGCCGCCGTCCTTCAGGCGCCACACGCCGGCGTCGTGGTTGGCCTTCGGGCGCACGCTCTCCAGCAGCGCGATCTGGCGCTTGAGGGCCGGCAGCACCGAGTTCTCGTAGACCTTGCTGGCTTCGGCGGCCCAGTCGCCGGCGATGTTCTTTTCCTTGGTCCGGCGGGCGATCGACTTGACCAGGGTGGTCTCGGCCGTCGGGGTGTCGGCGAAGGCCTTCATCTGGATGAGGGCCTTGTCGATGACGAAGTCGGGCGGGATCACGCCGTCGGCGTAGTCGCGCTTGGCGATCAGGGTCTCCTGATCCATCAGGCGGGCGAAGCCTTCCATGCGTTGCAGGTAGGCGTCGGCGTCGGCCTTGGTCTCGATGCTGTGCTGGGTGTCGAGGAAGTCGGGCATCTGCTGGTAGCTGCCCGTCAGCTGGCTCAGCACGTAGGGCGCGCCCGAACCGCCGCCGGCATAGGTGAACTTGCGGTTGCCCTCGTCCTGCACCGCCAGGGTGAACTCGACGGTGTCGTAGTTGACGGCGTCCATGCCGGTCAGCTGCTTGCGGTCGATGCCGCGCAGCTCGGCCAGCTGGGCGGTCGTCTGGGCGGCGCCCGCGGCGATCGCCTCGAACGAGCGGTCGCTCAACAGGCCCTTGGTCCAGGCCAGGTCGTCCTTGTCGAGGCCCAGGCTCGTGGTCAGCTCCGGCGCCTGGCGCATCAGCTTGGCCATGGCGGCGTCGAAGAACGCGTTCATCTTGGCGGCTTCGCCAGAGGCCGAGGCGGCGGCCGGCTGGGCGAAGCCCAGCGACGGGGCGGCGGCGGCGGCCAGGCCCGCGGCCACGGTCGACAGCAGGAGTTCGCGGCGGTTTTGCAAGAGAAAGTCCCCTTCCCTCGAGCCCTCCCCCTCCGGTCGGGCCCTGACATGAATTCCGGCGCGTTGGTCCGCGCCGGAAAGGCTGGGGCGAAGGCGTAAATGCCCCTGGCGGGCGGGGCAACTGGGGACGGATTAATTCCGTGTCATTCGACCGTGGAAAAATCCGCCCCGCTTGTATCGCCCCCCAATAGGCGCCCCTTAGCGGGCGCCCTTGTACAAGCGCCAGGCGGCCGCGCCGATCTGGCAGGCGAAGGTGATCCCGGCGACCAGCATCGCCACGTGGAAGCCCATGCCGATCACCTGCTCCAGGCGGGTCGTATCGGCGCCCGAAGCGGTCACCGGCTCCAGGGTGAACAGCGGCAGCGACTTCCACATCACGGTGGTCAGGGCCATGCCGCCCGCGCCCACGGCCAGCTCGAAGGCGGCCCGCAGCCGGACCCGGCCCGGCTGGACCAGCGTGACCAGCGCCAAGACCAGCTGCACCGCCGACCAGGCCAGGATCGGCCAGAACAGGGTCTGCCAGACCGCCGACGGCTTCAGCACCACGGCGCCCTTCACGGTCAGGTCGCCCAGGTCCACCTTCCACAGGCCCGTCCACCACAGGATGAACAGCGCCACCACGACCATCTCGAACACCGCGTTGAAGCGCGTTTCGAACAGCCCCTTCTTCTTGCTCGACACCGGCAGGTCGCTGACCTTCCACTCGGTCAGGCCCGTCAGCGGCACCCAGCCGCGCTCGATGCCGGCCGCCACCAGGGTGACCAGGCCCGCCAGCATCAGGGCCGAGCTCGGGAATTGGTCGAAGGCGGCGTTGGCCAGCAGCCGGGCGGGATTGCCGGCGCCCAGGACGATGGCGGCCACCGCCGGGATCACCGAGATCGCCGCCGCGACCGCCAGGGCGATCTTCAGGGCGAACACGTAGAACGGATAGAGCGTCGGGCCGATCAGGCTCTGCTGGGGGCCGTAGCGCCCGGCCACGGCCAGCGGATGGCCGAAGTCCTTGAGCACGGCCTCGCGCTCCTTGTCGGTCAGGGGGCGGCCCAGGGCCTCCTCCTTCTCCTCGATGCGGTTGAGCAGCAGGTCGCGCAGTTCGGCGACGATGTCCTCGCGCTGGGCCTTGGGCAGCAGGGCGGCGACGGCGGCGAGATAGCGGTCGAGCAGGTCCATGATCCAGTCCCCTCAGATCAGATTTTGCAGGGTGTCGTTGATGGCGCGCCACTCGGCGGCCAGGCGTTCGAGGACGGCCTCGCCCTCGGTGGAGAGGCGGTAGAAGCGCTTCTTGCGCTTCTCCTCCTCGCGCCATTCGGAAGTCAGCAGGCCTTGGCCCTCGAGCCGGCGCAGCATCGGGTAGAGCGCGCCTTCGTCGATCTCCAGGCCCACCTCAGCCAGGGCCTGGCGCAGGCTGTAGCCGTAGCGCTCGACCTTCAGCTGGGCGAGCACGGCCAGGATCAGCGTCCCGCGACGCAGCTCCTGGCGGAGGGATTCGAAGATGTCCGTGTCTGTCGGCATTGGCGTGACCGGTTTGGTGTGCGTCACATGGTGTGCAGCACATAGTGTGCGATACACACTGTGTGTCACACAGTAGATGCGAGGGTCAACCGCCGTTCTCTGAATTGTTCGTAATGCGAAAAGGGGCGCGGCCGCCGGCCACGCCCCCTTCCCATCCGCTCCGCCGGCGACGACGGCCTCAGTCGCGGGCGACCGGCGCCAGCCGCGCCTCCAGCCCGATGCGGCGGAACATCTCGGCGCGCACCCGGTCGGCGACGCCGTTGACCTCCTCGGCCCCGTCCCGCGACAGGCCGCGTCGCGCTCAGATGATCCCGCCGTTGGCGCGCAGGGTCTGGCCGTTGATCCAGGCCCCGTCGGGACCGGCCAGGAACGACACCACCGCGGCGATGTCCTCGGGCGTTCCCAGCCGCTCCAGCGGCGCGGCCTTGGCCAGGCGCTCGACCAGCTCGTCCGTCTTGCCGTCGAGGAACAGCGGCGTGGCCGTCGGCCCCGGCGCCACGGCGTTGACGGTGATGCCGCGGCCGCGCAGCTCCTTGGCCAGCACGCCGGTCAGGGCCTCGACGCCCGCCTTGGCCGCCGCATAGGGGCCGTAGGACGGCTGCAGCAGACCCACCACGCTGGACGAGACGTTGACGATGCGCCCGCCCGCCGCCATCCGCCGCGCGGCCTCGCGCAGGGTGTTGAAGGTCCCCGTCAGGTTCACCGCGATCATCCGTGCGAACAGCGCGTCGTCGGCCTGCGCGAGGGTCGAAAGCTCCATGACGCCGGCGTTGTTGACCAGCACGTCGATCCCGCCGAAGGCCGCGTCGGCCGCGTCGAACATGTCCGCGACGGCCGTCGGGTCGGCGATGTCGGCCTGGCGCGCCACGGCGCGGCCGCCGGCCGCCTCGATGTCCGCGACCACGCCTTCCGCCGCCGCCGCCCGGCCCGCATAGTTGACGATGACGACAAAGCCGTCCGCCGCCAGCCGCCGCGCCATCGCCGCCCCGATGCCGCCCGAGGCGCCGGTCACCAGCGCCGCCCTGCCGTTGCCCCGAGCGTCGTTGCTCTTCGCCATGTCCTGGTCCTCCGGTCGACACCGCGCCGACGGACGGACCATGCGCCTTCGCGCCGATTGAATAATTCAGGCGATTAGGCCATCACTATTCGCATAGCCGAATAATGGAGGCCGCCCTGGACCGCTTCGAGGCCATGCGTCTCTTCGCCCGCGTCGTCGAGCGCCGCAGCTTCACCAAGGCCGCCGCCGACCTTTCCCTGCCCCGCTCCACCGCCACCGAGGCCGTGCAGCAGCTCGAGGCGAGGCTGGGCGTGCGGCTCCTGCAGCGCACCACCCGCAGCGTCACTCCCACCCTCGATGGCGAGGCCTATTATCGCCGCTGCCTGAAACTGCTCGATGAACTCGACGAGACCGAGAACGCCTTCCGCCGCGCCAGCCCGCGCGGCGAGCTGCGGGTCGATGTCCAGGGGGCCCTGGCCCGCCGCTTCCTGCTGCCCGGCCTGCCCGAATTCCTGGCGACCTATCCCGAGCTCCGCCTGCGCATGACCGAGGGCGACCGGCTGGTCGACCTGGTGGCCGAGGGCGTCGACTGCGTGCTGCGGCTGGGAACGCCCGCCGACAGCGCCCCCTCGAGCAGTGCGATGGCCGCCCGCCGCGTGGCCCTGCTGCCCGAGGTCACCTGCGCCGCCCCCGCCTATATCGGCCGTTACGGCGCGCCCCGGACCCCCGCCGACCTGCCCCGCCACCAGATGGTCGGCTTCGCCCGTCCCGACGGCGGCTGGCACCCGCTGGAAGTCACCGACGGCGCCGTCGTCCGCCAGGTCGCCGTCCCCGCCGCCGTCGTGGTCTCCAGCGCCGAAAGCTCCCTGGCCATGGGCCTCCTGGGCCTTGGCCTCATCCAGGTCCCCCGCTACCGCGCCGAGGAGCACCTGGCCTCCGGCGCCCTCGTCGAGGTGCTGACCGCCCACCCGCCGACCCCGACCCCCGTCCACCTCCTCTGGCCCCGCGACCGCCAACTCTCGGCGCGCTCGCGGGTGTTCATCGACTGGGCGGCGGCGCGGCTGGCGGGGGCGGGGTGATGGCTCATACCCCCATGCCCCACGCCCTCACCCGCTTCCTCGACGCCCAGGCCGCCGCCTACCCCGCCGCCCTCGCCGAGCTGCGGCGGGGCCGCAAGCAAACCCACTGGATGTGGTTCATCTTCCCGCAGGTCGAGGGCCTGGGGCATAGCCCGACCGCCCGGTTCTACGCCATCGCGGGGCTGGACGAGGCGCGGGCCTATCTGGCGCATCCGGTGCTGGGGCAACGGCTGCTGGAGTGCGTCGAGGCGATCCTGGCCCTGCCCGGCGACGACGCCCATGCGGTGTTCGGCTCGCCCGACGACGTGAAGCTGCGCTCCAGCCTCTCCCTGTTTTCCGCCGCCGCGCCGGAGGAGCCGCGCTTTCGCGCCGCCCTGGCCAAATACTTCGGTGGCCAGGACGATCCGCTGACCCTGGCCCGCCTGTGACATTCGACACACCGGCGCTTAAGGGAATCCCTGAAAATGTGACCGCCGGTTGTCGCGCTTCAGGGGATTTTCGCGTCATGTCCAAGCCCGTCCGTTCGCGCCTCTTCGCCGTCGGCCTCGCCGTCGCCACGCTGGCCGCCGCCCTGGCCGCCGCCATGGCGCCGCAGGCCGCCCAGGCCTTCGGCACCGTGCGCAAGCTGGGCCAGAACGCCGAGCACGAGCGGATCACCCGCCGGGCCCTGGAGCCGGCCGGCTTCGAGCGCCTGACCCTCAACCAGCTGGCCGGCACGAGCCTGATGGTCGGGGCCGGCAGCTTCGGCGCGGTCGGCGCGCCCGACCGGCCGTTCCGCGGCCTGATCAGCGTCACCGAGGCCCATTGCGACGACGGCGACTGGTTCGACGCGCGCGACTACGCCCAGAGCCGCGACAAGGCGAGCGACGCCCTGCGCGCCTGCCGCGCCCTGATGCACCGCAATCTCGACGAGGCCCTGCGCCGCGCCGGCGACCTGGTGGCCCCCGACCTGTCGCTGGGCCAGACCGCCATGGGCTCCAGCTGCAAGTTCGACGAGGATGACGGCGACACCCCCAAGTGCCGGGTGCTGGAATATTTCGGCCTGGCCCTGCACGCCGCCCAGGACTTCTACTCGCACACCAACTGGGTCGACGCGCCCCGCGCCAGCCCGACGGTCAAGAACCCGCAGGGCCTGAACCACGACGCCCCCGCCGAGTGGCTGGGCCCCGCCCGGCCGGCCGAGTTCCCCGTCGGCCTGATCAGCGGCTGCTACGGCTTTCCCGAATGGGCCAGCTGCGGCGGCCGCATCAAGCACGACTACCTGAACAAGGACACCGTCCACACCGGTCGCGGCGGCTACGAGAAGGCCATGGCCGTGGCCGCCGCCGACACCCGCCAGAAGTGGGACGAGTTCTCCGATCGCGTTCGCCGCCAGTACGGCGAGGCGCGGGGGAGCAAGATCCTCTGCGTGATCAAGGCCGACGATCCGCGCAAGGCCTGCGCTTGATCGCGGCGTTGCGGCGCGGCCGGGCGCGTGGTCTTAAGTGACGGGTGACCGGGGGCCGCGCATGATCGTGAAACTGCAACTCGCCGCCGTGGCCGCGGCGCTGTCGCTGGCGGCCGTTCCGGCCCCCGCCCCCGCCTTCGCCGCGCCGACCAGGGGTGCGCCCGACCTCGCCCGCGACGCCGATGCGGTGATCGCCCGGATGCTCGACCTGTCGAACCCGCAGGGCGCGCAGGCGAGCCAGCCGTGCCCCGCCGACCTGGCCGACCGGGTCGACGCCCTGATCGCCCGGCGCGGCTTCGACACCCTGGACGCCTTCCGCCGCGACGCGGTGCTGTACGCCGTCGTCGTCTGCCGGCCGTTCGACGACGCCCGCGCCGTGGCCGCCGCCCGCCGCCTCGATCGCGACGACACGCCCCCGCCGATCCTGGCCTCGGCCAACATGGTGCTGCTGGCCGACGCGGCCATGCGCAACGACGGCAAGGGCGAGCTGGCCGCTCTGCAGCGCGCCGCCAGCGCCGACGCCTCGCAGGTCACCGCCCTGCCGCCCGAGATGTACGGCCAGACGATCGAGGACCTGAAGGGCGACCCCGTCGCCCGCGCCCGGGCGCTGGACCTGCTGCGCGGCCTCGACTGGCCCACCGAGGACGGCCACGACCAGGTCGACAACGACTGGGCCCTGGTCCGCGCCGAGCTGGCCGCCGACGACGGCGACATGACCCGCGCCGGCGCCGTGCTCGACCGCGCCAGCAGCCCGCACGTGCTGCTGGCCGTCGCCCAGGACCGCCGCTTTTCGCCCCTCTGGGCGCAGATGGAAGCCGCCGGCCGCTTCGACTGGACCAAGGTGCTGCAAACCGCCCTCGTCCGCGTCGACGAGCAGTCGGCGCGCGAGCCGGCCAACCTCAAGCGCATCGCCCAGCGCATCGATCACCTGCGCGCCCTGGGCCGGCGCGAGGAGGCCATCGCCCTGGGCGCCGGCTATGTAGCCCGCCTGCAGGCCGGCGAAGCCTTCGACGACGTCGAGCTGTCGGGCCCGATGCTGGTCGCCATCCAGGCCGCGGCGCTGAGCGAGCTGGGCCGCTTCGACGAGGCCGACGCCCTGCTGGCCAAGCCCGTCGCCCAGGACAAGCTGACCCAGAACACCGCCCGCGCCGCCCTGCTGCTGGGCCTCGACCGCTCGGCCGAGGTGCTGAAGGTGGTCGACGCCGCCGACGCCTCGATCGCCTCGCCGTTCGGCCTGATGTGGCTGGAGGAGCTGCGCGCCTGCGCCCGCCACCAGCTGGGCGACGAGGCCGGCGCCCGCAAGGCGCTCGACAAGCTGCGCAAGGGCTGGCGCGACAACCCCTACGCCCTGTCCGGCGCCCTGCTGTGCCTGGGCCGCGACGACGAGGCCGCCCAGCTGATGATCCGCCGCCTGCGCGACCCGGCCCTGCGCGGCGACGCGCTGAAGGCCTTCCGCGACGGCCCGCCGCCGCCGGTGGTCACCCCGCGCGACGCCGAGCTCGACGCCCGCCGCAAGGCGATGGTCGCCCGGCCCGAGGTGGTGTCGGTGATGCGGGAGTACGGCCGCGCGATCACCGTGCCGCTCAGCGGCGACTACGCCGGCGGCTACTAGGACGGCATCCCGATGAGAGACATGAATCGCTTCACCGCCCGCGCGGCCCTGCTGGCCGCGGCCGGCCTGTCGTCGATCGCCCTGGCCTCGCCGGTCCTCGCCCAGACCGCGGGATCCCCGTCGCTGGCCGACCAGGCGCGGGGCCTCATCGAGACCGTGGCCGACCGGGGCGTGCGCGCCTGCGAGGTCTCGACGCTCGACCGCATCGCCGCCGTGACCGACGCCGCCGGCTTCGCGCAGCTGGACGCCCGCCAGCGCGAGACCCTGCTGCACGTCCGCATGAACTGCGCCCTGCGCGCCGGCGACCGCCCCGCCTCCACGGTCGCCGCCCGCCGCCTGACCGCCGCCGAGTTCCGGCCCGAGACGCGCGGCGAGGCCGCCTTCATGGTCGCCCTGGTCGACGGCGCCCAGCACGACGCCCGCTCGTTCGCCGACAACATGCGGATCGTGCTGGAGACCACGCCCGCCAAGGCCGTCGCCCTGCCGCCGCGGGTGTTCACCTGGGCGCTCGCCGACCTCGCCGGCGATCCCGCCGCCGCCTTCGTCACCGCCCTGCGCCGCGCCCCCTGGGCCACCGAGGACGCCCACCAGCTGGTCGACAACGACTGGGCCCTGCGCGAGGCCAAGGTCGCCGCCGACGCCGGCGACATGACCCTGGCCTCGGCCGCCCTGTCGCGCGCCACCGATCCCTACGTCATGATGACCGTCTACCAGGACCGCCGCTTCGAGCGGCTGTGGCCGGAGATGGAGGCCGCCGGCCGCTTCGACTGGCGCGCCCGCGAGGCCGCCCGCCTGGTCGGCGTCGACGAGCGCATCGCCCGCGAGCCCCGTCGCCTGGAGCTGGTGGTCGAGCGCATCCAGATCCTGCGCACCCTGCAGCGCTACGACGAGGCCCGCGCCGTCGGGGCCGACTATGTCGAGCGCATGAAGCGCAGGAAGGCCTTCGACGACCAGGACGAACAGAAGGCCTGGGTGCTGTACGCCTACGCCAGCGCGCTCGGCGACCTGGGCCAGACCGCCCCGGCCGAGACGGCCCTCGCCGACGGCGCTCGCGGGCCCGACAAGATCAGCCAGAACGTCAACCGCGCCGCCATGCTGCTGACCCTGAACCGCCCGGCCGAGGCCCTGGCGGCGCTCGACAGGATCCCGGCCGACTATGGTTCGCCCTACGGCCGCATGGTGACCGCCAGCAACAGGCTGTGCGCCCTGGCCCTGCTCGACCGGCGGCCGGAGGCCGAGGCCCAGTTGGCCAGGCTGCTGCCCGACTGGCGCGACGCGCCCGGCGCCGCCGTCGAGGGCCTGGCCTGCCTGCAGCGCGACGACGAGGCCGCCGCCCTGCTGGTCCGCTGGCTGGAGGACCCCGCCCTGCGCGACGGCGCGCTGGCCGGGTTCCGCACCGGCCGCCCCTCGCCCGGCGCCCAGGCCGTCGCCGCCAAGGCTCCGGCCTATCTCCGCCGCCAGTCCGAGCTGAAGCAGCGCCCCGAGGTCCAGGCCGCCCTGGCCAGGGTCGGTCGCCCCCTGGCCTACGACCTGGGCGGCGACTACGGCGGCTGAGCTGTCGCCACCTGCCGCCACCTGCTGACACCGGCTGTCAGCAGGCCCTCTGGCCTTCGCGCGCCCGCATGCCTAGATTTGGCCCATGCCCAGCAGCCAGAACCCCGGCGTCTCCGACGCCTCGACGCCCTTCGTCCTCGACGCGCAACTGGATGGCGCTCTCGAAGGCATGCCGATGCTGTGGACGCCCCACCGGCCGGCGCGTCCCGAGAAGTCGGAAGGCGGCAAGACCTTCAAGCTGGTGTCGTCCTACGAGCCGGCCGGCGACCAGCCGACCGCCATCAAGGAGCTGGTCGAGGGCGTCGAGAACGGCGACCAGGACCAGGTGCTGCTCGGCGTCACCGGCTCAGGCAAGACCTTCACCATGGCCAAGGTCATCGAGGCCACCCAGCGCCCGGCGCTGATCCTGGCCCCCAACAAGACCCTGGCCGCCCAGCTCTACAGCGAGATGAAGGCCTTCTTCCCCGAGAACGCGGTCGAGTACTTCGTCAGCTACTACGACTACTACCAGCCGGAAGCCTACGTCCCGCGCACCGACACCTTCATCGAGAAGGACAGCTCCATCAACGAGCAGATCGACCGCATGCGCCACTCGGCCACGCGGGCGATCCTCGAGCGCGACGACGTCATCGTCGTGGCCTCGGTGTCGTGCATCTACGGCATCGGCTCGGTCGAGACCTACACCGCCATGACCTTCACCCTGACGGTGGGCGACCGGGTCGACGAGAAGCAGCTGATGGCCGACCTGGTGGCCCAGCAGTACAAGCGCAACGACGCCGCCTTCGACCGCGGCACGTTCCGCCGCCGCGGCGACACCATCGAGATCTTCCCCGCCCACTACGAGGACCGCGCCTGGCGCGTCTCGATGTTCGGCGACGAGGTCGAGGCGATCAGCGAGTTCGACCCGCTGACCGGCAAGAAGACCGCCGACCTGGAGACCATCAAGGTCTACGCCAACAGCCACCACGTCACCCCGCGCCCCACCCTGCGCCAGGCGATCATCGAGATCCGCAAGGAGCTGAAGGAACGGCTGGAGTGGCTGAACGCCAACGGCAAGCTGCTCGAGGCCCAGCGCCTGGAGCAGCGCACCACCTTCGACCTGGAGATGATCGAGACCACCGGCTCCTGCGCCGGCATCGAGAACTACAGCCGTTACCTGTCGGGCCGCCGCACCGGCGAGCCGCCGCCGACCTTCTTCGAATACATCCCCGACAACGCCCTGCTGTTCACCGACGAGAGCCACCAGACGGTTCCGCAGATCGGCGCCATGTACAAGGGCGACCGCAACCGCAAATGGACCCTGGCCGAATACGGCTTCCGCCTACCGTCCGCCTTGGATAACAGGCCCCTCAAGTTCGAGGAGTGGGACGCCATGCGGCCCCAGTCGGTGCACGTCTCGGCCACGCCCGCCAACTGGGAGCTGGAGCGCGCCGGCGGCGTCTTCGCCGAGCAGGTCATCCGCCCCACCGGCCTGATCGACCCGCCGGTCGAGGTGCGCCCCGTGGCCAAGGACGGCGCCTCCCAGGTCGACGACGTCGTCGACGAGATCCGCCAGACCATCACCAAGGGCTACCGCACCCTGGTCACCGTCCTGACCAAGAAGATGGCCGAGGACCTGACCGAATATCTCAACGAACAGGGCATCCGCGTCCGCTACATGCACTCGGACGTTGATACTCTTGAGCGCATCGAGATCATCCGCGACCTGCGCCTGGGCCATTTCGACGTGCTGGTCGGCATCAACCTGCTGCGCGAGGGCCTCGACATCCCCGAATGCGGCCTGGTGGCCATCCTCGACGCCGACAAGGAAGGCTTCCTGCGCTCGGAGACCTCGCTGGTCCAGACCATCGGCCGCGCCGCCCGCAACGTCGACGGCAAGGTCATCCTCTACGCCGACCGCATCACCGGCAGCATGGAGCGGGCCATGGCCGAGACCACCCGCCGCCGCGACAAGCAGAACGCCTACAACCTCGAGCACGGCATCACGCCCGAGAGCGTCAAGCGCGACATCAAGGACATCCTGGCCAGCCCCTACGAGCGCGGCGACCGCGTCCTGGTGCCGATGGGCGTCGCCGACGCCTCGGGCGCCGAGAAGCCCTTCAGCGGCGACAACTTCAAGGCCGCCCTGCGCGACCTCGAAGCCAAGATGCGCGAAGCCGCCGCCAACCTCGAATTCGAAACCGCCGCCCGCCTCCGCGACGAGATCAAGCGCATGAAGCTGCTCGACCTGGAGTTCGCCAACGAGGCCCTGACGGGGGCCGGCGAGGCGGTGGACACGTCAGCGCCGAAGCGGGTGCGGGCCGAGCACCGGGCGGAGAAGGCGGAGGCGTTCAGGAAGGGGAGAAGGTAGGGGGATTTAATTAAATGCGGAGAGATTGCTCGATAGCCTGCATAGCTCGTCCTCCTTGCAGCAGAATTGGGCCGGTGCCACGACCACCCACCATCCGAACCATAGCGAGGGTGCCAGATAATCTGTCCAAATCATCTACATACTGTTCCGGGTTAGCAATAATCTGATGCAACCACCCCCTCAGACCATTTAATTTCTCTCGGCTAATAGCGGGACCATCTCGACCAAGAACGAGTCCCGTTACTTCCTTCTTGTCCCCCGCACCCATATACTGGGTTTTTTCATCGTTCAGCAAAAATTTCGGAAACAATTCTCTGGAAATAATACGGTGAAAGTCTTTCGGCACCCTACCAATGCTAGAAAAAGTCATGTCATCAGCATATCTAGAATATTTTAAATTGTATAGTTTACATATATTGGATATTTTTTCATCAAATTCCGAAAATACGATGTTTGATAAATTTGGACTAGTGGGAGCCCCCTGCGGTAAAAATCCCGCATAAGTCGTTAAGGCGGAAAGCCCCAAAGCCACCTGCTTAGAATATCCAATTTTCATAAAGCAGACGAGAACATCTTCCGACTTAATGGAAGGGAAAAAGTTCTTTATATCAACATTCATCATAGTAACTGCACCATGATGATACGCGGCATTATCGACATAACTAACGCCAGGAACAAATCCAAATACGTTATCTCTTTGCGGAAATTTAGAAAGAATTACGTCGTTTATCCACCACTGAACAACCTTCATGTATGTTCTGGGAGCGCTTATAACACGCGATCCGCCAGATTTTTTTCTTACTGAAAAGGTATTATATTTATACCTTGGCGACCTGATAAGAGTCCAAATCAACTCCGGAGATATACCAAGATAATAAGATATATCTTCAGCTTTATTTAATGCCGGCAAAGAAACCGAAGGGACCGGAAACTTGACATCCTCCAAAGAACACCCAGATCGAACAGACTCGCTGATAAAGTCTATGTATTTGGGGTTCGTGATGAGGTCGTAGGTGCGGGGCGACACGTTTTACCAACCAAATTAGTTGCTTAAGAGCACGCGGTTAGGCTTCTGTCGCGGTTTTGGCTGCGCCCGAAAGCGCGACAGAAGCCTAACCGCGAGCCCTTTACGCCCAACCAAGAAAACCTATGGCTGCTGCTTCAGCGGCCAATCGTGAGTGCCGCCCCGACGCTTCAAACTAGACGATCGCGTCTCTTTTAGCAAGTAGAGGCGACGCATATCGAGATCCAACCTCAAACCAGCAAGCGCAACGTAGCGCTCACCACGCCGCGTCAACAGGTAACGCCGCCCCGCATACAGCCATATATACTTTTGATCTATAAGCCTATCTAAATGAAGCCTCAGATCTTTCCTAGAGGGCCTATCCTCAGCAGAGTCCGGATCGAGACGATAATATCCCTCCTCGATATCAGCCGCCAACCCAGGCTGCGCCAGCTTAATAGCCAACATCAAGAGAATATCATCTATAGCCTCCCGCTTAGTCACGAGTGACAGACCTCACCATGGCGCGATCATGCGCAAAGCCAACGAACCTCCTTACATCACCCATTATACTTTCTAGATCTTCCAAATCTCGCCAAATAATAGAAGCGCCATTACTAGCAGCCATTCTCAATGTTCCAATATTTAAATAGCTTACCTCATTCTCAAATTTCTTTTCCGGTATTATTAACATCTTTCTGCATATATGTTCACTTAAAGACCAGGCACCAAGCTCACAGAAAGATCCAACACTTGACGGAAATATTACAATAGCCTCACACTCCCTGACGAGAGCAAGCTCAGCGATAGCAAAACTGGTGTGATCACCGAACGCAGACGATCCAATTTCATCAACACCGCGATGCTCACCAAGAACGACCCTGTGCTGCAAATCAGATTCTATAAAATCCTTTACCGCAAGCCTGGCACGGGTAGCGGCACTTTGCTTAACCAGCTCTTCAGCCGTCCAATTTTTATCTATAAATGGGCCAGCGACAAAAACATCTAACTCCTGCGCGAGCCGAGTCACCGCAAGATTAAGCTTCACCCGCTGAATGGGCTTTGTGAACGGCTTGCTTGAGGGGCTCACGTAAGATTCGCGACTGTTAGGCCTGCCGACTCGAAAATCGACAGAAGAAACTACACTTTAGGTGAAGCTGCCCCAAAACGTCCAGCTTACCGTGCCCCCCCTCACTTCACTGGCCGAATAACCTCCCCCAATCCCCATCCCCCGCCGAACAAACCCCAACCCAATCAACGCCCTACATAAAAACGCACGTTTCCCATCCGACGGCCCTCAAACCGCCCGCATAATCCTCTCGATCCCGTCGCGGGGAGAGGGCGCTAGGATCCGGCCCGATGCGTGCGGCGGGGTGCGATCGAGCGGGGCCTCCTGGAGCGGCGTGAGCCGGGCCGGCGGGGCTTGAACGGAGGGCGGGGGACGTAAACCCGCCTATCGGGGGCTTGCCTGTCATGGGCTCCCGCCCGCCCGAGGGTCCGCTCCGGCGCCTTCTGTCTGCACGCGATGGCTAGCGAAGCTCACAGCCCGGTCACGGGGAAGGCACATGCCGAAGGGGGTGAAGGGCGGAAAAGGCCCGCGCGCCCCGGCCTGAGGTCAAACGATCGCGCGGGGCGTCAAGGCTTCGTCGAAACGGTACATTCAAACACAGCTCCGGACGCGGTCCGGACGCCCCGCGCCCTCTCCATCCCCTCAGCGGTTTTCCGCGTGAGCGCGAGGCCGCGTGTCCGGCGATCAGGAAACCTCCCCCTCTGGGGGAGGCGGCCGAAGGCCGGCGGGGGGCCGTTTTCAGCTTCCACCCAGGCCGGCCTGGTTCAGCCCCCAACTCCCCCCACCGATCGCTGCGCGATCGCCTCCCCCACGGGGGGAGGTTCCCAGCCGAGCCCAACCCCATGCCCCATCGCCGCAACCCCTGCCCCGCCCGTCCGCACCGCACCCGCGGCCCCGCGCCTCCGCCGCCCCCGCCGACGCCGGCGGAGCGGCTGGCCGCGCGTCGCGCCGCCGAGCGCGCCGAGGCCGAGGCCCGCGCCGCCGCCAAGGCCGCCGCTCGCGCCGAAGCCCGGCGGCTGGCCGCGATCGAGGCCGAGAAGAAGGCCGAGTACAAGCGCCGCCGCGGCTGTCCGCCCGAGGTCGTCGACGAATATGTCGAGATCCTGCGCCGCCAGGGCGCCTGGTGGAACGACCGCTGAAGGCGGGACCGCGCCTCCGCGAAAATCAACAAGACGCCGCACGTCCGCCGTGGGAGGACTGAGCCCGCGCAACAAGCCACACGGAGCCCCCATGATCGACCTCGTCATCGACGCCCGCCGCCGCGACATCGGCGGTTTCGAGGTCGGGCGGGTGCTGCCCTTCGCCAAGCGGCGCATGGTCGGGCCGTTCGTGTTCCTCGACCACATGGGCCCGGCCAGCTTCGACCCGAACTTCCCCCGTAGCGTCGACGTGCGGCCCCACCCGCACATCGGCCTGTCGACCCTGAGCTACCTGTTCGAAGGGGCCATGACCCACCGCGACAGCGTCGGCTCGGAGATCGAGATCGTGCCCGGCGAGGTCAACTGGATGACCGCAGGCTCGGGCATCACCCACTCCGAACGCTTCGAGACCCTGCGCAGCCAGGGCGGGGTGATGAACGGCATGCAGGCCTGGATCGCCCTGCCCAAGGAATACGAGGAGATGGATCCCGGCTTCAGCCACCACGCCGGCTCGGCCGACCTGCCCTATTATGAGGGCGCGGGCCTGAAAGCCCGCCTGATCGCCGGCGAGGCCTTCGGCGCCAAGGCCAGCGTGCCGGTGCACTCGCCGCTGTTCTACGTCCACTGGGAGCTGGCGGCCGGGGCCAAGGCGGCCCTGCCGGCCGAATACTCCGAGCGCGCGGCCTATGTCTCCAGCGGCCGGGTCGAAGTCGCCGGCCGCGAACTGGGCGCGGCCCAGATGGCCGTCTTCGCCCCGGGCGAGACCGTGGTCTTCGAGGCCCTGGAGCCGTCGGTGGTCATGCTGCTGGGCGGCGAGCCGATCGGCCCGCGCTTCATCGAATGGAACTTCGTCTCCAGCTCCAAGGACCGCATCGAACAGGCCAAGGCCGACTGGCGCGCCGGCCGCATGAAGCTGCCCGACCTCGACGACGGCGAGTTCATCCCCCTGCCGGAGGATTATACCCCGCCGGCTTCGCCGCTCTAGGACGAACCTCCCCCCGTGGGGGAGGCGGCCGAAGGCCGGTGGGGGGCCGTTTTCAGCTTCCGAGACAACGGAAAGTCATCAACCACTCCCCCCACCGATCGCTTCGCGATCACCTCCCCCACAGGGGGAGGTTCCCGGAGATTAAGCCGCCTCCTCGAACGCCGCGTAGACCAGCGTCCGCAGCTCCCGCCGGATGGGATAGACGCTGGACGGCATCAGCTGGGTCATGAACACCACCGCCAGGTCCTCGACCGGATCCACCCAGAAGGCGGTCGAGGCCATGCCGCCCCAGAAGGCCTCGCCCAGGCTGCCGATGGTGCGGGTGCGGGCCAGGTCCGTCGTGACGGCGAAGCCGAGGCCGAAGCCGACGCCGTCATAGACGCTCTCGCTGAACAGCGACTTCGACATCTCGGTGAGCTCGCGGCCGCCCGGCAGGTGATTGAGCATCATCGCCTTCAGCGTCTTGGGGCTGACGATGCGGGCGCCGTCCAGCTGGCCGCCGTTCAGGATCATGCGGCAGAAGCGCATGTAATCGGCGGCGGTGGAGACCAGGCCCCCGCCGCCGGACTTGAACAGCGGGTCCTTGAGGAACGGGCTCTGGGCCGGATCGTCCTGCAGCACCACCTTGCCCTTGGGATCCAGGCTGTAGCAGGCGGCGAAGCGGGCCTGATCGGCCTCCGGCACGAAGAAGCCGGTGTCGGCCATCTTCAGCGGCTCGAAGATGCGGTCCTTGAGGAACTGGTCGAACGGCTGGCCCGAGATGACCTGCACAAGATAGCCCAGCACGTCGGTGCAGACCGAATAGTTCCAGGCCTCGCCGGGGCTGAACTCGAGGGGCAGCTTGGCCAGCTCGGCGATGAAGCCGTCCAGGTCGCGCGGCCCCGGCAGGTCGTCGAGATGCAGCTTGCGATAGGCCGCGTCGACATTGCCGCGCTGCTGGAAGCCGTAGGTGAAGCCGGCCGTGTGGCGCAAAAGGTCGATCATCCGCATCGGCTCGGCCAGGGGCCTGGTCTGGAACATGCCCAGCGAGCCGGCGGCGAACACGCCGAGGTCCTTGAAGGCCGGGATGAAGCGATGCACCGGATCCTCGAGGGCCACCCGGCCCTCCTCGACCAGCATCATGAAGGCGATCGAGGTGATCGGCTTGGTCATCGAATAGATGCGGTACAGCGTGTCGGACTTCAGCGGCGTTCCGCGCTCGCGGTCGGCCAGGCCCAGCACGGTCTCGTGGGCCAGCTGGCCGCGCCGCCAGACCTGCAGCTGGGCGCCGGGCAGGAGGCCGGGCTCGACATACTTGGCCTGCAGGAAGGTATCGATGCGCTTCAGGCGCTGCGACGACAGGCCGACGGCTTCGGGCGTGCTCAAACGGGAATCCCCCTTACTGGCGCGACCTTCAGTCACGGTCGCCTTATTATCGCGGATCGAATAGGCGGTACGGATAACGCAACCTTCACCTGATCCTGCGTTGATCGATTGAAGACGAGGGGAGCGCGATGGGCAAGCGTCCCGAGGGCGAGACGGCCTCGAACATCGACCGTGCCGCGGCCGACTGGTTTTTCCAGAACAGCCTCGACATGTTCGTGGTGCTGCAAGACCGCGCCATCGTGCGGGTCAATCCGGCCTGGAGCGCGATCGCCGGCTGGAGCCCCGACGAGACCCTGGGCCGCTCGATCCGCGACTTTCTCCACCTGCACGACACCGAGGTGCTGGAACAGGCCGGCCGGGTTCTGCGGGCCGAGGGCCAGGTGCAGTCCGAGCACCGGCTGGCCCGCAAGGGCGGCGGCTGGCTTTGGGTGCGCTCGCGCTCGAAGATCCTGCCCGACGGCGCGCTGCTGATCGTCTTCCAGGACTTTTCCGAGGAACGGCTGCGCCGCCTCCAGCGCCAGCAGGCCGAGCGCGCCAACGAGATGCTGCGCAACGCCGCCGGCGTCTATGTCTGGCGCTTCGAGACCCGCAAGGGGATCTACTATTTCGAGCAGGACATCACGACCCTGGCCGCGCCGCTGGGCGACGCCCGCCAGATGACGGTGGCCGAGATGCTGTCCGCCATCCACCCCGACGATCGCCAGACGATGACCCGGGCCTTCCTGCGCACCCAGGAGACCGGCGAGCACGCCCAGCTGGTCTACCGCCACGCCGACCCCTCCAGCGAGGGCTGGAACTGGATGCGCACCGACTGGCGCGGCGTGCGGGCCGGGGCGGGCGAGCTGTTCGACGTCATCGGCATCAGCCAGGACGTCACCGAGCTGCTGGTCGCCCGCGACGCGGCCCTGGCGGCGACCGCGACCAAGTCGCAATTCCTGGCCAATATGAGCCACGAGATCCGCACGCCGATGAACGGCGTGCTGGGCGTCCTGCACCTCCTCAAGCACGAACCGCTGTCGGCCGACGGCCGCCGCCTGCTGGCCGAGGCCCTGGGCTGCGGCGCCATGCTGTCGGAGCTGCTCAACGACATCATCGACTTCTCAAAGGTCGAGGCCGGCAAGCTGGAGCTCTCCCCCGAGGCGCTGGATCCGTCCGCCCTGCTGCGCAGCGTCGCCGACCTGCTGGAGCCGCAGGCCGAGGCCAAGGGCCTGGCCATCCGCGTCGAAGCCCCGCCGGCCGGCGCGGCCTTCGTCGCCGCCGATCCGGTGCGCCTGCGCCAGGCCCTGTTCAACCTGATCGGCAACGCGGTGAAGTTCACCCTGGCCGGCCAGGTGACCGCCCGCCTGTCCGTCGCGCCGGTCGAAGAGGGCCTGCGCCTGCGCTTCGAGATCGAGGACACGGGGGTCGGTATTCCGCTCGACGCCCAGGCCAGCCTGTTCGAGCGCTTCAGCCAGGCCGACGGCTCGACCACCCGACGTTTCGGCGGCGCGGGCCTTGGCCTCTCCATCACCCGTCGTCTGGCCCAGCTGATGGGCGGCGATATCGGCTTTTCCAGCACGCCGGACCAGGGCTCGACCTTCTGGCTGGAACTTCTGGCCCCGGCCGCCCAGCCCCCCGCGGCGACGGACGACGAGGACGACGCCCCGATGCTCGACGGGCTGGAGGTGCTGCTGGTCGAGGACAACGCGGTCAACCGCCTGATCGCCACCCGCATGCTCGAAGCCCTCGGCGCCCGGGTCGCCACCGCCGAGGACGGCCAGGCCGGCATCGTGGCGGCCGCGCGCGGCTATGATTTGATCTTCATGGACATCCAGATGCCGATCATGGACGGGGTCGAGGCCACGCGGGCCATCCGCGCCCTGCCCGGTCCGGCCGGCGCCGCGCCGATCGTGGCCATGACCGCCAACGCCCTGGCCCACCAGACCGCCGCCTATGCCGAGGCCGGGATGAACGGCTCGGTGGCCAAGCCTTTGTCGCCCGCCGCCCTGGTCCGCGCCGTGGTCGCCGCCCTGCCCGACCGCGTCCACTGAGCGACAAAGACTTGGGCGGGCCTTTCTGCGGCCCCTTTCCAGGCCTAGATTGGACGCTTGAGTCCAACGCCGGAAAGTCCGGCGTTGCAGGGGGCCAGACTATGGACGACGGCCACACCGTCACCGCGGCGACCGCGCGCTACGCGCAGAAGAAGGAAGCCATCCTGGCGGCCGCCACCGCCGTGCTCAATCGCCAGGGCGTCAAGGGCATGACCCTGGCCGACGTCGCCGCCAAGGTCGGGCTGATCACCACCAGCGTCACCTACTACTACCGCAAGAAGGACGACCTGGCCGCCGCCTGCTTCATCCGGGGCCTCGAACGCCTGGACGCGATGATCGACGAGGCGGCCGCCGAGCCCGACGCAGCCGGCCGCATCCGCAAGTTCCTGACCCTCTATCTCGACCTGTCGCGCCGGGTGCGCGCAGGGCAAGACGCGCCACTGGCCAGCTTCACCGAGATCCGCGCCTTGAAGGAGCCGATGCGCGCCTCGGTGCAGGCCGCCTTCGCCGACATCTTCCGCCGGGTGCGCGGCTTCTTCGACGGCGAGGCCTTCGCCCATCTCGACAAGGCCGAGCGCAACGCCCGCGCCCACCTGCTGCTCGAACAGGTCTTCTGGACCGGCGCCTGGCTGCGCCGCTTCGACCTCGACGACTACGAGCGGGTGCGCGAGCGGATGTACGACATTCTCGTGGGCGGCATCGCCGGCCCTGGCCGCGACTGGACGCCGCCGGCCCTGCCCGACCCGACGCCCGTCTCCGACGAGGGCCAGGAATGGCGCGAGACCTTCCTCGTGGCCGCCACGCGCCTGATCAACCAGCGCGGCTATCGCGGCGCCTCGGTCGAGGACATCTCGGCGGCGCTGAACGTCACCAAGGGCTCGTTCTACCACCACCACGAGGACAAGGACGCCCTGGTGGTCGAGTGCTTCCAGCGCACCTTCGCGGTCACCCGCCGCGCCCAGCTGTCGGCCCTGGCCCTGGCCGCCCCCTCGCTTGAAGGCGACGGCTGGACGGCGGTGTCGGCGGCGACGGCGGCCCTGGTCGAATACCAGCTGTCGGACCACGGCCCGCTCCTGCGCGCCTCGTCGATGGGCGCCCTGCCGATCGAGATCCGGCACGAAATGAGCGACGGCTACGCCCGCGGCTCCAACCGCTTCGCCGGCATGATCGCCGACGGCATAGCCGACGGCTCGGTGCGCGCGGTCGACCCGCTGGTGGCCGCGCACATGATCAACTCGATGCTCAACGCGGCGGCCTCGCTGCAAGCCTGGGCCCCTGGCGTGACGCGCGAAGACGCCGCGAGGCTCTTCGCGAGGCCTCTGCTGATGGGCCTGATGGCGAAGTAGCCTTTTTGAGACCCTCTCTCTTCGAGAGAGGGAGGGGCCCGCCGCGCAGCGGTGGGAGGGTGAGAGGTTTCACCGCTAGCCGGCGCACCTCAGACCCTGTCCAAGCCGAAGCTCGAACCATCGCGCTCCATTCGGAGAGGATGTAACCTCTCACCCTCCCACGCCTTTGGCGTGGGCCCCTCCCTCTCTCTTAGAGAGAGGGATTTCCCGTCACATACGCATCCACCTGCGCCAGCCGCCGCGCCTTCTCGGCCTCGTCGAGGAACGAGCCCGTGAAGCTATTGCGCGCCAGCACCACCAAATCGTCCCGCGACAGGTCGACGGCCTTGGCGGTCTCCAGGTAATTGTCGAGCAGGTAGCCGCCGAAATAGGCCGGGTCGTCGGAGTTCACCGTCGCCTTCAGGCCCAGGTCCAGCATCCGCCGCATCGGGTGCGCCGTCAGATCCGGCACCACGCACAGCTTCAGGTTCGACAGCGGGCAGACCGTCAGGGTCACGCCATCGGCCACCAAACGGGCGGTCAGGGCATCGTCCTCCAGGGCGCGATTGCCGTGGTCGATACGGTCGACGCCGACGAGGTCGATGGCTTCCCAGACATATTCCGGCGGCCCCTCCTCGCCCGCGTGGGCGACGATCTTGAGGCCCAGGTCGCGGGCGGCCTTGAACACGCGGGCGAACTTGGCCGGCGGATGGCCGACTTCCGAGGAGTCGAGGCCGACGCCGGCGATCTTCGCAAGATGCGGCCTGGCCTGCTCCAGCGTCTCGAAGGCGCTCTCTTCCGACAGGTGGCGCAGGAAGCAGAGGATCAGCTTGGAGGTCACGCCCAAGCGCTCTTCGGCTTCCCTCATGCCGTCCAGCAGGCCGTCGATCACCGTCTCGAAGGCGACGCCGCGCTCGGTGTGGGTCTGCGGGTCGAAGAAGATCTCGGCGTGCACCCCGCCGTCGGCCGCCAGGCGCTCGAAATAGGCCAGCGCCAAGTCCTTGAAGTCGGCCCGCGTGATCAGCACGCCCGCGCCCTGGTAATAGATGTCCAGGAAGTCCTGCAGATTCGAGAAGGCGTAGGCCGCGCGGATCTCCTCCACCGACTTGTACGGCAGGGTGATCCCGTTGCGTTCGGCCAGGGCGAACATCAATTCCGGTTCGAGGCTGCCCTCGATGTGCATGTGCAGTTCGGCCTTGGGCAGGCCGCGGGCGAAGGCTTCGAGCGTGGTGTCGGTCATGGGAATTCCATCGGCTCGCAGCGCGGCAGGGTCAAGCCCGCACAAGGCGGCGCGGGAGCCTGTCGCCCCCGCGCCGAGGTGCGCTTCACCTCTAAGTTTCGACGCGTCGTATGCACCGCGTCGCGCCCGCGCCTGAATCGGTCTTGGAATGTCCCGCACGCCTGCAAGCGGCGGCGAGCGGCCGGTCCTGGTGCGAACTCCCTCCCCAGTCTGGTCGATTGTTCTTGGAAGACCGTAGGCTTACGCGCCGACGCGATGTCACGTCGGCCCGCGCCGGCAGGCGCCATCTCGACCGAAACTGAACCCTTCGAATGTCCAGTACGACTCTCGCGACGTCAACCTGCGGCGCCCGAAAAAGCGGCGCCGCCCGCGCCCTCTGGACTCTGGCGCGCCGTCGTGCTGGCTTTAGTCAAACAAGCGTTCAAACGAACCGAAAAGGGTGGAACCGCATGGCCGCGATCAACGCCGTCACCGATCTGACCGTCGAAGGCGACATCGGCGTCGTCACGCTGAACTCTCCGCCGGTCAACGCCCTGTCGGCCCAGGTCCGCGAAGGACTGAAGAGCGCCTTCGAGGCGGCGATCGCCGATCCGGCCGTGCAGGCGATCGTGCTGATCTGCGAGGGCAAGACCTTCATCGCCGGCGCCGACATCAGCGAGTTCGGCAAGGCCATGACCGGCCCCTCTCTGCAAGACGTGCAGAACACCATCGAAAATTCGCCCAAGCCGGTGGTCGCCGCGATCCACGGCACGGCCCTGGGCGGCGGGCTGGAGGTGGCGCTGGTCGCGCACTACCGCGTCGCCGTACCCTCCGCGAAAGCGGGCCTGCCCGAGGTCAACATCGGCCTCCTCCCGGGCGCCGGCGGCACCCAGCGCCTGCCGCGCATCGTCGGCGTCGAGAAGGCGCTGGAGATGGTCACCAGCGGCCAGCACGTGCCGGCCAAGGTCGCGCTGGCCATGGGCCTGTTCGACAGCCTGGTCGAGGAAGGCGCCCTGCGCGACGGGGCCATCGCCTTCGCCCGCGTGGCGCTGGCCGAGGGCCGCCCCCTGAAGAAGGTCCGCGACCTGTCGGACAAGGTCGAGGCCGCCCGCGGCAAGCCCGAGATCTTCGCCGAGTTCAGGAAGGCCAACGCCCGCAAGTTCCGCGGCTTCCTGGCGCCCGAGAACAACATCAAGTGCATCGAGGCGGCGGTGAACCTGCCCTTCGACGAGGGCCTGAAGGAAGAGCGCCGCCTCTTCATGGAACTGATGACCGGCAGCCAGTCGGCCGCCCAGCGCTACGTGTTCTTCGCCGAGCGCCAGGCCGCCAAGATCCCCGACGTGCCCGACGACACCCCCACGATCCCCGTCAAGAAGGTCGGCGTCATCGGGGCCGGCACCATGGGCGGCGGCATCTCGATGAACTTCCTCAACGCCGGCATCCCGGTGACGATCATCGAGGCCAAGCAGGAGAACCTCGACCGCGGCGTCGGGATCATCCGCAAGAACTATGAGAACACCGCCAAGAAGGGCCGCCTGACCCAGGACGACGTCGAAAAGCGCATGGGGCTGCTCACCCCCTCCATGCACCTGGAAGACCTGGCCGACTGCGACCTGATCATCGAGGCCGTGTTCGAGCTGATGGAGATCAAGAAGGAGGTCTTCACCAAGCTCGACGCCATCGCCAAGCCGGGCGCCATCCTGGCCTCCAACACCTCGTACCTCGACATCGACGCCATCGCCGCCGTCACCAAGCGCCCGGAAAGCGTCATCGGCCTGCACTTCTTCTCGCCGGCCAACGTCATGCGCCTGCTCGAGATCGTGCGCGGCGAGAAGACCGACAAGTCGGTGATCGCCACCTCGATGCAGATCGGCAAGAAGATCGGCAAGGTCGCCGTCCTGGTCGGCAACTGCTTCGGCTTCGTCGGCAACCGCATGCTGGCCCAGCGCCAACGCGAGGCCCAGAAGCTGATCCTCGAGGGCGCCATGCCCTGGGACGTCGACCGCGTGCTCTACGAGTTCGGCCTGCCGATGGGCCCGTTCGCCATGAGCGACCTGGCCGGCCTCGACATCGGCTGGGATCCCGCCAAGACCAGCTCGTCCACCGTGCGCGAGGTGCTGTGCGAGATGGACCGCCGCGGCCAGAAGAACGGCAAGGGCTTCTACGACTACGACGAGAACCGCGTCGCCAAGCCCTCACCCGAGGTCGAGAAGGTGATCCTGGACTTCGCCGAGAAGCGCCAGATCCAGCGCCGCCAGATCAGCGACCAGGAAATCCTCGAGCGCTGCCTCTATCCGATGGTCAACGAGGGCGCGAAGATCCTCGAGGAAGGCAAGGCCATCCGGGCGTCGGACATCGATATCGTCTGGATCAACGGCTACGGCTGGCCGGTCTATCGCGGCGGCCCGATGTTCTGGGGCGAACTGGTCGGCCTCGACAAGGTGCTGGCCGGCATGAAGGCCTTCCAGGAAAAGCACGGCGACGACTTCAAGCCGTCGGCCCTGCTGGAGCGGCTGGTCGCCGAGGGCAAGGGCTTCAAGGACCTCTAACTCTCCCCTCCCCCTTGATGGGGGAGGGACAGGGGTGGGGGTGACTGCGACGGTCGAAGCCGCGCACCGCCGCAAGCTCAGCAACCACCCCCTTCCCCAACCCTTCCCCCATCAAGGGGGAAGGGAGCAGTCAGTGCAGAGGCGTCCCCCATGCCCACCATCCCCTCCATGATCGCCGCCGACTACGGCGTGATGGGCGACATCCTGCGCGAGCGGGCGCGGGAAACGCCCGGCCACCCCGCCGTGATCATGGAGACGGGCGAGGCCGTCACTTACCGCCAGTTCGACGCCCTGGCCGACCGCGTCGCCGCCGCCTTGCAGCGCGACGGCGTGGCGCCTGGCGAGGCGGTCGCCGTCTGCGCCCTGTCGTCCATTCCCTATGCGGCCGTGTTCCTGGGCGGCCTGCGCGCGGGCGTCGCGGTCGCGCCGCTGGCGCCCTCCTCCACGCCCGAGGCCATCGCCGGCATGGTCGCCGACTGCGGCGCGAAACTGTTCTTCGTCGACGCCGGGGTGGCGCAGGCGCAAAAGCCCGCCCCGGTCGCGACCCGCACCATCGCGCTCGACGGCTCGGCCGCCGGCGAGGCCTTCGAGACCTGGCTGGCTCCCGAAGACGCGACGCCCGCGCCGGTCGAGATCGGCCCCGAGCATCCGTTCAACATCATCTATTCCAGCGGCACCACCGGCGCGCCCAAGGGCATCGTCCAGTCGCACGGCATGCGCTGGAAGCACGTCTTCCGCGGCGACGCCGTCGGCTATGGCCCTGACGCGGTCACCCTGCTGTCGACCCCGCTCTATTCCAACACCACCCTGGTCTGCTTCTTCCCCACCCTGGCCGGCGGCGGGACCGTCGTGCTGATGAGGAAGTTCGACGCCGGCCGCTTCCTGGAACTGGCGCAGGCCCACCGCATGACCCACGCCATGCTGGTGCCGGTGCAGTACCGCCGGCTGATGGCCCATCCGGACTTCGACGCCTTCGACCTGTCGTCCACGCGGCTGAAGTTCTGCACCAGCGCGCCCTTCGCCGCCGAACTGAAGGCGGAGGTCCTGCGTCGCTGGCCCGGCGGCCTCGTCGAGTATTTCGGCATGACCGAGGGCGGCGGCACCTGCATCCTCATGGCCCACGAGCATCCCGACAAGCTGCACACGGTGGGCCAGCCCGCCCCGGGCCACGACATCCGCCTGATCGACGAGGACGGCGTCCAGGTCGGTCCCGGCGTCGTCGGCGAGATCGTCGGCCGCTCGGCCGGCATGATGAACGGCTATCACGGCCAGCCCGGCAAGACCGCCGAGGCGACCTGGACCAGCCCCGAAGGCCTATCCTTCATCCGCACCGGCGACGTCGGCCGCTTCGACGCCGAAGGGTTCCTGACGCTGATGGATCGCAAGAAGGACATGATCATCAGCGGCGGCTTCAACATCTATCCCAGCGACCTGGAAGCCGTGATCGCCGCGCACCCCGACGTGCTGGAAGCCGCCGTGGTCGGCGTGCCGTCCGACGCCTGGGGCGAGACCCCGGTGGCCTTCGTGGCCCTGAAGCCAGGCGCGACCGCCGACACGCAAACCGTCCGCGCCTTCGCCAACGAGCGCCTGGGCAAGACCCAGCGCCTGGCCGAGCTGGTGCTGGTCGACGCCCTGCCCCGCAGCCACATCGGCAAGGTGCTCAAGCGCGAACTGCGCGACGGGTGGACGGCGAAGGGATAGCTCGCCACACCCCCAACGCCCGTCATTCCCGCCCTTGTGGCGGGAAACCCTCTATCAGCCGCAAGGGCGGGAGGGGCGGACCGCCAGCGGTCCGCTGGCGCTTCACTTGCGAGTGGAACCAGAGGTTCCCGCCACAAGGGCGGGAATGACGGGCGGATAGGAAAGCGGATCACCGAAAACCCGGAAAAACCGCAATCTCCGCCGCGACCGCGCGCCGCATCTGGACAGGCCGAGTCACTCGATACGTTCAGTTAACCATAAAGGCGCTGTCGGGGTTGTCGGCGCCGGTTCGTTGCGGAAGCGTCTCGCATGTCCAGCCTTTCAGCCGCCGTTCTGGCGTCGCAGCCGAAGTCCGTCCTCGCCTCTCCGGCGCCGCTCGACTTCGACGCCCTGGGCAAGGCCTTCGGCGGCCCGGCCTGCGACGACCTGAACGGCCGGCTGGCCCAGCGCTTCTCCCGAACCACCGCCGTGCGCGCCTGCGCCGACCGCGCCGCCGCCACCGCCGACCTGCTGGCCGCCCAGGGCGCGCGCCCTGGCGGCGTCTGTATCTTCTCGGCCCTGGCCGGCCGCGAGACCCTGGAAGGCGTAGCCGCCGCCGGCCTGACGCCGTGGCTGGTCGACGTCGACCCGTTCACCTGGATGGTCGACACCGCCCACCTGCGCGAGCGCCTGAGCGAAGCCCCCTGCCCGCTGGAAGCCATCGTCACCACCTGCGCCTTCGGCCGCGCCCCCGACCTCCTGGCCCTGGCCGCCTTCCAGGCCGAGACCG
The DNA here is from genome assembly GCF_003094615.1 of Caulobacter radicis. Classification (GTDB taxonomy): domain Bacteria; phylum Pseudomonadota; class Alphaproteobacteria; order Caulobacterales; family Caulobacteraceae; genus Caulobacter; species Caulobacter radicis. The sequence goes on along the minus strand of NZ_QDKO01000009.1, from coordinate 417,560 downwards.
GCCTGCCGGTCGTGGTCGACGCCGCCTTCGGCTTCGACGTGATCATGGACGCCCCCGTCCCCGTCGTCGTCGGCCTGCCCGGCGGGCAAGGCGTGTTCGTCGCCGCCGAGGACGCCGATCTGATCGGCCGCCTTTCCGCCCCCGCCTTCGAGGGCGACGACGGCCTGGACGGCTGGACCCTCAAGCGCCAGCAGCTGGCCACCAACGCCCAGCGCCTGCGCATGCTGCTGCTCGGCTCGCCCGTCGCCTTCCAGCCTGGCTGGGGCCTGTCGTGGGTGTCCAGCGCCTGCGTCGTCAGCGTCGCCGAGGGCTGCGCCCCGGCCGTCGCCGCCCTGCTGGCCGTCGAGGGCCGCTTCGTCACCTGCGTCGGCGTGCGCGATCCCGAGATCCAGGCCGACAGCGTGCCGGTCGTCGACCACCTGGCCGGCAAGATGCTGGGCCTGCCCTTCGCCGCCGACCTCGACATCGCCGACCTCGACGACCTGGCCGAAGCCGTGCGGCGGGCCGTGGCGCAGGTCTGAGCCCCAGCTCCTCCCCCGTGAAACGGGGGAGGTGGCGCGCTGCGGATACGCAGCGTGACGGAGGGGGCGACAGCTTCCGCCGCGCCCAGTCTCGCCCCCTCCACCACTTTGTGGTCCCCCTCCCCCGCGAGCGGGGAGGAGCTTTGACAACAGAAAGGCCGAAGCCTGCCTGGCGCGGGGGACGGCCAAGCGGGCTCCGGCCCAGGACGACCGGCAGGAGGATGGCCGGCCGTCAGTTCCCCGAGGTGGGGATCCCTAGAACTTCTTGCGCAGGCTAAACTTGTAGGTCCGGCCCAGCGGGTCACCGGTGAACGGGTCGTAGCCCAGGTCGAGCCGGGCGTAGGACGGGTCCTGGTCGAACAGGTTGGTGATCGCCACCGTCGCCGTCGTTTCGCGCGGCAGCAGCACTCGCCAGGCCAGATCGGTCAGCACCTGGGCGTCGATGGTCTTGCCGCTGGCCACGGTCACCGCCGCGCCGGTCGTGTCCTTGTAGGCGCCGGTCGCGAACGGCGCGACGCGCTGGTCGTCGTACTTGCCGATGTAGTGCACCGTCAGGCGCAGATTGTGGATCCCCCGGCTCCACTCGGCGAAGGCCTGGCCCTTCCATTCGGGGATCGGCACCACCGTGGTCTGGTAGTTCAGAAGGCCCACCGCGTCGAAAGCCTTCTCGACCACCACGCCCTCGACCGTGGTCGCCCCCACCTCGTACTTCTGCACCCAGGTCGCCGTGCCGCCGACGGCGAGGTCGCCGCCCAGCACGCCGGCGAAGCTGTAGTCGGCCGAGAAGTCGAAGCCCGAGTTCTCCACCGGCGCGCCGTTGATATAGAAGGTCTTCAGCCGCGCGATATTGGCCGGCGAGCCGCAGGCGCCGTTGAAGGTGAAGCGCGCCACCAGGGCCGCATAGGCCGGGTCGGCGCAGTTGTTGGCTCCGGCCACCCCGTTCGGATAGATCGCGTTGGTGATGCCGGCCACCGGCTCGGCCACGATCGGGTTTCTGAAGTCGAACCGGAAGTAGTCGACACTGGCCTTGAAGCTGCCGGCCTTGAACAGCAGGCCCACATTGTAGGTGTTGGCCTTCTCGGGCTTCAGGTTCGGATTGCCGAAGATGTCGACCGCCCGGAATACGCCCAGAATGCCCTGCAGCGAGGTCACCGAGGTGGTGGTGGTCAGGGGATCGGGCGGCCCGCGGAAGGTCGAGCCGGCCGAGGCCCGCACCGCCATCCAGGGCGTGGCCTGCCAGCGGACCGAGGCCTTGGGGTTGAAGGTCGAGCCCACCGCCCCGCCATAGTCCTCGTACCGGGCCGCCAGCTGGGCCTGCACCGTCTCGGTGATCGGCAGGCTGAGCTCGCCGAAGGCGGCCACGACGTCGCTCTGGTTATCCGACGGCGTGCCCACGCCCAGGAACATGAACGGCCCGTTCCGCGCCGAGCCGGTGCAGGTGGTCACCCCGAAGTCCGGCGTGTTGACGCACGGATTGATCAGGGCGTTGGAGATGTCGTTGTAGGTCGCCGTGAAGTAGCTGCGGCGGTACTGCATCCCGGCCGCCCAGGCGATGTCGCCGCCCGGCAGGCTGATGGTCGTCTTGCCGTTCAGCACCGCCTCGGCGACGAACAGTCGCGAGGTCTGCTTGGTCGACAGCTTCTGGAAGAACCAGCTGGTCAGCTCCTTGCTGTTGGCTAGGCTCGAGACGTAGCCCGGATTGGCCACGCCGGTGATGGCGTTGCTGGGCAGGGCGCTGGCGAACGGGTTGAAGTACATGCAGCCGCCGACGCCGGGCGTGCCCTGGATGCCGGGGGTCGAGGGACTGCTGTCGCAATTGGGCCCGCCCAGTCCCCGCAGCGCCAGGGCGTAGCGGTTGACCAGGGTGTCGTAGCCGGTGCGGATGCCCACCTCCTGCGAGTAGGTCACCGCCGCCTCCCAGCCGATCCCGTTGCTAAACTCGCCCTTCAGGTCGGCTGACACCCGATAGGCGTCGAACGAGCGCGAGCCGATCGACGGGCCGTAACCGAAGGCCGGGTTGCCGCCGATGCCGAACGGCCGGTTGGCGACGTTCAGCGCGCCGCCGGCGAAGATCGTGCCGGGCACGGTGGTCTGGGCGCCGGTGCCCAGGTTGGTCAGCATCACCGTCGGGTTGGCGGCCATGAAGGCGATCAGGCCCGGATTGGTCGCCGGCACGAAATAGCGCCCGGCCAGCTGCGGGATCGGCGCCACCTCGGCCGTCGGCACGGCCAGCGCCGCATAGGACGGCGAGGTGTTCCAGTCGGGCACGTCGGTATGGGCGTACAGCGCCTCGACGTGGAACTTGGTGGTCTCCGAAAGCCGGGCGTTGATCTCGCCATAGACCTGCACGGCGTTGGACTTTTCCACCAGGTTGTCGAACGGCGTGTAGTGCCAGTAGCAGACCGGCGTCAGGCCGCTGAAGCCGGGATAGCCGCCCAGCCCCGCGCAGGCCGGGTCGCGCAGGCCGCTGGTGGTGCTGGCCACGGGGATGAAGCTCGAGGGGCTGCCCGCCGCCGACCATCCCGCCTCGGGATTGGACAGGTAGGGCTGGTTGGCCCAGTCGCGCTCGGCGACGCTGAGCTTGGAACGGTGCTGCCAGCCGATACTGATCAGCATGTCGCCGTTGTCCCACGGCTTGCCGTAGGTCAGGTTCAGGCCGTAGTCGCCGTCAGAGCCGTCGATCGCCCGGTAGTCGGCCCCGACCTCCAGCCCGTCGACGTTCTTCTTGGTGATGAAGTTGACCACGCCGGCGATGGCGTCCGAGCCATAGGTCGCCGCCGCGCCGTCCTTCAGCACCTCCAGCCGGCCGATGGCGGCGGCGGGAATGATGTTGGTGTCGACGATGCCGGCCCCGGCCGAGGCCAGCGGATTGATCGCCAGGCGCCGGCCGTTCAGCAGCACCAGGGTGCGCTGCGAGCCCAGACCCCGCAGGTTCACAGAGCCCGAGCCCTCCGAGCCCTGAGCCCGGCTGTCGAACTGGTTGGTGTCGCCCAGCACCCCGCTCGACACCGACAGCGACTTGATCAGCTCCACCGTCGAGGGCGAGCCGCGCTTCTGAAGTTCCTCGGCCCCGATCACGTCGACCGGCAGGGCCGCGTCCTCGGGCGTGCCGCGAATGAAGGAGCCGGTGACCACCACCTCCTCGACCTGCGTACTTTCCTGGGCCCGCGCCGCCCCCGCCGTCGCGGCGAGCGTCGCCGCCAACGCGCAGGCCGAGCCCGCGCGCAGATAGGTCTTCCTGGTCATCTTCCCTCTCCCGGTCTCTCTTCTTTTTCGGAGCGCTTGGGCGAGGACGGATCTCTCTCAGGTCTCGGCGAAATCCTCCGCGCGCGATGACGACGCACGGCCGCCCGCCGCGCCATGGTCACGCTTTTCGAAATTGGAAGATGCGAACTTGGATGCCGACAACCTTGGGACCCCCCTCTCGCCGGATACTTTGTACGCAAAGCTTTTCAACTGCCCGAAACCACCGCGAACCGCATCAACGGTGAGAGTCGAACGAATGTTTCGATGATTGGGTATGTTTTTCCGAAACGTCAACCGCTCGTAATCGAGCGGCAACGAAAGCCGCCTGCGGGCCGCTTCGAAAAATCGTCGCGTTCGGCTGCCAGCCTGCTGACAGATTCGGGTGGTCGCCGTGCGAACAGAGGTGCGACCGTCCTACGTAGTGACCGCAAGCATGGGAAAATCCGTCCGCGTCTTGGCGAGACGGGCTTTTTTCTTGTGAATAGTCGCCCTAATTGAGCGAACGACGGTCCAGTTCGTCCGTTTAGGGGCGGTCGTCCGGAAGTGGGGTAATTCTTGATGAGTTTCGACGCGACCGCCGATCGCCGACGTCCGGCCGCGCGCCTGATCGCCCAGGTCGGCCTTGCGGCGGGCGTCAGCCTGGCCGCCCTGGCCCTGGCCGGCTGCAACGCCACCGCGCCCCGCACGCCCGACACCCGCCTGCCCGCCGCCTTCGAGGCCCCGGCCGGAACGCCCCTGCCCGCCGCCGCCCTCGACCAGTGGTGGACGCAGTTCGACGACCCGCAGCTGAGCGGCCTGATCGCCACGGCCCTGGAAAAGAGCCCCGACGCCCGCAGCGCCGCAGCCGTGCTGGAAGAGGCCCGCGCGGTGCGCAAGGGCCAGATCCGCCAGCTGTTCATCCCCTCGGGCCAGATCAAGGGCGCGGCCAGCCGCCAGCACACCGACATCCTCGACCAGAGCGGCCAGGGCTTCACCCTCGGCGGCGACACCGACAATTACAGCGCGGGCTTCGACGTCTCGTGGGAGCTCGACTACCTGGGCCGCCGCAAGGCCGGCCTGCAAGTGGTCAACAACGACCTGGCCGCCGCCCGCTTCGCCTATGAGGGCGCCCGCGCGGCCCTGGCCGCCAACGTCGCCCAGTCCTATTTCGAGGCCAAGGGCCTGGCCGTCCAGCTGGAGGACGCCCGACAGAGCGCCCGCATCAGCCAGGGCCTGCTCGACCTGGCCGCCGAAAAGGCCCGCCGGGGCCTGTCGGCCGGGTCCGAAGCCGACAGCGCCGCGGCCACCCTGGCCCAGTCCCAGGCCCAGGCCGCCGACCTCGAGGGCCAGTTGCAGGCCGCCCGCCGCAGCCTGCTGATCCTGGTCGGGCGGGGGATCGACCCGCTGGCCAGCCTGGACGTCGACGCCGCCCTGGCCGAGCCGCCGGCGATCCCGGCCGCGGTGCCGGGCGAGCTTCTGGCCCGTCGCCCCGACGTGCGCGAGGCCCAGGCCCGCCTGGCCTCGGCCGCCGGCAATCTCAAGGTCAACCAGAAGGCCCTGTTCCCGACCTTCACCCTGACCCCCGGCCTCGGCTGGGCCAAGAGCGTCTCGCCTGCCTTCAACTTCGGTCAGGGCGGCGCCGGCGGCGGCACGGTGTCGACCACCACCGGAACCTGGACGCTGGGCGGCAACGTCTCGGTCCCGCTGCTCAACATCCCCCAGCTGCTGGCCGAGATCGACGCCCAGGACGCCCGCACCGAACAGGCCGCCGTCGCCTACGAGAAGTCGGTGCAGACCGCCTATGGCGAGGCCGAGAACGCCATGGCCCAGCTGGCGTCGGACAATCGCCGCGTCGCCCTGCTGAAGGCCGGCGAGGCCCGCGCGGCCAACGCCTACGCCGCCAGCCGCAAGGGCTACGCCGCCGGCCTAACCGACCAGACGACCAACCTGCAGAACGAGCAGAACTGGCGCAGCGCCCGCACCGCCCTGACCGGCGCCCAGACCCAGGCGCTGCTGCGCGCAGTGCAGACCTACAAGGCGCTGGGCGGCGGCTGGTCTCCGAACGCGCCCGCGCCCCTGCCTCCACGGGCCGCCAGCCAGCCCGCCGACATGTCTTCCGAACGCGCCTCGCGATGAGAACCCAGACCATGACGATGAACTCCGCCCGCGCGCTCGCCCTGCTGACCGCGTCCGCCCTGGCCCTGACCGCCTGCGGCAAGAAGGACGACGACAAGGCCGCCCCGACCAGCCAGGCCCGCGCCGTCAGCGTCGGCCAGGTCGAGACCCGCCCGCTGGGCGGCGGCATCGAGGCCTCCGGCGTGCTGCTGGCCCGCGACGAGGCCGTGGTCGGCTCGGAGCTCTCCGGCTACCGCGTCGCCCGCATCTATGCCGACGAGGGCGACTATGTCCGCGCCGGCCAGCCGCTGGTGCAGCTGGACGCCACCCTGCTGCGCGCCCAGATCGACCAGCAGGCCGCCGTCGCCGCCCAGGCCCAGGCCGAAGCCGCCCGCGTCTCCGGCCTCGACGGCCAGGGCGTGCTCAGCCAGGAACAGATCGAGAGCCGCCGCTACACCGCCAAGGCCCAGGCCGCCTCGCTCAACGAACTGAAGACCCGCCAGAGCCGCATGACCATCGTCGCCCCCGTCGGCGGCCGGGTCATCGAGCGCGGCGTCAAGCCCGGCGAGATCTCCGGCGGCGGCACGACGCCGTGGTTCCGCATCGTCCGCGACGGCCTGGTCGAGCTGGAAGCCGACGTCAACGAGCAGGACCTGGCGGGCCTGGCGGTCGGCCAGCCGGCCACCGTCACCCTGCCCGGCGGCCAGCAGGTCGCCGGCGCCATCCGCCTGGTCAGCCCGCGCGTCAACGCCGACACGCGCCTTGGCAAGGTCCGCATCCGCCTGCCGGTGCGCGAGGACCTGCGGGCGGGGGGCTTTGGCAAGGCGACCTTCGGCGCCTCGGGCCAGGCGGTCACGGCCGTGCCTGAAACCGCCATCCGCTACGACGCCTCGGGCCTGTCGGTGGTGACCGTCGACGCCAACAATCGCGCCAAGCAGGTTGCGGTCCGCACCGGCCGCCGCGGCGGCGGCTGGGTCGAGCTGGTCCAGGGCCCCGCCGCCGGCACGCGCGTCATCATCGGCTCGGCCGCCTTCGCCGGCGACGGCGACCTGGTGAAGCCCCAGCCCGTCACGGCCGCCCAGAAGGCCGCCAACTGATGTCCGAGCTTCGCATCTCAGCCTGGTCGATCCGGAACCCGATCCCCGTCGCGGTCCTGTTCATCGCCCTGATCATCGCCGGCGTGGCGGCCTACCTGTCGCTGCCGGTCAAGCAGTTCCCGAACGTCACCTTCCCGGCCGTCACCGTCTCGGTCACCCAGAGCGGCGCCGCGCCCGGCGAGCTGGAGACCCAGGTCACCCGCCCGATCGAGGACGCGGTCTCGGGCATCTCCAACATCAAGACCATCCGCTCGTCGGTGACACAGGGCGCCTCGACCACCACCATCGAGTTCGAGCTTGGCGAAGACCTGCAGAAGGTCACCGACGAGGTCCGCTCCAAGGTCGACCAGGCCCGCGCCAGCCTGCCCAAGGAGATCGACGAGCCGATCGTCCAGCGCCTGGAAATCGACAGCGCCCCGATCATCACCTACGCCGTCTCGGCCCCGGCGATGAGCACGGCCGAGCTGTCGTGGTTCGTCGACGACACCGTCACTCGCGCCCTGCAGGGCGAGAAGGGCGTGGCCCAGGTGGCCCGCGTCGGCGGCGCCGAGCGCGAGATCAACGTCATCATCGACCCGGCCCGCATGGCCGCCTTCGGCGTCACCGCGCCTCAGCTGAACCAGGCCCTGGCCAATTTCAGCCTCGACGCCCCCGGCGGCCGGGCCACGGTCGGCGGCCGCGAGCAGACCCTGCGCGTGCTCGGCGCGGCCAACACGCTCGACCAGCTCAAGCAGATCACCATCCCGGTCGGCTCGCGCTACGTGAAGCTGACCGACGTGGCCGACGTCGGCCAGGGCGCCGGCGAGGAGCGCGGCTTCGCCCGTCTCGACGGCAAGCCAGTCGTCGCCTTCCAGGTCATGAAGACCCGCGAGTCCAGCGACGTGCAGGTCGAGGATCGCGTGAAGGCGGCCGTGCTCGCCCTCGAGGCCAGGAGCAAGGGCGTCAGCTTCACCAAGATCTACTCCACCGTCGACGAGACCCGCGCCAGCTTCAAGGCCACCGAGCACACCCTGCTGGAAGGCATGCTGCTGGCCTCGCTGGTGGTGTTCCTGTTCCTGCGCGAGTGGCGCGCCACCCTGATCACCGCCATCGCCATGCCGGTGTCGCTGATCCCGACCTTCGCCTTCATGGCCATGGTCGGCTTCTCGCTGAACGTCGTCACCCTGCTGGCCCTGACCCTGGTCATCGGCATCCTGGTCGACGACGCCATCGTCGAGATCGAGAACATCGAGAAACGGGTCTCCAAGGGCGAGCGGCCCTACCAGGCGGCGATGGAGGGGGCCGACGCCATCGGCCTGGCGGTCGTGGCCACCACCTTCACCATCGTCGCGGTGTTCGTGCCGGTGTCCTACATGCCCGGCATCCCCGGCCAGTTCTTCAAGGAATTCGGCCTGACCGTCGCGGTTTCGGTGCTGTTCTCGCTGGTCGTGGCCCGCCTGCTGACCCCGCTGCTGGCCGCCTACTTCCTCAAGCCGTCGAAGGACCCGCATCCGCGCAAGCCGTTCGAGGGCCTCTACCGCAAGAGCCTGGACTGGGCGCTGGACCACCGGATCATCAGCTTCATCCTCGGCGGGGTGCTGACCGTCGGCTCGCTGGTCGGCGCCGGCTTCCTGGCCTCGATCGGCGTGCTCCCCGTCGGCTTCCAGCCGGCCGGCAACGCCAACTACTACTACATCAAGCTTCAGGGCCCGCCCGGCGCGACCGTCACCGACATGGACCGCACGGTCCAGGCCGTGACCAGGATGTTCAAGGCGCGTCCCGAGACCGAGCACGTCTTCGTCCAGGTCGGCTCCAACATCGCCAGCGGCTTCGGCGGCCAGAGCGGCGCCGACGTCCGCGACGGCACCGTCACGGTCGTGCTCAAGGGCGACCGCAAGCTGACCGTCACGCAGATCAAGCAGGAGATCCGCGCCGGCCTGCGCGACATTCCCGACGCCCGCGTCAACCTGCAGAGCGACTGGGGCGCGGCCGACATCCAGAACATCATCACCTCCGACGACGGCGCCGCCCTCGACAAGGCCGCCCTCGACATCGAGCGTGAGATGCGGTCGCTCAAGACCGTCGCCGACCCGCGTCCGTCCTCGCCGCCCAGCGGTCCGGAGATCGTCATCCGGCCGCGCGCCGACGAGGCCGCGCGCCTGGGCGTCTCGGTGGCCGACATCGCCGCCATCGCCCGCGTGGCCACGGTGGGCGACATCGACGCCAACGTCGCCAAGATGACCCAGGGCGAGCGCCGCATCCCGATCCGTATCCGCCTGCCCGACGGCGCGCGCTCAGACCTGGCGGCGATCGGCGCCCTGCAGGTGCCCACCGCCAGCGGCGGCGCCACCCGTCTCGACAGCGTCGCCGACATCGACTTCCAGGCGGGTCCCGCCAAGATCGACCGCTTCGGCCGCAAGCGGCAGCTGACCATCGAGGCCGACCTCAACGGCGAGGCCCAGTTGGGCCAGGCGCTGGAAGAGATCGGCAAGCTGGAGACGATGAAGAACCTGCCCGCCGGCGTCACCCCGGCCTCGGCCGGCGACCAGGAGGCCTTCACCGAGCTGTTCAGCGGCTTCGCGGTCGCCATCCTCTCGGCCATCGGCCTGGTGTTCGGCGTGCTCGTCCTGCTGTTCCGCAGCTTCTTCAAGCCGATCACCATCATCTCGGCCCTGCCGCTGGCGATCAGCGGCGCCCTGGTGGCGCTGGTGGTCTGCCGCCAGCCGCTGTCGATGCCGTCGCTGATCGGCTTCCTGATGCTGATGGGCCTGGCGGCCAAGAACTCGATCCTGCTGGTCGAATACGCCATCGAGCAGGAGCGCGCCGGCATGACCCAGCGCGAGGCCCTGATCGACGCCTGCCACGAACGGGCCCGCCCGATCGTCATGACCACCCTGGCGATGATGGCCGGCATGCTGCCCACCGCCCTGGGCCTGGGCCAGGGCTCGGAGTTCCGCCAGCCCATGGCCGTGGCCGTGATCGGCGGCCTGATCACCTCGACCCTGCTGTCGCTGGTGCTGGTGCCGGTGGTCTACGAGGTCATCGACGATTTCGAGCGCTGGATCACGCCGAAGCTCTCGCGCCTGACCACGCCGCGTGAGGCGCCTGGGGCGACGGCCTCGCCGGTGGATCGGCTGTAGTAGAACCTCCCCCCGTGGGGGAGGCGGCCGAAGGCCGGTGGGGGGAAGGCGTCAGCCTCCTCCCCACCGGCCTTCTTCGTATCTACGCCCCCACCGATCGCTCCGCGATCGCCTCCCCCCGTGGGGGAGGTTCCCTCACGCCAGCACCGTCGTCTCAGGCCCGACCACCCCGCCGCAGGCCGCGCACGTCACCACCGCCTCCAGCGGCTGGCCGCACGGCCCATGGGTCAGCACCTCGGGCGCACCTTGCGGCCCCGCCAGCCAGCGATCGCCCCAGGCCATCAGCGTCACCAGCAGCGGAAACAGCTCGCGCCCTTCGTCGGTCAGCCGGTACTCCCAGCGCTCGGGCCGCTCCTGGTAGCGCACGCGGTCCAGCACTCCCAGGGCCGTCAGCCGCGCCAGGCGGTCGGACAGGATGTTGCTCGCCGCGCCCAGCTCGGCCTGCAGGTCGGCGAACCGGCGCAGGCCGTAGAACGCCGCCGCCACCAGGTGCGAGGTCCAGCGGTCGCCCAGCACGGCGATGGCCCGCTCGGCCACCGGCGGGACGCCGCCCTCCCCTTCCACGATCGAGCGCCGCTGGGCGCGCGGGCCCGGCGCGGGGTCGAGACCCGCCCCCGGCCCCGGGGCCACGGTCGTGTTGCGCGCGGTCACCGCCTCGCCGCAGGCCTTGCAGGTCAGCTCCGCCACCAGTTCGCAGCCGCAGGTGCGGTGCATGACGCGATGGGCCGGGTCACTGGGCGCCTCACCGCGCTTCTGGTCCCAGCGCAGGATCATCAGGGCGGCGGCGAACAGGTCCAGCCCCTTGGCGGTCAGGTGATAGCCGTGCCGGACGGGTCGCTCCTGATAGGGCCGCCGCTCCAGGATCCCAGCGCCCTCCAGCCGGCCCAGCCGGTCGGTCAGCAGCGAGCGCGCCATGCCGGTATGGGCCACGAACCCGTCGAACCGGCTGACGCCCCGGAACGCCGCGTACAGCGCCAGAAGCGTCCAGCGGTCGCCGATGACGTTCAGCGCCCGCGCCGCCGAGCTGGCGCGCACCGAGCGGAAACTGTGGTTTTCGGGCGACATCTTCCCCTTGGTGCGAGCGTTCGCGGCCGCCTGTCAATCTTGGCCGATTGCCTCGCCGACAAGTAGCTTTTATAACGAGACTAACAAGAGCGGGGACGGGTAATCTCGCCGGCGCGGAGGCAGCCATGGTCTACATCCTGGGGGGATGGCAGAGCGACTTCTCCGCGAACTGGTCGCGCCAGGGCTGGGGCCTGGCCGACGCGTTCGGCGAGGCGGTGGCGCAGGGACTTGCGGCCACCGACCTCGCCCCTTCCGACATCGAGACCGGCCACGTCGGCAACTTCGCCGGCGAACTGTTCGCGGGCCAGGGCCTGCTGGGCGGCTTCTTCGGCCTCGTCCACCCCGACCTCGACGGCCTGCCGACCATGCGCCACGAGGCCGCCTGCGCCTCGGGCAGCTGCGCCGTCCTGGCCGCCGCCGCCGAGATCGAGGCCGGCCGCTACGGCCTTTCCTGCGTCGTCGGCATCGAGCAGATGCGCAACGTTCCCGGCCAGCAGGCCGCCGAGCACCTGGGCGCGGCCGCCTGGACCGGCCACGAGTTCCAGGACGCCCGCTTCCTGTGGCCCGCCGCCTTCTCGGATCTCGCCGAGGTGTACGACCAGCGCTTCGGCCTGCGCTACGAGCACCTGATGGCGATCGCCGAACAGAACTTCGCCAACGGCCGTCGCAACCCCAACGCCCAGACCCGCGACTGGCGCTTTTCGCCCGAAGCCTTCACCGCCGACGACGTCGCCAATCCGGTGGTCGAGGGCCGCACCCGCAAGCAGGACTGCGGCCAGGTCACCGACGGAACCGCGGTGCTCTTCCTGGCCTCGCCCGAGCGCGCCCGATCCTACGCCGACGTCCGCGGCATTCCCCTTGAAAGCCTGCCGCGTATCAAGGGCTGGGGCCATCGCTCGGCGCCAATCCCGCTCGACCGCAAGCTGGCGACCAGCCGTGAGGGCGGCCACGTCTTCCCGCAGGTGCGCCGCGCCGTCGAGGACGCCCGCGCCCGGGCCGGCATCGCCCACCTGTCGGACATCCACGCCGTCGAGACCCACGACTGCTTCGCCATCACCGAATACATGGCCATCGACCACCTGGGCCTCACCGCCCCTGGAGAGGCCTGGAAGGCGATCGAGGCCGGCGACACCGCCATGGGAGGACGCTTGCCGATCAATCCCTCCGGCGGCCTGATCGGCGCGGGCCACCCGGTCGGCGCGACGGGCGTGCGCATGGCGCTCGACGCCTTCAAGCAGACGACGGGCACGGCCAACGACTACCAGGTCGACGGCGCCCGCACCGTCCAGACCCTCAATATCGGCGGCTCGACCACCACCACGGTCAGCCTGGTGATCGGAACCTGACATGCTGCAACTCCTGCTGGTCGACGCCGCCGTCTCGGCCGCCGCCTTCCTGGCGCTGTGGCTGATCTCGCTGAAGATCCGCGACGTCAGCTTCATCGACGCCTGGTGGGGGCTGGGCATGGCGTTGATCGCCTGGACCGCCTTCCTGCAAGGTCCGCCGACGCCGCGCGGCATGCTGCTGACGGCGATCTGCACCGTCTGGGCCGCGCGCCTGGGCGGCTACCTCTTGTGGCGCTGGCGCAAGCACGGCGCCGACCGCCGCTACGTCGCCATGCTGGCCCATGCCGAGAAGGAACGCGGCTGGAGCTTCGCCAAGACCTCGCTGCTGCTGGTCTTTTCCCTGCAATACGTCATGCAGTTCGTCGTCGCCCTGCCGGTGCAGCTGGGCCAGGCGCCTGGCCCGCTCGGCCCGCTGGCCTTCGCCGGCGCGGCGCTCGCCGTGGTCGGCATCGCCTTCGAGACCGTCGGCGACGCCCAGCTCGTCGCTTTCAAGGCCGATCCCGCCAACGCCGGCAAGGTCATGGACAAGGGCCTGTGGCGCTACACTCGCCACCCCAACTATTTCGGCGACGCCTGCACCTGGTGGGGCCTGTTCCTGATCGCCGCCGAGGCCCTGCCCTGGGGCCCGGCCTCGATCCTCGGCCCGATCCTGCTGACCTTCACCCTGATCCGCTGGAGCGGCGTGCCCACCACCGAAGGCCGCCTGAAGAAGACCCGGCCCGACTACGCGGCCTATGTGGCGCGGACGTCAGGGTTCGTGCCGTGGTTTCCCCAAAAAACACCTCTCCCATAGGGAGAGGGAGGGGCCCAGGCGAAGCCTGGGAGGGTGAGGGGTTAGGAACCCTGGCCGCCCTGCCCGAGATCGTACCGGCACGCCGGCCGACCGTGTAACCCCTCATCCTCCCACGCCTTCGGCGCGGGCCCCTCCTTCTCCCTCTGGGAGAAGGTTTAGCGAAGCTCCCCCCGCCCCGCCCACACCGAGTGCGTCCCGCTGCTGATCTTGTGCGGCAGCGCGATCCGGCACGCGGGCTCCATCGTCCGCGCATCCACCACCAGGCACTCCGAGGTGCCGGTGTTCTCGTCGATGATGAAGCTGACCAGCCAGCCATCGTCCTCGTCGGTCGCGCCCGGCCGTCCTGCGAACGGCGCCTCGCTGGCGTAGCGGCCTTCGGGCAGCTTCAGGCTCCAGCTCTCGCCGGTGACGAGGTCGTGCTTGACGAAGCCGTCGAACAGGAACCAGCCCGGCTTTGCCGTCGTCGAGTACGCATAGCGATAGGGCTTGCCCGCCCAGGCCTGGTTGAACATGCCGAACTCCAGCACCCGGTCGTCCAGCCGCTGCTCGACCGTCTCGCCGGTCGCCAGGTTGAACCGCCAGCGATGGAGCTTGGGCCGGAAGCTGTGCTCGTCCAGATAGGCCATCAGGTGGGCGTACTGCTCGGGCGCGTCGGCCAGCGGACGCGGCGTCGGGTTCTCCTGGAAATAGCCGTCGACCACCACCTCGTCGCCTTCCTCATAGGCGTTGAGGAAGTGCAGCACGTAGGTCGGCGCGGCCTCGAACCACCGCGGCTGCCCGCCCTGGCGCGGCACCAGGGCGAAGCGCGACGGCAGGCCCTTGTGCAGGCGCACCGCGTGGATGTCGCGCTCCAGAAGCCCTGCGTCCCAGAACACCGGCAGGTCGTTGAGGATCGCCCAGTTCTGGCTGAACGCCATGTCGTGCGGCAGGCGCGGCCCCGGCAGCGGCACGGGCTGATAGAGCGTCCGCCGGCCCGAGGCGTCGACGACGCCGAAATGCATGTAGGGCGCGTGCTTGGAGTAGTTGAAGAACAGGAGCTCCCCGGTCGCCGGATCGACCTTGGCGTGGGCCGACACCCCGTCCAGCGGCGCCCACGCGGCCGGTCCCAGCGTCTCCAGCGTCAGCGGATCCAGTCGATAGGCCTCGCCGCACTGGTAGAAGGTGGCGATCGCCTCGCCGCCGTGCACGACGATGTCGGTGCTGGCGGTGTCCTTCAGGGCCCCGTGCGCGCCGAAGCCCGGCCGCAGCGACACCCCCGGTCCGTCGGCAAGCCCGCCCCACAGGCTCTGGCCCGCCTCCTGCTCGGCTTCGAAGCCGCGCGTGCGGATGAAGCGGTTGCGATAGCGCGCCGTCCCGCCCCGGAACTCGATCTGGTGGACCATGCCGTCGCCGTCGAACGGATGGTAGCGGCCCAGCGGCTCGTGCGCCGGGTTCTCGGTGTTGCGCAGATAGACCCCGTCCAGCTCGGGCGGGATCGCGCCCTCCAGCACCATCAGGTCCTCGGCGTCGAGCTCCTCGTGCTGCGGCGTCCAGGCGCCGGTCATGTAGGGATGGTCGGTGACCCCAAGCGAGGTCTTCACCGATGGTTGGCGCGCGATCTTCATGCCGTCCTCCCCAGGCTGGCGGGGGAAGCCTAGACCATCAGTCTCGTTATGCAAGCGCCTTCGACGAACGTCGATTGCTGCATCGCACCCAAAAGAAAGGCCCGCGAGCCGGAGCGCGCGGGCCATTTCCTCGAGGGCCCCGAAACCGGGACGACCGCGGCCAGATTACAGGGCGGCGCGGTTCTTGTAGGCCGAAACGGCCAGAGCGATCAGGCTCAGCATGGAAGATCCAGTCATCTTGCGTCGCCGGGACCGGATTGCCCCGACGCCGGGGATATAAGATGACAACGTTGTCAAATCAAGGCCGCATGCTGCGACGCAACAACGCATGACAGACAAAGAACCTCCCCCTGTGGGGGAGGCGGCCAAAGGCCGGCGGGGGGCCGTTTTCAGCTTCGATGGACCAGCCGGTTTTCCACTCACTCCCCCCACCGATCGCTGCGCGATCGCCTCCCCCACAGGGGGAGGGTCCTAGGAGCTCCTCGCCTCCTCGCCCATGAACACCACCTTGGCCCCCTTCTCGACCGCCTTGCCCAGCTGCGCAGCGTCCCAATTGGTCAGGCGCACGCAGCCGTGCGAGGCGCGCTTGTTGACCAGCTTGGGGTCGGGCGTGCCGTGGATGCCGTAGGTGTCCTTGGTCAGGTCGATCCAGGTGCCGCCGACCGGATTGTTGGGGCCGGCCTTGATGGTCAGCTTGCCCTTGGGCTTGCCGAAGGTCAGGCGCGAGGGATCGTAGGTGTAGGTCGGGCGCGGCGCGACGGTGTTGACCGCCAACTCGCCGCTGGGCGCCGGGCGCTCGGTGCTGCCCACCGTGGCCGGATAGACAGCCTGCAGCACGTCCTGGTCGTCGAAGGCCCGCACCTGGCCGTTGGTCTTGTCGATCTCGATCCGCGTCACCCGCGCCGGCAGTTCGGCCGGGCCCAGGGCCGCGACGGCGATGCGGGTTCCAGCCTTGGTGAAGTCGGCTCCGGGGTTCAGCGCCTGCAGCAGCGCCTCGTCCATGTGGAAGCGCTCGGCCAGGACCTCCAGCGGGCTCGTGTAGGACAGCGCCGGCAGCTTCGCCATCGCCTCGTAGTCGTCCTTGGGGATCACCTTGACGAAGGGTCCCTTCACGTCTTCGGCCGTGATCACGTAGTCGGTCAGCACCGGCCCGCCGTCGGCCTCGATCAGCGCCTTCCACAGGTCCGCCGTCACCTGGCCGTCGACGGTCAGGCCCCGCGCCTGCTGGAAGGCCTCGATGGCCAGCCGCAGGTTCGTGCCCGTCACCCCGTCGATCGATCCCGGCGAGAACCGGGCCCGGTCCAGCAGCACCTGCACCCGAACCAGCGACGGCGCGATCATCGATGGGTCGGCCGGCGGGGCGTCCTGGGGACCGGCCGCCTCGACCGCCTGGGCCAGGGGCGAGCGGCCATTGGCGGCCGGGGCGGCCTTCTGCTGCGGCGCGACGGCGGCCGGCGGCGGCGCCTCGGCCTTGTCCTCGCCCTTCGAGCAGGCGGCCGCGGCCAGGGCGCATCCGGCCATCAGGGCCGCGAGACGGAAGGTCGAAGGCATCGCATACTCCACGCACGAGGAACGTCTTGCCGTTCTCAAGCCTTGAGCCATGGCGAAGTTCCGAAAGGCGGGTGCGCTTGGCTTCACGATGGCGGAAGGGAACGAAAGAGCGGCGGCGCGGCCGGCGGCTGGGGCTGACCTTGCTCGTCCTGCTGCTGGCCGGCTGCGCGGGGGTGGGCGCGTGGCTGGCCTGGCCGACCTCGGGTCCGCCGCCCGTCGACCCGCCTACCGGCGACGAGACCCCGGTCGAGCCGACCACGCAGTACGTGCCCTCCAACGACCCGCCGTCGGCCCCGCTGTCGCCCCTGCCGCTCGACGAGACCTGCGAGGCCGCCGCCCCCGCCGGCGCGGCCGAGGCCAACGCCGCCGGCCTCAACACCCTGGCCTGGGCCCCGTTCGGGCGGGCCGAGACCGGCTGGGTCATCTACGCCCCGCGCATCGGCGCCGAACTGGCCACCGCCTGCGGCCCGGGCACGACCCGCTTCGCCGCCGCCCTCGCCCGCTGGCAGGCCGGCCACCGCCTGCCGCAGACCGGGGTGCTGGACCAGCCGACCTTCGACGCCATGAAGACCCGCTGGACCCTGGCCCGCCCCTTCGCCGCCATCAATGCGCGCGGCGAATGTCCCAACGCCCCCGCGCTCGCCGGCCTTTCGACGGCCAAGGCCGACGAGGCCTATGGCGGCAAGACGATCCAGCTGCGTCCCGGGGCGCTTGAGGCCTATCGCCGGATGGTCGAGGCGGCGCGCGAGGACGGCGTCGTCACGAGCCGCGACCCGCGCGTACTGACCATCTTCTCGGCCTTCCGCGACCCTGCCGCCGACGCCGCCCGCTGCGCCCGCGACAACAACTGCCAGGGCGTGACCCGCACCATCTGCTCGGCCCACCGCACGGGCCTGGCCATGGACGTGTTCATCGCCGCCGCCCCCGGCCATGGCCCCGACTCCAGCGCCGACGACAATCGCCGCGCCATGGCCCGCTCGGACGTCTATCGCTGGATGGTGCGCAACGCCGGCCGCTTCGGCTTCGTCAACTACGTGTTCGAGCCCTGGCACTGGGAATGGACCGGCGAGCCGCCCCTGCCCGGCGTGCCGATCTCAAGCCTTCCTCAAGACGGATCACAACCACTCGATCAGGGGGCAGGCACGCCTCAACCCGGCCTGAAAGGCTTACTACCTAGGAAGAATGAAGTTCGCTGACGCTCATACACCCGGCCGGCGCGAGATCCTGGCCGGCCTGCTCGCCCTCCCCGCTGGGCCCGTCCTGGCCGCCCCGCGCGTGGTCGCCCCGCCGCGTCCGCCGGTTGTGACGGTGCTGGGCGACTCAATCACCGCCGGCCTCGGCGTGCGTCCGGGCGAGGCCATGCCGGCCCGCCTGCAGGCGGTGCTGGCCGCGCGCGGCCTTTCCGTCCAGGTCCGCGCCGCCGGCCGCAACGGCGACACCAGCGCCGGCGGCCTGGCCCGCCTCGAAGGCGCGCTGGGCGGCGACACCGCCGTCTGCGTCGTGGCCCTGGGCGGCAACGACCTCTTGCAAGGCCTGCGGCCGGAGGCCACCCGGGCCAACCTGCGCGCCATACTGACCCGCCTGCGCGAACGCCGGATCCCCGCCGCCATCGCCGGCGTCAACGCCCCGGCCCTGCTGGGCGCCGACTACGCCCGCCGCTTCAACGCCGTCTTCACCGACCTGGCCCGCGATTTCGCAGCGCCCCTGCTGCCCAACCTGCTGGCCGGCATCGGCGGCTCGCGCCGCTACATGCAGAGCGACGGCATCCACCCCAACGCCGAAGGCGCGCGGGTCATCGCGGCCAACCTGGCGCCGGTCGTGGTCCAGGCGCTGGCGCGCAGCGCCCAGGTGGCGGCGCGGTAGGAAGATGCTCCCCCTGAGGGGGGAGCTGTCGCGGAGCGACTGAGGGGGAAGTTGCAGCGGCATATCAGCGGCCGCTTCCCCCTCCGGCCCTTCGGGCCACCTCCCCCTTCAGGGGGAGGATCTAGAGAAACCACTCCACCGCCACCAGCACCACGCCGGCGATCCACGCCGTCTCGACCACCATCAGCGCCACGGGCCGCCAGCCGGCGGTCATCACGTCCTTGAACGAGGTCTTCATGCCCAGGCCCGCGATCGCCGTGACCAGGCACCAGCGGCTGACCTCGGTGGCCGCGTCGGCGCCAGCCTTGGGCAGCCAACCGAAACTGTTGACCGCCACCAGGGCTGCGAAGGCGACCAGGAACAGCGGCAGCTGGGGCCTCGCCCCGCCGCTGCCGCCCGGCAGCATCCGCGCCGCAAGGAAGGCGATGACGAACACCACCGGCAGCAGCATCGACACCCGCAGCAGCTTCACATAGGTCGCCACGTCGCCGGTGTGCGGCGAGATCATGTAACCGGCCCCCACCACCTGGGCGACGTCGTGGATCGTGCCGCCCAGGAACACGCCGGCCTTGGTCTGGTCGAGATGCAGGGCCGCCGTCAGCAGCGGATAGGTGATCATGGCGATGGTCGACAGCGCCGTGACCACCACCACCGTCAGGATGGTGTCGCGCTCGCCGTCCTTGTCGCGCGGCAGCACCGAGGCGATGGCCAGGGCCGCCGAGGCGCCGCAGATGCCCACCGCCCCGCCCGACAGCACCCCGAAGCCCTGCCGCAGGCCCAGGCGCTTGGACAGGAACGCGCCCAGCAGGATCGTCGAGACCACCGCGATCACCACCGTGACGATCGGCGTGATCCCAAGGCTCAGGATCTGGCCGGCCGTGATCCGCGCCCCCAGCAGGGCGACGCCAAACCGCAGTATGGCCTTGGACGAGAACTCGATGCCCGGGATACAGCGGCCTTCCTGGTGCAGGAAGTGGAAGGTCATGCCCAGCAGCAAGGCGAACAGCATCACCGGCGCGCCGTAGTGCTGCGACAGCCAGGTCGAGGCGAGAGCGATGGTCCCCGCCACCAGCACGCCGGGATAGAGCTTGATCAGCGCCGCCTGGCCGGGAAACCGCTCCCTGGCCTTCAGGGCCGGGGCCGGCTCGGGACGGCTCAGCCCCTCCATGCCCTCCAGGGATTGGAACAGCGCCCGCGCGGCGGCCGCGTCGGTGTCGAGATCGGAATGCATCGCCAGGCCCTTTGACGAGTCGCCGTGCCGACGACGCCTTCCGTCTGGACCCGGAGCGCAAGCCGCACAAGACCCTCCCCCTGAAGGGGGAGGTGGCCCGAAGGGCCGAAGGGGGGAAGGCTCTGCCGAGGTTGGAGAAGGTTGCTGGCTCTCAAGCCACATCCCCCTCCGTCGGCTTCGCCGCCACCTCCCCCTTCAGGGGGAGGATCTGCGCAGCGCCGCCAGCGCCGAGATGTAGGCCTCCATCAGCCGCACCAGCTCGTCCTCCAGCGCCTGCGGGTCCAGCGCCAGGCCCGGCTCGGCGGCGGCCGCCCGCAGCAGGCCGACGGCGGCGTGGGTCAGGACGAAGGCCGCCTCCGGCGTCAGCTCGATCTGTAGCCGCGCCTTGCCGGCGATCGAGGCGAGGAACGCCTGGTGGTGCTCTTCCAGCACCGCGTCGCCGCGATGGAACATGGCCCCCAGCAGCGCCTGCCGCGTGGCCGGCGAGCCCTCGAAGCCGTTCATCAGCGCCCGCACGATCGGCCGCACGCTGCCCAGGTCCGGCCGCTCGATCAGGGTCTGGGCGATCGTGTCGCGCACCGCGCTGGTCCGCCGCTGGGCCAGGGCCGCCAGTATGTCCTGCTTGTCGGCGAAGTACTGGTAGACCGTGCCGACGCTCACCCCCGCCCGCTCGGCCACGTGATTGGTGGTCAGCCGCTCGGGCCCGCCGCTCTCCAGAAGCTGAAAGGCCGCGTCGAGAATGGCGTCGACCGTGGCCTGCGCCCGCCCCTGGCTTGGCGATCGCCGTTTCTTTTCAGTCACTTGCCATCGACCTCCGCGCGCCCGCCGCGCCGAACGGCAAGGCGAGTAGGAACATGAGCAATGCTTACATACGCTTGAGGCCGAGAATAGAGGTCCCTCCCCCGGGGAGCCGACCGGAAGGAGCCCAGATGATCCGTCCCATCGACGAAGTCCGCGCCCGCGTCGCCTCGCAGAAGACCCTGCTGCCGGGCTTCTACGGCAAGATCGATTTCGACCGCACGCCCGAGCGCTTCACCGAGGATCCCGCCTTCGCCGTCGCCCGCGACCGCAACCCGCTGGGCGTGTCGGTCAGCCAGGACGACCTCGACCGCGTGCGGGCCTACACCATGCTGGGCGACATCGTCGCCGACGCCTACGCCGCCCTGATCCCGCAGTATGGCTTTCGCCGGCTGATAGACATGCTGGTCACGGCCTGCGAGCGCGGGATCGACGCCGTGCCCGACGCGCCGCCGGAACTGGCCGCCTTCATCGCCGAAATGGAAGCCGCGCCCGACTGGATCGACATGGACCTGGTGCGCGAGGGCCAGCGGCTCGACCGCAACGCCGCCGCCCACCTTGGCCCCTTCGCCATCCGCGGCGCGTTCGTGGCCACCTTCCTCAACAAGTATTCGGCCCTGCCCATGGCCCTGACCGGAACCCTGGGCGCGGAAACCGCCGCCAAGCGGGTCAACGAGACGGCCGCCTTCTTCACCACCACCCTGCTGCCGGGCTCTCTGGACCGCCACGGCGAGGGCTTCAAGGCCGCCGCCATGGTGCGGCTGATGCACTCGATGGTCCGCTTCAACGCCCTGCGCTCAGGCCGCTGGAACGCCGAGGTCTACGGCGTGCCGATCCCGCAGGTCGACCAGATGCCGGCCGGGTTGATCCCGATCTTCCTGATGTCGTTCCAGATGCTGCGCAAGGGCCGCCGCAGCTTCACGCCGGCCGAGCGGGCCAAGGTCGAGCTGGCCCGGTATCGCTGCTTCCTGCTGGGCCTGCCGCAGGACCTGCTGGCCGACACGCCGGAGGGGATCGTGCGGATGATGACGGCTCGCGACAGCACGCTTCGCCGAGGCTTCGACGACGAGACCTGCGGCGCGCTGATCCGCGCCACGCTCGACGCCTACCTGCCGCCGGACGAAAGCCCCGCCAACCGCCTGCACGACCGCATCGAGCGCCGCTTCGCCAAGGCCTTCTTCCTGCGCCACTTCATGCGCGGCGACCGCAAGCGCGCGGCGAGCATGGGCATCGAGGTGACCCCGGCCGACGAGGCGACCTTCATCGTCGTGGCCCTGCTGGTCACCTTGCAGATGAAGGCCTTCGACCTGGCCGACCGCCTGCCGGTGCTGCGCCACGTCGCCGACGCGGCCATGGTCCACCGGATCCGGACCCTGCTGAAGCGCTACGGCCACGCCGAGTTCACGACGGATGCGGCGAACTACCGGCCGACGAACGCGAAGGCGGCATAAAGATCCTCCCCCTCTGGGGGAGGTGGCCCGAAGGGCCGGAGGGGGGACGTTTTCAACCGCCGCAGCGGTGGCCGTCCTCCCCCCACCGATCGCTACGCGATCGCCTCCCCCACAGGGGGAGGTTCCTCGAACCTCAGTCCGCGTCGTCGAACGCGTCTTCGCCCGCCGTCTCTTCCTCGCCGGTCAGCGCCGTGTCGAGGCTGTCGATGATCTCGTCCATCTGCTCGGACGTGATCGAGACATAGATGTTGTCGCCGCCGACGGCCGAGACCAGCAGGCGGTAGCCGTCTTCGGTTTCCTGCAAGGAAAAGGTTTCCAGGGGCTGCAGCTTGGCCATGGGCGGCGTCTTTCGTCTGGGGAATGCGAGGCGCGGATGTAGGCCCGAGACGCCGTCAGTTCAACGGACGTCCTTCACGCCACCCCCTTCAACGCCCCTCGCCGCAGCAGCGAGATGTGGCAGGCGATCAGCACCTCGCGCTCGACCCACGGGAAGTCGGCGCGGGCGATCAGCAGCGACACCAGGCCGTGCAGCCCCGCCCACAGGGTCTGAGTGATGCGCTGGACGTCGTCGTCATGGGTCAGGCCAGCGTCGCGCACCTCGCCCACGATCTCGGCGAAGCGCTGGAAGGCGCCGATGCCGGCCATCATCGGCCGGTCGCCGACCCGCTCCTTGTAGGTCCCGTCCAGCCCCTTCTCGACCATGAAGGCCACGCGATAGGCGTCGGGGTTTTCGAGGCCGAAGTCGACATAGACCCGCAGGGCCCGCTCGAAGCTCTCGGCCGTCGGCGTGAAGTCCGCCCGCGCGGCCTCCATGCGTTCGACCAGGATCGCGAAGGCGCGGATGCACAGCTCGGCGGTGATGTCGTCCTTGGTGGCGAAATAGGCGTAGAGCGCCGGCTGCGAGATGCCCACCGCCTCGGCGATCTGGCGGGTCGAGACGGTGTGCAGGCCCTTGGCGCTGAACAGCTTCAGCGCCGCGTCCAGGATCTCCTCACGGCGCTCGGCGCCCTGGCCCTTGGGCTTGCGGGGGGAACGGACTTTCGGCGCGGTCATCGTCCCTCCTTTCCGTGTTCGGTCCGCCTTGACAACCCACAATAATCGATCAGTGATAACTTATCACCGATCGATGATGAGGGCGAGGGCGATGGACGGGGCGCGTGCTGGTTATGGAGGCGTCGTGCTGCTGACGGCGCTGGCGCTGGGCTCGGGCCTGATGCTGGTCGCCTGCGGCGGCAAGGCGCAGACGCCCCAGGCCGCCCCGCCCCCGGCCGTCGAGGCCGTCACCGTCGGCGCGCCCGGCCAGGCCTCGGAACTCACCGCCTCGGGCGCCCTGCAGCGCCGGCGCGAAATGGCGCTGTCGTTCCGCATCCCCGGCGTGCTGACCCGCATGAGCGTCGAGGCCGGCGACGCGGTGAGGGCTGGACAGGCCCTGGCCGCCATCGATCCGGCCGGCGTCGACGCCCGCCAGACCCAGGCCGCCGCCGACCTGGAGCGCGCCCGCCGCGACGCCGACCGGGCCCGCAAGCTCTACTCGACCGGCTTCGTGGCCAAGGCCCGGCTGGACGACGCCGAAAGCGCGCTGAAGGCGGCCCAGGCCGCCCACGCCGGCGCGGCCTTCGACCGGCGCTGGGCGAGCCTGGCCTCGCCCGTCTCGGGCGTGGTGCTGGCCCGCACGGCCCAGGCCGGCGAGGTGGTGGCCGCCGGCCAGACGGTGCTGACCGTCGCCGATCTTTCCAGTCCGCTGGTGCTGCGCCTGCCGCTGCCGGCCCGCGACGCGGCGCGGGTGACGCTGGGCTCCAGCGCCGCCGTCACCGCCGACGCCCTGCCCGGCCAGACCCTGACCGGCGTCGTCACGCGCCTGGGCCAGGCCGCCGACGCTCGCACCGGCGCGGTCACCGTCGAGATCGAGGTCCAGGCCCCGCCACAGCTGAAAAGCGGCCAGATCGCCGCCGCCCGCCTGCAAGCGCCCGCCTCGGCCCAGGCCGCCGCCCGCGCCGAGTTCGTCCGCATCCCCGCCGAGGCCCTGCTCGAGGCCTCGGGCGACAAGGCCGCCGTGCTGCGCCTCGACGGCGCCGTGGCCCGGCGCGTCAATGTCCGGTTCGGCGGCTTCGACGGCGACGACGCCCTGGTGGCGGGCCTCGCCGCCGGAACCCGGGTGATCACCGCCGGCGCCGGCTTCGTCTCCGACGGCGAGAAGGTCGCCGTGGTCGATCCGCGCGCCCTTGCAGCCCCTGTCCGCGGGGCGGCGGGCAAATGAACCTCAACCTCGCCGCCTTCGCGGTAAAGCGCTGGCAGTTCACCATCGTCGCCTTCGGCCTGCTGGTGATGCTGGGGGTCAACGCCCTGCTGACCGTGCCGCGGTCGGAGGATCCGCACTTCCCGATCCCCATCGTCATCGTCCGCGCCGTCCTGCCCGGGGCCGAGCCGGCCGAGATGGAGCAGCTGGTCGCCGACCCGATCGAGACCGCGGTCTACGGCCTCGACAACATCGACAAGGTCGAGAGCACCAGCCTCGACGGGGCGGCGATCGTGCGGGTGTTCTTCACCTGGGACGTCGATCCCGAGCGCAAGTTCGACCAGGTGGTGCGCGAGGTGAACGCCATCCGCGGCAGCCTGCCCGCCGGCCTGCAACGGCTCGACATTGAGCGCGTGCGCACGACCGAGGTGGCCATCGTTCAGGTCGCCCTGGTCAGCGACAGCCTGCCGATGCGCCGGCTCGAGAAGGCGGCCGACCGCCTGTCCGAACGCCTCGACCGCGTGCCCGGCGTGCGCCAGACCCGCTACTACGGCGCCCCGGCCTCGGAGGTGCGGGTGTCGCTGGACCTGGCCCGGCTGGCCGCCCTGCAACTGCCGGCCTCCAGCGTCGCCGACGCCCTGCGCGCGGCCGGAGCCGAGGCCCCGATCGGCGCGGTCCAAGCCGGCGCCCGGCGCTTCAACGTCAAGTCCGGCGGGGCCTTCCGCTCGCTGGACGCCGTCAAGGACACCCCCGTCCGCTCGGTCGGCGGCCAGGTGGTGCGGGTGCGCGACGTCGCCGATGTGGCCTGGTCCCAGGAGGAGCCGACCCACGTCACCCGCTTCGACGGCAAGCGGGCGGTGTTCATCGCCGTCACCCAGAAGGACGGCCAGGACGTCGGCAAGATCACCAAGAGCGTCGAGGCCGTGCTCGACGACTACGAGAAGGTGCTGCCGGCCGGGGTCAGGCTCGAGCGCGGCTTCGTCCAGGCCCGCAATGTCGAGCATCGGCTGAACAACCTGCTGCGCGACTTCGGCCTGGCCCTGGTGCTGGTGCTGATCACTCTCTTGCCGCTGGGCGCGCGCGCGGGGCTGGTGGTGATGGTGTCGATCCCGCTGTCCCTGCTGATCGGCCTGTCGCTGATCCAGGCCTTCGGCTTCACCCTGAACCAGCTGTCGATCGCCGGCTTCGTGCTGGCGCTGGGCCTGCTGGTCGACGACAGCATCGTCATCACCGAGAACATCGCCCGCCGGATCCGCGAGGGCGAGGAGCGTACGGCCGCGGCCATCAACGGCTCGGGCCAGATCGCCTTGGCCGTCATCGGCTGCACGGCCACCCTGATGCTGGCCTTCCTGCCGCTGATGGCCCTGCCGGCCGGCTCGGGCGCCTATATCCGCTCGCTGCCGGTGACGGTGCTGTGCACGGTGGGCGCGTCGCTGTTCGTGTCGCTGACCATCATCCCGTTCCTGGCCAGCCGGGTGCTGGACAAGCACTCCGATCCCGAGGGCAACCGCCTGCTGCAGGCGGTCAACCGCGTGATCCACACCGTCTATCGCCCCGTGCTGCACCACGCCCTGGCGCGGCCCTGGCTCGCGCTGGCCCTTATGCTGGCTCTTTGCGCGACGGCGGTTCCGCTGCTGCAGGCCGCCGGCTCCAGCCTGTTCCCGGCCGCCGAGACGCCGCAGTTCCTGGTCCGCGTCACCACGCCCGACGGCTCGTCCCTGGCCCGCACCGACGCGGCCCTGCGCTATGTCGACCAGCGCCTGGCCCGCGAGCCCGAAGTCGTCTGGCGCGCCGCCAACCTGGGGCGCGGCAATCCGCAGGTGTTCTACAACCAGTCCCAGCGCGAGAGCGCGGTGACCTATGGCGAGATGTTCGTCAGCCTCAAGCGCTGGGAGCCGGGCAAGAGCGAGCATCTGCTCGACCGCCTGCGCGCCGACTTCGCCCGCTATCCCGGCGCGCGGATCAGCGTCGAGGTGTTCGAGAACGGCCCGCCGATCGAAGCTCCCGTGGCCGTGCGCATCACCGGCCGCAATCTCGAGGTGCTGAAGGCCCTGGCCGTGCGCGCCGAAGCGGTCCTGAAGAGCACGCCGGGAACCCGCGACGTCGGCAACCCGGTGCGGCTGGACCGCACCGACCTCGACCTCGGCGTCGACGAAGCCAAGGCCGCGGCCCTGGGCGTGCCGGCCGGCGCGGCCCGTCGCTCGGCCCGCCTGGCGCTGTCGGGCGAGGAGACCGGCCGCTTCCGCGACCCCGACGGCGACGACTACGCCGTCAAGGTGCGCCTGCCGATGAGCCAGGTCGACGGCGCCGACCGCAACGCCCTGGCGGCCCTGTCGGGCGTCTACGTACCCACCGCCGACGGCGAGGCGACGCCGCTGTCGGCCATCGCCACCCCCAGCCTGAAGTCCAGCCCCGCCCGCATCGACCGCTTCGACCGCGAGCGGACCGTGACGGTCACCGCTTTCGTCCGCACCGGCTACCTGACCGACAATGTCACCAAGGAGGTGCTGGCCCGCCTGCAGAAGGAGCTGCCCATGCCGCCCGGCTACGCCCTGACCCTGGGCGGCCAGGCCGAGGCCCAGTCGGAAAGCTTCGCGGGGCTGGGGGCTGCGGTGATGGTGGCGGTGTTCGGGATCCTGGCGGTGCTGGTCCTGGAGTTCCGCAAGTTCAAGACCGCCCTGGTGGTGGCCGGCATCATCCCGTTCGGGATCTTCGGCGCGGCCGCGGCCCTGTGGCTGACCGGCAATTCGCTGTCGTTCACGGCCACCATCGGCCTGATCGCGCTCATCGGCATCGAGATCAAGAACTCGATCCTGCTGGTCGACTTCACCGAGCAACTGCGCCGCGAGGGGATGAACCTGCACGACGCCATCGAGAAAGCCGGCGAGGTGCGCTTCCTGCCGGTGCTGCTGACCTCGGCCACGGCGATCGGCGGCCTCCTGCCGCTGGCCCTCGAACGTTCGGGCCTCTACTCGCCCCTGGCCATCGCCATCATCGGCGGCCTGGTGACCTCGACGGTGCTGTCACGGGTGGCGACGCCGGTGATGTACTGGCTGACGGCGCGGGGCGAGGAGAAGCGGGCGACCGCCTAAAGGGACCTCCCCCTCTGGGGGAGGCGGCCGAAGGCCGGTGGGGGGACGTTTTCAGCTTCCGGTGAGTTGGCCGAGTTCCAAGTCACTCCCCCCCCCCTCCGATCGCTGCGCGATCGCCTCCCCCACAGGGGGAGGTTCAAACAAAAACGGCCCCGCCCTTTCGGGCGAGGCCGCTTGAAACACATCAGTCGAGGCCGAGAAGGCCTCAGTCGTCGCGGTGGACGCGTTCGCGGCGCTCGTGACGCTCCTGGGCCTCGAGGCTCAGGGTGGCGGTCGGGCGGGCGTCGAGACGGGCCAGGCCGATGGGCTCGCCGGTCTCTTCGCAGTAGCCGTAGCTGCCGTCTTCGACGCGGCGCAACGCCTGGTCGATCTTGGAGATCAGTTTCCGTTGCCGATCGCGGGTCCGCAGTTCCAGCGCTCGGTCGGTTTCCGACGACGCCCGGTCGGCGAGGTCGGCATGGTTTTCAGTTTCAGTCTGAAGATGGGACACCGTCTCGCGAGATTCGCGGAGGATCTCTTCTTTCCAGCCGAGCAGCTTCTGCTTGAAATATTCAAGCTGACGCTCGTTCATGAAAGGCTCGTCGTCCGAAGGACGATAGGTGTCCGGTTCTTTAAGAACAGTGGCCGTCTGCATCAACGCCTCACGCCCCGATGAACTCCGCCCTCAGCGGGCGGTGTGCTTATACCAAAACGATAGCCCCGTTCAATGAACGTCGCGTGAGCGGCGCGTTCAGGCGCGCGAGCGCCCTTGAACGGCCCATGCGGGCGACGGCGACTCACGCTTACGGCGAGCTTCGCCGCGCCGACCGGGGCTGTAAAATCGCGGGAAAGGGCCAGAGGTTCCATCCCGCCGTTCCTCACGCGCCGCGCATGACGGCCAGCTTGGCCTCTTCGACGGCGGCGCGGGTCTCGATCTCGTTGAGCAGGCTCTGCAATTTCGGATCGTCGACGGATTCGCGATGCTCGCGAACGGCCCGCTTGAGCTTGTCGATGGTGCTGGGCGAGACCTCCCCGTCCAGCACGGCGATCTTCAGGCCGTCGAGGATGTCGAGGATGTCGTCGGCCCGGCGGATCGCCCGGCGCTTGCGCTCGGTCGGATCCATGTTGGCTTGCAAGGCGAGCAGGGCGTCCAGGGAGCCCACGCCCGCCAGGCCGCCGGCCGCCGCGGTTCCGGCGACGCCGCCGGCCGCACCGACGCTAGGCAGCGAAAAGCTGGACCCGCCGCCCGTCGGCCGCGCGCGTGATGCGCCAGCCGCGCCCACGCCTCCCGTGCTCGAAACCTTCATGACGACCGTCGCTCCACCGCTGGTCTTGTACGCCTACATATAGGGAGTCGCGCTCCCCGATGAGAACTCATATTCGAGAAGCCCGCTTGCGGTATGGTTAATGCCGGGCAGAATCTGCCGGACAGGATTGTCGCAGGCGTTTTTGCCCGCCCTGATCATTGATTTTCCTCACCTTTTCCGTTGGCCCGGTTCTGGCATGGGCCGCGACGGAATTGCGTCCTCGGTGTGGAAGTCCATGCGTCGTTCACTTTTCAGCTCCGTTCTTGCCGGCCTGGCCCTCGCCGCCGCCGTCGTCGTCGCCGGTCCGGCCGCCGCCAAGTCGCGGATCAAGGACATCGTCGCCGTCGAAGGCGTGCGCGATAACCACCTGATCGGCTACGGCATCGTCGTGGGCCTCAACGGCACGGGCGACAGCCTGCGCAACGCGCCGATGACCAAGCAGAGCATGGAGTCGCTGCTGGAGCGCCAGGGCGTCAACATCCGCGACGCCAACCTCAACGCCAAGAACGCCGCGGCCGTCATGGTCACCGCCAAGCTGCCCGCCTTCGCCGGCGCCGGCGCGAAGATCGACGTCTCGGTCTCGGCCATGGGCGACGCCAAGAGCCTGCAGGGCGGCACCCTGATGGTCACCGCGCTGCAAGGCGCCGACGGCCAGACCTACGCCGTCGCCCAAGGCCAGGTGCAGACCGGCGCCGTCTCGGCCGGCGGCGCCTCGGGCAGCTCGATCAGCCGCGGCGTGCCGACCGCCGGCCGCATCGCCGCCGGCGCCGACGTCGAGCGCGAGACCGGCTTCCAGATGGTGGCCATGACGGAACTGCGCCTGTCGCTGCGCAACCCCGACTTCACGACCTCGCGCCGCATCGCCGACGCCATCAACGCCAAGTACCCGGGCTGCGCCCAGGCCCAGAACCCGACCATCGTCGCCATCCGCTCGCCGGCCGGCATGGACATGATCAGCTTCGTGACCGCCATCGAGAACCTGGAAGTCGAGCCCGACGGCCCGGCCAAGGTGATCATCGACGAGGTCAACGGCGTGGTGGTGATGGGCGACGACGTCCGCATCAGCCAGGTGGCCATCGCCCAGGGCAACCTGACCATCTCGGTCCAGGAAACCCCGGCCGTCAGCCAGCCCGCCCCGTTCAGCCAGGGCCGCACCACGGTGGTCCCGCAATCGGCGATCAGCATCGACGAGGAAAAGGGCAAGAAGCTGATCACGCTCGGCGGCGGCGCGTCGCTCAAGAGCCTGGTCGGCGGCCTCAACGCCCTGGGCGTCACCCCGCGCGACATGATCACCATCCTGCAGGCGGTGAAGGCCGCCGGCGCCCTGCAAGCCGACATCGAGGTGATGTGATGAGCGCCTTCTCCATCACCTCGCCGCCGATCACCGGCCTGACCGCCAGCACTGGCCCCACCGCCAGCTCGGCCGCCGAGCTGCTCAAGCGCGGCAAGATCAAGGAGACGGCCGACAAGTTCGAGTCCTCGTTCCTGTCGGTGATGATGCAGTCGATGTTCGAGGGCGTGAAGACGCCCGAACCGTTCGGCGGCGGCCAGGGCGAGGAGATGTTCAAGTCGCTGCTGACCGACGCCATGGCCAAGGAAGTGACCAAGTCCGGCGGCGTCGGCGTCTCGGCCACCGTCCAGCGCGAGATGCTGAAGATGCAAGGCCTGCAGGAGGTCGCCCAATGATGAGCTCCGCCTCACTCTCTCCCTCGGACGAGCGCGTCGAACAGCTGATCATCCTGACCGAGCGCCTGACCGACCTGATCGCCAAGCAGGCCACCGCCTTCGAGGCCCGCCGCCCGCACGAGGCCGCCCGCCACGTCGAGGAGACGGCCAAGCTGGCCAATGTCTATCGCCACGAGTCGGCGCGGGTGCGCGGCAATGTCGCCCTGGTGCAGGCCGCCACGCCCGACCGTCGCCGCCGCCTGGTCCGCGCCACCGAGGCCTTCGACGCCGTGCTGGCCCGCCAGTCGCGCGCCATCGCCGCCGCCAAGACCGTCACCGAAGGCCTCGTCCGCGCCGTCGCCAACGAGATCGCCGCCCAACGCCCGCAAGCCGCCGGCTACGGCCCCAGCGCCCACGGCGCCGGCTACGCCAACAACGCCACGGCGATCACCCTGAACCGGAAGGCCTGATCGGCAGATCATCCCCCTCTGGGGGAGGTGGCCCAAAGGGCCGGAGGGGGGCCGTTTTCAGCTTCCGCTGCGCTGGAAACTCACCCCCCCCCACCGATCGCTCCCGCAATCGCCTCCCCCACAGGGTGAGGTTCGACTACTCCACGCCCGCCACGGCCAGGAGCGCCGCCAGCCCCACCTGCATGCCCTTCAGCGTCGGGGCCTTCTCGATGTCGATCCACTCGTCCAGGGCGTGGGCGCGGCCGCCCTTGCCGCCGGCGCCGATGGTGATGGCGGGGATCCCCAAGCTCATGGGCAGGTTGGCGTCGGTGGACGAGGCCTCGTGCTCGGGCGTGAAGCCCAGGGCCGAGATCGCCGCCGCCGTGGCCGCGACGATGGCCGCCTTGGGATCGGTCCCGCCGGCCGGGCGCTCGCCGATCACCTTGGCGTCGTAGGAAATGACGCCCGGCTTGGTCGAGCGGGCGGCGTTCTCGCCGGCCACGGCCTTGTCGAGGATGCCGATGAAGGTCTGGTCCAGCTTGGCCAGCTCGGCGGCGCTTTCCGAGCGCATGTCGAACTCCAGGAAGATCTGGTTGGGAATCGAGTTCACCGAGGTGCCCCCGCCCACCACGCTGGCCGAATAGGTGGTCTTGGGATCGGCCGGCGGCTTGACCGCATAGAGGTCGACCACCGACTGGGCCATGGCCGTCATCGGGTTGACGACGCCGAACGCGCCATAGCTGTGGCCGCCCGGCCCCTTGAAGGTGACGCGATAGCGCTTGGAGCCGACGCCCCGGTCGACGATGCGCGAGGGGTCCGAGCCGTCCATCGAGAAGAAGGCGCTGATCCGGCCCTGGTACTTGCCCTTGGTGAAGAGGTGCTTGACCCCGCGCAGGTCGCCCGACCCCTCCTCGCCCACATTGCCGACGAACAGGATGTCGGCCTTGGTCTTGATCTTGGCCGCGTCCATGGCCCGCACATAGGCCAGCAGCACGGCCAGCGAGCGGGTGTCGTCGCCGATGCCGGGGGCCGACAGCTTGGTCCCCTCGCGCTTGACCTTCACGTCGGTGCCTTCGGGGAAGACGGTGTCGAGGTGGGCGGCGATGACCACGAACGGGCCCTTGCCCTTGGTCGCCGTTCCGGCCCGCACGCCCATGACGTTGCCCTCGGCGTCCATCTCGACGTCGCTCAACCCCACGGCCTTGAGCATTTCCAGATAGGCCTTGGCGCGCTGCTCTTCCTTGAAGGGCGGCGCGGGGATCTCGGTCAGGGTGACGATGTCGGCGACGGTGCGGTCGTAGTCCGCGTCCAGCTGCCTGACCGCGGCCTTGAAGCCCGGGCCGCCGACGATCTTCTGCACGGCCTTGACCGAGGTGTCGGTCTTCTCGGCGGCCTCGGCCTCTGGGCCGTAGAGGGCGCCGGCCGCGAACAGCGAGGCGGCGAACAGCATCGAACGCGACAGACGGCGCATGGGCGAAGGCTCCGATTCCAGGTGGCCCCGACCAGAACGGGGCGGCGGCGCGCTTGGCAATCCCCAAATGATCTGGCGGCCGCCTCTGGACGAACGCTGCTCGCGACCCGACATTGACCCTTCGTAAGCCACCCCGTCCGGAACCCACGCCATGGCCCATCTCAAAGCCGCCGCCGCGCTCGCGGGCCTTGGCCTGCTGCTGGCCGCAGCCCCCGCCCTGGCCCAAGCTCAGGCGCCCGCCACCGGGCCGCTGGGCGTCGCCGGCAAGTGGACGCTGGACCTGTCGCGCTCGCGCTTCAACGAGGCCCTGACCGGGACCGCGCCGATCAGCGGCGAGCTCGACATCACCAAGGACGACGGCAAGGCGATCGCCTGGACGCTGGTCGAGGAGGACGACGAGGGCGTGGCCGCCATCCAGTTCGCCGACGCGACCCTGGACGGCGCGCCGACCCGGGCCGTGGTCAACTTCAACTTCGTGACCCTCAGCGTCGAGCGCACCGGTCAATCCAGCGTGGCGGTGATGACCCACGGCCAGACCGGCCGCCGCCAGAGCATGCGCGTCGGCGTCACCGCCCCCGACACCATCCTGGTCGAGCAGGACATCGACGGAAAGCCCGGCCCGCCGGACCAGAGCCTGGTGTTTGTCAGGAAGAAGTAACTAGGAACCTCCCCCTGTGGGGGAGGCGGCCGAAGGCCGGTGGGGGGAAGTTTTCAGCTTGCCGGGCTGTTGCCGATTTCGCAGCCACGCCCCCCACCGATCGCTTCGCGATCACCTCCCCCACAGGGGGAGGTTCTCTAATTCAGTCAGCGTGCACCCGGTCCACCCGCGGCGCGAACATGTAGCCCGCATGGCGCACGGTGCGCACCATCTGGGCGCCGCCCTCGGCGCGGCGCAGCTTGCTGCGCAGGCGGCTGATGGTGACGTTGATCTGCTGCGGCGGCGCCTTGCTGCGGGCCTCGGGCGGGCCTTGCTGCAACTGGTCGCGGGTCAGGATCTGCTGGGGCTTGGCCACCAGGGTCCACAGCACCAGGAACTCGGCCGAGGACAGGTTCACCGAGTCGCCGCGCGGGTCGAACAGCTCGTGGGTGGCCACGTTCAGCCGCCAGCCGCTGAACTGGTAGACCGGCGGGGCGGCCACCGGCTCGGGCGCGCGCCAGGCCTGGCGCCTGCGCACCGCGGCGCGGATGCGGGCGGCGGTCTCGCGCGGCCGGAACGGCTTGGCGATATAGTCGTCGACGCCCATCTCCAGGCCAACGACCACGTCGCTCTCGTCGTCGACGGCGCTGACCACCACCACGCCCGGGGCGGGGTTGAGGCGTCGCAGCCGGGCGCAGACCGACAGGCCGGCCTCGTCTGGCAGCAGGATGTCCATGACGACCAGCTCGATCTGGGTGCGGCCCAGGATCTGGTCCATCTCGCGGGCCGAGGCGGCTTCGAGCACTTCCAGGTCGAACCGGCCCAGCAGGGCGGTGATGGCGGCGCGGGAGTCGACGTCGGGGTCGACGATGAGCAGGCGGGGTCTCACGGGCGTTCTCAGAACATCGCCCGGCCGACAAGCCGGGCCGAATAACGGGTCTGGCGACGCGAGGCCTCGGCCCCGCCCTCCAGGGCGAAATAGGAAAGGTCGGAACCGGCGCGCAGGGCGAGATTCAGCGTCACAGCGTCGGTGCGCGCCGAATTGCCCAGGATCGTGAACGGCGTGCCGCCCGAGTACCAGGCCGTGGTGTCGGCGTACTTGCCGGCCAGGGTCTTGCGGTAGCCGACGCGGACTTCCGGACGGACCCAGACCTCCTTGCCGAACTCGCGGCCGAAGGCGACGCCGATGTCGCCCGACAGGTTGTCGAACTTGCGCGATGCCACCGTCTGGTCGAAACCCTCGCCGCCGCCGTGCTCCTTGCGCTCGCCTTCCCACAGGTAGACGTAGTCGAGGCGCGCCTCGGGTCGGATGTAGTTGCGGCCGAACTTGTGCTCGTAGCCGACGCCGGCGAAGGCGTTGGCGGTGAAGCCGTTCCACGAGGCGGTGTTGGTGATCGCGACGTCCGAGTAGCCGTCGCTGTCGACGTCCTCGCTGATGAAGCTGCGGTCGCCGTTGAAGCGGATGTAGCCAAGGCTTCCGCCCAGGTTGAAGCGCCAGCCGCCCACCGACCGGCGCCAATAGGTCCCGGCCTGGAACAGCGAGGCGGTGGTCTCCTCGCCGACCTTGGCGGCGGTGTCCTTCTCTTCCAGGCTGGCGAAGGCCAGGGTCACGCCCAGGGCCCCGCCGGCGTCGCCCATGGCCTCGTAGCCGGCGACCATGCCCGTGGCCTTGGTGTCCGAGCCCAGGTTCTCGCCGTCCTCGATGCGCACCAGGCTGTTGATCTCCTGCACCCAGACGCTGTCGGGACCGTAGCGGTCCTGGCCGTCCGGGCGAATGGCGGTCGAGGCGGAGATCTGCTGCTGCACGGCCTGCAGGGTCGAGAACATCCCCTCGCCGGTGCTGGGCAGCATCTGATTGTAGAGATTGTAGAAGCCGTCGCTGGTCGACTGGCTGAGGAAGGCGCTGGCGATGTCCTCGTTGGCGCTAAGCGCGGCGAAGGTCGCGTCATAGGCCGCGGTCTGGCCGGTGGTCATGCCGGCCTCGGCGGCCGTGCGGCGGCGCACGTCGATCAGGACGTCGTTGTCCTGGGTGCGGGCCTCGGCGACATAGAGGTAGGGCGCGTCGCCCAGCAGGTCCTGGTCGATCTCGCCGGCCGTCAGCGTCCCGGCCGAGATCACCTTGAAGGTGCTGGCGTCGGTCAGCAGGTTATTGAACACGAGGCCCAGGTTGGCGCCGCTGGCGATGGTGGCGGTGTCGACCACCAGCTGGGTCGAGGTCCCGGCGTTGGGATCGACCGTGAACACCAAAGTGCTTTCCGACCCCAGGTTCAGGCTGGTGGCCTTGATGGTGTCGGGGTTCGTGATCAGCAGGCCGCCGTTGCCGATGTTGATCGAGAGCTTGCCATCGCTGTCGTAGAGGCCGCCGATCGCATAGGCCGTGCCGTCGATGTTCAGGGTGTCGGCGCCGTCGCCGAACGACATGTCGCCATAGAGCGTGCCGTTCAGCAGGTTCAGGGTGTCGTCGCCCGAGCCCAGCAGCACCTGGCCCACGATCGAGGGCTCGTCGGCGTCGTCCACGCCGTCGCCGTCGGTATCGGTGTCGGCCACCCCGTCGTCGCCGTCGTCGCCGTCGTTCACTCCGGTCTGGGTGATGGTGACGCCGGTGGTGTTGGCCTTCAGGTTGATGGCGATCGCCTTGCCGGTGACCGTCTCGTTCGTGGCGTCTGTATCGCTGTCGTCGGTGTCGTAGTCGTCGTCGGTGGCGACCACATACGCGGCGATCGCGCCGGTGTTGGTGATGCTGGTCAGCGTGCCGGAATTGTCGACGATGGCGTTGGCGTTGCCGGTCTCGCCCGACAGGGTGGCGACGATGCTGCCGCTGTTGACGACCGAGTTCATGGTCGCCCCGGCGTCGATCAGCAGGGCGTAGGCGTTCGAGCTTCCCTCGGCCTCGACCGAGCCGCTGAGCGCGCCGCTGTTGTTGAGGATCGAGGCGATGGCGCCCGAGGTCAGGTGCAGGCCCATGGCGTCGGCCTCGTAGGCGCTGGCCGAGATCGAGCCTTCCAGGTTGATCCCGTTGGTGACCAGGGTCTCGTAGCCGGCCGAGCCGCCGATCTGCACGCCGGTGGCCGCCACGCCCGCATGGACGCCATAAGCGCCGACCGAGCCGCGGATGACGAGGCCGTAGTCGTAGATCCCCTCCCCGGCCGAGCCGAGGGTGATCGCCTGGCTGTCGGAGCCGATCTGGATCGCCGGCGCGCCGCCATAGACGTAGACGGCCGCCGTGCCCTCGTCGCTGTCGGTGACGCCGTCGCCGTCCTCGTCGTCTGAGGTGTCGTCGTTGGTGTCCTCGGGCGGGGCGTCCAGCACCAGGCCCTTGGAGACGTTGCTGGTGATCTTCACCGCCGAGCCGCCCTGCAGCAGGTCGTCGGCGTCCAGCAGCGCCTCGTCGTCGGGATCGGTGTAGCGGCTGGTGTAGCGATAGCCGGTGGCGGTGATCGTGCCCTGGACGATGACCGAGCCGTCGACCTCGCCGTCGACCGCCAGGCCCACGCTATTGGCGCCCAGCACGCTGATCGAGCCGTCGCTGACGATGTTGCCCGTCACCTTGGCGGTGTTGCGGACGCCATACCCATTGTCGCCGGTCACCGAGATCGAGCCGGAATTGAGGATGTCGCCGATCACCGACGATCCCAGCATGATCCCGCCCGAGTTGTTGCCCTCGATGGTGATCGTGCCGGTGTTCTCGATCGTGCCGGTGTAGTCGCCCGAGCCGGTCAGGCGAATGCCATAGCGGTTGGTCCCCAGAGCGAACTGGCCATCGTAGTCGCCGTCGCTGTCGCTATCGACGTAGTCGTAGTCCTCGGTCAGGCTGATCGTGCCGCCGTTGGTCACCGTCGAGGTGACGCCGCCGTTGATCAGGACGCCCGTCGAGTTGGAGACGTCCGTGCTCTTCAGCGTGCCGTTGTTGGTCAGGGTGTTGCTGCTGTCGACCGTGACGATCGGGCCTTCGGAAGCATAGGTGATCACCCCGTCGGTCGTGACCTTGACGTCGTCGGCCGCGCCGCTGGCGGCCGTCGAGGTGGCGATCGGCGTCGTGCGGCTGCTGCTGGTGACTTCCGTCTCCGCGGCCGCTTGGGCGGCGTGCAGCAGCATCGGCAGGGCGGCGGCCGAGAGGATCAGAAGCTTACGCGACATGGAGGACCCGCTTGAAGGAACCTCCGAGGCTTAGGGGCCCTGCATGGCCCAGGCGTGTCTCGCAAATTTCCGCGCGGCTACGGCGAGCGCCTCGCCGATACACTTCCGTTTCAAAGCGGCCGGAAGGTTGTCGCCAGCGTTCAGGCTCGCCCGCCAAGTGTTACGCCCGATGGGCGAAACCGACGATTTAGACGTCGTCGCAAGAATGTTCACGGCGGAGCGGCCGCGTCCAAGCCGCCGATTCCGCGATCGGCGATGATGGCTCCATCGACCAAGGAGCCCCGCCATGGGCAAGGTGCTGATCCCCGCCTCGTGTCTCGCCTTCAGCGTCTGGCTGCTGGCCGAGCGGCTGTTCTGACAAAGAAAAAAGCGCGCGGAGTTTCCCCCGCGCGCTCTTCCTGACCCCGAAGGATCTGCTTTTGTTACAGCACGCCGTCGATGGCGCGCTTGACGCCCAGCGGGTTGGCTTCCTTCAGCGCCGCCGGCAGCAGCACGTCGGGCAGGTCCTGGTAGCACACGGGGCGCAGGAAGCGCTCGACGGCGCGGGTGCCGACCGAGGTCGAGCGGCCGTCCGAGGTGGCCGGGAACGGGCCGCCGTGGACCATGGCCGGAGCCACTTCCACGCCGGTCGGCCAGCCGTTGGCCAGGATGCGGCCGGCCTTGCGCTCGAGGATCGGCAGCAGGCCGCGGGCGGCTTCGGCGTCTTCCGCGTCCAGATGCAGGGTGGCGGTCAGCTGGCCTTCCAGGCCTTCCAGCAGGCCGGCCAGGGTAGCGACGTCCGGGCAGCGGACGATCACCGACGACGAGCCGAACACTTCGTGGCTGAGGGCGGGGTCGGCGGCGAAGGTCTCGGCCTCGACCACGAACAGGGCGCCCTGCCCCTGGTTGCAGCCTTCGCCGACCAGGCCGCGGGCGGCCACGGTGACGCCGGGGCGCGAACCCAGCTTCTCGACGCCCTGCTCGTAGGCGCCGAAGATGCCCGGGGTCAGCATGACCTGCGGATGGGCGCCGGCCAGGGCGGCCGAGGCCGAAGCCACGAACTTGTCGAAGTCCGGACCGGCCAGGGCGAAGATAAGGCCCGGGTTGGTGCAGAACTGGCCCGAACCCATGGTCAGCGAACCGACGAACGCCGCGCCCAGGGCCTCGGCGCGGGCGGCCAGGGCGTGCGGGAACAGGATCACCGGGTTGACGCTGCTCATCTCGGCATAGACCGGGATCGGCTCGGGGCGCTCATTGGCGATCTTCATCAGCGCCACGCCGCCGGCGCGCGAGCCGGTGAAGCCGACAGCCTTGATGCGCGGATCGCGGACCAGGGCGCCGCCCAGCTCGTGGGTCTGGCCGGTCAGCAGCGAGAACACGCCGGCCGGCAGGCCCGCCTTCTCGACGGCCTTGCTGATGGCCGCGCCGACCAGGGCGGCGGTGCCGGGGTGGGCCGGGTGGCCCTTGAACACGACCGGGCAGCCGGCGGCCAGGGCCGCGGCGGTGTCGCCGCCCGCGGTCGAGAAGGCCAGCGGGAAGTTGCTGGCGCCGAACACGGCGACGGGGCCCAGGCCGATGAAGCGCTGGCGCAGGTCGGCGCGCGGCAGCGGCTTGCGCTCGGGCTGGGCCGGGTCGATGCGCGCGCCCAGGAAGTCGCCCTGGCGGACGGTCTTGGCGAACAGGCGCAGCTGGCCGGTGGTGCGGCCACGCTCGCCTTCGAGGCGCGGACGCGGCAGGCCGGTCTCGGCCATGGCGCGCACGATCAGGTCGTCGCCGATGGCTTCGATCTCGGCGGCGACGCCTTCGAGGAAGGCCGCGCGGGTTTCGAGATCGGTCTCGCGATAGATGTCGAAGGCGGCGTTCGCGGCGGCCAGCGCCGCCTCGATCTGCTCCGCGGTCGGTTCGGGGAAGACCTCGCCGAAGTGCTCGCCGGTGGCGGGGTTCAGGCTGCGGAGTTCAGTCATGGGGCGGACGCTCGCGTTTTGGCGGACGGGAATGGCCCGCATATAGGCCCTTCCGCGTCCGGTTGTCAGTCCAATGTTAGCGCAACCAATGCTTAATTTGCATGGGTACGGGCTATTCGATGAAGGCCGGCGCCGTAACCCGTTCGCCCAGCAGGAAAGCATCGGCCACGTGGCGCAGCGGGCTGACGTCGACATCCGAGCCGCCGGCCGCGATCAGGCGGGCGAAGGCGTCGTAGAGGCCCGGATATTCCTCGTCCGGCCCTTCGTGCGTCAGTTCACCGTCAACCCACAGGCGCGAACCGCCGTGCGACAGCTTCAGCTCGCCGCCGTCGGTGTCGATGATGATGTCCCAGCTCTGCTCGCCGGTCTGCAGGAAGTCGAAATCGGCCTGGACCGGCGCGCCGGTCACGGTGCGGAAGGTCAGTTGCGCCTCGACCGGCGACTGGCAGTTCTCCGGCACGTGCAGCGTCGCCTTCTCCAGGAAGAAGGCCGGCAGCACGACGGTGGCGATCGACAGGGCGTTGATGCCCGGATCGAAGACGCCCAGGCCGCCGGCCTGCCAGATCCAGGTCTGGCCGGGGTGCCACACGCGCACGTCTTCCTTCCAGTTGATCTGGACCGACTTGATGGTCTTGCCCGACAGCCAGGTCTGGGCCGGGGCGACGGCGGTGGCGTAGCGCGAGTGCCAGGTGGTCTGCAGGGTGACGCCCTTGGCCTGGGCGGCGGCCTTCAGGTCCTCGACCTCGCTCAGCGTCGCGCCCGGCGGCTTCTCCAGCATCACGTGCTTGCCGGCGTCGATGGCCTGGCGGGCGATCGTGTGACGCACCTGCGGCGGAGTGCAGAGGGCGACGGCGTCGAACGGCACGTCCGAGGCCAGCAGTTCGGAAAGGTCGGTGAAGTGCGGGACGCCGTCGACGCCGGCGCTGCGGCTGGCCACGGCCGCCAGCTCGAACCGAGCGTCCTTCTCGATGGCCGGCAGGTGCTGATCGCGGGCGATCTTGCCCAGGCCGACGATGGCGATGCGGATGGTCATCTGGACGGACACCTGACGATGGCTCGGGCCGCGCCTCGCGACCTCTGTAAGATTAGTCCGACAAATAGCGCCCTCCCCGTTCCTGTCAAACAGGACCGCGAAAACGGGTCGAGAAGGCCGTCCGCAAGGAACCTCGCCCTTGCCGCGATGACAAGAACCGGCTTGCCCGCTCGACCACCGCGCGCAATGGTCCTACATATTCCGCGTTGGGCGAACATCGTCGTGGATGGCGCGACGCGGCGACCAGCGATAGAATGTGAGCGCTATCATCGGCGTTCAAGCGCTCTTTCGGCTCTTGCGATCGGCTCGCAAGACCTTGAAGGCGTGCGACGTTTGCCCGCCATGGCGGTCGTTGACGCTCCGCGCTCGCCGGTATAGTCAGACAAATAGTATAAACCTCGCCCGGCGAGGCGATCCGGTTGGATCGATCGAGGAAAAACAGGACCGACATGACCACCAAGTCCGCGCCCAGCACCCTTCGTTCGCGGGCCTGGTTCGACAATCCCGACAACGTGGACATGACGGCGCTCTATCTCGAGCGCTATCTGAACTACGGCCTGACGCTGGAAGAGCTGCAGTCGGGCAAGCCGATCATCGGCATCGCCCAGACCGGTTCGGACCTGTCGCCCTGCAACCGCCACCACCTGGTGCTGGCCGAACGCGTGCGTGAGGGCATCCGCACCGCCGGCGGCATCGCCATCGAATTCCCGGTCCACCCGATCCAGGAAACCGGCAAGCGCCCGACCGCGGGCCTCGACCGCAACCTGTCGTACCTGGGCCTGGTCGAGACCCTTTACGGCTACCCGATCGACGGCGTCGTGCTGACCATCGGCTGCGACAAGACCACCCCGGCCTGCCTTATGGCCGCCGCCACCGTGAACATCCCGGCCATCGCCCTGTCGGTCGGCCCGATGCTGAACGGCTGGTACAAGGGCGAGCGCACCGGCTCGGGCACGATCGTCTGGAAGGCCCGCGAGATGCTGGCCGCCGGCGAGATCGACAACGCCGGCTTCATCAAGCTGGTGGCCAGCTCGGCCCCGTCGACCGGCTTCTGCAACACCATGGGCACGGCCACGACCATGAACTCGCTGACCGAGGCGCTGGGCATGTCGCTCACCGGCTCGGCCGCCATCCCGGCCCCCTATCGCGACCGCCAGGAGAACGCCTACCTGACCGGCCTGCGCATCGTCGACATGGTCAAGGAAGACCTCAAGCCGTCGGACATCCTGACCCGCGAGGCCTTCCTCAACGCCATCGCCGTCAACTCGGCCATCGGCGGCTCGACCAACGCTCCGATCCACCTGAACGCCCTGGCGCGCCACGTCGGCGTCGAGCTGTCGGTCGACGACTGGCAGGAGAAGGGCGAGAACATCCCACTGCTGGTCAACCTGCAGCCGGCCGGTGAATATCTGGGCGAAGACTACTACCACGCTGGCGGCGTTCCGGCCGTCACCGCCCAGCTGATCAAGCAGGGCCTGATCCACGAAGACGTCATGACCGTCTCGGGCCAGACCATGGGCGACGCCTGCCGCGACGCCGTGATCGAGGACGAGAACGTCATCCGCCCGTACGAGCGCCCGCTGGTCGAGCGCGCCGGCTTCGTCGTCATGCGCGGCAACCTGTTCAACTCGGCGATCATGAAGACCAGCGTGATCTCG
Source organism: Caulobacter radicis (assembly GCF_003094615.1). Lineage (GTDB taxonomy): Bacteria > Pseudomonadota > Alphaproteobacteria > Caulobacterales > Caulobacteraceae > Caulobacter > Caulobacter radicis. The sequence goes on along the minus strand of NZ_QDKO01000009.1, from coordinate 376,174 downwards.
GGCGAGTTCCGCGACCGCTACCTGTCGAACCCCGAAGACCCGGACGCCTTCGTCGGCAACGCCGTGGTGTTCGACGGTCCGGAAGACTACCACCACCGCATCGACGACCCGTCGGTCGGCATCACCGAGAACTCGATCATGTTCATGCGGGGCGCCGGCCCCGTCGGCTACCCCGGCTCGGCCGAGGTGGTGAACATGCGCGCCCCCGACTACCTGATCAAGCGCGGCATCAAGCAGCTGCCCTGCATCGGCGACGGCCGCCAGTCGGGCACCTCGGGCTCGCCGTCGATCCTCAACGCCTCGCCGGAAGCCGCCGTCGGCGGCGGCCTGGCGCTGCTGAAGACCGGCGACCGCGTCCGCTTCGACCTGCGCAAGTCGCGCGTCGACGTGCTGATCAGCCCCGAGGAAGTGGCCGAGCGCCGCAAGGCTCTCGAGGCCGCCGGCGGCTACAAGTACCCGGAAAGCCAGACCCCGTGGCAGGAGATCCAGCGCGCCATCGTCGGCCAGATGGAGACCGGCGCGGTGCTGGAACCGGCCGTGAAGTACCAGCGCATCGCCCAGACCAAGGGCCTGCCGCGCGACAGCCACTAAGGCTTTCGCCAGCACCGAAAAAGAAGCCGCCCGGGGAAACCTGGGCGGCTTTTTCATATCCCCCTTCCCGTCATTCCCGCCCTCGTGGCGGGAACCTCTCTATCGACCGCAAGGGCGGATGGAGCGGATCGTCGACGATCCGCTTGCACTTCCCGTGCGGGCGGAAACAGGGGTTCTCGCCACGAGGGCGAGAATGACGGGAGAATATTAGATAGCCTTCCGCGCCATCCGCTCGGCCGCCAGCATCGCCGCCAGCATCGCCACGGCCAGGACCGCGATGACGGCGCCCAGGGCCTCCCAGCCGAAACGCCCAACCACGAGGCCACCCAGGGGCGGGCCGATCAGGGCCCCGCCGGCTCCGAACTGGGTCAGCAGGCCGTTGGCGGCGGCGATGCGCGGGCCGTCGGTCCCGCCCGCCAGCGCCGGCAGGCGGGCGAAGACCAGCGGCGAGGCGATGCCGCTGAGCAGCACCACCAGGAAGGCGACTCCGGCGACCAGCAGGGCCTTGGCTGACAGGAAGACGAAGGGCGCGACCACGGCCGTGGCCAGCAGCGCGGGGACGACCACCCGCGTCATGCGCCGCCGGTCCAGCGGCGCGGCGTGCAGCAGGCGGATGGCGATGGCCGAGCCCGGCAGGGCCGCCAGCGAAACAAGGCCCGTGGCGATGCTGGCGCCGGCGACGCCAGCGCCCGCCTTCTCGATCAGGAAGCTGGGCAGCAGCATGGTCAGGGCGCAGATGAAGACGGTGTAGAGTCCGAAGCCCAGGGTCAGCACCCAGGCGGCCGGCGGCGGCAGGGCGATGCGGGCGCCGTCCGACAGGCCCTTGGGCTGGCGCAGGGCGACCAGCAGGCCCAGCGCGCACAGCACCGCCCACACCAGCATGGCCCCGCGCGGACCGCTCAGCGCCATGGCGAAGCCGGTGACGCCGCTGCCGACCGCCACGCCCACGGCCACGAAGGTGCTCCAAAGCGCCAGGGCCGGTCCCCGCGCCTTGTCGGAGGCGACGGCGGCGATCATGGTCGGGGCGGCGATGACCACCAGCAGATAGGCCACGCCCTCCAGCGCCCGGGCGGCGAACAGCACCGCGACATTGGGCGCGAAGGCCTCGACCAGGCTGGCCGCCAGCAGGCCGACCAGCCCGATCGCCATGAAGCGGCGACCGCCGAACCGGCCCAGCGCCAGGCCCGCGACGATGCCCAGGGTCGCCCCGCCGATCTCCAGCAACGACACCAGCAAGCCCGCCTGGGCCAGCGACAGGCCTAGCTCCTGGCGCAGCACCGGAACCAGCACGGCGATCTTGGGAAGCTGGGCGGCGGCCAGCACGCCGATGAGCCACAGGGCGATGATGTTGGACCAGGAACGCAGCATGGCGCCGCCCTAGACCGATGCGCCTTCGCGCGACACGAAAAACTTATGCGTGGTGGCCCACGGCGTGAAAGCCTTCAGCCGATGGTGGTGGTCAGGCGGCCCACGCGGCCGTCGGCGAGGGGAATGGTCTCCCACTCGGTCAGGCCCAGCGCCACGGGAACCTCGGGGCTGTCGTTGGGACCGGTCTCGAAACGCAGCCGCTGGTAGGGACGCTCGAACCAGCCCGTCCGGGCCAGTTCGCCCTGGGCCCGGGCGATCTCGGGGCTGGCGAAACGCCAAAGCGACACGCCCAGATAGTCGGACGCGTCGATCCGCCACGAGGCCAGCCGCGCCGGCGACACGGCCAGAAGCTGGTGGGTGGCGTCGCAGACCAGGTGCACGGCCTGGGACGAGGTCTCGACCAGCCGCCGGATCGCCGCGTCGCTCCCCTCGCCCGCCTTCGCCGCGATCAGGGCCGCGATCCGCTCGCGATGGGCCTCGTCGGGTTCGTGCTCGCCGCTTTCCCAGCGCGACACCGTGCCCTGCGACACGGCCAGCAGCTCGGCAACGGCGCCCTGCTTGACGGCGTTCAGCCGCCGGAAGCGGCGCAGCGCCAGTCCGATAGGCAGGTCGTGGATCATGGGCGCCAGTCTAGCGGGAAAGGGCGAGCGTGGGGAGCCGGCGCTTCAGAGCGGCAGCTGGACCGTGCTCTTGACCTCTTCCAGCACCGCGTAGGTCCGCGTCTCTCGCACGCCCGGCATCTTGACCAGTATGTCGCCCAGGAAGCTGCGATAGGCGTCCATGTCGCGGACGCGGGCCTTGATCAGATAGTCGAAGCCGCCGGCCACCATGTGGCACTCCAGCACCTCCGGCGCGCGGCGGATGGCGGCGGCGAAGTCGTCGAACACCTCGCCGGTCGTGCGGTCCAGCACCACCTCGACGAAGATCAGCAGGGCGCGGTCGACCTTGGCCGGATCCAGCAGCGCCGCGTAGCCGGTGATGAAGCCGCGCTCGCGCAGGCGCCGCACCCGGTCGAAGGTGGCGGCCGGCGAGAGGTTGCAGCGCTTGGCCAGCTCGGCGTTGGTGATCCGCCCATCGGCCTGCAGCACGCGCAGCAGCCGGCGGTCGGTGTCATCTAGAGCGGACATGGATTTTCGTCACTTTCAGCGAAGATTGTTCTGATAATAGCGATAACAAACAAAGCACCTTCGGCACGAAGAGGACTACACCCTCAATCGTCCTAGCGAAGCTTCCCCCACGCCGCATCCCCCAGTCGGCGCGCTTCGCCAAGGGCCTCCCGCTCGGCGGGAAAGCTCGCCACGCATCCCCCAGCGTCGGCGACGAGCGGAAGGGACGCGCGAGTCCCCCCGAGACGCGTCCCTTCCAGTGCTCCCCTTCCCCTCATAAGCTGCCGACCCAGGCTTGCGCCCACGCACGCCGCGACGCCCTGTCGCGGGGCTTTTCGCACGCCTGGAGCAGACAACGTTTTTCGACGTTTACGCCGAACAGGATACGGAAGCCAGAGCCAACAAACGAAGCACCTTCGATCATAGCCGGGCTACAGCGACGATAAATCATTAGCGAGGCGCATCATGGCCGATTGGGACTCCCTGGACGACGGCAAGTACCGTGACGAAAAGGCGGTGATCGCCGACCTGCTGGCCGCGGGGCCCCTGTCCAGCGAGGATCGCGCCGCCGTCCGCGCCGAGGCCGAGGCCCTGGTGCGCGGCGCCCGCCGGTCCGTACGCAAGCAGGGCGTGGTCGAGAGCTTCCTGCAGGAATTCAGCCTGGGCACCCGCGAGGGCCTGGCCCTGATGTGCCTGGCCGAAGCCCTGCTGCGCACCCCCGACGACGAGACCCGCGACCGCCTGATCGCCGAGAAGATCGGCTCGGCGGATTGGGCGTCTCACCTGGGCGGCAGCGACAGCCTGTTCGTCAACGCCTCGACCTGGGGCCTGATGCTGACCGGCAAGATCGTCGAGCCCGACGACGAGGCCCGCAAGGATCTGCCGGCGTTCATCAAAAGGCTGGCCGGCCGCGTGGGCGAACCGGTGATCCGCGCCGCCGTCGGCCAGGCTATCCGCATCATGGGCGAGCAGTTCGTGCTGGGCCGCACCATCGAGGCGGCCATCAAGCGCGCCGCGAACGAAGACACCATGTGCTCGTTCGACATGCTGGGCGAAGGCGCCCGCACCGCCGCCGACGCGGCCCGCTATGAAAAGTCCTACGCCGACGCCATCGAGACGGTCGGCAAGCTGTCCAACAAGGCCGGTCCCGAGGCCGGCCACGGCGTGTCGGTGAAGCTGTCGGCCCTGTGCCCACGCTACGAGGCCACGCACGAAGACCGCGTGTGGGAAGAGCTCTATCCGCGCACCCTGCGTCTGGCGCTGATCGCCGCCAAGTACGACATCAACTTCACCATCGACGCCGAAGAGGCCGACCGCCTGGCGCTGTCGCTGAAGCTGCTCGACAAGCTGTGCCGCGAACCGGCCCTGGCGGAGTGGAAAGGCCTGGGCCTGGCCGTGCAGGCCTACCAGAAGCGCTGCGGCGAGGTCATCGCCCGCCTGAAGGCGCTGTCGGAAGAGACCGGCCGTCGCCTGATGGTCCGCCTGGTCAAGGGCGCCTACTGGGACAGCGAGATCAAGCGCGCCCAGGTCGCCGGCCGCCCGGACTATCCGGTCTACACCACCAAGCCCGCCACCGACCTGTCGTACCTGGTCAACGCCAAGGCCCTGATCGGGGCCGCGCCGCACCTCTACGCCCAGTTCGCCACCCACAACGCCCACACCCTGGCGGCCGTGGTGCGCATGGCCAAGAACGCCGGCGTCCGCATCGAGCACCAGCGCCTGCACGGCATGGGCGAGGCGCTCTACAAGGCCGCCGACGACCTCTATGACGGCATCACCCTGCGCGCCTACGCCCCCGTCGGCGGGCACGAGGACCTGCTGCCCTACCTGGTGCGTCGCCTGCTCGAGAACGGCGCCAACACCAGCTTCGTCCACGCCCTGCTCGACGAACGGGTGCCGGTCGAGAAGGTGGTCACCGACCCGATCGACGTGGTCGAGGCCCACCCGGACCGCCACGCCAAGATCCCCACGCCGATCGACGTCTATGGCGAAGGCCGCAAGAACAGCGCGGGCCTGGACCTGTCGACCCGCGCCGACCGCTTCCGCCTGTCGGCCGCGGTGACGGTGCTGGACGCCGCCCCGCTGCAGTCGGGTCCGCTGGTCGGCGGCAAGATGGAAGCCGGCGGCCCGCCGCTGCCGGTGGTCTCGCCGATCGACGCCGGCCGCGTGGTCGGCGCGGTGTCGGAAGCCCAGCTGCCGCAGATCGACAAGGCCTTCAAGCTGGCCCGCGCCGCCCAACCGGCCTGGGACCAGGCCGGGGGCCCGGCCCGCGCCAAGGTGCTGCGCGCCATGGGCGACGCCCTGGAAGCCAATATCGAGCGCCTGATCGCCATCCTGTCGCGCGAGGCCGGCAAGACCCTGGCCGACGGCATCGCCGAGGTGCGCGAGGCCGTCGACTTCTGCCGCTACTACGCCGTTCTGGCCGAAAAGCAGTTCGGCGAGCCCGAGGTGCTTAAAGGTCCGGTCGGCGAGACCAACACCCTTGGCCTGGCCGGTCGCGGCGTCTTCGTCTGCATCAGCCCGTGGAACTTCCCGCTGGCCATCTTCACCGGCCAGATCGCCGCGGCCCTGGCCGCCGGCAACGCCGTGGTCGCCAAGCCGGCCGAGCAGACGCCGATCATCGCCTATGAAGCGGTGAAGCTCTATCACGCCGCGGGGCTGGACCCACGCCTGCTGGCCCTGCTGCCCGGCCGTGGCGAGACCGTCGGCGCGGCCCTGACCGCACACGAGGGCCTCGACGGCGTCGCCTTCACGGGCGGCACCGACACCGCCTGGCGGATCAACCAGACCCTCGCCCAACGCCAGGGCCCGATCGTGCCGTTCATCGCCGAGACCGGCGGCCTCAACGGCATGTTCGTGGACACCACCGCCCAGCGCGAGCAGGTGATCGACGACGTCATCGTCTCGGCCTTCGGCTCGGCCGGCCAGCGCTGCTCGGCCCTGCGCCTGCTGTTCCTGCCGACCGACACCGCCGACCACATCATCGAGGGCCTGAAGGGCGCGATGGACGCCCTGGTGGTGGCCGATCCGGCCAACGCCGCGACCGACCTCGGCCCGGTGATCGACGCCGACGCCAAGGACGCGCTCGAAAAGCACCTGGTCCGCCTCAAGCATGAAGCCAAGGTGCTGCACGCGCTGGAAACCCCGGCCGGCGGCACGTTCTTCGGCCCGGTCCTGGCCGAAATCCCGGCCGCCGATTTCCTCGAGCGCGAGGTGTTCGGCCCGATCCTGCACGTGGTCCGCTACAAGCCCGAGGACCTGGAACAGGTGGCCGGCGCCCTGGCGGCCCGCCGCTACGGCCTGACGCTGGGCGTGCACTCGCGCATCCAGGCCTTCGCCGACGAGGTGGTGCGCCTGGTCCCGGCCGGCAACGCCTACATCAACCGCACCATGACCGGCGCTGTGGTCGGCGTGCAGCCGTTCGGCGGCGAGGGCCTGTCGGGCACCGGCCCCAAGGCCGGCGGCCCCCACGCCCTGTTGCGCTTCGCCGTCGAGCGCGCGCTCAGCGTCAACATCACCGCCCAGGGCGGCGACCCGGCGCTGCTGAATCTCTGATCTTGACCTCTCCGGCCATGGGCGAGACCCTTCGCCCATGGCCGACGGCTTCGACATCCATATCGACGAAGAACAGGCCGCCCGGCTCCAAGCCGTGGCGGACCTGCTTGGCCTGTCGGCCGCCGACTATGCGAGGTCGCTGATCGAGGCGGGACTGGAGGATTTGCCCCCCAGAACGATCGACCCCGATCCAGCCATCGACGAGGCCATCGCCGACGCCGTCGAGGCCGGCGAGGAAGAAGCCATTTCCTGGGAAGACTTCCGAGCCAAGCTTCTTCGCTCCGGTCGCCGGGAAGATTGATCTACCCGATCATCATTTCGCCTCGCGCTGATCGGGATTTCGATCGCCTGGAGGCTTGGCTCGTTGAGCGTGACCCAACGGCGGCCGCTCGTCTCGGTGTTCTTCTCGAGAAGGCGATCGGCAGCCTCGCTGAATCCCCTCTGCGGGGTCGCTCCATGGGCGCCTTCACCCGCGAGATCAACATCCCCTTCGGCCACAGCGCTTACGTCGTTCGCTACCGTGTCAAAGGCCAGCGCGTGACCATCACCCGGATCTGGCACGGCCTGGAGCAGCGGTAGACGGCCGCTCGCCGACATGCACAATCTGCGGTGCAGTTTCTCGGGGAGCTTCAAGCCATGCGTTTCCTGCCGTCCGCCGTGATCGCCGCGGCCCTGCTGGCGCCCGCCGTCGCCGCCGCCCAGGTCCAGCCGCTCGTCGGCGAGTGGTACGGGACCTTGCAGGCGGGACCGACCAAACTGCCGCTGGTGTTCCACGTCCTGGCCGACGGAACCGCCAAGATCGACAGCCCCGCCCAGGGCGCCATGGGCCTGAAGGCCACGGCCAGTTTCGCCGACGGCAAGGCGCGCCTGACCCTGATCTATCCCCCGGCCAGCTTCGAAGGACAGCTGTCGGCCGACGGCAAGAGCCTGGACGGCCAGTGGCTGCAGGGCGGCGCCAGCCTGCCCCTGGCCATGAGCCGCACGCCGCCGGCGGTGACGCCGGCCAATCGCCCGCAGACGCCCAAGCCGCCGTTCCCCTATCGCGCCGAGGAGGTGTCGTACGTCAATCCGGCCTCGGGCCTGAAGCTGGCCGGGACCCTGACCCTGCCGCCGGGCGAAGGCCCCTTCCCCGTCGCCGTGCTGATCACCGGCTCGGGCGTGCAGGACCGCGACGAGACCCTGTTCGAGCACAAGCCGTTCCTGGTGCTGGCCGACGCCCTTACCCGCAAGGGCGTGGCCGTGCTGCGGGTCGACGACCGCGGCGCCGGCGGTTCGGAACGCGGCGAGCTGAAGGCCGCCACCAGCCTGGACTTCGCCACCGACGTGGAGGCGGGCGTGGCCTTCCTGCGCGGCCGCAAGGACGTGGATCCGGCCCGCATCGGCCTGATCGGCCACAGCGAAGGCGGGCTGATCGCCCCGATCGTCGCGGCCAAGGACCCCAGGATCGCCTTCGTGGTGCTGATGGCCGGCACCGGCCTGCCGGGCGCCAAGGTGATGCAGAGCCAGAGCCGCGACATCGCCCTGGCCGGCGGCGCCCCGCAGGCGATGATCGACCAGCAGGTCAAGCTGATCGCCAAGGTCAGCGACATGGTCATCGCGGAGCCGGACTCCGCCAAGCTGAAACCTCGCCTGGCCTCGCTGCTGGCCGAGCAGGGCATGCCGCCCGAAGCCGCCGAGGCCGGGTTCGGGCGCTTCGCCACCCCATGGTTCAAGACCTTCCTCGGCCTCGATCCGGCCGGCTACCTGAAACAGGTCAAGGCGCCGGTCCTGGCCATAAACGGCGAGAAGGACGTGCAGGTCTCGGCCGCCGAGAACCTGCCGGCCATCAAGGCCGCGCTGGCCGGCAACAAGGACGTGACCATCCTGCCGCTGCCAGGCCTGAACCACCTGTTCCAGACGGCCAAGACCGGCGCGCCGTCCGAATATGCCGAGATCGAGGAGACCCTGGCGCCGTCGGCCGTGAACGCGATCGTCGACTGGACCGTGGCCCATGCCGCCAGGCCCGCGCACAAGCACGCCGATTAACTTCATCAATTTTATTTAATCGCTGGACCACGCCCATCCGGCTCCGCTAACGTCCCCGCAAATCACAAGTGGGGAGACACCGGGAATGCTTTCGCGACGCGCGATCCTGGCCGCCGGCGCGGCCGGCCTGACGGCGGGCCTGGCCGCCCTTCCGACCCTGGCCGCCGCGCGGAAGGGCTTCGTCAAGGTCGAGGACGGCCGCCTGAGCCTCGACGGCAAGCCCTATCGCTTCGTCGGCGCCAACCTCTGGTACGGCGCCTGGCTGGGCGCCCCGGCCGCCTTCGGCGACCACGCGCGCCTGGCTCGCGAACTCGACAAGCTGCAATCGCTGGGCGTCACCAACCTGCGCGTCCTGGGCGCGGGCGAGCGCTCGCCGGCCAAGGTGGCCATGGATCCCACCTTCCGCGGCCCGGGCGAGGACTACGACCAGACCCTGCTGACGGGCCTGGACGTACTGCTGGCCGAGATGGGCAAGCGCGGCATGAAGGCCGTCATCTACGTCAACAACTTCTGGGACTGGTCGGGCGGCATGCCGGCCTATCTGAACTGGACCGGCAACGGGACCTGGTTCCAGCAGGGCGACCCGGCCCACCCCTGGCCCGCCTTCGCCGACTATTCGGCCCGCTTCTACGCCGACGAAAAGGCCAACGCCCTCTTCCGCCACTATGTGAAGACCCTGGTCGGCCGCACCAGCACCGTCACCGGCAAGCCCTATCGCGACGATCCCACGATCATGGCCTGGCAGCTGGCCAACGAGCCGCGCCCGGCCGGCAGCGAGGCATTCGGCAAGGCCAACCGCCCCGCCTACGACGCCTGGATCGACGGCACCGCCCGCTTCATCAAGTCGATCGACGCCAACCACCTGGTGTCCAGCGGCAGCGAGGGCGACATGGGCTGCCTGGGCAGCGAGGCCTGCGTGGTCGAGAGCCACAAGACCCCGGCCATCGACTACCTGACCCTGCACGTCTGGCCCAACAACTGGAGCTGGATCTCGATGACCGACCAGCCCGCGACCTACGAAGCGGGCGCGGCGCGGTCGCGCGACTACATCCGCCGCCACATCGCCCTGGCCAAGTCCATGGGCAAGCCGCTGACCATCGAGGAGTTCGGCCTGATCCGCGACGGCCGCGCCTTCGCGCCCGGCTCGCCGGTCACCTTCCGCGACCGGTTCTACAAGATGGTGTTCGACGAGGTGGAGGCCGACATGAAGGCCGGCGGCCCGACGGCGGGCGTCAACTTCTGGGCCTGGAACGGCGAGGGCCGCGCCCAGCACGCCGACGCCTGGTTCAAGAAGGGCGACCGCTCCTATGTCGGCGATCCCCCGCAGGAGGAGCAGGGCCTGTTCGGCGTGTTCGACGCCGACGCCTCGACCCTGGCCATCATCCGCGACCACGCCAAGGCGGTGAAGTCGATCTAGCGTCCCATCAGCCGCCGCAACCAGGTCCAGGCGCCGCCCTTTCGGTGATCCCGCGCCACGCTGGCCTCGAAGTCGTGGCGGGCGTCGATCGCCCGGCGCAGGACCTCGCGGTGAGCGTCGAGCATGCGCTCATAGGCCTTGAGCGTTTCGGCGGCGTCGGCCACGCGGGCCATGTCGAGGTCGAGGCCCGCCAGATAGGCCTCGGGCAGCCTGCGAATGTCGAAGTCGCGGCCGCCGCCCTCGGCGTCATGGTCGGGCGCCAGGGCGTACCACCAGGTCAGGGCCCGGCCGCCTTTCCAGCTGTGATAGATCCTCACGCCGTCGTGGCTGAGCATCAGCTTGCGCCTGTTCACCATGAGTCCTCCTGGAGGACGATCTGGCGGCGCCGTTTGCGACAGCCGCAACCACGCAAGGCAAAACCGCCGCCCCGGGGCCGGGACGGCGGTCAGCGCGTTCAAGCGGTCGGCGCGATCAGGGCTCGGAGAGGCCCGTATCGCCCTCGTCGGTCAGGTTGAATTCGTACCAGACGCCGTTGAGGACGCCGAAGGCGAGGGCCAGGCCGAGGCCGAGAACCCAGGTGAAGTACCACATGATCCAGGTTCCTTCTCAGTAGAGGGCGGGGTCTGTCTTGAGGGCGGCGCTGCTCGTGCGGCCCCACAGCACCCGGTAGACGAAGGCCGTGTAGGCCAGCACCACCGGCATCAGCACCACGACCACGACCAGCATGATGAACAGGGTCGTGTGGCTGGACGAGGCGTTCCACACCAGGAAGCTGGAATGGGCGTCGACCGTGCTGGGCAGGATGAACGGGAACATCGACAGGCCGCTGGTGGCGATGATGCCGGCGGCTGAGGCCGAGGAGCCGCCGAAGGCCAGGCCTTCCTGACGCTTCCACAGGCCGAAGGTCGCAAAAGCCGCGCCGACGAAGCCCAGCACCGGAGCGATGGTCATCCACGGATAGCGGCCGAAGTTGTCGAACCAGGCGCCCGGCGCGGCCACGACCGTGGCCCGCAGCGGATTGGACGGACCGGCCGGATCGACCACCCCCTCGACCCGGAAGCCCAGGCGCATGGCCAAGAGGCCGCCCAGGGCGAACAGCACGATGCTGGCGATCCCGGCGATCAGGCCGAACTTGCGGGCGCGGTCGACGATCGGGCCCTTCTCGGCCTTCACCGCCAGCCAGGCCGAGCCGTGCAGCACCAGCATCGCGGTCGACAGCAGGCCGCAGACCAGGGTGAAGGGCGTGAACAGCTCGAAGAAGTGGCCGTGGTAGGTGCTGCGCAGGTCGCTGTCGAGGTGGACCGGCACGCCCTGCAGCACGTTGCCGACGGCGACGCCGAACACCAGGGCCGGCACGAAGCTGCCGACGAACAGCGACCAGTCCCAGAACGAGCGCCACTTGGCGTCCGGCCGCTTGGACCGGTACTTGAAGGCGACGGGCCGCATGATCATCGCCGACAGCACCAGGAACATGGCCAGGTAGAAGCCCGAGAAGCTGGCGCCGTACACCATCGGCCAGGCCGCGAAGATCGCCGCCCCGCCGGTGATGAACCACACCTGGTTGCCTTCCCAGGTGGCGCCGATGGTGTTGATCACCGTCCGGCGTTCTTCGTCGTTGCGGCCGATGAAGGGCAGCAGGGCGCCGACGCCCATGTCGAAGCCGTCGGTCAGGGCAAAGCCGATCAGCAGCACGCCCAGGAGGCCCCACCAGATCAGGCGGAGGGTCGGGTAGTCGAGGGGGAGTTCCATCTAGCGGTCTCCTTTAGGCGACGGCTTCGGCGACGACGGGCGCGCCGGATTCCGGGGGGAAGGCGTCCTGTTCGGCGAACGGGCCCTTCTTGATGGTCTTCAGGATCAGCCCGACCTCGACCACCGCCAGGGCGCCGTAGAGCAGGGTGAAGCCGACGATGCTGGCGATCAGTTGGGGAACGCTGAGGCTGGAGGGCGCCAGGAAGGTGGGCAGGACCCCTTCCACGGCCCAGGGCTGACGCCCGACCTCGGCCAGCACCCAGCCCAGCTCCGTGGCGATCCAGGGCAGCGGAATGGCCAGCACCGCCAGGCGCAGGAACCACTTGGTCTCGTGCTTGCGCAGGGTGACCAGCACGAAGGCGGTGGCGAAGAGGGCGATCATCAGGAGCCCCGTGCCGGCCATGATGCGGAAGGCCCAGAACATCACCGGCACGTTGGGCACGGTGTCCCAGGCGGTCTTGGCGATCAGCTCCTTGGAGGCCGTGCGCGGGTCCTCGACGTGGCGCTTGAGCAGCAGGGCGTAGCCCAGGTCGCGACGGTTGGCCTCGAAGACGCCGCGGGCGGCCAGGTCCTGCGGATTGGCCTTCAGCTTCTCCAGCGCGTCATAGGCGACAACGCCGCGCTCGATGCGGTCCTCGGCGGTGGCCACCAGTTCGAAGATGCCCTCGACCGGCTTGTCGACGCTGCGGGTGGCGATCAGGCCCAGCACGTAGGGGATCTTCACCTCGGCGTGGGTCTTGCGGTCGGCCAGGCTGGGGATGCCGACGGCGGTCAGGCCGGCCGGAGCGGGCTCGGTCTCCCACATGGCTTCCAGGGCGGCCAGCTTCATCTTCTGGTTGTCGGTGAGGGCGTAGCCGCTCTCGTCGCCCAGGACGACGACCGACAAGGCCGAAGCCAGGCCGAAGGCGGCCGCGACGGTCATCGAGCGCTTGGCCACGCCCGTCCACCGGCCCTTGAGCAGGTAGAAGGCCGAGACGCCGAGCACGAAGACGGCGGCGATGGTGTAGCCGGCGCTGACGGTGTGCACGAACTTGGCCTGGGCCACGGGGTTGAAGATCACCGCCTTGAAGTCGGTCACCTCCATCCGCATCGTGTCGGGGTTGAAGGCCGCGCCGACCGGGTTCTGCATCCAGCCGTTGGCGACCAGGATCCACAGGGCCGACAGGTTCGTGCCCAGGGCCACCAGGAAGGTGACCAGCAGGTGGGTGACCGGCTTCAGCTTGTCCCAGCCGAAGAACATCAGGCCCACGAAGGTGGCTTCCAGGAAGAAGGCCATCAGGCCCTCGATGGCCAGCGGGGCGCCGAAGATGTCGCCCACATAGTGCGAGTAGTACGACCAGTTCATGCCGAACTGGAATTCCATGGTCAGGCCCGTGGCCACGCCCAGGACGAAGTTGATGCCGAACAGCGCGCCCCAGAACTTGGTGACCGTGCGCCAGATCGGGCGCTTGGTCATGACGTAGACCGCCTCCATGATGAACAGCATGAAGGACAGCCCCAGCGTCAGGGGCACGAAGAGAAAGTGGTACAGGGCCGTGAGGGCGAACTGCAGGCGGGATAAATCGACGACGGCGGGATCCATGCGTAGCTCCGGTGTCGGACGGCGATCGGTCGCGCCGCACGAGCATCTCGCCTTAGGCGTGTTTCCGATAGGGGTCTTTGATGCGGATCAAGGCCTTTGCACGATGGAGCGCTAAAGCCTGGCCATGACCGTTCGGACCCCCGTCGAGACCGAGATCCTCACGCTCGCGCGCCCGTGGCTGCGAAGCTTGAACAGGACAACCTCCGCGTTCAGCCGCGCCGCGGCCGCCTGGCGGCTGGCCGACGTGGTCGGCGCGGCCGGCTTCGCCGCCGGCCTGGCCTTCGGGATCGACGCCCTGACCCGAAGCCTGGCCGAGGCCCTGCCCTTCCTGGCGCTGGCCCTCGTCTCGGCCCTGGCGCGCGGCTTCCTGGCGGCGAAGGCGACCCGCGCCGGCGCCGAGGCGGCGGCTCGGGCGAAAGCCCATGCCCGGCGCCAGGCCGCAGCCTCGCTGCTGGCCCCCGGCGCGCCGCGCGGCGGCGCGGCCGTCACCGCCGTGATGGAGGGGGTCGAGGCGCTGGACGGCCACTTCTCGCGCTTTGCTCCGGCCCGCAGCGCCTCGGCGGTGGCGCCGCTGCTGCTGATCGGCCTGACCGCGATCGCCAGTCCGGTCTGCGCCGGCATCCAGCTCTTCACCCTGCTGCCGTTCATCGCCGCCATGGCCCTGGCCGGCATGGCCGCCGCCGACGCCTCGCGCCGGCAGTTCCTGGCGCTGGAGCGGCTGTCGACCCTGTTCCTCGACCGCGTGCGGACCCTGCCGGTGGTGCTGGCCTTCCAGGCCGAAAGCCGGGTCACGGCGGGCCTGGCGGGCGCCGCCCACGATCTTTCCAGGCGCACCCAGGCGGTGCTGCGCGTGGCGTTCTTCTCGTCGGCGGCGCTGGAGTTCTTCGCGGCCCTGTCGGTGGCGCTGGCGGCGGTCTATTGCGGCTTCAACCTGCTGCGCCTGCTGCCCTTCCCCGTGCCCGAGACGCTGGACCTGAAGCGGGCCTTCTTCGCCCTGGCCCTGGCGCCGGAGGTCTACGCCCCGATGCGCCGGCTGGCCGCCGCCTATCACGACCGCCAGGCCGCCGAGACGGCCGCCCTGGCCCTGGCCCGCCTGCCCGTCCCCGCCCCGGCCGCCGCGCCGCTCGCCCTGCCGTCCGCGCCGCAGATCCGCTTCGAGGGCGTGGGCGTGACCTATCCCGGCGGCGAGGCGGCGGTGTTCGACGGCCTGGCCCTCGTCGCCCCGGCCGGAAAGATCACCGCCCTGCTCGGCCCCAGCGGCTGCGGCAAGACCACCCTGCTGAACCTGCTGACCGGCCTTGCCCCGCTGACCGCCGGCGAAGTGCGCGTGGGCGAGGCCAGGCTCTCCGAGGCCGGCGCCTTCGCCGCCGACCTGGCCTGGGCCGGGCAGTCGCCGCTGCTGCTGGCCGGAACCCTGGCCGACAACCTGGCCCTGGCGCGGCCCGACGCCTCGCGCGACGACCTGGAAACCGCCGCCCGCCGCGCGGGCCTGTCGGACCTGCTCGACCGCCGCGGCGGTCTCGATGCGCCTCTGGACGAGCGCGGCGGCGGCCTGTCGGGCGGAGAGCGCCGGCGCTTGGGGATAGCCCGAGCCCTGCTCAAGCCCGCGCCGATCCTGCTGCTGGACGAGCCGACGGCCGATCTCGACGCCCAGGCCGAGGCGGCGATGATCGCCGCGATCCGGCAGGCCGCCGCCGGCCGCACGACCCTGATCGCCACTCATTCCGAGGCCCTGGCGGCCGTCGCCGACCAGGTGGTGCGCCTGTGACCAAGAGCCCGCTCTCCAAGCTCGTCGCCGAGCAGCGTCGCCGCCAGGCCGGTCCCCTGATCACCGCCGCGATCGCCGCCGCCGTGGTCGGGGCCGGCTCCACCGCCCTCCTGGGCCTGTCGGGCTGGTTCATCACCGGCGCGGCCCTGGCCGGCGTCGCGGGCCTGGCTGCGGCCCAGGCCTTCAACGTGCTGCTGCCCAGCGCCACGATCCGCCTGCTGGCCATACTGCGCACCGTCGCCCGCTACGGCGAGCGCCTGCAGGGCCACGCCGCCGCTCTGGACGCCCTGGCCGCCATCCGACCGCGCCTGTTCGCCGCCCTGGCCGCCGCGCCGCCGCGCGAGGCCCTGGCGATCTCGCGCGGCGAGGCCGCCGCCCGCCTGGTGCAGGACGTCGACGCGGTCGAGACCCGCTTCGTGCGCCTGTCCGCGCCGTGGGGCGCCGGCGCGGGGGTCGGCATGGCCGTGGCGCTGGCCGCCCTGGCCGGGATCGGACCGGCCCTGGCCATACTGGTCGCCGTCGCCGCCCACCTCGTTCTCGCCCGCATCCTGACCCGGCGGCTCAGCGCCCCGGCCGGGGCGGCGATCCAGGCGGCGGCGGGCGAACTCAAGGAGGCCTTGGCCGCCTTCGCCGCCGCCGCGCCGGAGCTGAGGGTCTATGGGGCGGAGGGGCCCGCCCTCGACCGCATCGCCATGCTCGGCGACCGGCTGGACGCCCTGAAGGTCCGCGCCGCCCGGGCGCAGGGGATCCTCGGCCTGTCGGAAGGCGCGTTGACCGGCATCGCCGTCGCCGCCGTACTGGCCCTGGCCGCCCCGGCCTCGGCCCCGCTGGCGGCCCTGGCCGCGCTGGCCGCCGTCATGGCCGTCGAGGCGGCCGCCCCGATCGCCCGCGCCTTCGACCAGGACGGCGCGGCCGAGGCGGCCGGCGAACGGCTCGACGCCCTGCTGCGCCACGCGCCCCAGGACACGCCGCCCACAAAGGCCGGCCGTCCCGCCCTGCGCCTGCAAGGCCAAGAGCTGCCCCCCGGAGCGCGCCTGGCCCTGACCGGCCCCACCGGCAGCGGCAAGACCACGCGGCTGGAACAGCTGCTCGGCCTGCGCCCCGCCCCTACTGGCGCCTTCGCGCTGGACGGCGAGGACGGCGCGAATCTGCCGCCGGCCGCCCTGCGTCCGGCCTTCGCCTACGCCCCGCAGGACGCCGCCCTGCTGGCCGGCACGGTGCGCGAGAACTTGAAGCTGGCCGCGCCCACGGCCACCGACGAGACCCTGTGGGCCGCCCTCGACGACGCCGCCCTGGCAGACCGGGTGCGCGCCCTGCCCCAGGGGCTGGACGCCTGGGTGGGCGAGGCGGGCGAGCGGCTGTCGGGCGGCGAGCGCCGGCGGCTGTCGCTGGCCCGCGCCCTGCTGCGCGACGCCCCCTGGCTGCTGCTCGACGAGCCGACCGAGGGCCTCGACCCCGCCACCGAGGCCCAGGTGGTCGCTCGGCTCGACGCTCGCCTGCGCCGAACCGGGCAAGGCCTGGTGCTGGTCAGCCACCGCAAGGCGCCGCTGACGCTCTGCGAACAAGCCGTGGCGGTGGAAACGGTGTCGCGGCCCGTCGGGTCGGTTATAAGCCGGCCCATGATCGAACCGGCGAAGCCTTGAGGCCCATGGCCGCTCCCCCGCGTGCTCCCGGCCCGCTGCACAGCGAGCTGCGCCCCGGCGTGTTTCTGGCCTCGGCCACGATGATCGCCGCCTGCGCCCTGCTCTTCTTCGCCCTGCCCAGCCGCTACGCCGCGCCGGCCGCCTTCCTGCTGTTCGTGCCGGCGGTGCTGGTCAGCGCCGCGCTCGGCGGCCTGGTGCCCGGCCTGATCTCGACGGTCGCGGCCTCGGCCATCGTCTGGCTCCTGACCTTCTCGCCGCATCCGGACCAGGCGACGGCGGTGTCGAGCATCGTGTTCCTGATGATCGGGGTGGGCATGTCGATCGGCGGCGGCTGGTTCCACGCCGCCCGCCGCCGCACCGTGGCCATGACCAGCCACCTGCGCTCCATCCTCGACACCGTGCCCGACGCGGTGGTTGTCATCGATCCGCGCGGGATCATGACCTCGTTCAGCCCGGCCGCCGAGCGGCTGTTCGGCTGGAGCGCCGCCGAGACGGTGGGCCGGAACGTCAGCATGCTGATGCCCGAGCCGCACCAGACCGCCCATGACGACTATCTGGCGCGCTACGAACAGACCGGCGAGAAGCGGGTGATCGGCGTCGGCCGCGTCGTCACCGGCCTGCGCCGCGACGGCACCACCTTCCCCATGGAGCTGGCCGTCGGCGAGACCAAGGGCCCGACCCGCGCCTATACCGGCTTCATCCGCGACCTGACCGAGCGCCACGCCACCGAGGCCCGCCTGCAGGAGTTGCAGGGCGAGCTGGTCCACGTCTCGCGCCTGACGGCCATGGGCGAGATGGCCACCACCCTGGCCCACGAGCTGAACCAGCCGCTGTCGGCCATCGCCAACCTGCTGACCGGCTCGCGCCGGCTGATGGATCGCGGCCGCCCCGAGGACCAGGCCAAGGTGCGCGACGCCATCGACCGCGCCTCCGACCAGGCTTTGCGGGCCGGCGACGTGATCCACCGCATGCGCGAGTTCGTGCGACGCGGCGCCACCGAGCGCGACGTCGAGAGCCTGTCGGAACTGGTCGACGACGCCCGCGCCCTGGCCCTGATCGGGGTTCGCGAGGGTCAGGCCGAGGTTCGCATCGCCCTGGACGAGGCCTGCGACGCCGTCTTCGCCGACCGGGTGCAGATCCAGCAGGTGCTGGTCAACCTGATCCGCAACGCCCTCGAGGCCATGGACGGCCAGGCTGTGCGACGCCTCACCGTCGCCAGCCGCCGGCTGGAGGACGGCACGGTCGAGGTGTCGGTGGCCGACACTGGCGCCGGGGTTGACGACGAGTTCCGCGAGCGCCTGTTCCAGCCGTTCATGACCACCAAGGCCGAGGGCATGGGCGTGGGCCTGTCGATCTCGCGCTCGATCATCGAGGCGCACGGCGGACGCATCTGGGCCGACGCCAATCCCGGCGGCGGCACGGTGTTCCGCTTCACCCTGCCGCCCGGCCCCGCCCCGTCCAAGACCCGCACGCCTGCAGCCGACCAGGAGACGATTTGATGAGCGACGCCGTTGTGCACGTGGTCGACGACGACGCCGACGCCCGCGACTCGCTGGCCTTCCTGCTGGAGACGGCCGACTTCCGCGTGCGCACCTACGCCAGCGCCCTGGCCTTCCTGTCGGAGCTCTCCGAGGTCGAGCCCGGCTGCGTGATCACCGACGTGCGCATGCCCGGCATGACCGGCCAGGAGCTGGTGCGCCGCCTGAAGGCCGAGGGCTCGGCCCTGCCGGTCGTGATGATCACCGGCCACGGCGACATCCCGATGGCCGTCGAGGCCATGCGCGACGGCGTCGTCGACTTCATCGAAAAGCCGTTCTCCGAAGCACGCATCCTGGCGGCCCTCCAGCGCGCCCTGGCCGCCGCGCCCCAGCCCACGGTCAGCGACGACCAGGCCCAGGTGCTGGCGCGGATGGAGACCCTGTCGGAGCGCGAGCGCCAGGTGCTGGACGGCGTCGTCGCCGGCCACCCCAACAAGATCATCGCCCGCGACCTGGGCATCAGCCCGCGCACGGTCGAGATCTACCGCGCCAAGCTGATGAGCAAGATGCACGCCGACAATCTGGCCGCCCTGGTGCGCATGACGCTGTCGGTGCGGAACTGAAAATCCTCTCCCTGAAGGGGGAGGTGTCGGCGAAGCCGACGGAGGGGGATGTGACTACCCGCCTGTAGGGCGTCCCGGGCCTCGGGAGGGACTTCCCCCTCCGGCCCTTCGCCCTCTCCCTCAGGGAGAGGGTCTGGATTACGCCCCCACCGCCTTCTTCACCTGCACGCTCAGGGCGTCAGTGATCAGCGGCTTGTGGGCGACCCCGGCCCACAGGGCGTCGGTGACGGTCAGGTCGACAGGGCCTTCGGCCACCAGCACGGCGGGCGTGCGCACGCCCTTGCCGCGCAGCGAGGCCAGGGCCAGCAGGTCGACGTCCAGCACCAGGCAGTCGGCGGCGATCAGTTCGGCCAGCGGAACCTCGGCCACGCCGGCGAAGGCGCGCGGCCAGTAGCCCTCGGTCTCCAGGGCGAAGGCCAGGGCCTCGCGCAGGGCCTCGTCGGGCTCGACGATGATCACCAGCGGACGGGCGGGCGAAGGGGCGCACATGGCGCCAGTCAAGCCGGTGTCGGTCCAGCGCGCCTTGATCCGGCGCAAATCGAGCAGGTCGGCGATCATGCGATCGTCAGGGTCATCCAGACCGACGCCTTCTCGCCCGGGGCCAGGGCGACGATCCCGGTGTCGCCTTCACCGAACGGGTCGGGACGGCTGGAGGTCGGCTCGACGCAGACGAAGTCGGCGCCCGGCGGCGAGTAGACGTGGGCCCAGCGGCAGTTGTCCGAGGCCTCGATGATCGTCGAGGTCCCTTCCGGGGCCGACAGCACGGCCTTGCCGCCGAACCCCGTCCAGCAGTTGTCGATCAGGCTGTCGGTCGCGGTCGGCGCGCCCACGGTCCAGTCGCGCATCCAGGGGCCCTGGTGATGAGCGGTCGGCAGCACGTCGGCGTCGACCATCCAGACGCCGTCGACGTCCATCCTCAGGGCCTCGCCCGGGCGGGCGGCGAAATAGGGGTGCAGGCCAAGGCCGGCCGGCATGGTGTCGGTCCCGGTGTTGGTCACCGACAACTCGATGCGCAGGCCATCGTCCGACAGCACCAGGATCTGCTCGGCGCGGTAGGCCCAGGGCCAGTCGGACGGGGCGTGGTCGTAGGTCAGTACGGCGCGGGTGTCGGAAAGGCCCGTCACCGTCCAGGCCGCGCGCCAGCCCTGGCCGTGCAGCGGATGCGGATGGCCGCCGAGGTTCGGGGCCAGCGCGATGTCACGGCCCTGGAAGGCGAAGCGGCCGTTCGGAATGCGGTTGCAGAACGGCACCAGCGGAAAACAGCCGACGTTCAGGGCGTCGGTCGCGCCTTCCGGCGTCGGGCGCAGAACGTCGCGGCCGTCGAACACGAAGCGACCGATCGAACCGCCCACCTCGGGCAGCAGTTCGACGCGGGCGCGGGCGGTCGCCAGGACGGGACGGGTCATGCGGAACTCCTGGTAGCGCTAACGCGCGCTACGTCGCGCGTCGTATGCCAGCTTGGCCCCACAGGGGCAATGAACATCGCCGTCAATAGCCGGCGTAGCGACCCGGCTTGTGGTTGGCGATGATGACGACGCTCAGCGCCACCGCCGACAGGATCGACAGCAGCAGCTTGTCGAGGCTGACGACCATGAAGGCCGCGCCCACCACCAGGACGTCGGTGCCCATCTGCACCTTGCCGGCGCTGATCCCGTGCTTTTCCTGCAGCCACAGGCCCAGCACGCCGATGCCGCCGACCGAGGCGCGGTGACGGGCCAGGGCCAGAATGCCCATGCCGATGATTGTGCCGCCGAACACCGCCGCGAAGATCGGATCCACGCCCTTCAGCTTCAGCCAGTACGGCAGGGCCAGGGTCAGGCCGGTCAGGGCCACGTTCACCGCCAGGGTCTTGAACGCGAAGGTCCACCCCAGGGCCCGCTGGGCGAAGATGTAGAACGGCAGGTTCAGGACGAAGAACACCACCCCTACCGGCCAGCCGCCGAGATAGGAGACGATCAGCGCGATCCCGGCGATGCCGCCGGTCACGAGGCCGGCGGTCTTCAGCAGGGTCAGGCCCACGGCGATGAAGCTCGTGCCGATCAGCAGCGCGTGGACGTCTTCGATGAGCGTGTGGCGCGTGGCGGGCATGGGCGGGACGGAGGAGGCGGCGGCGGCGTTCAAGGGCGTCGAATCGTCGTCTGGAGGGATGGGAAACGGCCGCCCGTCCCGATCGCGTTCCCACCCCGTCGCCCCTTTCGCCGCCGATCTCCGGCGGCATGGAACGCTCTTGTCGCGGCGGACGCTTGATAGCGCCCGTGTCTAGCGTCATATATCATCTCAACGCGACGCCCCATGGGCGCCGCGCGAAATCCTCTACAACAATTCCGGAGCCGCCCCTATTCGCCGTCCCATGCAAGCGCCGCCCGTCAAGGATGGACCGCGTATCAACGATGAAATCCGCGTCCCCCGCGTGCTGCTGATCGACCAGAACGGCGAGAAGCAGGGCGAGATGCCGACCGCGTCCGCCATGGAGGCGGCCGAGGAAGCTGGGCTGGACCTGGTGGAAATCGTTCCGAACGCGAACCCGCCTGTCTGCAAGATCCTGGACTATGGCAAGTTCAAGTTCCAGGAACAGAAGAAGAAGAACGAGGCTCGCAAGCGTCAGAAGGTGGTCGAGCTCAAGGAGATCAAACTCCGCCCGAACATCGACATCCACGACTACGAGGTGAAGGCCAAGGCCATGCACCGCTTCTTCGAGGAAGGCGACAAGGTCAAGGTCACCCTGCGCTTCCGCGGTCGTGAAATGGCGCACCCGGAGCTCGGCATGAAGCTGCTGCTCAAGGTCAAGGCCGACTTCGACGAGATCGCCAAGGTCGAATACGAGCCTCGCATGGAAGGCCGCCAGATGATCATGATCCTGGCGCCCCGCTAAGCTCAGGCTCTATGCTGAAGACGCCCCGGTCATGCCGGGGCGTTTTTCGTTTCTGGTTCCGTCCATGCCCCAGTCCGCCCCCAAGCAAGACCCCCTGTCGCTCGACCCGGGCCTGACGCCCAAGGCCTGGCATGGAGCCTTCGCGGCCACCGGCCGGCTGCACGTGCCGGGGATCCTGACGGCCGACTCGGCCGCGCGCCTGCACGCGGCCCTCACCATCGACACGCCGTGGAGCGGCGTGGTCGGTGTCGGAACCAAGCTCTGGAACCTGCCGCTGGACGGCCCCGGCGCCCTGTCGGCGGCCGACGACGCAGCCCTCGACCGCCAGGTAGCCGAGGAGACCCGCGCCGGCTTCGGCTTTCGATTCGACAATTTCCGGGTCAGCGACGAGGTCGAGGCCGGCCGCCGCGAGGGCCGGCTGCTGGAGGCCGCCTACGACTTGATCAACGGCGAGGCCTTCCTCGGCTTCGTGCGCGACCTGACGGGCGATGATCGCCCCGAATACTGCGACTGCCAGGCCACCCGCTATCGCCCCGGCCACTTCCTGACCGAGCACGACGATCACGCCGACGGCAAGAACCGCCTCTATGCCTATGTCCTGAACCTGACGCCGCAATGGCGCAGCGACTGGGGCGGCCTGCTGCTGTTCCTCGACGGCGACGGCCACGTGGCCGAGGGCTACACGCCCAGCTTCAACGCCCTGAACATCTTCCGCGTGCCGCAGAAGCACGCCGTCAGCTACGTCACGCCCCACGCGGCGGCCCCGCGCCTGTCTCTGACCGGCTGGATCCGCACGCGCGGCTGATCAGAGCGCCGCCCGGGCGGCCTTGGGCGGCGTCGGGTGATGCCGCCGCCAGACGCGGCGCAGCTGGCGGGTCGAGGCGAAGCCCGCCCGCTCGGCGACGCTTTCCATGTCCAGCCTGGTCGCCGACAGCATCTCGCTGGCCAGGGCCAGCCGCAGGCGGTTGACGTAGTCGGTCAGGTTCATGCCGGCGTGGGCGTTGAACAGTCGTGATAGGTGGCGCGGACTGGCCGCGGCCAGATCGGCCAGCGCCTCCAGGCTCCAGTCGCGGGCCGGATCGGCGGCGATGGCGTCCTGCACGCGGTGGACGGCGGGATGGACGTGGTTGCGCCCCTCCAGCCACGGCGACAGCTGCGGGTCGGCGGGACCCCGGCGCAGATAGACCACCATCTGGCGGGCGATCGAAACGGCCAGGGCCGGCCCGCGCAGCCGGGCGACCAGATGCAGCATCAGGTCGACGCCCGAGGTGATCCCCGCGCTGGTCAGCCGCTCGCCGTCCTCGACGAACAGGCGGTCCTCCAGCACGCGGGCGCTGGGGGCCAGGCGCGTCAGGTCCTCGATGCAGACATGGTGGGTGGTGCAGGCCTTGCCGGCCAGCAGTCCAGCCCGCGCAGCCAGCAGCGCGCCCGAGCAGATGCAGGCCAGGGTCACGCCCGGTCGCACCACCCGGGCCAGCCAGACGACGATGGCCTCCTCGTCGGCGGCGTCCTGGTCCGTCGGGCCGGAGCCGCCCAGCACTTGGTCGACGTTTCCCGAGACCACGACCATCGCACCGTCGGGCAAGGCGTCGGGCAGCGGCGCCAGGCCGGTCAGGGCCAGGCCGACAGAACTGTCGATCATCGGCCTGGCGGCGACGTAGCGTACGGAAAAGCCCGGCGCGCCGGGCTCCATCGCCGCCCGCCGCAGCACCTCCATCGGCCCGGCCACGTCGAGCAGCAGGGTGCGCGGCGGCAGGACGACATAGACGGGGATGACGGCGGGCGACGGGTCGGTCATGCGGCTTCGAGAGCCTCCTCGACGGTGACGATGCGGGCGAAGCGCTCGTGCAGGACGAGCTCGGTGCGGGCCTTGATCTCGTCGACGGTGAACACCCGGCCGTGGCGGTCGGTCATGTCGAAGGTCAGGGTGGCCTCGGTGACGTAGTCGACGGCGAAGCCCAGGTCCGAGGCGTGGCGGGTGGTGGTCTCGCAGCATTGCTCGGTGCGGATGCCGCTGACGATGACCCGGCCGATGCGGTTCTGGGTCAGCCAGACCAGCAGGCCGGTGCCCACCAGGGCGCTGTGGCTGGGCTTGTGGAAGGTAACGTCGGGCGCCAGCGACAGGCCCTCGACGGTGCGCACGTGACCCGAGGCCAGGCTGAAGATCCCCTCGGCCTCGACGTGCAGGATCTGCACGACCGGCAGGCCTCGCGCCCTGGCGCCGTCGATCAGCGCCTGCTGGCGCTCCAGGTAGGCCCCGGCGATCGCGGGGTCCCACGAGGCGCGCTGGCGGAAGGAATCCTGGGCGTCGACGACGATGAGGGCGGTGGCGGCGGACATTTCTTGCGTCTCCGTGGCTTGGAAGATGGCGCAAGCTAGGCTTCGTGCTCAAGCGGGATAAGCAAGACGACGGACTAAGAACGGACAGAAAAGGACATTCATCGATCGGCCGCTCGGCGCCCCGCCGAGCCTCGAATTCGTAATCGCCGCGCTTCGTCCCCATATGAAGCCGGTGAAGCCCGCCCCGGACTTTGCCTTCGGCAGGAGCTTCGCCCCTTGAGACATCCCTTTCGCGCGCCGGAATACCGCGCGCTCGCCGCCACGGCCCTGGAGGCCGCCGGCGCAAGTTCGCTGCCGCACGTCCAGGCCAAGCACGAGCAGGCCGCCCGCACGTGGAGCGAACTGGCCGACGCCGAGGACGCCCGCATGGCGGCCCGGCCCCAAACGCCGCCGTCAGGCGTTTAGGGACGCCGCCCTAACACTGCCCTCCTTCGGAACCCGCGCCATGCGTCTCTCGATCGACTGTCGCCTGCGCTACGACGTGCGGGCGCCCACGAGCTTCATCCTGGCGATCCAGGCCGCCGACGGCGCCGAGCAGACGGTCGACGACGAGACCATCCTGCTGCCCCCGGGGATCACGGCGGACTTCTTCGTCGACGCCTTCGCCGGCAATCGCTTCATCCGGTTCCTGGCCCAGCCCGGACCGCTCGACATAGGCTATGTCGCCGAGGTCGAGCGGCGCTCGGTCGTCGACCAGCGCGACTTCATCGGCGGCGAGGTGGTCAACGACCTGCCGCTGACGGTGCTGCCCTATCTCAATCCCAGCCGCTACTGCCCGTCCGATCGCCTGACCGCCTTCGCGCGCCAGACCTTCGGGGCCCGCCCCCAGGGCCTGGGCCAGGCGCAGGCGATCACCGACTGGATCGCCGCCGCCATCACCTACGAGGCCGGGACCAGCAGCGGCGCCACCAGCGCCCTCGACACCCTGGTCGATCGCGTCGGCGTGTGCCGCGACTTCGCCCACCTGGGCGTGGCCCTGTGCCGGGCGCTCGACATGCCCGCGCGCTTCGTCTCCTGCTACGCGCTGGACCTGCGGCCGCCCGACTTCCACGCGGTATTTCAGGTCTATCTCGGCGGCGCCTGGCGCACCTTCGACCCAACCCGCCGCGCGCCGCTGGCCGGCCTCGTCCCCATCGGCTTTGGCCGCGACGCCGCCGACGTGGCCTTTGCGGCGACCTTCGGCGACGCCCGCTTCGAGGCCAAGTCCATCGCCGTCCGCCGGCTGGAAACATCCTCCGCACCCGGAAACTGAAATTTCAGTCGCTTTTTCGGGCCATCGGGCGTAGAGGAGCCGCCTCGAAGGTTCCCGTCATGTCCATGTCCGCCGCTCCGGCCGCCCCGCCGGCGCCCGTCCACAGTTCCCGCGCCCTCTACGTCCTGCTGCTGGTGGTGTTCATCAACCTGGTCGGTTTCGGCCTGGTGATCCCGCTGCTGCCCTTCTACGCCAAGGCGCTGAACGCCAGCCCCTGGCAGGTGACGGCGCTGTTCTCGGCCTATTCGCTGGGCCAGTTCCTGGCCGAGCCGTTCTGGGGACGCCTGTCCGACCGCATCGGCCGCCGGCCGGTGCTGATCGTCACCATCCTGGCCAACACCGCCTCGTACGTGGCCCTGGCCTTCGCGCCGACCATCGCGGCGGCCTTCGTCATCCGCTTCCTCAGCGGCGCGGCCAGCGGCAACATCTCGACGATCCAGGGCTACATGGCCGACGTCACCCCGCCCGAGAAGCGGGCCGCGCGCATGGGCCTGCTGGGCAGCGCCTTCGGGGCCGGCTTCGTGGTCGGCCCGGCGCTGGGCGGCCTGCTGGCGCACCCCGACGCCGGGCGACTGGGCTTTCAGCTGCCGCTGCTGGTGGCGGCGGGCCTGGCCGCCACGGCCGCCCTGGGCGTCTTCCTGTTCGTGGTCGAGAGCCGCGCGCCCCGCAAGGACGCCCCGCCCCCGCCGCCCCGGCGCGAGGCCATGAAGGCCGCGTTCGCCCATCCGGTGCTGTCGCGGGTGCTGATGGTCACCTTCGTCTCCACCGCCGCCTTCTCGGGCATGGAGGCGACCTTCGGCCTGTGGAGCCAGGCGCGATTCGACTGGACGCCCCAGCAGGTGGGCCTGTGCTTCGCCGTCATCGGCGTGGTGGCCTCGCTGGGCCAGGGCGTGCTGACCGGACGCCTGGCCCGCCGCTTCGGCGAGCCCAAGGTGCTGACCGCCGGCCTTTCGATCATCTGCGTGTCGATGGCCATGACGCCCTTCGTGCCGAGCGCCGCATACGTGCCGCTGTTCGTGGGCTTCACCGCCTTCGGCCAGTCGCTGGTGTTCCCGTGCATCGCGGCGCTGATCTCGCGCGCCACCCCGCCCGACCAGCAGGGCGCGATGCTGGGCCTCAACATGGCCAGCGGCTCCCTGGCCCGGATGAGCGGCCCGATGCTGGCCGGCCCTCTGTTCGGCCTGGCCACCGGCGCGCCCTACTGGGTCGGCGCCCTGCTGACGGTCCCGGCCGTCGTGCTGGCCGTGACGGTGGGACGCCGCGCCAAGGCCGCGCCCTGAAAGGCGGGCCCGGGACTTAAGAGTCCGTCGGGCCTTGCTTTTCTCCCGGGGCTCCAGTATTCACCCCGCCTTTCCGGAACCGCCTGGCCAATTTGGCATGCCATGGCGGTTCGTCTCGCTATCCAGAGGACGGGGCCGTTAAACGCTCCGACGCGAAATGCCTAAGTTGAAGACGAAGTCGGGCGCCAAAAAGCGCTTCAAGATCACCGCCACGGGCAAGCTGAAGGCCGGCGTCGCCGGCAAGCGCCACCGCCTGATCGGCCACAACGGCAAGTACATCCGCCAAAACCGCGGCACGAAGGTGATGAGCGAGGCTGACGCCAAGATCATCCGTACGTACCTGCCCTACGGCCTGTAAGAGGAGCGCTGACACATGGCTCGCGTTAAACGTGGCGTCACCGCCCACGCCAAGCACAAGAAGGTTCTGGAGCAGGCCAAGGGCTTCTATGGCCGCCGCAAGAACACCATCCGTACGGCCAAGGCCGCGGTCGACAAGGCCGGCCAGTACGCCTACCGCGACCGCAAGGTGCGCAAGCGCGCCTTCCGTTCGCTGTGGATCCAGCGCATCAACGCCGGCGCCCGCACCGAAGGCTTCACCTACTCGCAATTCATCCACGGCCTGGACGTGGCGGGTATCGTGATCGACCGTAAGGTCCTGGCGGACATCGCCGGCAACGACGCCGTTGCGTTCAAGGCCATCGCCGACAAGGTCCGCGCTGCCCTGGCCTAAGGACATCTGAGCCTCACCGCTCACCTATCCTTTGAAAAGCCCTCCGGCGCGAGCCGGAGGGCTTTTTGCTGTGCGTTATCCGGTTCCACCAAGCGTCAAAACCGCCTAGACGGATGCCCGTCATGACCGATCTCAACACCCTCGAATCCGACGTCCTGGCCCAGGTGGCCGCCGCCGGCGATCTGCAAGCGCTCGACGCCGTCCGCGTGGCGGCCGTAGGCAAGACCGGCTCGATCTCGGGCCTGCTCAAGACCCTGGGCGCGATGAGCCCCGACGAGCGCAAGGAACGCGGCGCGGCGATCAACGCCCTGCGCGACCGCGTGCAGTCGGCCATCACCGAGAAGAAGGCCTCGCTGGAAGCCGCCGAGCTCGACGCGCGCCTCGCCCGCGAGACCCTCGATCTCACCCTGCCCGGCCCCTATCGCCGCAAGGGCTCCGTCCACCCGACCATGCAGGTCATGGACGAGATGGTCTCGATCTTCGCCGACATGGGCTTCGCCGTCGCCGAAGGTCCGGACATCGAGGACGATTTCCACAACTTCACGGCCCTGAACTTCCCCGAGAAGCACCCGGCCCGCGAAATGCACGACACCTTCTTCTTCGAACCGAAGGAGACGGGCGAACGCATGCTGCTGCGCACGCACACCAGCCCCGTGCAGGTGCGCACCATGGTCTCGCAGAAGCCGCCGATCCGCATCATCGCGCCGGGCCGCACCTATCGCTGCGACAGCGACGCCACCCACACGCCGATGTTCCACCAGGTCGAGGGCCTGGTGATCGACAAGGGCATCCACATGGGCCACCTGAAGTGGACCCTGGAGACCTTCATCGCCCGGTTCTTCGAGACCGACGCGGTGACGACGCAGTTCCGCCCGCACCACTTCCCGTTCACCGAGCCGTCGGCCGAGATGGACGTGCAGTGCGACCGCTCGGGCGGCGAAATCAAGATCGGCCAGGGCTCGAGCTGGCTCGAGATCCTGGGCTGCGGCATGGTCCACCCGAACGTGCTGCGCGCCTGCGGCATCGATCCGGACGAGTACCAGGGCTTCGCCTTCGGCATGGGCGTCGATCGCCTGGGGATGCTGAAGTACGGCATGCCTGACCTGCGCGACATGTTCGCGTCGGACAGCCGCTGGCTGGCCCACTACGGCTTCTCGGGCTTCGCCGCGCCGAACCCGGCTTCGGGGCTGTCGTGATGAACGCCCCGCGTCCGACCATCGACGGTTCGGCCAAGGTCTTCGAGAACCTGGAGATCTCGCTGATCGACCTGTTCCGCGCCCAGCTTCAGGGCGGCGTGAACATGGTCAGCGGCCGCACCTTCAAGAACTGCCGCCTGCACGGGCCGGTGGTGATGCTGGCGCTCGAAGGCGTGACCTTCGACTCGACCAACTTCGGCTTCCACGGCGGAGACATCGCCAACCTCGTGCTGCGCCCCGCCGGTGAAAAGGTCATCGGCGCCCTACCTTTCAAGGATTGCGCCTTCATCGGCTGCCAGTTCTTCGCGGTCGGCTTCACCGGCCCCGAGACCTTCCTGCAGCAGATCCTGGCGTTGGAAACCACGCAATGAAGTTCACCCTTTCCTGGCTCAAGGATCACCTCGACACCGAAGCGACCGCCGCGCAGGTGGTCGCCGCCATGACCATGGCCGGTCTCGAGGTCGAGCATGTCACCGACCCGGCCGCCAAGCTGGCCGCCTTC
Organism: Caulobacter radicis; assembly: GCF_003094615.1. Taxonomy (GTDB): domain Bacteria; phylum Pseudomonadota; class Alphaproteobacteria; order Caulobacterales; family Caulobacteraceae; genus Caulobacter; species Caulobacter radicis. Next base: position 347,097 of record NZ_QDKO01000009.1, on the reverse strand, counting down.
AGCGTCGCCAAGATCGTCGAGGCCGTCCAGCACCCGAACGCCGACCGCCTGCGCGTCTGCCAGGTCGACACGATCGACGGCCGCAAGGAAATCGTCTGCGGCGCGCCCAACGCCCGCGTCGGCCTGACCACCATCTACGCCCCGATCGGCGCCTATGTGCCGGGCCTTGGCGTCACCCTGGTCGAGAAGCCGGTGCGCGGCGTCGTCTCCAACGGCATGCTGTGCTCGGGTTCGGAACTGGAAGCCGACGACGGGTCCGAGGGCATCCTGGAACTGTCCAGCGACCTGGCCGTCGGCACGCCCGCCGCCGTGGCGCTGGGCCTGGAAGCCGTCATCGACTTCGAAGTCACTCCCAACCGCCCCGACTGGCTGGGCGTCGCCGGCATCGCCCGCGACCTGGCCGCCGCGGGCCTGGGCAAGCTGAAGGACCTGTCGATCGCCCCGGTCCCGGGGACCTTCCCCTGCCCGATCACGGTCGCGGTGGACGGCGAGGCCTGCCCGGTGTTCTCCGGCCGCCTGATCAAGGGCGTCAAGAACGGCCCCTCGCCCAAGTGGCTGCAGGACCGCCTGAAGGCCATCGGCATCAATCCGAAGTCGGCCCTGGTCGACATCACCAACTACGTCTCCTACGACCGCGCCCGGCCGCTGCACGTCTACGACGCGGCCCTGCTGTCGGGATCGAAGATCGTGGCGCGCTTCGGCCATCACGGCGTCCATGGCGACGAGCACCTGATCGCGCTCGACGGCAAGACCTACGAGCTGACCCCGGCCATGAGCGTCATCGCCGACGCCGAAGGCGAACGTCCGATCGGCATCGGCGGCGTCATGGGCGGCGAAAGCACCGGCTGCTCGGAAGCCACCGTCGACGTGTTCCTGGAAAGCGCCTGGTTCGAGCCGATCCGCATCGCCCAGACCGGCCGCGACACCGGCATCAACAGCGACGCCCAGTACCGCTTCGCCCGCACGGTCGACACCGGCTCGGTCGTTCCCGGCCTGGAGCTGGGCACGAAGCTGATCCTTGAGCTGTGCGGCGGCGAGGCCTCCGACGTGTTCGTGGCCGGCGAGGCGCCGGCCGCGCCCGGTCCGATCCTGTTCGACCCGGCCTATGTGCAGGGCCTGTCGGGCCTGGACATCGCGCCCGAGAAGAGCCTGTCGATCCTGCAGGCCCTGGGCTTCAAGATCGAGCCGCCCAAGGACGTGCCGGTCGCCGAGTTCGCCACCCATGTCGAGAGCGTGGTCTGCGTGACGCCGCCGACCTTCCGTCGCGACGTACACGGCAAGGCCGACCTGGTGGAGGAAGTGGCCCGCATCGCCGGCTTCGGCGCCCTGCCGTCCACGCCCCTGCCGGAAGTTCCGCGCGCCGTCGGCGGCGTGCTGACCGCCCGCCAGGCCCGCGCCCGCACCGCCCGTCGCGCCCTGGCCGCGTCGGGCTACGCCGAGGCCGTGACCTGGAGCTTCACCAGCCGCGCCACCGCCCAGCTGTTCGGCGGCGGCGCCGCCGAGCTGGTGCTGGCCAATCCGATCGCCTCGGAACTGGACTGCATGCGCCCCTCGGTGCTGCCCAACCTGATCGAAGCGGCCGGCCGCAACGCCCGACACGGCTTCGCCGACGTCGCCCTGTTCGAGGTCGGCCCGGTGTTCCTGAGCGACGGTCCCAAGGACCAGCGCACGGTGGTGGCCGGCATCCTGGCCCCGCGCCCGCCGCGCGCCTGGGACAAGCGCGCCGCCGAGGACGTGTTCACGATCAAAACGGATCTGATGAACCTGCTGGAGGAGATCGGCGCGCCGGTGGCCTCGCTGCAGACCGCGCAGGGTTCGGCTTCGCCCTGGTGGCACCCGGGCCGTTCGGCCCGCCTGCAGCTGGGCCCCAAGGCCGTCGTCGCCGAGTTCGGCGAACTGCACCCCGCGGTGCTGAAGGCGCTGGACGTCGCAGGCCCGGTCTACGGCTTCGAGATCGTCCTGGAGGCGATCCCCGAGCCGAAGAAGAAGGCCGTCAAGACCAAGGCGGCGTTCACGCCGTCGGCCCTGATGCCGCTGACCCGCGACTTCGCCTTCGTCGCCGACAAGGCCAAGGCGGCCGGCGATCTGGTCAAGGCCGCGGCCGGCGCCGACAAGGCCTTGATCGCCTCGGCCCGCGTCTTCGACGTCTACGAGGGTCCCGGCGTGCCGGAAGGCTCCAAGTCGGTGGCGATCGAGGTGCTGGTCCAGCCGCGCGACGCCACCCTGACCGACGCCGAGATCGAGGCCCTGTCGGCCAAGGTCGTCGCCGCCGTCGAGAAAGCGGGCGGCAAGCTTCGGGCTTGAGCTTGAACCTACAAGCTTGAACGCCATGTGAGGGGCGAAGGTGATGCTGCGCTGCATCCACCTTCGCCCCTTTCGCGTTTCAGGCCCCATGAGCGACGACCTCTTCAGCCACAACCCCGCCAAGAGCCGCTACGAACTGGAAGTCGACGGCCTGATCGCCTTCGCCGACTACCAGCGCAGCGGCCATCGCCTGGTCATCCCGCATGTGGAGGCCGATCCCGCCCTGCGCGGCACTGGCGCCGCCGGCCGCCTGATGACCAAGGTCGCCGAGGTGGCCCGGGCCGAGGGCATGCGGATCACGCCACTGTGCTCCTACGCCGCGGCCTGGCTGCGGCGGAACGACCCCGAACTGATCGCCTGAGCGGCCTCGCCAGGCGGATAGTTTCGGATCGCCGTCCAAACTGGCGCCTCGTGAACGTTTGCAACGCAGCAAAGCCTTGTCGAGCGTGCGGCTACTCGTGCTAGAACTTTCGTGACGGTCCAGCGCGCCCTGCCGGGAGCCTGCGCGACCGTGAGCGAAGGCTTGGATTTTCATGGTTGATATCAAGACGGTCGGCGTGATCGGCGCTGGCCAGATGGGTTCGGGCATCGCCCATGTCTGCGCGCTGGGCGGCTACGACGTCCGCCTGCACGACGTCTCGCGCGAGCGTATCGACGCCGGCATCGCGCTGATCGGCAAGAACCTCGCCCGCCAGGTCAGCCGCAACATCATCGACCAGGCCGCGGCCGACGCCGCCCTGGCGCGCATCTCCGCCGCCGAGAACGTCGAGGCCATCGGCCAGACCGACCTGGCCATCGAGGCCGCCACCGAGAACGAAGAGGTCAAGAAGGCCATCTTCCGCAGCCTGCAGCCGCACCTCAAGCCCGACACCCTGCTGGCTTCCAACACCTCGTCGATCTCGATCACCCGCCTGGCCTCGACCACCGACCGACCCGAGCGGTTCATCGGCCTGCACTTCATGAACCCCGTGCCGCTGATGAAGCTCGTCGAGATCATCCGCGGCATCGCCACCGACGTGCCGACCTACGAGACGGCCGTGGCCTTCGCCAAGTCGCTGGGCAAGATCACCAGCAACGCCGAAGACTTCCCCGCATTCATCGTCAACCGCGTCCTGGTGCCGATGATCAACGAGGCGATCTACACGCTGTACGAAGGCGTCGGCACGGTCGACGCCATCGACACCGCCATGAAGCTGGGCGCCAACCATCCGATGGGCCCGCTGGAGCTGGGCGATTTCATCGGCCTGGACACCGTGCTGAGCATCATGAACGTGCTCTACGAAGGTCTCGCCGACAGCAAGTACCGCCCCTGCCCGCTGCTGGTGAAGTATGTCGAGGCCGGATGGCTCGGCAAAAAGACCGGCCGCGGCTTCTACGACTATCGCGGCGAGGTCCCGGTCCCGACGCGCTGAGGCGCGTCGGCTACCACAGGATCGGAACGTCGTAGGCACGTACCTCCTCGTCCACAGTGGCCAAGAGGAGGTCGCCCCTCTTCGCCTGCGCGACCAGGATGCGATCCCACGGATCACGATGATGGTCCGGTAATGCGGCCGCGGCAGCGCAATCACCCGGTAAAATCGGCAGCCAGGACAGCCCCTGGTCCTGCACCACCTTTTCAAGATCGACCGGCATGCGTTCGAGGGACGTTCCACGCGCCCTCAGTCGCTTGTAGAGAACCTCGTATATCGACACCGCGCTGACAAAAATCTCGTTGTTCAGGTCGAGCATCGCCCCGGCTACTGCGGGCGAAAGCTTCGCCTGATCAGTCAGGCTCCAGATCAGGACGTGGGTATCGATCAGTAGCCGCATTTCAGCCCCCTAGGTCGAGCTGAAAACTACCAAACAGGTCCACCCAAGTCCCAAGGATACGCGGGACTTCGCGGGAACCGCTCGGGACCGAACAGGCGCGTCTGAGCTTCGCTATGTACGAGGAATTATCGGGGCGTCCATCAGGGCCTCGATCTCAGGATCCGGGCCGATGAAAAGATCATCCGGGAGATCCAGCTTCAGGTGTTCCCAAGCTCCCAGCCGGCGCTGCGCCTTGGGCCCATCAAGCCCTTCCGGCTTCTTCTCGACATTCACCGTAGCGATGATCCTGCCATCGCGGACGAGCGTCATGTCCTCGCCCGCGTCGATTACGGCCAGGAGTTCGTCGAGGCTGTTGAGCTTGGCGATGTCGAACTGGATCGTCATGGGCGAAGCCTAACACGGCCTCGCCCGTCCGACGACTCACCCAGCCCCCAGCGCCACGGCCGTGTGGTAGACGACGAAGGCCGCCAGATAGGCCAAGCCGACCATGTAGAAGAACATGACGGTCGGCCAGATCCAGCTGTTGGTCTCGCGCTTGACCACGCCCAGGGTGGGCAGGCACTGCGGCGCGAACACGTACCAGGCCAGGAACGCCAGGGCGGTGGCCAGCGACCACTGCTGCGACAGCAGGGTGCTCAGCGCATCGTGGGAGTCGGCGTCGCCGCCGACGGCGTAGACGGTGCCCAGCACCGCCACGGCCACTTCGCGGGCGGCCATGCCCGGGATCAGGGCCACGGTCATCTGCCAGTTGAAGCCGATCGGCTCCATGACCGGCGCGATGAACTTACCCACGCGCCCGGCGATGCTGTAGTCGATCGCCGGCCCCGTCGCGCCTTCCGGCGGATAGGGGAAGGTCGACAGCACCCAGACCAGCACCATCAGCGGCAGGATGATGCGGCCGGCGCGGTTCATGAAGATCTTGGCGCGGGTCCACAGGTTCAGCGCCACGTTGCGCGGCTCGGGCCAGCGATAGGTCGGCAGCTCCATCATCAGCGGCTCGGCCGCGCCGCGCCAGAAGATGCGGCGGATGATGGCCGAGACCAGCAGGGCGAAGACGATGCCGGTCGCGAACAGGCCGAACATCACCAGCCCTTGCAGGTTGAAGATCCCCCCGACCGTCTCGCGCGGCACGAAGGCGCCGATGATCAGGGTGTAGACCGGCAGGCGGGCCGAGCAGGTCATCAGCGGCGCGATCAGGATGGTTGTCAGGCGGTCGCGCTTGTTGTCGATCACCCGCGTCGACATGATCCCCGGGATGGCGCAGGCGAAGCTCGACAGCAGCGGGATGAAGGCCCGGCCATGCAGGCCGGCCACGCCCATCAGCTTGTCCAGCAGGAAGGCCGCGCGGGTCATGTAGCCGCTGTCTTCCAGGATCAGGATGAAGAAGAACAGCACCAGGATCTGCGGCAGGAACACCAGCACGCTGCCCACGCCGGCGATCAGGCCGTCGGCGATGAAACTGGCCAGCAAGCCCTCTGGAAGATGCTCGGAGACCAGCCCCGCCAGGGCCGCGAAGCCGGCGTCGATGGCGTCGGCGGGCACGGTCGCCCAGGCGAACACCGACTGGAAGACGGTGAACATCAGGGCGGCCAGGATCAGCAGGCCGGCCACCGGATGCAGCAGCACCGCGTCGATCTTGCCCGTCAGGGTGTCGGGACGCTCGGGCGGGCGCACGCAGTCGCGATAGATGCGCTGGGCCTCGCCGTGAGCGGCGCGGATCTCACTCGCGTTCGGCTCGCGCCAGGTGTTGTCGCCGGCGTTGGAGTGGGTCAGCGTCAGGGTGTCGACCTGGGTCAGCAACTCGTCGAGGCCGCGCTTGCGGGTCGCCACCGTGGTGACGATCGGCGCGCCGATCTCGCGCGACAGCTGCTCCAGATCGATGCGCAGGCCCTGGCGCTGGGCGATGTCGAACATGTTGAGGGCCAGCACGAACGGCCGGCCTACCTGCTTGAGCTCCAGCACCAGGCGCAGCACCAGGCGCAGGTTGGTGGCGTCGGCCACGCAGACCAGCACGTCAGGGGCGGTCTCGCCCGACAGACGGCCGAGCACGGCGTCGCGGGTGACCACCTCGTCGGGGCTGCGAGCGCGCAGGGAGTAGGTGCCCGGCAGGTCGAGGACGCGGATCGTCCGACCGCCCGGCGTGACCAGCTGGCCTTCCTTGCGCTCGACGGTGACGCCGGCGTAGTTGGCCACCTTCTGGCGGGCCCCGGTCAGGGCGTTGAACAGCGCGGTCTTGCCGGAATTCGGATTGCCGACCAGCGCGATGCGCGCGGGCCGGATAGCGGTGTCGGTCAAAGCGTCTATCCGTCGAACTGAACGGTCACGGCGCGCGCCTCGCGGCGGCGCAGGGCCACGCGGGTGTCGTCCACCCGCACGGCGATGGGGTCACGGCCGAAAAGGCCTTCCTGCAGGATCTCGATGCGCGCGCCCTCGACGAAGCCCATCTCCAGCAGGCGGCGCTCCAGCTCGTCGGACGCCACGGCCTCGGCCGCGCCGGTCTCGCCGCGCACCGCGACGATGACGCCGGTCTCGCCGCGCGCGGCCGTGCTCAGGGCGCGGGTCGGCGCGTCGGAAGCAAGGGCGTCATCGGCGGTGAGGACGGCGTCGGACATTCTTGGGCCTCGCGGCGAAAAGTTGCGAACGATTATCAGCCCCAACCGCCACTGTCGATGAAAGATGCCCCTTAAGAACGCCGGTCGCGGAAAAAATTAACAGGCATGGCGCGGCGTAATGGCCCAGCAGCGTTAATCTATTCGACTCAAGGCCGCTCCGGTTGCATTAATTTTTGCAAGCGATTCGTAGGGACCCGAAATGCGAAGGCTCAAGCTGGCTCTGCTGACCGGCGCCTATCTTTGCCTGGCTCTTATCGTCTCCCTGCTGCTGTGGCGCATGGGGGCGACCCCTGCTGTCGGCCTGTCGGCCTTCATCGGGTCGCTGGGCCTGTGCTTCGCGTCCCACGGCATCATCGGCGGCATGTTCGACAACGCCCAGCTGAAGCTGGACATCGAGACCGTGCGCGAGGCCCACGGCATCCTGGTCGAGCAGATCGAGAAGATCGACGCGCGCATGACCAGCCTCGTGGAAAGCGTCGCCGAGGACGCCGAGAAGCGCTCGGCCGAGCTGACCAGCGAGGTCCACCAGCTGGAAGACCTGATGCAGCGCATGAGCGAGCGCCTGGAAAGCCAGCTGACCCATCAGGTCGCGGCCGCCCGCCACGACGCCCGCGGCCGCGGCGCCGCCGCTCCGGTCAACGCCGTGCTGGAAGCCGTGCAGGACGCCCTGGCCGAGAACCGCGTCGACCTCTACCTGCAGCCGGTCGTCAGCCTGCCCCAGCGCCGCACCGTCTTCTACGAAAGCTTCTCGCGCCTGCGCGACGAGACCGGCCGCGTGATGATGCCGGCCGAGTACCTGGCCGTGGCCGAGCCGGAAGGCCTGATGACGGCTGTCGACAACCTGCTGCTGTTCCGCTGCGTGCAGATCGTGCGCCGCCTGGCCAAGCAGGACCGCAAGGTCGGCATCTTCTGCAACATCTCGCTGGCCAGCCTGGCCGACGAAACCTTCTTCCCGCAGTTCCTCGAATTCCTGCAGGGCAACAAGGACCTGGCCGGCTCGCTGATCTTCGAGCTGGGCCAGACCGCCTTCAACCAGCGCGGCCCGGTCGAGGCCCGTCACATGGCCCGCCTCGCCAGCCTCGGCTTCCAGTTCAGCCTCGACAAGGTCGTGGACCTGGATCTGGACTTCCAGGACCTGGCCCGCGCCGACGTCAAGTTCGTCAAGGTCGGCGCCCAGCTGATCCTCGAGCAGCTGGAAGAGCAGGACGGCAAGCTGGTGCTCAGCTCGCTGCCCGACCTCAACGCCGCCGACTTCGCCGCCCTGATGCGCCGCTACGGCGTCGAGGTGATCGCCGAGAAGGTCGAGGGCGAACGCCAGATCGCCGAGATCCTCGATCTCGACATCGGCTACGGCCAGGGCCACCTGTTCGGCGAGCCGCGCGCCATCCGCGACGCCGTCCTGGCCGAGACCGATCCCCCGGCCGACTTCGTCCAGGCCCCGCTGCGCCGCCGCGCCGCCAACTGGTAGGCCAGGCCGCTTCACGAGACTTCAAGCCGCCGCCGGATCGCTCCGGCGGCGGTTTTCGTTTGACCGCAAGCATCGGAATGACGCGACCGGGCGACGGCGCGATCCTGTCGGCAGATCCGAAAGGAGCCCGACATGACCACCGCCTATCAAACCGACGACGACCGCTGGGCCGCCATCGAGCGTCGCGACCGCGCCGCCGACGGCGCCTTCTTCTGCGGCGTGCGCACCACCGGCGTCTATTGCCGCCCCAGCTGCGCGGGCCGGCCGCTGCGCCGCAACGTCGCCTTCTACGAGACCCGGGAAGCCGCCCGCGCCGCCGGCCTGCGCGCCTGCCTGCGCTGCCGCCCCGACGAGCCGATCGAGACCCTGGCTTACGGCTTTGGTCAGACGCCCCTGGGCCTGGCCCTGGCCGCAACCTCGCAGACGGGCCTGGCCCTGCTGATCCTCGGCGACGACCGCGCGGCGATGGCCGAGGGCCTGGCCGCCCGCTTTCCCCGCGCCCGGCTGGTCGAGGATGACGACGGCGCCGCCCCGGCCCTGGCCGCCCTGACAGCGGCGATCCAAAGCGGCGCCGGCGCGGACCTCGCGCTCGACGAGCGCGGCACCGAGCTGCAGCGCGCCGTCTGGAAGGCCCTGCGGGACATCCCCGCCGGGTCCACGGCCTCCTACGCCCAGGTCGCCCGCGCCATCGGCCGGCCCGAAGCCGTGCGCGCCGTGGCCCAGGCCTGCGGCGCCAATCCGTTGGCGGTGCTGACGCCCTGCCACCGCGTGGTGCGCTCGGACGGCGCCCTTTCCGGCTATCGCTGGGGCGTGGAACGCAAGAAGGCTCTTCTGGAGCGGGAGCGCGCGGCTTGAGCCTGGACTGGACGCGTATCGCCGCCGAGCTCGACGCCCGGGGCTGGGCCCTGACCGGCCCGGTCCTGACGCCGAAGACCTGCGCCAGGGTCGCCGGCCTCTACCCCGAGGACGCGCCGTTCCGCAGCCGGGTGGTCATGGCCCGCCACGGCTTCGGGCGCGGCGAATACAGGTATTTCGCCTATCCGCTGCCCGAGACGGTCCAGAGGCTGCGGGCCGGCCTCTATCCGCCGCTGGCCGCCATCGCCAACGGCTGGATGGCGCGGCTGGGCGAGGAGCTGCGCTTTCCAGAGGCGCTGGACGACATGCTCAAGCGCTGTCACGCGGCCGGCCAGGCGCGGCCTACGCCGCTGCTGCTGACCTACGGTCCCGGCGACTACAACTGCCTGCACCAGGACCTCTACGGCGAGCATGTCTTCCCCCTGCAGGCCGCCTTTCTGCTCGACCAGCCGGGCCGCGACTTCGAGGGCGGCGAGTTCGTCATCGTCGAACAGCGCCCCCGCCAGCAGTCGGCAGCCCAGGTCGTGCCGTTGGGCCAGGGCGAGGGCGTGATCTTCGCCGTGCGCGAGCGGCCGGCCGAGGGAACGCGGGGCGTCCATCGCCGCATCCTGCGCCATGGCGTCAGCGCGGTGCGGAGCGGGACCCGCAGGACGCTGGGCATGATCTTCCACGACGCGACGTGAGGTGCGAACCCGTTGCTGGATCGCGCCCACGCACCATATGAGCGGGCGCGCGGTCCTGCGGGAAGGCCAGCGCGACGCCATTGACGCTCCCGCCTATGACCGGTACCCGCCCAATCCATGATCGACTTTCCCGCCGGCCTCTCCGCCCTGACCGACCGCTATGACGTGGTGCTCTGCGACGTCTGGGGCGTCATCCACAACGGGGTTCGCAACTTCCCCGAGGCCTGCGAGGCGCTGGAGCGGTTCAATGCTGACCACGGGCCGGTGGTGCTGATCTCCAACGCCCCGCGCCCCTCGCAGGACGTGCTGTCCCAGCTGGACGGCCTGAAGGTTCAGCGCGAGGCCTGGAGCGCCTTCGTCACCAGCGGCGACGCCACCCGCTCTCTGCTGACGCCGCGCGCGGGCGAGAAGGTCTGGAAGATCGGCCCCGAGCGCGACGCGCCGCTGTGGGCGGGCCTCGACCTGACGCTCGCCGGCTGCGAGGACGCCGACTTCATCCTGTGCTCGGGCCTCTACGACGACGAGACCGAAACCCCCGAGGACTATCGCGACCGCCTGAAGGTGGCCGCTGATCGCGGCCTGCTGTTCATCTGCGCCAATCCCGACCGCGTGGTGCAGCGCGGCGACAAGCTGATCTTCTGCGCCGGCGCCCTGGCCGACCTCTATGAGGAGCTGGGCGGCCAGGTGGTGATGGCCGGCAAGCCGTTCGCGGCGATCTACGACCTCGCCCTCGCCGAAGCCGAGCGCCTGAAGGGCGGCCCGGTGGACCGCTCGCGCGTGCTGTGCGTCGGCGACGGGATCATCACCGACGTCTTGGGCGCCGAGAACCAGAAGCTGGCCTGCCTGTTCGTCGCCAAGGGCATCCATGGCGACAAGGCCCTGGGCCCCGACGGCCTGCTGGCGCCGGAAGCCGTAGCCAAGCTGCTGGCGGCCGAAAGCGTCGGCGCCACGCACGCCATCGCCGATCTGGTCTGGTGAAGACGGATCGAACGGCTACAAAGCCTGTCCAAGATCAATAAGAACGCAGGATCGGGGATCGCATGGGTCTCTTTCTCGAGGACTTGAGCGTCGGCCAGGCGGCCGAGTTCAGCCGCACCGTGGGCGAAGCCGACATCCAGGCCTTCGCCGACGTCACCGGCGACACCAATCCCGTCCACCTCGACGCCGACTACGCCGCCACGACGAGCTTCGGCGAGCGCATCGCCCACGGCATGCTGTCGGCCGGCTATATCTCGGCGGCGCTGGGCACCACCCTGCCCGGCCCCGGCGCGGTCTATCTGTCGCAGTCGCTGAACTTCAAGCGCCCCGTGCGCATCGGCGACACCGTGGTGGTCAAGGTCGCGGTCACCGCCATCGACGAGGCCAAGGGCCGCGTGACCCTGTCGACCACCTGCATCGTCGGCAGGAAGGCCGTGGTCGACGGCGAGGCCGTGGTCCTGGTTCCGAAGAAGGGCGCCTGAGCATGGATCCGCGCGTGCGCCTGAAGATCGTCCACGGCTGGAAGGACGTCTCCCCCGAGGAGAAGGGCGCGGCCGTGGCGCTGGGCAATTTCGACGGCGTGCATCGCGGCCACCAGCAGGTGATCGCCGAGGCCGCCAGGGCCGCGCGCGAGCTGAAGGTCCCGCTGGGCGTGGTCACCTTCGACCCGCACCCCCGGCGCCTGTTTCGCCCCACCGAGCCGGCGTTCCGGCTGATGACCATCGAGCAGCAGGCCCGCCTGCTGAGCGATCTGGGCGTGGACTTCCTCTACCTGCTGCCGTTCGACTTCGAGATGGCCACGCTGGACGACCGCGCCTTCGCCGAGCGGGTCCTGCACCAGGGCCTGGGGATCAGGCACGTGGCCGTCGGCTTCGACATCTCGTTCGGCAAGGGCCGCACCGGCAGCCCGCAGGCGATGAAGGCCTATGGCGAGGAACTGGGCTTCTCGGTCTCGGTGGCCGAGCCGGTCGCCAATCGCGACGGCGAGAAGTTCTCGTCCACCGGCGTGCGCGAGGCCCTGCGGGCCGGCCATCCTGAGGAAGCCGCCCGGATCCTGGGCCGCCCCTTCGCCATCGAGGGCGTCGTGCGCCGCGGCCAGCAGCTGGGCCGCCAGCTGGGCTTTCCCACCGCCAATGTCGAGATCGTCGACTACGTGGTGCCGAAACTCGGCGTCTACGCCACCCGCACGCGCCTGCCCGACGGCCGGGTGATCCCGGGCGTCGCCAACCTCGGCAACAACCCGACCACGGGCGAGGTCGAGACGCGGCTGGAGACCTGGCTGTTCGACTTCGACGAGGACCTCTACGGCCAGGTCATCGAAACCCAGCTGATCGCCTTCCTGCGTCCCGAACTGAAGTTCGACAGCATCGAGCTGATGATCCAGCAGATCCGCTGCGACGAGACCCAGGCGCGAGCGATCGTCGCGCCGGGGTTTTAAAGACGAGGCGACTCCACAAGGAACCTCCCCCTCTGGGGGAGGCGATCGCGAAGCGATCGGTGGGGGGTGTGAATGCAGAAAAGGCCGGCGCGGCGGAAGCTGAAAACTTCCCCCCCACCGGCCTTCGGCCGCCTCCCCCACAGGGGGAGGTTCCTCGAAACTCGACCCGTTAGCGGATCACCGAATCCCCGGCACGTGCAGCGCCGCCTCGCGCTCGGCCTTCTGGGCGTAGGCCAGATCGCCGTACTTGGCGTATTCCATCCGGGCGATGGTGCGGCAGTGCACCTCGTCGGGGCCATCGGCCAGGCGCAGGGTGCGGATGCCGGCATAGAGCTTGGCCAGGCCGTAGTCGGTGGTGACGCCGCCGCCGCCGTGGGCCTGGATGGCGTCGTCGATCACCTTGAGCGCGATACGCGGCGCGGCGACCTTGATCATCGCGATCTCGAGCCGGGCGGCCTTGTTGCCGGCCTTGTCCATCATGTCGGCGGCTTTCAGGCACAGCAGGCGGCACATCTCGATGTCGATGCGGGCCTCGGCGATGCGCTGCTCCCACACCGAGTGCTCGGAGATGTACTTGCCGAAGGCCTTCCGGGTCATCAGGCGCTTGACCATCTTCTCCAGCGCCACCTCGGCGGCGCCGATGGTGCGCATGCAGTGGTGGATGCGGCCGGGACCAAGGCGGCCCTGCGCGATCTCGAAGCCGCGCCCCTCGCCCAGGATCAGGCCGTCCTCGACCGGCACGCGCACGTCCTTCAGGATCACCTCGGCATGGCCGTGCGGGGCGTCGTCGTAGCCGAACACCGGCAGCATGCGCACCACCTCGATGCCCGGCGCGTCCAGCGGCACCAGCACCTGGCTCTGCTGCTGGTGGGTCGAGGCGGTCGGATCGGTCTTGCCCATGACGATGGCGACCTTGCAGCGCGGGTCGCCCACGCCCGAGGACCACCACTTGCGGCCGTTGATGACGTAGTCGTCGCCGTCGCGCTCGATGCGGGTTTCGATGTTGGTGGCGTCGGAGCTGGCCACCGCCGGCTCGGTCATCAGGAAGGCCGAGCGGATCTGACCGTTCATCAGCGGGCGCAGCCAGCGCTCCTTCTGCGCCAGCGTGCCGTAGCGCATCAGCACTTCCATGTTGCCGGTGTCGGGCGCCGAGCAGTTGAAGACCTCAGACGCGAAGCCGATCTTGCCCAGCTGTTCGGCGATCAGGCTGTATTCGAGGTTGGTCAGTTGCACGCCCTCGAACTGGAACGTGTCGTCGACATGCGTCTGGCCGCTGTGGGGCGGCATGAAGAAGTTCCACAGCCCCTCGGCCTTGGCCTTCTGCTTCAGGTCCTCCAGCACCTGGACGACCTTCCAGCGCTGGTCGGCGGGAACGTCCATCTCGGCTTCGTAGACGGGGACGGCCGGACGCACGTGCGTCTCGATGAAGCCGTTCACCCGGTCGAGGAATTCCCGCTGGCGGGGAGAGATGTCGAAGTCCATGGCGTTCCCGATCCCTGGTTCAAACACTTGTTTGAAGCATGTGTAGCACCGAGTTGACGGGCGCGGCAAGCGGGCGTTGCGGCCGGTTTGAACGTTCGCGTCGTCTTGCGCCCGGATGCTCGCCAGACGGCTTGCCAGCCGCCCGCTCCTGGCGGAAAACACCGGTCATGAACCTGACCATCAAGCCCCTCGAAGGCCGCTACGTCCGGCTGGAACCGATCACCCCCGACCTGCGCGACGAGCTGCGCGGCGCCATCGACTGCGATCCCTCCAGCTGGGAGATCATGTCGGTCAACGGCTGCGGCGAGGGCTTCGAGGACTGGTGGGGCGCGCTGCTGGGCGAAAGCGACCGCGGCGAGCGGGTCGGCTTCGCCATCCGCCGCAAGTCGGACGGCAAGATCGTCGGCACCTCGAGCTACCTCAACATCCGCCGACTGCACAAAGGCCTGGAGATCGGCTCGACCTTCCTGCACCCCGACGCCCGCTCGGGCCCGGTGAACCCCGAATCCAAGCGCCTCTTGCTAGGCCACGCCTTCGACGCCGGCGTCATCCGGGTCGAGTTCATGATCGACGTGCGCAACGCCCGCAGCCAGGCCGCGGTCGAGAAGCTGGGCGCCAGCAAGGAAGGCGTGCTGCGCAGCCACAAGATCACCTGGACCGGCCACGTGCGCGACACCGCCGTGTTCTCGATCACCGATTTCGACTGGCCGGGCGTCAAGCAGCGCCTGGAGTTCCGCCTCAGCGAAGACTTCGTTTAGAGCTCACGGCGCGCGGGAAAACCGGGGTGTCGCCAGCGCCATAGGCGAAAGCGATTGCGACACCCTGCCGCACCTATACCTGAGCAATACATAAAAAACCGCCGTTATCCTTCTCTCGTAAGGATTTCGCCAAGCATTGGCGGTCAAATTACCGGCCATGACGGCCATTGCCTGCCTGCGTATCCTGCTCACCGCCGCGGAGACGGCGGGCGCCAGCGTCCCCCCCGCCCATGTGGAGGCGGCCGCCGACCTCTATCTCAAGCACCGCTGGAAGCACCCGCGCCGCTACGGCGTCGTCGCGCCCCTGGCCTTCGTGCTGGCCGACACCAAGGCCGAAAAGCTCGATCCCGAGGAAATGCAGGCGCTGGCGATCGAGCTGGAGACCTCGCTGTTCCCCGGCCGCAAGAGCGGCCAGGTCTGCCTGATGACCTTCGAGGGCGACGAGAACGCCGTGCTGCAGTTCGCCAGCCTGTCGCAGGGCGAGCTGGCGGGCCTGATGGCCGGCCGCGGCTATTCCGGCGCGCCGGGCCACGTGCAGGTGATCACCGCCGAAGAGATTCGCGCCGTCCCCAGCGCCCCGCCGGAAGCCCCGCCCGCGCCGCAGGCCAAGCCGGCCGCGACCACCGCGCCGATCGAGGCGCCGCCCAAGGCCAAGCCGGCGCCGGCCAAGCCCGCCGCCGCCCCGGTCCGCCCGGTCGCCGCCGTTCCGCCGCCCAAGCCGGCCGCGTCGCTGACAACCGGCTGGCGCGCGATCTATCACCTGCCCACCGAGAGCGTCGTCGGCGCGGTGCTCGGCCACAAGGCCGACCTGGCCGCCCCGCGCCCGGAAGAGGACGGCGAACTCCTCGCCCGCGACCTCACCGGCCTCAACGACGCCCAGTTCGGCTTCCCGACGGTCAAGACGGGCGAAGGCGCCCTGTTCCTGCCGCTCAGCTTCTGGAACCTGACGACCCCGGCCTCGCAGGAGGCCTACAAGCGTCGCCTGTCGCGCTATCCGCTCGACCTGCAACCGCGCCTGGGGGCCACCGTCTACGACACCCCGCGCGAGCCCTCGATGGGCCTGCTGCAGCAGATCCGCGCCTTCCTGCACGGCTCGTTCGCCTATATCGACCTCTGCATCTCCGACCCGAACTTCCCGGTGAACACCCTGCCGGGCGACATCGCCTCCAGCATCACCCTGGAACTGCGCGACGAGCCCGACGCCGAGCGGATCAAGGCCATAGCCCTCTTCGCCTCGCGCCAGTCGGTCTATCGCGCCAAGGGCGTGCACCAGGGCGTGCTGGGCGTGCGCAACGCCAAGGAATTGGACGCCTGCCGCGCCGCCGGGCTGGGCTACGTCACCGGCCTGGCCGTCAGCGCCCTGCTAGACAAGCCGCCGGCCCTGGGCGCCAATCCGGCCGACGCCCTGCCTCTCCAAGCCGCCTGACAAGCTCGAAAACCAGCGTTCGCGACGCTGGGTCGCAGCCAACCCATAACGCGTGGTAACCACCATCGCGCAACCTGGGCGGCATGACCGCCATCGCCTGCCTGAAAGTCTTCGTCGGCGAAGACCCCGTCGAGACCGAGCGTAACGCAGCCCTGATCGCCAAGGTCGCCGCCGACTATCTGAAGGGCGCGTGGCTGGCCCCGCGCCGCCACGGCCTGGTCGCCCCGTTCTCGTTCGTGCTGGCCGATCCCCGCGCCACGCGGCTTGACGCCCGCGAACTCCAGGCCCTGGCCCGGGCGCTGCAACACAAGCTGTTCGGCGACGACGACGACGGCGAGATCGTGATGCTGATGTTCGAGGGCGACCAGCACGAGGTGATGCGCTTCGCCGGCCTGCCGCCCCGCCAGCTGTCTCTGCTGCTGGCGGGCGAGGAGGACGCCTCGCTGGCCGGACGGGTCTGCCGCATCACCCCGCGCGACGTGCGCTCGGTCATGCCCTTCGGCGGGCCGATCACCGGCGTGCCGACCATGGAGGCCCTGGCGCGCCTGTGCCCGCGCCCGCCGCCGGCCCGCGTGGCCTGGCGCGGCGTCTATCACGTCGGCCGCGAACTGTTCGTCGGCAATGTCGGGGTCTGGCGCGAAGCCGGGCTCGCGGGGCGCCCCTACGAGATCTATGTCGACGGCCAGCGCCAGCAGCACGACCTGGCGATCCTCAAGGCGGCCATCGCCGCCATCGGTCCCAATTCGGGGGTCACCTACCTGCCTATCGGCTTTTCCTCGGCGCTGAAGCCCTCCCTGCGCGCCGAGCTGGAAGCCTGCCTGCGCACCCTGCCCCGCGACCTGCGCGGGCGGCTGGCGGCGGGGGTCTACGGCGTGCCGCGTGCGCCCTCCTTCGTGGCCCTGGGCCAGATGAAGGCGTTCCTGGACCCCTATTTCAGCCGCGTGGACCTGCGCATCAGCGATCCGGCCTTCAAGGTCGACGACCTGGCGCCGGGCCTGGCCGCCAGCGTCACCTTCACCCCCGAGGGCGAGGTCGAGGCCAGCCGCATCGCCGCCATCGGCCGCTTCCTCAAGGACGCTCCGGCCTATCGCCGCCGCCAGGTCTGGCAGGGCGTCAGCGACCTGCGCAGCCCGCGTGAACTGCTCGCCGCCCTCGACCAGGGCGCGCCGTTCGTCAGCGGCCCGCTGGTCACCGACCTGCTGGAGGCCCCGGTCAACGTCACGCCCTACGCCAAGGGCCAGCTGCCGCTCTACGGCTGGACGGCCGAGGCCGCGGCCTGAGCCCTATTCGTCCCAGGTCAGCACCACGCTCTGGGCCGAGCGCTCGTGCGGCCCGTGGAAAACCGCCTCGATGTTGTTGCCGTCGGGATCCAGCAGGAAGGCGGCGTAGTAGCCGGGATGATACGCCCGCTCGCCCGGCCCGCCGTTGTCGCGACCGCCGGCGGCCAGGCCCGCCTCGTGGAAACGCTGAACCATCGCCCGGTCCTTGGCCTGGAAAGCCAGGTGGATGTGCGTCGCCGGCTCGCCCGCGTCGATCCAAAGCTCGTCGGCCGAGAGGTGATCGGCCTGGTCGTCGTACTCGACGCCGATCACCTCCAGCACGGCCTTGTAGAAGCGCTTGGTCGCGTCCAGATCCCCGGCGCGCAGTTGGACGTGGTCGATCATTCGGCCGCGGTGCAGTTGCATGGGCATCTCCTGTGATCGGGCGGGAAACGCTCGGGCGGAAAACCGGTTCGGCTCCGCTTGGCGCAGGAGACCGTGCCGCGGCCTGGCGTCAGGAACGCCCGAACAGCTTACCCAGGAGCGACGACTTGGGCTTGGCCGCCGGCGGGGCCGCCGCCTCCGCCTCGCCATCGAGATAGCTCAGGAATAGCGCCTCGACCGGCTCGTTGCGCTCGGCCCGGCTCGGCCCGAACTCGCAATAGAGGGTCTCGGGATCGCCATCCCGGCCGATGGTCTGGCCCGCGCTGATCACCGGCCCGCGATCGAGCAGGTAGTTCAGCACGGCGTTCAGCTGCTCGTTGACCTGCTGGGCGGTACGCGGCGCGTTCCATATCTCGATCTCGTAGCCGACGAAGGGCTGCATGCCGCCGGTCGACATGGAGACGTCGCCGTCCTCCAGGCTGTGCAGGGCGCAATGCGTCCAGAACATGATCGGTACCTGATCCCGCGCGATGAAGCGCAGGTCGCCGCGTACGTTGTCAGGCGTGAAGAGAGTGCCGACCACGCCGTTCCAGACGGCGACGACCGAGGGGTTGTCGTGGATCACCAGCGCCGCGATCAGCGTGCTGACCTTGGCCCGCAGCACCGCCGCCTTCCAGCCGTCCGTCGCACCGCCGGCGATCAGCCAATGCCCGCGATGCGCAGCCGCCCGTTCGCCTTCCTGGTACCACCAGGATCGAGCGCGCGCCTCGTCCACAAGACCGGCGTCGAGCGGGACAGAGATGTCCATCAGCGTCACCAGCCCGCCCGTCGGCCCCTCGGCGATCAAGCCCAGGGTCTCGCTGACGACGGCGTCCGGATCACCATCGAGCCCGGGCGCCGTATGGGTCCAGGTGTTCTCCTCGTCGAACTCGTTGAGCGCGTCCACGAGCTTGTTGACTCGGATGTTCAGCGGACCATCGACGAGCAGGGCGATCATTCAAGCGACTCCGAAAGCTGAAAACTCAACCCTCGGAATAGAAGCCACCCCGTCACACGGTCAAGCCGAGCCTAGCGCCGCCCGAACAGCTTCTCGATGTCCGACAGCTTCAGCTCCACATAGGTCGGCCGGCCATGGTTGCACTGGCCCGAGTGGGGGGTGGCCTCCATCTCGCGCAGCAGGGCGTTCATCTCGGCGGCGGCCAGGCGGCGGCCGGCGCGGACGCTGCCGTGGCAGGCCATGGTCGAGCAGACCTCTTCCAGCCGCTCCTTCAGCGCCAGGGCCTGGCCGTTCTCGGCCAGGTCGTCGGCGATGTCGCGCACCAGGCCCGCCGCATCGGTCTTGCCCAGCAAGGCCGGCGTCTCGCGCACCAGCACCGCGCCGGGACCGAAGCCTTCCAGCACCAGGCCCAAGGCCGACAGTTCCTCGGCGCGCGCCACCACCCGCTCGGCCTCGGCGGGATCCAGCTCGACCACTTCGGGCAGAAGCAGGGCCTGGCGAGCGACGCCGCCGGCCTCCATCTCGTGCTTCATGCGCTCGTAGACGAGGCGCTCGTGGGCGGCGTGCTGGTCGACGATGACGACCCCGTCGCGGGTCTGCGAGACGATATAGGTCTCGTGCACCTGGGCCCGGGCCGCGCCCAGCGGGAAGTCGATCGGGTCGAACGGCTGGGCCGGCGCCTGGTCGGGGCCGGGATAGGCGATCGACGGCGGCGCGTCGTAGCCGCCATAGGCCGCCTCGCGCACGGCCTCGGCGACGCCGCCTCCCCCGAAACCGCCGCCGAGCGTCTGGTAGGCCTCTTCCGGCCGCGCCTCGTGACGGGCCGAGACGTCCGACAGGCCGGGCAGGTTCATCGGGCGCTGCGTCGGCGGCGTCCAGCCGCCCTCGCGCCAGGCCGAGAAGCCTGCCGGACTGGGTCCTGGCTGATAGCCGGGAAACACGCTCTGCGGCCGGATGCTGTCCAGCGCCTGGGCGGCCGTGGTGGTCGAGGCGCGGTGCCCCGCCCCGGCCAGCGCGTGGCGCAGGGCGCCGACGATCAGGCCGCGCACCAGCGACGGGTCGCGGAAGCGCACCTCGGCCTTCGCGGGGTGCACGTTGATGTCGACCTCGGTCGGATCCAGCGTGACGTAGAGCGCCGCGCTGGGGTGGCGGTCACGCGCCAGGAAGTCGGCATAGGCCGCCCGCAGCGCGCCTTGCAGCAGGCGGTCGCGCACCGGACGGTCGTTGACGAACAGGTACTGGTGGGCGGCGTTGCCGCGGTTGTAGGTCGGCAGCCCCGCGAAGCCCGCCAGCCGCACGCCGTCGCGCACCTGGTCGATCTCCAAGGCGTTGTCCTGGAAGTCGCGGCCCAGCACGGCGGCCAGGCGCGCCAGGCGCCCCTGCGGCCCCGGATGCTCGGGCGGCAGGCGCAGGATGCGGCGGCCGTCGATGTCGAGCGAGAAGCCCACCGACTCGTGGGCCATGGCCTGGCGTTTCAGCTCCTCGGTGATCGCCAGGGCCTCGGCGCGCTCGGACTTCATGAACTTAAGGCGCGCAGGCGTGGCGTAGAACAGGTCGCGCACCTCGATCCGCGTGCCATGGTCGCCGGCGAAGGCCGCCGGGGCGACGTCGTCGACGCGGCCGCCCTCCACCAGGATCGACCAGGCCTCGCGCTGGCCCTTGGCGCGCGAGCTGATCTGCAGGCGCGCCACCGAGCCGATCGACGGCAGGGCCTCGCCGCGGAAGCCCATGGTGTGGATGCGCAGCAGGTCCCACAGGCCTTCCTCGTCGGGGGCCAGCTTGGAGGTGGCGTGGCGCTCGATGGCCACCGGCAGCTCCTCGGCGCTCATGCCGCAGCCGTCGTCGGCGACCATGATCCGGGTCAGGCCGCCGCCATGGGCCTCGACCTCGATGCGGGTCGCGCCGGCGTCGATGGCGTTGTCGACCAGCTCCTTGATGGCGCTGGCGGGCCGCTCGACCACCTCGCCGGCGGCGATGCGGTTGACGGTCTCGGGCGGCAGGCGGCGGATCGGCATGGAAATCGGACTCTCAGCGCAGCCGGGCAGCGCAGGCGAGCCCTGCATTGCGACGACTTAATTTGACCGCCCCGGTTGAGAACGGTTCAGCTTGCGGCGACCCGTCATCCTAGAACGATTCCAGACCTGCCGAGGACGAGAGATAGTGATCCGCCGCATAGCCGCAGCCCCCGCCGTCGCGGGTTTTCTCCTCGCCCTCTGCGCTGCTCCCGCTCTCGCCCAGCAGGCGGTCGACGCGTCCGGGCCGATCGACATCAATCGCGTCGACCCCAACGAGAACCTGGTCGAGGAGCTGGTGGTCAACGCCCGCCTGCCAGGGCCCGCCTGGTGGAAGGTCAGCGACGACGACACCACCGTCTACGTGCTGGGCGTGCCGGCCATGGTTCCCACCAAGACCAAGGCCGACGAGTCCGTGCTGCGTCGCCGCCTGGACGGGGCCAACGTGCTGATCATGGGCCAGGAAGCCGACGTCAGCCTGGTGCGCGTGATCGCCCTGGCCGCGGGCGGCCGCAAGCTGTTCGTGTCCGACAAGCCGATGCGCCAGACCCTGTCGCCGGAACTGCGCGCCCGCCTGGAGGCGCGGCTTGAGGCCATGAAGCAAACGCCCGGTGCGCTGGACGACACCAAGCCCGCCTTCGCCGGCTTCCTGGTCGCCAACGCCGAGGACGGCAAGGTCTCGATCAGCGTGGGCGGCGTCACCGACCGCATCCGCGACATCGCCAGGAGCCGGGACCTGGCCAAGCGTCCCCGCATCCAGAACCTGCCGGGCTACAGCCTGGTCGACGCCATCAAGGCGCTGGCGACCGCGCCCCAGCCGTTGCAGCTGCTGTGCCTGGACGCAGGCCTGCGCCAGGCCGAGAACGGCGAAGGCGGCATCAGGGCCACCGCCGCACGCTGGGCCGAGGGCCAGGTGCGCGACGTGGTCGCGGCCGATCGCGGCTTCCAGCGCTGCCTGGACTCCACGCCCTCCATCGCCCGCGAACTTCGCGAGGGCCGCGACGATGCGGTCAACGCCATCGAGGTCGCCCTGAAAAAGCCGGGAAAGGCGGTTGCCGTCATCGAACTGCGTTCGCTGCTGGCGCGGGACGGCGTCCTCGATCAGCTGCGGGCCAAGGGCTTCAAAGTCACGACGCCGGACGAATGACGCCGCTCGTCGGCCAAGGGGGAAGTCACATCGTGCGTAGATGCTTCGCGGCCATCGCCGCCCTGGCGGTCCTGGCGGCCGCCCCGCTGGTCCGCGCCCAGAACGCCGGGCAACCGATCGACGACCCCGAGGCCAATGTCGTCGAGGAACTGGTGGTCAACGCCAAGCTGCCCGGCCCGGCGTGGTGGAAGGTCAGCGACGGCGACACCACGGTCTACATCCTGGGCGTGCCGGGCGCGGTCCCGAAGGGCATGACCTGGGACACCTCCGTGCTGGACAGGCGACTTGACGGGGCCTTCACGCTGATCACGCCGCCCCAGGCCCGGGCCGGCCTGACCGACCTGCCGGCCCTGCTGTCTATGCGCAGCAAGCTCAAGGCCGACCGACCTCTCGATCAGGTCGCGCCAGATCTGGCCCCGCGCCTGGCCAGGGCCTGGGCGGCGACAGGCCACAAGGACGACGACTGGAAGGACTGGAAGCCGCTGGGCGCGGGCCTGATGCTGGCGGGCTACGCCGTCCGGAAAAGCGGCCTGACCGACGCCGAGCCAGACAAGACGATCGAGAAGCTGGCCCGCAAGCACAAGGTCAAGGCGAAGCCGGCCGCCGTCTACAAGGCCATGCCGATGATCAAGACGCTGGTGAAACAGCATTCCGAGGAGGCGGGCCTGATCTGCCTGGAGGGCGTGATCGACGAGGTCGAGGCAGGTCCCGAGCCGGTGCGCCGGGCCGCACGCGCCTGGGCCAACGGCGAGGTCCGCGCCGCTGTCCACGCCCCGCGCCAGGGCCAGCGCTGCGTCATGGCCCTGCCCGGCATGGCCGAGGAGTTCCGCCGCATGTCGGCCGCCCAGGTCGAGGCGGTGTCCCAGGCCATGAAGACCCCGGGCAAGGCGGTGGCGGTGTTCTCGCTGCGCGGCCTGGTGGCCGAGGACGGGGTGCTGGAGAAGCTGCGGGCGCGCGGCTTCAAGGTGACCACGCCCGACAGCGCGAACTGACCGCCGCCCCTACCCGCCCTTGCGCCGCAGCCTCGGCGTGATCGTCGCGGTCATCAACCGTCCCTCGCGGATCAGGGTGAAGGGCGTGGCCACGTCGATGCAGGCGTGGTCCAGCGCCCGCAGCAGGTCGTCGAGGCCGGTCAGCGGCCGCTCGCCGGCCCTGACCAGCAGGTCGCCGGCCCGCACGCCGGCCTTGGCGGCCGGACCGCCCGGGTCGGCCTGGGCGACGAACACCGCATAGCCCTGGGTGACGCCGGTCGAGCGGGCCAGCAGCGGCGGCAACGGCGCCTGCTGGGCGACGACGCCGATCGAGGCCCGTCGCACCTGGCCGTGGGCCAGAAGCTCGCCGATCACGAAGCGGGCGGTGTTGGCCGCCACGGCGAAGCACAGGCCCGGATAGCCGGCGATGACGGCGGTGGCCACGCCCACCACCTCGCCGTTCGAAGCCACCAGCGGACCGCCGCTATTGCCGGGATTGAGCGCCGCGTCGGTCTGGATCAGGTCCTCGATCAGGCGGCCCCGCTCGCCGCGCAGGGACCGGCCGAGCGCCGAGACCACGCCGGTGGTCACCGTGGCCTCGAACCCCAGCGGCGCGCCGATGGCGATGACCAGCTGCCCGCGCCGCAGGGCCTTGGAGTTTCCCAGCCGCACGACGGGCAGGTCGACGGCCTGGTCGATCTTCAGCAAGGCCAGGTCGGTGTCGGGATCGTCGCCCACGCAGCGGGCCGTCAGGCTGCGCCCCTCGGCGGTGACCGCCACGAAGCGGCGCGCGCCCTGCACCACATGGCTGTTGGTCAGGACGATCCCGCCCTCGGCCACCACGAAGCCCGAGCCGACGCCCTGCACATTGGCGTCGTCCAGCATCGGGTGGATGCGCAGGACGCTGGGCCCCACCGTCTCGACGGCGCGCACCACGGCGTTGGAATAGGCGTCCAGCAGGTCGCCCTCGTCGACGCGGGGCGGCGCGGGCGGCGGACCGCTTCCTGCGTCGAACACGAACTGGGCCTCGGCCGGCCAGGCCAGGATCTCGCGCGCCCGCATCGGACGCGGGCGCCTGGCCCTCGCGAACAGCTCGTACTTGCGCGCCTTCATCCCCCGCCCCCCGACGGCAACCAGCGGCGACCGCCGGGGGAGAAGGTTAACGACGGCGACGCGCGCCGATCAAGCCCGGCTCAGCGCGGGGCTTGAGCAATGGCCGACGGCGCGACGCTGGCCACTGGGATCACGAAGCCCGCAGGCCTCGGCGGCGGCGAGGGCGGCGCGATCGCCGGCGAGTTCAGGCCTGCGCCCGCCGCGTCGTTGACGCACTGGGCGGTGTCGATCATCGCGTGCTGGCCCAGGCAGAAGACGTCCTCATAGTGCGGACCGGCCACGGCCAGGCATTGATAGAGGTTCAGCTTGGCGATCTTCATGCAGAAGCTGGCCTTCTTCTCGCTCAGCACCGGCGCCAGGCGGGCCACGTCGGCGTCGCCCGCCGCGTCCAGCACGGCCAGGGCCGCCAGGGCCGCCGACCGCACCGTCACCGGCGTGAACACCCGGCCGCCCTCGGCGAAGCCGCCGGCGCCGCCGGTCGCGGCCAGGATCAGGCGCCCGGCGTCTTCCTGGCCCGGCGCGAACGCCGTCGCCGACAGCTGCTTGACCCGCGCCAGGCGCCCGGCGGTGTCGGCCACCGCGCCCTTCGACCAGGTCTGGTGCTGGATGTCGTAGGCCGATTGCTTGACCGCCCTGCCGGCCACGGCCAGCGGCGCGCCACGCCCTTGCAGGGCCATCTGCGCCCGGGCGGCGGCAAGACCCACGCCCTCGATCTCGACCACGCTGTCGGGCGAGGCCAGCAGGCGCTCGACCAGCGCCTCGCGCGAGGTCTGGCGGGCCGCATCACGCACGCCGTCGATGAAGGCCGGCTCCTGCAGCGCCGCGATGGCGCCGTAGGCGATCATGCCGGTCTCCAGCTGCTCGGCCTTGTAGGCCGAACCGGCGACCAGGGCCCGGGCCACGCCCTCGCCGTTCGTGAACACGGCCGGCGAGATCGATCCCGCGCCCCGTGTATAGGTCTCGAAGGCGCTGGCCGCGGCCACGACCTCCTGCGCCAGGCTGACGCCCGGCGCTTCACGCTCCTGGCGAGCGCTCGCCAGTCCGCCCATGGCCAGGACGGCTACCGCCGCGCCCGCCACCATCCAATGCTTGTTCCACGCCATGCCCGAAAGCCTCCCGACTGCGGGCGTATTGGGCGGCGAACGCGGTTGCCGAGATCATAATCGCCATGGCGAATCGGACATTAACCTCCGTGTATTCGATCAGTTTTCACGCGCAAAATGTCGCACCCCGAACAGCGAAGTTCACTTAAGTCTGAGACACGACAAATCTTCCAGGCGCTATGTCAACATCACAACTCTTGCGAAGACGCCACCACCACACCCGAATGGCGAACTGGACAATAACCGCCACGCCCGCAAGAAACGGGCGGACAGCGAAAGACGCCCGACGCATAGTGTCGCCATGCCGACTTTCGCCCCTGTCCGCCTGATCCTCGACCGCGCGCCCAGCCCGATCGGCGAGCTGCTGCTGGCCAGCGACGGCGAAGGCCGGCTGCGGGCGGTCGACTTCCACGACTACGAGCCGCGGATGCTGCGCCTGCTGCGGCTGCACTACGGCGAGACGACGCTGGAGGCCGGCGCCGCGCCGGCGGCGACCCGCGCGGCCCTGGCGGCCTATTTCGCGGGCGACCTGGCCGCGCTCGCGACGATCGCCTGGACCACCGGCGGCACCGCGTTCCAGCAGGCGGTGTGGCGCGCCCTGGGCGACGTCGCACCGGGGACCACCCTGACCTACGCCGCGCTGGCCGCGCGCATCGGCAAGCCGGCGGCGGTGCGCGCCGTCGGGGCGGCCAACGGCGCAAACCCGCTCAGCATCGTCGTGCCGTGCCACCGCCTGGTCGGGGCGGACGGCGCCCTCACCGGCTACGGCGGGGGCGTCGAGCGCAAGGCCTGGCTGCTAGCTCACGAAGGGGCGCGGCCGCGCGGCTGAGCCTCCGGCGATCTCGCCGCGGGCCAGGGCGCTCATCAGCGCCTCGCCATCGAACGTGGCCCACAGGGTGCCGATCTTGGCGATGTCGGCGGGCGTGACCTTGCCGCCCTCGCCCGTGCCGTTGACCATGCCGGCCATCGGCGCGCCGAACTGGCGAGCCAGCACGGCCCCGTCGGCCGAGACCAGCAGGTTGCACGGCAGGCCTGGACGAGCCGGACCGTTGGGCGTCTCGCGCATGCTCAGCGCCTGGAACAGCCCCTTGGAGTCGGCGCCGCGATCGATCACCGGCGCGAACACGCCGGCCTTGTGCTTCTTGAGCACGAAACCCGCCTCGGCGGCCGTGATAGGCTCGCGCGGCGAGGTCAGGATCGGCAGGATGCGGAAGCTCTTGCCGCCGAACTTCTCCTGGAGCCTGGCCAGGTCGCCCAGCTCATGAAGGCACGGCGCGCACCAGGGCGCCCACAGCGACACCAGGGTCAGGCCCGGCTGCAGCTTCAGCGGCGCCACGCCTTCGCGGCGCTCGACGTTCACCACGGGAACCGTCAGCCCCGCCGGCGGCTCGCGGAACGCTCTCGCCATGCGGTTGCCGCGCAGGGCCGGCGTGTCGAGCACCTTGGCCGGATCGCCCAGAACCGGAACCCTCGTCTGCGCCCCGGCCACGCCAGTCCCAAGGCCCGTCAGGGCCGCCGCGCCGGCCATCGCCCCGCGCCTCGTCCACGTCGCCATCCCGCTCTCCGTCGCTGGAAACCCCAGCGCAATCTCAAGTGGAACGGCGGCGCTTTTGCGGCGAAGCTTCAGACCAGCATGCTGCCGCCGATGCGGTGCAGCGGCAGGCTGCCTTCGTTGAAGAACGGCAGGGCCAGGGTGATCCCCATCAGGATGTCGAGCACGACGCTGCCGTAGTTGAAGCGCCCGCCGGCCTTCTGCAGCAGCATCGAGACCAGCCGCCCGAAGGCAGCGCCGAACCAGGCGACGGCCAGCACCAGGGCCATGGCCGCGCCGGCGCTGGATTGCCAGCCCAGGAACAGGGCCGCGGCCCCGTGCGAGGCGATCAGCAGGCCGCCGAAGGCCCGACCCTCGGTGACGGCGTTGACCCCGCCCTCCTGCTCGCTCTTTAGCCCCGCAAGGCCCAGCATCGAGTCCGGCCGCGCCAGGACCAGCCCGCCCAGCACGCCGCCGATGACGCAGGCGATCACGGCCAGGATCAGCGACAGGGCGTAGCTCGACATTCGGAACTCCTAGGCGGGGGCGTGGCAGACGGCCTCGACATTGAACCCGTCCGGATCCAGCACGAAGGCCCCATAGTAGTGTTCGTGGTAATGAGGGCGAAGTCCGGGCGGGCCGTTGTCGCGACCGCCGGCCTTCATCGCCGCCTCGTAGAACGCGTCGACCTGCGCCCGGCTGCCGGCCGCGAAGCAGACGTGCAGCTTGCCGCTCGTGCCGCCGCCGCCCGAGATCCAGAACTGCGGGCGCTGGGCGCCGTAGCCGACCACGTCGATCCCGCCGGTATATTCCTTGGGCACGGCGTACAGGCGCGAGACGCCCAGCGGCGCCAGGGCCGCGTCGTAAAAAGCCGCCGACCGCTCGAAATCGGCGACGTCGAACCCCATGTGGTCGAACATCGAGAACTCCTCCCTTTCGCGCCCGCCGTTCACCTTGCCAATTCACCGTGCCAATTAACCGGGATCGCAAAAACTTCGCGGCCGCCGTCCTTGACTCACCAGGGGGCGGCGCCTAACTCGTGACCGACGTTGGCACTCGATGGGAGCGACTGCTAACAGCGACGCTCCCTCGGCCTACGAAAGCCTTTTACAGAAACCGTTCCGACGGAGAAGACACATGAAGTTTCGTCCCCTGGGCGACCGCGTCCTCGTGAAGCGCGTCGAAGAAGAAACCAAGACCAAGGGCGGGATCATCATCCCCGACACCGCCAAGGAAAAGCCCCAGGAAGGTGAAGTCGTCGCCGTGGGCCCCGGCGCCCGCAACGACAAGGGCGACATCGTCGCTCTCGACCTGAAGGCCGGCGACCGCATCCTGTTCGGCAAGTGGTCGGGCACCGAAGTGAAGGTCGACGGTCAGGACCTCCTGATCATGAAGGAAAGCGACGTCCTGGGCGTGGTCGAAGCCTAATCGGCTTCCCATCCGGACTGCTTTCCGCCTCCGAAATTTTCTAGATTAGAAAGGCGCCCGACATGGCCGCTAAAGACGTCTACTTCTCCTCCGACGCGCGCGACAAGATGCTGCGCGGCGTCAACATTCTCGCCAACGCCGTGAAGGTGACCCTTGGTCCGAAGGGCCGCAACGTGGTCATCGAAAAGTCGTTCGGCGCCCCGCGCACCACCAAGGACGGCGTCTCGGTCGCCAAGGAAATCGAACTGGCCGACAAGTTCGAGAACCTCGGCGCGCAGATGATCCGCGAAGTGGCCTCGAAGACCAACGACAAGGCTGGCGACGGCACCACCACCGCCACCGTCCTGGCTCAAGCCATCGTCCAGGAAGGCCTTAAGTCGGTCGCCGCCGGCATGAACCCGATGGACCTGAAGCGCGGCATCGACAAGGCCGTCCTGATCGCCGTCGAGGACATCAAGACCTCGTCGAAGAAGGTCACGACCAACGCTGAAATCGCTCAGGTCGGCACCATCTCGGCCAACGGCGACAAGGAAGTCGGCGAGATGATCGCCAAGGCGATGGACAAGGTCGGCAACGAAGGCGTCATCACCGTCGAAGAAGCCAAGACCGCCGAAACCGAACTCGACGTCGTCGAAGGCATGCAGTTCGACCGCGGCTACCTGTCGCCGTACTTCATCACCAACGCCGACAAGATGGAAGTTCAGCTCGAAGAGCCGCTCATCCTGCTGTTCGAAAAGAAGCTGTCGTCGCTGCAGCCGCTGCTGCCGGTGCTGGAAGCCGTCGTCCAGTCGGGCCGCCCGCTGGTCATCATCGCTGAAGACGTCGAAGGCGAGGCCCTGGCCACGCTGGTCGTCAACAAGCTGCGTGGCGGCCTGCGCGTCGCCGCCGTCAAGGCTCCGGGCTTCGGCGACCGCCGCAAGGCCATGCTGGAAGACATCGCCATCCTGACCGGCGCCCAAGTCGTCAGCGAAGACCTCGGCATCAAGCTCGAGAACGTCTCGCTCGACATGCTGGGCCGCGCCAAGAAGATCCAGATCACCAAGGACGACACCACCATCGTGGACGGCGTCGGTGAGAAGGAATCGATCGAAGCCCGCATCGCCCAGATCAAGCGCCAGATCGAAGACACCACGTCGGACTACGACAAGGAAAAGCTGCAAGAACGCCTGGCCAAGCTGGCCGGCGGCGTCGCGGTCATCCGCGTCGGCGGCTCGACCGAAGTCGAAGTCAAGGAAAAGAAGGACCGCGTCGACGACGCCCTGAACGCGACCCGCGCGGCCGCCGACGAAGGCATCGTCCCGGGTGGCGGCACCGCCCTGCTGAAGGCCTCGAAGGCCCTGGCCGGCGTGGTCGGCGAGAACGACGACCAGACCGCCGGTATCGCCATCGTCCGTCGCGCCCTGCAGGCTCCGATCCGTCAGATCGCCGAGAACGCCGGCGTCGAAGGCTCGATCGTGGTCGGCAAGATCCTGGAAAACGACAGCAGCTCGTTCGGCTTCAACGCCCAGAGCGAACAGTATGTCGACCTGGTCGTCGACGGCGTCATCGACCCGGCCAAGGTCGTCCGCACGGCTCTGCAGAACGCCGCCTCGGTGGCCGGCCTGCTGATCACCACGGAAGCCGCCATCGTCGAAGCCCCCAAGAAGGGCGGCGGCGCCGCTGCTCCGGGCGGCATGCCGGGCGGCATGGGCGACATGGATTTCTAAGAAATCCGGTTACCTGAACCGACAAGAGAAGGGCGGGGCCGCGAGGCTCCGCCCTTTTTCTTTGCCGATCACGCGGGACCGTCACCTCGCGCTCGCACCCAGGTTGCTCCAACGGCCAAGCTCCACTAGCAACGAACCTTGGAGTCGGGGGACGGGTGAATGAGCTTTCTGATCGCAGCGCTGGCCTTGGCCGCGGCGACTGCCGCCAGCGTGGATACGGACTGCCCCGCAGGCGGCGATCCATCGATTCCCAAGGTCCGCGCCGACTGGAAGACCCCGCTGTCGCCCGACGACATCATGTGGGCCTATCCGCCCCAGGCCGCGGCCAAGCGCCAGGGCGGCCGGGTCGTCATCCAGTGCACGGTCGACACCCAGGGCAAGGCCAGCGAGTGCTTCGTCATCTCCGAAACCCCGCCGGGCATGGGCTTTGGCGAAGCAGCCGTCAGCCTCCGCCCGCTGATGGAGTTCAAGCCTGAAATCCGCTGCGGCCAGCCGACCCCGACGACGGTGTCGATCCCCATCACCTTCTCGCCGCCCCGGGAGGAGAAGGCCGTCTCCGGCCCCATGCCCGCCCTGACCGACCAGTTGCTCGGCCGCCGGCTGGCGCTGGCCATGCGCATCGGCGACGACGCAGAGACCGAGATGATGGCCTATGGCGGCTCCCTGCTCTACCGGACCGACAAGCCGATCCCCGCCGAGCAGCGGCGCGCCGTGTACGACATGTTGCAGGAGGCCCGGCCCAAGGCGCGCCAGATCATGGTCGAGGCCGCCGGCCGCGCCCTGGCCCGCGAGATGAGCTCCGCCGACCTCGAAGCCGCCGTCGGCTTCTACGAGGGGCCGGTCGGCCAGTCGCTGATCAGGGCCCGGGCAACCTTCCGCTACCAGAACGGCAACGAAGCCCAGGCCGCCGGCGTGGCGATCCGCAACCTGCTCGACACCCAGTTCTGCGTGATCACCGGCATCTGCAAGGACGACGGCCCCGCGCACGGCGGCGGCAACGACGGGGGCAGCCACGGGGGCAATTGAACGACGGCCGCCGTCCCGCTACATCCGGCCCATGTTCCGCCAACGCCCCGACGCCGACATGATCCCCCAGGGCTGGGTGATCGCCGTGATGGTCGAGGTTCCCGGCGAACGCACGCCCGTCCCGCACTACTTCGCCGTCGGCAAGGCCGACCGGGCCCTGGCCGAATGGGCGGCGACGGATCTGGCCCAGCAGGCCGGGACGATCGCCTCCAGCCCCGTCGACGGCCGCGAGCCGGTCGACGCCATGCGCCAGATCCTGGCCTACCGCATGCGCGAGCTGGGCCTGAAGACCGGAGAGGCCCGGGCCCTTGGCGACAAGTACCCAAGGCGGTGGCTGTTCTGAGATCCTCCCCCTGAAGGGGGAGGTGGCCCGAAGGGCCGGAGGGGGAAGCGGCTTCTGAGCCGCCGCAACGACTTCCCCCTCAGTCGCTCCGCGACAGCTCCCCCTTCAGGGGGAGCATCTTTCCACCTTACGCAATCTTCTGCGAGGCGTTCGCATTGCCGCGCGCGGTCTCAGGGCCTAAAGCCTGAGCACAAGACGACTTAGGGCCGCCCCGCCATGATGCTGCAGATCCCCGACGTGCTGAGCCCCGACGAAGTCGCCCACTGCCGGGCGGTCATCGACGCGGCGCCGTGGGTCGACGGCAACGCCACCTCGGGCTTCCAGGCGGCCATGGCCAAGAACAACCAGCAGCTGCCGCAGGACGGCCCGGCCGCCCGCGAGGTGGGGGCGATCATCGTCCAGGCCCTGCAAGCCAATCCGCTGTTCGTGTCGGCCGCCCTGCCCCACACCATCCTGCCGCCGCTGTTCAACCGCTACGGCGAGGGCATGGGCTTCGGCGACCATGTCGACAACTCGATCCGCCGCAACCCCGCCACCGGCGCCCAGATCCGCACCGACCTGTCGGCCACCCTGTTCCTGAGCGATCCCGACGACTACGACGGCGGCGAGCTGGTGGTCGACGACACCTACGGCAGCCACCTGGTCAAACTGCCGGCCGGCTCGCTGATCCTCTATCCGGCCTCGAGCCTGCACCACGTGACCCCGGTCACGCGCGGAACTCGCACCGCCAGCTTCTTCTGGATCCAGAGCCTGGTGCGCGACGACGCCAAGCGGGCCCTGATGCTGGACATGGACGTCTCGATCCAGCGCCTGGCCGGCCAGGTCGGCCAGGCCGACCCGTCGGTGCTGTCGCTGACCGGGACCTATCACAACCTGCTGCGGATGTGGGCCGAGGTGTAGGTTGGGAAACCTCTCCCGTGGGGAGAGGGTAAAACGATCTACCCCGCCTTCTTCAGCAGCGCCTCGGGCACCGGCGCCGGGCAGTGCTGGCGCAGGAAGTCGCCGTGGCTGGGCAGGGTGTCCACCAGCTCGCTGAGCATCGGGGCCGACTTGTCGAGCAGCCCCTTCACCACCCCGGCCGGCAGGGTGTCGACCAGCTGCTGGTAGCGCTTGGGCCGGATGCCCATGCCCTCCATCACCGACTGCCAGCTGGGGGCGCGGAACATGTCGTCGACGCCGTCGCGCAGCACGCCGCTGGCCTTGAACAGCTCGATCCGCTCGCGCAGGCTCTCGGGCGGCGTCACCTGCTGGTAGGCGCGCCAGAACGGCGTGTCGTCGCGCTTGGTCGTGAAGTAGTGCAGCACGATGAAGTCGCGGATCTCCTCGTAGTCGACCTGCATGCGCCTGTTGTACTCGGCCGCCAGCAACGGATCGCAGTCGCGATCGGGGAAGAACCGCAGCAGGTAGTCGACGCCGCGATAGATCAGGTGCAGGGCGGTCGACTCCAGCGGCTCGATGAAGCCGCCGGCCAGGCCGATGGCCACGCAGTTCTTGTTGAACAGCTGCTTGCGCATGCCGGTCTTGAACGGCACCAGCCAGGGATCGCGCACCGCCTCGCCCTCGACCTGGCTCATCAGCGTGGCCAGGGCCTCGTCGTCGCTGCAATACTGGCTGCAATAGACGTAGCCGTTGCCGGCCCGGTGCTGCAGCGGGATGCGCCAGCGCCAGCCGGCGTCTTGGGCCTGGGCCAGGGTGTAGGGGTGCGGGTCCTGGATGTTGGCGGTCTGCACCGCGATGGCCCGGTCGTTCAGCAGCACGTCCGACCAGTCGAGGAACTCGGTGCCCAGGGTCTTGCCGCTGAGTAGCGAACGGAAGCCCGAGCAGTCGATGAAGAGGTCGCCTGAGGCCTCGCGGCCGTCCTGCAGGATCACCTTCTCGATGAAGCCGTCGGGACGGGTGGCCACGTCCTTGACGATGCCCTCGGTGCGCTTGACGCCCCGGGCCTCGGCGAACTTGCGCAGGAACTTGGCCAGCAGGGCCGCGTCGATGTGCACGGCGTAGTTGGCGTTGGCCAGCATGGTGCGCGGGGCCATGGCCGGCGACATGAACTTCCAGCGATCGGCCATCACCGAGGCCGGGGCGAAGTCCTGCAGGCTGGACGGATGGCCCTCGGCCTTGCCGCGCAGCCAGACCTGGTAGAACTCGTGCACGTCCACCAGACCGCCGATCAGGCCGAACGGGTGGTAGTAGACCTCGCCCTTCTGGCGCCAGTTCTCGAACCGGATGGCCAGCTTGAAGGCGGCCTGGGTCTCCTGCATGAACTCCTTCTCGTCGATCCCCAGGCTGCGGATCAGCTGGAGGAACGGCGGGATGGTGCTTTCGCCCACGCCGATGATGCCGATCTGCTCGGACTCGATCAGCTCGATCTCGCAGGGGCTGTCCTTGAGATAGTGGCTGATCATCGCCGCCGTGATCCAGCCGGCCGAGCCGCCGCCCACGATCACGATCTTCCGCAGATTGTTGGCCATCGGCCGTCTCCCGTACGCTTGTTTCTTGTCGTTCTTGTCTATTCGGCCGCCGCCGGCGCCGCGCCGACATAGCGGCGCAGGAAATCGCCGTGGGTGGGGGCCTGGGCCACCGCCCGGGCCACGCCCGCCCGCATCTGGTTGAGGCTGGCGGCCAGGGCCTGCCCGTCGATCCCGTCCAGCGCCGGATCCCAGCCGCCCGGCAGGATGTCGAAGCCGGCGAAGATCGCCAGCCAGCTGGGCGGCTGGAACATCTCCCAGCGGTAGCGAGCGATGTGCCCACGCGAGCGGAACAGCTCGACCTTGCGGGCCAGGGTCTCGGGGATGTCGGCGTCGCGGGTGGTGCGCCAGAACGGCGTGTCGCCCCGCTGGGCGGCCTTGTAGTGCAGCACCACGAAGTCGCGCACCCGCTCCATCTCGCGGCGGGACCAGTCGTTGAACTCGTCGACCACGGCCGGATCGAAGCTACGGTCCGGGAACAGGGCCTTGAGCTTCTCGATGCCCGTCTCGATCAGCGCGATCGAGGTGCTCTCCAGCGGCTCGAGGAAGCCCGACGCCAGGCCCAGGGCCACGACGTTGCGGTTCCACACCTGCTTGCGGCGGCCGGGGGTGAAGCGGATCAGGCGCGGCTCGTGCAGCAGCCGGTCTGGCACGGCGGCGACCAGCTCGGCCTTGGCGGCCTCGTCGTCGATGTGGCGGCTCGAATAGACGTAGCCGTTGCCGTAGCGGTGCTGCAGCGGAATGCGCCAGCGCCAGCCGGCGCTGTGGGCGGTGACGTCGGTATAGGGCGGAGGCTGCGCGCCCTCCGGAGGCTGGCTCTGCACGGCCAGCGCCCGGTCGCAGAACAGCCACCGCGACCAGTCCTCGTAGCCGGTTCCCAGCACCTCCTCGATCAGCAGGCCGCGAAAGCCCGAGCAGTCGATGAAGAGCTCGCCCTCGATGTTTGCGCCTGTATGCAGGTCCAGCGAGGCGACGAAACCGTCCTCTGGGCGCAGGTTGACCTTCACGACCTTGGCGTCGATGCGCCTGACGCCGTTGGCCTCGGCCACGCGGCGCATCAGCTGGGCGAACAGGGCCGCGTCGAAGTGCAGCGCCCAGTCGAACACCGACAGGCTGGAGGGCGGATTGGCGGTCGGCACGGTGAACTTGCCCGCCGCCGCCAGGCTGGCGCCCAGCGAATACTCGCCCATTTCGCCCACGTCGGCGGAGGCGCGGGCCTTCAGCCAATAGTGCTGGAAGGGAACGCCGTTCAGGTCCTGGCCGTACAGGCTGAAGGGATGGATGAAGGCCGAGCCCGGGGCCATCCAGTCCTTGAAGCGGATGCCCAGCTTGCACGTGCCC
Organism: Caulobacter radicis; assembly: GCF_003094615.1. Taxonomy (GTDB): domain Bacteria; phylum Pseudomonadota; class Alphaproteobacteria; order Caulobacterales; family Caulobacteraceae; genus Caulobacter; species Caulobacter radicis. The sequence continues at coordinate 312,458 of NZ_QDKO01000009.1, read as the reverse complement.
TGCGTGGCGCGCAGCACCTCCAGGTCGTCCAGGCCCAGCGACTGGTAGAAATTGCGGATGGTGGGGATGGTCGCCTCGCCCACCCCGATCGTGCCGATCTCGGAACTCTCGACCAGGGTGATGTCGATCGGCGCCTTGCCGAAATGGCGGCGCAGGCTCGCGGCCGCCATCCAGCCGGCGGTGCCCCCGCCGACGATGACGATGCTGCGGATGCGCCCGTTGCGGACGTCTTCGCTCATGGCCGGTCCTCCCCGAACCGGAAAATCGACGCCGGAAAGCGCCGATGGCCGAACCGGAAAACTGGCGCCCGAAAGCGCCGTTGAATAGCTGCCTCCCAAACAAAAAGAGCCGCCGTGGCGACCCCGAAGGGCCGCCACGGCGGGCGCAGGGAGGAAGGCTTCAGATCACCACTTGGCGCGGAGACCGATCGTGTAGCGGGGCTCGAACTCGTTCTGCGACGAGTACTGTTCCTTGCCCTTGGCGAAACGCAGGTAGTAGTCCTCGATCTCGCCGGTGACGTTCGAGCCGTTGAAGTAGACCGTCACGTCCTTGCGGACGTCGTAGCTGACGTTGACGTCGACGTAGCCGGTGGAGCCCTGGTAGATGGGGATCACCCGCTGGCCGCCGCCGCCCATGGTGCCGGACAGGCGATCGGTGCGGTAGTTGTAGGCCACGCGCGCCTGCAGCTTGTCGTCCTGGTACCAGCCGACCAGGTTGAACTGGTGCTTGGAGTTGTCGAAGAACGGCAGCTTGTCGCCCTTCAGGTCCAGACGCGACTCCTCGCTGGGCGAGTAGGTGTAGTTGGTGTCGACGCCGAAGTTCTTCAGGATCGGCACGTCCGGGATGATGTCGGTGAAGGCGATCTTGGCGCCCAGCTCCACGCCCGAGACCTCGCCGCCGTCGCCTTGCAGCGGCAGCGACACGTCGACCTCGCGGCGGATCACGCCGTCCTGGTCGGGGAAGCTGCCCTTGATGGTGCCGCCGGTGACGAAGCTGTCGATCTTCAGCTTGAAGGCCGAGATGTTCAGCATCGAGGCCCGGCCGAAGTAGTACTCGATCGCGCCGTCGAAGTTCTGCGAGCGCCACGGGTCGAGGTTCGGGTTGCCCGAGGCGCTGGCCCCGGTCACGCAGCGAACGTTCGGCATGCTGGCGCCGCAGTCGGCGGTGAAGATCGACAGGCCGCCGCCGTAGCTGCCCAGGTCGAGCGGCTGCATCGTCTTCGAATAGGCGAAGCGCAGCTTGATGTTGTCGGTCAGGTCGTAGGTGGCGTTGAACGACGGCAGCCAGTCCGTGTACTTGCGGCGGGTGACCGTGTCGCCGGCGTCGGCGTTGGTGTCGCCGTAGTTCATGACGTCGCCGGTCAGGTTCTGCTTCACCAGCAGTTCCGTCTGGATGACGCGCAGGCCGAAGTCGCCCGACAGCTGGCCGATCTCGAAGGCGCCGGCGCCGTAGGCGCTCTGTTCCTTCAGGTCGACGTCGTAGGTCTGGCCAGGCACCTGCACGCGGACGGCGTCGCCGAACACCTTCTTCTGGAAGGCCAGCACGTCGTCGAAGTCACGCGGGTCGATGGCCCAGAAGCCGGGCATGCCCTTGGTGACGCCGCCCAGGTTGTTGACCCAGATGGCGTTGTTGTAGGTCGTCAGCTTGGTCGGACGGTTGACCGTGTAGCCCTGGAACTCCGGCACGCCGGTGATCGGGTTGGGCACGAACTCGCCGGCCTGGCACTGGTTCTGGTTCATAACGACGTCGATGGCCTTCCACTGGGCCATGCAGCCGCCGGCCGGAACGGGCGCGCCGTTGGCCTGCACCGCGCCGGGAACCCCGCCGTAGAAGCCCGAGAACAGGTGGAATTGCTCGACGCTGACCGAGCGGTCGCTCTGGCGGACGCCGGCGTCGACCTTGGTGATGAAGCCCAGGAACTTCTCGTCGAACTTGTAGTGACCGTCGGCGCGGAACACGTTCATGTCCGACTCGACTTCGTTGTTGCCTTCCGACGAGAAGGCCCCGATCGCGTAGCTGTCCTTGTTGGCCATGTAGTCGCGCAGGGTCTTGCCTGCGCCCAGGCCGCCCGAGATCGGGGTGTCGAAGCCGCTCCACACCGGGCTCTTGCCGCTGACGTCATAGTGCAGCTGCGGGTTCTGGCCGTAGCCCAAGGGGTTGGGGTTCAGGTAGCAGCCGCCGGCCGAGCCGGTGACGGCGTTGCTGCGCTGGCTGGCCGGATACTGGTCGCAGATGGCCTTCGGATAGAAGGTGCCGCGGGTGCGGTCCTGGGCGTTGCGGAACAGCGTGAAGCGGTCCGGCGCGTACTGCCAGTTGGACAGGTCGCCCTGGGCCTGGCCGTTCATGCTCAGGCGGTCGCCGTTGGCGCGGATGGCCCGCACTTCCGAGGTGAAGTTGCCGCCGTTGTCGTACTTCAGTTCGAGATTGTAGTTCTTGCTCTCGGACTTGGTGACGCGGTTGACGGTGAACGAGTTCACCCACCAGGCGTCGATGTCGTACTCGCTGACCGCCAGCCACGGACGGCCGTTGCCGCCGATCGGGGCCGGGCCGGGCGGCGGCGCGCTGACGCCGGTCTGCTCGAAGTCGGTGGGACGGGTCCAGTTGCCGAAAGCGCCGCCGTCCCAGCGGTTGGAGATGTTGATGCCGGCGGCGCGGTTGTATTCGTCGAGCTTGGCGTAGAAGCCCTCGGCGACCAGGGTGAAGCCCTCGCCCAGGTCGGCCTCGAACGACACGTTGACGCCGGTGCGCTTGCGCTCGACGACGCGGTTGAAGCTTTCGAAGCCGTGCGGCGACAGGAAGTTGTTCGGGTTCGAACCGCCCCAGTCGTTGTTGCCCGACAGCGAGACGGCGCCCGAGAAGTTGTTGCCCAGGTTCGACTTGCTCTGCGCGGCCGAAACCAGCAGGCCGACGCGGTCGTTGCGCCAGCTGGCCAGGATGTTGGCCAGGTAGTCGTCTTCCTTGGTGCGTTCGCCGCGCTGGGCCTCGGCCGCGCCGGCGAAGGTGAAGCCTTCCTGCATCTGGAACGGCCGGCGGGTGCGCAGGTCGATGGTGCCCGAGATGCCCGACAGGGCGTTGTTCGGGTCGGTCGACTTGTAGACCAGCACCTGGTTCATCAGCTGCGAGGGCACGTCCAGCAGGTTGGGCTGGGCCGAGCCCATGTTGCCCGCGCTGAGGTACTGCTCGCCGTTCAGCAGGGTGATGACCTGGGCCAGGCCCCGGATGTTGACGGTGGCGCCTTCACCGGCGTTGCGCTGGATCTGGATGCCCGGGATGCGCTGCAGCGAGTCGGCGATGGTGACGTCGGGCAGCTTGCCGATGTCCTCGGCCGAGATGGCGTCGACGATCGAGGCCTCGCGGCGCTTGACGTCGACCGACTTCAGCTGCGAGCCGCGCACGCCGGTGACGACGATCTCCTCGACCGCGGTCTCTTCGGTCGAACCGGCGGTCTGCGCCAGGGCGGATGTGGTGATGACGGCCTGCGACGCGCCGGCCAGAAGGGCCAGGGTCAGGCCGCGAGTCCAGACGGACTTGCTACGTGGTGTGGTCAAATCGATCGCTCCCCAATGTCTTGTTCTTGCGTTCGGGCCGCGACGCCTTTTGACGCCGCGGTGGGTCTCGAGCCGGGTCTCGACCTTCACGCCAACCTGCTTCGGCGGTCGTGACCCGGTGATTGTCCTGTCGGCGACCCCCGGCGCCGGAACGGTGCTGCGATCCGGCTCTCAGACGCCGGTCACGGTGGCAACATTCCCAAATGTCCCCGGCAAGTCAACAAGAATGTCAACGTTGTCATTTTCGGAAATCGGCGGATTTCGAAGCGTCGCCACGACGAGGCGGCGCGCCGCGCCCCTAAACCACCACTGGAATTTCATGTTGTTTTTATTGAATATTCTGACCCCCCCGCCGCATCCAAAGCCTGAAAGACAGCGCTGACAGCTACCCAGGCGCGAGCCGCTTGCAGGATGTCCGAGAAGGACAGACCGACGTCATTTTTCGATCGAAGGGGAATCGGAAGCGGTTCCAGAGCAACCGCAATGACCCGACGGGCACCCCCAAATGACCCGCCAAATGTCCACGACAAGGACATTTTTTGACCCGCAATTGTCCAGTCGCATGACAAGGCGGTCGAGCTGCGGTATGGCTGGTCCCCGGGAGCCGCCGCGCCGCCCCTCTTGGGGGATGCGCGTCACGCGGCCGAGTCGGGTGCGGGTCTTTACGAATGACGACGATTCACGATGTGGCCAAACGGGCGGGGGTCTCGGCCAAGACCGTCTCGCGCGTGATGAACGACCACGCCAGCGTCACCACAAAGACCCGCGACAAGGTCCGCGAGGCCATGGCCGCCATCGGCTACCAGCCCAGCGCCGTGGCCCGTCATTTCCGCGCGCAAGGGGCCTCGGCCGTCGGCGTGCTGATGGGCGACCCCAGCGGCGGCTATCACACCCGCACCCACCACGCCCTGCTGCTGGCCTGCCTGGAGACCGGCCGCCACCTGACGGTGGAACTGTTCGACGGCCCGGTGGTCGGCTGGCACGAGCGCATCCGCGCCTTCATCGAGGACGGCGGCATCCGCGAAGTCATCCTTCTGCCGCCCGAATGCGACTTTGGTCCGCTGAAGGCGCTGATGCGCGAGCTTGACGTGCGCTGCGTGCTGATCTCGCCGACCACGCCCGACCCCAACTTCCCGGCCATCGCCATGGACGACCGCGCCGCCGCCCGCGAGGTGGTCGAGCACCTGTTCAGCCTGGGCCACACCCGCATCGGCCACATCGCCGGTCACCCCGACCACGCCGCCAGCACCCACCGCCGCAACGGCTTCTTCGAGGCCTACGCCGCCGCCGGCCTGCCGCGCCCGGCCCCGGAGCTGATCGTCGGGGGCGAGTTCACCTTCAAGACCGGCATGGACGCGGCCAAGCTGCTGCTCGACATCGACGAGCCGCCGACCGCCATCTTCGCCGCCAATGACGACATGGCCGCCGCCACCTGCATGGAGGCCCAGCGCCGCGGCCTGCGCATTCCCGACGACCTGTCGGTGGTCGGCTTCGACGACGCGCCGATCGCCGGGGTCATCTGGCCGACCCTGACCACCATCCGCCAGCCGTTCGAGCCGATGGCCCTGCGCGCCCTGCAGACCTTCGCCGCCTGGAACAGCAGCGACTCCGGCATCCGCCCCAGTCCGTTCCTTGCCCAGCACACCCTGGTGGTCCGCGAATCCACCGGCCCGGCCCGCAAGCGGCCGCCGGGCAAGTCCGGCTGACGGACGACGAAACACCCGCCGGTCCGCCGGCCAAGATCATACAAGTGGGAGGTAGAATGAACTCGCGTCTCTGGCGCGCCAGCGCCCTGGCCCTGACCATCGCCACGATGGGCGTCCCCGCCCTCGCCCAGGAACATGCCGGCCACGCCGCGCCCGCCGCCGCGCCGGCCGGCCAGCCTTGGCTGGACCCCAAGCTCGACGCCGACACCCGCGCCGACCTGGCCGTCAAGGCCATGACCCAGGACGAGAAGCTGACCCTCGTCTACGGCTACTTCGGCGCCGACATGAAGCCGAAGTATACGCGCATCGAAGCCTCGCTGCCCGGCTCGGCCGGCTACGTGCCGGGCCTGCCGCGCCTGGGCATCCCGGCCCAGTTCGAGACCGACGCCGGCATCGGCGTGGCCACCCAAGGCAGCGCGGCCGAGTTCCGCGAGCGCACCGCCCTGCCCTCGGGCATGGCCACCACCGCCACCTGGAACCCGGCCCTGGCCGAAAAGGGCGGCGCGATGATCGGCAAGGAGGCCCGCGACTCTGGCTTCAACGTCATGCTGGCCGGCGGCGTGAACCTGGTCCGCGAGCCGCGCAACGGCCGCAACTTCGAATATGGCGGCGAGGACCCGCTGCTGGCCGGCGTGATGGTCGGGGCCCAGATCAAGGGCATCCAGTCCAACCACATCGTCTCGACCATCAAGCACTACGCCCTGAACGCCCAGGAGACCGGACGCTTCGTGGTCGACAGCAGGATCGGCGACGCCGACGCCCGCACCTCCGACCTCCTGGCCTTCCAGATCGCCATGGAGGCGTCCGATCCGCACTCGGTGATGTGCGCCTACAACCGCGTCAACGGCCACTACGCCTGCGAGAACGACTGGCTGCTGAACAAGGTGCTCAAGCAGGACTGGGGCTACAAGGGCTACGTGATGTCCGACTGGGGCGCCGTGCACTCGGGCGCCAAGTCGGTCAACGCCGGCCTCGACCAGGAATCGGCCGGCGACGCCTTCGACAAGCAGCCCTTCCTGGCCAGCGTGCTGAAGGCGGATCTCGCCAGCGGCGCGGTCAGCCAGGCGCGCCTCGACGACATGGCCCGCCGCATCGTCCGCTCGCTGTTCGCCAGCGGCGCGGTCGACCACCCGGTGAAGATCGCGCCCATCGACCTGGCCGCCAACGGCAAGGTCAGCCAGGCCGACGCCGAGGAAGGCATGGTCCTGCTGAAGAACGACAAGGGCGTGCTGCCCCTGGCGCTGAAGGCCCAGAAGGTCGCCGTGATCGGCGCCTATGCCGATGTCGGCGTGCTGTCGGGCGGGGGCTCGTCGCAGGTCTATCCGGCCGGCGGCCGCGCCGTGCAGGGGCTGGAGCCCAAGACCTGGCCGGGCCCGGTGATCTACTACCCGTCGTCGCCGCTGAAGGCCCTGCAGGCCCGCGCCCCGCAGGCGAAGTTCACCTACAACGACGGCAAGGACGCGAGCGCCGTCGCCAAGCTGGCGGCCGACAGCGACCTCGTCATCGTCTTCGCCGACCAGTGGACCACCGAGTCGGAGGACGTGTCGTCCCTGGCCCTGCCCAAGAACCAGGACGCCATGATCGCGGCGGCCGCCCAGGCCGGGAAGCCGACCGTCGTCGTGCTCGAGACCGGCGGCCCGGTGACCATGCCGTGGCTCAAGGACGTCGGCGCGGTGTTGCAGGCCTGGTTCCCGGGCACGAGCGGCGGCGAAGCCATCGCCCGCGTGCTGACCGGCGAGGTGGACGCCTCGGGCCGCCTGCCGGTGACCTTCCCGGCCAGCGAGGCCCAGCTGCCGCGGCCCAAGCTCGACGGCGACCCGAAGACGCCCGACGCGCTGTTTTCCGTCGACTATTCGATCGAGGGCGCGGCCGTGGGCTACAAGTGGTTCGACAAGAAGGGCCTGTCGCCGCTGTTCCCGTTCGGCCACGGCCTGTCCTACACCAGCTTCGCCTATTCGGACCTGAAGACCTCGAGCGCCGGCGGCCAGCTGAGCGTGTCGTTCAAGGTGACCAACACCGGCAAGCGGGCCGGCAAGGACGTGCCGCAGGTCTATGTCTCGCCCAAGGCCGGCGGCTGGGAGGCTCCGCGCCGCCTGGCTGGCTTCGAGAAGGTCGACCTCGCACCCGGCGCCAGCAAGACCGTGACCCTGGCCGTCGACCCGCGCCTGCTGGCGACCTGGAACGAGAAGGCCCATGGCTGGACGGTGGCGGCCGGCGACTACGAGGTCCAGCTGGGGGCGTCGTCCGCGGCGATCTCGGCGCGCGCTACAGCGGCCGTCGCGGCGCAGAGCGTGCCGGTGGGGCTGCGGAAGTAAAACCCTCCCCCCGAAGGGGGAGGTGGCCCGAAGGGCCGGAGGGGGAAGCGGCTTCTGCGACGCCGCTGTCACTTCCCCCTCAGTCGCTTCGCGACAGCTCCCCCTCCAGGGGGAGCATCTTGGAGAACGGGCCGGAGGGGGGCGGACGCGCAGGCGTCCGCCCTCTTTCCGTTCAAGCCATGCGCGATGCGTGCGGCTAAGGCTTGGTCAGCCACCCGACGCTTTCCACCCCTGCCCCACACGCTCTAGTCTGCCCCCATGCGCGCTCCGCTTCTCGCTTTGGCCGTCACGCTCGCCACCGCCGCCTCGGCGCGGGCTGGCGAGACCGCCTGCTGGTTCGAGAACGGCGCGGTCGTCGCGCCCGCCGCCATCGGCGACATGACCGGCGACTTCGTCATCGACCTGTCGGCGCCGCATACCCTGCTGCACGACACCAAGGCCCAGGCCGGCGGCTTTGAGGGAAGCGAGCTCTCCCTGCCCGTCCGCGTGGCCGGCCAGGCCCTGCCGGCCCAGCCCGTGACGGTGGTCGACCTCGATTATCGCGGCGTCGGCTTCGTCGCCCCCATCGCAGGCGTCATCGGCGCCGACATCCTGGCCCGCTACACGGTGGTGATCGACTTTTCCCCCTGCCGCCTGCGGCTGGAGCCCGCCGACGGCCTCTCGCGCCCCTCAGGACCCTCCCTGCCGGTCGAGATGGTCGGCGGGGTGCCGACGGTGCGCGCCAGCGCCTCCGACGGCTTCTCGAGCGTCCAGGGCCCCTTCGCCCTCGACACGGCCTCGGCCGCCGCCCTGCGCGCCCGTGGACCGGCCGACGGACCGCGTCAGGCCCCGGCCGGCACGGTGGCGGGCCTGGCCTTCGACGGCCGGCTCTATCCCCGCGCCCGCGCGGTGAAGGCCGGCGACCTGCCCCCCGGCGTCGTCGGCGCCCTCGGCGTCGAGGTGCTGGCCCGGGGTCGCCTGCGGCTGGATCCCGCCGCTCACGCCCTTTGGCTCACGCCCTAGCTCGCTTCTTCCCTGTACGGAGTTTCCCATGGCCTCACGCGCTCACGCCGTCACCGCCGATCCGCGCCACACGATCCTGCTCGACGTCAACGGCCACAAGCTGGTCGGCGACGAGCCCCAGGCCCTGGGCGGCCAGGACGCCGGTCCGCCGCCCTTCGGCTTCGTCCTGGCGGGCCTGGCGGCCTGCACGGCCACCACCCTGCGCATGTACGCCGACCGCAAGGGCTGGGGCGAGGTGACCATCGAGACGACGCTGACGCTGGACACCCACGGCGACAAGCCCCGCATCGACCGCAAGGTCTCGGCCACGGGCGCGCTCGACGAGGCCGCCATCGCCCGCCTGCGCGACGTGGTCGAACGCACGCCGGTGACCCTGGCCCTGAAGGGCGGGTTCACGATCGACACGGTGCTGGACCGGGGGTGAGCGGCAGCAAGGAACCTCCCCCTTTGGGGGAGGAGGCCGAAGGCCGGCGGGGGGAAGCTTTCAGCTGTCGAAGCGATGGCCGATTGCCAGTTACTCCCCCCACCGATCGCTACGCGATCGCCTCCCCCAGAGGGGGAGGTTCCAAACAAAAGGGCCCGGCGTCGCCGCCGGGCCCTTCTTCATTTCTGGTCCGAACAGGCCGCTCAGTGCGACTCGTTCTTCCAGACCTTGCGGTAGCTCGCATAGAGCAGGCCGGCGAAGAGGATCAGGTAGATCATCACCGCGAAGCCCGTCTGCTTGCGCTCCTCCAGCTTGGGCTCGGCGGCCCACATCAGGAAGGCCGAGACGTCGCGGGCCTGCTGGTCGACCGTGGCCTTGGTGCCGTCGTCGAAGGTGACGCCGCCCTCGGTCAGCGGCGGGGCCATGGCGATGAAGCCGCCCGGCGGAACATGAGCGTGGTCACCGCTCCAGTAGGCCGCCAGATCGCCCGGCATGTACGGGTTGTAGTGCTGGCCCGGACCGACCTTCAGGCCCGCCGGCGGGTTCTTGTAGCCCGTGACGATGGCGTGGATGTAGTCGGGACCGCCGGTGCGGGCCTTGGCCAGCAGCGACATGTCCGGCGGGAACGCGCCGCCGTTGCTGGCGCGGGCCGCCGCCTCGTTCGGGAACGGCGAGGGGAAGCGGTCGGCGCTGGTGGCCGGACGCTTGATGGCGTCGCCGGTCTCGGAGTCGATGTCGGCGACCTCGAACTCCTTGGCGATCGCCTTGACCCACGGGTTGTCGTTCGAGTTCGGGTACTTCTCGTTATAGAACGGACCACCCTTGTCGCCGAGGTTCCGGAAGCTGACGAGCTTCATGGAGTGGCACGACGAGCAGACCTCGCGATAGACCTTGTAGCCGCGTTGCAGCTGGGCCTGGTCGAACTTGCCGAACGGGCCGTTGAACGACCAGTGGATCTTTTCCGGTTCCAGCGGGTGACCGGCGGCCAGGGCCGGGGCGGCGGCGAACGACGCCATCAGACCCGCGACCGCTGCGATGACGGAGAGTTTGCGCAGCATCGGGATCAGCCCTTCATTTCAGGCGCGGCGGTCGCTTGCTCCGGCGCGGCGGCCGGGTGCGACAGGACGGGCGAGGCGATGGAGTCCGGAACCGGCAGGGTCTTCTCGACCAGGCCCAGCACCGGCAGGATCACCAGGAAGAACGCGAAGTAGTAGAGCGAGGCGAAGCGGCTCAGCCACACGAAGCTGTTCAGGTCGGCGTCGCCCAGGGTGAAGGTCTTGAAGTGACCCAGCACCGGATCGTCCGGCAACTTGGCGCCGCAGAGACCCAGGATGCAGCACGCCACCACGAAGATGATGAAATACAGCTTCGCGGTCGGGCGGTAGCGCATCGAGCGCACCTTCGAGGTGTCCAGCCACGGCAGGGCGAACAGGCAGGCGATGGCGCCGAACATGGCCAAGACGCCCAGCAGCTTGTCCGGCACGGCGCGCAGGATCGCGTAGAACGGCAGGAAATACCATTCGGGCACGATGTGCGCCGGCGTCACCAGCGGGTTGGCCTCGACGTAGTTGTCGGCATGGCCCAGGGCGTTGGGCAGATAGAAGACGAAGGTCGCGAAGAGGATCAGGAAGACGCTCATCGCGAAACCGTCCTTCACCGTCGCGTACGGGGTGAAGGGCAGGGTGTCGGCCTTCGACTTGGGCTCGACGCCGGTCGGGTTGTTCTGGCCGACCACGTGCAGGGCCCAGATGTGCAGGATCACGACGCCCGCGATCATGAACGGCAGCAGGTAGTGCAGCGAGAAGAAGCGGTTCAGCGTGGCGTTGTCGACGGCGAAGCCGCCCCACAGCCAGGTGGTGATCGACGGACCGACCAGCGGCAGGGCGCCGAACAGGTTGGTGATCACGACGGCGCCGTGGAAGCTCATCTGGCCCCAGGGCAGCACGTAGCCCATGAAGGCCGTGGCCATCATCAGCAGGTAGATCACGCAGCCCAGGATCCACAGCACCTCGCGGGGCGCCTTGTACGAGCCGTAGTAGAGGCCGCGCAGCATGTGGACATAGACGGCGATGAAGAACATCGACGCGCCGTTGGCGTGCATGTAGCGGATCAGCCAGCCGTAGTTCACGTCGCGCATGATGTGCTCGACGCTGGCGAAGGCGTGGTCGGCGCTGGGGGTGTAGTGCATCACCAGGATGATGCCGGTGATCAGCTGGCTGGCCAGGCACAGCGACAGGATGCCGCCGAAGGTCCACCAGTAGTTCAGGTTACGCGGGGTCGGGTAGTCGACGAAGCTGTCGTAGCCCAGGCGCACGATCGGAAGACGGGCGTCGAGCCAGCGCTCGAAACCGGTCTTCGGCTGGTAGGTCGAATGTCCGCTCATCTGGCTTACCCGATCTTGACCTTGGTGTCGGACAGGAACTCGTACTCCGGAACCGCGAGGTTCAGCGGAGCCGGACCCTTACGGATGCGGCCCGACGTGTCGTAGTGCGAGCCGTGGCACGGGCAGAACCAGCCGCCGTAGTCGCCGCCGCCGAAGGTGGGCACGCAGCCCAGGTGGGTGCACGAGCCGATCAACACCAGCCATTGGGCCTTGCCCGGCTTCACGCGGTCGGCGTCCTTCTGGGGATCCTTCATCGACGCGCTGTCGTCGGCGACCGCCTTCTGGATTTCGGCCGGGGTGCGGTTGCGCACGAAGAGCGGCTTACCCCGCCACTTCAGCGTCACCTGCTGGCCGTCGGCGACCTTGGTCAGATCGAACTCGGTCGAAGCCAGGGCCAGCGTATCGGCCGAAGGGTTCATCTGGTCGATGAACGGCCAGGCAAGCGCCGCTGCGCCGCCGGCTGCTGCGGTGATCGCGGCAATGTAAATGAAATCGCGTCGGCTGGGATCGGACCCAGGCCCTTTCGTTGCGCCCTCGGCGGTGTCGGCCACCTTGTTCCACCCTTTGAAATCCGTCCGACCGCGAACGGCCAGACCAGGAAATGCGCCATTCGGCGCGATATCTTTACCTCGACCCGCGAACGGATCTTCGCCACAAGGGGCACGCTCCCTATCGGATGGGCGAACAGAGTTCGCAAGCCCTATTCGATGTGCAGCAATGCCCCTACTAGCCCCATGGTTGGTTTCGTTAGAATGCGTCTCGCGCTTTTTCAACCCGGCATTCCCCAGAACGTGGGCGCAGCGATTCGGCTTTCGGCCTGCCTGGACGTGGGGCTCGACGTCATCGAGCCCTGTAGTTTTCCCTTGGACGACAAGAGCTTGAAGCGCGCGGCCCTCGACTACGGCCCGCTCGCGCACCTGACTCGGCACGATTCGTGGGAGACCTTTCTGAAGGCGCCGCAGCGCGCCCATGGGCGCCTGGTGCTTTTCACCACCCGCGGCGAGCAGGGCTTCCACGACTTCGCCTTCCAGCCCGGCGACACCCTGCTGTTCGGCAACGAGAGTCGCGGCGCGCCCGAAGAGGTCCACGCCGCCGTCGACGCCCGGGTGGTGATCCCGCTGCGGTCGCAGGCCCGCTCGCTGAACGTCTCGGTGACCGCTGGGATGGCCCTGGCCGAGGCCCTGCGCCAGACGGGCGGTTTCCCGTCGCTGAGCACGCTGCAGACGTAAAAAAGGCGGCCCCGTTTCCGGGACCGCCCAAGTTGAACCATCGGCGCTGGGCCGCGAGCGGCGGGCGAGGTGTGGAGTCTTCGCCCGCGCTCGGCGTCCCTGGCGGCCAAGCCGTGAGGCTTAGGCCAGCACCATGATCACGACCCGGCGGTTCTGCGCCCGGCCTTCGGTGGTCTCGTTCGGGGCCACGGGATCTTCCGCGCCGTACGAGATGGTCGCCATGCGGTTCAGGGCGACGCCCTGACGCGAGAGGAACTTGCGCACGGCGTCGGCGCGGCGCTGGCCCAGCTTTTCGTTGTAGCCAGCCTCGCCGGTGGCGTCGGTGTAGCCCTGGATTTCCAGGTACACGTTCTTGTTCTCTTCCTTCAGCTTGGCCGCGAAGTCCGCCAGGCGCTGTTCGGCCTCGGGGGACAGGGCGTCCTGGTCGGTCGGGAACTTCACGGAGTCGTCCGACAGGACCATCGAGTACATGAACTTGCCTTCGGCGAGCTTGCCGGCGGCAGTGGCGCGATCGAGGGCTTCGCGGGACGTCTTGTCGAGCTCGGAGATCTGGGTGTCGTGACCATCCACCCGCGTGTTCACCGCTCCGACCTGAGTGTTGACGTACTTCTTCGTCGCGCAGCCGCTGACCGCCAGGCCCCCAGCCACCAGCGCGACGACCGTCGCCATCTTCAAGCTGCCTTTGACTTGGCCGATCATTGTTCGCATCTTCTCCTATTGATCCAAAGAAAGCTTGACCTTGGACCTACGCAATCATCCGGGTCGTTCAGCTTTCGCATTACGAAACCGTCAGGTGACAGAGGCGAAAAATAGGCGTGTTCTTGTCGCGATTGGCGCCGCTTGCAGCCTATGCTCTTGGTCACTCTATTGACCGCGCGCGATCGCTCGAACCACGATTTGGTTCCATAAATTATTTTCAGTTCGAAGAGGATTTTTGGGGCTGAGCGACGGGCTCGCAAGCCCTCGACTCGGGCTCTGGGCGCTTCCCGACGGAATCGGGTGAACGTCGCCGGCGGCCAGGACAAGCGTCCGGCTCTCCCTCTAGATGTAGGCGGCTTTCGCGCCACCGCAAACGAAAAACGCGCCCCGGAGGACCGAAGCGCGCTTCTCGTCGAATTCAGGCCGGAGCCTACTGCAAGGTCGCACGGCCAAAGGACAGGCCGGCGTCGTCGGCCCCGACGGCGATGACGCCGCCGTCCTCCAGCTCGCCCGCCAGCAGCCTGCGGGCGATCGGGTCGACCAGTTCCTTCTGGATCACGCGCTTGAGGGGGCGCGCGCCATAGACCGGGTCGTAGCCCTTGTCGGCCAGCCACTGCAGGGCCTCGGGCGCCAGCGCCAGGGTCATGCGGCGATCGGCCAGCAGCTTCTCCACCCGCCCAAGCTGGATGCGGACGATGTCGCTCATGTTCGAGCGGTCCAGCCGCTTGAACAGGATGATCTCGTCGATCCGGTTCAGGAACTCCGGACGGAAGTGGCCGCGCACGGTGGCCATGACCAGCGGGCGAACCTCTTCCACGTCGGCCCCGTCCTCCTGATTGGCCAGGAACTCGGCGCCAAGGTTGGAGGTCATGATGATGATCGTGTTGCGGAAATCGACCGTCCGCCCCTGCCCGTCCGTGAGACGGCCATCATCCAGCACCTGAAGCAGCACGTTGAAGACGTCCGGGTGAGCCTTCTCGATCTCATCGAACAGCACCACCTGGTACGGACGGCGACGGACAGCCTCGGTCAGCGCCCCGCCCTCGTCGTAGCCGACATAGCCGGGAGGCGCCCCGATCAGGCGGCTGACCGAGTGCTTCTCCATGTATTCCGACATGTCCATGCGGGTGATCGCATGCTCGTCGGCGAACATGAACTCGGCCAGGGCCTTGGTCAGCTCGGTCTTGCCCACGCCCGTCGGGCCCAGGAACAGGAACGAGCCGATCGGCCGCGTGGGATCGTGCAGGCCGGCGCGGGCGCGGCGGACGGCGTCGGACACGGCCTCGAGGGCCTCGTCCTGGCCGACCACGCGCGAACGCAGAGCGACCTCCATCTGCAACAGCTTCTCGCGCTCGCCTTCCAGCATCTTCTCGACCGGCACGCCGGTCCAGCGGCTGACGACGGCGGCGATCTGCTCGGCGTCGACCACCTCGGGGGTCAGCGCCTTGTCGCCGTTCTCGCCGGCCTCGGCGTCGGCCAGGCGCTTTTCGAGCGCCGGGATCTCGCCGTACTGGATCTGGCCGGCGCGGGCGAAATCGCCGGCGCGCTGGGCGTTGGCGAGGTCGGCCCGCAGGCGGTCGAGGGCTTCGCGGGCTTGCGCCGCGCCGCCGACCTTGTCCTTCTCGGCCTTCCAGCGGGCGGTCATCTCGTCCGACCGGAACTGCAGGTCGTCGATCTCGACCTCCAGGTTCTCCAGGCGCTGCTTGGAGGCGGCGTCGGTTTCCTTCGACAGCGCCTCGCGCTCGATCTTCAGCTGCACCAGGCGGCGGTCGATCTCGTCCAGCTCCTCGGGCTTGCTATCGATCGCCATCCGCACGCGGCTGGCGGCCTCGTCCACCAGGTCGATGGCCTTGTCGGGCAGGAAGCGGTCGGCGATGTAGCGGTTGGACAGCGTCGCGGCGGCCACGATGGCGCTGTCGCTGATGCGCACGCCGTGGTGGACCTCGTACTTCTCCTTCAGGCCGCGCAGGATCGAGACGGTGTCCTCCACCGTCGGCTCCTGCACGAACACCGGCTGGAAGCGACGCGCGAGGGCGGCGTCCTTCTCGACGTGCTTGCGATACTCGTCCAGCGTCGTGGCGCCCACGCAGTGCAGCTCGCCGCGCGCCAGGGCGGGCTTGAGCAGGTTGCTGGCGTCCATCGCCCCGTCGCTCTTGCCCGCGCCGACCAGGGTGTGCATCTCGTCGATGAACAGGATGATCGAGCCCTCGGCCGCGGTCACCTCGGCCAGCACGGCCTTCAGGCGCTCCTCGAACTCGCCGCGATACTTCGCGCCGGCGATCAGGCTGCCCATGTCGAGCGACAGCAGCTTCTTGTCCTTCAGGCTCTCGGGCACGTCGCCGTTGACGATGCGCTGGGCCAGGCCTTCGACGATGGCGGTCTTGCCCACGCCCGGCTCGCCGATCAGCACCGGGTTGTTCTTGGTGCGGCGCGACAGGACCTGGATGGTGCGGCGGATCTCCTCGTCACGGCCGATGACCGGGTCGATCTTGCCGTCGCGAGCGGCGGCCGTCAGGTCGCGGGCGTAGCGCTTGAGCGCGTCATAGCCTTCCTCGGCAGTCGCGCTGTCGGCGGTGCGGCCCTTGCGCAGGGCGGCGGCGGCGGTCTCCAGGCTCTGGGCCGAGACGCCGGCGTCCTTCAGCGCCTTGGCGCTCTCGGCGCCGTCCTTGGCGATGGCCACGAGCAGGCGTTCGGTGGTGACGAAGGCGTCGCCGGCCTTCTTGGCGCCGTCCTCGGCGGCCGCGAACACCCGGGCGGTGTCAGGCTTCATGTAGAGCTGGCCGCCGGCGCCGTCGACGCGCGGGTTCTTGGCCAGGATCGCGTCCACGGCCGCGTCGGCCGCATCGGGGCGGCCGCCGGCGTTGGCGATGATGGTGCGCGAAAGCCCGTCCTTTTCTTCCAGCAGCACCTTCAGGAGGTGCTCGGGCCCCAGTTGCTGGTGACCACGGGCCAGGGCGAGGCTCTGCGCGGATTGCACGGCCTGCTTGGCGCGGTCGGAATAGATGTCGATCTTCAAGTCAGCGTCCCCTTCACTAGGCGGATCTGGCCGGGCCGCCTCTGATGAGCACGGCCCGGTCCGTCAGGGGATGTAGTGTGGCCCTAGAGCCACACAAGGCTCACCAGCCCTGGCTCGCCAGATAGTTTTCCAGCGCCTGGATGCGGGTTGCGTCCGAGGGGTGGGTCGAGGCGAACTCCGGCCGGCCCGAGCCGCCCTGCGCCTGCATCTTGCGCCACAGGGTCACGGCCTCGCGCGGGCGATAGCCGGCGCGCTGCATGATGTCGACGCCGATGCGGTCGGCCTCGAGTTCGTGCTTGCGCGAGAACGGCAGCAGGAAGCCCATCTGCGCGCCCGCCCCGCCCAGCGAGGCCACGGCCCGGCCGCCGTCGCTGCTTCCGCCCCCGGCGGCCGCCTGGGCGATGGCGAGGACGAGCTGGGTGCTCATCTGCTGCGAATAGCGCTCGGCGGCGTGGCGGCCCAGCACGTGGGCGGCCTCGTGGCCGAGCACAGCGGCCAGCTGGTCGTCGTTGTCGACGAGGCGCACCAGGCCCGAATTGACGCCGATATGGCCGCCCGGCAGCACGAAGGCGTTGGGGGTGTCGTTGTCGAACACCACGTAGTCCCACGGCCGGTTGGCCAGGCCCGCCGCCTCGATGATCCGCTGGCCCACCGTGGTGACCCGGGCGTTCATCCGCGCGTCCTTCGAGACCTTGCTGGTCCGCAGCGTCTGTTCCCAGGCCTGCTCGCCCGACCGCGCCAGGCTGGCCTCGTCGACCATGGCGAACTGGTCGCGGCCAAGCTCGGCGTTGTAGGCGCAGCCCGAAAGCATCAGGCCGGCGATCAGGACCAGCGACGGACGAAGGCGCATGGACGGCTCGCGTTATTGTTGTCGACGGCCCGACTTAAGGCTTGGGGATGGCTGCTGGCAACAAGATCCTCCCCCTCCGGGGGAGGTGGCGCGAAGCGCCGGAGGGGGGCCGTTTTCAGCTTTCGAGGCGCTGGAAGGTCAGAAGCCCCTCCCCTCTCCGTCCGCTTCGCGGGCGCCTCTCCCACAGGAAGAGGGCCTCAAGGTCACCGCTTCAGCTCGAGGATGTCGAGCTTCGATTCCTGCTTGGGCCAGGGCATGACCAGGCGGTAGCGATTGGGCCCGATGCGCTCGAACACCCCGGCCTGGTCACGCTCGGGGTCGCGGCGGTAGGTCGCCCGGCCCTCGCGGTCGCCCCACGCCACCGCGCCGAGGAACACCAGCCGCCGGTCGCTGTCGGGATAGAGGTTGCCGGCCTGGCGCTGCGAGCCCGTGGTCTTTTCCAGCAGGAGGTCGCCGCCCGGCGTCAGCTCCACCCGGCAGCGGAACCAGCCGTAGGCGACGTAGGGCAGCCCCCGGCCGCCCGGGCTGCCCAGCTTGATCGTGCGGCACTGGTAGGTCCCGGGCGCCGGCTGCGGTCGCGGCAGCGCCGCGCGCGGCTCGACCAGCGCGCCCAGCGCCCGCAGGTCGCGGGCGTGGCCGCCGCGCCGGGCCTCGGACAGCGCGCCTTCCCAGGCCGAGTTCAGCCGCTCGATCCGCTGCATGTCCTCGCGCGTCGCATCGCGCCGCCAGTCGCCCGAGGCGGCCAGGACGGGCGTTGCGGCGATGAAGGACAGGGCGAGAGCGGCGACGGCGCGCATGGGCGGCTCCTCGGGGAACGTCGAAGGAGCACAGGTAACTCGCCAGCGGCCGGAGGGTTCGCCTCAGCGGGCGGCGGCGATGGTGCGGGCCAACTGCCGGGGATCGACCGGCTTGCTGAGGATCGGGGCGTCGCGCAGGTCGGGCCGCACGCCCTGGTCGCCATAGCCGGTGACGAAGGCGAAGGGCACGCCGCGCGCTCGCAGTATGTCGGCGGCCGCGAACGAGGTGCCGCCGTCGAGGTTCACGTCCAGCAGGGCGAAGTCGACGATCTCGCGCCGCGCCGCCTCCACCGCCGTCTCGGCCGAGACCGCCGGGCCGGTGACGTCGCAGCCCAGGTCGGTCAGCAGGTCCTCGACCAGCATGGCGACCATGATCTCGTCCTCGACGATCAGCACGCGCATCAGGCGGCTCCCCTGGCCGGCGTCGGCTGGGCGGCCGGACGGCGGCGGATGCGGGCGACGATGGTGCAGACCACGCCCTCGGGCGGATAGTCCAGCGCCGCCTCGCCATCGAGTTCCAGGGCCAGCCCCCGGGTGATCAGGCGGCTGCCGAAGCCCTGGCGCTCGGGCGGCGAGACCGGCGGGCCGCCGGCCTCCTGCCAGAGCAGGCGCAGCCGCTCGTCGTCGCCCTCGCCTTCCCGGCTCCAGCCCACCCGCACCAGCCCCGTCGATTGCGACAGGGCCCCGTACTTGGCGGCGTTGGTGGTCAGTTCGTGCAGCGCCAGCGACAGCGACAGCGCGGTCTTGGGCGACAGCCGCACCGGCGGCCCGGCCAGCTCGAAGCGCGAGGCGTCGCCGTAGGAGTCGACGAGGCCGGCCATGATGTCGTGCAGGTCCGCGCCGTCCCAGCTCTCGCGGGTCAGGATGTCGTGGGTGCGGGCCAGGGCCAGCAGGCGCGTGGTCAGCGACTCGCGGGCGTCGCCCAGGTCGGCGGCGTTGCGCAGGGTCTGGCCGGCCACCGACTGCACGGTGGCCAGGGTGTTCTTGACCCGGTGATTGAGCTCGTTGACCAGCAGCCGCTGCAGCTCCTCGGTCCGCTTGCGCTCGGTGACGTCGCGCATCACGCCGGTGAAGAACCGCCGCCCGCCCGACCGCCACTCGGCGATGGAAAGCTCCAGAGGAAAGGTCGTGCCGTCCTGGCGGCGGCCGAACACCTCGCGGCCGATGCCGATGATCCGGCGCTCGCCGGTGCGGCGGTAGGTGTCGAGATAGCCGTCGTGGGCCGCGTGGTGCGGCTCGGGCATCAGGCCGTTGACGTTGGATCCGATCATGTCGGACGCCGCATAGCCGAACAGGCGCTCGGCGGCGGGATTGAAGGCTTCGATGCGGCCGTGCTCATCTATGACGACGATGGCGTCCACCGCCGTGTCGACGATGGCGCGATAGCGGGCCTCTTCGCCCGCGCCGCCTGACTGTGCTCCACGCCCGCCCATGGCTGGCTCCCCTGTGGTCCAGAGGAGCCTAGCCTATGGGTTGATCCGCCGCCAAGTCCTCGCGGCGGAGTCTAACGAACGTCTCAGGCGTCTTCCGACTCGGGAGCCGGGGAATCGCCGCCTTCGAAGCTGCGCGGGGCGCGGCGACGACGGGGCTTCTTGACCTCTTCGCCGGCGGCCTCGGGGGCCGGCGCGACGGGGCTCTCGGCCGCCGGAGCGGCTTCGGCCTTGGGTTCGGGAGCGGGCTTGGGCTCGGACTTGCGACCCAGGAACGCCGGAGCGTGGCTGACGGCGCCGTCCTGGCCGCGCAGCACCGGCGAGCTTTCGGCCGCCTGCGCCTCGCCGCCCAGCGGGGCGGCTTCCGGCTCGATCACGGCCAGCGGGTCGCGCTCGCCGCGGTCACGATCGCGATTGCGGTCACGATCCCGGTCACGGCGCGAGCGGCGGCCTTCGCGGGCCTCGCCCTGGAATTCGCCGCCTTCGGCCGCCGGACGGTCCTCGCGCGGCTGGCGCTCTTCGCGCGGACGGTCGTCGCGGGGGCGATCGTCACGGTCACGGAAGCGGTCTTCGCGCGGGCGGTCATCGCGGGGACGATCATCACGCGGACGGTCGTCACGGGGACGATCATCGCGGTTGCGGTCACGGTCGTCGCGGTCGCGCCAGCGGTCGCGGCGGCCTTCGCCCTGCTGGCCATCGCGGTCACGATCGCGATTGCGGTCACGGTCGCGGTTCTCGAAGCGGTCGCGGTTGCGGCGTTGCTCGCCCTGACCTTCACCGCCCTCGCCGCCTTCGGCGCCCTCGGCGGGCGTCTCGGCGGCCGGCGGGGCCTCGGGGGCCTCTTCCGGCTCGGCCTCGAAGTCGATCTCGTAGGCCGAATAGGCGTCCTTGCCGATGATGTCGCTGACCGGACGATTCGGCTGGATGGCGCGCAGGACGCGGAAATAGTGCTCGGCGTGCTGCAGGTAGTTCTCGGCCAGCACCCGGTCGCCGGACGACGAGGCGTCACGAGCCAGCTGCTGGTACTTTTCATAGACGCTCTGGGCCGCGCCGCGGACCTTCACGCCATCGGGACCGTTCGAATCGAAGGCCCGGTTGGCGTTGTGCTGCTGCGGCTTGCCACCACCGCCCCCGCGGTTGTTGCGGCCACGCTGGCGCTTCATGCCCTTGAAATCTCTCATCTTCTTCTAAACCTGTCCGATCTGGACACTTTAGCCCGATCGGTATTCGGTCTCTTGAGACTGGGTGCGCCCGTCTCGGGCTCGCCTTCGATGTTCTTGAGACCTGGGTTTCCGTAGAGTCTCCGTCCGGATCGGGCGCGGCTTTCGGCCTCGTCGGCCGTTCGCGCCTGCCGGATGTGTCTAGCGGCCGTCGAAACGACCGCTCTTCCCGTCACCCGGCGATTTGGAAGGAGACCCTCATCGTCTACCGCCTCACGCCGGCGTTTCCAAGGGGTTTTTGAAGCCCGTGACAACACGGTCGTGAGTGGACAGATCCTTGACCGTCCGCACGTTCTGGGCGCCGGCGGCCTTGAACAGGATCTCGACGTCGGCCGACTGGTCGAAACCGATCTCGACGCAGAACAGGCCGCCCGGCTTGAGCACCCGCAGGATCTCGGGCGCCAGGGCGCGATAGGCGGTCAGGCCGTCGGCCCCGCCGTCCAGGGCCAGGCGCGGCTCGTGGTCGCGAACTTCCGGCTCCAGGGTGTCGATGTCGGCGGTGGGGATGTAGGGCGGGTTGGAGACCACCACGTCGAACGACGCGTCGCCCAGGCCGGTCGTCCAGTCGCCGCGCATCAGCGCCACGCGGCCGTCGAGGTCCAGGTTGGCCGCGTTCTCGCGCGCCACGGCCAGGGCCTCCTCGGAAATATCGATCCCCAGGCCCTTGGCGGCCGGGCGCTCGGCCAGGATCGCCAGCAGCATCGAACCCGAGCCCACGCCCAGGTCCAGCATGTTGAAGGCCATGGTCTCCGGGAAGGCCTTGAGCACCTCGTCGACGATGACCTCGGTTTCCGGACGCGGGGTCAGGACGTCCTTGGTCACCGACAGCAGGATCTTCCAGAAGCCCTTGCGGCCGATGATGTGGCTGACCGGCTCGCGGCGGGCGCGGCGCTCCAGGTAGTCGTCCAGCGTGGCCAGCTGCTCGGCGGTCAGCTCACGATAGGGGTCGGTGATGATGTCGGTGCGGCTGACGCCGGCGGCGACTTCAAGCATCAGGCGCGCGTCGATGGCGGGCTGATCGATGCCGGCTTCCTTCAGGCGCTCCTTGGCGCCGTTCCAGGCTTTGACGAGGGTGAGGGTCATGGCGGCTCCAATAGCGCGTCGCGGCCCCCAACGCGAGATCGAGGGCGAGATCGAGGGCGAGATTGCGGATGGATTAGCGGCGGCGATGCGCTGTTGCTTGTTCGGACCTGCTGCGGGCGCCCCTCTTGGTCCGCTCCGGTGGCGCCTCGAAACCCGCGCCGCGCAAGGCCGTCGACGCGCGGCATGAACCACTTTTCACGTGACAGCCCGGAGGCGCCGCCGGAACAGTCGCGCCCCGGGATCAGGGGCCGGGATCAGGGGGATGACGACATGTTCCGTTCGATGTTCGCGGGTCTGGCCGGTTGCGGTCTGGTCGCCCTGGCCACGCCCGCCGCCGCCACCTTCTCGATCGTGGCCTGCGACGCCCAGAAGACCTGCGGCGTGGCGGTCGCCACCAACAACCTGGCCGTCGGCGCCAGCGTGGCCTACGCGCAGGGCGGGGTCGGCGCGGTCGTCACCCAGTTCGAGACCAACCCGCACTACGGCCCCAAGGGGCTCGCCCTCTTGGCTCGCGGTCAGGATCCGCAGGCGGTCGTGACCACCCTGCTGGCCGAGGACGGCGGCTTCGAGGACCAGGACCCAAGCTGGCGGCAGGTCGCCGTGGTCGCGGCCGACGGCCGGACCTTCGCCTTCACCGGCGCCGAAGCCGCCGCCTCGACCTGGGCGGGACACCAGACCCAGGCCGGCTACAGCGTCCAGGGCAACGGCCTGGCGGGCGCGCAGGTGCTCGAAGCGATGAAAGCGGCCTTCACGCGGGCGAGCGGCCCCCTGCCCGACCGGCTGATGGCCGCCCTGGAAGCCGGCGAGGCGGCGGGCGGCCAGACCACGGGGCGGATGTCGGCGGCGCTTCTGGTCCGCACCGTCGATGGCGGCTGGAGCGATATCGACCTGCGGGTGGACGCCTCCGCCGCGCCGGTCGCCGAACTGCGCCGCCTGCTGAACCTGCGCCAGGCCAACGAGCGGCTGGCCGCCGCCGAGCGCGCCGCGCGTAGGGGCAAGCCTGACGCCGCCCGGAACGAGATCACGGCCGCCATCGGCCTGGGCGGCGACTGGGACCGCGTCTGGCGTCGGGCCGCGCGCCTGCGAATGTCGATGGGCGACCGCGCCGGGGCGGTGCAGGCCCTGGCGGCCATGCACCGTCTCAATCCGAAGTGGGCGAGGATGGAGCGCGACGACCCGCTGTTCGCCCCTGTCCGCGAGGACCCGGCGCTGAGCCGCTTCTAGGCCTCGACCACCACCGCATCGCCCTGCCCCACCGCGCCGCCGGCAGTGACGTTCAGGTAGATGCCGCAGAAGGTGTGGCCGTAGTTGTCGAACAGGGCCTTCACCACCTCGATATCGCGCTCGGCGGTGACCGGATCGACATGGGTGGCGGCGCAGCGGACGATGGGCTTGAGCACCTGCGCCGTCGCATCGCCGACCCGCACGGTTTTGCCCGCCCAGCCGTTCTCGACCCAGGCCGGCCAGCCCTCGACATAGAGGTTGGCGCGGAAACGCAGGGGATCGACCGGACGGCCGATCTTCTCGGCCAGATCGCGCACGCTGGCCAGGTTCACGATCGAGACGAAGCCCTGCTTGCTGTCCATGAACCGGTGCGCGCCCGGTCCTTCCAGCACGCGCAGCGGGCCTTTCGCCTCGTCGCCCAGCAAGGCCGCCAGCCAGGCCTCGAAGCCGCGCCGGCCGTCGTCGCCGGAAAGATCGCCCGAGAACGGCGCCAGCCCTTCGGCCGAGGCGGTCAGCACGCCGCTGGCTTCGTCATAGGCGGTGCGGGCCTTGGCCACGGCCGGGATCTTGGCCAGCACCGTGAACTTCATCTTCGACAGGTGCGACGGCGCGTCCATGTCGAAGCCGCTGGGCCCGTCCTCGACCGCGTACAGCCGGTCGCAGGGAAAGCAGGCGCCCGCCTCCAGCGTCGCGGCCGAAAGCCGTTCGGGCGTGAACCCCTTGACGGGATGGCGATAGAGCGAGGCGACCTGGGCTTGCATGGCGGCAAGGTGGTCGCGGCGATCGAGCTTTGCAAGGCGGGAACGCCGCAGGCTCTGGCGGATTTGACCTGCAGGGAGGCCTGCTCATGACCGACACCACGCCGCGACGCCCCGTAAGGTCGTGGCTGGCCTCGCGGCCCTATCACCTGGCGCCCTGGATCCTGCTGCTGGCGGTCGCGCCCTTCGCCTTTCCCAAGCGCCTGGAGCCTGAGGTCGAGCCGCACGCCCCGCCGCCGGGCCTGTCGGAAGACCGTGTGCTGCCGCCGCACGAATTCGACCAGGCCGAGCCCCGGCGCGGCCGCGCCGCTCGCCATCCGCACGGCATCCCACTGCTGGGCTGGCGCGACATCCTGTGGCGCACGGCGCGCGAGATCAGCGTCGACAAGCTGCCGTCGGTGGCCGGGGGCGTGACCTTCTACACCCTGCTGGCCCTGTTCCCCGCCATCGGCGCCTTCGTGTCGCTGTACGGCCTGTTCGCCGACGTGGCGGCGGTGGAGAAGCAGCTGCAGGAGATGGCCACGGTCTTTCCGGCCAGCGTCGTCCAGATCGTCGGCGAGCAGATGCTGCGCCTGGCCAGCCAGGAGGGCGGCAAGCTGGGCGTGGCCTTCGTGGTCAGCCTGCTGCTGTCGATCTGGAGCGCCAACGCCAGCATGAAGGCGCTCTTCGACGGGCTGAACGTCGCCTACGACGAGGACGAGAAGCGCAACTTCGTGGGCAAGACCCTGCTGACCTACGGCTTCACCCTGTGCGCCCTGCTCTATGCGGTGTTCATCGCCGCGGTGCTGATCGCCATGCCGATCGTGCTGGAGCGGGTGGGCCTGGGCGCGATCTCGGCCTTCTGGATCCCGCTGCGCTGGCTGGCGGTGTGGCTGGTGACGGCCCTGGCCTTCGCCATGCTCTACCGGTTCGCCCCCTGCCGGGCCCGGCCGCGCTGGCGCTGGGTGGTGCTGGGGGCGCTGTTCGGCGCGGCGGCCTGGCTGGTAGGCTCGCTGGGCTTTTCGATCTACGTCAACCGCATCGCCCACTACGACGCCACCTACGGGCCGCTGGGGGCGGTGATCGCCTTCATGGTCTGGGTGTGGTTCTCGATCATGACCGTGCTGGTCGGCGCCGAGCTCAACGCCGAGATCGAGCACCAGACCGCCCACGACTCCACCACCGGCCCCGAAAAGCCGATGGGCGCGCGCGGCGCGGCCATGGCCGACACCGTCGGCCTGGCCTTCCATCCCTGGGAGATGATCAAGCGCGAAGCCGGCACGGTGAAGCGGATCGGCGGCCGCTATTGGGGGCATGCGACGCGGATGGGCAAGAGGGCGCCGCCGCCGGAACAGTGATGCGAAATCCTCGTCCTTCGACAAGCTCAGGATGAGGATTTCGAATGGACCGCCACGCCGAAATTGAACCTCACCCTGAGCCCGTCGAAGGGCGAGGTTCACGCAGGACGACGACCGCTTGGCAAGCTCGCCGACGCATGGCTTAGCTCGCCGCCATGATCTTCGCCCCCGCCGCCCCGTCCGAACACGACGCCCTCGTCGCCCTGGTCAATTCAGCCTATCGCGGCCAGGGGGCCCAGGCCGGCTGGACCACCGAGGCCGGCTATATCGACGGCCAGCGCATCGACCTCGAAAGCCTGCGAGCCGACCTGGCCGCAGCGCCCCAGGCGCTGATCCTGACCGCCCGCGACGAAGCGGACGGACCCATTCTCGGCTGCGTCTGGCTGGAGCCGGCGAAGGCCGGGGTCTGGTACCTGGGCATGCTGACCATCCGCCCCGACCTGCAGGACCGGCAGATGGGCCGCACCCTGCTGGCGGCCGGCGAGGCCTACGCCAAGGAACGCGGCGCGGCCCGGATGCAGATGACCGTGGTCCACATCCGCGACACCCTGATCGCCTGGTACGAACGCCGCGGCTACGCCCTCACCGGCGAGACCCGCCCCTTCCCCCACGGCGACGACCGCTTCGGCAAGCCGCTGCGGGAGGATCTGAGCTTCGTGGTGATGGAGAAGGCGCTTTAGATCCTCTCCCTGTGGGAGAGGTGTCGGCGAAGCCGACGGAGAGGGGAGTTACTAAGATCGGGGCCGTACAAGCGGAAGCTGAGAACGCCCCCCTCCGGCCCTCCGGGCCACCTCCCCCAGAGGGGGAGGATCTTCAGACCTCAATCTTCCAGGCTGGCCAGCCGCGCGGCCTGGTCCTCGGCGATCAGCGGGTTGATGACGTCGTCCAGGGCCTCGCCCTCGATCACCTTGGTCAGGTTGTAGAGGGTCAGGTTGATCCGGTGGTCGGTGACCCGGCCCTGCGGGAAGTTGTAGGTGCGGATGCGCTCGGAACGGTCGCCGCTGCCGACCTGGCTCTTGCGGGCGTCGGAGCGGGCGGTGTCCAGGGCCTCGCGCTGCATGTCGTAGAGCCGGGCCTTCAGGTTCTTCATCGCCCGGGCGCGGTTCTGGTGCTGCGACTTCTCCGACGAGGTCACCACCACGCCCGTGGGCAAGTGGGTGATGCGCACGGCCGAGTCGGTCTTGTTGACGTGCTGGCCGCCGGCGCCGGACGAGCGGTAGGTGTCGATCCGCAGATCGCTTTCCTTGATCTCGATCTCGACGTCCTCGGCCTCGGGCAGCACGGCCACCGTGGCGGCCGAGGTGTGGATGCGCCCTTGCGCTTCGGTTTCCGGCACGCGCTGCACGCGGTGCACGCCGCTCTCGAACTTCAGCCGGCCGAACACGCCGTCGCCGGTGATCGAGGCGATGACTTCCTTGAAGCCGCCCATCTCGCCCTCGGAGATGCTGTCGACCTCGACGCGCCAGCCCTGGTTCTGGGCGTAGCGCTGGTACATGCGGAAGAGGTCGCCGGCGAACAGGGCCGCCTCGTCGCCGCCGGTGCCGGCGCGGACTTCCAGGATGGCGGAAGCGTTCTCGTCCTTGTCCTTAGGGGCCAGCATCAGGGCCAGCTCGCGCTCCATGACCGGCAGCTTCTCGTCCAGGGCGACGATCTCGTCGCGGACCATGGCGGCCATCTCCGGATCGGCGGCCATCTCGTCCAGCTCGGCGCGCTCGGCGCTCAGCTTGGCAAGGCGCTCGACAGCCTCGGCCACCGGACGCAGCTCGGCGTGCTCCTTGGAGAGCTTGACGATCTCGCCGCCATCGGTGGCCGCACCCATGCGGGCCTCCACTTCGCGGAAACGGTCGAGAACCTGGTCGAGGCGGGCCTGGGGCAGTCGCAAGGGAAGAGATCGCACGGCTGAAGGATGGGTCGGTCTCTCTAGGCCTTTTCGGTGGGGAATGGAATGGAGCCGGACGCCGCCCCGCTGCGAGGACGG
Organism: Caulobacter radicis; assembly: GCF_003094615.1. Taxonomy (GTDB): domain Bacteria; phylum Pseudomonadota; class Alphaproteobacteria; order Caulobacterales; family Caulobacteraceae; genus Caulobacter; species Caulobacter radicis. The sequence continues at coordinate 285,459 of NZ_QDKO01000009.1, read as the reverse complement.
CGCCCGGCTTCGACGCCTAGCGCGTCTTCCAGTCCGCCAGTGGCGTCGAGCCCTGCGCGGCCAGCACCGCCTCGGCGGCCTTGTCGCCCAGCACCTTGGCCTTCAGGAAGGCCACGCTGAGCGCCGAGGACTCGGCGAAGCCCGGCGCCTCGGGGTGATAGGCCAGGCCATGGCCGATCCCCTTGCCGACCCACAGGTACTTCTCGCCCGGCGCGCTGGTCTCGAACGGATAGAGGTGCTCATGCCAGTCGGCGATCATGCCAGGCAGCACGTCCTGGTCGCCGGTGACCATCAGCACGGGCTTCTTGACACTGGCGTACGAGGTCGGCCCGATCAGGCCCTTGATGACGCCGGGACTCGAGAAGCACAGGGCGGCCTTGGTCCGGGGGTCCTGGGCCGGGATCATGCCCTCCAGCGCTCCCGCGCGGATCAGCGACATCAGCGAGCCGTAGGAGTGGCCGGCCGAGGCCATCGGCAGGCCCGGCGCGGCCTTCTCGGCGTAGTCGGTGGCGGCCGCCAGGTCGGCCAGGCGCAGCGAGAAGGCCGCGCGCAGGTCGTAGTCGGCGCGCTTGGGGTGCTTCTGGGAATCGACGTGCAGCGGCGCGACGATCATGAAGCCGGCCCCCGTCCACAGGTCCAGCAGCGCCTTGTACGGCGCCGGCCAGCCGCCCGCCCCGTGCGAGAAGATGATGATCCCCTTGGGCGCGTCGGGACGCAGGATGGTCAGTTCGACGTCGCGGTCGCCGACCTTGAGGGTGGTGGTCGAGATGGCCGTCGCGGCGAGCGCCAGGGCAGGCGTCGCGGCGAAGGCCAGGGTCGCGGCCAGCAGGCCGCGGCGGTTCAGGATAAGCTTGGTCACGAAAAGCCCCACTATCGTTTGGCGCGCAGGCTTCTGCGGTTCGCCTCGATTGTCCAGGCTCAGAAGGCCGGTTTGACCTCGATCGTCGTCACCTGCCTCGCCGAGCGCGACGGCTTGAGGTCGCCGTCCACCACGACGCGGTACGGACCCTCGCGGGCGTCCAGCGGCGCTCCGTCCTTGCGGTCGGCGATGACGACGGGATTGGTCCGGTAGAACGGATCGGTCTCGGCCAGCGAGAGGATCGAGACATAGCCGTCGGCGGCCTTCACCAGCACCACCTGGTTCAGGTAGCGGCCCATCAGCCGGTCGCCATGCACCACCCCGGCCTGCACCAGGGCCGCGTTCAGCAGAGCGCCTTCGTAGACCGCGCTCTTGCCGCCCTCGACCATGGTCGCCTTGCCGCGCGGCAGGGCGGCCAGATCGGCGGGCGTCAGCACGATGCTGTCACGCCCCTGGACGACGACCTTGAGGTCCTGGGCGAAGGCCGTGGGGGCCAGCGCCAGGACGGTTGCGACGAGAACGGCGGCGAGGCGCATGGAAGGAGGCTCCGGAAGGATCGCGCGATGTGACGCGCCTGCCCCGATCGGCGCAAGCCTCAACCACGCCAGCCGAACACCAAGGGCTTGGCCGCGAAGGCCAGGTCGCGCGGGGCCGCCTTGGACGCATGATCCCGGAACAGGGTCGGATACAGCGACGCCACCAGCAGCACGGCCATGGTCACGTTGAAGGTCCGCAGGATCGCCGGCCGGTCGAGGAAACGGCGCAGGGCCATGCCGAACCCGGCCCAGGCGGCGCTGCACGGCGCGCCGACCAGCATGAACAGGCCCGCCAGCAGCGGCACGACCATGACCCCGCCGCCCTCCGGCGCATAGGTCGTCACCGCGCCCAGCGCCATGGCCCAGGCCTTGGGGTTCACCCACTGGAAGGCGGCCGCCGCCCAGAAGCCCATCGGCCGGCTGCCCGCGTCGCGCTCGGACACGCCCTTGGCCGTGCCGATCTTCCAGGCCAGCCACAGCATGTAGACCGCGCCCGCCCAGCGCAGGATCTCGTGCAGCACCGGCCAGGCCTTGAACACGCCGCCGAGGCCGAAACCCATGGCCAGCACCATGACGCCGAGACCCAGGCTGATCCCCAGGATGTGCAGGATCGTGCGGCGGAAGCCGAAGTTCGCGCCCGAGGCCAGCAGCATCATGTTGTTCGGGCCCGGCGTGCCCGCCGTGGCGAAGGCGAACAGCACGAAGGCGAGGATCAGTTGCGGCGTCATCGGGACCTCCCTGGCGGAATGTCACGGTGATGATTTCGATTGATCCATGAGTCAAAACTTATATTGATACAGTGACAATCTAGACGGACCGCGCCCATGACCGCTCCCTGGACCCCCGTCCTGCCCGACGACGACGCCCCGATCTACGAGCGGCTGGTCGAGGCTTTGCGCGCCGACGTCGAGTCCGGCGCCCTGCCGGCGGGAACACGCCTGCCACCGCAGCGCGACCTGGCCCACCGGCTGGGACTGGGCCTGGGCACGGTCACCCGCGCCTATGTCGAGGCCGAGAAGGCGGGGCTGGTCAGCGCCCATGTGGGCCGCGGCAGCTTCGTCAACGCGCCGGGCGCGATCGCTAGTCCGCGCCGCCGCGAGGGGCCGATCAACCTGGCCCAGAACGTCGCCCTGAACTGGCCGGCGGCGCGGGTGATCGGCGAGACGATGCAGCGCCTGCGCCGGCGCCCCGACCTGGCCGACCACCTGGACTACGCCCCCGCCGCCGGGCTGGAACGCCACCGCCGCGCGGCCGCCGCCTGGCTGGCCCGCAGCGCCGGCTTCGAGACCGCCGACTGGACGCGCCTGGTCTGCTGCGCCGGCGCCCAGCAGGGCCTGGCCCTGGCCTTCGGCGCGGCCGTGCGCCCCGGCGACGTCGTGCTGTGCGAGGCCTCGACCTTCCATGGGGTCAAGGCCCTGGCGACCCACGCCGGCTATCGCCTGCAAGGCGTGGCCATGGATGACGAGGGCGCGATCCCCGAGGCCCTGGAAGAGGCCGCCAAGCGCACCGGCGCCCGGGTCGTGGCCCTGCTGCCGACCCTGCAGAACCCCACCGGCCGGATCATGTCGCTGGCCCGGCGCGAGGCGATCGTCGCGATCGCCCGGCGGCTGGACCTGACCCTGATCGAGGACGACATCTACGGCGCCTATGCGCCGGGCGCCCCGCCGCCCCTGGCCATGCTGGCGCCCGAGCGGACCTTCCACGTCTCGGGCGTGTCCAAGACCCTGGCCCCGGGCCTGCGGGCCGGCTTCGTGATCGCCCCAGGCGACGCGGCCCTGGAGCGGATCCTCGATACGATGCGCGCCATCGCCTACGCCCCGCCGGGTTTCGGCATGCTTATCGCCGGCCAGTGGATCGAGGACGGTAGCGCCGACGCCATCCTGGCCGAGATCCGCGAGGAGACCGCCGCCCGCGTCGCCCTGGCGCGCTCAGTGCTGGGGAACGCCCTGGCCAGCCCCGCCTCGCCCACCGTTCCGCACCTGTGGCTGCCGATGAGCGAGTTGGACGCCGAGCGCCTGGCCGGCCGAGCCCTGCGCGGCGGCGCGGAAGTGACCCCGCCGGCCGCCCCGATCGTCTCGCCCGGCCTCGTCACCGGCGTGCGGCTGGCGCTCGGCGCGGCCGCCGACCGGGTGGAGCTGGAAACCGGCCTGCGCATCGTCGCCGCCGCCCTGGCCGATGTCGACGAGCGCTCGCGACCGGTGATCTGAGTCGCGGACTAGCGGACCGCCAGCGCCCGCCCGAAAGCCTCATCGGCGAACAGCGCCTTGAAGTCGTCGGCCAGGGCGTCGCTCAGGGTCGCCGCCGCGTTCTTGCCGCTGGCCACCTGGATCGGCCGCTTGGCCCGCGCCTTCAGGTCATGGCTGTAGATCGCCCGCCCCTCCGGCGAGATCACCGACACCGCCAGGTCGACATCGGCCTCGGCCTTGCCGGCCAGGAAGCCGTTGCTGAACCGGGCGTGGAAGACCACAACCCTGACCTCGACCCGCGGCCCGCCCTCGCCCAGGCCATAGCCGCGCTGGCGCAGTTCGGCCGACAGCGCCTCACGCACGACGTCGGCGACTTCGCGCTCGGAGCGGATCGCGGCCATCTCCATGCCGTAGCCGTTGATCTTGGTGGAGATCCGATCGCGGTCCTTGGCCCGGGCGTCGATGGCCGTGACGGTGACGAGGATCCCTTCCGCGCCGGGAACCGGTCCCGCCGCGGCGGGCGCATAGACGATCGGCACGACGTCCTCGGTCAAGGCGCAGGCCGAAAGCATCGCGGCCAGCGCGACGATCAGGATCGATCTCAAGGCGGACACCCCCAGACGCCCGGCAAGATGCAGGCGTCACGAGAGCGTCGGGAAAATACATCCTTAAGTCAATATCGACTGAGAACTCTACTCGGCCGCGATCGCCTTGGCATCCTTGGCGGCCTGCAGTTCGGCGGCCTTCTTTTCCACGAGCTCGACGATGTGGTCGATCATGCCCTCGTTGGACTGCTTGTGGTCGGGCTTGCCGGCCATGTAGACCATGCCCGCCCCGGCCCCACCGCCGGTGAAGCCGATGTCGGTCATCAGGGCCTCGCCCGGGCCGTTGACGACGCAGCCGATGATCGACAGCGACATGGGCGTGGAGATGTGAGCCAGGCGCTCTTCCAGCGTCTCCACCGTCTTGATGACGTTGAAGCCCTGACGGGCGCAGGACGGGCAGGCGATGATGTTGACGCCACGGTGGCGCAGGCCCAGCGACTTCAGGATGTCGAAGCCGACCTTGATCTCTTCCACCGGGTCGGCGGCCAGGCTGACGCGGATGGTGTCGCCGATGCCGGCCCACAGCATCGAGCCCATGCCGATGGCGCTCTTGACCGTGCCGGTGCGCAGGGCGCCGGCCTCGGTGACGCCCAGGTGCAGCGGACAGTCGATAGCCTCGGCCAGCTGCTGGTAGGCGGCCACGGTCAGGAACGGATCGGACGCCTTCACCGAGATCTTGAACTCGTGGAAGTCGTGGTCCTGCAGGATCCTGGCGTGGTTGAGGGCGCTTTCGACCATCGCCTCGGGGCACGGCTCGCCGTAGCGCTCCAGCAGTTCCCGCTCCAGCGAGCCGGCGTTGACGCCGATGCGGATCGAGCAGCCGTGGTCCTTGGCGGCGTTGACCACGTCGCGCACGCGATCGGGGCTGCCGATGTTGCCCGGATTGATCCGCAGGCAGGCCGCGCCGGCCTTGGCCGCCTCGATGCCGCGCTTGTAGTGGAAGTGGATGTCGGCCACGAGCGGGACCTTCGCCTCGCGGGCGATGATCTTGAAGGCCTCGGTGCTTTCGACGTCGGGGCAGCTGACGCGCACGATGTCGGCGCCGGCCTCTTCCAGCTGGCGGATCTGAGCCAGCGTCGCGGCGGCGTCGCTGGTCAGGGTGTTGGTCATCGACTGCACCGAGATCGGCGCGTCGCCGCCGACCTCCACGCTGCCGACGCGGATCTTCCGCGACTTGCGACGCTCGATCATGCGCCAGGGACGGACGTGGGTGTGGTCTGCGGCCATGGCGCCAATCTAAGGGGTTTGGCGAAGGAACCCAAGGGCGTCACGGAAGCTTCGTGACGCCGCTCGGAAAGGATCGACGGAAAGGATCAGCGGCGGGGCGTCGTCGCGGTCGCCGGGGCGACGGCGGGCTTGCCCGGCGCGGGCGCGGCGGCGGGCGCCGGCGCCAGCTTCGACAGCTGGGTCTGCGGCGCCGAAAGGCGGCCGGTCAGCACCCCATTGGTGAACACGTCGATCGAGGTCGGCTCGGAGACGTCGGCCACCAGGCCGGGCGTGCGCGGGATGCGGAAGGCGTCGCCGGTCGACAGCCAGCGGGTGAAATAGACCGATCCGTCGGCGCCGCGCACCGTCAGCGAGGTCGACTTGCGGGCCTGCAGGATCACGCCGGCCGAGTCGGTCGGGGCCGCGCCATACATCGCGCCCTTGCCCTTGAACGGCGCGCCGAGGTTGGCGATCGCCTCCGGAGCGGCCAGGGCCTCGGCTTCCTTGCGGGCCTTGGCGGCGGCGGCCACGGCGTCGGCCGAACCGCCGGCGGCGGCGGCGGCTTCCAGGCCGGGGGTCACGTAGGGCGCGGGCGTGGTCGATTCGGCCGGGGCCGGCAGCGGCGCGCCGAGCGAGACGGCGCCGCCGGCCTGGGCTGGAACCGAGGTCGCCGGAGCGGCGGGCGCTGCCTGCGAGGCCACCTGGGCCTTGGGCTCGGCGTCGTGGGTCATGGCGCGCTGGGCGACGTTCCACAGCACGATGGCGCCGCCGACCAGCAGACCGCCGGCCAGCAGCAGGCCAAGGCGCGGGTCGCGCTGACGGTGCACGCCGATGGGCGCGCGCAGCGGCTCGGCGTCGTCGTGGGCTTCCAGCTTGAAGCGGGCCACGGCCGCCTCGGGATCCAGGCGCAGCAGGCCGGCCACGGCCTTGATGTAGCCGATGGTGAACGGACGCGACGGCAACTCGTCCAGGCGCATGTCCTCCAGCGCCTCGACATAGGCCTGGCGGATGCGCGTGGCGTCGGCCACGTCCTGCAAAGTCATGCCATGGAACAGACGGGCGGCGCGCAGGGCCTCGCCCAGGTCGACGCCATGGTCGACCGACGGCTGCGCCGGCGGCGCGACCGTGTCGTCACGATCGCCTTCGGCGACCAGGTTCAAATGGCTCACCGTGCCCGTGTCGAGCGGCATGACGAACAGATCACCCCAGAAAATTCGCGTCGCACGAGAGTCCGACCGATTTGCGCCGACGCTAGCCGGCATTCGTTAACATTCAATTGTGGATATCAAAGTAAGTGGCCGGATTCAATGAGCTAAACTTGGCCGCAAGGTTAACCGGCCATCAGTCTAGACGGCGACATAGAGCTTCCTGGCCAAGGTTTCGATCTCGCCCCGGAGAGACCCGCCGGAGCCCTTCAACAGGGCCTCGACATTGCGCCGGGCCGCCTCGCGATCGCACGACAGCACCATCTGCTTGACCGGTCCGATACCGGCCGGCGGCATCGACAGGCGGTCGAAACCCAAGGCCACCAAGGCGAAGGCCTCCAGCGGACGCCCCGCCATCTCGCCGCACACCGACACCTGGGTGCCGGTGTCCTCGCAGGCCTGCTGGATGGTCTTCAGCGCCCGCAAGGCCGCCGGCGACAGGGGGTCGTAGCGGTCCGACACCCGCGGATTGCCCCGGTCGGCGGCGAACAGGTACTGCATCAGGTCGTTGGTGCCGACCGACACGAAGTCGGTCATCGGCAGCAGCGCGTCCAAATGCCACAGAAGCGAGGGGGCCTCGACCATCGCTCCGACGTCGAGGCGCGCGGGCGCGGGCCGGCCGCGCTTCAGGGCCCAGGCCACTTCCTGGTCGACGAAGGCGCGGGCGGCGCGGAACTCGTCCACATTGGCCACCAGCGGGAACATGATCCGCAGCTCGCGGCCGTTGGCGGCCTTGATCAGGGCGCGGATCTGCAGGCGCAGCAGGGCCGGGCGGTCCAGGCCCATGCGCACGGCGCGCCAGCCCAGGGCCGGATTGTCCTCGCGCTCCAGCTCCATGTACGGCAGCAGCTTGTCGCCGCCCAGGTCGAGCGTGCGGAAGGTCACCGGCATGCCGTCGGCCGCCTCCAGCACCTTCTCGTACAGCGTCGTCTGGGCCTCCAGCCGCGGCATCTCCTCGGCGACCATGAACTGGAACTCGGTGCGGAACAGGCCGATGCCCTCCGCCCCGGTCTCGCCCAGGATGTCGAGGTCGACGGCCAGGCCCGCGTTCATCAGCAGGGTGATCTTCGAGCCGTCGCGGGTGAAGGCCGGCGTGTCGCGCAGGCGGGCGAACTCGGCCTTGCGCTGGGCGCGGACCTCCATCCGGGCCTTCAGCGCCTTGACCACGTCCGGGCGCGGCCGCAGCCAGGCCTCGGCCGTCTCGGCGTCGACCACAACCGGGTCGCCCTCGCTGACCCGGTCGCGCAGGCCGGCCAGGCGGCCGACGCACGGGATGTCCAGCGCCCGGGCAACGATGCCGGCGTGGCTGGCGGCCGAGCCTTCCTCGAGCAGTATGCCCTTCAGCTTGGTGCGGTCGTATTCCAGGAGGTCGGCGGGGCCCAGGTTGCGGGCGATCAGGATCGCGTCCTCGGGCAGCTGGCGCACGGCGTGGACGTCGCCCGACAGGTGGCGCAGCAGCCGGTCGTTCAGGTCTTCCAAGTCGTGCAGCCGCTCGCGCAGATAGGGGTCGCGGGCTTGGCCCAGGCGGGCGCGATGCTCAGAGCGCACCCGCTCGACCGCCGCCTCGGCGGTCAGGCCCGAGCGCACGGCCTCCTGCAGGCCGCGGTTCCAGCCCCGGTCGTGAGCGAACAGGCGGTAGGTCTCGAGCACCTCGTACGAGGCGCCGACCAGGCCGTGCTGGCCCTCCAGCATCTCGTCGATCTGGGTCTGCAGGGCCTCGATGGCGTAGGAGAGCCGGGCCTCCTCGGCCAGGGCGTCGTCCGACAGCAGCTGCTCGGGCGCCACCGGCTGTTCGTGCAGCACCGCCACGCCGTAAGCCAGGCCCTCGGCGAAGCGCGAGCCCTTCAGCCGTTCGGGCTTGTGCGGGGCCAGCTCGACGTCCTTGAGTTCGTCGGCGCCCAGAAGCTCGCTGGAGCTGACCATCTCGGCCAGCACCATGGCGATGATCTGCAGGTCCTCGACCTCTTCGTCCTCGTAGACCCGCTCGGTGCGGTTCTGGACGACGAGCACGCCGATCGCCCGGCCGCCGCGCAGCAGCGGCACGGCCAGGAAGGCGTGATAGGGGTCTTCCCCCGTTTCCGGACGATACGAGAACTGCGGGTGGCTGGCGGCGTCCGACAGGTTCAGCGGCCGGCCCAGGCGCATGGTCTCGCCGACCAGGCCCTCGCCCGGCTTCATGCGGGTGACGTGGACGGCGTCGCGCGACAGGCCTTCGGTGGCGAACAGCTCCAGGTCGCCCGAGGCGCGGCGCAGATAGATCGAGCAGACTTCGGCCACCATCGAGATGGCGATGGTGCGCACCACCATGTCGAGCTTGGCCTGGGCGGGGCCGCCGCCGGCCATGGCCTCGCGAATCTGGCGAAGCAGGCTTCTGGGTCCTCGAACGGCGATGCCGGGGCCTGCCATGTCGCCTGTCGTGCGCTCCCTTGGTTCGGACGTGTCGAAGCACGTCGTCCTCTCATGGGCGCTATAGCAGATTTCGCGCGCCGCACAGTGCGCGAGCACGGTTTTCCTTTACCTAAGGGCGCAAAAAACGCCGCCCCTCCGGGAAGGGGCGGCGCATTGCCTAGCTTGGCGGCGATCCGCTTAGCGGCGCTGACCGTAGTAGTCGTAGCCGGTGTTGTAGCGATCGCCCTGGTAGCGGCGCCCATCACGACGATCGTCGCGACGGTCGTAGCGGTCATAGCCGTAGCGGTTGTCGCTGTAGTACGGGCGACGGTTGTCGTAGCGGCTGCTGTAGCGGTGATGACGCTTGTCGGTGGCGGTGGCCGCGCCGAGGGCGCCGCCGGCCAGGGCGCCGACCGCGATCGCGCCGCCGTCGCCGTCGCCCAGCATGGCGCCGGCCGCGCCGCCCAGGACAGCGCCCAGGATCGCCCGCTCGGTCTTGTTGCTCTTGCCGCGATCGCCGGCGAAGGCGGCCGAGGCGGGCAGGACCAGAGCGCCGGCGATGGCGGTGCTGATGGCGATCTTGCTGAACTTACCGAAGGTCTTCATGGCATGTGCTCCTTGTTCCAGAAGCGTCGCCAATCCCGAGGGCGGCGCTGTTGATGGCCTTTATGAGCCTCGCCGTTTGAACCCGACCTGAACGCGCCTGTTCATGTTCGCGTCATGCTTTTCCGGCGTTCCACGTTCCGTAAAATCCCCGCGAAAGCGGGGAGCCAGCAGTTTTATCGTCGAGCGCCACAGATGGCGGAAAAAGCCTAGGTCCCCGCTTTCGCGGGGATTTTACGGGTGAGAAGTCTCCGCCTCGACCGCCGCATGCGCCGCCGACGGCCGATGCAGCCGCACCGACCAGATCACGCCGGCCAGCATCAGCACGATCGCCGCGCCTTCCAGCAGATGCGGCCAGCGGCCCTCGTGCAGGAAGCCGTAGAGCAGCGCGAACAGGGTTTCGAACACGATCAGCTGGCCCGACAGGCTGAGCGGCAGCACGCGGCTGGCGGCGTTCCACAGGCCGTTGCCGATCACCGAAGCGCCGATGGCCACGGCGAAGCTGACCAGCCAGAACCAGGTCCAGGCGGCCGGTGGATGGGCCTTTCCGCCCAGCATGAAGGCCGGCACGACCAGCACCAGCGACAACAGCCCCGTGGCCAGGCCCGTCAGCAGCGACCACTCGTGGCTGTTGAACTTCGGCGTGGCGGCCAGGCGGCGGGCGTTCCAGACGGCGTAGGCGGTCCACACCGCCAGCGCCAGGGTCGCGCCCAGCACGCCGAGGATCAGCTTGCCGGCCGGCGCGCCCGACGGCGCGGTGAAGACCGCCACGTTGATGCAGACGCCGCCGGCGATGATCAGGGCCAGCGGCCCGGCCAGGGCGCGCAGGGGCGTGCCCTCCCCCTTGCGCGCGCCGGCCAGGGTGATGGTCACGGGCAGCAGGCCGATGATCAGCGAGGCCAAGGCGACACCCGCCGTCTGCACGGCGACCGCCAGGCCCACATAGTAGACGAGGTTGCCCAGCAGGCTCAGAAGGGCGAGATCCCGCCAGTCGCGGCCGTCCATGCGCGCCATGACCGACTTCCAGGTCGGGGCCAGCAGCAGGGCGGCGGCCAGGCCGTAGGCGATGTAGCGCCCCGCCGTCATCTGCAACGGCGTGAAGGCGTCCAGCAGCTTCGGCGCCAGGAACACCCCGCCCCAAAGCGCGCCGGCGACAAGACCGTAGACAAGACCGAGCAGGAGGTTCCGGGGACTGATCATCGCCCGGACCTAGCAGGCGCGCGCGGCCCTGGCTTTGGCGAAAGCTCCCGAAGATCGGGCGAAGGCTCCCGCCCCGTTGCCCTCCGCCGCGCCCTGGCTAAACTCAAGATCGATAACCGCAACCGAGCCGCGACCATGGCCCCGTCCACCGACACGCCCGCCCCAAAGGCCAGCCCGGAAGACCTCTGGGCCGATCGCCTGAACGGCCTGATGCTGACCCTGCTGGGCACGGCCTTCCTCGCCGGATTGGCGTTCTTCGGATGGTTCAAGATCGCGGGTCCGGGGCGGGGAAACACCGACCAGGACGTCTTCCCCTGGGCGTCCGCCCCGCTCGCCTTCGCCGCCACGGTCGGCCTGTTCATGATCGTCCGCGGCGTCAGGCATCTCTACAGGAGCTTCCGCGCCTAGCGCCGCCCCTTGCGCCAGGCCGCGGGCGTGACGCCCAGCACGGCCTTCATCCGCCGGGTCAGCGTGCTCTGGTCGCCATGGCCCGTGCGGACGGCGATCTCGGCGATGGACAGGGCCGGATCGTCCAGCAGGTGCTGGGCGGCCCGCAGCCGCGCATCGCTCAGGGCGGCATGCGGGGTCGCGCCATAGGCGGCGGCGAAACGGTCGAAGAAGCGGCTCTGACTCATGCCGGCCTCGGCCGCCAGATCCCGGACGGTCAGCGGTTGATGATAGCGGGTCTCGATCATCGTCGCGGCGCGGGCCAGGCGCGGATCGACGGCGACCGGACCGCTCGACAGGCCGCGCAGCAGCAGCGGGGTCCACAGGCCCGCGACGCCGTCGTCGATCCCGCCCGGCGCCTCGCCCGCCAGGAACGACAGCAGGCCGCGCACCGGGCTGGTCACCGAAGCGAACGGCTTGTCGCGCAGGCGCTCGAACGGCGCCATCAGGGCGGCGCCGATATCGGCCACCACGAACAGGTTCTCGCCGTCGGCGGCGCAGACGTGGCGCGCGCCCGGCGGGATCACCGCGGCGCTGCCCGGATCGACCCGGCCGCCCTTGCCGTCGATCTCGATCTCCAGCACGCCACGACGCGGCAGCACGATCTGGTCGAAGTCGTGGGCGTGCGAGATCGCCTCGACGCTGTAGCGGCGGAAGGACAGCTCTGCGGGGGCGGTCAGGTCGTGGCCCATGACCTCACTATAGCGAACTCAGCCGTGCCCGGGCAGGGCCAGGGGCTCCTCGGCGTCCATGACCAGGCGGCGGGCCTGCTGCAGGGCCGCGTCGATGTCGCTCTCGATGAACTCGACCTGCAGGTCGGTCAGGGGATGGGGCGCGGCGATGACGTTGCGCAGGTAGTCGCGTTTTTCCGGCTCGGTCATGGTCCACCAGCCGACCGTGTGGCCTTCCTCGATCACGGCGTCGCCCATGGCCAGGAGGTCGTCGGTGTCGAAGATCGGCTGGCCGGGCTTTTCGGGGAACCACTGGCCGTCGTCGGGCAGGGCCTGGTCCAGCTGGCGCAGCAGCGCCGCCAGCCACGGGCTGATCAGCAGCGGCTTCTCGTAGCCGTCGCCGAACTTGGCGCGCAGCAGCAGGTCGTAGAGCAGCTCGAGCCCGGCGTCGCCGTGGAAGGTCACCGTCTTGGCGGCGGGATCGAACTTGAAGACGTCGGGCATGGGGGTCTCGTAATCGGTCTGCCGCCTGACTAACGCGTCATGGCGACGTTTGGACGACGGCGCGGCCCCAACCCGACTTTGCGTCCTTCGAGGCCCGCTCGCGCGGGCGCCTCAGGATGAGGAATTCAATGCAATGACTTCCTCATCCTGAGGTGCGAGCCGCAGGCGAGCCTCGAAGGACGCACCGTGGCTCGAAACCGTTCTTACAGCTGGTCCAGGCCGTACACGGCGTGCAGGGCGCGGACGGCCAGTTCGGTGTAGGCCGCGTCGATCAGGACCGAGATCTTGATCTCCGAGGTCGAGATGACCTGGATGTTGATGTTCTTTTCGGCCAGGGCCGCGAACATCGACTGGGCGACGCCGGCGTGGCTGCGCATGCCCACGCCGATCACCGACACCTTGGCCACGTCCTCGTTGACGGCCACGTCCTCGAAGCCGATCTCGGCCTGGGCGCCGCGGACGATCTCCAGGGCCCGCGTGGCGTCACGCTTGCCGACGGTGAACTCCATGTTGGCGGTGTCGGCGCTGCGGGCGCGCGACTGCACGATCATGTCGACATTGACGTTGGCGTCGGCCAGGCGGCCGAAGATGGCCGAGGACACGCCCGGATGGTCGGGCAGGCCCAGCAGGGTGATCTTGGCTTCGTCGCGGCTGTAGGCGACGCCCGAGACGATGCGCTTTTCCATGATTTCTTCCTCGTCGCAGACGATCGTACCTTGGCCCGGGGCTTCGCCCGGCTCGACGAAACTCGACAGCACCCGCACCGGGACGCGATGGGCCATGGCCATCTCGACCGAACGGGTCTGCAGCACCTTGGCCCCCAGCGAGGCCATTTCCAGCATCTCTTCGTAGCTGATCTTGGCCAGGCGCTTGGCCTTGCTCTCGATCCGGGGGTCGGTGGTGTAGACCCCGTCCACGTCGGTGTAGATGTCGCAGGCGCCCTTCACCGCGGCGGCGATGGCCACGGCGCTGGTGTCCGAACCGCCACGGCCCAGCGTGGTGATGCGCTGCTTGGACGTCACGCCCTGGAAGCCGGCGATGACGGCGATCTCGCCGGCCTCGAAGCAGGCGTCCAGGTTCTCCGACGGGATCTCCTCGATCCGGGCGCGGCCATGGGCCTCGTCGGTGATGATCGGCACCTGCCAGCCCAGGAACGAGCGGGCCTTGTGGCCCATGTTGCGCAGGGTCATGGCCAGCAGGCCGGCGGTCACCTGCTCGCCCGACGCCACGACGGCGTCGTACTCGTCGTCAGACTCCGGCAGGCCCGCGGCGGCGCGGCCGGCTCCGTCCGTCCAGGCGACCAGTTCGTTGGTCTTGCCCGACATGGCGGAAACGACGACGGCGACCTGCTTGCCCGTGGCGACTTCCGCGGCGACCAGGCGCGCCACCCGGCGGATGCGCTCCAGGTCGGCCACCGAGGTGCCGCCGAACTTCATCACCAGACGTGACACGTCTCTAAATCCTCGAACCAAAGCGGTTTTTTCTTGCGCCTTCGCGGCCGGAACCCGTCCTTCCGCGCAAGCCCGCGCCTTCTAGCGGGGCCTCGGCGCAACGGCAATGTCGCCGATGTGTCTTTTTTCTCGCAGCATGGCGCGAAAAATTGGCCGTGCTAGATACCGGGCCATGACCAGCGCCGCCCCCGACACCGCAGGAAGCACGCCCAACTGGAGCATCGACCCCGCCGACGTGGCGCGGTTCTCGGCCATCGCCGCCGAGTGGTGGGACCCGAAAGGCAAGTTCGCGCCGCTGCACGTGTTCAATCCCTGCCGGCTGGCCTTCATCCGCGAACAGGCGCTGGAACGCTTCGGTCGCGACGGAAACGAGCGGGCTCCGTTCGAGGGCCTGTCCCTGATCGACATCGGCTGCGGCGGCGGCCTGCTGAGCGAGCCCATGGCGCGCCTGGGCTTTTCGGTCACGGCCATCGACGCCTCGGAAAACAACATCAAGACCGCCGCGGCCCATGCCAGCGAACAGGGCCTCGCCATCGGCTACCGCCCCGCCACCGCCGAGCAGTTGCTGGCCGAGGGGGCGGGCCCGTTCGACGTGGTGCTGACCATGGAGGTCATCGAGCACGTGGCCGACCCGGGCGCCTTCCTGCGCACCTGCTCGCAGCTGCTCAAGCCCGGCGGCCTGATGATCGTCGCCACCTTGAACCGCACGCTCAAGGCCCTGGCCCTGGCCAAGATCGGCGCCGAATACATTCTGCGCTGGGTGCCGCCCGGCACCCACGAGTGGAAGCAGTTCCTCAAGCCCGAGGAGCTTCGCGCGTTCCTGGCCGGCGAGCCGGTCGAAATGCACGGCCCGTTCGGCGTGGCCTACAATCCGCTGACCGGCCGCTGGAGCCGCTCCACCGACGTCGACATCAACTACATGATGACGGTCACCAAGCCGGCGGCGTGACGCAGAACGCGGTTCGCGGTATGTTTCCTGCCGCGATGACCAAGTTCGAGACCATCGAGATCGAAAGCCGGGTCGTGGACCATGTACGCGAGCTCGCACGCCAGCGCGGCGGCAGCTTGTCGGAGGCCATCGACGCGGCGGTGCTCGCCACCCTGGAGCGGGATCGGGCGAACCAATCGGCCGCGCCCCTGGTGGATCTCGACGAAGTCGCCCGAATAGCGGCCCGATTCCGAGCCCTTCCCGAACGTGCGCCCATGCCGTCCGACGCCGACTTCTACGACGCCGACGGCCTGCCACGTTGATCGCCGTCGACGCCTCCGCAATCGTCGCAATACTGCTGGGCGAGCCGGAGGCCGCCGCCTTCACCGCCAGGCTTCACGCGGAACAGGACGGCCGCATGATGTCGGCCGTCAACTATTGGGAAGTGTTGGCCAAGGCCGAGGTCTCCAGGGGCGAGACCGGACGGCAGGAAGCGGAACACCTTCTCCAGGCGCTGCGGATCGAAATCGGGCCCGCCGACGCCGAACAGACTCGGCTCGCCATCGAAGCCTTCGTTCGTTTCGGCCGCCATACGCCCGCGAAGCTGAACCTCGGCGACTGCTTCGCCTACGCCCTGGCCACGACCCATGGCGGCGGCGCACTGCTCTACAAGGGCGACGATTTCGCACGCACCGACCTGCGCTCGGCCCTGAAAGAGGCTTGACGGCGCACGGCCGAAAGCCAACCTCCGGCTGCAACCCTCGGAGTACCCCCATGTCCGTCCTGCTGTTCGCCCTCGCCGCCGCCCTGCCGACCCTGGCCGGCGATTTCGACGGAGACGGCAAGGCCGACCAGGCGCGGCTGGAGCCGCGCGGCGGGGCCCATGTGCTGGTGGTCGAGCGAGGCGCGGCCCCGGGCAAGCCCGAGACCATCACCCTGGTGGCCGACGCCGCAGGCTTCTTCATCGCCGCCCAGCCGCCGGGAACCTATCCCACAACCTGCGCCAAGGACGTGGGCGCGCCCTGCGCCGCCGACGAGCCGCGCAAGGTCGAGCTAAAGACCCCCGCCCTGTCGTTCGGAACCGAGGAAGCTTCACTGGCCGTCGCGGTCTGGACGGGCGAGCGCTTCGCCGTCACCTGGCTGAACGACTGATACGGCCGCTTTCGGGAACCTTGGCCTTCGCCGCGACTTATTCCGCCGCAGGGACTTTGAACCCGAGCCGGCGTCTTGTGGGGCGGGACGCCGGTTCGTTCGTCGGAACGGAGACTTCCCCATGACTTCCCGCCGCATGGCTTGGCTGATGGCCGGCGCCGTCGCCATCAGCACGGCCGCGCCCGCGCTGGCCCAGGACGCCGGCTACCAGCAGCAGCTGCGCACCTATGAGGAGCAGCGCTCGTCCTATGAGGCCCGCCGGGCCGACTACGACAGCCGCCAGGCCCAGTACGACGCCGATCGCACTGCGTACGAACGCGCGCGCAGCGACTATGACCGCCGCTATGGCTCTGGCGCGTACGACCGTCGCTATCCGGACGAGGCTCGCCGCTGGCGCACGCCCGCCTACCCGACCAGCAACGACTACTATGGCGAGCAGCGCCAGTTCGAGGCCGATCGCGCCGCCTACGAGCGGGCCCGCGACCGCTACGACGCCCGCAACGGCCGCGGCGCCTACGATCGCCGCTATCCCGACGAGGCCCGCCGCTTCGACACCAGCGGCTACGACAACCGCTACGCCGGCGACTATGACGCCCAGCGCCGCCAGTGGGAGACCGACCGCGCCGCCTATGAGCGGGCCCGCGACGACTACGACCGCCGCTACGGCCGCGGCGCTTATGACCGTCGCTACCCGACCGAAGCCGGACGCTGGGACGACGGCCCGCCGCCGCCCGCCTATGCCGGCGGCTCTGGCCTGTCGGGCGGCTACACCGACCCGTGCCGCGACGACGCCAAGCGCAACGCCACCGCCGGCGGCGTGATCGGCGCCCTGGCCGGCGCGGTGATCGGCTCCAACGTCGCGGCCCGCAACGCCCGCACCGAAGGCGCGGTGCTCGGGGCCCTGGCCGGCGCCGGCGTCGGCGCGGCGATCGGCAACTCGGCCGCCAAGGCCCGCTGCGACACCCGCGGCCAGTATTGGTCGTACGAGGACACCGTGCCCTATCGCGAAAGCGCCGAGTATCGCGACCGGGCCGGCGGCTATTCGGAATGGAACCGCTACAGCGAGCGCAAATGCCGCCTGGCCCCGGCCCAGACCGAGTACCAGGGCCGCAACGAGACCCGCTATGTCCGCGTCTGCCCCGACAACGACAACCGCTACCGTCTCGAAGGCTGACGCCAAAGCCGAGCTCCGCGTCGGGCGCCCGACATAGAACCGACACGGAGCTTCGGCGTTATCTCCCGCAAGGGACACGAACAAACGCTCTCAAACGGAGGTCGCCATGCGCGCCCAAATGAAAACTCTCGTCGTCGCGGTGGGCCTCGCCTTCGCCGCGTCCACCGTCGCCGTCACCGCCGCCGAGGCCCAGCAGCGCCGCGAACGCGTGCTCGTCTGCAAGAGCACCAAGAAGGCGCGCAACAAGGGCACGGTGATCGGCGGCCTGACCGGCGGCACGCTCGGCGCGGCCGTGGCCGGCAACGGCGCCAAGACCGAGGGCGCGATCCTCGGCGGCGTGGTCGGCGCGGTGGCCGGCAACCAGATCGCCAAGAAGAACTCCAAGAAGAACTGCCACTACGAGTACCGCTACCGCTAAGCGGACTCGCTGCTCGGTCGGACGGCCCGTCCCCTCGCGGGGGCGGGCCTTTTTCGTGCGCGCTTGAACGATGCGGCCAGCGCGGCCGGGGCCGCATCGTTCAAGCCCCGCGACACAGGGCCCATCATGGTCTGGCGACCCTGCCGCGAGGAGCACGACCATGGCCGAGAGCCTGACCATCCAGACCGACGACGGAAGCTTCCAGGCCCTGGTCTTTCGCCCCGACACGCCCGGCCCGGCGCCGGTCGTCGTGGTCGTGCAGGAGATCTTCGGCGTCAATGCCGGCATCCGCCTGATCGCCGCCGAGTACGCCGTGCAGGGCTTCATCGCCGTCTGCCCCGACCTGTTCTGGCGGGTCGAGCCCGGCCTCTCGATGTCGGAAAACAGCGAGGAGAACTGGAAGAAGGCCATCGACATCTACACCGCCTACGACTTCGACCAGGGCGCGGCCGACGTGCTCAAGACGGTCGAGGCAGCCCGCGGCATCGAGGGCGGCAACGGCAAGGTCGGGCTGACCGGCTACTGCCTGGGCGGCCTGATGACCTTCCTCGGCGCGGCCCGCGGCGCGCCCGATGCGGCGGTCGCCTATTACGGCGGCGGCACCGAGCGCTATGTCGGCGAGGCGGACGGCGTGAAGGCCCCGCTGCTGATGCACCTGGCCGGCGAGGACGAATTCATCGGCCCCGACGCCCGCGCCGCCATCGTCGAGGCCCTGGCCGGCCGCCCGAACGTCGAGGTTCACGTCTATCCGGGCCGCAACCACGCCTTCGCGCGGCCCGGCGGCAACCACTACGACAAGGCCGACGCCGAAACGGCCAACGGCCGCACCCTGGCGTTCTTCAAGGAAAAGCTGGGTTAGGCGGCCCTCTTAGTCGTCACCCCGGAAAGCGCGCAGCGCTTTTCCGGGATGATGACCCTTTGGTTGATTGGAGAAGCCCTAGTTCACGTCCGTCTTCTTCGGCGGCGCGGGCGGCAGGGCGGCGACCTTGACGCCATCCTCCAGCAGGGCCTTCACCTCCTTGGGCGAGGCCTCGCCGTAGATGCCGCGCTCCTCGGACTTGCCCTCGTGGATGTCGCGGGCCTCCTTGGCGAAGCGGTCGCCGACATAGTCGAAGTTCTCCTCGACCTCGCGGCGCACCTCGCTCATGGCGGTCATCATCATCTCGCGCATGCGGGCGTCGGGCTGCGGCGCCGAGCGCTGGGCCTTGGTGCCGGCCACGGCCGGGGCCATGATCTGCTTGCGTACGCCGGTCGAGCCGCACACCGGGCATTCGACGAGGCCGCGGGCGGCCTGGTCGTCATAGTCGCTCGACGAGCCGAACCAGCCTTCGAACTCGTGCGCGTGGTCACAGGCGAGCGCGTACTTGATCATGGCCTTACAGATATGGGGTCAGGGGCCCGTGAATTCACGGGCGTTGGCCAGGACCGGGATGGCCGCACGGGCCTTGTCGGCGGCGGAAAGGTCGAGGTCGGCGATCAGCACGCCCGGCTCGTCGTGATCGAGCTTGCCGAGCACCTCGCCCCAGGGACCGATGGCGATCGAGCGGCCCCAGGTGCCGCGCCCGTCCTCGTGGAAGCCGCCTTGCGCGGCGGCGATCACGAACGAGCCGGTCTCGATCGCCCGGGCGCGCAGCAGCACCTCCCAATGGGCCTCGCCGGTGGGACGGGTGAAGGCGGCCGGGGCGGTGATCACCTTGGCCCCCGCCAGCGCCAGCGCCCGGTGCAGAGCCGGAAAGCGCATGTCGTAGCAGATGGTCAGGCCGAAGGCGGCCAGGGGCGTGTCGACCACCACCGCCCGCTCGCCGGGGGTGTAGGTCGCCGATTCCCGCGCCGTCTCGCCGCTGGGCAGCTGCACGTCGAACATGTGCAGCTTGTCGTAGGTGGCCACGATCGCGCCGGTGGGATCGATCACGGCCTGGCGGTTGGCGGCCTTCTTTTCCCCATTTGGCCCGTCTTCGCGCAGCACCAGGGCCGAGCCGACGTCGATCCAGGTTCCGGTCTCGGCGGCGATGGCCCGCAGGCCGATCACCACCGGATCGTCCTCCAGCGCCGTCAGGGTCGGCAGCAGCTTGGCGCGGTCCTTCTGCAGGACGTTGGTGCACTCCGGAGTCAGCACGAAGCGGGCGCCCCGCGCGATCGCCTCGCGAACCAGCGGCGCCACATGGGCCAGCGCCGCTTCGTGAGTCGCGGGCGTGCGGGTCTGGATCAGACCGACGCGCAGAGCTCCACCCGGCTCGGTCATGCGGCCAGCAGCGTGTCCAGCTTGCCCTCGCGCTCGAGGGCCATCATGTCGTCGCAGCCGCCGATGTGCTGCTCGCCCACGAAGATCTGCGGGAAGGTGTTGCGGCCCGAGCGGTCCATCATCTCCTGGCGCAGCTTGGGGTCCATGCCGGCTTCGATCTCGGTGAAGTCGGCGCCCTTGTCGTTGAGCAGCTTCAGGGCGCGGGCGCAGTAGCCGCAGAAGGGACGGGTGTAGATGGTGACCTTGGCCATTTCGGTTCCAAAGGGTTGGATTCCCGCCCTCATATAGGACGGCTTCGCATTTCTGTAACGCGCGCGACGACAGTCAGGTCGACAGCCGACGCTCCGGCCGCCAGCAGGGCCCGCGCGCAACCCTCGGCGGTGGCTCCCGTGGTCAGCACGTCGTCGACCAGCAGCACCCGCTTTCCGTCGACCAGAGGCCGCCTGCGCTCGGGCACGGCGAAGGCCGCGGCGACGTTGCGGCGGCGACCGTCGACCGACTTGCCGCCCTGGCTGGCGGTGTCGCGCCTGCGCACCAGAGCGTCGGCCAGATAGGGCCGCCCCGCCGCGCGGGCCAGCGGCCGGGCGATCTCGGCGGCCTGATTGTAGCGGCGGCGCAGCAGGCGCGCGGCATGGATCGGTACGGGAACCACCGCGTCGGCCTCGTCCAGCAGATCCGGCGCGGCGCGCGAGATCCAGCGGGCGAACAGGCCCGACAGGTCGGTGCGGTCGGCGTGCTTGAGCTTCAAGACGAGGTCGCGGGAGTGTTCGTCATAGAGGCAGGCGGCCCTGGCCCGCGCGAAGGCCCTCGGCCGCGCCAGGCAAAGGGCGCAAAGCGGCTCGCCCTGGTCGAAGGGAAACGGCGCGCCGCAGCCGTCGCAGACCGGTCCGTCGAGAAAGACGATGCGGCTCCAGGCGCCCGCAGACAGCCCCGGTGTCAGGGCCGGCTCGCCGTCGAAGGCGCGTGGCGGCAGGACCAGGTCGAGCAGGCCGCGTCCGAGCGCCGTAAAGCGTGGACCGGGTTTCCATTGCCCTGCTGCTTTCCATCGGGAGAAGGAATCGCCATGTTCCGCCCGCATGACAAGTTCGCCCCTCCTCTTCGACCGCGACCTCCTCCGAGCCCGCCTCGACCGCGCCGCGCCGCATTTCGGCCAGGCCGGCTTCCTCAAGGCGCGGGCCGCGGGTGACGCGGTCATGCGGCTGGAAGCGATCCTGCGGGAGTTTCCGGTCGCCGTCGATCTCGGAAGCCGAGACGGCGCTTTCCGGGCGGCGCTGTCGGAAAGCGACGCCGCCGGCAAGATCGGCTTGCTGATCGACACCGACCTGTCGGCCCGCATGCTGGCCGGGCGCGGCGGCGCGACCGTGGTCGCCGACGAGGAGCGCCTGCCGTTCGGCGACGAGACGCTGGACCTGGTGGTCTCGACCCTCGCCCTGCATTGGACCAACGACCTGGTGGGCGCCCTGATCCAGATCCGCCGCGCGCTGCGGCCCGACGGCCTCTTCATCGGCGCCCTGTTCGGCGGCGCCACCCTGACAGAGCTTCGCCAGTCGCTGATGGCGGCCGAGGACGAGATCTCGGGCGGCGTCTCGATGCGCGTCTCGCCCTTCGCCGACACGGTGGACGCGGCGGGCCTGCTGCAACGCGCCGGCTTCACCCTGCCGGTGGCCGACATCGACCGCGTGAAGGTGCGCTACGCCCACCCGATCGCCCTGCTGCAGGACCTGCGCCGCATGGGCGAGACCAGCGTGCTGCTCGACCGCTCGCGCAAGCCCCTGACCCGCAAGCTGCTGTTCCGGGCGCTGGAAATCTACCAGGAGCGCTTCGCCGAGCCCGACGGCCGCGTGCCCGCCACCTTCGAGATCGTCACCGCCACCGGCTGGGCCCCGCACGACAGCCAGCAAAAGCCCCTGCGGCCTGGCTCGGCCAAGATGCGCCTGGCCGATGCGCTGGGGGTGAAGGAACAGCCGGCCGGCGACAAGGCGGGATAAGGCGGCGACCGTAAGGAACCTCCCCCTCTGGGGGAGGCGGCCGAAGGCCGGTGGGGGGCCGTTTTCAGCTTCCGGAGAGCCGGCAATGCGAAATCTACTCCCCCCACCGATCGCTTCGCGATCACCTCCCCCACAGGGGGAGGTTTCCTGAAGGGCGAGACCTCCAACCTCAGCTCACCAGAAACGTCGCCGCCTTCCTGGCTCCGACATCCCGGGCCGGCCCGACCAACACCGCGCCGTCGCGGTGCGTCAGATGCCCGCCGCCCGGCGCCTGGAACGACACACCCTTGCCGGCCAGGCCCTTCACGCGCTTGAAGGCAGTCGCCTTGTCGCCCGGCCCAATCGCGACAACACCCCCCTCGACCTTCAGCCCATGTCCCGGCCGCAGGATCGGCTCCAGGATCACGAGCCCGCCCGCCCCGGCCTTCTGGCGCAGCTGGGTCGTGGCCAGCGGCCCCTCGCCCACGCTCACCACATCATCCTCGACGCGCAGGAACGCGCCCGGACGGTCCAGCGGCGAGAAGCGGTCGGGAATCTCGCCCGCGCCGGCCGGCACGCCGAAATCCGGGGTTCCGTCGGGCTTGTAGTAGAGGCGCTGAACCCGCGTGTGGCGGTTGGGGTCGAACAGGGGGTTGCCCTTGATGGCCTTGTAGTCGCGGCCGTGGAACACCAGGACGTCGCGGCCCTGCTCGTCTACGGTGAACGAGTTGTGCCCCGGGCCCCAGACGCCGGTCTCCTCCGACGAGACAAACACCGGGACCGGCGACTTGCTCCACGAGCCCTCGGCCATCAGGTCGGCGTTCGCGTCGGCGGTCAGCAGCCCCAGGCAATAGCGGTCGTCGGTGGCGCTGGCCGAATAGGCGATGAACACCTTGCCGTTGCGGATCAGCACCGCCGGCGCCTCGGCCACCTTGAAGCCGCGCACCTCCCAGTCCAGCGTCGGCACGGTCAGGCGCACCGGCGGCCGGCCCAGGGTCAGGGGCGTGGCCAGCGGCGCCAGGTAGAGGTTGCTGTTGGTCTCGATCCCCGGCTCCTTCTGCGCCCAGCAGAACCAGCGCACGCCCTTGTGGTGGAAGATCGTCGAGTCGAGGTTGAAGCTGTCCCACGGGGTCTGCACCTCGCCCAGCAGGCTCCAGGCCCCGGTCAGGGCGTTCCTGCCCTCGCAGCGCAGGACATAGGTGCGGATGCGGAACGGCTGGGCCTTGTCGCCAGCGGCGAAATACATGTGCCAGGCGCCGTCGATCCAGTGCAGCTCCGGCGCCCAGATATAGCCGCCCAGCTTGCCTTCCGTCGGCCGCCGCCAGATCACCGCTTCCTGCGCCGTGGCCAGGCCCGCCAGGGTGCGCGAGCGGCGCACGATCAGCCGGTCGTATTCCGGCACCGAGCCGGTCAGGTAGTAGTAGCCGTCCGTGTGCTTGAAGACCTGGGCGTCGGCCCGCTGGCGCACGACGGGATTGACCAGCGGAGCAGCTTCCGCCGCCTGCGCGCCGCCCGCCAGGCCGCTCAGACCCAAGGCCCCCGCGCCAGCCAGAAGGATGCGTCGCGAAGGCTGCGGGTCGAAGTTCGTCACGGTCGTTTCCTCAAACGCTTCGCGCCTTCGCGCGATTTGTCTGAGTTAAAGCACGTCCCGCAGCCAGGCCACCAGGGGAATGTCGGCCGGCGGCATCTCGTAGTCCGACAACTTGTCGGGCTTCACCCAAGCCATGGCCTTGTGCTCCTTGGCCGTGACCAGCCCCTCCCAGCGACGCAGCAGATAGAGCGGCATCAGCAGGTGGAACTTCTCGTAGGTATGCGAGGCGAAGACGAAAGGCGCCAGGCAGGCCTGGGCCACCGTGATGCCCAGCTCCTCGTGCAGTTCGCGGATCAGGCATTCCTCGGGCGTCTCGCCCTTTTCGACCTTGCCGCCCGGAAACTCCCACAGCCCCGCCAGCGACTTGCCCTCGGGGCGCTGGCAGATCAGCACCCGCCCGTCGACGTCGATCAGAGCGGCGGCGGCGACCAGGACGATGGGGCGGTCGGTGGGAGGAGCGGCTGGCGAATTCATGCCCGATCCATCGCGGGCTTTGCCCACCCTGGCAACTCCCTCGTGGCGACGAACGTTGCCCAGGGGTCATTGCCAAGGAGGAACGCCATGTCGCTGGACGATCGGCTGGTGAAGAGCGGCGACCTGATCGGGGTCGCGGTCACCGATCCCAAGGGCCACAAGCTGGGCGTGATCCGCGAGGTCTTCGTCGACCGCGACGCCGGGATCGGCCGCTATGTCGCCGTCGAGCCGGCGGGCCTGTTCACCGGCGGCAAGTACCACCCCCTGCCCTGGCGGATCCTGACCTTCGACGACAAGGGGCGGGCCTACGCCACCGACCTGTCGAAGGACCGCTTCAAGGACAGCCCCGCCTACGACCGCGACCAGCTGTCGAAGGCCTCCTATGGCTGGGCCGAGCAGGTGGAGCGGTATTTCGAGGGGTGACGCCGCCCGCGACGCCATGAGGCGGCATCTCTCAACGGAAGAGGATAGCCACCACGGCCCCGACAAATCCGGCGAGGATCGAAAGCAGCATTCTGGGCACGAACGCGAACAGGAACCCCTTTCGGAACTCCTTGTCGTGCCAGTTCTCCTTCACTTCCCGCAGATCGTCGAGAAGGCCGGGCTCTTTCACCCTTCCCTTACCCCACCTTCACCGAGCCCAGCACGGTCTCCACCTCGGGAAGCTCGGCGGCGTAGTAGTGCTCGCTCGGGGCGATATAGAGCACGACGTAGAGCTTGCCGCCGACCTCGGCCACCTGGGCGGCGCCGGAGATGTCGAGGCCTTCCTTGGTCTTGGCCTTCAGGTCGAAGCGCAAGCCCTCGGCCGAGCCCACCTTGGCCGGACGCAGGTTGTCGGTCTCGACGCGCTGGTAGTCGAGGGCCGCGACGCTGTCGGTGACGAACTCGACGAGCTCGGTCGGGGCCATGCCCGCGCGATAGGTCGGGGTCGGGCGCTCCTTGGCCATCGGCTTGACCATGAACTCGCCGGGCGCGAGGCCGTCGGTCACATAGAGGCGGTTCAGCAGCGGGCCGTCCATCGACAGCAGGCGCACCTTGGCCGGGCGAGCAAACATGATGGCGCTGATGTCCGACCACTCGTGGCCGAGGGTGACGGTGGCCGCGCCCACCTTGTAGGGGCCGGCCGGGGCCGAGGTGACGCTGACGCAGGCCGACAGGCTCATGACCAGGGCCGAGGCCGTCAGCAGGCGCAGGGTGTTCGTGCGGATCATGTGGCGCTTCCTTCGGAAAGTTTCTTGAGGCTGGCCTCGACCAGCCAGCGGTCTTGCGCCTGGGGCGCACGGGCGAGATAGGTTTCGTAGGCGGTCTTGGCGGCCGGGCGGTCGCCGGCCTGCAGCGACAGGTCGCCCAGGGTGCGCCAGGCGGCGACCGGGGCGTCGGCATGTGCCCCGGCCTGCGCATAGGCCTTGCGGGCCAGCTCCAGGTCGCCCTCGCCGCGTCGCTGGCGATAGGCCTCGGCGCGATAGAAGGTCAGCACGCCCAGATCCTCGCCCTGGGCCGACAGCCGGTCGATCAGGGCCAGGCTCTGGCCGTAGTCGCGGCGGCGCAGATCGTCCTTCAGCCAGGCGGCCAGGTGCGGCCGCACGGCCGCGCGATAGGCCTTGCGGTCGGCGGCGGCGGAGGCCTTGGTCGGGGTCTTGGCGGCTAGGTCGTCCAGCGCCTTGACCCGGTCGCTGCTGAGCGGGTGGGTCGAGAAGATGCTGACCCGGGCCTCCTGCTCGCGCACCCGCTTGAAGCTGGACGCGCCGGTCTCGGCGATCAGCGAGCGCCACAGGTGCGCGCCGGCCGCCGGATCGTAGCCGGCCTTGACCGCCCGCTGGAAGCCCAGGCCGTCGGCCTCGACCTCGTTCTCGCGCGAGAAGCCGAAATAGGCGGCCAGCTGGCCCAGGTACAGCAGGTCGTTCAGCGCGCCGGCGGCCCGCATGATGTCGCTGGCGCCCTGGGCGGAGCCGGCGTTGACCGCCGCGCCCATGGCCACGGCCGCCACGGCGAACTGTACGGCCATGGTCGCGCCCAGCCGGGCCTTGAGGGCGCGATAGGCCTCGATCGAATGGTTCTCGGAGAAGTGGCCGACCTCGTGGCCCAGCACGAAGGCCAGCTCGTCCTCGGTCTCCACCCGCAGCAGCAGGCCCGACCACACCTCGCCGTAGCCGTTGGGGGCCATCTGGGCGTTGAAGAACGGCCGGTCCATCACATAGACGCGGATGTCGCCCTGGTACTCGGGCGCAAGCTTGGCGACGACGCCCGTGACATAGCCGTTCAGGGCCGGATCACGGTTGCGTTCGGCCGACTGGCGGGCGGCGAGTTCGGCCTTCTCCGACAGCGCCCAGATGCCGCCCTCGTCGGAGGTGTCGGCCGGGCGCAGGTGCGGGGCGCGGGGTTGGGCGCCCGCCGGCGCGGCCGCCAGGACGGCGGCCGCCAGCAGGGCCAGGCCCTTCGCCCGTGGGCGAAGGACGCGGGGCATCAGAGCGGCGCGTCCTTCAGCAGGGCCTTGGCGAAGGTCTCCGCGCCCTCGGGCGAGCGCATGTCGGAGTCCGTGCCGGCCACGGCGACGTTGAACCACACCACCTTGCCGGTCCTCAGGTCGACCAGCGAGGTGAAGGCGTACTGCTGGGCCATCGGCAGGCTGACGCCCAGCAGCGCCGCGCCGACCATGGCGGCCTTGCGCCCGCCGCTGGAATAGGAACCGCGGCCCGTGGTGAACAGGGCGTAGTCGGCGTCATAGGTCTGGGCCAGGCCTTGGGTCCCGGCGCCGAGCGTCCAGTCGAAGCTCTTCTTGGTCGGCAGCGAATAGAGGCCGTAGTTGAAGCCCCGGATCGAGTTGCCGACCGCCTCGTGCAGGCGCAGCAGCTGCAGGGCCCGCGGATCCTCGACGGTGGACGGGTCGAGCGAGCGGAAGACGTGCGACTTGGCGCCGGCGGCCTCTTCCAGTTCGCGCTTGATGTTGTCGCGGGCCTGGGTCGACCAGTCGGCGCGGGCCTCCTGGAGACCGGTGACGGTCAGCAGGCCCAACTCGATGTCGGGCTGGACGATCAGGATCTTGGCGCCCGCCGCCGGCTTGGTCGGCGACTTGTCGGCCAGGCGCGTGTTGGTCGTGGTGCAGGCGGCCAGAAACAGGCACGCCGTGACGGCGATGCTACGGAAAACAGACACGGATGAGCCCCCAGATATGCCCCCGACTGTCTCACCCCCGAAACAGTCAAGCTCTAGATACCGCCGCTATACCGGCTCGTCGAGAGCAATCTTAGCGAGAGCCGCGCCCAGCGCCTCCACCATCTCTTCCGTCGTCGCCCACGAGCACATGAAGCGGGCCGAGCCGTCCAGGAAGCGATAGACGAACCACCCCTCGCCCCGCAGGCGCTCCAGCGCCGCGTCGCTCATGGTCACGAAGATCCCGTTGGCCTCGACCGGATGAGCGATCGGATAGGGCATCAGCGCGGCCAGCTTGCGGGCCATGGCGTTGGCGTGCGCCGCGCGGGCGGCCCAGGGGCCCGCCCCGCCGTGCTCGTCCAGCAGGGCCAGCCATGGGGCGGCCAGGAACCGGCCCTTGGAGACCAGTTGGCCGGCGTGCTTGATCCGCGCGTCCAGGCGGCGGCGATGGGCGGGGTCGAGGAACACCACCGCCTCGGTCGGGGTCGAGCCGGCCTTGGTGCCGCCCATCACCAGAATGTCGACGCCCAGGCGCTTCACCGCCTTTAGGTCGAAGCCCGCCGCCACGGCGTTGGCTAGGCGCGCGCCGTCCAGGTGCACGCCATAGCCCCTGGCCTTCACCGGATCGATCAGGGCCTTGAGAGCGGCCTCGGAATAGACCGTGCCATATTCGGTGGCCGTGGTCAGCGACAGGGCCGCGACCGGCTGGCGGTAGGAGACGTCGGGTTGGGCCAGCGCCTCTTCCAGCGCCGCCTGCTCGATCTTGCCCGAGGCGCCCGGCAGGCCGATCAACCCCACGCCCTGGCCGAAGAAGCCCGGCGCGCCGGTCTCGTCGGTGCAGATGTGGGCGTGCTCGTGGGCCAGCACCGCCTCGTGCGGCGCGGCCAGCAGGGTCAGGGCGAAGGCGTTGGCCGCCGTGCCCGACGGCATGAACCTGACCTCGGCGTCGGCGTCGAGCGCCGCGCGGATGCGATCGCCGGCCGCCTGGCTGACATGGTCGGTCCCGTAACCCGAAGCCGTACCGGCGTTGGCCGAGACAAGCGCCTCCATCACCTCGGGCATGGCGCCGGCGACATTGTCGGAGGCGAAGTCGTAGCGGGCGGAGGTCATGGACGGTCACTCGGAAAAGGAACGCCGCCTCGATGCCGGGACGGCGGCGCCATTTCAAGAGCTGACCCGCCGCGACACCGGGGCTTCACGACAAAGGCCGGACGAACGCTGCCTGACGCCAGGCCACTACCAGGAAACGTGCGCCGTGCGATTGCGCGGCTCGACGCCTCTCGTGGACATGGGCGGCTTCAACGGCGCCTCCAGCCGAAAAAGCGCGCGCGAAAGTCCTGCCTGGGCCAGATGATCGGCCACCGCCTTCGCCCGCTCGAGGGCCAGCTTCCGAAAGCCCCTTCCAAGCTCATCACCATCCACATGGCCGGAAATGACGATCGGCCTGTCGCCGCCGCTCCATCGCGAGGCGGCGTACCGCGCCGGAACCTGCGCCAGGACATTCAACGCCTCGGCGTCCAGCTCGGCCGTGTCACCGGAGAAGAACACCGGAACGAAGTTGTCGCCGAACGAGCTGGCGAGCGCGCGGGGCCCACAGGCCAACGCCGCAAACAGAGCCATGAACCTTCTGCGCAGCATCGCCCCTCCCCGTCAGGCCGCCGGCGCCGCCCGCAGCGCCCGGATCCTCGGCCACAGCATGTTGACCGCCAGGCCGGCCAGGACAAGGCCCGCCGCCAGCAGCTTCCAGGCCGGCAGGCCCTCGCCCAGCAGCAGGGCCGAGGCGCTCATGCCGAACACCGGCACCAGCAGGGCCATCGGGGTGATGGTGGCGGCCGGGTGGCGGGCCAGGAGCCAGCCCCAGGCGCCATAGCCGAACATGGTGTTGCCCACCGCCTGCCAGACCACCGCCAGCCAGGTTCCGAGGTCGGCATGGACCACGCCCCTGACCATGGCCGGCCAGCCTTCCAGCCACAGCGCCATGACCAGCAGCGGCGGGATCGAGAACAGGCTGGCCCAGACCACGTAGCCCAGCATGTTCACCGGCCCGGCCTGGCGGGCGACGATGTTGCCGCAGCCCCAGCTGAGCGCCGCCAGCAGGCCAAGCCCCACGCCCAGCGGCGTGGCCGAGCCGCCGCCGTGCAGGGCGATGATCAGGATCCCCGCGACGGCCAGCAGCAGGGCGACGACCTGGAAGCCCCGCACCCGCTCGCGGTTGATCTGCATGGCCAGGGCGATGGTGAAGAACACCTGGGTCTGCAGGATCAGCGAGGCCAGGCCCGGCGAGATGTGGCCCTTCATGGCCACGAACAGCAGGCCAAACTGCCCCGCCCCGATCAGCAGACCGTAGCCGGCGAGATTGAGCCACGACACCGCCGGCTTCTTGACGAAGAACACCAGCGGCAGCAGCACGAAGGTGAAGCGCAGGGTCGCGAAGGTCAGCGGCGGCAGGTGGTTCAGCGCCTGGCGGATGACCACGAAGTTGGTCCCCCACACCGCCACCACCGCCAGAGCCAGCAGGAAATGGCGAAGCGGCAGGGAACTGGGCATGGCGGATACTCCTCGGGCGGGCCCTAACTAGGCCTTGGAAATGCCTGGGGGAACCGCTGCGCGGCCCATTTTTATCCGAGCCTCCCCGCCTTCGCGGGGATTTTGCGACAGGGGAAAGGCTGGAACCGCTTCGTCAGCCCACAGAGTATTCAGCCATCCGCCTCACAGTAAACGCGCCCGAAATCACTGTGACGCGGCCGTGAAGTTTTCGCGAAACCGATAGTCCTCACGGTCAAGTTTAGCACCTCGTTAGGTGTGAAACCGCCATTCACCCTCGCGAGTGGAGGCGTATTTCGATGTTCACCCTGCGCGACACCGTTTCTTCCCTGGCCCCGGCGCGGGCGGAAGATCTCGGCAAGACGCTGTACGAGCGGTTCCGCGAGGAGCCCGACACCCTGATCATCCCGGTGCTGGACGCCGACGACCGCCCCGTGGGCCTGGTCGAGCGCAACGCCTTCTTCCTGCGCATGGCCGCGGAGTACGGCCGCGCCCTCTACGCCAACCGTCCCATCGAAGTGCTGATGGACAACCAGCCGCTGGTCGTCGAGGCCGACGTCGAGTTGGCCGCCTTCACCAATGACAGCCTGTCCTACCGGGCCAGCGACCTGCTTCGCGGCTTCATCGTCACCGACGGCGGGCGCTATCTGGGCGTGGGCACGGTGATCGGCCTGCTGCAGGCCGCCAGCGAGACCAACCGCCGCAACCTCGACGCCCTGGCCGAGGCCAAGGCCGACGAGGAGCGGGCCCGCACCTTCATGACCGCCGTGGTCGAGTCCATCCCGTCGATGGTGTTCGTCAAGCGCGCGTCCGACCAGAGCTACGTCCTGCTCAACCGCGCCGGCGAGAAGATCCTGGGCTACAGCCGAGAAGAGATGATCGGCCGCACCGACGAGGCGTTCTTCGATCCGGTGCAGGCGGCGATCTATCACGCCCGCGACGCCGAGGTCGTGCGCTCGGGCGAGGTCAAGGTCATCGAGGAGGACCTGATCCCCCGCAAGGACGGCACCACCGCCATCCTGCGCACCAAGAAGATCGCCATCCTCGACGCCGAGGGCCGCCCCGAATACCTGCTGGGCGTCTCCGAGGACATCGCCGAGCGCAAGCGGGCCGAGGCCCAGATCGCCCGCCTGGCGCACTATGATCCGCTGACCGAGCTGCCCAACCGCCTGCTGTTCCACAAGGACCTGTCGGACGCCCTGGCCCGCGCCGCGCGCCGCGAGGACCTGGTGGCCGTGCACTGCGTCGACCTGGACCGCTTCAAGGTGGTCAACGACACCCTGGGCCACCCCGTCGGCGACGCCCTCTTGAAGGCCGCCGCCGAGCGCCTGCGCAACTGCGTCCGCGACGGCGACACCGTGGCCCGCCTGGGCGGCGACGAGTTCGCCGTGGTGCAGATGGGCCTGACCGACCTGTCGGGCGCCACGCGCCTGGCCGCCCGCATCGTCGAGGCCCTGGAGGCGCCGTTCGACCTTCTGGGCCACCAGGTGGTGATCGGCGGCAGCGTCGGCGTCGCCGTCTCGCCCGACGACGGGCACGACTGCGACGAACTGCTCAAGAAGGCCGACATGGCCCTCTACCGCGCCAAGGCCGACGGCAAGGGCACCTTCCACTTCTTCGAACGGGCCATGGACGAGCAGCTGCAGGCCCGCCGGGCGCTGGAGCTGGATCTGCGCAAGGCCCTGGCCGAGGGCCAGTTCGAGCTCTTCTACCAGCCGCTGTTCGACCTGGAAGCCGACCGCGTCACCGGCTGCGAGGCGCTGCTGCGCTGGTTCCACCCCGAACGCGGCATGGTCTCGCCCGGCGAGTTCATCCCCCTGGCCGAGGAGATCGGCCTGATCGGGGCCCTGGGCGACTGGGTGCTGCGGGCCGCCTGCGACGAGGCCGCCCGCTGGCCCCAGCATGTGCGCCTGGCGGTGAACCTCTCGCCCGCCCAGTTCCGCGACCGGCGCCTGGCCGCCACCGTCGTCCAGGCCCTGGCCGCCTCGGGTCTGGCCGCCGAACGCCTGGAGCTGGAGATCACCGAGAGCGTGCTGCTGCAGGACAGCGCCTCGAACATGGCCATCCTGCACGACCTCAAGGCCCTGGGCGTGCGCATCTCGATGGACGACTTCGGCACGGGCTATTCGTCGCTGAGCTATCTGCGCAGCTTCCCGTTCGACAAGATCAAGATCGACCAGACCTTCGTGCGCGACATCCTCGACGACGCCGACGCCCTGGCCATCATCAAGGCCGTGCTCGACCTGGGCGCCAGCCTGGGCATCACCACCACCGCCGAGGGCGTGGAGTCTGAGGAACAGCTGCACGAACTGCGCCGCCAGGGCTGCGGCGAGATCCAGGGCTACTTCATCAGCCGCCCCAAGCCGGCGATGGAGATCGCGGCGTTGCTGGGGGTGGAGACGGCCACGCCGCGCGGCCTTTCGGACGTGGTGGCGTTTTCGACGGTAAAGCCCGTCGAACTGGCCAGCGAGGCCCAAAGGGCGACCGGGTGACATCAAAGGAACCTCCCCCTGTGGGGGAGGTGATCGCGAAGCGATCGGTGGGGGGAGTGATTGCTGACCCCGCCAATGCCTCGGAAGCTGAAAACGTCCCCCCACCGGCCTTCGGCCGCCTCCCCCACAGGGGGAGGTTCCTCGTGCTTCAGCCGCGCCTAACCACCGCAAACCCTTGCGGCTCAAGCCTCTCCCTTGACTTCGCACCTGCGATATACGATATGAGCCCCGCGCCAATCGGCGCTATCGGTGCTCCAGCCGCGTGACGGACCCCACTGGGTTCAGCCTGTCGAGCGCCCTGAAAGCTTCTCATAGACCGCCCGTATCACGCGGGGCGCTCCCCACCGACCCGCCGCCAGGCGAGCCGTGCGAGGACCGCGCGCGCCGTCTCGCGACCGTATGAAAGATACGTCCGCAGTGACTCAATTCACCGACCTTGGCCTGGCCAAGCCGATCCTCAAGGCCCTGGCCGACAAGGGCTACACCCAGCCCACCCCGATCCAGGCCCAGGCCATCCCGATCGTCATGAAGGGCCGTGACCTGCTGGGCATCGCCCAGACCGGCACCGGCAAGACGGCCGCTTTCGCCCTGCCGATCCTGCACCGCCTGGCCGAGGACCGCCGTCCGGCCCCGCGCCGCGGCTTCCGCTGCCTCGTGCTCTCCCCGACCCGCGAACTGGCAACCCAGATCGCCGACAACTTCAAGGCCTACGCCGCGCACCTGGGCCTGTCGGTCGCCACCATCTTCGGCGGCGTGAAGTACGGCCCGCAGATGCGCGCCCTGGCCGCCGGCGTCGACGTGGTCGTCGCCACCCCGGGCCGCCTGATGGACCACCTGGGCGAAAAGAGCGCCACCCTGGGCGGCGTCGAGATCTTCGTGCTCGACGAAGCCGACCAGATGCTCGACCTGGGCTTCGTGGTGCCGATCCGCAAGATCGCCAGCCAGCTGCCCAAGGACCGCCAGAACCTGTTCTTCTCGGCCACCATGCCGGGCGAGATCGGCAAGCTGGCCGGCGAGCTTCTGAAGAACCCGGCCTCGGTGTCGATCACCCCGCAGGCCACCACGGTCGAGCGCATCGACCAGTCGCTGATCTACGTCGAGGCCCAGCGCAAGCGTCCGCTGCTGGCCGAGCTGCTGGCCGACAAGGCCGTCGAACGCTCGATCGTCTTCACCCGCACCAAGCGCGGCGCCGACCGCGTGGCCAAGTACCTGACCGCTTCCGGCATCGAGAGCGCCTCGATCCACGGCGACAAGACGCAAGGCCAGCGCGAGCGCGCCCTGGCGGCCTTCAAGGCCGGCGAGGTCAAGGCCCTGGTGGCGACCGACATCGCCGCCCGCGGCATCGACGTCAACGACATCAGCCACGTCTTCAACTACGAGCTGCCCAACGTGCCGGAGGCCTATGTCCACCGGATCGGCCGCACCGCCCGCAAGGGCAAGGACGGCGTCGCCGTCAGCTTCTGCTGCGACGACGAGCGCAGCCTGCTGAAGGACATCGAGAAGGCCACCCGCCAGAAGATCCCGTCCTTCGACCGCCGCAACGACAAGGCCCTGGCGGCCGCGGCGGCCGTAGCCGACAAGCTGGCCCCGGCCGAGAAGTACGTCGACCCGCGCAAGGCCGACCCGCGCAACAACGTCCCGTCGGAACTGCGCCGCAAGCGCAACCGCAATGGCGGCGGCCAAGGCAAGAGCGCCCAGGGCAAGGGCGGTCAGGGCGGCGGCCAGCAGGCCCAGGGTCGTGGCGAGGGCCGTAACGGCGGCCGCGGCAAGGCCGGCGGGCAAGGCCAGGGGCAAGGCAAGGCGGCCGCCGCCGGCGGCGACTTCCGCGGTCCCAAGCGCGGCGTCCAGCAGGTCGAGACCCGCTGGAGCCCCATCGACTGATCGACCAAAAGCCGATGCTTCAAAGGCCGCCTCACCCGAGGCGGCCTTTTTTGCGCCCTCCCCAGGGTCGAGCCGGCTCGCCCTCCCGGCGAAAACCACAGCCCTGAGCCGAGCCGACTGCGACGCTTGCGCGCAGGGGTCGCGTCCCTCCCTTGCAACCCGTCGGACCGTCTGGCCATTGTTCGGCCGGACCCGGCTTTAGGGGAGCCGGTGGGAGGGACAAAACGCCATGCCGCAGGGCGAAGGGCGGAGCTTGCCTGCGTTCACGCGCCTGGCCGGCGGGGAAATGGCCGAGCGCGTGAAGGCTTTCGACTGGTCGCGGACTCCGCTGGGCCCGCGCGACGCGTGGTCGCCGAGCCTGCGCCTGGCCGTCGACATGCTGATGGCCACCAACTTCCCCATGGCCCTGCGCTGGGGTCCCGAGCTGATCCTGATCTACAACGACGCCTACGCGCCCTCGCTGCGCGAGCGTCACCCCGACGCCCTGGGCCGGCCGTTCACCCAGCATTCGGACGCCTTCCGCGCCACCCTGCTGGGCATCCACCAGGACATCCTGTCGGGCGAGAGCGGCGGCTACGCGCTGGAGCGCATGCCGCTGCAGGTGGAGCGCGAGGCCGGCGAGGCCCGCCTGGCCCATTTCGCCGTCAGCTACAGCCCGGTGCCCGACCAGGCCGCCCCCACCGGCGTCGGCGGCGTGCTGATCTCGGCCGTCGAGATCACCGGCGCGGTCGAGACCGAGAAGGAGCTGCGCGCCACCCGGGCTCGCTATGACATGGCCCTGGACGCCGCTGGCGGCGTCGGCGCCTGGGAGTGGGACATTAAGGCCAACCGCGTCTATTGCGACGCCCGCTACGCCCAGCTGCATCAGGTGGACCCCGCCTTCGCCACTCAGGGCCTGCCGGCCCAGAGCTTCACTCCCGCCGTCCATGACGAGGATCGCGAGCGGGTGCGCCAGATCGCCCTGGCGGCGATGCAGACCGGCGGCGATTTCGCCGACGAGTATCGCCTGGTGCAGGCTGACGGCTCGGTGCGCTGGGTGGCGGCCAGCGGCCACTGCTATCTCGACGCCGACGGGCAGGCCGACCGCAACGCCGGCGTCGTCTTCGACATCACCGACCGCAAGCGGATGGAAAGCCAGCTGCTGGAAGCCCGCCTCGACCGCGACATCGCCATGGAGGCGGCCGGCATGGGCCGCTGGGACCACAACCCCAGCACCGGCCAGCGCTACTGGGACAAGCGATCCTGCGAGATGTTCGGCGTGCCCGAGCCCGGCCCGCAGGACTTCGACAGCTTCCTAGCCCTGCTGCATCCCGACGATGTCGACGCCGTGCTGGCGGCGGTGGCGGCGGCCACCGACCCGGACGGCGACGGGCTGATCAATGTCGAGTACCGCATCGTCCGCCCCTCCGATGGCGCGCTGCGCTGGATCGAGGTGTTCGGCCGGGCCTATTTCGAGCGCGGCGCCTGCGTGCGCTTCGTCGGCGTCGGCTCGGACGTCACCGAGCGCAAGGAGGCCGCCCGCAAGCTGGTCTCGCAGGAAGAGACCCTGCGCCTGGCCATCGAGGCCGCCGACGTCGGCACCTGGGACCTCGACATCCGGAACGACGTGCTGACCTGGTCGGACCGATGCTACGCCATGTTCGGCGTCGCTCCGGGCACGCCCGTCGTGCGCGACGACTTCTACACCAACCTTCACCCATCCGATCGCGACGCGGTGCGCGAGGCGCTGCGCCGCACGCTGGATGGCCGCATCCGCGCCGACTACGACGTCGAGTTCCGCGTCATTGGCCGCGAGGACGGGGTCGAGCGCTGGCTGTCGGCCAAGGGCAAGGCCTTCTTCGATACCGAGGGCAAGCCGATCCGGATGATCGGCACCACCGTCAACATCACCGACCGCAAGCGCGCCGAGCTGCACCTGCGGCTGCTGGTCAACGAGCTGAATCACAGGGTCAAGAACTCGCTGGCCACGATCCAGGCCATCGCCGGCCAGACCTTCCACGCCGCCCGCTCGCTGCCGGCCGCGCAGGAGGCTTTCACCGCCCGCATCATCGCCCTGTCCGAAGCTCACGACGTGCTGACCCGCGAGAACTGGGAGGGCGCCGACCTGCTGGACGTGGTCGACCGCCTGGTCGCGCTGCACGGCGGCGAGGGCCGCTTCGTGCTCGATGGTCCGTCGGTGCGGCTGTCGCCGCGCCCGGCCCTGTCGCTGTCGATGGCGCTGCACGAACTGGCCACCAATGCTGTGAAGTACGGCGCCCTGTCGCGCCTGGGCGGCCAGGTGACGATCAGTTGGGGCGTCGACTACAGCGGCGTGCCGCGGCTTTCCCTGCGCTGGCGCGAAAGCGGCGGCCCGCCGGTGGTCGCCCCCACCCGCCGCGGCTTCGGCTCGCGCCTGATCGAGCGGGGCCTGGCCCAGGAACTGTCGGGCGAAGCGCGCATCGACTTCAAGCCCGAGGGCGTGGAGTGCGCGATCACGGCGCTTCTGGACTGCTGACCAAAGCCCCTCTCCCCGTGGGAGAGGTGTCGCCGCAGGCGACGGAGAGGGGAGTGCTGATGACTGTCCGCCGCCTGGAAAGCTGAAAACGTCCCCCTCCGACCCTTCGGGCCACCTCCCCCAGAGGGGGAGGATCAAGCGCCCAGATGCTCTCCCCCATAGGAGAGGTGTCGCGGAAGCCGACGGAGGGGGTCAAGCCATCCGCAGCACCTTGGCGATCTGCTCGTCGCTGCGGCGCAGGGCCAGCATGGCCAGGCCCGCGCAGGCCAGCGGGATCGCCGCCCAAGGCGAGAAGCCCGCCACCGCCAGCCCCGTCGTCACGGCCAGCAGGGCCGAGACCACCACCTCGGCCAGGGTGGCGAACCACGATGACCCGCGGCGGCGCTTGAAGTCGGCCCGCTTGCCCGGCTTCTGATGCCAGACGTTGATCAGGCCGCAGGCCCAGGCCGACAGCCCCGCGCCCAACGCCGTCCACAGCGCCGTGACCGGGGCCAGCCACAGCAGAACGCCCAGCGGAACCGCCAGCAGCAGGGCCACCGGCAGCAGGGCGGCGGCCAGCTTGGCGCGGCGCAGGCTGCGGGTGGCGGCCGGCGAGACGGCCAGCAGGTCGGGGCTTTCCTCGGCAGACAGGGTGATCCAGGCGAGACTCCCGGCCACCTGCCCGGCCAGGAACACCACGACGCCCGCGCCGCCGGCCAGGGCCGCGCCGCCGTCGCCGTGACCGGCGTTGCGGCTGAGGATCACCGCGGTCGGCACCAGGTAGAGAACCCGCAGCAGCACCTGCGACAGCAGGCTGGCGTCGCGCAGGATCAGCCGCAGTTCCTTGGCCAGGGTGGCGGCGAACACCCCGCCGGCGAAGGCCCGGTCGCGGCCTTTGACGGGCCTGGCGGCCGAGGCTTCGGCCCCTTGCGTCACCGCCGCGGCGTCGGCGAAGCGCTTGCCCAGCGACAGCGCCGCCAGCGCGAAGGCCCCCGCGCCGATCGCCAGCATCGCCAGCAGCGGCAGCGGCTCGCCCAGCATCGCCTTCAGCGGCCAGTAGCCGACCGACGGGATCTTCATGCGGCCTTCGGCGGCCTCGCGCGCCAGCGACTGGAACAGGCTCTCGCTGGCCCGCTCGCCCATCAGCGTGCGGACCTGGCTGACCAGGAAGAAGGCCGCGCCCGTCAGGGCCGCCAGCACCTGGGCCACGGTGCGCGTGCGGCGGGGACCGATCAGCCGGAACAGGAACAAGGCCAGGGTCAGGCCCGTGGCGGTGGCCAGCAGGGCCAGGGCCGCCAAAACGCCGAACAGGCCCAGCCACTCCGGGTGACCGAGGATGATCGCCGGCCCCAGGAGCGGCGTGACGAAGATCAGGAACACCGTCAGCACGCCGGTCGCCACGCCCATGGCGCGGACGAACAGCACCGTGCGCGGCGCGATCGGCGAGGAGAACAGCAAATCGAGGTCGCCGCGCTCGTAGAGCGCCTCGCTGGCGGCGGCCAGGGTCTGGGACAGCATCAGGGTGAAGGCCGTGGCGCAGCAGGCCAGGGCGATGGCGGCCGACAGCGGGACCACCGGCACGTCCAGCTTGCGCAAGGCCAGGCCGATGATCACCCCGCCGCTCAGCATCACCAGCGCCAGGATCGCAAGGCCGATCATCGCCCCGACGCCGCCCATGGCCCGCTTGCCGGTCAGGGCGCGAAAGCTCAGCCGCATCTCGTGGGCGAGCAGCCAGGGGACCCCGCCCGGACGCAGCAGGCTCACGCGGGCGCTCCGTCGGCGGTCAGTTGCAGGAAAACGTCTTCCAGGGTGTCGCCGCCGCCCTGCCCGGCCCCCGTCTTGCTGGCATGCGCCCGCAGCGCATCGAGCGTGCCCTCGGCCAACAGGCGACCGCCGGCGATGATGCCGATGCGGTCGGCCATGCGCTCGGCGACCTCGAGGATGTGGGTGGTCAGGATCACCGTGCCGCCGGCGTCGACGCGGGCCTGCAACATGTCCTTGACCAGGCGCGCCGAGGCCGCGTCCAGGCCGGTCAGCGGCTCGTCGAGGATCAGCAGCCGGGGATCGTGGATCAAGGCTCCGGCCAGGGCCACCTTCTGCTTCATGCCACGCGAGAAGCCCTCGCACCGCCGCCTTGCCTCCGACGCCAGGCCCAGGGTCTCCAGCAGCTCCTGCGCCCGCGCCTTGGCGTGCCTGGGCTCGACGTTCCACAGGCCGGCCACGAACTCCAGATATTCCAGCGGGGTCAGCCGGTCGTAGATCATCGCCTCGTCCGGCGCCCAGGCGGTCACCGCCTTGGCGGCCGCCGGATCGGCCAGGGCGTCGATGCCGAAGATGCTGATCGATCCCTTGTCGGGCTTGGTCAGGCCCGCGACCATCCGCAGCGTCGTGGTCTTGCCCGCGCCGTTGGGCCCCAGCAGCGCATAGAGCTCGCCCGGGTGCACCGTCAGGTCCAGCTCGCGCACGGCGGGCTTGGCGAAGGTCTTGTCCAGCCCCCGGACGATCAAGGCTTCGGTCACGCTGGCTGCCCCCGTGCAATCACGGCGGGCATGTGATCGCGATTGGGGGAGAGGCGCAAGGCGGGCGATCAGCCCCGGCGGCTGCACGGCCCTGCGTCCTTCGAGGCCCGCTGCGCGGGCGCCTCAGGATGAGGGATACGACGCAATGACTTCCTCATCCTGAGGTGCGAGGCGCAGCCGAGCCTCGAAGGACGCAACGCGCCCCCTACGCCACCCGCGTTTCGACCTTGACGCCGGCGGTCAGCATCTTGTGCACCGGGCAGGCCTCGGCGATCTCCAGCAGGCGCTGGCGCTGCTCGGCGTCGAGGTCGCCGGATAGGCTGATCACCCGGTCGAAGACATCGGCCGGGATCTGGCCGGGCAGGCGCCGCCAGGTGGTCTCCACCCGCACCGCGCCCAGGGCCCAGCCCTTGCGCTTGGCATAAAGGCGCAGCGTCTGGGTCGTGCAGGCCGCCAGGCCCGCGGCGACCAGGTCATGCGGATTGGGGCCGGTGTCCAACCCGCCCTCGGACGGCTTGAGGTCGCCGGCCAGGCGCGAGGGCCCGGCCGTGACCAGGATCTGCACGCCGCCGTGGCCGCTGTCCTCGGCGATGGCGGAAGGGCGGGCGATGTCGGTCATGGCGAGGATCCTGCGTCGGTCGAGAACGCCAATGTGGCGCCTTGACCGATGTTGCGCTTGGTCGAATCCGCGCGAACGTGAAGGTTCAGGCGGCCGCGCCGGCCCCGACCTTGAACAGGTGCGTGGCGCCGCGCCAGACCTCGACCTCGTTGCAGCCGCGATGCATGTCGAACAACTCGCCAGCGCGCACGCGCGCGGCGTTGTCGTCGGCGCAGGCCGTGACATCGAAACGGGGAACCGAGCCGTCGCGCTCGACACAGAAGAAGGTGAACACCTGCATGGGAACGATGCGTCCTCATCAGGCGGGCCGTGTCCATGTTCGATGGGCGGGGCCGCAGCGCCAGCTGACTTCCGCAGCCGGCTCTTGAGAACCCAATATAATGATCGGCGTTCGATTCACCATAGGGGTTCGGTTTCTTAACAGGACTCAGTTGGGGACGAATCCCGTGACCAGGGAATCCGTCGCCGAGACGGTGGTTCCAATTCCGCGTGAATGCGCTTTCCCTGGGCGTCATCACGCACTAGGTTCGCCAACCTTTCGCAAACGGCGACGTTAAGAGACTCATGGCCGCGCACTATCTCGATTTCGAGCGACCCATCGCCGACCTGGAAGCCAAGATCGAAGAGCTTTCAAAGCTTTCCGAGACGGCTGGTCCTGGCGCGTTCGACAGCGAGATCGGCGCCCTGCGCGAGCGCGTGCAGGTGCTTCGCAAGGAAGCCTATGCCGGCCTCGACGCCTGGCAGAAGACGATGGTCGCCCGCCACCCGCAGCGTCCGCACCTGCGTGATTATGTCGCGGGCCTGATCGACGAGTTCGTCGAGCTGCGCGGCGACCGCAAGTTCGCCGACGACCAGGCCATCGTCGGCGGCCTGGGCCGCTTCCGCGGCATGCCGGTGGTCGTGATGGGCCACGAGAAGGGCTACGACACCACCACCCGCCTGAAGCACAACTTCGGCATGGCCCGCCCCGAAGGCTACCGCAAGGCCGTGCGCCTGATGGACATGGCCGAGCGCTTCAACCTGCCGGTCGTCACCTTCGTCGACACCGCCGGCGCCTATCCGGGCCTGGGCGCCGAAGAGCGCGGCCAGGCCGAGGCCATCGCCCGCTCGACCGAGCGCTGCCTGACCCTGGGCACCCCGATGGTCGCCACCGTCACCGGCGAAGGCGGCTCGGGCGGCGCCATCGCCCTGGCCGGCGCCAACCGCGTGCTGATCCTCGAGCACTCGATCTATTCGGTGATCTCGCCGGAAGGCGCGGCCTCGATCCTGTGGCGCGACGGCGCCCGGGCCAAGGACGCGGCCACCAACATGAAGATCACCGCCCAGGACCTGATCAAGCTGCGCATCGTCGACCGCATCGTCGAGGAACCGGCCGGCGGCGCCCATTCGGATCCGGAAGCCGCCATCAGGGCCGTCGGCGACGCGGTCGAGGACGAGCTGAAGAAGCTGTCGCTCCTGACCCCCGCCGAACTCAAGCGCCAGCGCGCCGAACGCTTCTACGCCATCGGCCGCGAGGGCCTGCAGTAGAGGTGCTGAAAAAGCGCCACCCCTTCCTGGCCGGCAAGAAGCGCAAGTCCTCTTCCCATCTGGACGACGGAGTCGGCGCCGGTCTCGACGTGCTGGCCGACGCCGCGCCCGCGCCCGTCGCCCTGGTCGCGAGCCTGGTCATCGGCGCGGGCTTCCTGGGCTTCCTCGCCTGGAAAGCCGTCACACGGTCGACCGACCGGGTCGACTGAGGCACGCCCGGCGCCTGCTTTTTCCGGGCGCCATGTCACAAGACGCGCGCCCGTCTCGTCCTGATCTTCGAAACCCCGATGGGGCCATGCAGAGGATCAGGACCATGAGCGACACCGCCGCCTTCCGCCACGACAAGAACGTCCCCGCCGTCTACCAGGCCTTCATCGCCGCCGAGCAGGCGGTGGCCGCGGCCGGCGTCGCCCCTCGCCTGCTCCATCTCGTCAAGCTGCGCGCCTCGCAGCTCAACGACTGCGCCTTCTGCGTGAAGATGCACTCCAAGGAAGCCCGCGACGACGGCGAGACCAACGAGCGCCTGGATCGCCTGACCGTCTGGCGGCACGTGGCCGACTACACCCCCGCCGAGAAGGCCGCCCTGGCCTGGACCGAGGCGCTGACCCAGCTGCCGGCCAAGGTCGACCTGGCCCCGCTGCGGGCCGAGCTGCGGGCCCACTACAGCGAGGTCGAGGCCAGCGCCCTTACCGCCCTGGTGGCGATGATCAACCTTTGGAACCGCCTGGGCGTCTCGGCCCACTGAGCCTTCGTTGAACAAGCCGCCATGCGGGGCGTTGCCCAAGCTGCACCTGCTAGAGGAGATCCCCGCATGGCCCAGACCTTCGAAGACGCGCTCGAAACCGTGCTGGCCTGGCTGGAGGCGCCGCCGCCCTCGGGCTCACCCGAAGAGGCCTGCTTCCTGGCGGCGATCGAGCGGGTGCTGGCCGAGCCCGACGGTTCCGAAGCCAACGCCGAGCAGGCCGCCGCCATCGACGACATCGTCCGCGTCGACGACGACCTGCGCCAGCGCCTGGCCAAGCTCGCGAACGCCCACCGCAACCCCTTCGGCGACCACCCCGACGGCATCGGCCCGACGCTGGGCATGGACCTGGGGACGAAGAAGGGCGGCTAAGGCCCCGCCCACGAAAAAGCCCGCCCCGGTTTCCTGGGGCGGGCTTCGTCGTTTCAGGCTCTGGCGAACCCGCCGGTCGTCAGACCAGCGAGCCGTGGCACTGCTTGAACTTCTTGCCCGAACCGCAGGGGCAGGCGCCGTTGCGGTTGGTGCGTTCCCAGCCTTCCGGCAGGGACGAGACCGGCAGGGCCTCGCGCTGGTCGGGCGACAGGCCTTCGGGGATGGCGCCGGCAACGGCGGCGTTCTCGCCGGTCAGCGGGTCCAGGTGCACCGGGATCAGGTTTTCCGGCATGTGCAGCGGCTCGGGCTCGGCATAGGCGATCTCGACCGTCATCAGCCAGCGGGTGGTGTTGGTGCGCAGGTCGCCCAGCAGCTTCTCGAACAGGCTGAAGGCTTCGGTCTTGTATTCGTTCAGCGGGTCGCGCTGGCCGTAGCCGCGCAGGCCGATGACGTTGCGCAGGTGGTCCAGGTGCATCAGGTGCTCGCGCCACTGCAGATCGATCATCTGCAGCAGGAAGCT
The DNA here is from genome assembly GCF_003094615.1 of Caulobacter radicis. Lineage (GTDB taxonomy): Bacteria > Pseudomonadota > Alphaproteobacteria > Caulobacterales > Caulobacteraceae > Caulobacter > Caulobacter radicis. Next base: position 242,813 of record NZ_QDKO01000009.1, on the reverse strand, counting down.
CTTTTCCACCTGGCGCATCTGCTCGGGCGTGATGATCACCTCGCGCTGGGCGGCGTACTCGTCGGCGGCCTTGGTGATGCGCTCGCGGAAGGCTTCGTCGTCGACGCCTTCCTCGGCGGCCCAGTCCTTCAGCGGCAGGTCCAGGCCCAGCACGGCCTGGACGCGCTCGTGCAGCCCCTCGATGTCCCACTGCTCGGCGTAGGCCTTGGGCGGCACGTGGCGGGCGACCAGGTCGTCGATCACGTCGTGGCGCATCTCGTGGATGACTTCCGACAGGTCGCTCGATTCCATGAACTCCTGGCGCTGCTCGAACACGGCCTTGCGCTGGTCGTTGACGACGTCGTCGTACTTCAGGAGGTTCTTGCGGATCTCGTAGTTGCGCTGCTCGACGCGGGTCTGGGCCTTGGCGATGGCCGCGTTCAGCCAGCGGTGGGTGATCGCCTCGCCGTCCTGGACGCCGAAGGTGCGCATGATCGCGTCCAGGCGCTCGCCGGCGAAGATGCGCAGCAGGTCGTCTTCGCACGACAGGAAGAACTTCGAACGGCCCGGGTCGCCCTGACGGCCGGTGCGGCCGCGCAGCTGGTTGTCGATGCGGCGGCTTTCGTGACGCTCGGTGCCCAGCACGAACAGGCCGCCGGCGGCCAGGGCCGCCTTCTTGGCGTCGGCGATCTCGGCCTCGACCTCGGCGCGGTGGGCGGCCTCGTCTTCCGGCGAGACCTCGATGCCCAGGCCCCGCTGCTCGATCTTCCACTTGGACAGGCGCAGGTCGATGCTGCCGCCCAGCTGGATGTCGGTGCCGCGGCCGGCCATGTTGGTGGCGATGGTCACGGCGCCCGGCACGCCCGCGTCGGCGACAATGCCGGCTTCCTGTTCGTGGAAGCGGGCGTTCAGCACCTGGTGGGGGATGCCCTTGCGCTTCTTGCCGTCGACTTCCCACTCGTAGGCGTCGAGCAGCTTGGACAGCTCTTCGGACTTCTCGATCGACACGGTGCCGACCAGGATCGGCTGGCCGCGCTCGTGGCAGTCGGCGATCTGCACCAGGATGGCGCGGTTCTTCTCGGCCTCGGTGCGGTAGACCTCGTCGTCGTCGTCGATGCGCTGGATGACGCGGTTGGTCGGGATTTCGCTGACACCCATCTTGTAGATGTCGTCGAACTCCTGCGCCTCGGTCGAGGCCGTGCCGGTCATGCCCGACAGCTTGGTGTAGAGGCGGAAGTAGTTCTGGATGGTCACCGAGGCCAGGGTCTGGTTCTCGGGCTGGATGTCGGCGCCTTCCTTGGCCTCGATGGCCTGGTGCAGGCCTTCCGACAGGCGGCGGCCGGTCATCATGCGGCCGGTGAACTCGTCGATCAGGACGACTTCGCCGCCCTTGACGATGTAGTCCTTGTCGCGCGTGTAGAGCACGTTGGCCCGCAGGGCCTGGTTGACGTGGTGCACGATCGAGATGTTGGCCGCGTCGTAGAGGCCGGCGGTGTCTTCCGCCAGGTGGCCGCCCGAGGTCAGCACCTCTTCGATCCGCTCCTGGCCTTCCTCGGTGAGGATGACCTGCTTCTGCTTCTCGTCGTGGTCGTAGTTGGTCTTGTCTTTGATGAGTTCCTTCACCAGGACGTCGATGGTCTTGTACAGCTCGCTGCGGTCCTCGGTCGGGCCCGAGATGATCAGCGGGGTGCGGGCTTCGTCGATCAGGATCGAGTCGACTTCGTCGACGATCACGTAGTGGTGGCCGCGCTGGACCATCTCGTTGACGTCATAGACGAGGTTGTCGCGCAGGTAGTCGAAGCCGAATTCGTTGTTGGTGCCGTAGGTGATGTCGGCGCGGTAGGCGCGCTGGCGGTCGCCCTGCGACAGACCGTTGACGATGATGCCGTAGGACAGGCCCAGGAAGTTATAGAGCTGACCCATCCACTCGGCGTCGCGGGTGGCGAGGTAGTCGTTGACGGTGATGACGTGCACGCCCTTGCCGGCCAGCGCGTTCAGGTAGGTCGGCAGGGTGGCGACCAGCGTCTTGCCCTCACCCGTGCGCATTTCGGAGATGCCGCCGAAGTGCAGCACCATGCCGCCGATCATCTGGACGTCGAAGTGGCGCATGCCCAGGGCGCGCTTGGAGCCCTCGCGGACCACGGCGAAGGCTTCGTCGAGGATGTCGTCGAGGGTCGCGCCCTTCTCCAGGCGGTCCTTGAACTCCTGGGTCTTGGCCTTCAGCGCCTCGTCCGACAGCGCGGCCATCTGCGGCTCGAGCGCGTTGATCTTGGCGACGCGGCCGTGAAGCGACTTCACCTTGCGTTCGTTGGAGGAACCGAAGAGCTTTTTGGCGAAGCCGAGCATGCAGGAAGGATCCGGAGCGAGAACTTAGTGGGCCGGCGCTAAGGCTTTATCGGCCTTCACTACGGTAATGACGGTGCGCCGAGATCGCAGAACCCCTGAAAACGGCGCGCGCGCGAGACTTAAGCACCGCCCCCCCCAGTGTCAACGCGAGGCCTGGCCCGTCGAGGCGTCGAAAAGCCCGATCGGCCAAGCTTTCACCCGCTGCGCGAAACCCGCTCGGCGGCGATCAGAACCGTCGCGAACGGCATAGGTTCCGCGAACCTTATCCTCGCGCGCGAAGTTTAGCGGGCCAAGCCGCCGAAACGGCTTCCCCTTTGCCCTGACGCGCTCTAGAGCGCATTTCATAAGACCAGCGGAGATCCGCGCCCGATGAACCCTGTCCGTAATCCCCGCTCGCTCCTGACAGCCGCCGCGCTCGGCCTGGCGCTGCTGGTCGCCGCCTGCGGCCGCGGCGGCGTCGACGAGCGCCCGCCCGAACCCGGCGACACGGCCGTGGCCCGGGTCGACGGCCACGCCGTCTGGGCCTCGGACGTCAAGCGCGAGGCCGTCGCCCAGGGGCTGATCGGCGAGGGCGAACCGCTGGACGTGTCGTCCGACCTCTTCCGCCGCGTCCTCGACGAGGTGGTCGACCAGAAGCTGCTGGCCGCCGAGGCCATCGAGCGCAAGCTCGACAAGGATCCCGTCGCCCAGCGCCGCCTGGCCGCCGCCCGCGAGCGCATCCTGGGCGACATGCTGGTCGAGGGCATGGTCGAGAAGGCCGTCACCGAGGACAACATCCGCGGCCTCTACGGCGAGCAGCAGAAGCTGACCAAGCAGTCGGAAGAGATCCGCGCCCGCCAGATCCTGGTGCCGACCCAGGCGGAAGCGGAAAGCGTCAAGAAGCTGCTGACGACCGGCGCCTCGTTCGACGCCCTGGCCATGGAGCGCTCCAAGGACGAGGCCACGCGCTTCAAGGGCGGCGACCTCGACTACTTCACCGTCGACATCATGCCCGAGCCCTACGCCGTGGCCCTGAAGGACGCCAAGAAGGGCGACCTGGTGGGCCCGTTCGCCATCAACGGCGGCTGGGTGGTGATGCGCGTCGAGGACAAGCGCCAGGAAGCGCCGATGAGCCTCGAGGAAGCCCGTCCGCAGATCGTGCGTTTCCTTACCTACGACCAGGTCCGCGACCTGCTGGAGAAACTGCGCGGTGGCGCCAAGGTGGAGATGCTGGTCGGCAAGGGCCAGGACATTCCCGGCGCCCCGCAGGAGCCGGCCTCCGCGCCGCCCGGAGGCGGCGACACCGCCCCCAGCTCCGACCTCGACAACGCCCCGCCCGCCTCGGCTCCGGCCCAGAACTCGGCCCAGAAGAAATGACCCGCAAGCCCACCACGACCTCGACCGACAAGGCCGCCGACACCGCCAGGACCAAGGCCAAGGCCGCGCCGAAAGCCGCCGAGAAGGCCCCTGCCAGCGCCACGCCCGCCGAGATCGTCGGCCAGGTCGGCGCCACCGTCGGCCACGCGCTGGACCGCGCCCTCGACCCGCTGGCCTCGGCCCTGAAGCGCGCCGGCCTGCGGCGCGCCCAGAAGTCGGCCGGCGAGGCGCCCGCGCAGGCCGCGCCCGTCGTCGCCCCGCCGCCGGTCGCGCCTGGCAAGCCGGGCCTGGCCGTCTCGCCGCTGGTCGTGCCGTTCCCGGTCATCCCGCCGATCGCCGGCGTGGAGATCGCCACCGGCCGCGCCGGCTTCTACAAGCACGAGCGTCCCGACCTGCTGCTGATGCGCTTCGCCGAGGGCACCTCGGGCGCCGGGGTCTTCACCCGCCACGGCGTGGGCTCGGCCCCGGTCGACTGGTGCAAGCGCCAGCTGGCCGCCACCGGCGGCGCCGACGTGCGCGCCCTGGTGGTCAACGCCGGCTGCGCCAACAGCTTCACCGGCAAGCCCGGCGCCGACGCCGTGCGCCGCGTGGCCACGGCCGTGGGCAAGCGCTTCGACTGCCGCCAGCGCGACGTGATGATGGCCTCGACCGGGGTGATCGGCGTCATCCTCGACGACAGCAAGATCACCTCGAACCTGCGCGAGGTCGAAACCCGCCTGACCGCCGACGGCTGGGCCCAGGCGGCCTCGGCGATCATGACCACCGACACCTTCCCGAAGGGCGCCTACGCCACGGCGACGATCGACGGCCATGAAGTGAAGATCGCCGGCATCGCCAAGGGCTCGGGCATGATCGCGCCCGACATGGCCACCATGCTGGCCTTCGTCGCGACCGACGCGGCCATCGCGCCGGCCGCCCTACAGACCCTGGTCAGCCTCTATACCCGCACCACCTTCAACTGCGTGACGGTGGACGGCGACCGCTCGACCAACGACACCCTGCTGCTCTTCGCCACCGGCCAGTCGGGCGCGCCCAAGATCAGCCGCGCCGGCGACAAGCGCCTGGCCGACTTCCGCGAAAAGCTGGAAGGCGTGCTGCTGGACCTGGCGATGCAACTGGTCCGCGACGGCGAAGGCGCCACCAAGTTCGTCAAGATCACCGTCAACGGCGCCGAGAGCCCGCTGTCGGCCCGCAAGATCGCCCGCACCATCGCCGAGAGCCCGCTGGTCAAGACCGCCTTCGCCGGCGAGGACGCCAACTGGGGCCGCATCGTCATGGCCGTCGGCCGCGCCGACGAGCCGGTCAATCGCGAGAAGATCAGCGTCCGCTTCGGCGAGCTCTACGCCGCCCGCGACGGCCTGGTCTCGGCCGAGTACGACGAGGCGGCCATGAGCGCCTACATGAAGAACCAGGAGCTCGAGGTCACCGTCGAGGTCGGCGTCGGCAAGGGCAGCTCCTCCGTCTGGACCTGCGACCTGACCAAGCAGTACGTGGCCATCAACGGCGATTATCGGTCGTAGGGATCTCCCCCTAAAACCGTCCCCCCCCCCGCGAAAGCGGGGGCCCAGGCCTTTTATCGTCGAGCCCTGCGCGTTTCAGAAAACACCTGGGTCCCCGCTTTCGCGGGGATTTTACGGATGGGATATGCGTCGCTTCGCTCCCAGGTTCAGGCGAGCAATCTAGCCCACAGCCTCGCAAGCGCCGTCACGGACGACAAAGCCGAAGGCCTGCTCCAGGCCCGGCGTGACGTAGCCGATGCCGCACGACGCGGCCTTTCCTCCACTGAACGACACCAGAATCTCGCCCGCTCCCTCGCACTTGGCGGACTGGACGCCGCTGAAGCGATCGCCGGATCGGGCGAGCGGGATCCGTTCGCCGCACAGCCGCAGTTCGGCGCCGTTCGCCTCGCCCCCGGCGACACGCACCTCGAAGCGGTTGGAAGCCTGGTCGCAGGCCGTCAGGCCGAAAAGCGCCAGCAGAACGATCTTCTTCATCGGCAGCTCCCGTTGATCCCACCCTGCCAGGGCGCCTAGACGCGATCCAGATTGGCTGGGCGCATCGCCTCGTGCGGCTTGGGCGGCGGGCCGCGGGTCAGGCGCAGCACGGCCATCGCCGCGAGCGCCGCAAGGCCCAGGCCGCCGATCATCGCGCAGGCCAGCGCGATGAACACCGCGGGTCTCGCCATTCTTACCCCCTGCCCGCCGGTCCCGCGATGGCGGCCGCGTCCAGCCACCCCATATGCCGAATGGATCGACGTCCCGCGCGCCACCCTCGCCCGCCCGATCTTCACAGCAAAGAGCCCGCCATGAAAATCCTCATCGTCCTGACCTCGCACGACACCCTCGGCGACACCGGCAAGAAGACCGGCTTCTGGCTCGAGGAGCTGGCCGCGCCCTATTACGTGTTCAAGGACGCCGGCGCGCAGCTGGTCTTGGCCTCGCCCAAGGGCGGCCAGCCGCCGCTCGATCCCAAGAGCGATCTGCCCGACTTCCAGACCGACATGACCCGCCGCTTCCAGGCCGACGAGGCCGCGCTGGCGGCCCTGGCCCAGACCACGCCGCTCGCCGAGTTGAACGCCGCCGACTTCGACGCGGTGTTCTATCCCGGCGGTCACGGACCGCTGTGGGACCTGGCGGAATCGCCGGTCTCCGTCGCCCTGCTTGAGGCCTTCGACCGCGCCGGCAAGCCCCAAGCCCTGGTCTGCCACGCGCCTGGCGCCCTGCGTCACGTCAAGGGCGCCGACGGCCGACCGCTGGTGGCCGGCCGCAAGGTCACCGGCTTCACCAATGGCGAGGAGGACGCGGTCGAGCTGACCGACATCGTGCCGTTCCTGGTCGAGGACATGCTGAAGGAGAACGGCGGCCTCTACGAAAAGGGCCCGGACTGGGCGCCCTACGTCGTCGAGGACGGCGCCCTGATCACCGGCCAGAACCCCGCCAGCAGCGACGCGGTCGCCCACGCCCTGGTCAAGCGGCTGGCGGCCAAGGCCTAGGAGGCTCATCCCCTCTCCCGTAAAACCCCCGCGAAAGCGGGGGCCCAGGCTTTTTATCGTCGAGCACGGCGCGTTTCAGAAAACACCTGGGTCCCCGCTTTCGCGGGGATTTTACGGGAGAGGGGTCACCCCCTCGCTTCGCTACGCGCCCGCACGTCGGCCAGCGTGTGGTCGACCAGCAGCATGCCGTCCTCCCACACCGTGACCATGGCGTCGGCCCAGCCCCGCGGCGCGACCTCGCCCTCGCCGACCGCCACCGTGCGATACTCGCCGACGGCGTTCTTCTGAAGCATCAGCCGTCCGGCCTTGGAGCGCTTGCCCGGATCGGTGACCGGGTTCTTGCTGACGTCGATCCAGGCGCCGTCGACCTTGGCCGCCGAGCACTTCAACGCAAAGCGCTGGGTGTCGCGGTCGAGCTGCTGCAACAGACCCCCGCCCATGCCGAAGGCTAGGTTCTCGGCGGAAAAGCCGTCGGCGATCACCCGCTCCAGGATCGCGGCGATGCTGACAGGATTGACCCCGTCGCCCTGGATCACCCGCACGTGGCTTAGCACCTTGTAGCCCTTGGCGTTGACCGTGCTGCCGAAGGCTTCGTCGAGGCGCCTCAGGGTCTCGGCGACGATCTCGACCGGCTCGCCGGAGTCGGGGCGCACCACCAGGGTCGCGCCGCTGGCGATCACCTCGTCCCGCAGCTCCTGGCCCCAGATGCGGCTGACCGCATCGAACAGGTCGTAGCTGTCGGACACCACCGAGAACAGGCCGCCCGGCTTGCCGAAGCTCGTCAGCATGTTGCGATAGGCGTCGGCCTCGCGATCGCGGCCCCAGCTGGTGATGGTGCTGTGCTCGGCCGCCGGGATCGAGAAAGCCGCCATCGGCTCGTTGTACCAGGCCCGGCCCGCCTGCACGGCCGCCAGGGTGTCGCTGCCCAGGAAGTTGACGAGGTGGGCCAGCCCGCCGATCGCCGCGCTCTCCTTGCTGGAGACGCCCCGCGCCCCGAAGTCGTGCAGCTTGAACGGCAACTGGCCGCCGGGGTCGTCGCAGGTCTTCTCCAACGCCGCGCGGAGGGTCTGCTTGACGCCCCAGCTGGTGGTGGCGACGGTCACCGGATACCAGACCCGCAGCAGCAGGGTCTCAAGGTAGGACGGCAGCCAGAAGCACTCCGGATCGGTGTTCTCGATGGTCATCAACGCCTGGTGCGTGGGAACCACCGTCCCCTCCGGCACGGCGCGGATGCGCACCGGCAGGCGGCCGCCGTGCACGTCGACGATCCGCCGCCAGCCGGCCTCGTTGAACGGCTCGCCGTGCGCGGCCAGAAGCTCCGCCGCCTCGTCGACCATGGCGTGGGTGACGGGCCTGGCCAGCGCCGTCTTCAGGATCGCCTGCAGACCGAAGAAGACCGTGCGGTCGTAGCGCCCGCCCCGGCTCTCCACGTAGAAGAACGCGCCGGTCGTGGCGGGCGGGTATTGCAGCCAGTGGCTGGCCTTGTAGCTGTCGGTGTCGAGGATCAGGTTGTCGAACATCGCGGAAGCTCCTTGCCGCGGGGTCACCGTCCCGTCTTTCGGGTCGGATGGGTTTGAACGGCGTCAGGCGCCGACGAAGTGCTCGAGGATGTGGAAGTGGTCCTCGAAGAACTGCTCCTCCATCAGCAGCGCCTCGCTGATCGGGACCCAGCGCGCCTGCTCGGCGTCGTCGGCGCCCTTCACGCGCGGCAGCGGGCCGGCGGGGAAGTCGAAATGGAAGGCGTGGGTGATGGTGCGCCCGCGCAGCGAGCGATCGGGATGGTCGAAGACCCGGCTGGCCTTGATCGAGCCGCGCAGCACGGCCGGCGGGATCTTGGCGCGGGTCTCTTCCTGCAACTCGCGGATCGCCGCCTCCTGCACGGTCTCGCCCTGGTTCACGAAACCGCCGGGCAGCGCCCACAGCCCCCTGCCCGGCTCGGCCCGGCGGCGCACCAGCAGCACGTGGCCGGAATGGACGACCACCGCGTCGGCGGTGACGAAGGTCGGGGCATAGGGCGCGGCCGCCCAGGCCTGGCGATAGGTCTTGATGAAGGCGTGCTCGCGGGCCAGCTGGGCGTAGGCGGGCGAGCCGTCGCGGAAGGCGCCCAGCATCTCGTACACCGGCCCCGGCACATTGGCCTCGACCAGGCGCAAGGCCCCCGGCTCGCCGGTGAACAGCCAGTCGCGCAGTTCGGTGGCCGACAGCACCTCGGCGTGCTGCACATCGACCAGTTCCCACTGCGGAAAGGCGGCGAGATAGGCGGCGGTGGCGTCGTCCTTGTTACGGCCGATCAGGCCGATGGTCGCGCCCTCGCCCGCGCCGTCCCGGGCCACGGCCTCGGCGACGATGCGCTGCACGTCGCCGACCCACAGCGTCTCGCCATAGAGGCGGTCGCGCAGCGGCGCGACGATCAGCCGGGCGGCGTCCTCGCGGGCGGCGGCGCGGATCATCACGGCGCGCTCGGCGGCGTTGAAGGGATTGCGGATGGTGCGGGGCTGACCGGCGCTGCCGGTCAGGACGATCACCTTGCGCGCCAGACGCAAGGCATGCTTCAGCACTGAAGCGTGGCCGTTGTGGAACGGCTGGAAGCGTCCGATCAGGACGAGATAGTCGAAGCGCATGAGACTCCCTCACGCCGATGTCCGCCGCCGGTCTATCCGACGACATGGGTTATGCTAACTTTGAGCAAAAGCGGGTGTCAACCCCTGCGCGCGCAACTCGCCTTTCCATCTTCTTCCCGTCATTCCCGCCACAAGGACGGAAATGACGAGCGGAAGGAAAGCGCTCGGACTCGAAACCCGTGCAGCACGCGCCCAAGCGGATCGACTTGGCGTCGGCCAAGGGTGGTTAGGCGGTCCCGAGCGCCCAGCGTCGGTAGGCGTTCAGGTCCTCGACCATCTTTTCCGGTGAACGGGTCCATTCATCGAGCATGGCCTCGTCAACCTCGAGACCATCCGCCGCCCGTTCCAGCCCCAGTTCCTTCCTTGCGGCGGGCAAGAACCTGTAGCCGATCATCTTTCCGCCCCTCTCGGGCAGGCGATAGACGAACAACGGCTCGATGTCGCGCCAGAGCACCTTCCTGGGAAAGCGGATCGAGCCGCCCCGGAGCGTGAAGCCATCGGCGTCCAATTCCAGGGAGCGACGACGCACCAACAACAAGATCGGTAACGCGGCGGCCAGCCCAAAGAATAGCAGCATGAGCCAGCCCACCAAGCCTATCAGGCCGACCGGATCGACCCAGACGACCAGCGCGGCCACCGCGACGAAGACGAGGGTTATCGCCAATTGCAGCAACGCCTTGAAGCGTGACGCCTTGATGGTTCGAGGCCTAAGGCGCGTGTCCACGCCGACATCCACTGGTTTGGCCATTGTTCGCTCCCGCCCGACCCGTCGTATCCTAGCCAAGGCGCCGCCGGCGAACAACGCGCGGCCCCCTGGCCGACCATCACGTGGTGGTGGACTTGGGACGGCGCCTCAGAACCCGTAGAGCGCCGCGTATTCGGCGTCCTTGGCGGCGATCTGGCGGGCGCAGTCGACCATCACCTTGGCCTGCTTCCAGGTGGCGTCGTCCTGCATCTTGCCGTCGATCATCGCCACGCCCGAGCCGTCGGGCATGGCCTCGAGGATCCTCTTCGCGAAGGCTACCTCGGCGGGATCGGGGCTGAACACCGTCTTGGCGATGGCGATCTGGCTGGGGTGCAGGCTCCAGGCCCCGGCGCAGCCCATCAGGAAGGCGTTGCGGAACTGCTGCTCGCAGGCGACCGGGTCGTCGATGGCCCCGAACGGGCCGTAGAACGGCTTGATGCCGTGGGCGGCGCAGGCGTCGACCATCTTGGCGAAGGTGTAGTGCCAGAGGTCCTGCTGGACCGAGGCGCGAGGTGATCCGTCCGTATGCGGATCTTCGATCACCCGATAGCCCGGATGGCCGCCGCCGACCCGCGTCGTCTTCATCGCCCGGCTGGCGGCCAGGTCGGCCGGCCCCAGCGAAATGCCCTGCATGCGCGGGCTGGCGCCGGCGATCTGCTCGACGTTCATCACCCCCTCGGCCGTCTCCAGGATGGCGTGCAGCAGGATCGGCCGGGTCACCCCGTGCTTGGCCTCCAGCGAGGCCAGCAGCTGGTCGATATAGAAGATGTCCCACGGCCCCTCGACCTTGGGGACCATGATGACGTCGATCCTGTCGCCGGCCTTCTCGACCAGGGTCGCCACCTCGTCGAGGTGCCAGGGCGAGTTCAAGCAGTTGATCCTCACCCACAGCCCCACGCCCAGGGCCCTGAAGTCGACCTCGCGCGACATCGCGATCGTCCCGGCCAGGGCCGCGCCCTTGGCGTCGGCGGGGATGGCGTCCTCCAGATTGGCCAGGATCACGTCGACGGTCGGGGCGATCTCTCCGACCTTGGCCCGCACCTTGTCCAGGTGCGGCGGCACGAAGTGGATCATCCGCTCGACGCGGGCGGGCAGCTCGCGCCACGGCGCCGGCGCGCCGATGGCCAGGGGTTTGAAGAAGCCTCGGGCGGTCTTCATGCGCGTCTTCCCTAGTGCTTATTTCGCAGTTGCGAGAAGACTGCGGCGCGGGGGCGAGGGGGTCAAGGGTGGCGCTACGGCGCCCTCCCTCCTTCTCTAGTCTCCCGTCATTCCCGCCCTTGTGGCGGGAACCCCTCTGTCAGCCGCAAGGGCGAGAGGGGCGGCGTGCTGAGCACGCCGCTTGCATCTCACGTGTCAGCGGAACCAGGGGTTCCCGCCACAAGGGCGGGAATGACGGGAGGATAGGCTCAGCCCTGCGCCGGCCTCGGCGGCGGCGCGTCGTCCGGATCCTCGCGGCCCAGCTCGTCGGCGGCGTCGTTCTGCGAGACGTGGGGTCCGGCCTTGCCGCGCCCTTTCCGCGCCGCCTTCGGCTCCAGGCGCAGGGCGGCGCGGGCGTCCTCGCCCTCTTCGCCGAACAGGCCGCGCAGGCGCACGTCGCGCTGCGGATAGGGGATCTCGATCCCGGCCTCGCGCAAGGCGTCGTCGATGGCCCAGGTATAGGCCGCGAAGATCGCCGCCGGACGGCGCACGGCCTCGACCGTCGGCCAGACGATCAGCTCGAACTTCAGGGCGTGCTCGCCATAGCCGACCAGCCACACCTGGGTGCGGCGCACGGCGTCGTCGGCGCTGGTGAAGGGCACGCTGCGGGCGGCCCTCAGCACCGCCTCGCGGACCAGTTCCTTGTCGACCCCGAAGGCGGTGACGAAGGGCACGCGGATGCGGCGAGTGGTGCCCCGCAGGGTCCAGTTGATCACCTGGTCGTTGACCAGCACCGAGTTGGGGACAATGACGTCCGTGGCGTCGTTGGTGCGGATGCGCGTGGCGCGCGGCCCGATCTCGTGCACCACCCCGCGCGCGCCGTTCGACAGCTCGACGAAGTCGCCCACCGCCACCAGCCGCTCGAACACCAGGCTGACGCCCGAGGCGAAGTCCTTGATCACCCCTTGCAGGCCAAGGCCCACCCCGACGCCCACCGCGCCGGCGAACACCGTCAGCGAGGTCAGGTCGATGCCCATGGTCGACAGGCCCGCCAGCAGGCCCACCAGCACCAGGCCGTAGGTCGTCAGCTTCTCGACCACATAGAGCGAGGGCCCGCTGTCGGCCGCCCGAGCCCGCAGCCGCCGAAGCCCCGCCGCCGCCAGCCGCGCGGCCAGCAGGGCGGCGATGACGATGACGATCCCGGCGCCGAGCCCCCCCACCGTGATCGCCGACTTGCCGAGCTTGACCAGCTCGAGGGCGTCCAGGCGCTGCAGGGGATTGTCGGTCATGGGGTGGAGTTTGAGCGCGGGCGGGCGACGGGTTCAAGACCCGCCGCAAGACGGCCGCCGCTCAGAGATCCTCCCCCCGAAGGGGGAGGTGGCCCGGAGGGCCGGAGGGGGAAGTATCAGTTGAAGTCGGCGCGACCGTTGGAGGAAGCAGGAACCTCCCCCTCCGTCGGCTTCGCCGACACCTCCCCCTTCAGGGGGAGGATCTTTACCGCCCCACCATCGCCAGCCCGGCCTCCGCATACCGCGCGCCTTCGACTTCCGTCTCCGGCACCGCCGCGGCGATCTTCGCCAGGTCGTCGGCGCTCAGGGCCACGTCCACCGCGCCGATGTTCTCGGCCAGGCGCGCGACTTTCGTGGTGCCCGGGATCGGGGCGATGTCGGGCCCTTGGGCCAGCAGCCAGGCCAGGGCCAGCTGGGCGGGCGTCACGCCCTTTTCGGCCGCCAGTTCCACCAGCGCCTCGACCAGGGACTGGTTCTTGGCGATCGCCTCGCCCTGGAAGCGCGGCAGGGTCGAGCGGAAGTCGTCCTTGCCGAAGCCGTCGCCGGCCTTGATGGCGCCGGTCAGGAAGCCGCGGCCCAGCGGGCTGTAGGGCACCAGGCCGATGCCCAGCTCGCGGATGGCCGGCAGCACCTCGGCTTCGATCCCGCGCGTCCACAGCGAATACTCGCTCTGCAGCGCCGCCACCGGCTGCACCGCCTGGGCCTTGCGGATTGTGGCCGCGCCGGCTTCCGACAGGCCGAAGTGCTTGACCTTGCCCTCGGCGATCAGGTCCCTGACGGTTCCCGCCACGTCCTCGATCGGCACGTTGGGGTCGACGCGGTGCTGGTAGAAGAGATCGATGACCTCGACGCCCAGGCGCTTGAGCGAAGCCTCGGCCACGGCGCGGATGTTGTCGGGGCGCGAATTGACGCCGCGCATGCGCGGAACGCCGGCATCGTCGGGGGCGATGTCGAAGCCGAACTTGGTGGCGATCACGACCTTGTCGCGGAAGGGCTTCAGCCCCTCGCCGACCAGCTCCTCGTTCACATAGGGGCCATAGACCTCGGCGGTGTCGAAGAAGGTCACGCCCAGGTCCACCGCCTTGGCCATCAGGTCGAACATCGCCTGCTTGTCGGGCGCGGGACCATAGGCCCAGCTCATGCCCATGCAGCCCAGACCGAGGGCCGAGACCTCCAGGCCGTCGCCGAGTTTGCGCGTCTTCATGGGCAGCTCCTGTTTCGGGAATTTCGGTCGCGGTCGCGCCGCGACGGCAGGGAGATGGGTCCGGCGGCGCGCCACGATAACCGCTTGCGGTCTCAACGCACTCCTGAGCATCTCTCAGCAATGTCCACGCGCCCCCTGCCCGACCTCGCCGTCTTCGCCCTGGTCGCCGAACGCCGCAGCTTCCGCGCCGCCGCCCAGGTGCTGGGCGTCACCGCCTCGGCCCTCAGCCACACGATCCGCAATCTCGAGGCCCGCCTCGACGTGCGCCTGCTCAACCGCACCACCCGCAGCGTCGCCCCCACCGAGGCCGGCGAGCGGCTTCTGGCGAGGCTCGGCCCCGCCCTGGCCGACATCGACGCGGCGCTGGACGAGGTGGCGATGTTCCGCGACCGCCCGGCCGGCCGCCTGCGGGTCAATGTCGCCAGCACGGCCGCGCGCATGCTGCTGGCCCCGCGCCTGGGCGGCTTCATGAACGCCTATCCCGACGTGCGGGTCGAGATCGTCTGCGAGGACGCCCTGGCCGACATCGTCGCCGGCGGCTTCGACTGCGGCGTGCGGCTGGGCGAACGCCTCCAGGCCGACATGATCGCCGTGCCCTTGGGCGGCGAGCTCTCCCAGGCCCTGGTCGCCACCCCCGACTACATCGAGCGCCACGGCGCCCCGACCAAGCCGGAGGACCTGATGAGCGGCCACCGCTGCCTCCTGGTGCGCCGCGCCTCGGGCCAGCCCTATCCGTGGGAGTTCGAGCGCAAGGGCCGCCTGGTGGTCGTCACTCCGCCGCCGGCCCTGCTGACCGACAACGGCGTGGTCATGCTGGAAGCCTGCCGCGCCGGCGCGGGTCTGGCCTTCCCCTTCCGCGAAGCCGTCGCCGACGACATCGCCGCCGGCCGCCTGGTGTCGCTGCTCGAGGACTGGTGCGAGCCCTTCCCCGGCTTCTTCCTCTACTACCCCAGCCGCCGCCAGCTCTCGCCGGCCCTGCGGGCGTTCATCGACTGGATGCGGGGGTAGGCGATGGACTGGTTCGATCGTCTCGTCGGTTTCGCCGAAAGCGACTACGCGACCACCCAGGCGCGCCTACGGATAGAGGACGGCCGCCTCGGCTCCGACGCCGTCGACGCGACCTGGCGCGTCGGGACGCTGGAGCTTCCGTCCCTGGCCAAATTGCGCGAGCGCGCGGCCGCCGTTTCGGCGCCCGGACGGCTTTCAGTGCAGGTCGTTCGCGGCGACGCCCGCGCCCTGCACAATCGCGCCGACAACGCCGACGCCCTGTTCCAGGTCGCTTCGCAATTCAACCTGCTGGAGATGGTCGACCCCGGCGTCAGCCCCGAGGACGGCGTCGGCCGCTACGACTGGGATCCGACCCAGGGCCCCGCCTGCGCCATCGCCGCCGGCGCGGCCACGATCTATCGCAACTATCTGGCGCCGGTCGGCGGCCAGGCCGGCCAGACCCGGCATCGCCAGTTCGACGCTCTGGCCGGGCTGGGAGCGCGGCTCGCGGACCTGACCGGACGTCCGATCGACGCGCTGTGGAGCATGCGCAATGGCTACGCCCTGTGCGCCGACAGCGGCCTGGAGGCGATCGCCGCCGTCCTCGACTATCTCGAAGCCGACCAGATCGACTCCCTGCGCGGCCTGCTGCGCGTCGGCCTGGTCTGGGACGCCGAAGTCACCGATGCCCCCGAAAGGCCCGGACAGACGGTCTGCCAGGCCTTCTGTTCGGCCCTGCCCGTCAGCTATGCACCGGTGACCAAGGCCCTCGCCGCGCCCTTCGCCGGCCTGATCCTCGAAGCCGCCTACGAGGCGACGCTGCTGGCGGGCCGGCTCAACGCCGCGCGGGGCCATCGCGTGATCTATCTCACGCGACTGGGCGGGGGCGCCTTCGGCAATGCGACCGCCTGGATCGACGCGGCCATGGTTCGCGCGCTCGACGCCGTTCGAGACCAGGCGCTGGACGTGCGGATCGTCAGCTACGCCGCGCCCGACCAAGCCTTGCTGGACCTCGCCGCGCGCTACGCCTGAAGCCGCCTGCGAAATTTATCCTCGACCCTGTCGGCGCGGCGGGCGTTCCTTCGTCCTCGGGAAGACGCGGCCGCTCCAGGCCGCGCAGGAGGAGCAACGCCATGCCGAAGATCTCGCCGTTCCTGTGGTTCGACACGCAGGCCCTGGAGGCCGCCGAGTTCTACGTCTCGATCTTTCCCAATTCGAGGATCGTGTCGGTGAACCGCTATCCCGACGACGTGCCGCCGCCGGCCGGCCCCGGCGGCTCGGTGTCGACGGTCTATTTCGAGCTCGACGGCCAGCCGCACGTGGCGCTGAACGGCGGGCCCCACTTCAAGTTCACCGAGGCGATCTCGCTGTCGATCGACTGCGACGGCCAGGCCGAGGTCGACCACTACTGGGACGGCCTGCTGGCCGGGGGCGGAGCGCCCTCGCAGTGCGGCTGGCTGAAGGACCGCTACGGCCTGTCCTGGCAGGTCACCCCGCGCCAGCTGATCGAGCTGACCACCGGACCCGACAAGGCCGTCGCAGGCCGGGTGTTCGCCGCGATGATGACCATGAGCAAGATCGACGTGCCGATGCTGGAGAAGGCCGCGCGCGGCGAGTGAGGCGGCCCTCGCCTCCGCCGCCATCCCGGCCCCGACGCGCGGAGACCGGGAAGGCGACGGAGGAAACGCCATCCGCCAAACAATGTTCCTTGACTCAAACTCTACATATATTGCTAATGGCGGCATGACCCGCGCACCCAACATCTCGCGCCAGACGGTCGGCGTGCTGGCCGCCCTGCTGGCCCAGCCCCAGGCCTGGCGCTACGGCTACGACCTGTCCAAGGAGACGGGCCTGAAGTCGGGCACCCTCTATCCGCTGCTGATGCGGCTGTCCGACCAGGGCTACCTGGAGGCCGAGTGGCGCCAGCCCTTGCAGCCCGGCCGCCCGGCCCGTCATGCCTATCGCCTGACCGGCGCCGGCGTCGCCCTGGCCCGCCAGCGCGCCGAGGCCTCGCCCAGCGCGGCCCCGCTCCAGCCCTCGGCGGTGCGTCCATGAGCCTCGCCGAGCGCCTGCTCGACCACGCCGCCGCCGTCCTGCCCGCAAGCCAGCGCGACTGGGCCGCCGGCATGAAGGCCGAACTGTCGGCCATCGACGCGCCGGGCGAGGCCCTGGCCTTCGCCGCCGGCTGCGTGCTGGCCGCCTATCGCCGCAGGATCAATCCCATGCGCATCGCCCTGGTCTCCGCCCGCCTGTTCGTGGCCGCCGTCACCCTGCTGACCGCCGTCTTCCACGCCTTCATGCCGGCCTACATGCTGGCGATCCTGGCCGACCTGAAGCTGAACGGCATGAACGGCTTCGCCGGCCGCTTCCGCATGTTCAAGGGCCGCACCGCCGACGAGGCGATCTCCGGCGTGCTGATGATGCCGCTCTGGCATGTGGCCCTGATGCTGGCCATGGCGGTCGCCTTCGGCGCCTGCGCGTGGTTCATGGCCAAGGGCGACATGCGGCGGCTGTTCTTCGCCATTCTCGCCGGCGTCGCGGCCCATACGGCCAACACCGTCACCCAGCTGGCCCTGTGGCCGACGCCCTATTTCGTGCACCCCAAGGTCGCGGGCCTGAACTACGTCGCCTTCGGCCTGCTGCTGGTCGCGGGGCTCGTCTTCTTCGGCCTGGACCGCTGGACCCGGCCGAAGCCGGCGGCGGCCTAAGCCGCCTCGCGCTCGCGCAGCCAGCTCTCCACCGTCGCGTAGAGCACGTCCTTCTGGATAGGCTTGGCCACGTGGTCGACCATGCCGGCCTCGCGGCACTGGGCGATCTGCTGGGGCAGCGCGTCGGCGCTCATGGCGATGATCGGCACCGCCGAGGCCGCGCCCGGCAAGGCGCGGATGGCGCGGGTGGCCGAAAGGCCGTCCATGCCCGGCATGTGGATGTCCATCAGCACGACGTCGAAGCCGCCGCCCGCGGCCATCTCCACCGCCTCGCGGCCGTTCTCGGCGGTGATCACCTCGCAGCCGGCCAGGGCCAGGAAGGCGCCGCCGATCTCGCGGTTCATCGGATGGTCGTCGACCAGCAGCACGCGGGCCGAGGCGATCCGGCCGCCGGCCGCGACCATCGCCGCCGGCGCGGCCTCGCAAGCCTGCGCCGCCAGCTCGATCCAGAAGGTCGAGCCCTGCTCCGGGTTGGCGGTCATGCCGATGCGCCCGCCCATCAGCTCGACCAGCGCCTTGCTGATCGCCAGGCCCAGGCCCGCTCCGCCGAAAGCCCGCGTCACCGAACTGTCGCCCTGGCTGAAGCGCTGGAACAGCCGGTCGCGCAGCTGCGGCGGCACGCCGATGCCTGTGTCGACGATCTCGACGCGCAGCAGGTCGGCGCCATCACCGGGCGTCACGGCCAGCCGCGCGGTCACCCGCCCGGCCGGCGTGAACTTCACCGCGTTGTTGAGCAGGTTCAGCAACACCTGACGCAGGCGGTCGGCGTCCAGCCCGTGGTGGCGGCCGGTCTCGCCCTCGATCTCGATGTCCAGCGCCAGGCCCTTGGCGCGGGCGTCCTGGGCGACGATGGCGAGGGCGTCGCGCAGCACCGCCTCGGCCCGCGCGGGCTCGACCTGCAGCTCCACCCGGCCCGCCTCGACCCGCGAGAAGTCGAGCACGTCGTTGACCAGGGTCAGCAGGGCCCCGCCGGCCCCGTCGATCAGGCCCACATGGCGGCGGGCCTCGGGGGCCAGGTCGTCGCGGTCGGCCAGCAGGCGGGTGAAGCCCAGCACGCTGTTCAGCGGCGTGCGGATCTCGTGGCTCATGGTGGCCAGGAACTCGGTCTTGGCCTGGCTGGCGGCCTGGGCGCGGGCCTGAGCCTTGCGCGCCAGGGCCTGGCGACGCACCAAAAGCTGCTTGAGGCGCTGCTGGTTGGCCAGGGCCAGGGCGGCGGCCAGGCAGGTGAACAGCAGCGCGCTGACCAGGAACTGCAGGGCGTGCATGCGCTCGGAGGCCTGGGCCCGGGTCGCGGCCTCGGCGACGATGCCCAGCACGCTCAGCGGCGCGGCGATGGCCGCGACGATCACCGTCGTCCAGGCCGCGCCCTTGGGACCCAGCCGGAAGGCCACCAGCACCCCGGCCGGAAACACCAGGAACGGCAGGGTGTGGCCCGGCCGTCCGAAGGCGATCAGGGCGGCGACCGCCACCATCACGTAGCAGGCGATCTTCTCCCAGACCGGTCGCTCGAAGCCGCGCTGGATATGCGGATCGAACAGGATCAGGGCGATCGGCAGGCCGGCCGTCATGCCCAGCGCGTTGACGAACATCCAGTTCTTGATCAGCACCGGCAGCGAGACGTGCAGCATTGGGGCGCTGGCGAAGGCCCCGACCACGGCCAGCACGGCGGTGATCGGCAGGGCCAGGCCAACGACCCTCAGGGCCTGGGCCAGATTCTTCATCCGCGGAGGCCCGCCGAACGCCCTGCGCAGCACCACCGCGATCACCGCCGCCTCGATGGTGTCGAGCACCGTGAACAGCGCCGTCATCGCCGGCGCCGTGCCGCCCAGGCGGTCCAGCAGCACGTGGCAGACGGTGGTGACGGCCAGCAGGATCAGGCTGCGGCGCGGCGTCAGCAGGACGAGGCCGCCGGCCAGCAGGCCGTTGCACGGCCACAGGGTGGCCATGCCCGACGGACCGCGTGTCAGCAGGTCGCAATAGGCGATGGTCACGGCGTAGGCGAAGATCAACGCCAGCAACAGACGCGTCTGGCGCGCGTCGCCCTCGAACCGTTTCAAAGCCACCATACGCGTACTCGCGATCCCCTCGTCCCCCGACGAAATCGCCGGCAGGATCGCGCCCAACCCCGGCTAAACGGTTAAGACGAGACGGGAATTTCTCGCGATGGGCGCGATCAGGCCTTCTTGACGAACTCGGTGCGCAGCACGAGGCCCCGAACCTTGTCGACATTGGCCTCGATCTCGTCGGGATCACCGGTCAGGCGGATCTTCTTGACCAGCGTCCCGCGCTTGAGGGTCACCCCGCCCGAGCCCTTGACCTTCAGGTCCTTGATCAGGGTGACGTTGTCGCCGTCGGCCAGGATCGCGCCGTTGGAATCGCGGGTTTCGTCGGACATGGAAGGCTCCCGGGGCTCAAGACAAGCCCGCACAAAAAGTACGGGCTTCTTAGAGGCCGCCGGGCGAAAGTCCAGGCGCTTTCCTACTTGGTCCGGCCCAGGCACGGCGCGCCGTCCGGTCCCGTGGCGCCGGTGCAGACCCGCTGGGCCAGCATCGACTCCTTGCTCTCGACCAGGGTCTTGGCCCCACCCTTGCCCCGCACCAGGGTGAAGGCGTCGTAGAGCTTGCCGCTGGCGGTGTAGGCGGCGAAGCCCAGCTTGTCGGCGTCGACGTCGATCACCTGGTAGAACTCGGTGTCGGCGGCGACCTTGTCGGGCTGGGTCAGGGCGCGGTCGTTCAGGGCGTACATCTTCGAGCCGACCACCGAGACCACATAGACCGGCCCCTGCGGCTGGCCGGCCTTGTGGCGGCGCGCGGCGTCGGCCTTGCCGGCCTCGCTGGTCAGGCGGGCGTAGCAGTGGTCGTGGCCTTGCAGGACCAGATCGACCTTGCGGGCCTCGAACACCGGCTTCCAGGCGGCTTTCAGCTTTTCGGTGTCCTGCGGGCGGGCGCAGGTGAAGATCGGCTGGTGGAAGGTGACGATGTTCCACCTGGCCTTGCTGGCCGCCAGGGTCTGGTCCAGCCAGCGGGTCTGGGCCTCCAGCGCGCCGAGATCTAGCGCCGCGGTGCCGTCCAGGATGATGAACCGCACGCCCTGGTAGTCGACGTAGTAGGTCGTCTGCTTAACGGGCTCGGCGCCGTTGGCGGGCAGGGCGAACTGTAGCGGCCAGTAGGGGCCAAGCTTGCGGCTCTCGGTCCCGTCGGGCTTGGCCACGTCGACATACTCGTGGTTGCCGGTGGCCGGCAGCTGCGGAACGGTCGAGAAGTTGTAGGCGCCGGCCGCCGTCCACTCGCCCCATTCGTCGTCATGGTCGAGGTCGTCGCGCTGGGCCACCAAGTCGCCGGCGTGCAGCACCAGGGCCGGCGCGGCGGTCGACTGGAAGCCCTGGCGGATCACCCGCGAGCCGATCGGCAGGATGCCGTTCTGGGTGTCGCCCAGATAGAGGAAGCGGAACGGGCGGAATGTCGCCGCGGCGGTGTGGAACTGCAGCCACTCGCTCCAGCCGTCGGCGCCCTTCACGCGGTAGACATAGGCCGTGTCGGGCGACAGGTCGGTCAGCCGCGCCTGATGATAGAGGGCCGGGCCGTTGGCGCTGTCGATCGCCTGCGAGGTCCCAGAGAGGGTCTTGGCGCGGAAGGCCAGGCTCGGCCCGTCGATGGCTTCGGCCAGCTGGATCTCGGCGACCGCCTGGCGCGGGTCGGTGCGCCAGGCCACGGCCATCTCGCGCGAAGGATCGGCGCCGGCGGTCAGCACGATGCGGTCGGGCAGGCCCTTGGGCTTGAACGGCAGGCCCGGCGAGCGCGGAACCGGCTGGGCGACCTCCTGGGCGAGAACCGGCGCCGCCGAGAACGCCACAAGGCCCAGCGTCGCCACGCCGACGAGCAGTTTCCGCAAAGCCATGATTTTCCCTCCGTCGACTGACGACCCCACCGTCGCCGCCTCGCGCTACTGCCCGGGTTCCGTGACAGATTGACGAAGGTCGCCCGCCCCTACTCCTTCTTTCCCAGAGGATGCTTGGTGCGCACCACCTCGGCCAGGTGCTCGCCGGCCACGTGGGTATAGATCTGGGTCGTGCCGATGTCGGCGTGGCCCAGCAGGGTCTGGATGACCCGCAGGTCCGCCCCGCCCTCCAGCAGGTGGGTGGCGAAAGCGTGGCGCAGCACGTGGGGGCTGACCTTCTCGCGATCGATCCCGGCGGCGATGGCGGCGTCTTCCAGGAGCTGCGACACGCGCCGCGCCGTCAGCCGCCCGCCCTTGCCGCGCGACGGAAAAAGCCACGGGCTGTCCTTCTGGCCCTTTGGCAGGAATTGCAGCCTTCCCTCCAGATGGGCCCTCACCGCCGCGCGGGCCGCGTCGTTCAGCGGGGCCAGCCGTTCCTTGCCGCCCTTGCCCTTGACCATCAGGAAGGCCGGGTCGCGCGCCAGGGCCGACAGCGGCAGGGCCAGCAGTTCCGAGATCCGCAGGCCCGAGGCGTAGAGCAGCTCGATGATGCACGACAGCCGCAGGCCCTGGGCCCCGTCCTTGTCGGAAGCCGCCGCCAGCAGGGCGTCGATCTCGACCCGCGACAGCACCTTGGGCAGCGGCCGGCCGGCCTTGGGCGCGACCACGCGGCGGGACGGGTCGTCGGTCCGCCAGCCCTCGCCCAGGGCGAAGCGATAGAACTGCCGCACGGCCGAGCGTCGTCGCGCCGCCGTGGCCGGCGACAGGCCGCGCGCGCCCAGGTCCTGGAAATAGGCCTCGATGGCCTCGGCGTCGGCGGCGTCCAGGTCATTGCCCGCGCGCCCCAGAAAGCCCCGGGCGTCCTCGAGATCCTTCTCGTAGGCGCGCAGGGTGTTGGCGGCCGCCGCGCGCTCGACGGCCATCATCTCCAGGAAGGCCTCGACCCAGCCTTCGGCCTTGCCGCTCATTTCTTCTTCGGGGCCGGCTTGGGCGCGGCCGACGCGGGCTTGGCCGGGACCGGCGGCGCGGGCAGCAGGCCCTCGACGGCCAGGGCCCGGGCGTCGGCGGAAAGGCCCGCGCGGTTCAGCGCCGCGACGATACGGGCGCGGTCGGCGGCGGCGGGTCCGGCCGCCCCGGCGTCGGCGGCGACCGACAGGGCCAGCACGGCGGCCTCGCCCTTGCGACCGGCGGCGGCGGCCGCGTCCAACAGCACCAAGCGCGCGGCCGAGGCGGTCGACTTGCCGGCCTCGAAGCCGGCGAAGGTCGCGCGGTCCTCGGGGCTCAGCGCCCCGCCCAGGGCCTGCAGCACCACCGCGGCCGGCTGGGCCGGAGACTTGGCCCCGCCATTGGCGCCCAGCTCCACCAGCCGGTCCAGCGCCTGGTCGGTCGAACCGCCCGAACCTGCGGCCAGGGCCGCGTCGAACAGGGCTAGGTCCTGGGTGCCGACGCCGGGGATGGCGTCGCCGGTCATCTTGCCCCGGATGGCCTGGGCGGTCTTGACATCGCCGGCGGTCAGGGCCGCGCGCAGGAAGAGGCCCGGATCGGTGAGCGGCGCGTCGGCGGCGACCATGGCCGCGATCAGCGGGGCGGCGGCGCGGGCCGCGGCGGCGAAGTCCGCCCCTGGCTTGGCCGATTTCAGGAACGCCCAGTCGGCGGCTTGCGCGGCGGCTAGGTCGGCGGCCGGCGGGGCCAGAACGCCCCGGGTGGCCGGCGTCGCCGTGGCCGAGGCGGCCTGAACGTCGAGCCCCAGCTTCCTGGACAGGGCGTAGTTGATCCCGGTGCGCAGGTTGGCGCCGCCGGTCGGCGCCGCGCCCGACAGCAGGGCCGGCATCAGCCGGGCGTAGTCGGCGTCCTTGCCCTGTTGCTGGGCGAGGTTGAAGGTCAGTTGGGCCTCGGCGGTCTGGCCGGCCCGCGCCTGGCAGAAGGCCCGCAGCCGCAGCCAGTAGCCGGTCCCGCGATCGGCGCTCAACGCGTCGGCGACGGCGCAGGCGCGATCGTCGTCGCCGGCGATCAGGTTGGCCTCGGCCGCGGCCATGGCCAGGGCGGCGTTCTGGTCCAGGCCCGGCGTGCGATCCAGCACCCGCTTGGCGCCGGCCGCCTCGCCCAGGGCGATCAGGGCCAGGGCCCGCGTCCCGCCCATCTCGGGGTCATCGCCGACGCCCGCCGGGGCCCGCGCGCCGGTGGCCAGCACCCGCCGGGCGAAGTCGGCGAAGGCCGGCGACAGCGGCTTGGCGGCCAGCTTGGGCAGGGTCTCGCGCATCAGCCCCGGCGAGGCGTCCTTCCACAGGTCGCCCGGCAGGCCGGTGTCGGCGGCGGGGTTCGAGAACAGGTCGGGCGGCGCCAGCGTGCTGACCGCCACCTCCTGGGCCTGCGCGCCTGCGGCGGCGAGAACGGAGACGGCGGCGGCGAGCGCCAGCGGGGAACGCGGGGAGAAAGCCATGGTCCCTACTATGGCAAGGAAGCGCGGCAGGCAGAAGACGGTCAGACGGCGATAGCGCGGCGAAAGGGCGTAACCGTGATCGGCCATAAATGCTTGCGAGCGACCAAGTTTGGGTCCAAAGCGCGAACCTGTTGCTTACCTAGCGTGAGCTTGAGCCCGTGGGGGGCTCCATACGTCCATCAGTTCGGACGGGAGTGGTCGAGCCGCGTCGATCATCCACGGGAGACCCCATGCCCTCCACCCTGTCCGACACCCGTAACGCCGTCAGTCCGCTGGCGCGGCTATGGCTGCTGCTGCTCGGCGCGGTCATCCTGGCCGCGGGCCTGTTCTTCGTGATCGGCGGCGGCAAGCTGCTGACGCTGGGCGGCAGCCCCTACTTCGTGCTGGCCGGCCTGGCGCTGGTCGCGGCCGGCGTGCAGATCGGCCGGGCCAAGGCGAGCGGCGCCCTGCTGTTCGGCGCGGTGTTCGCAGCCACGGTGGTCTGGGCGCTGGCGGAATCGGGCGTCTCGTTCTGGCCCCTGATCTCGCGTCTCCTGGCGCTCAGCGTCGGCGCGGCCGTGGTCGCCTTCTCCTATCCGCTGATGGCGCGGGCCAGCGGCAGGCCCTCGGCCCTCGTTCCCGCCCTGGCGGCCGGCGCGGTGCTGGCCCTGGGCGCGGCCGCCGGCTTCACCGCCATGTTCTTCCCGCATGCCACCGTCGCCTTCGCCGGCGCGGCGCCCGGCCTCATCCCCGTCGACCCGGCCAAGGCCCAGAAGAACTGGGAGGCCTACGGCAACACCCCCGGCGCCAGCCGCTTCGTGGCGCTGGACCAGATCACCCGCGACAACGTGCAGGGCCTGAAGGTCGCCTGGACCTACCGCACCGGCGACGTGGCGGTCAGCGACGGCAACGGCGCCGAGGACCAGGACACCCCGCTGCAGGTCGGCGACACCGTCTACATCTGCACGCCGCACAACAACGTCATCGCCCTGGACGCCGACACCGGCCGCGAAAAGTGGAAAACCATCGTCGACGCCAAGGCCTCGGTCTGGATGCGCTGTCGGGGCCTGGCCTATTTCGACGCCGGCGCGCCACTGCTGCAGCCGACCGCGGGCGGCTCGACGCCCGTTCTGACGGCCTCCGTGCCGGAAGCCGCGCCCTGCCGCCGCCGCATCCTGATGAACACCATCAACGCGGTGCTGATGGCCTTCGACGCCGACACCGGCAAGGCCTGCCAGGACTTCGGGACCGCCGGCCGCGTCGACCTCAAGGCCGGCCTGGGCGATGCGCCCGACCCGCAGTACCAGCTGACCGCCGCGCCGACCCTGGCCGGCACGACCATCGTGGTCGGCGGCCGCATCGCCGACAACGTCCAGGTCGACATGCCCGGCGGCGTGGTGCGCGGCTTCGACGTCATCACCGGCGCCCTGCGCTGGGCCTTCGACCCCGGCGATCCGTCGATCACCAAGGCCCCGCCGGCTGGCAAGACCTACGCCCGCTCGACGCCCAACGTCTGGTCGTCGATGTCGTACGACGCCGCCTCCAACACCGTGTTCATGCCGGTGGGCAGCGCCTCGGTCGACCTCTACGGCAAGACCCGCAGCGCGCTCGACCATCGCTACGGCGCCTCGATGCTGGCGCTGGACGCCACGACGGGCCGCGAGAAGTGGGTGTTCCAGACCGTCCGCAACGACCTGTGGGACTTCGACGTGCCGATGCAGCCCAGCTTCATCGACTTCCCCAAGGCCGGCGGCGGCACGGTCGCGGCCCTGGTGTTCGGCACCAAGGCCGGCCAGCTCTACGTGCTCGACCGCGCCACGGGCCAGCCTCTGACCAAGGTCGAGAACGTGCCGGTCAAGGCCGCCGACATCCCCGGCGAGCCCTACGCCCTGAGCCAGCCGCGCTCGACGGGCATGCCGCAGATCGGCGCCCAGACCCTGAAGGAAGCCGACATGTGGGGCGCCACGCCCTTCGACCAGCTGCTGTGCCGCATCGCCTTCAAGGGCATGCGCTATGAGGGCCTCTACACCGCGCCGGGCACGGACAAGTCGCTGAGCTTCCCAGGCTCGCTGGGCGGCATGAACTGGGGCGGCCTGTCGACCGACCCGACCACCAACACCATCTTCGTCAACGACATGCGCCTGGGCCTGTGGGTGCGGATGATCC
Organism: Caulobacter radicis; assembly: GCF_003094615.1. Classification (GTDB taxonomy): domain Bacteria; phylum Pseudomonadota; class Alphaproteobacteria; order Caulobacterales; family Caulobacteraceae; genus Caulobacter; species Caulobacter radicis. Next base: position 216,928 of record NZ_QDKO01000009.1, on the reverse strand, counting down.
CGCAGGACACCAGCAAGGTCGCGGCCGCCGGCGGCGGCGAGGCGGTCAACACCGGCATGGGCGCCGTGCCGCTGAAGGGCACGCCCTATTCGGTCGACAAGAACCGCTTCCTGTCGGTGCTGGGCATTCCCTGCCAGGCCCCGCCCTACGGCACGATGACCGCGGTCGACATGACGACCCAGAAGATCAAGTGGCAGGTCCCGGTCGGCACGGTGCGCGACACCGGCCCGCTGGGGATCAAGATGGGCCTGCCCATGCCGATCGGCCTGCCCACGCTTGGCGGCAGCCTGGCGACGCAAGGCGGCCTCGTCTTCTTCGCCGGCACGCAGGACTACTATCTGCGCGCCTTCGACTCGGGCACCGGCAAGGAAGTCTGGAAGGCCCGCCTGCCGGTGGGCAGCCAGGGCGGCCCGATGAGCTACCGCTCGCCCAAGACCGGCAAGCAGTACGTGGTGATCACCGCCGGCGGCGCGCGCCAGTCGCCCGATCGCGGCGACTACGTGATCGCCTACGCCCTGAAATGAGCCGGCCGATCGAACGGCTGGGGGTCGCCGCCGGACTGGCGGCGGCCCTGGCCTGCGCCTCGCCGGCCCTCGCCGGCGAACGCACCACCCTGACTGGAGACTGGGGCGGGGTCCGCACCGATCTGGCCGAAGACGGCATCGCCTTCCGAGGCGACTACGTCTCGGAGACCTTCAGCGTGCTGGACGGCGGCCTGCGGCGGGGCGGCGGCTACACCCAGCAGATCCGGGTCGGCGCCGACTTCGACCTCGACAAGCTGGCCGGCTGGTCGGGCGGGATCCTGCACCTGACCTTCAACGACCGCCGCGGCAAGGGCGTGTCGTCCGACGTGGTCGGCAACCGCCTGCCGATCCAGGAAGCCTATGGCGGCCAATACACGCGGCTGACCGAACTCTCCATCGAGCAGCAACTGGACGGCGGGCGCCTGGACCTGCGGGCCGGCTTCTTCGCCATGGGCAACGACCTGGGCGGCATGGCCATCGGCTGCAATCTGGTCAACGCCGCCTTCTGCGCCCACCCGCTGTCGATGTCGGGCGACAGCGGCTGGTACAACTATCCCAACGCCCGCTGGGGCGTGGCGGCGCGCTACGCCGTGCGCCCCGACCTCCTGGTGCGCACCGGCGTCTACCAGGTGAACCCGGCCCTCAACGACAAGGCCAACGCCTGGCGTCCGTTCGCCTCGGGCTCGACCGGCGTCATGCTGCCGCTGGAGATCGAGTACGACCGCGGCGCCGGCGGCGGCCTGCCGGGCCACTACAAGCTGGGCGCCTATTACGACAGCTCGCGCGTCACCCGGCAGGGCGAGACCGGAACCGTGAAGGGCCGCTACGGCGTCTACCTGCTGGCCGACCAGATGATCTGGCGCGAGGGGAGCGGCGGGCGCGGCCTGTCGCTGTTTGGCCAGTTCACCAGCAATCCCAAGGCCTCGGCCCCGATCACCCGCTGGTACGAGGCGGGCCTGGTCAAGACCGGAACCTTCCGCGGCCGCGACGCCGACACCATCGCCCTGGGCCTGGTCCACGCGAAGCTCAACCCGCGCCTGCGGCAGGTCTATGTCGACGCCTCGGCCACGCCGGTCGACTACGGCGCCCTGCCGGCCGGCGAGACCGCGATCGAGCTGAGCTACGGCTGGCAGGCGACCCGCTGGCTGACCGTCCGTCCCGACGTGCAGTACGTCATCGACCCCGGCGCCTTCGGCTACCGCGACACCCCCAACGCCTTGGCGGTCGGCGCGCAGGTCAAGGCGCAGTTCTGAGAGGCCCCCTCGCCAGAGGCCGCCCCCTCTCCGCCCGTCATTCCCGCCCTTGTGGCGGGAACCCCTCTATCGGCCGCAAGGACGGATGAGGCGGCGTGCTGAGCACGCCGCTTGCACCTCACGTGTCAGCGGAAACAGGGGTTCCCGCCACAAGGGCGGGAATGACGGGATTAATGAAGAGGTTCCGCGTTAGCGGCAGAAGCGCCAGCCCCCTCCCCAAAACTAACGCCCGCCCCAGGAATAACCGCAGTCCCAAGCGTGGCGGCGGGGGCGCGGGTCGTGTATCGGAGGAGCCGACCATGACCGCCGATCTCGCTCCGCCCCGCTATCCAGACCTCCGTGACCAGACCATCGTGCTGGTCGGGCTGATGGGCGTGGGCAAGTCCAGCGTCGGCCGGCGCCTGGCCAACACCCTCGACCTGCCGTTTCGCGACGCCGACAACGAGGTCGAGCGCGCCGCCGGCCGCTCGATCCCCGAGATCTTCGCCGAGATGGGCGAGGAGGCCTTCCGCGACGGCGAGCGCCGGGTCATCGCCCGCCTGCTGGACGAGCCGCCGCACGTGCTGGCCACCGGCGGCGGAGCCTTCGTCAACGCCGAGACCCGCGCCCTGATCAAGGACAAGGCCATCGCCGTCTGGCTCAAAGCCGATCTGGAGCTGCTGGCCCGCCGTGTCGGCCGCAAGGACGGCCGTCCGCTGCTGAAGAACCGCGACCCGATGGACGTCCTGCGCGAGCAGGCCGTGACCCGCTACCCCGCCTATGGCGAGGCCCACCTGACCGTCGAGACCGGCGACACGCCCCACATGGTGGCCGTCGAAGCCGTGATCGCCGCCCTGCAGGGCCGCCTCGCCGCCGCGTCCGCTACCGGAGAGTAAGACCGTGATCCGCACCGTTCCCGTGGGCCTGGGCGATCGCGCCTACGACGTCGTCATCGGTACGGGCCTGATCGACAAGGCCGGCGAGCACGTCCTGCCGTTCCTCTCGAAGCGCAAGCGCTGCGCCGTGGTCACCGACGCCAATGTCGGCGAGCACCATGTGGAGCGCCTGTCGGTGTCGCTGGAAAAGGCCGGCGCCGCGGTCGACGTCATCGTGCTGCCGCCGGGCGAAGAGACCAAGAGCTTCGAGGGGCTGGCGCACCTGTCCGACCAGCTGCTGGCGCTGAACCTCGAGCGCGGCGACATGATCGTGGCCTTCGGCGGCGGCGTGATCGGCGACCTCGCCGGCTTCGCGGCGGCGATCTACAAGCGCGGCGTCGACTTCATCCAGATTCCGACCACCCTCTTGGCCCAGGTCGACAGCTCGGTCGGCGGCAAGACCGCCATCGACACCCCGCGCGGCAAGAACCTGATCGGCGCCTTCCACCAGCCGCGCCTGGTGCTGGCCGACCTCGACGTGCTGGCCACCCTGCCCGCCCGCGAGCTGGCCTGCGGCTATGCCGAGGTCATCAAGTACGGCCTGCTGGGCGACTTCGAGTTCTTCGAGTGGCTGGAGAAGAACGTCCACGCCGTGCTCGAGCGCGACACGCAAGCCCTGGTCCGCGCCGTCGGCCGCAGCGTCGAGATGAAGGCCGAGATCGTCGCCGAGGACGAGAAGGAAGCCGGTCGCCGCGCGCTCCTCAACCTCGGCCACACCTTCGGCCACGCCATCGAGGCCGAGATGGGCTTCGGCGACGCGCTCAAGCATGGCGAGGCCGTTGGCGTGGGCATGGCCCAGGCCTTCCGGTTCTCGGCCGCTCAGGGCCTGTGCCCGGCCCAGGACGCCGTCCGCGCCGTGGCCGCCATCAAGGCCGCCGGCCTGCCGACCACCCTGGCCGAGGTCCGCAGCCAGCCCTTCGGCGCCGACGCCCTGATCGCCCACATGGGCCAGGACAAGAAGGCCGAGGGCGGCGCCCTGACCTTCGTTCTGGTGCGCCGCATCGGCGAGGCCTTCGTCGCCAAGGGCGTCGATCCGGCCCCGCTGCGGGCCTTCCTGCTGACCGAGGGCGCGGCCGGCTGAAGCCTGTCGCCTCCCCGTCGCGCCGGGGCGAGACAAGCGTTTCACGTCAGCGCTTCCCTAAAAGCCAAGCTTGTTTACGATCGGCGGAACCGCTCCGTTTCCGGCGCGTTCAGGTCGACGCGCCGGAGTGTCGGCGATGGGGTCTAGGGGGGAGCCTAGGTGACCGTTTTGGAGGCCGACGCGGTGTCAGCGACGGAGGAGATGGTCGATCTCCGCCGGCGGCTGGCCGAAGCGCAGGCCGCTCACGCCGACGAGGTCCGTCGCAACGAGGTGTTCAGCCGCATCGCCGCGGCCATCGGCGCGCACCAGAGCCTGGGCGAGACCGTCCAGGCGGTGATCGACGGCGGCGTCGAGCTGATCGGCGCCCAGTTCGGGGCCTTCTTCTACAACGTCATCGACGAGGCCGGTGAGAGCTACATGCTCTATGGCCTGGCCGGCGCGCCGCCCGAGGCGTTCGCCGACTTTCCCATGCCGCGCAAGACGGCGATCTTCGCCCCCACCTTCGACGGCGTGGGCGTGGTGCGCTCCGACGACATCCTGGCCGATCCGCGCTATGGCCAGAACGCGCCGCGCCAGGGCATGCCCGAGGGGCACCTGCCCGTGCGCAGCTACCTGGCCGCTCCGGTGACCACTGTCGACGACGTGGTGCTGGGCGGCCTGTTCTTCGGTCATCGCGAGACCGGCAAGTTCGACGCCCGCGCCGAAACCCTGATCATCGGCCTGGCCGCCCAGGCCGCCGTCGCCATCGAGCGCAGCCGCGCTGGCGAGGCTGGACACCGGGAGCTGACAGAGCGCCGCCGCACCGAGGAGCGGCTGAAGTTCGCCCTCGATTCCGGCCGCCTGGGCTCGTGGGAGCTCGATGTCGGGACCCGCGCCTACGACGCTTCGGACATCTGCAAGTCGAACTATGGCCGCACCGCCGACCAGGACTTCGGCTTCGACGACCTGGTGGCCACCATCCACGCCAGCGACCGCGAGCGCATGCTGGCGGCCATGGACGAGGCCATCCGCACCGGCGGCGACTACGACATCGAGTACCGCGTGGTCGTTCCCAGCGGCGAGACCCGCTGGGTGCACGCCCGCGGCCGGGCCGCCGTGCGCGACGAGACGCCGGTGATCGGCGGAAGCGTGCGGCGCATGGCCGGCGTGTCGCTGGACGTCACCGAGCGCAAGCGGGCCGAAGAGCGCCAGCGCCTGCTGCTCAACGAGCTCAATCACCGGGTCAAGAACACCCTGGTCACCGTCCAGTCGATGGCCGCCCAGACCCTGCGCGCCGCCGAAAACCTGGACGCCTTCCGCGAGGCCTTCGAGGCCCGCCTGATCGCCCTGTCCCAGACCCACAACCTGCTGACCGAGCAGAACTGGGAGAGCGCCAGCCTGCGCGAGATCGTCGACGCCGAGCTGGAGGCCTTCGCCGGCCGCGAGCGGCTGGACTTCGACTACGCCCGCGACCTGCGCCTCAACCCCAAGGCCACCGTGGCCATCGGCATGGCCGTGCACGAACTGGCCACCAACGCCGCCAAGTACGGCGCCCTGTCGACGCCCGAGGGGCGGGTGACGGTGGCCTGGTCCATCGAACCGCTCGAAGCCCCCGCCCGCCTGGTCCTGACCTGGACCGAGCGCGACGGCCCGCGCGTCACCCCGCCGAGCCGCCGCGGCTTCGGCGCCCGCCTTCTGGAGAAGGGTCTCGCCGGAGAGTTGTCCGGCGTGGTCCGTCTCGCCTATGATCAATCCGGCTTGGTCTGCGCCATGACGCTGCCCCTCGCCGCCCTGGAGCCGTGAAACAGATGAAGACCCTCGCCGCCCTGAAGGTACTGGTGGTCGAAGACGAAGCCCTCGTCTCGATGCTGGTCGAGGACATGCTCGGCGATCTCGGCTGCGAGGTCGTGGGCCCGGCCGCCGAGATCGAGGAGGCCCTGCGCCTGGCCGGATCGGCCGAGATCGACGCGGCCCTGCTCGACGTCAACCTCGGCGGCCGCCCGATCTTTCCGGTCGCCGACGCCCTGAAGGCGCGGGGCGTGCCCTTCGCCTTCGCCAGCGGCTACGGCGAGGCGGGCCTGACCGAGCCGCACAAGGGCTCGGCGGTGCTGCAGAAGCCCTTCCGCGAGGCCGACCTGCGCCGCGTGCTCGAAGGCCTGGCCGCCCAGGTCGTCTGACGCCGCGGGCCCAGCGCCCGTCGCTTCCATTTTCGGATCTTCGACAGCCGTCCCGGTCACCCGGGGCGGCTTTCGTTTGCCCCTCGCCATCCCGGCCCGGCTGGGAACAGGGGCAAAGAAAAAGGGCGGCGAGGTTGCCCTCGCCGCCCTTCCCAGCCCCCTAGAGGGTTGGTTTTCCTACCACTTCTTGTTGATGTTCACGAACATACGACGGCCGAGGATGTCGTAGGACGAGGCCAGACGCATGTTCGAGAAGCGGCTCGCCGACGACGTCGAGTAGAACGGCGGTTGCTCGTCGAACACGTTGTTGATGCCGGCGGTCACGGTGATGTCGTCGAACTTGCGACGGACCGAGATGTCGTGCGTGGCGTTGAACTCGATGTGACGCTTCACGTAGGCCTGCTGGTCACGGTACGTGATGAGATCCGTGCCGTAGCCGCTGTAGCTGTCGTCGACGTCCGAGGTCTTGCCGACCATCTGGGTGGCCCAGTTAACGGTCCAGTCGCCTTGGATGTACGAGACGCCCGTGCGGCCCGCGAAGTCCGGATAGGCCGTGAAGCCTTGGTTCTTCACCGGATCGGCGCCGTTGCTCAGCTGGGTGTACCAGTCGAGGGTCCAGGTGAACTGACCCGAAACCACCAGGGTCCCGTGCGGCAGCTCGTGGCGGTACACCGCGCTCAGGTCGAGGGCGTTGTTCCACTGCTTGGCCACGTTCAGGTACGCATCCGACACGGTCAGCACGGCGCCGAAGGTCGTCGACGAGGTGTCGGTGTTGCGGGTGATCAGGCTGCAGTACGGGCTGGTCGGGAAGTCAGGCGCATCCAGGCACGAGTCCAGGATGTTGGCGGCGCCGTAGCGCTGCACCTGATTGTTGACCGTCAGTTCCGAGTAGTCGAGCGAGACGTTCAGGTCGATGAAGCTCGGCGTGAACACGATGCCGATCGACTTGTTGTCCGACTCTTCGGCTTCCAGGTAACCAACGCCGCCCTTGGCGAAGATGGTGTAGGAGCCGGCGCCGCCGTGGGTCGAGTTGCCCGTGATGCCCAGGGCCGCGCAGTTGGCGCGCTGACGGTCGGTCACGCCGGCCGTGCTCGCGTACTGGTAGCAGGGATCGCTGGTCTGAGCCAGGAAGCTGGACGACGAGCCAAGGTACAGTTCGTACAGCGCCGGAGCGCGGAACGAGGTGCCCTTGTTGGCGCGCAGAGCCCAGGTGGAGTTGATGTTCCACTTCAGGCCGGCCTTGTAGGTGCTGCTCGAGCCGTACGACTTGTAGTCCGAGTAGCGGGCCGAGTAGTTCAGCGTCAGCCGGTCGATCAGCGGCAGGTCGCGCAGCAGCGGAACTTCAAGTTCGCCGAAGAGCTCCTTCACTTCGTCCGAGCCGTGGGTTTCAGCCGAGGCGGCCGAACCGTTGTAGTTGCTGTTGCGGCTGTTGAAGCCCGGGACGTCGTCCAGCTGTTCCTTGCGCAGCTGGAAGCCGACGGCGGCGCCCACCATGCCCGCGGGCAGCTTGAACAGGTCGCCGCTGATCGAGCCTTCCACGTACTGGTAGACGTACTCGGTGTGTCCTTGCTCGTAGCCGTTCAGGAAGGCGTACTCTTCCGGCGTCAGGTAGCTGCCGCCGACCGTCGCCACCTTGCCCAGGTTGATGTTGGTCGGGCAGGTCGCGTTCGGCATGTTGGCCGAGATCGTCACGAGCGCCTGGTTGCATCGGGCGGCGCCCGAAACGGCCAGCATGCGGTCGTTGTAGATGAACTCTTGGCCGTAGTCGCCCGACGACTTCGAGTATTGGCCGTAGATGTCCCAGTCCCAGTTGCCGAGGATCGGCAGCGATTCCGGCAGCACGCCGCGGGCGCCGAGGACGACGCGGGCGTAGTCGACGGTCTGGTCGCGGGTGACCGGCAGCACGAAGATCGGCGAGAACGACGAGGCGGCCAGCGGCGTGCCGGTCGGCCCGACGTAGCTCGGGTTGTTGGCGAAGTTGAAGGGGTTGGTCGGGTTGTTGGCGTTGATCGTCGGGCCGAGCTGGCGGATGCTGCGCTGCTCGGATTCACGACGGTTCAGCAGCAGTTCGCCGTAGAGTTCCGTCGTCTCGGTCAGGTCGAAGCCGCCCGTGACGAACACCGACTTGCGGGTCACCGGCGACACGGCGTGGCGATAGCCTTGCAGCGGCGAGTCGGTGGTCTGCAGCGCTTGCGTCGAGCGGGCGAAGTCCAGCGGGCTGGCGCAGTTGCCGGTCCGGTTGGAACCGCAGACGATTTGGTAACCACCGCCGGAAGTCGCGGTGCCGACAGCGGCCAGGTTGGCGTTGACGCGGCGGAAGCCGTTCAGGTCCCAGCCGTTCGAGACAGCGGTGGCGTCCGGGATGTAGCGGTTCGAGCCGCGGATGTAGATGCCGGTCAGGGTGTTCAGGCACTTGTACGAACCGTCGGGCATGACGAGGTCGCGACGGGCGCCGGTCACCGGATCGAAGGTGTAGTCCTGCGGGCAGTTCAGGTAGTCGCGGTCTTTGAAGCGCAGGCCGTTCGACTGGTAGTATTCAGCGGCGGCGTTCACGTAGCCGCGGCTGAAGGTCCAGCCCTTCGAGACGCTGGCGCGGTAGACTTCACCGCCCTTGCTGAACGGCACGTTGGCGTTGATGTTGATTTCGCCGTCGTCGCTGTTGCGCTTCGTCATGATGTTCACGACGCCGGCGATGGCGTCCGAACCATAGATCGACGAGGCGCCGCCGGTCAGGATTTCGGTGCGGTCGACGACCGAGCTCGGAATGACGTTCAGGTCGAACGGGCCGACGGTGCCGCCGATGCCGGCGGGACCGGCGCGACGGCCGTTGATCAGGGTCAGGCTGCGCTGGGCGCCCAGGCCGCGCAGCGACAGGGTGTTGGCGCCGTTGCCGCCGGTGGTGACGAAACCGGTGAAGTTGTTGTTGATCTGCTGGCTGGTGGCGCCGAGGATCGAGCTCTGCAGGATCGAGGCGGTGTCGACCTGGCCTTGCAGTTCGGCGCTTTCGCTGGTGATCACGGTCACCGGCGAGGCGCTGTTGAATTCCGAGCGCTTGATGCGCGAACCGGTGACGACCAGTTCTTCAACTTCGTTGGCCGCGGTCTCTTCCGCCTTCGGCGCCGGCTTGGCCGTCTGGGCCGAAGCGGCCGACACGACGCCAAGCATCGCGATACCCGCGATAACCGTCGTCGCGAGCAGATTTCTCTTATCAAACGTCATCAATGAAATTCCCCCGCGGGGTGCCCCGCACTGCATTTCGCCAGCGGCACATCCCATACCGTCGGCGCGGCGGACCGTAACAGGTTTGCGACGGGCCTCAACGCACTTGGCCAAATTGTGACGCGGATGTCCGAGATCGTAGCAAATACGACACAGTTTTGCCCACAGGGCCGGCGGAAGCGACCTCCAAGAACGATGATCCTTGGATGAAACTGCTGATGACCTTAAGCAATGGCCAAGCTTAAACGCGGGCTGATATACTGCGATATCAACTTCAAGCTGCGCAGATAGGTTTTTGCGCGCCAGTACGCGTTCGGGGAATCCTTTTGCTTTCCAAGTGCTTGACGAGCTTGCCCGTGGCCGCCCTGCTAGCGGCCGCGCCCTTCGCCGTTTGCCCGCCCACGGCGAGCGCCGCGCCCACGCGAATCCCCGCCGACGCCCCCAGCGCGAAAGATCTCACCCGTTACGAGATGATATCGAACGTCGTCATCTCGCCCGACGGCAAGCACATAGCCGCCCTCACCTCGAGCGACGGAGCCAAGATCACCATCAGCGTCTGGCGCACCGACGCCCTGGACAAGCCGCCGACGATCATCGGCTCGACACGGGTGACCTTCAAGAACCTCGCGTTCCTGCGCAACGATCGCCTGCGCGTGGTCGCCATGCAGCCGAAACGGACCCAGAGCTATACTTGGCATCAGACCCAATCCTTCCAGACCGACCTGGAGGGCAAGTCGTGGACTGAACCCCTCGCGCCGTCCTTGTCCGACAAAAGCGCCCGCGCCTACGACACCACCCCAGGGGCGGTCATCGACTTCCTGCCCAACGACCCCAAGCGCTTTCTGGTCGTCGACCGTCGCGTCGAGACCTCCGGCGATGTCTACAAGGTAGATATATACACCAACAAAGCCGAGCGCGTCGACCACATCGGGAAGCAATACCGAGGCATAAAGACCGATTTTAATGGAGAAATTCGCGGACGAACCGAAACTCGCTACGACGAGAACAAAATATATGTCGTAAATCAAATAAGGAATTCAATTAACGGCTCTTGGGAAGATCATTTCAAATCATATTTTAAAGACAGAAACGACGCGACGCTTGAAGGATTTGGCAAAGACCCGAATATTGCCTATGTGTCGATGATCAAGGTCAATGGCAAGCGCGGCGTTTATGTATACGACATCGCCGCCAGAAAATTCCTGGAGCCCCTGTTCGAGCACAAGCTGTTCAACGCCAGCGGCGTGATCCTCGACGAGAAGGGTGAACTGCTCGGCGTTCGCTATATCGACGCCAGGGACAACGTCTATTGGGTGGACGAGCATCTCGCCGCCCGCCTGAAGGCGGCGCGCGCCGCGCTCGGCGTCAGGACCGAGCCCGTCGCCTGGACCGATCCCGACACCGGCCTGGAAACCAGGCTCAACCTCGCCTCCGACTTCGATGTGTCGATCGCCGGATGGTCGCGCGATCGCACCACGCTGGTCATCGCCAAGTCGGGCCCACAGCTTCCCACGGAATATTACCTGTCGGACTCAACTGGCAAACTGCGCCTGCTGGGCGGCGCGCGCCCATGGATAAAGTCCGAGGCGCTGGGAGAAACCCGCCTCGTCCAGTACGCGGCGCGGGACGGCCTGGTCGTTCCGGCCTTCCTCACCACCCCGCCCGCCGGCTTCGGTCCCGGCCCGCACCCGACCATCATCCTGCCCCATGCCGGCCCCTGGGAACGCGACTTCTTGAGATGGAACGCGGTCGGCTGGGTCCAGTATTTCGCCTCGCGCGGCTACGTCGTCCTGCAACCTCAGTTCCGCGGTTCGTATGGCTGGGGCGAAAAGCTCTGGCGCGCCGGCGACAAGGAGTGGGGCGGCAAGATGCAGGACGACAAGGACGACGGCGCCAAGTGGCTGATCGACCAGAAGCTGGCCGATCCAGGCCGCATCGCCATGCTCGGCTATGGCTATGGCGGCTACGCCGCCCTGGTCGCGGCCATCCGGCCCAACGGCCTTTATCAGTGCTCGGTGTCCGGCGCCGGCAGCAGCCTGGCCGACATGAAGAAGATTACCTGGAACAGCCGTGTCCTGCGCGAGTATCAGGCTCCGTCGATCGAAGGCCTCGACGCCCAGCAGAACGCAGACCAAGTCAAGATCCCGGTCTTCCTCTATCACGGCGACTTCAACGACGTGATCGCCCTCGAAGGCTCCCGACGCTTCGTCGAAAGCCTGAAGGCCGCGGGCAAGCCCTACAAATGGCTGGAGATCAAGGGCATGGACTATGCCAACTGGACCATGACCCCCGAGATGATGGAGACCCAGCTGGTCGAGATCGACAAGTTCTTCCAGAACGAATGCAAGCCCGGCGGCCTCTGAGCCGCGATGGCGAAAACGGAAAGGGCGGCTCGAAGGAGCCGCCCTTTTTCGTCGCCCTCAGCGCCCCTTGGGCGGGGCGACCGAGAAGTCCATGTCGAACAGGGTCGGCGTGTCGGTGACCCTGGCCCGCTCGATGGTCAGCAGCCGGGCCTTGGTCGCCGCGCCGCCGTCGGCGCTGAAGCCGCCCATCCTGCCGTCGGCGCCCAGCACCCGGTGGCAGGGCACGACGATCGGCCAGGGATTCTCGCCCAGCGCCTTGCCCACCGCCCGCATGGCGCCCGGCTCGCCCATCGCTTTCGCCAGCTGGCCGTAGGTCGAGGTCTCGCCGGGGCGGATGGCGCGGGCGATCTCGTAGACCCGGCGGTTGAACGGCTGCACGACGGTCAGGTCCAGCGCCACGTCGGAAAGGTCGTCGCGCCCTCCGCCGGGGTTGCCCGCCAGGAGGTCGATGATCCGATCGGCCGCCTCGTCCACCTCCGGCGGCGGCGCGGTCTCGACGGCGTCGGGATAGCGCTTGCGCAGCCGCGCCCAGGCCGCGCCCGGCGCGGTCTCGGGCAGCTGCACGCCGAGCAGCCCGCCCGCGCCCCACGCCAGGCCGCAGCGACCGATCGCCGTCTCGAAAAGCATGAAGCCCTGTCCCATCGCCCCATAGATTAACACCCTTGTTGCAGGACGCGAGGCCGGGCCTCTACCTTTCCACGACCTTGCTTCGGAGACCGCCCCTTGCGTCGCCTCTTTCCGCTCGCCGCCCCCGTCCTCGCAATGGCTCTCGCCGCCGGTCCGGCCCTGGCCGGCGACATCCTGGTCCACGGCGGGCCGATCCATACCGGCGTCGAAGGCGCTCCCGCCGCCGAGGCGGTGCTGATCCGCGACAGGACCATCGCCTTCGTCGGCCCGCTGGCCGCCGCCCGCGCCAAGGCCGCCAAGGACGTCCGCGACATCGACCTCAAGGGCGGCGCGGCCTATCCGGGCTTCGTCGACGCCCACGCCCACCTCACCGGCATCGGCCTGCGCGAACTGACCCTCAACCTCGACAAGACCGACTCCGTCGAGGCCCTGGTCGCCGCCGTGCGCGCCTACGCCCTGGCCCATCCGGGCGACGCGCCGATCCATGGCCGCGGCTGGATCGAGACCCACTGGCCCGAGAAGCGCTTTCCCACCCGAGCCGACCTCGACCGCGCCGCGCCGGGCCGTATCGTCGTGCTGGGCCGCGCCGACGGCCACGCCGTGGTCGCCTCCAGCGCCGCCCTGGCCAAGGCCGGGCTGACCCGCGACACCCGGGCCCCGGCCGGCGGCCAGATCCTCAAGGACGAGACGGGCGAGCCCACCGGCATGCTGGTCGACCACGCCCAGACCCTGGTCGAGAGCGTCATTCCGCCCCCCTCCCCCGCCCTAAAGCGCCAGGCGCTGGAGACGGCCGGCAAGCTCTACGCCGGCCGCGGCTGGACGGGTCTTGGCAACATGAGCGTCGAGGCGGCCGACCTCGACCAGCTGCGCGGCCTCGCCGCCGAGGGCCGCTTCTCCTTGCGCGTCGACAACTACATGGACCCGTCCGGCGCCGCCGAGGTGCTGAAGACCGGCCCCAGCGCCGACCCGACCGGCCTGATCCGCCTGCGCGGGATCAAGCTCTACATGGACGGCGCCCTGGGCTCGCGCGGCGCGGCCCTGCTGTCGCCCTACAGCGACGCCGAGGGCCTGGGCCTCGTGCTCACCGAGCGCGACCAGGGTCTGGCCCTGATGAAGCAGGCGCGGGCCGTGAACGCCCAGGTCGCCATGCACGCCATCGGCGACCGCGGCAACCGCATGGTGCTGGACTGGTTCGGCGAGACCCTCGCTACGGACACCGGCCGCCGCTGGCGCATCGAGCACGCCCAGGTCGTCGACGCCGCCGACCTGCCGCGCTTTTCGAAGCTGGGCGTGGTCGCCTCGATGCAGCCCAGCCACGCCATCGGCGACCTCTATTTCGCGCCCGCGCGCCTGGGCAAGGACCGCCTGAAGGGCGCCTATGCCTGGGCCGACATGCTCAAGAGCGGCGCGGTCGTCGCCGCCGGCTCCGACGCCCCGGTCGAGGTTGGCGATCCGCGCATCGAGTTCTACGCCGCCGTCGCCCGCAAGAGCCTGACCGGCTTCTCCAACGCCGACTGGCATCCCGAAGAGGCCGTCACCCGCCAGCAGGCCCTGCGCATGCTGACCTGGGCGCCGGCCTGGGCCGCCTTCGCCGACCAGCAGCGCGGCACGCTGGAGCCCGGCAAGGCGGCCGACCTCACCGCCTTCGACCGCGACCTGATGACCGTGCCCGAGGCCGAGATCCTGAAGGCCCAGCCGATCCTGACGGTCGTCGACGGCAAAGTGGCGTTCGAGAGGTAGCCGCACGTTCTCCCTTCCCCCTTGGTGGGGGAAGGGCCGGGGATGGGGGTGACCCTGCGCTTCAGGCCGACGCGCCGTTGGAACTCTTGCCTCAGCAATCACCCCCACCCCTGCCCCTCCCCCATCAAGGGGGAGGGAATAGACCCCCTAAGCCGCGTCCGCCTTCGGGCTGGTCGCCTGTTCGATCGCCGCCAGCAGGTCGGCGAGGTTCAGCGGCTTGGCGACGAAACCGGTCATGCCGGCGGCGAAATAGGTCTCGACCTGGTGGGGCATGGCGTTGGCGGTCACCGCGATGATCGGGACGGCCGCCAGGCCGTGCGCGGCCTCGAACGCGCGGATGGCCTGCGCGGCGGCCAGGCCGTTGAGCTCCGGCATCTGGATGTCCATCAGGACGAGGTCGATCGCCGGATCGGCCTGGTAGGCGGCCACCGCCTGGCGGCCGTCGGCGGCCAGGGCCAGCTCGACCTCGAACGGCGCCAGCAGGGCCTGCAGCACGGTCTGGTTCACCAGATTGTCCTCGGCCGCCAGGATGCGCAGCGCGCCCTGCGGGGCCGCCTGGACGACAGGCGAGACCACCGCCGTCGCCGGCTCTTCGGCCAACGGGATCAGCGGCAGGTCGACGCCGAAGGTCGCCCCCTCGCCCTCGCGGCTCTCCAGCCACAGCCCGCCGCCCATCCGCTCGGCCAGGCTGCGCGAGATGGTCAGGCCAAGGCCCGTGCCGCCGTGACGCCGGGTGGCCGAGGCGTCGGCCTGGGTGAAGGCCTTGAAGATCCGCGCGCGATCGGCCTCGGACACCCCCTCGCCGGTGTCCGCCACGATGAAGCGCAGGCCCGCCTCGCGCCGCTCGACCGAGACCGCCACGCCGCCCTGGTCGGTGAACTTCACCGCGTTGACCACCAGGTTGCCGAGGATCTGGCGAAGGCGAGGCGCATCGCCCAGCCAGGCGCCCGTCGCCGCCTCGTCCACCGCCAGCGTCAGCGACAGGTCCTTTTCGGCCGCCAGCGGCGCGTAGGGCGCCAAGGCCAGGCGCACCGTCTCCTCGAGGTCGAACGCGGCCTCGTTCAGCTCCATCCGGCCCGCCTCGATCTTGGACAGGTCCAGGACGTCGTTGAGGATCTCCAGCAGGGCCGCGCCGGAGGCGCCGATGATCTCCAGCCGTTCGCGCTGGTCGTCGTCCAGGGCCTCGCGCGACATCACCTGGGTCATGCCCAGGATGCCGTTCAGCGGCGTGCGGATCTCATGGCTCATATTGGCCAGGAACTCGCTCTTGGCGCGGCTGGCGCCCTCGGCCAGGCGCCGGGCCTCGATCTCGCGCTCGGTCACCGTCACGTGCTCGGTGATGTCGGTGATGATCAGCAGGAAGCCGCCGTCCTCGGCCGGCGTCAGCTTCAGCGACTGGAAACGGCCGTCGGGCGAGCTGAAGGTGTCGGGCGACACCCATTCGCCCACCTGGTCGTCGACGGCGTCGAGCACCGCCCTGGCCGCCTGGCGGGCCTTGGCGTCCATCGCCGTGCGCTCGGCGATCTCGGAAAGGCTCATGCCCCGCGCCAGGGTCAGGCCGTAGGGCCGCGCGAAGTCGGCCAGGGTGGCGTTCCACACCTGCAAGAGGTTGTTGCGGTCGAAATAGCCCAGGCCGATCGGCGCCCGGTTCAGCGCCGAGCGCAGGGTGGCGAAGGCCGAGCGGTGCGCCAGGCGGTGGGTCAGCAGCATGCCGCAGCCGGCGAGGACGATCATCGAGACCATGGCGACGACCGATCGCGCCAGCTCGCCGCGCGTGAAACGGCCGGCGGCCTCGAGGTCGGCGATCGGCAGCAGGGTGACCGCGCCCATGCCCACGAAGTGCAGGCCGCAGACGGCGGCCGCCAGCAGCAGGATCGACGCCGCCCGCCCGCGCAGGCCGCTCTCGCGCCGCAGGTCGGCGAAGGCCAGGGCGGAAAGCCCGGCGGCGATCAGGATCGCGGCGACCACCAGGTCGGCCCGCCAGATCATCAGGGCCGGCAGACGCATGGCCGAGACGCCGACGAAGTGCATGGCCGCGATGCTTCCGCCGCAAAGCGCCCCGCCGGCCAGCCGTCGCGCCCGTCCGGTCGCGGTCATGGCCAGGCCCGCACCGCCCGCCAGGCCGGTCAGGGCCACCAGGAACGACAGGGCCGTCATCGGCTCGTCGAAGCTGAGCCGCAGTCCGGGCTGGAAGCCCAGCATGGCGATGAAGTGGGTGGCCCAGACGCCGCTGCCCAGCACCAGGCCCGTGAGCAGGATCCACGCGGTGCGGGCCGGCCCCGCCGCCGTCGCGCCCCGGTGATAGGCGTGCACGCCCACGGCCATCGACGCCAGGCAGACGAGCAGCGCCCAGATCACCAGCGTCGGGTCGTGCTGATCCAAACACCGAAGCGTGGCGAACATGGGTCCTTGGCCGGGATAAGCGCGAGCGGGAGGAACTCTGCTGTCCTCATAGCCGGTCACGCCGTCCAGCATGGTTTACGGCCCGGGCGGCGGATCGTCGCATCCGGGGCCAAGCCCGCGCTTGCCTCGCCTCGATTCCCGCCCCACTTTCGGAGGGTCATGAGCGACCGTTCCACCGGCCTCGCCCCGTCGCGGCTCACCGCGGTCCTGGGGCCCACCAACACCGGCAAGACCCATCTGGCCGTCGAACGCATGCTGGGCCACGGCTCGGGCATGATCGGCCTGCCGCTGCGCCTGCTGGCGCGCGAGATCTACGACCGCATCGTCAAGCTGCGCGGCAAGGCCGCCGTGGCCCTGATCACGGGCGAAGAGAAGATCGTCCCGCCGCGCGCGGCCTATTTCGTCTGCACGGTCGAGGCCATGCCGCTGGGCCGCGAGGTCGACTTCGTGGCCATCGACGAGATCCAGCTCTGCGCCGATCCCGAGCGCGGCCACATCTTCACCCACCGCCTGCTGCACGCCCGCGGCCGGTTCGAGACCATGCTGCTGGGCGCCGCCACCATGGCGCCGCTGGTCCGTCGCCTGCTGCCCGACGCCGAGATCGTCGGCCGCGAGCGCTTTTCCAACCTGTCCTACGCCGGCTCCAAGAAGCTGACCCGCCTGCCCCGGCGCACGGCGATCGTCGCCTTCTCCACCGACGCGGTCTACGCCATCGCCGAGCTGATCCGCCGCCAGCGGGGCGGCGCGGCCGTGGTCATGGGCAGCTTGAGCCCCCGCACGCGCAACGCCCAGGTCGCCCTCTACCAGAGCGGCGAGGTCGACTTCCTGGTCGCCACCGACGCCATCGGCATGGGCCTGAACATGGACGTCGACCACGTGGCCTTCGCGGGCCTGCGCAAGTTCGACGGCCGCCGCACCCGCTGGCTGCACCCGCAGGAGGTGGGCCAGATCGCCGGCCGCGCCGGCCGCTACACCCGCGACGGCACGTTCGGGGTCACCGGCGACTGCGAGGAGATGGACGAAGACCTGGTCCAGGCCGTCGAGGAGCACGCCTTCCAGCCGATCCTGGCGGCCGAGTGGCGCAACGCCCGGCTCGACTTCGGCTCGCTGCAGGGCCTGCTGCGTTCGCTGTCGGAGCCGCCCAACCGCACGGGCCTGACCCTGTCGCAGGAGGCGCTGGACGAGCGCACCCTGCGCAAGCTGGCGGCCCACGAAGACGTCGTCTCCCGCTGCAAGACCGACCGCTCGGCCCTCCTGAAGCTGTGGGACGTCTGCCAGACGCCCGACTTCCGCAAGACCACCGACGACGACCACCAGCGGATGGTCCGCACCCTGTTCGACGACCTGACCACGGGCCGCAAGCGCCTGCCGGAAGACTGGATCAACGGCCAGTTCAAGGCGCTGGACCGCACCGACGGCGAGATCGACAGCCTGGCCGCGCGCCTGTCGGGGGTGCGCACCCTGTCCTACATCGCCAACCGCCCCGACTGGCTGGCCAATCCCGTCCACTGGCAGGGCCGCACCCGCGAGCTGGAAGACAAGATCAGCGACACCCTGCACGAAAAGCTGATGGCCCGGTTCATCGACCGCCGCACCAGCGTGCTGATGAAGCAGCTGGGCGAGCGCGACGTGCTGCTGGCGGGGGTCGCGGCCGACGGCGAGGTCAGCGTCGAGGGCCAGGTGGTCGGCCGCCTGACCGGCGTCACCTTCGTTCCCGAGAAGGCCTCGACCCCGCTGGAGGAGCGCGCCCTGCGCAACGCCGCCCAGCGCGCCGTCGGGCCCGAGATCGCCCGGCGCCTGGGCCTGCTGGCCGCCGAGCCCGACGAGGCCTTCGCCCTGACGCCCGACGGCGCGATCCTGTGGCGCGGCGAGCTCGCCGGGGCCGTGCGGTCGGGCGGCGACCTGCTGTCGCCCCGCGCCCGCCTGCTGGGCGAGCTGGGCCCAGCCCCGGCGCGCGAGCGGGCCGAGCGCCGGCTCGACGCCTTCCTGGCTTCCGAAGTCGACCGCCATCTGGCCCCGCTGCGCAAGCTGCAAGCGGCGCTGGCCGGCGGCGAGCTGCGCGGCCTGCCGCGCGGCGTCGCCCACCGTCTGCTCGAAGCCGGCGGCGTGCTCGACAAGCACCCCCTCGACCCCGAACTCAAGGCCCTCAGCCAGGCCGAGCGCCGGGCGCTCAAGAGCCTGGGCGTGCGCATCGGCGCCTTCTCGCTCTATTCCCCCGGCGTGCTGAAGTCCGAGGCCATCGCCTGCGCCCGCGCCCTGGATCCCGGCGGCTGGCGCGGCCCGCTGGTGGGGCTTTGCCCCCTGCCCTCGCCGCTGCCCTCGCCCCGCGCCCTGGCCGCCAGCGGCCTGCGCGTCGCCGGCAAGCACCTGGTGCAGGTCGAGACCCTGGAGAAGCTCGACGGCCTGCTGCGCGCCGAACAGCGCCCCGGCGGCGTGGTGCTGACCCCGGCGGCGCTGGAGGCCCTGGGCTGGACCCCGGCCGAGGCCTCGTCGATCCTGCGCTCGCTCGACTACACTCCGGCGGTGCGCGCCAAGCCCGACGCCCCGATCATCTGGAAGCGCCGCGGCGCCCAGCGGCTGGAGCCCAAGCCGGTCAAGGCGCGCCCGGACTCGCCGTTCGCGGCCCTGGCCAAGCTGACCGAGCCGCCGCCCCCGCCCGCTCGCCGCAGGAAGCCCCGCCGGCGCAAGCCGGCCGCGGTCTCGACCGACAAGGCCGCCTCATGAGCGACGAGGCTCATCACAACGACGAGCACTGCCGCGCCGACGTCTGGCTGTGGCGCGCCCGCTTCTTCAAGACCCGCTCGATGGCCGCCCGCTTCGTCGACGAGGGCCGCATCCGCCTGACCCGCGCCGGCGCCCCCGACAGCCGCATCGACAAGCCCTCGCGCGTGCTCAAGGCCGGCGACGTCCTGGTCTTCGCCATCGGCGGCCGACTGGTGAACGTGCGCATCCTCGACTGCGGCGAACGGCGGGGTCCGGCCACCGAGGCGCGCGGGCTCTACGAGGCGCTGGAGGGGTAGAGGAAAGCCCAATTTGAGTTAAAGGGGCATGGACTTCGCTGCATCTGAAGCAATATTTTTGGGCATTCTTCAGAGCTCGGACACACCGTTCATGCCCACCCCCGAAGAGATAGCCCACGCCAAAGCCATATATTCCGCGGCCCGGGGAAACAGCAGCAACATTCTGCTATTCGAGCATGACGACTGCATACGCATTGCGTATGAGTGGCTAGACGCGCAAGAAAAGACAAAGGGCGTCCTGAAATCTCACTTCGCTCTTAAACATATAATTGAGAGCTGGGCCCTCCGGTATGTGTCTGCCTCCGATGTTGCAGTAGCGGCGATCCTTCACCCTGAAATTCGCGGTTCGTACCCCTACTTCAACATCAGTAAACGCCTGACTGTGCCCGCGCTAACGCGCTTGGAATCGATTGGGGAAGCGGGAAAGCATCCTAACTATGAGCGGCCTGACGGTCGCCGTGCGGGACGAGGGAGCATGTATCACCGCACGGAGTTCTAGAACCTGCTTCAGCTTGGGTCGATGCGCCCTCTTTCCCCATGGACGCCGCCGCGCCAATCGCTACCTTGGGATGAGTTGCATCCTGGGGGAGTATCTGCGTGGCGTCGTTCCGTCCGGCCCTGGCCGTCAGCCTGGCCCTTCTGCTTGCCGGCGTCGCGCACGCCCAGCCGTCCGCCAGCGCCGCCAGCAAGGCTCCCGCCAAGCCTGTCGCGCCCATCCAGGCCTACGATCTGCCGCAGATCCAGGCCTTCGGGAACGCCATCTATCGCCAGGACATCGCCGCCTGGCTGGCCAGCGACGCCCTGGCCGCCAAGGTCCCCGACCTGCGGGCCGCCGGCCTGCGGGGCTGGCTGGTGCAGGACGACGGCAAGACCGCCAAGGTCCGCTTCATCCGCGACAAGGGGAACGGCCTGGAGATCGGCTACGACGTCGTGGTCGACGGCAAGGGCGCGGGTCCCGTCACCGAGCCGACCGACCGCAAGCTGACCGACGAAGAGCGCCTGGCCTTCTCGGCCCGCCAGGCCGCCGCCGGGACGGGCGCCAGCACCTGCCGCGCCGGCTACAACACGGCCATGGTCAAGAACCCCGACGGCGACGGCTGGATCGTCTGGCTGCTGGCCCCCGCCCCGGCCGCCGGCGCCATCCCGGTCGGCGGCCACTACCGGATCTTCGTCGCGGCCGACGGCAAGACGGTGAAACGCGTCGACGCCCTGTCGGCCTCGTGCCTGCTGATCGAGAAGCCCAAGGCCGCCGACGGCAGGCCCGCCCTGGCCTTCGCCAGCCACATCGTCTCGCCCACCCCGGTCGAGACCCACGTCTTCCTCAGCAGTCTCTACAAGCTGCCGCTCGCCATCGGCACGAACGGCGGCAAGGACGTCTGGCTCATCGACAAGGGCAAGATCAGCAAGACGGACCTGGGCAAGAAGTAGCCGCCTAGAGCCGCCCCCGCGCCCTCGGGCGACCAAGGATAAACCCTCCCCCATAGGGAGAAGGTGAGATCGGCGATCCTGTGGATAACTTTCGCCCTACAGCGAGAACCCGGCCAGGAACTCCGGCGCCTTCTCCGGCGGCATCGGGCGGCTGAAGTGGTAGCCTTGCACCTGGTCGCAGCCATAGGCGGCCAGGGCTTCCAGCTGCTCGCGGTCCTCGACGCCCTCGGCGACCACCTTCATGCCCATCGAGCCGCCCAGGGTGATCACCGCCTTGACGATGGCGGCGTCCTCGGTGTTCTGGACGAAGCCCTTGTCGATCTTCAGCCGGTCGATCGGGAACTGCCGCAGGTTGGCCAGGCTGGCGTAGCCAGTGCCGAAATCGTCCAGAGCGATCATCACCCCGGCGGCGTGCAGCTTGCGCACCGTGTCGCTGACCACGTCCGAGGCCCAGCCCATATAGACCGTCTCGGTGACCTCGATGGTCAGGCGGTCGCACGGCACGCCCCAGCGCGCCAGGCGCTCCTGCACCTCCTCGGCCAGCCGCCCGGAGCGGAACTGCGCGGCCGAGATGTTGACCGCCACCCGGCCGAACTCGACGCCCGCGTCCAGCCAGGCGCGCATCTGCTTCAGCGCCGTCTCGAAGGCCACGTCGCCCAGCTTCAGCGAAAGGTCCTGATCCTCGAAGGCGGCCATGAACCGGTCGGGCGTCAGCACGCCCTGCTCGGGATGGGCCCAGCGCATCAGCGCCTCGAAGCCGGCCACCGAGCCGCTCTCCAGGTCGATCACCGGCTGGTAGTAGAGGATGAACTCGTCGGCCTCGATCGCCGCGCGTACGTCGCGCAGCAGCTCCAGCCGCTGTTCCAGGGCCGAGCGCATCGACGGGTCGAACAGGATCGAGCGGTTTCGCCCCTCGTCCTTGGCCCGATAGAGGGCGATGTCGGCGTTCTTGAAGATGTGGTGCGGGTCGGCGTCGGGATCGCCGTGCAGGGCCGCCCCGATGCTGGCGCTGACCGAGAAGCTGCGGCCGCCATGCTGGATCGGCTGGCGCAGCAGGTCCTGCAGCGACTTGATCGGCCGCAGCATGTCGCCCTCGCCGTGCAGACCGCGCAGGATCACCGCGAACTCGTCGCCGCCGAGGCGCGCCACGGTGTCGCCCGAGCGGAAGGCGTGGCGCAGCACGTCGGCCAGCCGCCGCAGCAAGGCGTCGCCGGCGTCGTGACCGAGGGTGTCGTTGATGTCCTTGAAGTGATCGACGTCGATCATGATCAGGCCGAAGATCTCGCCGGCCATCTCCGAGGCGTCGACCGCCTCCTGGAACTTGCGCTGGAAATAGGCGCGGTTGGGCAGGCCCGTCAGCGGATCGCGGAAGGCCAGGTTCTCGACCGCTTCGGTCTGCCGGCGGCGGTCGGTGATGTCCTTGAACAGGTTGACCAGCCGCTCGGGCTTGCCGTCGGCGCCCAGGAACCGCTTGCCCACCGAGCGCACCCAGGTCTCGACCCCGTCGTCGCGGTTGAGGCGGAACTCGAACACGGCGGCCTCGCCGTCGCGGCGGGCGCGCATGATCTGGGCCATGCGCTCGCGGTCGTCCTCGTGCACGATCTCCAGCGGATCGCGGTCGAACAGGCACCACTTCTCGAGTTCGAGGCAGGTGCCCGAGACATAGACCTCGCCGGTCTTCAGATCGACCTCGCGCACCATCAGGTCGTCGAGCTCCAGCGCCAGCTTCAGGCGCTGCTCGTTGCGCTCGGCCCGCAGCGCGGTCTGGGCGTAGCCGGTGACGTCGCGCGCGGTGACCATGACGGCGAAGATCACGCCCTCGTCGCTGCGGCAGGCGGCGAACTCGCTGCGCCAGATGCGCTGGCCGTCGTGGCCGGCCTGGGCGCGATAGCGCGAGAACGGCTCGCCCGTCGCCAGGCAGCGCTCCAGGCTCTCGACGTCCTCCAGGTTCATCAGGCAGCGGGCGAACGGCTCGCCGGGCTGCAGGCTGGGGGTCAGGTCCTCGTCGCGCCACTCGGGGCTGACGGCGACCAGCCGGCCGCTGCGGTCGATCAGGGCCGCGGCGAACGGGGCGTGCGCAACGAAGGCCTCGAACGAGGCCATTCGAAGCCGCAATTGCGCGTGGATGTCATCGGCCGCCATGGACGGCGCGGGCTTCAGGGCCATGGAGAGCATTCTGCTGTCGGCTTCCCGACGTTGTTCTTGGACGCGTCCTCAACCGCACACTGAAACGCTCTTCCATAAGAAAAGGTATCTTTCGACGAACGCCGTTGTGCATCGTCGGAAAGCCGACACGGAGCGGGATCGGCGACGATTTTGCCTGTCGCCCTGCGGGCGCCATGAGAAATCCTGCGGGCCTCGCACGCGGCGCCGCATTGACATTCGGCGCCGTCGCTCCGAAAACGCGGCCGCGTTACGTCCGTCCCAGAAAGCCGCCAAGTTCCGATGACCTACATCGTCACCGACGCCTGCATCCGCTGCAAGTTCATGGACTGCGTCGAGGTGTGCCCGGTGGATTGCTTCTACGAGGGCGAGAACACCCTCGTGATCAATCCGGACGAATGCATCGACTGCGGCGTCTGCGAGCCGGAATGCCCGGTCGACGCCATCAAGCCGGACACCGAGGACGACGCCGACGGCAAGTGGCTGCGGATCAACTCCGAATACGCCAAGGTCTGGCCGAACATCACCGTGAAGGGCGAGCCGCCGGCCGACCGCGCCGACTTCGAGCGCGAGACCGGCAAGTTCGAAAAGTACTTCAGCGAAAAGCCCGGCAAGGGCTCCTGATCCACGCAAAATCCGGCGTTTGGCGGTCTCTTTAGGGCCGCCATACCCCAGGTTGGGGTCGCAAGCCTTTCATGAGGCTGATTTTTATGCTATTGTCGCCCTCGACGTGACGGGTGCGGCCTCGCACCTGCATGTCTCGTGGAAGACGACAGCCGTTCCAACGGCTCGCCCGATCGAAGGCGAAGGGTGACTTAAGAGACACTCCAAATCCTGATCCGACTTGGCCCCGCCTCTCCGACGGACGGGTTGCTATCGCCTTTTGGAATGTTTGGAAACGGCGTTTTGGGCGCAAGCCCAATTTTATGAGGACGAACGAATGAGCAAGAGCGGTCTGGAATTCTCGGTCGGCGATCACGTCGTCTATCCCGCCCACGGCGTGGGGACGATCCAGGGCATCGAGACCCAGGAAGTGGCCGGGATGTCGCTCGAGGTTTACGTCATCACCTTCGACCATGAGAAGATGACCCTTCGTGTCCCAACCAAGAAAGCCAAGGTCGCCGGCCTGCGCCCGCTGGCCGAAGGCGACGTCGTCAGCCAGGCCCTGACCACCCTGAAGGGCCGCGCCCGCGTGAAGCGCACCATGTGGTCGCGTCGCGCCCAGGAATACGAAGCCAAGATCAACTCGGGCGACCTGGTGTCGATCGCCGAGGTGGTCCGCGACCTGCACCGCGCCGAGAACCAGCCGGAACAGTCCTATTCGGAGCGCCAGCTCTATGAATCGGCCCTGGACCGCATGGCTCGTGAAGTCGCCGCCATCGAGCGCATCGACCGCGAAGCCGCCATCGGCATCCTGACCAAGTCGCTGATCAAGACGGCCGCCTAAGGCTTCCTGAGCCTACGACGTTTTCGAAGACGCCCCCGGTTCCGCCGGGGGCGTTTTTCGTTGGAGAACGCCCCTTCCCTCCCGGGTTTCGACCATGCGTCTCAATCTGAAGCCGGCCTCGCCGATCCTGTTGCGACGGCCAGACCCCGGTGCAATTTCTGATTGATGAGGCCGTCAGCGCACGCTCGGCCTGACGCTGCGGAGCGTTTCCGCACAGCCAATCATTGGGGGGATCCGATGCCCGACGGAATGACGACGACCACGGCCGCGACCACGAGCGACAACCTGCTCGCGCAGGTCACCACCATCATGAAGCCGCTGGCGAACCACTGGCCCGGCAACGCCGAGGTCGGCGCCTGGGACTTCGGCTTTTCCGTCAACTGCAAGCCGATCTCCGTGCAGCCGGAAAACAGCAGCCAGGTCTACGACTACTTCCAGATCGAGCTGGTCGGCCAAAGCTCGCTGGCGACCGTCGGCAATCGGGCGCCCGCCGGCTACGGCCTGTATGTCACCTACGACGCGCCGACCGAGCCCCCGGCCGGATTGCAGCTGATCGCGGCCAAGCCGGACACCACGGTGGCGTCGACGACCTACGACGACAGCATCAGCTGGACCGCCACCGGCAGCTTCGGCTTCTCGAGCGAGGGCGGCATCTCCGTCTCGTTCGGCGGCTCCAAGACGATGACCCACTCGACGAGCACCACGGTTTCGGACCTCCAGATCCTCAACCGATCGCACGTGGGCCCTTCCGCGATCGGCCATTGGGAATACATCGTCGCCGCGGGCTCGCTGGAAGCCCAGGGCACGACGCCCCTGCTGGCCCAGATGCTGCTGTGCCGCCCGCATTCGGCCGATCCGCTGCAGATCCAGGTCGAGGTGTTCGCCTATTTCAACAACAAGGGGCTGGGCGAAAACCTCGACTGGACCGGGCTGAGCCAGGCTCTCACCGGGTTCGACGGCGACAATCTTCCGCCGCTCGAGAACGGCAATGCGCGCATCGCCATGCAATACACCCTGACGGTCGACGCCCCGCCGGCGCCGACGGCGGCGAGCTGATCCGCCAAAGGCCCCGCCGTCGCCGGCGGGGCCTTTACGCGTTCGACGCGGCGCGCCCCTGGAACGCCCTGATGTTCGCCGGCACCTCGGACGGAATGTCGAAGGCCGCATCGCCGGCCGCGCCGCCGCTCGCACGGACGGCCAGGGCCTGGGATCGGCAGGCGGAGGGCGTCATGCCGAACGTGGCGCGAAAGGCGCGCCCGGCCGCCGTATGGTTCTCGAAGCCCCATCGGCGCAGGACCGCCGCGATCGGCTCCCGCGCCAGGACCGGATCCGACAGGTCGCGGAAGGCGCCCGTCAGCCTGCGCCCGAGGATGTAGCGCCCGACGCCGCCATAGGGCTCGAACATCCTGTAGAGGGTCGGGCGGGTCACATAGAATTGGCCGGCGAGCGCGGCCGGGCCGAGGTCCGGGTCGCCGATGTCCCGGTCGATGCGCCGGCGGATGGCGCGGAACTGGCTCCTGCGCAGCTCGGCTCGGGTCGCCGCCCGGCTCTGGGTGTTGGCCCGGACGACCCCGGCCAGCAGGGCCGCGGTCGAGCGGCTCCACGCCAGCCCCTGCTCCACCGTCAACTCGGGACCGCGCAGCCACATCTCGTCCAGATGCTCGCGGACGGCGACGCCGGCCTCGCTGTCGCGGCGCAGCACCAGCCCGTGGACATCGCCCGCGTCCGCCAGCAGCGGCGACAGCAGGTCCCGCGCGACGATGGCCGACAGGTTGTCGATCCCGTCGGTGCGCAGGGCCGCCGGACGGGACAGGTCTAGCATGCAGATGTCGCCCGGCCGGACCTCCTGATCGGCGCCGTCCAGCGTCAGGACGAAACCGTGGCTGCGATAGTATTGGACGTGGAACTGGTCGACACCCGTCCGCGCGATGAGCTGGGGACCGCGGACCATGATCGACGCCGGTCCGCGCGACATGCCCAGCTTGATCGGGCCGTAGTCGTAGAGGGCGAAGTCCATGGCGTAGCCGGCGCGCCCGTCCGGCGACGACGCGTCCAGCTCGAACATCAGCGCCAGCAGCTCACGGCAGGCGGCGAAACTGTCGGCATAGTCGGCGCCGATATTGGCGGCCAGGTGCGGCAGGCGATCAGGCTGGACGTCGTGCGGCATGCTCCGCCCCCCGTGGCCAAGCTGTGGGTTCAAACCCTTTAGCGCGATCCGCCCGCGATCATTCGACCAGGCGTCTCAAACCGCGCCGACCCGGACCTTGGCAAGATGCTCGATCCCGCTCACTCTCGCCCGGCCGCACGGGAGCCCGCCATGGCCGCCGAACCCAAGACCCGCCCCACGGACGCCAGCGTCGACGACTTCCTGGACGCCTCGCCGCCGGCCCGCCAGGCCGACGCCCGCGCGGTGCGCGACCTGCTGAGCGAGATCGCCGGCGCGCCCGCGGTGATGTGGGGGCCCTCGATCGTCGGCTTCGGATCCTATTCGACCGGTGGCCCCAAGCCGATGGACTGGCCCCTGCTGGGCTTCTCGCCGCGCAAGACCGAGCTGGTGCTCTACTTCGCCTCCGACTTTCCCGAGCGCGAGGCGCTGCTCGAGAAGCTCGGCAAGCACCGCTCGGCCGTGTCCTGCGTCTACATCAAGCGTCTGGCCGACATCGACCTGACCGTCCTGCGCCAGATCGCCGAAGCCTCCGCCGCCTGGACCCGCGGCGGCCACACAAGCTGCTGAGCCTCCTTGCCCGTCATCCCGGCCGTAGCGAAGCGGAGAGCCGGGACCCAGGGCCGCCGCAGTGCTCTGGCCGCCTGACAGGAAGTAGACCGCATCGTCGCGCCCAGTCCCCTAGGTCCGGGATAACGGCTTCGCCGTTTCCGGGATGACGGCCATGGGGGCTTTGCCCCCCCTTAAGCCGGCTTTTTCCGCAGCACGCGGGCCCGGCGCTTCTTCAGCCAGATGACCACGCCGGTGACGCTGAGCGCGGCGACGACGAGGCCGGTCAGCGAGATCAGGATGCGGCCCGGAACGCCCAGGATCCGGCCCGAGTGCAGCGGGAACTGGGCCTGGACGAAGATGTCGGCCGCCGTGCCCTTCCACGGCAGGCGCTCGCCCAGGTAACGGCCGTCGGCGCCGTCGTAATAGAGGTAGGGCGGCCCCACGCCGCCGGCCCCGTGGTCGTCGCCCACCTTGTGGAAGGCCACGCCGTAGATGCCGTAGTGGGCCGAATAGAAGGCCCCGCCGACCGGGGCGGTGAAGCCGCGCGCCTGCGCGTCGGCCCGCGCCTTGGCGATGATCGTCTCGTAGGTCTGCCTGGGCAGGATCGGGTTGTCGTGGCTGGTCGGCACGCGGGTGTCGAACGGCGTCGGCGAGACCTTCGAGATCTTCGACATCACCGGATAGAACACCTCGCTGTAGAGGTTCAGCGAGAAGGCCGTGAAGGCCACGACGAACAGCACGCCCCACAGCCACAGGCCGAAGGCGCGGTGGATGTCGAAATTGATCCGGTAGGCGCTGGCCTTGGTCTTGATCTGCCAGGCCGGCTTCCAGCGGCTCCAGAAGCTCTTGGCCGGCTTGCGACCATTGGCGGCGCTGGCCGGCAGGGTCAGGTAGAAGCCGACGAAGCAGTCCAGCGTCCACAGCACCGCGATCCCGCCCAGCAGCCAGATGCCCCAGCGGTCGATGCCCCAGAACTCGGGAATGTGCAGCGTGTAGTGCAGTACGTAGAGGAACGAGACGAAGGTCTCGGTCTTGATCGGCCAGACCGCGCCCCACTCGCGCCGGCCCTGCTCGACGCCCGTCGCGGGGTCGACGAACACCTGATTGTAGCCCAGCTCGTAGTGCTTGCCGGTCTTGGGGTCCTGGCGGGCGTCGACGCCGATGGCCAGGGTCTCGCCCGGCTCGGCGACCAGCGGGAAGTACGAGACGATCACCCGCGGATCGCGCGCCTCGACCGCCTTGACGATGTCCAGGGTCGGCAGGGCCGGGCCATCGGTCCTGGCGTGCATCAGGTGCGGGTTGAGCACGTCGTCCAGCTCGTGGTCCCACGAGATCACCGCGCCGGTGACGCCGGAGATGAACAGGAAGCCGGCCATGATCAGACCCACCCAGCGGTGGATGAAGGTCAGGATCGGCCGCACGGCCGCGCGTACGGCCTTGGCTACGCCCGCGGCCTTGCGCACCGGCGGCGAGACGGGCGGCGCGTAGGGCGTGTCGAGATTGCGCGCGTCCATGAGGCCGCCTCCATCTGCTCGGAACCAAGCAGAGCCGGCGCGATCGCTCGCGCCGGCTCCTTGAGGATGTTTCTAGGAATGATTCTTAGAAGCGATAGTCAAGGCGAACCGACGCGTTGCGCGGCGCGGCGTAGTAGGCCTGCCCCCACATCACGCTGTTGAGGTACGACTCGTCGAACAGGTTGCGGACGTTGACCGTCAGCTTGATCTGGTCGGTCAGGTCGGCGCTGCCCATCAGGTCGACCACGGCGTAGGCCTTCTGGGTGACCACGAAGGTGTCGAGGCCCGAGATCTCGTCCTGCCAGCGCAGCGAGGCGCCCACCTTGGCGTTGCGCCATTGCGGGAAGCTGTAGGTGGTCGAGACCTTGAGGCTCTTGCGCGGCAGGAAGGTGCGGGCGTCCTCGCCGTCCTTGTCCTCGAGCGACAGCTGGGTCCAGCCGCCGCTGACCTGCCAGCGGTCGGTGACCATGCCGCTGATCTCCAGCTCGTAGCCCTTCGAGGTGGTGTCGACGCCCGTGTAGTAGGTGAAGCCCACCGGGCCGGGATCGCCCGCGCCGAACGTGCCGGCGGCGGTCGCCAGGTTCTGCTGCTCGACCTTGAACACCGCCGCGCTGACGTACAGCTTGCCGCCGAACCACTCGCTCTTCACGCCCGCCTCGAAGCTTTCGCCCTGCACCGGATCGAGCTTGCGGTTGCTCGCGTCGACCTCGGCCTGCGGATTGAAGATGTCGGTGTAGCTGCCGTACAGCGACACGTGCGGCGTCAGGTCGAAGACGAGGCCGGCATAGGGGCTGGTCTTGGACACCGTGCGGCCCTGGTCGACGCCGTACGATATGCCCGACGTCTTCTGCTCGACGGCGTTGAAGCCCACCACGCCCTTCAGGCGGTCGGTGAAGTTCAGGTGCGCGGCGCCGAACACGCGGGTCAGGCGATCCTTGATCTGGGCGGCCGAGTAGAGGTCGGTGTAGGTGGTCGGCTCGGCGACGCTGCCCCAGTCATAGACCGACGGATAGGCCGGATAGGTCGCGCCCGACGAGGCGAAGTCCTCGCGGGTCTGCTCGGCGTAGCTGGCGCCGAACACCAGCTGGTGGCTGCGGCCGAACAGCGAGACCGGGCCGTTGAAGGTCAGGTCCGCGAGGTCCTGCTTGGACTCCGACGGGTAGTGGCCGACGAAGCCGCCGATGCCCAGGCCCGTGGTCTTGTCCGGATAGCCCGAGGCGTAGAGCAGCTTGGCGTTCTGCTCGACGTCCTTGTGGGTGTAGGTGGCCTTGGCGACCCAGTCGTTGTCGAACAGGTAGCTGGCCTCGACGAAGGCGGTCTTGTCGTTGACGTCCCAGTAGGACCAGTCGGCCGAGGTGCTGGCCGAACGCTTCCAGGGGATGCGCGAGCCGTCCGAGAAGCTCAGCGGCAGCGCGCCCCACAGCACGCCGGTGGCAAGGTTGTCCTGCTGCGAATAGCCGCCGGTGACGTTCAGCTTCGGCGTCACGTCCCACGACAGCACGCCGTAATAGACGTTCCGGTTGACCTTGTAGTGGTCGAGATAGGAGTCCCGGTCCTGGTTGGCGTAGATCAGCCGGCCCGACAGCGTGCCCGAGGCGTTCAGCGAGCCGGAGACGTCGGCCTCCAGGCGCTTGTCGTTCCAGGAACCGTACTGGGCCGCGGCCGAGGCCTGGAAGCCGGCGATCGGGCGCTTGCGGATGTAGTTGACGGTGGCCGACGGATTGCCGACGCCGGTGGTCAGGCCGTTGACCCCGCGCACCACGTCGACCCGGTCGAACAGGATGGTGTCGATCTCGCCGTACTGGATGCCCCAGTTCAGCGGCAGGCCCACGCCGTCGACCTGGAAGTTGGTCACGTCGAAGCCGCGGGCGTTGAAGTAGGTGCGGTCGGTCTCGACCCGCTCGACATTGATGCCGACCACGCGGTCCAGCAGGTCGGTGACGCTGGTCAGGCCGAAGTCGCGGATCTGCTGCTGGCCGACGATGGTCATCGACTGCGGCGTCTCGCGCAGGCTGAGATCCAGGCCGGTCGCGCCGGTGGAGCGAGCGCGGGCCCCGGTCACCACCACCCCGTCCACGTTGCTGTCCGCCGTCGCTTCGGCCGCCGGAGCCTCGTCGGCATGGGCGGCGGCGGCCAGGACGGCCGGGCTCAGCGCGGCGGCCAGAAGAAGGGCGCGGAAGGTGCAGGGCATTGGGCTCTCGCGATAACGATAATGACTCGCAAAAGCGAATAGGCGCAGCCATCACCGCCTGTCAAACGCGGCCGAAACGGCTTAGCGAATTGAGCTGAGGTTGCGTCATTTCGGCCACGGCACGGCAAGGTAGAGCTTGGTTAGCGCTACCAATTGGGGCTGGCGAAACGTGTCGACCGCATGCCAAACCTTGCTGGAACAGTACGCTTGAGCATCAGGGCCGACATGTCTTTCAACATTCCGACACGCCGCGCGACCCTTTCTGGCCTCCTGCTCGCGACGAGCATGACAGCGCTGCCTTTCGGCGCGGCGGCCGCCACTCGCGCCCTGCCCTATCGCTGGCGCAACGTCCGGGTCGGCGGCGGCGGCTTCGTGCCCAACGTGGTGTTCAGCCGCGTCGAGAAGGGCCTGGCCTATCTGCGCTCCGACATGGGCGGGGCCTATCGCTGGCAGGCCTCGCAAGAGCGCTGGATCCCGCTGCTCGACGACCAGGCCCAGGGCAGCTGGCAAGGCGTCGAGAGCGTCGCGCCCGATCCGCTTGACCCGAACGTCGTCTACCTGGCCTGCGGCATGGGCCGCCCCGACCCGGCCGCCATCCTGCGCTCGGACAATCGCGGAACCGACTGGACCGTCTTTCCCGTCCCCTTCCGCATGGGCGGCAACGAGGACGGCCGGGGCCTGGGCGAGCGCCTGGCCATCGACCCCAACGACACCCGCACGCTCTATTTCGCCTCGCGCCACGACGGCCTGCAGGTCAGCCGCGACCGGGGCGCGACCTGGACCAAGTCGGCGAGCTTCCCGCTGCCGGGCCTGGGCCTCAACGCCCGCCCCGCCCC
Source organism: Caulobacter radicis (assembly GCF_003094615.1). GTDB lineage: Bacteria > Pseudomonadota > Alphaproteobacteria > Caulobacterales > Caulobacteraceae > Caulobacter > Caulobacter radicis. The sequence continues at coordinate 185,333 of NZ_QDKO01000009.1, read as the reverse complement.
GACGCACGGCGGCCTGTCGTTCGTGATCTTCGATCCGCGCGGCGGCAAGCCGGGCGGGGGCTCGAGGACGATCTTCGTCGGCGTCGCCGACCCGTCCGAGCATCACCTGTGGCGCAGCGACGACGGCGGCGCCAGTTGGAAGCCGATCCCCGCCCCGCACGCCTACCTGGCCTGCAAGGCGGCGCTGGACCAGGAGGGCCGGCTCTACGTCACCTATTCCAGCGGCATCGGCCCGTCGAACGTGGCCGACGGCGCGGTCTGGCGGCTCGACACGGCGACCAACGCCTGGACCGAGATCACCCCGGCCAAGCCCCTGCCCCAGCGCGGCGGCGGCTTCATGGGCGTGGCGGTCGACGGCGACGGCGCGGTGGCGGTGACCAGCCTCAACCGCTGGAACCCGCACGATGCGCTGTGGCGCTCCACCGACCACGGCGCGACCTGGACCGACCTCTATCCCGACGCCCGCCGCGACGTGACGACGACGCCGTTCCTCTACTGGGGCGAGCCGCGGGCCGACTTCGGCTGGTGGATGGCGGGCCTGGCCATCGACCCGTTCGACCCCGACTTCGCCTGCTACACCACCGGCGCGACCATCTACGCCACGCGCGAGTTCACCAAGGCCGCCGCGGGGCGCCCGACCACCTGGTTCCCGTGGGTGGAGGGCATCGAGCAGACGGCGATCATCACCCTGACCAGCCTGCCGGAAGGCCCCCAACTGCTCAGCGGTTTCGGCGACATCTCCGGCTTCGCGCACGACGACCTGTCCGTCTCGCCGAGCGACCAGTTCACCACGCCGGTGTTCGGCAACACCAACTTCATCGACTACGCCGGCGGCAAGCCCGCGATCGTCGTGCGCAGCGGCACGCCGCACCAGCGCCACGGCGGCCCGACCCTGGCCTGGTCGGGCGACCACGGCCGGACCTGGGCGCCGATGACCGCCCCGCGCATCCCAAACGCCCCGCCGCCGCCCGGCCAGGGCCGTCGCGGGCCCGACCCGCACGACGACGCCGCCATCGTCGTCAACGCCGACGGCTCGGTGTTCATGGTCATGACCGCCCAGGCCCAGGTCACCCGCGACCGGGGCGCGACCTGGACCGCCTGCCAGGGCCTGCCGCCCTGGGTCCGCCCCGTGCCCGACCGCGTCGATCCCCAGCGCTTCACCGCCATCGACACCCAGACCGGCAAGCGCTTCCTCAGCACCGACGCCGGCGCCGGCTTCGCCCCGGCCCCGACGCGCGGCCTGCCGGCCGACCTCGCCGCCGACCAGGTGACCTGGCGCGAGATCCCCTGGCCGCTGAAGGCCGTTCCCGGCAAGGCCGGCCACCTGTGGTTCGTCTCGACGCAGGGCCTCTATCGCTCCACCGACGGCGGCGCCCGCTTTTCCCGGATCGACGGCGGCGTGCAGGTCGACCAGCTCGACCTGGGCGCCCCGCCGCCCGGAAAGGCCCATCCGGCCCTCTTCGCCATCGGCCGCAAGGACGGCGCCAGGGCCATCTGGCGCTCGGACGACGAGGGCAAGAGCTGGGTACGCGTCAACGACGGCCGCCACGAATACGGCCGCCGCTTCCGCTGCCTGGCCGCCGACATGCGGGTGTACGGTCGCGTGTACGTGGGCACGGACGGGCGCGGGATCGTCTACGGCGAGCCGGGCTAGGCGCGTCCGCTGCGCAGCGCGCCCCAGCCGGCCAGCACCGACAGGGCCAGCACGGTCAGCGGCGGCGGCAGGTGGCCCCAGTCGCGGTGCAGCAGCACGGTCAGCACCGCCGCCCCCATCACCGTCGCGGCCAGCCCCGCGCCGACCGGCCGCGCACGCCGCCAGGCCAGCAGCCCCGCCGCCGCCAGCTCCAGGACGCCGGTCACGACATGGAACCAGTCCGGATAGCCCCAGCGCCGGTAGCTTTCGGCGATGTCGGGCGGCGCCAGCAGGTTGCCGACCGCTCCGAACACGAAGAAGGCGGCCAGCAGCCAGGCCAGGACGGGAACCCAGCGCGGGCGTTGCAGGGAAAAGGACATGGCGTCGGCTCCGGATGCACGGCTCCCCCGTGGGAGCCCCTTGACCGACGAAGCCTCTAGAACCTCAACCGTGGTTGAGGTCAACGCGAGCGGAGCGCCCGCGGCTACTTAAGGACGGCCCGTCAGGCCGCCTGGCCGAACCCGTGCACGGCGTCGCGCAGGTGGCCGAAGTTGATCGGCTTGGACAGCACCGTCACGTCCTCGAAGCCCTTGCGCGGCAAGGCCCCGTAGCCGGTGGCGAAGACGAACGGCACGCCCTTGGCCCGCAGGGCCTCGGCCACCGGAAACACCATCTCGCCGCCGATGTTGATGTCGAGCACCGCCCCGTCCAGCGGCGGCTTGCCGTCGTCCAGATAGGCCAGGGCCTCGCCCACCGCGCCGAACGAGCCGGAGACCTCGCAGCCGAGATCGGTCAGCAGGTCCTCGACCATCATGGCCACCAGGGCCTCGTCCTCGACGATCATGATCCGACGCCCGCTCATGCCGCCGCCAGCCTTTGCGAGAGAGGCGCGCGGAAGGTGAAGGTCAGGCCTTCGGGCGCGAAGTCCAGAACGGCCGCGCCGCCCAGGTCGCGCGACAGGCCCCGGCGGATCAGCCGCGAGCCGAAGCCTTCGTCCTTGGGTTCCGGGGGCGCCACCGGCGGGCCGCCGCGCTCGCGCCATTCCAGCACGAAGGTGGGATGCGCGCCCCCTTCGCCCTCGATACGCCAGGCCACCGACACCGCGCCGGTCGGGACCGACAGGGCCCCGTACTTGGCGGCGTTGACGATCAGTTCGTGCAGCGTCATGTGCACGGCCACCGCCGCCTCGGGCGTGATCTCGATCGGCGGTCCCTCGACCACGAACCGGCCGTCCTCCAGCCCGCCGAACGGGCGCATGGCCGCGGCCAGGATCTCGCGCAGGTGGGCCTTGCCCCAGGCCTGCTTGGTCAGCAGCTCGTGGGCCTGCGACAGGGCCAGCAGGCGCGACTCGAACGACTCGTTGAAGGCCTGCGGCGAGGCGGCCGTGCGCAGGGTCTGGCTGGCGATAGACTGCACCGAGGCCAGGGTGTTCTTCACCCGGTGGTCCAGTTCGCGCATCAGGAAGGTGCGCCGCTCCAGCTCCTTGTTCAGCGAGGCGTGCAGCCGGCCGCTCTCCAGGGCCGCGGCGGTGGCGCGGGCCATCACCTGCAGCTTGGCCACGATCTCCGGCGGCGGCGTGTGCTCCTTGGCCCAGTAGGCGCCCAGGGCCGCGATCGGGTCGCGGGTGCGCACCGGCGTCATCACCAGGCTTTTGACGAAGGTCGGCCGGTAGGCGTCGTGCGGGATTCGGTCGTCCTGGTAGATGTCGGGGATCACCACCGTCTGGCGGTTCAGCATCGACCAGCCCGAGATGCAGGCGGTCAGCGGGAAGCGCTTGCCCTTCCACAGCGGGCCGATCGCGTCCTCGTCCAGGTACCAGCAGCAGTCGTTGTCGCGCAGCACGAAGGCCACGCCGTCGGCGCCCGAAATTCGGCGCGCAGAAGAGCGGACCACCGCGGCCACCTCGTCGATGGTCCGGGTCGCCGAGAGCTCCTCGATCGTTTCGACCAGAGTCAGGAGGGCTGAATCGTCTTCGCCGTCCGACAGGTCGTGCTCGGCCATATCCAACATACGAAAGGACGCTCGCGGATCCACTGGGACGCGAGCCTAACACGCGCCGGGGGGACAACAACAAGAGGCGTGACGACGCACGCATCTACTCACGGTTGCCGGGAAGGTTAACAGAGTCTTCCAGACGACCCACAGTCGAACGAGATCAAGGCTTTGAAGCGGCGCCGTGCGATGTTTCCGCCCCACGCCCTTGCGACAATCCGCCGCGCCGCCGCGACGCTCAGGCTTCGCACCCGGCGCAACATGCGCTATGCACCCTCTCCGCCGCGCACGCGGCCCGGTAGCTCAGCAGGATAGAGCAGCGCTTTCCTAAAGCGAAGGTCGGGGGTTCGAGTCCCTCCCGGGCCGCCATGCGCGGAAAATCCTTCATATTTCTCAAATGGTTGATCGATTTTTTGTCTAACTCGCGTGGGCGGTTAGACATTTCGGGCTTCCTGAACCTTCCGCATCGCCGCCTCTGCGCTCATCCGCTGATCCACTGCGCGCGTGTATCGTTCGATCTCCTTTAGCGACTTGTGGCCAGTTATCGCTGCAATCTGGTGAGGTGTGCAGCCTGCCTCAGCAAGGCGACGCGCAGCTGCCTTCCGAAGGCCATGCGCGCTACAGCCTGCGGGTAGACCGGCACGCTCAGCCGCAGCGGAAATCCAGTTCCCGAAGCCCTTCGCGCTAAAGGGCTCCCCATACTGCGTGGTGATCAGACTCGGATGGATGCCGCCACAACGATCAAGCGACGCACTGAGCGCAGGGTGTATCGGGATTTCCAACCGTTCGTCAGTCTTCTGCTGCTTCAGCCGGATTATGCTGCCCCCAACCTGGCTACGCGTCATGGTGCGAACATCTGCACTCCGCTGCCCTGTGTAGAGCAGCAGATCAAAAGCTAAGCGCTCTCGTGTTCCGACCGGCCATCGCTTCTCAAATTGAGCGATCTCGCCATCTGTCCAACTGTGAAAGCCATCGGAACGATAGATCAGCTTCTTCACGCTATCGGCCGGATTGTCTGACCGCCACCCCCTCGATTGCGCGAAGCTCATGAGAACCCGAAGTACGCGCAATAGGTTGTTCGCTGCCGCCGGTTGGTCAGCCTTGAGATCCATCATCCGCGCTATGTGAGAGCTCTTAAGGTCATTGACCCGCTTGGCGCCGTGAGCGCTCCGAAATCGCTCGATCTCGCCTCTGTAGGCCGTCTGCGTGGCTGGTCGGAGGAGCTTCCAGCCGGATGACTGATAGTAAGCGACGATCAGGGAATTGAATGTCCCTGGGCTCGTGCGATCGCTGCCAATCTGGCGCGATTGCCCCTTGAGGGCCGCAAAATACCAAGACCACCAGCCGGGAGTATCGTAGACCGCTGTCGTCTGGGTTTCGTCGTGCCCTCTCTTACGAAATCGCCAACGGACCTTGCCGTGACGATCAGCATACTTGCTGACATATGGCGGGCGCTTCTTCATCCGAATTCTAGATCGAAGTCGTTCGTCGCAAGTCCAACAAGCACGCCTTTGTCACGATCTAGCAGTAGACGGACCTCGCCTCGGGCCCCCAATACAATTTCGGTTGGCTCAAAGCCCCCTGCCCGCGCACCCTTGAGTATTTTCTCCAACTGCTTCGGCGTCAGAAAACTACGATGAATTTTCTGAGGTAGTTTTCTCGTGCGAGCAGCCTCAGTCGTTCGATTACCATCAACAACCATACTCTGCCGAAAGGCCCGGCGAGACGGCGCGGACGAATGCACAAGCCTGTAGTCGGTCGGAAATGCCGAGCCCATCACCGTTCGCTCCAAGCGATGTGGGCGCTTAGTTTTCGCGCCAGTCAGAACTGCCTCAATCGCCCTTAGAGCGCGATTGACCGCAGCTCCGACCCTTTGGGGCCATTTGCGCGACGTCAGATACACCGAGAGCGGCATTAGAGACCCTTCCTCAGGTCAGCGGCTGAACGGATGCACATCCGCTAGTTCATGCACTTCCGTCCCTACCGGCCCGCACCGACCATTCAATCCAGCCCTCCAACACGAGGGGACGATTGCAGTCCGGGCAGCGCATGGCGGCGAGATCACGGACGGCGCCGGCCAGGACCAGGTGCGCCGGCTCATTGTCCTCGGGGTCGACCAGCCGGGCCGCTGCGGCCACCTTGGCGGCGATCTCTGTTGGGGTGGCAGCGGCAACCTTGGGCAAGGCCTCGGTGAGCTCATGCCGCTGGCGAAAGAGGTCCGGGAGCATGGCGTCTATGCGAGCCATTTCCTGGCCCTGCGGCAACGCGAGCTGCTGCTCCTCGGTGAGATTGAGCCAGTTGTGGTTATCGAAGACGTCGCTCTCCAGATCGGCCCAGCGGTTCACGAGCCGGCAGATACGAAGGTCGAGGGCGACGAAGGTCCCCAAGCGGGTCAGAGCGCTGTCGGCGGGGAGCAAGGCGGGAGCGCCGCCGCCGACGGCCACAGGTGCGGCCGCCGCCGCGCCCATCACGGATCGTCTGGTGAGATCAGGCAGGCGCGCACGGTCGCCGCCCGTCTTTCGACGCGAGCCCATGGTCAGAATCCTAAAAGTGCGATTATCATTTTCATATCACAGCGGCGCGCCGAGATCAACACAAAACGATCTCATAAGATCAGAAAGTGACAATTTGTGCTTACTGCAGAGCAGATCAAGGCTGCGCGAGCGTTAGTCGATTGGAGTCAGCCGCAGCTAGCCGAGGCGTCGGGTCTGTCCATGCCGACCATCCGCCGCATGGAAGGTCCTCTTGGTCCTGGTCGCAGCACGGCCGGTAACGTCGAAGCTGTTCGGCGCGCCTTGGAGGGGGCCGGCGTCGTCTTCATGGAAGCCGGAGAGACAAAGCCAGGCGGCCCGGGTGTCCGCCTCAAGGCTTAGCGGTTAAGCCGCTTGCTGCTTGCTTTCGGCCGTGAGGAATTGCCTGCTCCGATGGGCCTGACGGCCATCAGGCTCGCCCGCCTTGCGTCCACTAGCCACCCCGGGACGCAGTGCGAGCGTGCACCTTCCCACACGTGCTCAGCACCCGTCATGTGACATTCCGCACAAACTCCGACCAGCCGAGTTGCAATGGTCAAGCTTAGCTTCACCATTGAGGATGTCACTTTGCTCAGAACGTTCCTGATTGCGACAGCTCTCGTCGCGATGATCCCCGCTGGCGCAACCGCTGCACCAAAGCTTTCAGATGCGCAGATCAAGAAGGCGATCATCCAACAATCGATCGCCAACTACCCGGGAAGCTGCGCCTGCCCCTACAACACCGCTCGGAATGGTAGCTCGTGCGGTGGCCGTAGCGCCTACAGCCGTGGCGGCGGCTACGCTCCCATGTGCTATCCATCTGATGTCAGCAAGGCTGAGGTTGATGCGTATCGGCGCGGAAACTGATCGTCGATCCCGCTACGCGACTATGCGCCAACGGCGATGCCTCCCGTTTCTTGGGTCCTGAAGTTGATTTGGGCGGCCCAGTAGGGCCGCCCTCCATTTCATCATGCTTGCTTGGTTTGCGCCTTGGCCGTCGGTGGAGCAGCCTTAGCCTTGCAGTCAGCTAGGCCCAATTCCGGCTAGTGAAGGCCGGCGGCTCGACCTCAGCTCCCCCAAACCTGATTGAGCACCTGCGCCACGAGGGCGGCCTTATCCTGCGGCAGGAACCGGCCGTAGTGCTCGGCTATGGTGTCGGGCGTGTCCTGGATGGCGTAGCTGGCCTGCTCGTAGGAGCCGGTCTGCTTGAGGACGTGGGTAGCCAGCACGTCGCGCACATTGTGCGACCCGTGCGGCAATAGCCCCTCGATCGCGCCTTTGCCAGTGTAGGGGTTGTAGATGCCGTAGCGCTGAATGATGGAGCGCCAAGCCTCATAGAACTTGTGCTGCTCGTAGGCGCCGCTGTTGCTCTTGTTCTTCACCGTCTTGACGAAGAAGGTTCGCGGATCGGGCTGGGCCTTCAGCAAGGCCTTCCGGTCCAGCCGCAGCCAGACGTCTATCTCGTCGTAGAGGCCCGACAGGTCCGGCAGGATCAGGCGCAGCGGGCTCTTCCTGAAAAAGGTCGATCCGGCGTTCTTGAAGGCCACGGCGGGCACGAAGACCTCCCAGCCGCCGTCTCGGTCGCTCCATCGCAGTTCGCCCCGCTTGAGGGCCTCTAGCTGGCGCTCTGGCGTTGGGCTGCGGCCACGGGGCGTGACGAGGAGCTGGCGCAGGTTCTTTTGCCGAAGCCCTAGATGCAGGCCCATGCGGATCATCAGATATCCCCGCGTCGCCTCGGCGGCCGCGACGGGGAAGCGGCGGCGATCGGGCCGGCGTCGGCGCACCTCCTCGGCGATCTTGCGATACTCCCCTAGTGGGCTGTCGGCCTCCAGGATGGTCAGGATCGGCTCGAACGGGTCGCGATGCACCCGGGCGACCCGATCGACCTCCTTGGCCCTGACGATGGCGTGCCGGTGGATCTTCTCGCAGACGCCTTCCCAATCCTGGGTCGCCGCCACGATGTCGGCCGGCGTGATGAGGCCTGCGATGGGCCGAAGATAGCCGGCCAGATGCGGCGACTGGCGAAGCCACCCTGTGCCCTGGCGCGTGAGGCCGGCGACGACGGTGAGCATTTCGCTTTCCCACCTTGTGAAGAACCCGCGCTTGATCTCTCGCCAGCGCAGATACCAATCCCACACAGCCGGGAAGAGCAGGACTGCGAAGGTCATGCAGCGGACAGGCGCGCCATACCCGCGAACCTCGCCCTCGGGACAGGCCGCCAGCGCTCCGAAGAGGAGCCCCAGGTGCTCCATCTTCTGGTTGGCGGTCTCGTCGTTCCAGACGCCGTTACGGCCACGGCCGCCGGTCGTCAGGGTCGCGGTCTTGAAGAGCCGCAGGTCCCTGGCCTCGGTATCGAGGATGATCGGCGCCCGCTCGGTCTGCACGGGCCTGCCAACCTCGGGCGCACCCTCGTCGGCCAAACGCTCCTCAAGCGGCCGGGGCTTGGGGAACGGCAGGGGCAAGGCGCCCTCGGAGAACCGGAACGAGAAGCGATGGAGCACCGCATTGGCGTGGTAGCGCCGATAGTCGGTGGCGCCGGAGATAATCACCGTACGCACCCAGGCCAGGATCTCCGCCCGCTTGGCCCTGGGGAGAAGGTCGAAGTCATCGGGCAGGTGCCCGGCCAGGCGCCGGCGCTCGACCAAGGAGAGCTTTTCCAGTCCGCCGCCGGTGATCATCCGGCCGGGGTGAGCGAGCTTCGAAGAGAAGTAGCCATCAGGCAGGCGATAGCGCCGCTCGATCGCCTTGAGCACGCGAAGGCCCGTGGCGCTGCGCGGCTCCTTGTCGCCGCGCTTCCATGTGTAGAGGGTCTGGGGATCGATCTTGAAGCCCTGGGCGGTGATCGCCTTGTGCAGTCGGTAGACGGTCTCGCCGTGCCGCGCGACGTGAAGCTGGAAGGCTTCAGCAAAGTCCTCGGGGTCTTCCCACTCGGTCGATAGGGGCTCGGGGTACATGACCACCGGCTGGCGCTTGTAGGGTCTCCTGGTCTTGGTTGGAGAGACCCCAGTCTCGATCGCTTGGGCCGCAGCGGCACCCGTGGGCGCGGTCTTGGGTTTAGGTGGCATAGGTTCGCACTGACGCGCGGAGCCATTCGTCCGCCGGGTAAAGACCCCCCACGCACGCCGCCCCCCTACCGGCCGGAAAAATTCAGCCGGGGCGTTGGCGGCTGGCCACAGGTCCGAGCCTACCCCCAGGTCGAAAGCGTGCTTTCATTACGGCTTAAGCCGCACGCCAAGCCCCAGCCGGGCGGCGGGCGGCCGGTCAAGGGGGGCCGAAGGCCATCGCCGTAGGCGACGGCGCTAGCCGCCCTTGAGGGGCTGCCCGTCGGCTGGCCCACCCCGGCGAAGCCGGTAAAGCACGAAGAAAATCAGCCGATTAGCTCGGGAATGGCGCCAACCTGGCGCCAGGTCCGAGCGCGTGGCGCCAAGCCGCCACACCGAAAAACGATGTGCAGACAATCACTTACGGCAGCCGACCCATGGGGTTGGCGCCGTAGCTTTATCTTGCCTTACGTCGAACCACCCTCTGCCAAAGCTCCTGCGCCCACTCTGCACTTCCACATCTCCAGTCGCCGCAGGCCGCACGGCTCCGCCGGGACGGACTGGCTAAGTCCTAGTGCTTAGGGAGGGACCAGAAGCGTCGCGGGAAACTTGGATGCGGAGATTAGACGGCATTATCTCCGCATAAATTGCGGAGAATAAGCTTGCTATGCCAGGAGCCAGCGCCCACACTTAGGCCGAAAGGCACGGGCTATGGCGCACTATATATACGACCGGGACGGTTGGCCGAACCTTGAATGGGACAAGGCGGCGCTGGCGGATCAGCTTGCTCATGTCCGCCATCGGCAAGGCCGTCTGCTCGGCCGGATGGATGCGTTGGGCTTCTCGCTGCGCGAGGAAGCTGCGCTTAGAACCCTCACGGAAGACGTCCTGAAATCCAGCGAGATCGAGGGTGAGATCCTCGACAAGGAGCAGGTTCGATCGTCGATCGCCCGGCGCTTGGGGATCGATATCGGGGCGCTCAAACCGGCTGATCGCCACGTTGATGGCGTAGTTGAGATGATGCTCGACGCCACCCAACGGTTCGATCAACCGCTGTCCGAGGAGCGTCTTCTAGGCTGGCATGCCTCGCTCTTTCCCACCGGATATAGCGGCCTTAGCAAGATCGTCGTCGGCGCCTGGCGCGATGAAACTGCTGGCCCGATGCAGGTGATTTCCGGGCCGATCGGGCGCGAGAAAGTCCACTACGAGGCGCCAGCGGCTGGTCGTTTGGCCGACGAAATGCGGGCCTTTCTGGGGTGGTTCAACGCCGATGCCGGGGACGATCCGGTCGTCAAAGCTGCGCTCGCCCACCTCTGGTTTGTCACCGTTCACCCGTTCGAAGACGGCAATGGCCGTATCGCCCGAGCGATCGCGGACATGGCGCTGGCGCGCTCGGACGGTAGCCCCCAGCGCTTCTACAGCATGTCTTCGCAGATCCGGTTGGAGCGGAAGGACTACTACGACACGTTAGAGGCGACGCAGAAGGGGGGCGTCGATGTCACGGGGTGGATCGCGTGGTTTCTGGGCTGTCTCGACCGGGCTTTTGATGGCGCCGAGGCCACGTTGGCGACGGTGTTGGCTGCCGCGCGTTTCTGGGAAACCCATGCTGGCGAGGCCTTCAATGAGCGTCAGCGGGCCATGCTTCAGCGCTTGCTGGCGGGCTTCGAGGGCAAGCTGACCTCGTCGAAATGGGCGACGATAACTAAGTGCTCTCAGGATACGGCCGGGCGCGATATCGACGACCTGGTTAGGCGTGGCGTGTTGATCAGGGATGCCGCTGGGGGGCGCAGCACGAGCTACTTGCTCGCGCTCTCCAAGGCACAGATGTGACTCACCAAGCCCTGCAACCGCATCATGAAAAGCCATCCTTCAGCTTAACCTATCATTTCGCTATGGACGCCGCCGCGGCACGAAGTCCGCCCCGCGGATTGGAACACCGCGAGCGCGCACCTTACCTCGACTTTAAATCGAGCTTGGCAGTTGCGACCAGGGCGGCCATGATCCGCCGATGTCGTTTTCTACAGGTGGGGCTGTGGGGGTTCGTTTTCCAGTTTATCGATCAATCGACGTGCAAGGGTACGCGCTCTATCCCGGCACAGAGACTCAACCAGGGCTTCGCCACACATTCACTTCCGGCCTCCACCTCGTCGCTGGCGTAAATGGTCTGGGGAAAACAACTTTCTTACTTATGCTATACCATGGCCTGATCGGTGGTGCAGCAATTCGGAACGATGACTACAGCGTTTACCAACCGGACCTGATTAATCGGGACGGTGATCGCTTTAGATCGCGCGTTGCCGATGGGGCAAAAAATGCCCGACTTAAAATCGATTTCAACATAGGTACAGATCTCTTTACTGTAGAAAGAGATCTAAGCAATCTATCAATTTTGGATTGGTCCCTCAATGGCGCAACGCAAGTTGCAGACGAGGAGAACTACAGAGATTCCGTAAAATTTGCCATGAATGTTGGCTCATTTCAAGATGTGATAATTATATTAAATTACATAGTATTCATGTTTGAGGATCAAGGGCGGTTGATGTGGAGCCAGCAGGCTCAAAGGAATGTATTCAAATCGCTATTTCTGACACCGAAAGCGTCACAGGATCTGGCAGAATCCGCCCAGGCAATATCTGCAACTAATAGTGCATACAGAAATCTTCTATACATAGTCAACAAAGATAGGCGATCACTCGTAAAAGCTAAGCGTGACCTCGCTAATGCAGATGCCACATCGGCAGAGTACGGCGCCCTCGCTCAAGCGATCAATGGAGACACCGAGCGCCTGGAGACGCTGGTTGGGCGACGTATAGCAGCAGATGACGACAGGATTGATGCCCGAGCTGCACTGGAGCGCGCGCGCTTTACGCATGACGAAGCGCTTCGGGAGGTCGAGGCATTGAAGGTCGCGCGGATTGCAAGCGCATTTCCAGATGCGAGCAACGCTGGCCACTACATGCTGGCTCGCCTCCTGGGTGATAAAAGCTGTCTGAGTTGCGGCGGCGAAAACGGACCCCTGATCGATCAGTGGGTGGCTGCGGTTGAAGAAGGTTGCTGCGTCGTGTGCGGCTGCGTTCCGGGAGGCCACGACGAAATTGTTCCCCGCTCTACCCTTGAGAAGGCTCGCCTGGCCAAAGCAGACGAACGGCTCGCTGTAGCTCGCAGCTCGCTTGACGCAGCGAGAGAGCGACTTGAGGTCACTATGTCATCGTTCGGTGAGATTGATGCAGGCATCGCCGAGTTGCGAGCCAGAATCAAGGCCAGTCAGGTTCGCCTGGACGACCTTAGCGGCTCACTACCACCGCCACCGCCGGAGATCAAAGCGCTCGAAGACAGGGTTCGCACGCAAGAAATTACGCTCGAACAACTTCAGACAGATCAAAGACGAGCGGAGCTGGACTTTTCCGACGTGTTTGAACAGTTTCGAGTAGCTATCGAGGTTCAGGCAAATTCCATCCGCGAAAAGTTTGGCAACAGAATTTCGGAATTCCTGGTTGAAGCTGCGGAAATAACGCTCGAAACGCATAGGGCCCCCCTTGGGGAAAGCGGGCAATCATACCCTTGGCCTGTATTTAGACTGAGCATGACCTCCGGCACCTTTGAGAATCCTTCGGCCCGCCGGTCCGTGAAGGAGGTCTCGATGTCTCAGGGCGAATTTATAGACCTGGCCTTTCGCTTGGCGCTAGCCGAGGCATCCACAAAGGAGAGTCCGGTCGCTCTCATATTTGACGCCCCAGAAGCCAGTCTAGATGCCCTTTTCATGCGCAGAGCCGGTGCATTTCTCGCAAAATTTACGGAGGAAAACTCCGAAAATCGGCTAGTTGTTACGTCAAATCTGACTAACGCCGATATGATACCCGCTTTGTTTGGGGCCTACATTCCAGAGGAGGGGGATCCAAGTCCGGTGATTATTCCGCGCGAAGAGCGCTCCGCGCGCGTAATCGATCTTTTGACCATCGCGGCTCCAACCCGGGCGGTGCATTTGGTCGGCGATAGATACCGGGGCCTTCTAGATCGCGCACTCTTTCCACCATATGGCGTCGGGAGCGATGGTTTCTAATGGACGATGCTCGGTTCGCGTCTGAATGGTTGGAGCGGCACGGCGGCAATGCCGGCCGCAAGATAAGGCTGTTAATGCTTTTGGATGCTGCTGAGTATGCAGCGATTACCCCAATATCGACGGGGCGGCTACACGCCCTAGCTTATCTGGCAGACGTTCTGAGTCCAATATATGGTCTGGATGCTACGCGCGGACGAATATTGAAGCGAAGAGCCGGACCATACTACCCCGACCTACAGTCGGAGGTTGATAGGCTCGTTGGCCTCGGGTTAGTAGATATTTACAATTTAAAGCCTTCCGCTGAAGGGGAGCGTTTATTTCTCGACGCTGAATTCGGGATCATGCGCGACCGATGCAGCTCCATATTGTCCAACATATACATGGACGCAGATTTCTTACGCTTACGCGAGTTCTTTCGTGCTCTGGCTGGGGCGCTAGGTGCAATCTCTGAAAATATACTTGAGGAAGCCACCCAGGCCGATCTTACTTGGGATGAAGGGTCATCGGGCGCACTGATCGATTTTGCCGAGTGGCGAGCGAATAACCTTTCTGCGCCAAGCGCAGAAATACTTCGTCGCACGGCGATAGAGGACATTGGTGTGGCTGACGAATTTCTCACCGCCTCCGCAAGCTTGCATTTGTACGTTCGGTATTTGCAGCGTTCCGCCAATGGATGACCCCGCATTGAATAAGACGTCAGGCCAATTACGAGCCGATATCATGAAGTTGGTAATCGCCAATGATGTCGATTCAATTCCCGAGGATTTGCCTGACGATCGACGCTTTTTTGTTTCGTCGGTAAAAGCCGCCGCTCATGCAGGCAGAGCAGCTGCCTTAACGGTTTTCGTGTATAGCGAAATGCCCCGCGACGAAGCCGGGGCCGGCAGCTCCCGTATGGTCCATATGCAAGATGGACACGGCAACATCGCCAGCAGAGTAGTGTTCACCGGAAGGGACTCAAACAATGGATGGGCGGCCCAGTCCCCCATCGTGGACCTAGCGACGACATTTGATGAGATTGAGGCCGGGGGCTTCGGCGATCGCTGCATTGTGGTCTGGGACGGGCAGGGGCGACGAGCAACTTGCTACCCGGCTGGCGTAATTCAAGAAAACGCATCCTGGACGGTAAGTGTCCCCTTATTTTCCGGGGATGTTACGCAAGATGAAATTTGTGGCGCACTGAATGAAATCTATAATGAGCACATGAAAACTCCCAGCTCGCATACCGTAAAGGTGTGGCTCGGCGGGAAATTAAATCAAGGCCTCGAAGATGAAATTGAGCGACACCTAAAGGGCGGTATACAGGCTTATTTTAGTGGGAGGTCACGCAGGGTAAAAATCCTTGCCCAAACAAATACCTCGGCCGGAAGAACTGATCTGGTGATTTTGCAGCGTGCGTCACTAGGCGCGGGCCCTACTATCGCGGGAGTTTTAGAGCTAAAAGTTCTTCGCGGCGGAAAGGCCGATGAAGAAGTCACGCTTGAGGGCCTCCAGCAGGGACATGCCTATCGTGCTGAGCTTGAGCTTCCGTTCTGCACGCTTGCTCTATACGATGTCGGCACCAATCTCACTCATGATGCGTCGAACGTGTTGGCAGCGGCGCCTGCCCATCTAAAGGAGGCGGTGAGGGTGCGGAGGTTTCCCCTGTACAGGGACCCTGCTAGCTGGCGCAAAGCGGGCTCATATACGGCCTAAATTACTTCGAGCACGAGTAGGCTCTCAGCAAGTTTGGGATCTCCTCCCTGCTGAGGAGATAGGCGCATGGACCTGAACGGCTCGCAACTCACAACTCTGTAGCCGGAATCCGGGCTTATTTCCGTCAGTATCTTGGCCACAGGAATTTCGACACCGGCATAACAGCTATCACCCACAACTGCGTAAACTCGACCATTGGTCGACATTTTCTGCCTCATGGCCTCTAGTATCGTATGCATATCGCCGAAGTACGCACTTACCATGTCGGGTATGTTGCGATTCCACAGGTCAGATCGTTTTTCTGTTAGCCGCTCCATGGCCTCGATCAGCGCACTGGATTGCAGTGCGGCACTGCTCATGTCTCGAGAAATCTGGACATGACTCCTAATTGTATCTCGGCGTAGCGCCATATTATCTGATTTTGTTCTAAGATAGCCGCCCGACCATAGCTCAATGTTATAAACATCTGTATAGTCAAAAGAGTTGGGGTATGGCGGTGAAAATACCGCTAGGTCAAATTGGTCACTATTTTCTATAAGTCTTCTCGCATCCCCTCTCATCAGATTGTATCTCGACTCCGCTCGACCACCGTAACGGCTGATGTCGAATATCGCGGTGCTGAATAGTCTCATGTAGGCCCGATCGAGATCGGCCGCAGAAAAGGAATTTTTCTCCCAATTTCGCCTATATCGACGCCCTTTGCCGCTGACGGTCGCATTGCAGACATCTACAGCCGCAGATGCAAGAAGCACTCGTAGCAGTCTCTGTATCGGCCCGGCGGTCTCCTTATCTATGAAGGAGCACAGCGACGCCAACCTCCCGGACACTTCAAGAGAAAATAGAAACTTTCCGCTGCGCCCGGGCTCCACAAACGTAGGCGGAGCAGAAGAATAAAAGTCTTCTGGTGCAATATATGGTGCAGTTTGTAGCATTCTGGCAAATGTTCGAGCGGCATGCCTAACATCCACCACGTCCAACTTTGCCTCAATTAAATCGGCGAGATAGGGATTTACCTCGATCGTTGTCGGCATAATTCCCAAAAACTGGCACGCGAGTGCTGTCGTTCCGGAGCCTCCAAATGGGTCAAGGCAAGAACGTACGCGCAATCCGGTCGCGTCACGCGTCTCGTTGGCAGCTCTTTCAACGATCTCTGGCGCAAAGGACTCCTTGAACCGACGCCAGCCCTGGAAGGCTAAGACTTCGGAGCCCGAGTTCGTACCCACCGTCGCAAGCTCTCGGCCGCGCGTCCAATCGCTGAAATTTACGTGTGGTTTCACGGAGCTCGGTTGCGCTGCCACTTTTTACACTCGCGATGGTCGACTCGCCACCTTCTCGTGTAACGGTTGATTCATTATGAACGGGGCAGCTTTCTAACGGCCGGGAATGCGCCGGCCAAGAAGCTGGGAAGCGCAGGTAGCGACCAGGCCGCCTCAACGGCAGAGACTGAATCGCACACGAAAGTTGACCCTCTTGATAATTGCGCGCTAACGGCGACCGTTCAGGCCAATTTATTGGCGGTGGCGGGTGATCGCCTGAGCGAACCAGACGGCCTGGATTTCTGGGGACTGGCTTTCGGCTAGTTCGCCACTTAGCTTCAGGGTGGCAAGCGTATCAGGTTCCATCAGGAGTGGCGTGCGTGGCGCTAAAGAAATCGATCAAGCCGCCCCCACGCGCTGCGCTGCGTATTCGCGACGCGATAAAGGGGCTCTTCCCCAATGGCTATCGGGACTATCCTTGGTACGAGGCCAAGGCTCTTCCGCAGAACCAATGGCGCGAGCTCAATTCCGACTTCGACCATCCGCCGTGTCATGCGGTGGACCTTTTCGCGATCGTCGGGTTCCTGTTGCTGAAAAGCGGGGGTTACCACCACGTGAGCCCCGCAGTGGGCGGCGGTGATAGTCCGCGCATGATCTCGATCTCGGAGGATGATCGGGAGCTGTGGGCCAAGGCGGGCCGTAACTGGCGAAAGGCGCTGGCTAAGGGGTTAGCACCGCCGCCGGCGACGGTGATGCGTCTGTGGTCTAAGCTCGGGGAGTCGTTCGACTCATCCCTTTTTATAGAGCGCTTGCCCAACTCAGGACCAAGGCCGTGGTGGCCGGCGGCGGTGGGCTTGTTGGCGATTGCTGACGAGGCCTCGCTCGGGGTCGGGTTCGAAACTGGCGTGACCAATGCACACGCACGGCAGGCAGAAGCCTATATGCGCCAGCGGATCAACAACGGCTATCGCATCTACACGTTGTCGAACGCCGATCGCGATCAAGTGTGCGTTCTACCCAAGAGCCGCACCCCTAAGGTCGGCTGCACGCTGCGATCGCTCACCCACAATCTTGCCCTCTTGCCGTCGCGCGGGTTGGCGAGGGCCTACTGGAGCCCGGCACCGCCGAGTGCATACGACGAGGGAGAGGCGATGGCGCCGTTCAACCTCGTGATCATTCCGACGCCGTTCAAGGTTCGCGCCAACGCCTTCAAGGCAATACCGGCCAAGGACGCCTCTTGGGGGTGGTTCCATATCGATGCCCACTGGTGCCCAGGCAGCGGGGCAAAGGGTAAGGCCTTTGAAGCTGAGTTGAGGGTATTCATCGATTTCGTGACGGGTGTGCTGGACGCCGCTGCGGTGGATGTCGATACCGTTCACGGTCTGGTTTTTCCCGAAGCGGCGCTGAGCCAGCAGGTCTTCGAGCGCCTGTGCGAGGCGCTTCAGGGCCGGCCTGGGCTGGAACTTCTGGTGTCGGGGCTCATCGACGCGCGCATGCCCAATTCTTCTCGCTATCGATCAGGAAACTTCGCGGCCATGGCGCGGTTTTCCGATGACGGCGAAAATGGCCGACGCTTCGATATCAGTACGCGAGAGAAGCACCATCGCTGGCGGATCGAACGCTCGCAGATCGACAGCTATGCGCTCGGGTCTGCGTTGGACGTCAATTCCGGCTGGTGGGAGAAGATCGATATTCTTAGCCGCAGCCTCGACGTCTTCGTTCTGCGCGGCGGCGCCACAGTGACGACGCTCATCTGTGAGGATCTGGCCCGAAACGATCCCTGTCAGGAACTCGTTCGCGGTATCGGTCCGAACCTGCTGATCGCGCTGTTGATGGACGGCCCTCAACTCAAAGACCGCTGGCCGGCACGCTATGCCACCGTGCTAGCAGAGGATCCAGGCTCATCAGTTCTCAGCGTGACGTCGAAAGGCCTGATCGCTCGCAGCAACGCTACGCGGCGGTTTCCGCCGTCCGACAAGATCGCGCTGTGGCGTGACGACACAGGCCGTACCGAGGAGCTTTCGCTGCCCGATGGCGCTCATGGCCTATGCCTAACGCTTCAACCTGGCAAAGCGAAGGAGCGAAGCTTGGACGGTCGTCTAAATGAGGATGCCCAGTCGTGGCGTTTGAGCGGTATCGTGCCGATCACTGCTGAGCTAACCCCTGAGTGCAGGGGGTCTGTCCTGGAGGGTCAATGGCCCCAGGCTAAGGTGTCGGTCGATGAGGAACTCTAAGGTCGGTTCAAGCCTCGGCCAGTTCCTCTTCGACGACCTCTTGTTCGTCCTCATTGGCCGCAGCCATTTCCATGGCGATGGCGAACGCGGCAGGCGACATCTTTTCGGAAAGGCGCTTTAGGCCTTCGCGATTCTGTTCGAGGAATGCCTCGCCATATTCGAGCATATCATCTCCTCGTGGTTCGTCGGAATTCCTACCACAAATTCCAACGTAAAAGGGCGCTTTAAAGATGGTCCCTTATTTTAGCGCCCACAATACGGCTATCGTAAAATCGCTCGTAAAACGCTCGATCGTCAGAAAGTTGCCGCGCATGCGGTTAAACGCTCGATAAGCCCGTCCGTGGTCGCGACGAAAAATCGCGCTGAAAATCCGGTTCCAAATTTCAGGATCAATCCGTATCGCCATGCGCATGTGTGGATCGCTGAAATTTCCGTACATCTGGTGTCTCCGGCTATAGCCGTCGATCGGTGCCGCGCAGCGACCTCATAATGGATCTCCGGGTCGAACCTTCCCAGCGATCCCGGTCCCCGAAGCGGAATGGAATATGCAGAGGAGCGCGCGACAAACACCGTAATGTGAGCCCGAGCGCCTGCTCTATGCCCAGATCGCGGAACGGATGTCCTAGAGGGCCAGAGCGTCGGCATAGTTCTCAGAAGTGACCGCTTCAGCGCACCAGCAACGGCGCGCAGAGGCGGTAGGTTCTGAGAACTACGCCTATGCCATGGCGCTATGACATGCCGGTTCAAACCATCCGACCGAACTCAGCTTGCACCGCACCTCTCCGGCGAATGCAATGTCTCCCTTCAGGCTATGCCAGCTGAAAGGAGGCATCGCGCAATTTGCTGCTGTCCAGCGCTACCAGCTGACCCTGAGCGTGATTACGTGAACGTCAGCTCGCCAGCCGTTGGGCAATCTCGTCTTGTCCAAGCGTGAAAGTCGGAATGAAGCGCGGTCCTTGGCGGTCGTACAGGACCAAAGGCAGATCGGCCTTGGGCATCCACACACGGCCAAGCTCGACCGCGAGCGATGCCGGCATGGCCGGAAAAAGGTGAATTTCCCGGTCTTCGCCGTGAACCGCCTTGATGCGGTTCAGCAAACGGCGAACGGTCGATCGAAACCGAACCTGGTCCGCCGCGCTGCGGAGAATATCGTTATGCGGGTCGGGGACCGTCAGCGACCAGATCGCCGCGTCCGGACCCAAAACCGCCGTCACCGGCGCGTCCGTGAGGCTCGCGCTGACGCCAATCTTTAGGGCGATCGGCCCCTCGCGGGACGGATCGCCTTCACCGACCTTGTAGACGATCGGGGGCGCGTCGTCTTGCCAGGTCCAGGTGGCAGGCTCGCGGTGTCGCTGCATGACCTGGGCTGGCAGGATATCGCCGATCAGACGGCCCAATTCGATCAGCAAGGGCTGAGGCGCGAGCGCGAAAACGCTGACGTGGCGGATCTCCTGCCGCTCGATCCGTCCGCGCACTTGGGCCTCGTACTGCCGCCGCAGATTATCGCGCTGGTAGCGATAGTAGTCGGCCTCATCATCGCGATAGGCGCAGCCGACGATATCCAGATCGATGGTGCGCCCGCCAGCGGGGTGGTTATGCGGCAGCATGGCCAGGAACAGATCGCGCGTGGAGACCAGAGCTTCGCGCTGGCCGATCTTCGCCCCGAAGCGAACCACATGGGAGGCGCGATCTTGATCCACGCCGGTCACCAGCTCGATCCGCAATTCGTGCTCGCGCTTCATTTCCAGAAGCAGGGCCTCGGGGTGATCCTCCGGGCCGTCGACGTCGATCTCCTTGTGATGCTTCCCGCACATCAGCATGAGGTTCTCAAGGGATTTGGCGAGCAAGGGTGACCGGATGGAGCAGCCGCGCGGACCATCCGGCGCATCAGCCACGATATGAGCAATGAAGCCGAACGTGCCGTCCTCCCGCCCGGCTTCCAGGTCGCCCACCAGGTTTCGATTGCAGCCTCGGTACTGGCAGCGTCCGCTCGCCCGCGCCCACAGCGCGGACTGGACCTTCTGGGGAATGCGCGTCTTGGCCATGGTTCAAGCCTCCACATGGCGCCCGGGCGCCGTCCATTGTCCGGTCGCCCGCCAGCCTTCGTAGGCGGCGAGCCAGTCGATGGTCCAAGGCACCGTGGTTTCCGCCAGGAGATCCGAGGCCGACCACTCCTTGGCGTCCGGATCCAGCAGGCAGAGCGACACCCCGCCGTCGGCGCCGTAGTAGACGTGCGGCAGCATGCCCTCCGGGTCCCCGGGGCGCGGCCGAAGCTGTGGATGGAGAATCTCCACCTGCGGCTGGAGCCGTTGGATGGGGACATGCTCCAGCGCCAACGGCGCCCGATAGAAAACCTCGACCACATAGGTCTGCAGGAGCGGGCGAACCGCTCCGCGCCAGATCGCCGCCCGACCCTCGCGCCGAACGAGCTTGAACGTCGGCCAGATGACGTCCATCGCTTCGATCTGCTGGTCGATGGTCAGGATCATCGGAAGCGACGCTCGCCCATATTGGTGTGAGCGCGGGCGGCGACCGGCGCCAGAAGCGAAGCCGCGCCGCTGGTCAGTCCGGCCAATTTCGGCGTCGACGGTGTCCACAAGCCGCCATTGCGGGTGTAGCCGTGCTCGACGGCCTTGACCTGGCGACCGAGGCGCTCGTTGAATTTCTGGATCGAGCGGGTCACTACGCGCTCCCCGAACTGCACGCGCATCCACTGCTGCAAGTCTTCCAGCTGGACATCGGCGGTCCGCAGCGCCTCCAGGCCGTTGGCCAGCTTGTGGAGCGCGGCGGCATAGGCCTGCTGCTGGCTTTGCGACTCGGGCCAGCGGTCGGTGAACAGCTCTCCCGCATGCTCGGGGTTGGCGACCGACAATAGCCGGCCGAGCCGGGCGGCGTCGTCGATCGCGCGCGCCGTCCAACGCGCCTGCCGGATCAACATCTCCGCCAGACGCATGCCGGGTACGGCCGCGTGGCCGGCGTGACACGATAACAGGATCGACGGCGGGATGCGGCCCGTGGCGTCGGCGTAGAGAATGTTGCGATGACGCTTGAGCAGTTGCAGCGCCACCGTGGTGACGCTCTTGATGATCAGGGGAGTCTGAGCCGGAACGTCATCGGACTCCGCCTCGGCGAAGACCATGCCGTCTTGAGCATAGAGCCGCTCGTTCATCGCCTTGGCGAAGGTCTCCTCGGTCGGCGTGCGGTCGGTATACCATTGGCCAAACGCATAGGCGTTCATCGGCACGTAGATGCCCGGCTCGGCGTCGGCGCCGCCCTTGGCGTGGGCGATGACGCTTTCCTTGTCCTTGGCCGCCGTGCGCCGCGCCGGCGTCACATCCAGGTGCATGCCGTCGGCGTAGTAGAGGGTGACGCATCGCGTCTGGCGCACAACGCGCTGCACCGGATAGTCGGCCAGTGCCGCGTAGAGGTCGTCCAGCAGGGCCTCAGGGCGCAGATCGCCGCCGAAGATCTCGGCCACGATATCGATGTCGTATTCGTCGTCGGTGCCGCGGGTGGAGATCGTGGCGTCGATCCGCATCGAGCCCTGGGGGTAGAAGTAGCTCACCCGGCCAAAGAGCGGGCTGCCCGGCCGTTCGATGTATTTGCGAACCGCCTCGGAGCGTTCGACGGCCTTGGCGTGAAGTCCCGGCGGCAGTTGAAGGTTCAGGGCGATTTCGGCCAGCACCGCGTCCAGCGGATCGGCGAACGGATCATTCTGCGGCGACGACCAAGCCATGGGATCCTCGGTTTACAAAAGTGGGCGAAACAGCGTTATCTCTTCAGGTACATGGGCAGGGATTAGGGGTCTTCAAGGCCTTTCGGTTTACAAAATAACCATCAGATGCGATTTTTGTAAACCGACAACGAGGAGCAGGTCATGATTGGACGCAGATTGAAGGTGGCGCGGGCTTCCGCGGGCCTGTCGCTGCGCGCCCTCGCCGACCGCATGGGCGGCGTGGTGTCTCCGCAAGCCATCGGCAAGTACGAGCGCAACGAGGACATGCCTGGGTCGCGGATATTGATGGCGCTGGCGGCGGCTCTGCAGGTCAGCGAAGGCTATTTGCTCAGCGACGAGGAGCTGGTGCTGGAAGGCGTCGACTTCCGAAAGAAGACGTCTGCCAAGGAAGAGGCGACGGTCGAGGCGCTGACGATCCAGTTGCTCGAGCGCTATTTAGCGATCGAAGACCTTCTGCAGCTTAAAAGCGCCGACTGGGAACAGCCGCGTAGCGCGCCCTATCCCGTCAGCGACGTTCGCGACGCCGAAGATGCCGCGCGATCCGTGCGCGAGGAATGGGGTCTGGGCCATGACCCCATTCCCAAACTGGCGGAACTTCTGGAAGAGCGGGGCATCAAGGTCCTGTCGCTGGACCTTGAGGATATCGACGGCCTAGCCGCTCGCGTGCGCCGCCACGGCCGCGACGCGGCCCGGGTCGTGGTGGTGCGGCGGCACATCTGGGCTGAGCGCAAGCGTTTCACGCTCGCCCACGAGCTGGGCCACATGGTCATGACGCCGGCGGCGGGCGTTGATGATGAGAAGGCCGCGCACCGGTTCGCGGGCGCTTTTCTGATGCCCGCCGATGTCGTGCGCGCAGAGGTCGGCGCGCATCGCTCGATGATCAGCATCGGCGAACTGGTGGCGCTCAAGAAGCGCTTCGGCGTCAGCGTCCAGGCGATCACGTTCCGCTGCCGGGATCTGGGCATCATCGACGCCAAGGCGTTCTCGGCGCTCTATCGCGAATTTGACGAACGCGGCTGGCGATCGCCGCCGTTCAAGGAGCCCGCCTCAATGCAGGCCGAAGAGGAAGAACCTAAGCGGTTCGAGCGGCTTTGCCTCAGGGCCCTGGCCGAAAACGTCATTGGCGAAAGTCGCGCGGCCGAGATGCTCGGCATTTCAGTGCGTGAGCTAGACGCCCGCCTGGAACAGGCGGCTTGATCCATGGGGGTCCTCGTTTCGGATACGTCGATCATCATCGACCTGGAACGCGGAGAGATTCTGGAGGCGGCATTCGAATTGGCCGCGGAATTCGTCGTGCCCGACCTGCTCTTTGAGCGCGAGCTGGCCGGGCCGCTCGGCGATCGGCTCATCGCCTTGGGCCTGCGGGTGGAGGAACTGGCACCGGCCGAGGTGCAGAGCGCCACTATCCTGTCGAGGGCCGATCGCTCCCTCTCCCTGCCGGACACCTTCGCCTTCGCGCTAGCGCAGGCGCGGCGGTGGACGCTGCTGACGGGTGACGCGGGCTTGAGGCGAGCAGCCGAAGCCCACCAGGTGGACGTGCACGGCGCGCTCTGGGTGCTCGACCAGCTGGAGGCTGAAGGTGCCTGCGATCACGACACCCTGGCGAGCGCGCTGCTCAAGACGTCGAGCCACCCGCGATGCCGGCTCCCTAAAGCCGAAGTCGCCCTCCGCCTAGCCCGCTATCAGGGCGGGTAGATTCCTTATCTCAGAACAGCGCGAGCGCGTCGTGTCGCAAAGTTCAGACCTAGGGATGAAAGCTATTGCGTCTAAATCTTTCCGCCTACACCCTTGAATTTTTCAACAAACGCGGAGATCCGATGGAAAACGTCTCGCTTTTTGGTCAAATATTGTGGGTTGAGCGGGCTCATTCTCGGCAAGATGGAATTCAACTCCGTACCGTTCTCGCTTGCATACTCGCGCTTGATTGATGTCTCGATATAGCGCTTAGCGGCATCCGGGTTCAGTTTCTCATCAGCGATAAGCTCCTCTGCTTCGCGAACTTGCTCGGCTTGAGCAAACGCGAAGAAGGCTTCGATCACGCCAGCTTTGTCCCCGAGTTCATCCAAATTTGTCTGATTGATGAAATCAACGACTAGGCTTTCCTTGGCGCGGTTGCCGATACTACCCCGGATCACGCGGCGTATTTCACCTACCAGCTCAGATTTGCTTTTGATTTTCTTGTTATGCTCGAATATCAACTCAAGGATATAATCAAGGTTTATTTCCTGTGACCGGAGAAGATCGACCTCAAACACTACATCATCCCAGTCGATCTTTGATTCGACTTGCTCCGCGCTAGCCTTTTCGCGGCGAATCCAATCTCGGATATCGTTATAGGTTGACCGGTAGTCTTGGACCTTCCGATCAGATGGCATTGGGACAGATTTGAGCTCCACGACATCATCATCGCTCAACTGATGCCGCTCTTTGAATGCCGCCAGGGCTTTCTCATCTCCTTCATCGATCTCTTGGAGTTGCCTCAGGCTTGAAAATTCATCGTAGTTTTGGAGGATATTCTCGACGCGCAGGTACTCGCCGAACAACTTCACAAAGGCCTTTTTGTCTGCTTCCTTCTCAATCGCGGCGGGATCCGGGAAACGCTCGTCAAGTTCCCGGACCACCTCGACAAAGCCGCGCCGCGCCTCGCCTGTCGTCAGGTCTGTGAAACCCTCCATATACTCGGCGTAACTTTTCTCCAGAACGACATTCTTCGTGTTGGCGTTGCCAAAAAGCGTGATCGCTTTGACAGTAGCCCCTTCTAGGTCGCGGAAGGTGACGATGTTACCGAACGTCTTGGTTGCATCGTAAATGCGGTTAGTTCGTGAATAAGCTTGGATGAGGCCGTGAAAACGCAGGTTCTTATCCACGAAAATCGTGTTGAGGGTTGGCGCGTCGAATCCGGTCAGGAACATCCCCACCACAATGAGAAGATCAACTTCCTTTGACTTTACTCGCTTAGCCAAGTCCCGATAGTAATTCTCGAAGCCCTTGCTATCGACGCTGAAATTGGTTCTGAAAAACGCGTTATATTCAGCGACAGCAGAGCTCAGAAATTCCTTGGCGCTGCTGTCGAGCGCAGATACTTCAAAGCTCTCGTCGGGAATTTCGCCAACCGCTTCCTGTTCTTCATTATCTGAAAATGAAAAGATGGTCGCGATTTTCAGCGGCTTTTCACTGCCTATCTGAAGCGCATTCAATTTTTCATAATAGAGCTTCGCGGCATCAACGCTGCTGACCGCGAACAGGGCGTTGAATCCCTTATTGCCTCCATGAAGCCGATGCGTCTTGCGACGAAAATTTTCCAGGATGTATCGGGAAATCCCCGCGATGCGCTCCGGGTGCTGAAGGGCTTGCCGGTTTTCAGCAGCAGTAAGTTTTTTCTGATCCTGTTCTGTTTCGATCGCCTTAAACTGTGGGCGCACATCATTATAATCGACCTTGAATTTCAGCACCTTCTCATCACGGATTGCATCGGTGATGACGTAGGAGTGAAGTTCGCTTCCGAACACGCTGGCCGTCGTCTCCGCACCCAAAGCGTTTTCCGGGAAGATTGGCGTTCCAGTAAAGCCAAACTGAGCGAAATGCTTGAACTTGCGCTTGAGATTCTTTTGCGCTTCACCAAATTGACTGCGGTGGCATTCATCGAAAATGAAGACGACGCGCTGCGAATAGATCGGCAGGTCGCCTTCGGTCTTCATCAAATTGTTGAGCTTCTGGATCGTCGTGACGATGATCTTGTTATCGTCCTTTGATAGGTTTCGCCTCAACCCTGCCGTACTGTCTGAGCCATTGACGCTATCGGGGGAGAAGCGCTGATACTCCTTCATCGTCTGGTAATCGAGGTCCTTGCGGTCAACCACGAAAAGGACCTTGTCGATGAATTCGAGTTCGGTGGCGATACGGGCCGCCTTGAAGCTGGTCAGCGTCTTTCCAGACCCTGTCGTGTGCCAGATGAACCCGCCGCTCTCCGGCTTGCTAAGCGTCTTGCCTTCGAACGAGCTTCTGATCTTCCACAGGATGCGTTCGGTCGCCGCGATCTGATAGGGACGCATCACCAAAAGCGTGTCGCTGACATCGAAGACCGAATATTCCAAGAGCACTTTCAGCAGAGTGCGTTTCTCGAAGAAAGTTGCCGTAAAATCCTTCAGATCCCTGATCAGGCTGTTATCGGCCTGCGCCCAGTTCATCGTGAAGTCGAAGCTGTTTTTATCGCGCTTGGTCGTGTTGGCGAAGTAGCGTGTGTCTGTGCCGTTTGAGATCACGAAGATCTGCAAATACTTGAAAAGAGAATTGTCTGAGTTAAAACTCTCCTTGCTGTAGCGGTGTATCTGATTGAAGGCCTCTCGGATGGCGACGCCGCGCTTCTTAACCTCGACCTGCACTAGAGGCAGCCCATTCACCAGGATCGTCACATCGTAGCGGTTCGCGTACGTCCCGACCTGCTCGAATTGCTTGATGACCTGGACCTTGTTGCGGCAGACATTCGTCTTATCGACGAGATAGATGTTCTGAATGCGGCCATCATCGAAGACGAAATCGAATATATAGTCTTCGTGGATTTTGCGGGCTTTGTCCGTGACGCTGTCACTGGGGCGATCCAAATAGGTCTCAACGAACCGCGCCCACTCCTTGTCGCTAAATTGAACGTCGTTGAGCGACTGAAGCTGGACGCGAATATTTGCCAGCATGGCACCAGGTGATCGCAGATTGTTTAGAAACTCGTAGCCCTGGTTGCAAAGGTCCTGGACAAGCTCGCGCTCCAGGTCCGCCTCAGACTGATAGCTGTTAGCCGCTTCCCATGCGCGCACATATTTATCGAGCACGATGAAGCGGTTGGTCTCTGCGATTGGCTTGGTTTGCTCAGGCATTCGGTGTGCGCTCCTGCCAATAGCTGTAATTGTTGCGCAAATGCTCCAACAGAAGCTTCACCGTCTGCTTCTCCTGCGGGGAGGGCTCGGCAACGGCCTCGTTGGAAAGTGTGCTATGGCTCGTGAATTGGATTATTCGGTTCAGATAGAGTTTCTTGTCGCCGGGCAGAAGCTCAGACCACCGTGGATAGCCCAGAAAATTCGATGTTTTCTCATACAGGTTGCGCAGCAGTGTGAAGTGATACCGTTCGATCTTGTCCGCCGCAATCGCCTGCTCCAGCGTATGCTTGAGGTAAAGGTGGTACGAAAAGCTCTGGTTGGAATCGCCGTTCTTCGCATTCAGCTCAAAGGTTCCATCCTCTAGCCGCTTCAGCATGTAACAGGTTTTCTGTTGCAATTCATTGAATAGCACATTGAAGAAAAGCGGGTTGTGCGTTGTAACGATGAACTTCAGGCCGTTCGTGCTTTCGCTGCTTGTGATCAGGCCTGCCACATCGACGGCAAGCTGAATCAGGTGGTTCTCATCCAGTGAGCTGACCGGGTCATCGATAAAGATATAGTCGAGGTCATTGAACTGATCCGTTTCGCGCTCATCGAGTTCGGCGGTGTTGCGGGTGCTGATGACCTGATCCAGCAGGCAATAGAAAACGCTCCAGATGAAGTTGCTCTCTTCGCCCTTGGAGATTTTGAGGTTGCCGGTGCTTGTATCTGTGCCGCGTTCGAGCGAGAAGGTCACTTCGGAAAACGCCGGGACCGTGACCTCATTATCGTACTTGTCTTTGATTTTGTACTCTTCGTTGAAGCGCGGAGTCAGGTTCGGTTGGGTGTAGCGCTGGAACGCGGTGATAACCCTGATATCGAGACCAAGATCTTCAAATGCGGATTTGGTGAAGGCGTTCGGATGAATGCGAAGCTTGCGCTCCGTGTCGCCGTCCAGGTCATTGTCCCAATAGAAAAGGTCTTCGGTAAACGCGTTATAATAAAGGACTTTCGGGCGGCGTTGGTCTAAGCGCTCTTCCGCCTTCGGATCAATGAGGTCTTTCATGGCGAGGGACAGGCGGGTTTTGCCTGTGCCGTTGAAGGCATAGATCAGTTGCACCTTTTTGTTTGCTTCGTGCAGATGATTAGCGATTTCCTCAAGTGTTTTGCTCATGCCGCAGCCCCCGCGTGAAAGCCCAGGAGCAGGTTGCGGTAGTGTTCATATTGCCGCTGCCGCAGCGCGATTTCGCGCGGCAGGCCTTCGCTGAGGGAGGTGGTCAGCGTGTTGAATTTATCGAGGATGCCAACGATGCGGGCTTGCTCTGCTAAGGATTTTTCGGGGTCATGGGGAAACGGAATGGGAATTTCAAAGTCTTTGATGATTGCAGAGTTTAGATCACCCCGCGCGCCCTGTCCCATTCCTTTGATTTTGTCGTAGTTCATGCTGACCCAATGGAAGACGTAGCGATAAAGCGCTTGCTTTGGGTCGATTTCCAAGCAGCAGCAGTGCTGGTTGGTTGTGGTCGGTATTTTGTTAATTCCCGACCGACCAGCAGTTGCCCCCGAGATAGCTACAATCACGCAGTTGGCGGGCACCCATTTTGCTGCCGTTTCTTTAAGCGCAAGTGGCGTGATCTTTTCGGACACTTCGTAAATGTCTGAGAAAACAACCTCCTGGGTCCGCAGCCAAGGGATGGTGCCCCCTTCATAGTATTTGGCGCTTCCCGCTTTTGGTGTCGCACCGGAGTAGGATTTCAGGGTCACATCTCCCAATGTCTTCCACTCCACTTCCTCATCTTCAAAACTTAGAAGTCGATTACGGTAGTGATCGTACTGTTTTTTGCGGGCGGTTAGTTCGGCGGTTAGTTCGGCGGTTAGCTCAGCGGTTAGCTCCGTGAAGCTGTCGAGTATCCGCACAATCTCGCCCTGTATCGCCAGCGACCTCTCCGGATCATCGGGGCATGGGATGGGGGTCAGGATATTCTCAACCACGAAAGCGTCGAGAGTTGGAATTCCGGCAACCCTTACTTGACCCTTGATGTAATGTTCGCGGCCGATCAAAAAATGATATAAGAACTTGCTATTGACCGCTTCAGCGTGCGCCAAGGTGAAGCAACCATCAGAAGACCAAAAATCAACGGAACTGAATCCCACCGTTCCCGCAGAAGCTCCGACGTTGATCACCATCACTGAGTTGGCGGGGCGATTAGCTTCGCCGTAGTAGCCCAGGGGATCAAGCCCACCGTGGAAAACGGGGTAAGCGCCATCCTCGGTCAGTTCGCTTTTGGTTAGCCGTTTCCCTCGCAGAACCTTGACAACTTGCCCCAACGGCATCCATTCCACCGCCGCCCCATCCAAAAGCCGCTTCAAATACCCCATATCGCTCACGCCTCGATCTCAGCGACGATCTCGTCGATGTCGGCGCGCAACTGGTTGATCCGCGCAACGGTTGTCTTCAAATCAGCATTCAGCACGGCGATATCCGTCACCTCACGGGTATCCTTGGGCTGCACATAAGCGCTGACCGACAGGTTATAATCATTGTCGATGATGCGTTGCTGATCCACGCATTCCGCCACATGGGCCACATTTTCCTTAGTGGCAAAAAGGCGAATAACTTCGTCAGTATGGCGATCTTCCATCAGGTTGGTGTTGGTGCTTTTGCGGAAAAACGCCTCGCCCGACGCGTCAATGAACTGCACATCAGTGCCCGTCTTGTTCTTGGCCAGCACAAGGATCGTCACCGAAATGGTGGTGCCAAAGAACAGGTTCGGCGCAAGCGCGATCACGGTTTCAACATAGTTGTTATCGATCAGATATCGGCGGATTTTCTGTTCCGCCCCGCCGCGATAGAAGATCCCCGGAAAGCATACAATCGCCGCGCGGCCCTTCGCTGACAGATAGCTGAGTGCATGGAGGACGAAGGCAAAGTCTGCCTTTGATTTCGGTGCCAACACACCCGCTGGCGCGAACCGCTCGTCATTGATTAGCGTGGGATCATCCGAGCCAATCCACTTAACCGAATAGGGCGGGTTGGACACGATAGCGTCAAACGGCTTGTCATCCTGGAAGTGGGGCTGGGTGAGCGTGTCTCCGCGCTGGATGTTGAACTTGTCGTAATTGATGTTATGCAGAAACATGTTCATGCGGGCGAGGTTGTAGGTCGTGTGATTGATCTCTTGCCCGAAGAAACCCTCTTCGATGATATGCGCGTCGAAATGCTTCTTGGCTTGCAGTAGGAGCGAGCCGGAGCCGCAGGCGGGGTCGTAAATCTTGTTGACCTTCTCCTGCCCATGCATGGCGAGCTGCGCGATGAGTTTGGAGACGTGTTGCGGAGTGAAGAACTCACCTCCGGATTTGCCCGCATTAGCAGCGTAGTTTGAAATTAGGAATTCGTAGGCATCGCCGAAGAGATCAATCTGGCTGTTGTCGAAGCCTCCGAAATCCAGCTCAGCAACGCGTTTCAGCACTTTGGCGAGACGGCTATTCTTCTCCGTGACCGTGTTGCCAAGCCGCATGCTGGTCGTATCGAAGTCGGTAAAGAGTCCTCTGATGTCCTGCTCGGACGGGTAGCCATTCGCTGACGACTCGATCGCCGCGAAAACCTGAGCCAGATCAGTGTTCAGGCTGTCATTCGTGTTGGCGCCTTTCGCCACATTGACGAACAGCTGGCTGGGGTAGATGAAATAGCCTTTGGTCTTGATGGCATCATCCTTGATGTCATCAGTGACGATATCGTCCGCCAGATCAGCATAGTTGATGCTGTCGTCATCCGCCTCGATATAGGCGGCGAAATTCTCGCTGATGAAGCGGTAGAAGAGCGTACCCAGGACATACTGCTTGAAGTCCCATCCATCGACCGAGCCGCGCACATCATTCGCGATATCCCAGATTTTTCGTTGAAGCGCGGCGCGTTGCTCCTGGCCCGTCATCTCTCTTCACCCTCTTCGGACTGGCCTCTCATCCGACTCAGTCCTCAATAACAACCCGCTGAGATCACCAGGTCCACCGAACCCGGAAGCCGGATAGCTTCCTGTCGGCAGTCGGGTTTAGGTGTCAACGGCTGCCTAGCTATTTGCCCGCGACATCCATGCAACTGCGTGGATAACCCGTGCTAAGCACTCCGCCAGCTGCAAGCGACCCCAGGCACGACATGTGCGCCCTGAGCGACTCAGAACGCGCGACGTCGGCGCGCCGCTTTTTTGAAATCGGCCACCGCTGCCTAGCGGCTAAGGTAAAGTGTGCTGGGATCCGAGCTTCCGGACGTCGGTAACAGTTCTCGATGTGCTGACTGCAGAGTCCGGATAGGGTCAAATATCCGCCTTGGAATGTGCGAGGGCGTAACTTGTACTCCGCCCCCCACCGATATCCCTGACCAACACACCGCGCGTGATTAGGTCGTCGATATCGCGCCCGGCAGTATCCTGGGAGCACTTCGTGATCGTCGCCCATTTCGACGATGTCAGCTTGCCCTCAAAACCCGCAAGCAGCCGCTGAAGCATCGCCCGCTGACGCTCATTAAAGGCCTCACCC
Organism: Caulobacter radicis; assembly: GCF_003094615.1. Taxonomy (GTDB): domain Bacteria; phylum Pseudomonadota; class Alphaproteobacteria; order Caulobacterales; family Caulobacteraceae; genus Caulobacter; species Caulobacter radicis. The sequence continues at coordinate 153,796 of NZ_QDKO01000009.1, read as the reverse complement.
GCATGGGTTTCCCAGAAGCGCGCGGCGGCAAGCACCGTCGCTAACGTGGCCTCGGCACCATCAAAAGCCCGGTCGAGACAGCCTAGGAACCACGCGATCCACCCCGTGACATCGACGCCCCCCTTCTGCGTCGCCTCCAACGTGTCGTAGTAATCCTTCCGCTCCAATCGGATCTGCGAGGACATGCTGTAGAAGCGCTGAGGACTACCGTCCGAGCGCGCGAGCGCCATGTCGGCGATGGCTCTGGCGATGCGTCCGTTGCCGTCCTCGAACGGATGAACGGTGACAAACCAAAGGTGAGCGAGCGCAGCTTTGACGACCGGATCGTCTCCAGCATCGCCATTGAACCACCCCAGAAAGGCCCGCATTTCGTCGGCCAAACGACCGGCCGCTGGCGCCTCGTAGTGGACTTTCTCGCGCCCGATCGGCCCGGAAATCACCTGCATCGGGCCGGCATTTTCATCGCGCCAGGCGCCGACGACGATCTTGCTAAGGCCGCTATATCCGGTCGGGAAGAGCGACGCGTGCCAGCCTAGAAGACGCTCTTCGGATAGCGGTTGATCGAACCGCTGGGTGGCGTCGAGCATCATTTCAACGACACCATCGACGTGGCGATCGGCAGGTTTGAGCGCCCCAACATCGATTCCCAGGCGTCGAGCGATGGACGATCGAACCTGCTCCTTGTCGAGGATTTCGCCCTCGATCTCGCTCGATTTCAGGACGTCTTCGGTAAGGGTTCTTAGCGCGGCTTCCTCGCGCAGCGAGAACCCCAAGGCATCCATCCGGCCGAGCAGACGGCCTTGCCGATGGCGGACATGAGCGAGCTGGTCCGCAAGCGCCGCCTTGTCCCATTCAAGGTTCGGCCAGCCGTCCCGGTCGTATATATAGTGCGCCATAGCCCGTGCCTTTCGGCCGAAGTTTGGGCGTAGGCTCCCGCCATGGCAAGCCCATTCTCCGCACTTTATGCGGAGATAATTCGGCCTAATCTCCGCATCCACGTTTGCCGCGACGCCGCCAGTCCCTCCCTAAGCACTAGGACTTAGCCAGTCCGTCCCGGCGGAGCCGTGCTTTCTGTGGTGGCTAGGAGTGCTGGGGAACAGATAGAGCGCAGAAGTTCAGGCGGGGGGAGGTTCGGCGTAAGGCAAGATAAAGCTACGGCGCCAACCCCATGGGTTGGCTGCCGTAAGTAATTGTCTGCACATCGTTTTTCGGCGCGGCCGCTTGGCGCCACGCCCTCGAACCTGGCGCCGGTTTGGCGCCAGGTTCGAGCTAATCGGCTGATTTTCTTTGTTCTTTCCCGGCTTCGCCGGGGTGGGGCCAGCCGTCGGGCAGCCCCTCAAGGGCGGCTAGCGCCGTCGCCTTCGGCGATGGCCTTCGGCCACCCTTGACCGGCCGCCCGTCGCCCGACCTAGTCTCGGCATGCGGCTTAAGCCGCAATGTAAGCACGCTTGAGGTTTTAGGTCAGGCCCCTGCCTGTGGCCGGCGGCACACGCCCGGGTTCAATTTTCTAGACCGGTAGGGTGCAGGCCCCGTCCAGGGGTCTTACGCCAGCGGACAAATGGCTCCGCGCGTCAGTGCGAACCTATGCCACCTAAACTCAAGACCGCGCCCACGGGCGCAGCTGCAACCCAAGCGACCGAGACCGAAGCCTCTCCAAGCAAGACCAGGAGACCCTACAAGCGACGGCCCGTGGTCATGTACCCCGAGCCCCTATGGACCGAGTGGGAAGACCCCGACGACTTCGCTGATGCCTTCCAGCTCCATGTCGAGCGACACGGGGAGAACGTCTACCGACTGCAGAAGGCGATCACCGCCCAGGGCTTCAAGATCGACACCCAGACCCTCTACACATGGAAGCGCGGCGAGAAGGAGCCGCGCAGCGCCACGGGCCTTCGCGTCCTCAAGGCGATTGAGCGGCGCTATCGCCTGCCCGATGGTTACTTCTCCTCCAAGCTCGCTCACCCCGGCCGGATGATCACCGGCGGCGGGCTGGAAAAACTCTCCGTGGTCGAGCGCCGGCGCCTGGCCTGGCACCTGCCAGATGACTTCGACCTGCTCCCGAGGGCCAAGCGAGCGGAGATCCTGGCCTGGGTGCGCACGGTGATTATCTCCGGCGCCACCGACTATCGGCGCTATCACGCCAATGCGGTCCTCCATCGCTTCTCGTTCCGGTTCTCGGAGGGCGCCTCGCCGCTGCCGTTCCCCAAGCCCCGACCACTTGAGGAGCGCTTGTCCGACAGCGGCGAGCCCGAGGCCGGCAGACCGGTACAGACCGAGCGGGCGCCGATTATCCTCGATACCGAAGCCCGCGACCTGCGGCTCTTCAAGACCGCGACCCTGACGACCGGCGGCCGGGGCCGTAACGGCGTATGGAACGACGAGACGGCCAACCAAAAGATGGAGCACTTGGGGCTCCTGTTTGGGGCGCTGGCGGCCTGCCCCGAGGGCGAGGTTCGCGGGTATGGCGCGCCTATCCGCTGCATGACCTTCGCGGTCCTGCTCTTCCCGGCCGTGTGGGATTGGTATCTGCGCTGGCGAGAGATCAAGCGCGGGTTCTTCACCCGGTGGGAAAGCGAGATGCTCACCGTCGTCGCCGGCCTCACCCGCGAGGGCACCGGCTGGCTTCGCCAGTCGCCGCACCTTGCCGGCTACCTGCGCCCCATCGCCGGCCTCATCACCCCAGCCGACATCGTGGCGGCTACCGAGGATTGGGAAGGCGTCTGCGAAACCATCCACCGCCACGCCATCGTCAGGGCCAAGGAGGTCGATCGGGTGGCGCGGGTGCATCGCGATCCGTTCGAGCCGATCCTGACCATTCTGGAGGCCGACAGCCCACTAGGTGAGTATCGCAAGATCGCCGAGGAGGTTCGCCGGCGCCGGCCAGATCGGCGTCGGTTTCCCGTAGCCGCCGCCGAGGCGACGCGGGGCTATCTGATGATTCGCATGGGCCTGCATCTGGGGCTCCGGCAAAAGAATCTCCGCCAGCTCCTCGTCGTCCCGCGTGGGCGCAGCCCGACGCCTGAGCGCCAGCTAGAAGCCCTCAAGAGGGGCGAGCTGCGATGGAGCGACCGGGACGACGGATGGGAGGTCTTCGTGCCCGCAGTAGCCTTCAAGAACGCCGGATCGACCTTCTTCAGGAAGAGCCCGCTGCGGCTGATCCTGCCGGACCTGTCGGGCCTCTATGACGAGATCGACGTCTGGCTACGCCTGGACCGGAAGGCCTTGCTGAAGGCCCAGCCCGATCCGCGCACCTTCTTCGTCAAGACGGTGAAGAACAAGAGCAACAGCGGGGCCTACGAGCAGCACAAGTTCTATGAGGCCTGGCGCTCGATCATTCAGCGCTACGGGATCTACAACCCCTACACCGGCAAGGGCGCCATAGAGGGGCTGCTACCGCACGGCCCGCACAACGTGCGCGACGTCCTGGCGACCCACGTCCTCAAGCAGACGGGCTCCTACGAGCAGGCCAGCTACGCCATCCAGGACACGCCTGACACCATCGCCGAGCACTATGGCCGGTTCCTTCCGCAGGATAAGGCCGCTCTAGTGGCGCAGGTTCTCAATCAGGTTTGGGGGAGCTGAGGTCGAAGCCGTCGGCCTTCACTAGCCGGAATTGGCCCTAGCTGACTGCAAGGCTAAGGCTGCTCCACCGACGGCCAAGGCGCGAACCAAGCAAGCATGATGAAATGGAGGGCGGCCCTACTGGGCCGCCCAAATCAACTTCAGGACCCAAGAAACGGAAGGCATCGCCGTTGGCGCATAGTCGCGTAGCGGGATCGGCGATCAGTTTCCGCGCCGATACGCATCAACCTCAGCCTTGCTGACGTCAGATGGGTAGCACATGGGAGCGTAGCCACCGCCACGGCTATAGGCGCTACGGCCACCACACGAGCTACCATTCCGAGCGGTGTTGTAAGGGCAGGCGCAGCTCCCCGGGTAGTTGGCGATCGATTGTTGGATGATCGCCTTCTTGATCTGCGCATCTGAAAGCTTTGGTGCAGCGGTTGCGCCAGCGGGGATCATCGCGACGAGTGCTGTCGCAATCAGGAAGGTTCTAAGCAAAGTGACATCCTCAATGGTGAAGCTAAGCTTGACCATTGCAACTCGGCAGGTCGGAGTTTGTGCAGAACGTCACATGATGGGTGGCTAGCGCATGCGGGAAGGCGCACGCCCGCACTGCGTCTCGATGTGATTAGTGGAAGAAGGGCGGGCGAGCCGATGACCGTCAGGTCCCATCGGAGCAGGCAATTTCTCAAGGCCCAAAGTATGCGGCAAGCAGTTTAGTCTGAGCGGGCCGTTCCACCCTGCGGCTAAACCGCTAGGCCTTAAGGCGAACGCCAGCGCCACCTTCCGGCGAGGGTTCCCCGGTCTTTAGGAAAACAACACCAGCATCCTCAAATGCCCGCCGAACTGCTTCAACGTTGGCGGCGGTGCTGCGGCTCGGTCCAAGAGCCCCTTCCATACGGCTGATGGTCGGTAGCGACAGTTTTGCGGCTTCGGCCAGCATCGGCTGGCTCCAATCGAGGAGTGCGCGAGCGGCCCTGATCTGCTCCTTGGTGAGCATTTTGATGATTTCCTACTCGCTTGATTATTTTCTATTGATTTGAAGCGACCAACATGATAGAAAAATCATAATCTGAGTTTTGGGATTCTGACCATGGGCTCGCGTCGAAAGACGGGCGGCGACCGTGCGCGCCTGCCTGACCTCACCAGACGAACCGTAATGGGCGCGGCGGCCGCTGCACCTGTAGCGGTCAGCACCGGCGCTAGCGCCTCGCTCCCCGCCGATAGCGCCCTGATGCGCTTCGGGACGTTCGTCGCGCTCGACCTTCGGATTTGCCGGCTCGTGAACCGCTGGGCCGATCTAGAGAGCGACGTCTTTCAGAACCACAACTGGCTCAATCTCACCGAGGAGCAACAGCTTGCGCTGCCGCAGGGCCAGGAAATGGCCCGCATAGACGCCATGCTCCCTGACCTCTTCCGCCAAAGGCACGAGCTCACCGAGGCTTTGCCCAAGGTCGCCGCTGCTACCCCGACCGAGATCGCCGCCAAGGTGACCGCTGCGGCCCGGCTGGTCGATCCCGAGGACAACGAACCGGCTAACCTGCTCCTGACCGGCGCTGTGCGTGATCTCGCCGCCATGCGCTGCCCGGATTGCAGCCGCCCCCTCGTGTTGGAGGCCTGGATTGAATGGTCGGTGCGGGCAGGTAGGGACGGAAGTGCGTGAACAGCGGCCTAACCGTGGTTGAGGCCCGCCCGCCCTAGATCGAGGCTTGGCGTTCCGCTTCACACGGAACGCTTGGCTATGCCCCGTGAACCTCGCCCTACGCCGGACCACCGTCACCCACCTAACCGAGACGCTGCTTCCTACGCTGTAGGTACAGTTTCGCCGCAGCTGGGCGCAGTTCGGCCCGGGGCCTCCTTGCGAAGCGGCCGAACCCCACGACAGAACCGAAGCAAACCCATCAGCGTCACCGACAACTGGCCCCAGGCCGTGCCGGTGACGGACCACGAAGCCCGGATCATCGAGGCCTTCTTCGCCGACGTGCTCGACGAACTTTTCGGTGATCTCCCCAGATAGAGCAGGAGTTTCCCGATGCGCGACGTGATGGTCCCCGAACAGGCCTCCACAGCGTCGCGAGCGGCCCTTTACCTGCGTGTCTCGACCGGCCGTCAGGCTGAGAGCGATCTTTCCATCCCCGACCAGCGCCGCCAGCTTGAGACATATTGCGCCGGCAAGGGCTGGGTCGTGGGCGAAGTGTTCATCGAGCCTGGCAACACCGCCACCGACGACCGCAGGCCATCCTTCCAAGCGATGATCGAAGCGGCCCTGGCCAAGCCTGCGGCCTTCGACTTCATCATCGTCCACTCGTTCTCGCGCTTCTTTCGCGACCAGTTTCAGTTCGAGTTCTACCTCCGCAAGCTGGCCAAGAACGGCGTGCGCTTGGTCTCCATCACCCAGGAGCTGGGCGATGATCCGATGAGCACCATGATGCGAAAGATCATGGCGCTCTTCGACGAGTACCAGTCGCGTGAGAACGCCAAGCACACCCTGCGGGCGATGAAGGAGAACGCCCGTCAGGGGTTTTGGAACGGCTCACGCCCGCCGCTGGGCTATCGCGTCGTCGTGGCCGAGGAGCGCGGAGCCAAGCTCAAGAAGAAGCTGGAGATTGACCCCATCCAGGCCGAGAAGATCCGCCTGATCTTCAAGCTCGCCCTCTTCGGCGTCGATGGCTGCGGCCCGATGGGCTTCAAGGCGATCTGCAACCACCTCAACGACAACAACGTCCGCACACGCGATGGCGGGCGGTTCGGGATCGACGCGATCCACAAGATCCTCAATCGCCCCACCTACAAGGGCGAGCACCACTTCAACGCCAGGGACCACAAGACCAAAACCTGGCTCCCCGTCGAGGAGCACGCCATCTGCGCCGTGCCCGCCATTGTCTCGGCCGAGGAATTCCAGGCTGTTCAGGACTCCCTGCGCCTGCGCCACCATTCATTCATGAGCCCGCGCTTTGTAGCCGCCGGCACGCTCTTGGGCGGTATCTGCTTTTGCGGGCTCTGCGGCGGGGCCATGACCCTGCGGACCGGCAAGAACGGGGCCTATCGCTACTACACCTGCTCGACCAAGGCCCGGATGGGCAAGGATGCCTGCGCGGGCATCACCGTACCCATGGACAAGCTCGACGACGCCGTCGTCGATCATCTGGAGCGGCGCTTGCTACACAGCGAGCGCCTGGAGGTGTTGCTGGGGAATGTCCTGGACCGTCGGGCCGAGTGGATCGACCGTCGCCACGCCCACGTCACCGAGCTTCGTCAGCGGGCGGCCGCAGCGGCCGCCAAGCTCGCTCGCCTATACGAGGCGATTGAGGACGGGGTGGCCGACACCGCCGACCAGGACTTCAAGGGGCGCATGAAGGAGCTTGCCGCCATACGCGACGAGGCCCGCGCGGACGCTGACAGGGCCGAAGCAGCCATCGAGCGCCTGGGGCCAAGCCTGACGCCTCAAAAGCTCGAAACCTTCGCCCAGGCGGCCAAGCAGCGCCTTCGCGCCGAAGATGGCTCATATCGCCGCGAACACGTCCGCGCCGTGGCTCAGCGCGTCGAGGTGCTTTCGACGAAAGAGATCCAAATAATGGGAAATCGAACCGATTTGCTGCGAACGCTGGTCGCCTCATCGGGCGAAACCACGGCGATTATCGAAGTTCGCAGTTTCAAACCGAAGTGGCGCGCCGGGTACGATTCGAACTGCTAGCGTTCCCCCAAACGATCTGTCGGTCTCGGCTACCGTAGTGAACGCATGTTTTGCCGATCTTTCACGGCCAATTTTCAGCGTTTAGCTTGCTGATTCTTATCGGCTTTCTGCGCAGCAAATCGCCCTTTCGACCGCTGGTTGCCGATCTGTTTGCCGATCCCGTCGCCTACCCCGCCTCCCTCCACCACCTGGCTAGACAAAACTGCGGCGAACGACGGCAAAGAGGCCCTTGAGCGACAGGATAAACGGGCCTCCAGCGGTTAGTCAGCGGGCCGAAATTCTCCTTATTTTTCAATGAGGAGCGATTTTCGGTAAGACAGAATAACCTTTTGAAATCATTCAGCTTGAACCCTTCCTCCCGGGCCGCCATGGCGCCCGATACGGCGAGCGATCGCCGTCGTGTCGATGTGCAGGCTTCCGCGTTTGGGGACCTTCGTGCGCAGTGTCGCCGACGGCGCGGCCTGCGGGGGCGGCGGATCGCCAGGCAGGTGAAGCTGGACGTTGAGATACGGCAAAGCTACACGACCCCAGGGTGATTTTCCGGGGGCTTTGTAGTGTTTGTGAAACGGACGGCTTATCGGTCTGCGCGCGTAAATCTTCTGGGCGGCAGCATGTTGGTTCTGGCTGCGGCTGCGGCCGCGGGCGGCCCGGCCTTTGCCGACTGCCTTCCCGGCGCGGGCGGCGCGGTCGTCACCTGCACCGGCGTGACCGCCAACGGCCTGGTCGTCACCGGCGGACGGGTCGACATCGCCGCCGGCGCGACCCTCGACGCCGGGACCGCCCCGGCCGCCCTCACCGCCAGCACCCCCGCTTTCGGCGAAGGCCGCGCGACCCTGAACGTCAACGGCGCCGTCGACGGCGGCGCGGCCACGGGCGTGCTGCTGACGACCGGCGCGACGGGTTCCTCGTCCTGGCCGCCCTCCAACCTGGTCGACATCACCGTCGGCGAGACCGGCGTCATTCGCGGGCGGACGGGCCTGGAGCTGAACGCCAGCCTGAGCGGTTCGGGCCCCGTACGGGCCAACATCACCAACAGCGGCTCGATCACCTCGAGCACCGGCGCGGCGATCGTCGGCGCGGACACCAGCCGCACCGGCATCCTGGTCCTGGAGAACCGGGCCGGCGGGTTCATCGGCGGCGTCGACGCCGCCGTGCAGAGCCTGATCAACGCCGGCACGATCGACGGGGGGACCGGCAGCGCCTATCGCTTCTCGCCCTCCTCGGGCGTCTGGGCCGCGCTTCCGGCCAGATTCGACAACAGCGGCGTGTTCCGCTCGTCGGGCGCGGCCGCGACCATCGACCTGGGCGTCACCGTCTACGGCGGCCTGGTCAACAGCGGACAGATCATCAACACCGGCGCCGGCGCGGCGATCAACGGGAAGATCGGGCAGATTGAGAACAAGGAGTCCGGCCGCATCGAGAGCGCCGGTCCCGTGGCGATCAACGCGACGGACGGACTGACCCTGATCAATCGCGGCCTGATCGTCGGCTCGGTCGTCAGCAGCTCTCCCTCGCCCTTTGGCGTCTATCTCGACCTCGCCGGCGGCTTGGTCCAGGGCGACGTCCGGCTGGGCGCGGGCAATGACAGCGTGATCGCCTCCGTCGATTCCGCCACGCTGAGCCTCAGCAGCGTGAGCGGCGTGCTGGACGGCGGCGGCGGGACCAACACCCTTCAGTTGGCCGTCTCCAGCGACATCGACCTGGACGGCCTGCTGTCCAACGCCGGCCTCGCGCAGAACTTCCAGAGCCACGGCCTCGTGCTGAGCAAGGGCGCTGTGGCCACGATCAGCGGCTCGTCGAGCGAGTTTCTCACGGTCGCAGGCATCGGCGGCCTGGTCATCGACGGCGACGTCACGACGGCGGGCCAGGCTTTCTACGGAACCGCGCTGTACGAGAGCCAGCTGGATTTCACCAACAACGGCGCCATCACCACCACCTTCACCGGCCCCGACGCCCGGGGCCAGACCTACGCCATCGTGCTGGGCACGCTGGCCAGCTTCACCAACACCGGCTCCATCGTCTCGACCGGCGGCGACGGCGTCTCCGCCATCATGGGCAACCCGTTCGGCAGCCTTGGCGGCGTCCGCTTCCACAACAGCGGCTCGATCATCGCGACGAACACGGCGCTGGAAGTCACCCGGGGCGCCTTCGACAACAGCGGCCTGATCCGCTCGACCGACGGCGTCGGCCTGACCTCCGGCGGCTCTGGCCTGCCGCGCGTCATCGCCTCGACCAACAGCGGCACGATCGAGGGAAAGACCGCGGGCCTGGCGCTGTCGGACATCCTGTTCGTCAACGAAGGCGAGATCGCCAGCAGCCACGGCGTGGGCGTCGATCCCGGGAGCTTCTCGATCATCGACAACCGCGCCGGCGGGGTGATCAGCGGCGCGACCGCCTCGATCGGCTACCGCGCCAGCGGCGACAACACCGTCATCCGCAACGCCGGAACCCTGAACGGCGACGTCGTGCTGGTCTCCAACGGCTATTGGGGCGACGCGGCGACGAGCATCTTCATCGACGACGGCGGCGTCGTGAACGGGTCGATCCGCCTGGGCGGCGGACGCGACACCTACATCACCGACCTGTCGCGACTGGTCGACGGACGGTTCACGAACGTCACCGGCTCGGTGGTGGCCGACGACGGGGACGACACCCTGGTGCTGCGCGTCCGCGCCGACGCGGCCGCTATCCTGGCGCCGGTCGCCGGCTTCGAAACCCTGGGCTACGAGCTCGACAACGACGCGACCCTCACCCTGACGGCGGCCGCCCCGCTGAACACCACGCTGGCGCTGGGCGGCGAGGGACGGGTCGATCTGACCGCCGACCTCGGCAACGGGACCACCAACCAGCCGCTGATCTACATCAGCTACAGCCGGGCGGACGCCTATGTCGATCCGCTTGGCGGCTCGCTTCCCCCTCCCCGGGTGAGCGTCGTCAGCCGCGGCGCCCTGACCGTCGACCAGACGCTGAGCTACTACAACGTCGAAGGCGTTCAGCTGGCCGGCGAGTCGACGTTCGAGAACGCCGGCGTCATGACCGTCAACGGGCTGTCTAACGCCTCCACCGCGCCTGTCGGAGTTTCCGGCGGCGTCGCGCGCCAGGGCGAGGCGATCAACTCCGGAACCATCGCGCTCAACTACGCCACGGGCGTTTCGGACCTGGAGCGCTTCGTCAATACCGGCGAGCTGATCCAGCTGGCGGGCGGCGGCCGCTCGGTGGGCGTCAGCCAGACCGCGGTCATCGAGAACAGCGGAACCATCAGGACGGCCGGCCCGGCCGTCCAGGCCTCGGGCCTCGCCGGCATGAGCGTCGTCAACGGCGGCCTGATCGCCAGCACCGGCGCGACGGCGATCCAGGCCGACTCCGGCACGGTCTTCAGCCTGGTCAATACGGGCGAGATCACGGGCCAGGAAGCGGCCATCCGCACCAGCCAGGGCGGCGACCGGATCCGCAACGAGGGCATGATCACCGGCGCGATCGATCTGGGCGCCGGCGACGACGTGATCGAGAACTACGGCGCGATCGTCGGCGCCGTGCAACTGGGCGCCGGCAACGACACCTTCGTGCAGTGGGTCGGCGGGCTGATGAACGGCGCGGTCGACGGCGGCGCGGGTCTCGACACCCTGACCATCGACTCCACCGGCGGCGGCTCGATCGACGGCGCTCAGTTCGTCAACTTCGAACGCTTCACCCAGATCGGCGGCGGGGTCCTGAACTATTCGGGCGCCTTCCAGACCGCGACCATCGGCCTGGACGGCGTCTTCGCCAGCGTCGGCGCGGGCGCGGCGCTGTCCACCACCGGGACCTTCACCTTCACCGGCGGCGCCGACGCCGAGCACCTGACCAACGCGGGCGCGATCGCCGGCGGCGTGTCGCTCGGCGGCGGCGCGGACACGGTCGTCAACCTGGGCTCGATCGCCGGCGACGTCCTGCTGGGCGACGGCGACGACAGCTTCACCGAAGGCGCGGGCTCGACCGTGGGCGGAACCGTCGACGGCGGCGCGGGAACCGACACCTACATCGTCGCCCTGAGCGGAGACCGCGCCGGACTGAACGCCCGCGCCGGCTTCGAGCGCCTGGCCGCGACCGGGACCGGAACCCTGAACCTGACGCTCGACCAGTCGTGGGAGACCATCGACCTGGCGGCGAGCGGCCTGAACCTGAGACTGGCCGGTTTCACGGTCGGCGCGCTCAACGGCGGCGACGGCGCCCAGACGGTGGTCGTCGACGGCCAGGTCGCCTCCATCGGCCTGGGCGGCGGCGCCGACAGCCTGACCATCAACGGCGCGTTCGGCGGCGCCGTCGATCTCGGCTCGGGCGACGACGTGCTGCGCCTGACGGGCGCGGCCTTCACCGGCACGGCCAATGGCGGCCTGGGCGCCGATCGCCTGGAATTCACGGTCGCCGGCACGGACGCCGCGCCCACCGCCCTGAACCTCGCCCCGTTCAGCGGCTTCGAGACGCTGCGCCTGATCTCGGGTACGAGCTCGGTGTCGGGCAGCCATGCCTTCGACCGCATCGAGGTCTCGGGCGGACGGCTGATCGGCGCGGCCGGTTCGACCCTGACGGCCCCGACCATCACCGTGGCCCAGGGCGCGACCTTCGGCTCGGCCGGAACCGTGGTCGGCGACATCGCCGTCTCCGGCGTTCTCAGCCCCGGCGCCTCGCCCGGGACCATGACGGTGACCGGCAACGTCGCCCTCGCCGCCGGCTCGACCACCCTGTTCGAGATCGATCCGACCGCCGTCGACAAGCTGGTCATCTCCGGACGCCTGAGCATCGCCCAGGGCGCGACCCTGAAGCTCGCCGGCTCGGCCGTGCTGGCGCCGGGCAGGACCCTCGACCTGATCGTCGCCGCCGGCGGCGTCTCCGGATCGTTCTCCACCGTCCAGGGCGGCCAGGCCGACGGCTTCTACCTGCGCAGCACCGCCACCCGCGTGCAGGCGCTGGGGCTGTTCACCACCAGCCCGTCCTTCTCGGCCCAGGCCTCGCAGGTCATCACGACCTTCAACGACGCCCTCGTCGCCGATCGCCTCGGCGCCCCGTTGGCCGCCGCCCTTCCGGCCCTGACCGACCAGGCGACCTACCGCAGCGACCCTGTCGCCCTGCTGCGCGTCACGCCCCAGGCCTATGCCTCGGCCGTGCGCCTGGCCACGGACGACGGCCTGTCGATCGCCGAGGCCGCTCGCGGCCAGGCCCGGTTCGCGCCCGATGCGCCCGGCCTGTTCGGCTTCGGCCAGGCCATCGCCGGTCGGCGCAAGCTGGACGGCGACGCGGCCGCCGGCGTCGCGGACGGCAAGATCGACAGCAGCGGCGGCCTGGCCGGCGTCGGCTATGGCGTGAAGTCGGCCTGGATCGGCGCCTTCGTCGGCTATCTCGACGGCCGCCAGCGGATCGCCGGTCTCGACGCCCGCACCCAGTCCGACGGCTTCGTCGTCGGCGCCCAGGGCGGACTGCGGCTCGGCGACTTCCAGATCGGCGCGACCGCCGCCCGCAACAAGGCCGACCTGGAGACCCGTCGCACCGCCGGCGCCGCCGGGACCACCGCGCGCGGCGGCTATCAGCTGGAAAGCTGGATCGCCGACGTCGAACTCTCCTACCAGGCCCGACTGAACGACGGCTGGACGCTGCGGCCGCGGCTGGGCGCCAGCTATGTCGCGGTCACCCGCGATGCGCTCGTCGAGCAAGGCGGGGGCGCGTTCGGCCTGGCGGTGGCCGGCGACACCAGCACCGACTGGTTCGTCGACGGCCGGCTGGAGCTGATCGGCGGCCAGGCCGCCGGAGAACGACTGCACCCCTACGCCGCGGTCGGCTTCCGCTCGCGGGTCGGCGGCGACGAGGCCCGGGCCTCGGGAACGCTGGTCGGGCTGGCCACGCCGTCGTCCGTCACCGGCCTCGACCAGGACGGAACCCTGGCCACGCTCGGCCTCGGCGCGGCCTACGACCTGTCGCGCGGCCTGACCGTGTTCGGCGGCTACGACGGCGCCTTCGGCGACAACGGCCGCCAGGCGGCGTCGCTGGGCCTGCGCTGGGCGTTCTGACCGACGCTCGCCCCAACGAAACAGGGCGCGGAACCGTGGTTCCGCGCCCTGCTCTTCCCTGACCTGTCCGACGCTATTCGCCCAACAGCGTCTTTCGCCAGAACATGATGCTGCTCCAGAAGTAGTAGTCGGCGTTTTCCTTCTTGCGGAAGACGTGACCGTCGTTCTTGGCCAGCAGGTGCCAGGCCTCTCCGCCCTTGGCGCGGACGGCGGCGATCATCTGGTCGGCTTCGGAGGCCGGCACGCGCGGGTCCGTGCCGCCCGTGGCCACCAGCAGCGGGATGGTGATCTTGTCGACGCTGGTCAGCGGCGAGATCTTCATCAGCTGGGCGCGCTGCTTGGGGTCGCGCTCGTCGCCGTATTCCACGCGGCGCAGGTCGCGCCGGTAGGACTGGGTGTTCTCCAGGAACGTGACGAAGTTGGAGATCGCGACGTAGCAGTTGGCGCCCTTCAGGCGCGGGCTGTAGTGCGTGGCCGAGGCGTAGCACATGTAGCCGCCGTACGAGACGCCGTTGACCGCGAAACGGTCGGCGTCCAGGGCCGGCTCCTTGGACAGAGCGTCGAGGAAGGCGCCGATGTCCTTGACCGAGTCCTCGCGCTTGAACGGGCCGTTGTCGAGATTGACGAAGCGCTTGCCGTAGCCCGACGAGCCGCGGACGTTGGGGAAGAACAGCGCCACGCCCAGTTCGTTGACCAGGTAGTTGTTGCCGCCGAGGAAGTCGGGACGGGTCTGGCCTTCGGGACCGCCGTGGATGTCGACGATCAGCGGGCGCTTGCCCGGGAACCTGGCCGGATCGGGCTGGTAGAGGAAGCCCGAGACCGTCTCGCCGTCGAAGCTCTTGATCTCCACCAGGCGCGGCTCGACGTTCCTGGCGGGGTCCAGGCCGCCGGTCTCGCTGTGGGTCCACTGGGTGACCTTCAGCGTCTTGGCGTCGATCGCGAAGGCGTCGCCGGCGACCTTGGCCGAAGACATCGACAGGCCGATGTCGCCCCACGGCGAAATCTCGATGGCCGGGCCGATGCTGTAGGGGATGACGCCGCCCGGCAGGCCGTCGACGGTGCGCACCGCGCCGCTGGCCAGGTCGAGCACCCGCACGCGCGACACGCCCGCCTCGTTGATGGCGTAGACCGCGAAGCTTCCGTCGGGCGACAGGGCGAAGTCGGAGACGTCCCAGCGCGCTTCCTTGCTGACCGGAACGAAGGCCTTGCTCTTGGCGTCGAGGCGGCCCAGGCGCAGGAAGTCGCTGTCCTTGTCCGAGGTCAGCCACACCGCGCCGTCGTGGGCGTAGTGGGGATCGACGAACGAGGCCTTGGCCTTGGGGTCGGTCAGTGGAACCATCGCGCCGCTGGCCAAGTCGAGTTCGTAGACCATGGCCTCGTTGATCGACATGCGATTGAGCACCAGGGCCTTTTTGCCGTCGGCCGAGAAGTCGGCGATGTTCCAGCCGCCGCCGGTGACCTTGGCGACCAGGCGGTCGGTCTTGGGATCGCGCGGGTCGACCACATAGAGGTCCATGTCCGCGCCGTTGCGGCGCGAGGAGGCGTAGCCGACCTGCTTGCCGTCGGGCGACCAGGCGCCGAACCAGTTGCGGCTCTTGCCGTCGGTCACCAGGCGCGGGCGGCCGTCGACCAGCAGGTAGAGCTGGTAGAACTCGTCGCCGCCGACGTCCTTCTGCACCACCAGCGCGTCGCCGGCCGGCGACAGGGCGGCGGCCAGGATCGGCTCGGCCTCGAAGCTCAGCTGGCGGCGATCGGCGCCCGGACCCGCCACCGTATGCACCTGGTCGGTGCCGCCGAAGCGGGTCTTGATCAGCATCGAGCGGTCGGCCGGGTTCCAGCCCAGGAAGTTGGCGTGGCGGGCCTGCAGATAGGGCGTGGTCGCCGAGACCAGTTCCTGCGGGACCGGCGGCAGGCCGTCGGCGACGATGGCGGCCGGAACGGCGGCCACGGGAGCGCTTTGGGCCATGGCGAGGCCGCCGCTCGACGCCATCAGGGCGAGCGCCAGGGTAAGGCGTGAGATCATGGGGAAATCACCAATCGAGGGGGTGAGGCGCCGCCGGCCCGGAGGGTGCGGCCGGCGGCGCGGGTATCGGCCGGGTCCGAAGCCTTGGGGGAAGGCTCCGGACCTCGCTGGGGTCTGGCGCGGCCGGCGGGGGCGACGGCGCGCGCCAGGTCCTTAGCGTCCCTAGAAGCGCATCCGCGCGCCCAGGGTCACGTAGCGACCGATGACGTCGTAGTAGGGCGAGTAGAGCGAGCCGATCGGCGGCTCCTTGTCGAACAGGTTCGTGGCGTTGGCGTAGAGCTCGACGTTGTAGCCATTGAACTCAGGCAGCTTGGCGCGCACGCCCAGGTCGACATAGGTGTAGGCCTTGATGTGGCCGTTCACGAGATCGACGGTGTTGTTGTAGTTGCCGGGCGAGATGTAGCGGGCCCGCAGGTTGGCCCCGAACACCGGACCCGAATAGTCCAGGCTGCTGACGACCCGGAACTCCGGCACGCCCAGGCCGAACGAGTAGCCCTGCGAGCGGACGTAGTCGATCTCGCTGACGCCGTCGTCGGTGGTCAGGTTGTTGACCCAGGTGCCGACCGTGCGCAGGCGCAGGCGGCCGTCCAGGCTGGAATGCACGCGCGAGGCGTCCATCGAGTAGGACATCTCCACGTCGACGCCGTCGGTCTTGTAGTTCGACAGGTTGACGTAGGTGGAGACGATCCGGGTGATGGCGTTGGTGGCGCTGTCGCGGGTGATCCGCGAGCACATGTCCTGGTTGCCGGCGGCGCAGCGGGTGACGATGTCCTGGGCGCCGATCGTGGTGATCACGTCGTCGATGTCGATGTTGTAGTAGTCGACCGAGACGTTGAAGCCGGGGATCTGCGGCGGCGAGTAGACGAAGCCGGCCGTGAAGGTCTTGGCCGTTTCCGGCTGCAGGGCCTGGTTGCCGCCGCCGTTGGTCAGCACGTAGACGCTGGAGCTGGTCACAGGGTCGACGATGGTGTTGTAGCCCGTCGTGCTGGTGGTGAAGAGTTCGGTCAGGTTGGCCGAGCGGATGTCGCGCGACTGGGTGATGCGGCCCCGGAAGCCCGGGAAGAACTCGTTGGTCGCGCCCAGCTTCCACGACCAGATCGAGCCGGTGGTGTCGTAGTCGCTGATGCGGGCGGCGGCGTTGACCTCGAGCTTGTTGAGCACCGGCACGTCGCGGACGACAGGCACCAGCACTTCGGCGAAGGCTTCCTTGACCGTGAAGCTGCCCGACATGGCCGAGAAGCTGAACGAGGTGAAGGCCTTGGCCGTGTCGAGCGCGCCGACCGAGCGGTCGACCGACTCCTTGCGGGCCTCGCCGCCGACGGCGATCGAGACGGGACCGGCCGGCAGTTCGAAGGGCTCGCCGCGCAGGCTGAAGCCGCCGACGTCGATCTTGCTGGTCTCACGCATGCTGGGCGTGCCGGTGACATAGGCAATGGCTTCGGCCGACGGCGCGCCTTCGCCGAACAGGTTGATCGGCACGCAGTTGCTGGTCGGGTTGGTCAGGGCGACGCGGCAGACGGCCTGGCCGGTGGTCGGGTTGATCACCGAGTCCACGGCGTTGGCGTAGTTCTGGGTCAGCAGGAACCCGGGGGTGTCGATGTTGTTCTCGTTCTCCCCATGGCTGTAGTAGGCGCTCCAGCGCCAGCCGTCGCCGAACGCGCCGTCCAGCGCGATCGTGCCTTGCGTCGCCACGCGTTCGAAGTCGATGGTCGAGTACGACAGGTCGCTGTTGAAGCGGCCCATGGTGAACTGGGTCTCGCCGGCGTTGGCCAGGGCGGTGCGCACGGCGGTCGGCAGGAAGGCGTTGTCGGCCTTGATCGTCAGGTTGCCGCGGTTGTGGTCGCCGAACCAGACGTAGTCGTTCCACATCCGCGAATGGCGCAGCTCGGCCGTCAGCTTGACGCTGTCGGTCAGGTCGTAGGTGACGCTGGCCATGGTCGCATAGCGGCGCTGGGGCGTGACCAGCGGCGAGAGGTCGTCGTTCGAGGGGCCTTCGCCGCCGATCGAGTTGGCGCCGCTGACCGTGCCGTAGTCGAAGTCGCGCAGGCTGCCGTCGGGATTGAAGGCCTTGCCCTTCAGCACGCCCGACATGATCAGGCCGCCATAGGCCGCGTTCGAGAAGCCGACGTCAGGCGCCAGCTTGTAGCGGCCGTCGCCGTTGGGAACGGTGGCCCAGCGGCCGATGTTGGGACGGCTGTTCTTGGGAACCACGCCTTCGTTGTTCAGGAACTCGCCGCCGATCACGAAGTGGCCGCGGCCGTCGGCGAAGCCCGTGCCCCAGGCGCCTTCGACGCGCACCTGCTCGGCGTCGTCAAAGGACGAGATGCCGCCCTCGACGCCCAGCTTTCCGCCGGTGAAGTTGCGGTCGATCATGATGTTGGCCACGCCCGCCACGGCGCCCGAGCCCCAGGCGGCCGAAGCGCCGCCGGTGACGACGTCGACGCCTTTCACCAGCACGCTGGGCACCACGTTCAGGTCGTTCTCGCCCGAGAAGCGGCGGCCGTCGATCAGCACCAGGGTGCGGCTGATGCCCAGGCCGCGCAGGTCGAGCGGCGCGTTGCCGGCGCCGGTGTTGGTGCCGGTGGTCTGGGCCGAGGTGGTGGCGCGAAACTGCGGCAGGTCGTTCAGGGCCGCGGCGATGTTCGGACGGGCGCCAACGGCCAGGTCGGCGTCGGTGACCCGCACGGTCGGGGTCGGGGCCTGGAAGCCGGCGCGGTCGATGCGCGAGGCGGTGACGACGATCTCGCCGACGCTGTCGTCGGCCTTGTCGCCCGAGGTCTGGGCCAGGGCGGCGCCGTGCAGGGCGAGCGCCGCGGGCAGGATGCTGGCGCCGATCAGCAGGGCGCGGCGGGAGTGACGTGAAAATGCCAAGTGAGATCCCCTCTCAAACATGCAGTCGACAGTCGCCCCCGCCCCGAGCCGTCCATGAACTGGACGATCCAGCAGCCGCGATCCGCCAGCGGCGCACGACGCGCCGCCCGCCTGATCGCAAGGCGTTCCTCTGCCCCCGCTGTCCTGTTGGCCTGAGAGATTCGGAACGCGATCGCGCCCTTGCTCCTTCGGCGAGACGCCCCTCCTGGAGGCGCGCCTGCTTTCCAGCGTCCTTGTGCTCCGCGGTCCTTTTGCCTGAGCGTTTCCGGGGCGGTTGCGCCTTCGGCGTCGGGTAGAACCTGATCTCTTCCGCAAGAGCAGGATCAGTTAGGCCGGGCGTTCCGGCCTCGGCAAAACCGCCGGAAGCGGCACGTTTTCGCCGCGCCTCGACCGATGCGCGGGCACGTTCTTCCTGAAGTTCAACCCAGGGGATCGCGGCGTCGCCCGTCGGTTTCAGCCGATCGGGTGCGCGTGACAGGTCGGTGACAGCTTCGCGGCGCGAACGTCCGGCGCAAAAATGGGCTGGCGCTCGGCCCGGTAGGCCAATTTGCACAAATAAAGATCAGAAATTGATCAATCCGCGGGCGCCTAGTCGCGATCGCCCCGGGCGCGACGCCAGCGGGCCAGCATCTCCTCGCGCCGTCCCTGGTCGAAATTGGCCAGCAGGGCCGGCCCGACCCGGATCGGCCGCCCGCCCGGCGGCGGGGCCGCGCCCAGTCCCTCGCGGATCGGCGTCAGCCGCGCCTGCGCCAGGCGCCGCTGGCCCTCCTCCGACATCAGGTAGTCGAGGAACAGGCGCGCGGCCTTGGGATGCGGTGCGGCGCGGGTGATGAACGCCACCCGCGCGATCGACAGATAGTAGTCGCTGGGCGTGACATAGCCGATGTCCGGCCCCTGCCCTCGCGCCCACCAGTCGGCGTAGGAGCGGTTCATGTCGTAGGCCAGCAGATGCTGGCCAGCCGTGACGCTGGCCAGGATCGGCGCGCCCGGCACGTAGAGCCCGGGATCCGAGGCGGCCAGGGCGTCGTACAGCGCCCAGGCGTCCGGATAGACCACCGTGTCGCTGGACATGTAGAGGAACCCGACCCCGCTCTTTTCCGGGTCGTACATGGCGATCCTGCCGCGCCAGCGGGCCGGGTCGTCGCGCAGGGCCGCCAGCAGCGCCGCGTGGCTGCGCGGCACGTCCTCCTCTTTCAGGAGACGCTTGTTGTAGGCGAAGACGATCGGCTCGGCGGTGACGCCGAAGCCCTGGTCGCGCCACACCGCCCAGGCCGGCAGGTGGCGGGCCTCGGGGCTGCGATAGGTCTGGGCGTAGCCGTCGTTGATCAGCTTGACCTGGATGTCCATCGACGAGCTCCAGGCCACGTCGGCGACGGGCGCGCCGCTGTGGGTCTCGGCCATCACCCGCGCCTGCAGCGGGCGGGCGGCGACCTCGACCATGGTCAGCTTGATCTTGGGAAAACGCTTGCGGAAGCCCTCGGCCACCGGGCCATAGACGCCGGTGTTCACATAGACGACGACCTCGCCCTCGCGCTGCGCGCCCATCACGTCCCAGCCGCTGGTCGCCTGGCCCTCGACACGCGGCGCGCAGGCCCCCGCCAGCGCGGCCAGGCCCGCCGCGCCGATCAGGCCCAGCGCCCGGCGTCTCTTGACCTCGACTGTCAATCGGCGTCGGATGGCCGGCGCTCCCCTCGTTTCGCGTCGTGACCCGCTACATCCCCGATGAAGATACTCGTTGTCGAGGATGATCCGCCTCTGCGCCGCTCGCTGACCGCCACGCTCGAGAGCGAGGGGCACCAGGCCGTCTGCGCCGAGACCGGCGAGGCGGCGCTGGCCCTGGCCCTGCCCGGCGACTTCGACGCCATGATCCTCGACATCGGCCTGCCCGACATCGACGGCTTCGAGATCCTGTCGCGCCTGCGTCGCGAGGGCTTTTCCACCCCGATTGTCGTGCTGACGGCCCGCGACGCCGTGCAGGACCGCATCGCCGGCCTCGACATGGGCGCCGACGACTATGTGCTCAAACCTTTCGACCCGTTCGAGCTGGTGGCCCGGGTGCGCGCCGTGGTCCGCCGCAAGAGCGGCTATGCCGCCCGCATCGTCACCCTGGGCTCGCTGACCTGCGACTGGGAGGCCGGCGCGGCCTGGGTCGGCCAGCGGCGGCTGGACCTGCGTCCCCGCGAATGGGCCGCGCTCAAGGCCCTGGCCATGCGCCCCGGACGGGTGGTCGACCGCGGCCAGCTGGCGGCCGAGGTGTTTCCCGATGAGCAGCCCGCCTCGCCCAACGCGCTGGAGGTGCATGTGGGCCGGCTGCGCCGCAAGCTGCTGCCCGACGGCCCGCAGCTTCAGACCCTGCGCGGCGCCGGCTACCGGCTGGATCCGTGAGGCGGCGGCGCCCGCCCAGCCTCGTCGCCCGCCTGCTGATCGCCCAGGTGGCGCCGCTGGCCCTGCTGGGCGCGGCGCTGGCCCTGGCCGGCGCCCTGGCCGCCCACCAGGTGGTGGAAAAGACCTCCGACCGGCTGCTGGCCGGCTCGGTGGCCTCGATCGTCGCCCAGATCGGGGCCGAGGACGGCCGCGCCAAGGTCGCCCTGCCGCCCTGGTCGCTGGGCCTGCTCGACAGCCCCGAGCGCGACGCGGTGTTCTACGCCGTTCGGCAGGGCCCAAGGCTGGTGACCGGCTATGACGACCTGCCCCATCCGCCGGCCCCGCCGCCCAACGAGACCGACTTCGCCTATGCCGACATGCGCGGCTATCCGGTGCGCATCGCCCAGGCGACGGTGATGGTGCCGGGCGTGGCCGACCCCGTCGTGGTCGCCGTGGCCCAGAGCCTGGACTCCCGCCGCGCCAGCGTGCGCGAGCTGCAATTCAACTTCATCATCCTGCCGCTGCTGCTGGTGCTGGTCGCCGCCGCCCTGGTCATCCCGGCCGTGACCTGGGGCCTGGCCCCGTTGCGCAGCCTGACCGCCGACCTGACCCGCCGCGCCCAGTCCTCGCGGCCCGACTTCGCGCCCGTGCGCGATCTCGACGCCCCGGCCGAGCTGTCGCCGGTGGTGGCCGCCTTCAACCGCCTGATGCCGAGCCTGGAGCGCTTCACCAAGGCGCTGGAGCGGTTCTCGGCCGACGCCTCGCACCAGCTGCGCACGCCGCTGTCGGTGATCATCGCCAACCTGGCCCTGGTCGAGCGCACGATCGAGACTGAGCCGCAGAAGTCGCTGCTGAAGGACTCGATGGCCGCCGCCGGCAACCTGCGCCAGGTGCTCAGCCAGCTCCTGGCCCTGGCCCGCTCGGAGGCGATCGCCGTCGAGGGAACGAGCGACCTGCGGCTGCTGGTCGAGACTATCGCCGCCGAGGTGGCGCGGGACTATCCGGACGTGGTCTTCCGCCGCCGCCTGCCCGAGACCGCCGTCGCCGCCGGCAATGCGGTGCTGGTCGGCGAACTGCTGCGCAACCTGGTGTTCAACGCCTGCGCCTATGGCCACGGAAGCGTGTCGCTGGTCGTCGCGGCCGACGGCGCGGGGCTTGGGCTGACGCTCTGGGACCACGGCCCGGGCGTTCCCCCTGAGGAGATCGGCCGCATCTTCAGCCCGTTCTTCCGGGGCAGGAGCAAGAGCGAAGCGAACGGCGCGGGCCTTGGCCTGGCGATCGTGCGCTCGATCGCCCAGCGCCTCGATATCGGCCTGGCCGCCCGCACCCGCGCGCCGCGGCCGGGACTGGTGGTGGAACTGCGGTTCGCCCCGGCCGACTAGGCCCGCTCGACCATGCGGCGGAAGATGTCGTCCAGACGCGCGCCGGCCGGCTTTTCGGCGACGGGCGCGGCGGGCTGGACCGGCTCGGGCGCCGGCTCGCAATAGGCCTTCAGGAAGCCGGACTCGACGGTCACCGCGTCCTCGTTGGCGGCCGGGGGGCAGCCGAAGACGTTGCGCAGGGCCAGGGCCATGGCCTCGCCCTCGCTGAGGGCGGCCTGGGCCTCGACGACCGGGGCGGCGTCGTCGAAGACCTGCTCGAACACCTGGTAGGGCAGGTTCGCCTGGTTGATCATCGAGAACAGTCGGTTGACGTCGCCAGCCATGGTTCGGCTCCACCGCTTCCAGCGGCACGGGGTTAAGGTCGCTTGCCGCCCTTCTCCCGACCCGCCATTTCGGCGAGCAGGCCAAGGGCGCCAGAGTAGTACGTGCGATCCTGCGACGCTCCCCGCAGCGCCCGGATCGACGGGTCGTTCAAGGCCAGGGCGGCGATGGCGACACCGCCTCCAGATAGCGGAAAGTCGGCTTCCCGCCCGTCGGACATATTGACCCATGCCGGTGGCGGTTTTTGGGCTTGAATCTTTCCACGCCAATACGCGGCGGTCTCGCGCGCCAGCGAATCTTCGCCTCCCCAGGCCAGGTAAAGGGGCACGCGAATGGCGTCGAAACCGAATAATGGGGGTTTTTCAGGCGCTAAGGCCAAGCTGCCGTCATTGCCCACCAGAAGCCAGTCGGGCGGCAGTTTCTGCGCGCCGAACCGCCCATCCCTGGCCAGTTCGACCCCGTCGGCGACCAGTGTGCGCCAAGGCGCCGCAGGGCCGTCCTCAACGGCGAAGTCCTTCAGGGCCGGCAGCACGAAATAGGAAGGGTTGGTGACCACCCCCGCCGGGCTGCGGAAGCCTTCGAGGCCGGGCAGCAGCACGGTGCGGCCGCCGACCTCGACCACCAGCCGCTCGGCGACGGCGTCGCGCATGGCCTTGGACGCGGCCAGATAGTCGTCGTTCTTCCAGCGCCGACCGGCCCGCAGCAGCGCCCAGGCCGCCAGGATGTCGCCGTCCGACGCGTTGTTCTCGTCGGCGACGGCGGGTTTGGACCGCGGATCGTAGCGCCAGGCCAGCAGCGGCGCGTTCTTGCGCACGAGGTTGCCGCGGGTCCAGGTCCAGGCCTTGTCGAAGGCCTCGCGGTCGCCGTGCCCCTCGGCCAGCAGCATGGTCCAACCCTGGCTCTCGCTGTGGCTCACACCGCCGTTCTCGGGATCGATGGTGCGGCCGTCGGGCTGCACATAGGTCGCCTTGAACTGCGCCCAGCCATCCGGCGGCCGCGCGCAGGCGCTTCCCGCGGCGGTGATCAGCACCACCGCCAGCAGCCTAGACGCGGTGCTCGAACACCAGCGGAGAAGCCAGGGGATCGCGGCAGGTGGTGACCCCGCCCGGGCTTCCCTGCGCCGCCAGCCAGGCGCCGTAGGCGCCCGCCAGAAGCTCGGCCATGAGCGGCGGCCAGGCGCGCTCGTCGTCGTCTTCGAGAACATTCGGACAGGCCCCATGGGTGATGAGGATGTGGTCTTCGGCCACGGCGAGCTGCACCCAGCCCCAGTCCATGGCGTCGAGGATCTCGTTCAGCCGCACTTCCAGCTCGTCCAGCGTCTCGAGCTTGGGCAGGGCGTGGCGGCGGGCCATCCGCTCGCCGGTGGCGCACAAGAAGCGCTTGACGGCGCCCTTGTCGGCGACGGCCGCCAGCTCGTCGGCCAGCGCGGCCAGGAACGGCGCCCACTGGCCGCTGACCCGCCGCCGGCGCAGGTAGCCGAGGTCCTTGGACCGGGGATCGAACTCGCTGGCGCTCATCGGCCGCCGTCTCCACCGAGGATCTGCTTCACGCCCACGCTGACCGCGGTCTCGTTGTAGACGCCGAAGGTGTTGAAATTGACCGCCCCGCCGATGCTGGCGCCGGGCCGGAACTGGTAGTCGGCCGACAGCCCGCCCGAGATCCCAAAGCCGCTGGCGCTCTGGGCCAAGTAGCGGGGGAAGACGTCGGCATCGGCCTGGGCCAGGGTGGTCAGCTCGCCCTGCAGCGCCGCGTCCATCGGGAAATAGGCCGCGCCGGCCTGGTTGTAGGTCTGGTAGCCGGGGGCGATCGCGCCCTTGAACTTCCACGCGCCCTGCCGGGCGGTGACGCTGATCGGCGCGGTCAGGCTGGTGAAGGTCTTGGGGCTGAAATAGCCGCCATGGCCCAGGCTGAAGAAGTTCTGGTTGTTGTCGAAGCCCTGCTGGTTGAGGTTGAAGCCGACCTGAACCTCGGTTTCGCCGCGGCGATAGGGCCGGATGTAGCCGCCCAGATTGACTTGGTAGCCGTCGTTGTCGGCCACGTGCTCGCCGTCGTAGTGGCTGTAGCTGGCGTCGCCATATAGGCCCGAATAGCCGTCGTCGTACGACAGGCTGACCCCGCCGCCGGTGCGCATCACCCTGCCCCAGCGCTGGCCGGTGACCGGGTCGCGGGCGCCGGCATAGGCCACCACGCTGTCGGTGACCGGGCGCCGCTCGATCCAGGCCTTGCCCTGGCCGCTGGCGCCCAGGCGCGGCGAGAAGGTCACGCCGCCGGCCACGTCGATGTCGCCAAAGCCGATCGGGGTCGTGCCGATGTCGGCCTTCAGCGGCCCGGCTTCCATGGCCAGATTCACCGACGCGCCCGAGGCGCTCTGCGGCGAGGCGGCGCGATAGACCGGCGCGAATTCCCCGACGATGGCCCGGGCGTTGACGATCTGGTTTGCGCCGTAGCGCTGCTCGGCCGAGCCCGAAGGGGTGCCGCCGTCGATGCTGACCGGCGAGATCGAGGCGGTGAACCGCGCCTCGCCCAGGTTGGCCGAGGCCGAGGCCGTGGCCGACAGTTCGTGCAGCCGGCCAAGGCCCGCCTCGCCCGAGCGGGTGCGGATCTGGGCCGAGCCGGCGACCTGGGCGGCGGTGCGGGCGGTGATCTCGGCGATCTGGCGATCGATGTCGCCGACCACCGGATCACGCGCGGCCGGGGCCACGAACGGGTTGCCCGGCGCGGGCGCCACGCTCGTGGTCGGACGCGGCGAGGCCGCCTCGCCTGCCCGGCCGTTGCGGCCGGTGAACGGGAAGGCCAGGCCCGCGAAGTTGCGCTCGCCATTGGTCGCGTACGAGGGCGCGGGCGCGGCGGCCGGGGTCAGCACGCCCGCCAGCTGGTCGCCGCCCGAGGCCACGTCGACGCCCAGCAGCGGCGCGGCCGCGGCAGAGCCCATCAGGTCGTAGCGGCTGGCCGCCACCGGCAGCACCGGCGAGGTCCGGGCCGGAACGCCGCCGCTGGTGAACGGGTTGGGGCCGAGACCGCCGCCCGGCGTCGCGTTGGAGCCGCCGGGCGCCAGCACCGCGTCGAGCCCCGAGCCGAAGGTCGGCGTGCGCTCGCGCAGGAGCTTGGCGGTGCGCAGGGCTTCCAGCGCGCCGCGCTCGTTGCCGGCCTGGCGCTCGACCCGGGCCGAGGCGAGATAGAGGTCGGCGTCGCGCGGCGAGGCGGCGATGGCCTGGGCCAGGGTGCGGCGGGCGCCGGCCAGGTCGCCCTTGCCGGCCGAGGCGTCGGCCAGGCCGATCAGGGCCTCCTTGTCGCCAGGCTTGGCCCGCAGCAGCACGCCATAGGCCTGGGCGGCCTCGCCGTACATCCGACCGTCGAGGTAGACCCGGCCAAGCGGGGCCAAGAGGCGGGTGTTCTTGGGGGCCACCGCGAAGGCGGCCGACAGAACGTCGAAGGCGCTGGCCAGGTCGCCGGAGGCGCGCAGGCGGTCGGCCCGCTCGGCGCCCAGGGTGGCGGTCAGGTCGGCGACGGCGCGCGTCCCCTCCGGCGAAGTCCCGGCCCGGGTGGCGGCCTGGCGGATGATCGCGGCGGCCTCGGCGTCGCGGCCGGCCTTGGCCAGCACCGCGACCATGCCGTCATAGCTGGCCGGCGCTTCGGTGACGCCCTCGACCAGGGTGCGCTGGGCGATGGACAGCGCCGTCTGGCGGTCGCCCAGGTCGTACAGCGCCGAAGCCAGCCGCCCTTGCGCGTCGACCGACAGGCCAGGACGGGCCGCCAGGCCGCGAAGCTGGGCGACGCTGCCGCCCTGCCTGGCCTGGTCGATGGCCGCGTCGATCTCCAGCCGGCCGCGCAAGGCGGTCATCTCCGGCGTCATCCGGGCGGTCGAGGCGCGGCCGAGCAGGGCCAGGGCCTCGGTGGGCCGCCCCTGCTGGTCGGCGAAGACGGCGGCGGCGTGGATCTGCTCGGGATCGCTGCCGGCCGAGACCTGGGACATCAGCCCCTCGGCCGCCTGGGCCTCGCCCTGCCCGGCCAGGAAGCGGGCGAAGTCGAGCCGCACCCACGGGTCGCGCGGCGCCGAAGCCAGGGCGCTCTCGAAGGCGGCGTTGGCGCCCGACAGGTCGCCGTTGGCCCACAGCTGGTTGGCGCGCTCGTGGTCGATGCGGCCGCGCAGCAGGTTCTGGCCGCTGGCGTCGGGCGCCAGGGCCGGCGAAGCGGCGGCGACCGTCTCGGCCTCGCCCGTGCGGCCCTGGTCGAGCAGCACCTGGACCAGGCCCTGCTGGGCCTCGGCCTGGGTAGGCGCTGCGGCCAGGATCTGGCGATAGACGCTTTCGGCCTCGGCCGCCTTGCCCTGCCGGCGCAGCGACTCGGCCAGCAGGTTCGAGGCCAGCAGCCGGTCGGGATAGGTCTGTGCGGTCAGCGGCCGCAGG
Source organism: Caulobacter radicis (assembly GCF_003094615.1). Taxonomy (GTDB): domain Bacteria; phylum Pseudomonadota; class Alphaproteobacteria; order Caulobacterales; family Caulobacteraceae; genus Caulobacter; species Caulobacter radicis. The sequence continues at coordinate 127,130 of NZ_QDKO01000009.1, read as the reverse complement.
GTCTGTTCGGCCTTGGCCGCCTGGCCCTGGTCGAGGGCCGCCTGGGCGGTCTGCAGGCCGGAATAGAAGCGGGCGCTGGTCAGGGCCTCCTTCCAGCGGCCGGCGCTGGCGGGGCTGGCGCGGCCGGCCCGGGTCAGAAGATCGGCGGCCTCGGTGAACTGCTGGGCCTGCAGGCGCACGAGGCCAAGGCCGCCCAGGGCGTCGGCGTCGCTCGCCCGGCGCGACAGGGCCGCCTGGAAGCGGCGCTCGGCCTCGGCGACATCGCCGGCCTGCAGGGCCTGGAAGCCCTTGGCGCGGTCGCCGGCCGACGGATCGACGGGGGCTGAAGCGCTGGCCTTGGGCGCCACCTTGGCGGCGGCCAGCTTGCGCGAGATCTCCGCGTCGTTGGGACGGGCGGCCAGATAGTCGCCGAACAGGTCGGCGTTGCGCGGGCTGTCGTCCATCCAGGTCAGGGCCTGGCGCCAGGCGCTGGCGGCCTTGCCCGACACCGCCCCGCCGCCGCCCGCCAGGCGGGCCAGCACGGCCACGCCCTCGCGGCGGCTGCCTTCGCGATAGGTCAGGGCCTGGCCCAGCGCCAGTTGCACATTCTGGTCGCCGGGCTTGCGGGCGGCCAGGGCGCGCAGGCCGGCTTGGGCCTGGGCGACGCCGCCGGGGGCGCCGGCCAGGGTCTGGTAGTATTCGAGGGCCAGGGCGTCGGGCGGGGTCGCACCGCCGAAGGCCTGGCGGTAGGCGGCCGCGGCCGCGGCGCTGTCGCCCTTCTGGGCCAGGGACCGGGCGCGGGCCAGGTCGCCGCCGGCGGCCGCCGGAGCGCTGGCGCCCGGACGCTGCGGGGCGTCCAGCGCCGCCAGGCCGCGCCTGGCGGCGGCGTTGCCGGGATCGGCGGCCAGGGCGCGCTTGTAGGCGTCGGCGGCCAGGTCCTTGCGGCCCTTCTGGCTCCAGAAGTCGCCCTGGCGCACGAGGGCGGAAACCGCCGCCCCACCGGGCGCGCTCCCGGTCTGGGCCTCGGCGACGCTGGCCGTCCCGCCCGCCATCAGGATGGCGGCCAGGGCGGCCTCTACGGACATGCGACGCAGGGTCTTCACTGGTGGCTGCCCCCTTCGAGGCGACGGCGCGCGACGGACTTCAGCGCGAAGATGATCGGGAACGACAGGGCCAGGCCCACGCCGAAGATGGCTGCGGCCAGCAGCAGCGGACGCTGGCTCAGCCACCACATCATGTAGACCCACCAGGGCAGGTCGCCGGTGTGGAACTGCTTGCCGACCTGGAAGCTGGAGAAGCCGTCCTCGGTGACCACCGCCAGGTCGCCCTGCACGCGGGCGTTCTGGGCCGGATCGTCCAGGCGGGCGAGCACGGCCGGCAGACGGGCCGGATCGCTGGCCAGCACCGCCACCACCGCCCGGTCGCCGTCATAGGGCGAGCGGAAGCTGACCAGGCCCTCGAAGCCGTCGCCGGCCACCAGCAGGTCGTCGGCCTGCCCGCGCGCCTTGGCCGCCTCGCCGTTGGCCATCAGGAACACCCGCTCGGCCAGGGCCGCGGTCTTCAGGCGCAGGCGATCGGTCTCGAAGGTCACCGGCGCGCCGGCGAACAGGCCGGAGAGCCGTCGCGCCGTCTCGGGCCGTCCGATCAGCAGCACGTCGCGCCCCTTGAGCGAGGCCGCGTCGGCCGTGCGCGAGATCGCCACCCGCGTCACCGGCGCGCCGGTGACGTCGCCAAAGCGCCCCATCAGGTTCAGATAGGCCTCGATGTCGGCCGGGGCCGGAGCGGCGTCCAGCACCACGGTGGTCTTGTCGAGGTCGGCGTTGCGCGTGAACGGGAAGCCGGCGCTGGCGAAGAAGGCCAGGTTCGGCAGGGCCGCGAAGTGGCGCCCGCCGCTGAGGTCGATGGTGCTGTCGGGATCGATGCCGCTGTGGACATTGGTCGGCAGCTGGCCCTGGCAGGCGCCGGTCTTGTTGCTCTTGATGTCGAAATAGAACTGCAGCTGGCTGGCGCCGAACAGCAGGTAGGGCGGCAAATCGAGGCTGTGCTCGTTGCGGGCGAAGCGGTTGAAGAGGCCGCGCACCTCGGCGGTGCGGTCCTGGGCGCTGAGCCGGTAGGAGCGCAGGTACTGGCCGTTCAGCGACACGTCCAGGCGCGACTGCTCGCGGTCGAACCACGGGCCCTTGGGATAGCGGTAGCGCACGCGCATCGGCGCGCCCTGCACCGGCCACAGGAAGAGGTCTGGGGCCACGCGGAACGGCACGTTGACCGGGGCCGGCGACAGGCCCGGCGCCTGCAGCAGCTGGGCGTCGACCAGCTCGCCCATCCGCACCGGACGGTCCATGCGCAGCCAGCGCGGCGCGTCATAGGGCGCGCGCGGGGCGATCAGGGCGGTGTCGACCTGGGCCATGGCGCCGCTGAGGCCGCCCTGCGAGATGCTGAGCGCCAGGGCGGCGCGGCGGATCTCGGAGGTGTCGCGGCCGACCACCAGCAGCAGCCAACGGTCCGGCGCCTGCGGGTTGGCGACCACCGCCAGGGTGGGGCCGTTCACCTGCGGCAGGACAAGGCCGCCGATCGCCTGGCCCGACTGGCCGAACACCACGCCTTCGCCCTGCGGCAGGGCGCCGATCAGGGTCGGGAAGGCAAAGCCGCGATAGCTGGCCCGCATGCCGAAGTACGAAGCCGCCGCCCCCGCCCCGCGCAGCACGGCGTCGGACGGGGTCTCGGCGAACACGAACGGCAGGACGAGCTTGCCGCCGCCCTTGTCGAAGAACGGCCCAGGCAGCTGCGACAGGTCCGGCCGGCCCGGCAGGCGCGAGACGGTCAGCTCCAGGCGCGAGCGCTGGTTGGAGACGTTCATCCACAGCGACGAGTGCTGCGGGTCCTCGCAGGCGCGGGTGTAGTGGCCGATGAAGCGGAGATTGAGATTGTTGTCGCGCAGGAACAGGGCCGGGTCGATCGGGATCGACCACTCGGTCCCCGCCGCGCGGTCGGGGGTCAGCATCACCGTGCCGGCCGGCTCGCCGTTGAGGGTGACGGCCAGTTGCGACAGGTCGCCCAGCAGCGACGGCGAATAGGCGCCGTTGACCACCAGGCGCGCGGCCGTGACCACCTCGTCGCGGCGCAGGGTGAAGTCGACACCGGCCTCGCCCTGCACGCCTTGCAGGCGCAGCGGCTGGCCGAACCCCAGGTCCTTCAGCGTCAGCACGCGGGTAGAACCAGCGGGCGCCGGGGCGGCGATCTCGGCCGGCAGGGCCTGGGCCTTGGCCTGGCCGCTCCAGCCCAGGGCGCCGGCCAGAAGCGCGCCGGCCAGGATCACGGCCGCGCCGCCGTCGGGACCGCTGGCCCGCGAGCGCGGCGTCAGGGCCGCCGGCTTGGCCGCCCGCCACCAGAACAGGATGCTGGCGCTGGCCCGCACCAGGCCGGCCAGGGCCGCCAGCGGCCGCACCGGCGCCCAGTGGGCGTTGGGCTGCCAGGCGTCGGCCCGGCCCACGACGTTGCGCACCAGGTCGCGGCGTTCGGCAAAGCCGAGCGGCAGGAACTGCACTCTCAAGACCCCCTTGTCGAACATGACGGCGCGGGCCTTGAACTGGCGGGCGCGCTCGTCATGCAGGAATTCAACCGTGTCGATGTGGCGGTCGTTCCCCCAGAAGCCGTCGGGAACGATCGCCGAAAGGCCGCCCATCGAGACCTCGCGGGTCTCCACGTCCAGCACCTCGCCGTTGGTCAGGCGCAGGCGGGCGGGCAGGAAGGCCTCGATGCGGACATGCTGGCGCACCTGGCGGGTCTCGCGGCCGACGGCGATCGCCGTCAGCAGCACCAGCAGGCTGAACAGCGTCCAGAAGGTGTTGAGCACCAGGGTGCCGAACAGAACGAGGTCGGGCTCGGCGGTCACCAGCTTCCACATGCCCCAGCACAGGCCGGCGATCAGCAGGCCCGCGACCACCACGTGCGGCCACATCAGCGACCAGTCGAAATAGCCCTTCTCCAGCCGCCCGCCCTTGTCGGTGACGTTGAACTTGCCGCGCTTGGGCGCGAACAGGGTGACGATGGTCGGCGCCACCAGGTGGAAGGCCAGCAGGGTCTCGTAGATCTCGCCCCAGAACGCCATGCGTTCCTCGCCCTGCATGCGGTTGTTGGTGACGATCGAGTGCACCAGGTGCGGCAGGGCGTAGACCAGGATCACCGGCGCCGAGGCGCTGATGATGTTGAAGCCCAGCAGCAGGAAGGCCAGCGGCGAGGTCAGGAACACGATGCGCGGCAGCGGAAATTGGAAGTGCAGCATCGCGTTCAGGTAACAAAGCCGCTGGGCCATGGTCAGGCCCTTGCCCAGCAGCGGATTGTCGACGCGGAAGATCTGGGTCATGCCGCGCGCCCAGCGGATGCGCTGGCCGATGTGCAGGGCCAGGCGCTCGGTCGCCAGGCCGGCCGACAGGCGGATCTCGAGGAAGGCGGTGTTCCAGCCCTTGCGCTGCAGCTTCAGCGCGGTGTGGGCGTCCTCGGTGACGGTCTCGTGGGCGAAGCCGTGGGTCTCCTCCAGGGCCGAGCGGCGGATCACCGCGCAGGAGCCGCAGAAGAAGGCCGCGTTCCACAGGTCGTTGCCCGGCTGGACGACGCCGTAGAAGAGGTCGCCCTCGCCGGGGATGTCCTTCACCGTCTGGATGTTCCGCTGCACCGGATCGGGCGAGTAGAAGTGGTGCGGCGTCTGCAGGAGGGCCAGGCGCTGGTCCTCCTGGAACCAGCCCAGCGTCATCTGCAGGAAGGCGCGCGTGGGGATGTGGTCGCAGTCGAAGATGCAGACCAGCTCGGCGTCGGTCTGCTCCAGGGCGTGATTGAGGTTGCCGGCCTTGGCCCCGAAATTGTCGGGGCGGGTCATGTAGATCGCCCCGGCGCGCTCGGCGAACTCCTTGAACTCGGGACGGCGGCCGTCGTCCAGCAGGTACACCTTGAAGCGGTCGCGGGGGTAGTCCATCCCCAGCGCGGCCAGCACCGTGTCCTGCACGATCTCCAGGCTCTCGTTGTAGGTCGGGATGTAGACGTCGACCGTCGGCCAGCTGGGCGGCGCGCCCTCCAGCGGCCGCACCGGGCGCTGCAGCGGCCAGGCCGTCTGCAGGTAGCCCAGCAGCAGGATCAGCCAGGCGTAGATCTCGGCCAGGTACAGGCCCGTGCCGAAGAACGCCTCGGCGGCGTTGCGAAAGTGCAGGGTCTCGGTCGTACGCCACCACAGATAGCGCGTGCTGACGATCACCGAGACGACGCACAGGGCGATGGTCAGGTGCTTGGACTGCGACAGGCGGTTGGCGACGACCACGCCGACGATGGTCGCGCCGGCGAACAGGGCCTGGTCCTTGAAGCTGAGCGGCATGACGATCGCCACGACGGCGACGGCCAGGAAGGCGGCGACCAGCAGCCCCACCCCGACGCGCAGCATCGCCCGCTCCAGGAACGACTTGGGCGAAACCCCCGCCCTCATGCCAGCGCCCGCGAGTCTTGGCCCTCGATCGACGGCCATGGCTGCATTGCTGTCATCGCCGAAGAACCTTCCACTCTTATAGTCAAGCTTTCCAACGAGCGCGGACGGCCGATGCTATCTGTTACGCGTATGGACCTACAAGCGAGGCCGTATGGCTGATTGAGCAGCAGTTCCAGAGGGTGTCGCCGCGACCAAAGGCCGCATTACTTCCCGAAACGGGAAAACGATGGTTTCGACAACCGGACTACAAAGATGAACGTCAAACGATACTTGCGGGCAACTCTATCCGCGAGTTCAAACCCAGAGGCACGCCCGAAGGTGGAATTCACCGCGCAGGCGGGGTTCGGGGAACGGTTTTCAGCGTCCGGCCATCGAGCCAATTCCGGTATCGGTCGATAGCGCCTTTGGCTTAGACCCCGGCGGAGCGGCTCTCTACCGTCAGCCTCAAGAAACGGCCTCCCGGCGTTCGGGAACAGGCCGTCGCTCGGAGAGGACTTCATGAGCCAGATGTCGCCGACGGACGTGGCCCGCCAGCTCGGCGGCGGCCTGCTGTCGTTCCCCGTCACCCATTTCGACGCCCAGCACCAGTTCCTGGAAGCGCCCTATCGCCAGCACTGCGCCTGGATGCTGGACCACGAGCTGGCCGGCCTGTTCGCCGCCGGCGGCACCGGCGAGTTCTTCTCGCTGCGTCCCGACGAGGTGGGCAAGGTGGTGCGCGCGGCGGTCGCCGAGACGGCCGGCAAGATCCCGGTCATCGCCGGCTGCGGCTACGGCACGGCCATCGCCACCGACCTGGCGCGCGACGCCGAGGCCGCCGGCGCCGACGGCCTGCTGCTGCTGCCGCCCTACCTGACCAACGCCACCCAGGAAGGCCTGCTCGCCCACATCGAGTCGGTCTGCAAGGCCACCAGCCTGGGCGTCATCGTCTACAATCGCGACAACGCCATCATCAACGAGGACACCCTCGAGAAGCTGTGCGACCGCAACCCCAACCTCGTCGGCTTCAAGGACGGCGTGGGCGACCTGGAGCTGATGATGCGGGTCTATGCCCGCATGGGCGACCGCCTGACCTATATCGGCGGCCTGCCGACGGCCGAGACCTTCGCCCTGCCCTATCTGGAAATGGGCGTGACGACCTATTCGTCGGCGATCTTCAACTTTCTGCCGCAGTGGGCCTTGGGCTTCTACAAGGCCGTGCGCGCCCGCGACCGCGAGACGGTGATGACCGGCCTGCGCGACTTCGTGCTGCCCTACATCGCCCTGCGCAACAAGGGTAAGGGCTATGCGGTCTCGATCGTGAAGGCGGGCATGAAGGCCGTCGGCCGCGACGCCGGGCCCGTGCGCCAGCCGCTGACCGACCTGACGCCCGCGGAGTTCTCCGAACTCCAGGGCCTGATCGCCCGCGTCCAGGGCTGAGGACGATGGGGTCGATGCGCCCGGCGTATCGACCCCCGTCGCGCCCCCGATGACCGCGCTCTCGACCCTGCCTGGAAAGAAGGCCCTGGCGATAGGGCCGAACGAACGTCTAGCCTCGCGACTCCAGGGTGTTGTCGACGGGCGCTTTCCGATGTTCGAACTCAGCCAGCTTCGCTGCTTCGTCGCCACCGCCGAAGAGCTGCATTTCGGCCGCGCGGCCCAGCGGCTGAACATGACCCAGCCGCCGCTGAGCCGGCAGGTGCAACTGCTCGAGCGCATCCTCGGGGTCACCCTGCTCGACCGCACCAGCCGCTCGGTGCGCCTGACGCCCGCCGGCCGCGCCTTCCTGCTGGAGGCCCGCCGCATCCTGCGCCTGGCCGAGAGCGCGGCCCTGGCCACCCGCCGCATCGCCAGCGGCGACGCCGGCCAGATCGCCATCGGCTTCACCGCCGTCTCCGGCTACAGCTTCCTGCCGCGCCTGGTGATCCTGTCCAACGCCCGCCTGCCCAACGCCGACCTGACGCTGCGCGAGATGGTCACCCGCGAGCAGGTCGAGGCCCTGCTGACCGGCCGTATCGACATCGGTCTCGTCCGCCCGCCGATGGACCGCGCCGAGTTCGCCACCGCCCGCGTGCTGAGCGAGCCCCTGGTGGCCGCCCTGCCCAACGGCGACCCTCGCCTGGTCAAGGCCAGCCTGACCCTGGCCGACTTCGACGCCGGCCCGCTGATCATGTATTCGCCCGAGGGCGCGGGCTATTTCTACAACATGCTGACCACCCTGTTCGACGCTCATGGCGTGGCCCCGAACTACGTGCAGCACGTCACCCAGATCCACTCGATGCTGGCGCTTGTGCATGCGGGCCTGGGGGCGGCGATCGTGCCGGAGTCGGCCATGAGCCTCCACTTCGACGACGTGCAGTTCCGCCCCGTCGAGACCACGCCCGACCGGCCGGTCGAGCTCTACATGGCCTGGCGCAAGGACAACGAGAGCCCGATCCTGCAGACCTTCATCGACCTTTGCCTGGCCGAGGCCTCGCCGGCGGATCCGGACGAGCGCTGACGCGCGCCTCCTCCCGTCGGCCGCCGCGGCCCAACGATAAAAGACGGGAGAACACCATGACCCTCGATCGCCGCGCCGTGCTGGCCGGAGCCGCCGCGCTGGCCGTTCCGCTGAAGGTCAACGCCGCCGGACGGGCCGCTCCAGTGGCGACCACCACGGCGGGCCGGGTGCGCGGCGCCGAGGTGGACGGGATCAAGGTGTTCAAGGGCGTACGCTACGGCGCCGACACCTCGGCTCGCCGCTTCCAGCCGGCGCAAGGCCCCCAGCCCTGGAAGGGGATCGCCGACGCCCTGGCCTATGGCGCGGCCTCGCCGCAGCTGAAGACCGACGAGGCCACCAGCGAGGACTGCCTCTTCCTCAACGTCTGGACCCCGGGGCTGGCCGATGGGCGCAAGCGGCCGGTGATGGTCTATGTGCATGGCGGCGCCCACGCCAACGGTTCGGGCTCCAGCCCGCTCTATGACGGAACCTGGCTGGCCAAAACCTATGACGTGGTGGTGGTGACGGTGAACCACCGCCTCAACGCCTTCGGCTACAGCTATCTCGCCCGCCTGGGCGGGCCCGAGCTGGCCGACAGCGGCAATGTCGGCAATCTGGATTTGATCCTGGCCCTGCAATGGGTGCGCGACAACATCGCGGCCTTCGGCGGCGATGCGGGCAACGTCATGACCTTCGGCCAGTCGGGCGGCGGGGCCAAGTGCGTGACCCTGATGGCCATGCCGCGCGCGGCGGGCCTCTACCACAAGGTCGCCACCATGAGCGGCCAGCACGTCACCGCCATGGGACCGATCCACGCCACCATCCGCGCCCGCGCCTTCATGGACAAGCTGGGCCTCAAACCCGACGAGACCGACAAGCTCAAGACCCTGCCCGCCGCCCAGCTGGTCGAGGCGCTGAAGATGCGCGACCCGCTGGAGCGCAAGGGCGGGATCGTCTTCTGGTCGGTGGTGGACCACGGCGTGCTGCCGCGCCACCCGTTCTATCCGGACGCCCCGCGCGAGAGCGGGCATATCCCGATGATCATCGGCAATACCCACGACGAGACCAAGGCCTTCCTGGGCGGGGATCCCAAGAACTTCGCCCTGACCTGGGAGGAACTGCCGGGCCGGCTGGAGAACGAAATGGTGCTCGACATGTCGCCCGAATACCTGGTCGGCCGCTATCGGGCGCTCTATCCGCAGGCCAGCCCGTCGGACCTGTTCTTCGCCATCACCACGGCCGGGCGCTCGTGGCCGGGCCACCTGATCCAGGCCGAGCAGCGGGCCCGCATCGGCGCCCCGGCCTGGATGTACCAGCTGGACTTCGGCGCCCAGACCGATCCCCGGATGGGCGCCTACCACAGCTATGACATCGCGCTCGTGTTCGGCACGCTGGCCGCCAAGGGCTCGATGACCGGCACGGGCCCGGCGGCGACGAAGGTGCGAGACCAGTTGAGCGCCGCGTTCGCCGCGTTCGCCCGCACCGGCGATCCCAACTGCGCGGCGATCCCGGCCTGGGAGAAATACACCCTGCCCCGGCGGCCGACCCTGGTGGTCGACGAGACCTCGGCGATGGTGGATGACCCGCGCAAGGAAGAGCGGGAGATCTTCGCGGTCGCGCCGTTCATGAAGGAGGGGACGTAGGGCGAAGATCCTCCCCCTGAAGGGGGAGGTGTCGGCGAAGCCGACGGAGGGGGAAGCTTGATGGCGGCCTTCCGATACCTCGAAAGCTGAAAACGCCCCCCCTCCGGCCCTCCGGGCCACCTCCCCCAGAGGGGGAGGATCTTGAATGGCGGGAGCTGTCGCCAAGCGGCTACCGCCCCACGGCCACCGCCGCCGAGAACGCCGAGGTCGCCCCGGCCGGCGTCGTCACCGTCGCGGTGATCGCGTCGCCGATCTTGGCCCCGGCGACCTTGCCCGAGAACTCGGCGCGACCGCCAGCGTCAGTCACCGCCCGCATCGCCCCCAGGTACCGCTCGCCCTCCTGGCCCAGCGGCCGGCTCCCGAACACCTCGATCAGCACGGCGGCGTTGGGCGGGCCGTCCAGCACGCCGCCCACGGCGAGTTCGTCCTTGACCACGTGAGCGCTCGCCAGCCGCGGCGGCTGGAGCCCGAACTGCGGCGCCGCGTGGCACTTTTCCGGCGTGTTGTCCGCCGTGCAGACCTGGGCCGCACCGGCCTTGTCGAACACCACGCCCATGCCGCGCGAACCGACGAAGCTGGCGTGCTCCAGTCCCGGCGGGCCGACGACGATGCCGCCCCGGACCATCTTTTCGTCGCACGAGCCGCCGGCCGAGCACAGCATGATCGGCTTGCCGTTCCCGGCGATGGCGTTCCGGCTGATGCGGTTGGCGGCGACCTTGGCCTCGGGGCGCACGGCTATGCCGATCCCGTTTCCCCGGATCTCGTTGCCGGCGATCATGTTGTCGGCCCCGCTGACACTGATCCCGAACGCATTGCCCTCAAAGACATTGGCGCCGATGTAGTTGCGCGCGCCCCAGTTCAGCTGCAGGCCGTCGGAATAGTTGGAGAATCTGTTGCCCACGACGGTGTTGTCGTTGCCCCACAGGATCTCGATGCCCTGCGAGGGCTCCAGGTTGTCGGTCCCGCCGTCGAAGCTGTTGTCGGCGATCAGGTTGAAGGCCGCGCCGCGCGTCAGCTCCAGGCCGTCGCCGTTCTCGACGAAGGCGTTGCGCAGCACCTTGTTGTCGAGCGTGGTGTGCGAGGTCGAGCCGCCCTTGCCGTCGTCGCCGCTGAGCATCACCCCCGCGCCGCCGATGTTCCGCACGATGCGATTGTCGGCGATCACCGCGTTCGAGGTGCGCAGCACCAGCACGCCGATGCAGAAGCCCCGAATCTCCAGCCCGCGCAGGGTCACGCCCTTGGTGTCGACCAGGGCGAAACCGGGATTGCTGGCGGTGCGGACATTGGTGCCGTACTGGCCCTGGACCATGCCGGGGCAGGACTTCAGGTCCCGCGGCAGATAGCCCGAGCCGTCGACGACGTTGTGGCCGCCGGTGCGAGCGAAGGCCCGGCCCTCGATGGCCACCGGCCCCTTGATCGGCGGCAGGGCCGATTTCAGCACGATGGCCGGGGCGGCGATCTCGATGCGGTAGCGGCCCGGCTCGGCGTTGCTGGTCTCGATCGCCCAGCGCAGCGACCCCTTGGCGCCGTCGTCGGCCGCGCGGTCGACCAGCAGAATCTCGGCCTGCGCTCCCGACTGGGCCGGCCCGCCGGCGGCGACGGCGGCGATCGGCTTGGGATCCTGAGCCAGGGCCGGCGAAGCCAGCAGGGCCGCGACGATCGCGACGGACGCTACACGAACCATCGGTCCCTCCATCTTCTCGTGCGGGTCCTCGTCCTTCGACAAGCTCAGGATGAGGACCAATTCAACGACCGCACAGTCGAAACCTCACCCTGAGCTTGTCGAAGGGCGAGGTTGCGCCGGCTCAGACCACCCTGTCCCAGGGAAAGCTCAGCGTCGGCTGGTTGACGTGGCGCTGCATCTTCAGGGTCAGGCGCGCGCCCGCGCCCGGCGCCAGGCGCAGGGTGAAGGCCGAGGCGTCGACCGCCTGGGGCGCGCCCTCGCCGATCGCGGCGCTCTGGATCTGGTGCTCGCCATAGGCGCCGCCCTGCACGGTGACCGTGCGCGGGGCCACCGGGCTGAGATTGACCAGGCTGACCACCGTCTCGTCGTCGGTCAGGCGCTCGACCAGGGCCGCCACGTCCTGCGGAACGCCGGCGCGGCGGCGTTCAGGATCGAAGTAGCGCAGGCGCGCGTAGTGCAGCGCGCCGCCCTGCGAGGGCGAGGATTTCGACCACGGCGGCCGGGCGATGTGGATACCGCCCTCCATCAGCTGGATCAGGGCGGTGACACTGGCCGGATTGATGTCGAGCGCGGCGTCGGCCAGGCGGGTGTCGGGGGTCGACGTATCGTCTCGCTGGGCCTGGGCGCGGGCCCGCACCCGTTCCAGGTCGCCGCGCAGGGTCTTGGCGGGATAGGAGGGATCCTTTCCATCCAGCCAGTCGAGCCAGGGATGTGTCGCCGCGCGCTCGCGGTCGGAGCCCTTCATCGACAGGTACCAGATCTCCAGCCCGTTCAGCTGGTACTCGCCGGGCGCATAGGCGTACCAGCCCTTCGCCCCATACATGCGCGGGGTCGAGACCTTGCCGTCCTCGACCTTCTTCTGGGCGTTGATGACGTCGTTCTGGCGGCGCCAGACGTCGAGATACTTGTCGTCGCCGGTCAGCAGGTAGGCGTTCATGAAGCCGACCACGGCGCGCGGCACGCGGTTGCGGTCCTCGCGCTGGCCGGTGTGCGGCGCCACCGGCGAGAAGCCCCAGCCGTAGGTTCCGCTCCACCACCGATCCTTGGGGACCTGGCCGTCGAGCCCGACCTTGCTGGGGATCACGTCGCCATTGGCCCGCGCCCGCTCGATCCAGCCGTCCACGTATTTCAGGATCCAGTCGCGGTACCTGGCCTCGTGGTCCAGCATGTAGGCGTTCATTACCAGGCTGGTGGCCTGCAGGTTCAGCGGGCTGTCGCCGACCACGTCGCCATATTCGTCGTAGTGGCGCAGGGTCTCTTCGTACGAGCGCTCGCCGTGCTCCATGAAGAAGTGGGTCACGTCGAAGGGGTCGCCGGCCCAGTCCAGCGGCGTGGCCTTGCGCAGCATCGGACCCCGGCTGCCGGTGATCATGCTGCGGATGATGTTGAGCTTGGCGTCATAGTTCGGCGTGGTCGGATCCTCGCCGGTGTAGAAACCGGAGAACCGTTTCGCCCGCTCGCGAAAGCGCGGATCGTTGGGCGCCGACAGCCCCAGCAGATTGAACACCGACAGCCCCTCGGACAGGTGCTGCCAATCGCTCATCACCGGGAATTCGCGGAAATACATGCCCTCGCGGGCGAACGGCACGTCCTTCGTCCGGGCCGCCGTATATTGGCGGACATTGCCCTCGAAGGCTTTCTGGGCCAGCTCGAGCACCCGGTCGCCGGCGCCCAGTGCGTGCAGGGTCGGCCAGTCGTTGACGTTCTCGATGGCGTCGTCGGGACCGTCGTTGGCGCCCCAGCGCTCGAAGGCCAGGAGGTAGCCGCGCTCGTCGAAATAGCGGGCGAAGAAGGCCTCGCAGGCCGCCTCGTTGGCCTTGAGCAGTTCGCGTTGCAGCAGGGCCCATTCGGGCGCGGCCATAGGCGTGGTCACGCTAAGGGCGGCGGGCGCGGCGCTGGCCGCGCGGCCGATCCCGGCGAGAACCAGGGCCGAGGCGCCGGCCAGGACATGGCGTCGAGAGAGCATCAGGCCGCCTTCAGTTGCAGGCGCTGGATCTTCCCGACGATCAGGAAATAGGCCAGCACGGCGATCAGGCAGTGGGCGCCGACGAAGATCAACGCCCCGTCGAACGAGCCGGTGGCCTGCACGATGTAGCCGATGACGATCGGGGTCACGATGCCGGCCGTGTTGCCGAAGGTGTTGAAGACCCCGCCGGTCACCCCAGCCATCTCCTTGGGCGAGGTGTCCGACACCACGGCCCAGCCCAGCGACGCCACCCCCTTGCCGAAGAAGGCCGCGGCCATGATCACGATGACCAGCCACTCCTGCTCGACGTAGTTGCAGATGACGATGCAGGTGGCCAGGATCATGCCCAGCAGCAGCGGCGTCTTGCGGGCGATGTCGAGATTGCCGGTCTTCTTCAGCAGGTGATCCGAGATCATCCCGCCCAGCAGGCCGCCGGCGAAGCCGCACAGGGCCGGCAGGGCGGCGGTGAAGCCAGCCTGCAGGATCGACAGCCCCCGCGCCTTGACCAGATAGATCGGGAACCAGGTGACGAAGAAATAGGTCAGCACGTTGATGCAGTACTGGCCGATATAGACGCCCAGCAGCATGCGGCTGGTCAGCACCTGCTTGACGTTGGCCCAGGTGAAGGCCGCGCCCGCATTGGCGGTCTTGTCCTCCATCCGCACCAGCCCGCCGCCGGCCTCGATATAGTCGAACTCGGCCTTGCTGATCTTCGGGTGCTCGACCGGGCTGTGGATCAGCTTGACGAAGAAGAACGCCGCGACGATGCCGATCGCGCCCATGACGAAGAACACCGAGCGCCAGCCGAAGTCATGGGCCAGCCAGCCCATCAGCGGCGCGAAGGCGACCAGCGAGAAGTACTGGGCCGAGTTGAAGATCGCCGAGGCCGTGCCGCGCTCCGAGCCCGGGAACCAGGCGGCCACGATGCGGGCGTTGGCCGGGAACGACGGCGCCTCGGCCAGGCCCACCAGGAAGCGCATGAAGAACAGGGCCACCGCGGCGGCCAGGCCCGTGAACACGCCCGAGAAGCCCTGCAGCAGGGTGAAGCTGGACCACAACACCAGGGCGGCGGTGTAGATCTTCTTGGAGCCGAAGCGGTCGAGCAGCGCGCCGCCGGGGATCTGGCCCAGCACATAGGCCCAGGCGAAGGCCGACATGATGTAGCCCATGGCCACCGGATCCAGGCCCAGCTCCTTCGACGCCGACTGGCCGGCGATCGAGAAGGTCGCGCGGTCGGCGTAGTTGATCGTCGTGATGATGAAGAGCGTCGCGATGATCAGCCAGCGCACGCGGGTACGCCTGGTGGTGTCGGTCATGGACGCTCTCCCTGGGGCGCCGCTCTGTCGTCGGCGCTTTGGGAGGACGCTAAGGGGCGTCGGGGCCCAGGTCTAAGTCAAATCGCCTATGGACCGATCCACGGGCGACATGGATCGAACCGCGGTACGCATCGAAACCCAAGGCTGTCAAAGGATCGCCCGCGCGCGAGACGGCAGGCGCCGCAGCGGAAACCTGTGGATCGGTGCACATCGCGCATAGGTCCATACCCGATTGGGATTGGCCCTCTGATCGAACCCGTCCCTATGGTTCAGGCAACGAAGAAGCAGGCTCGGCCGGCTTCCAAAAGCGGCCCGCGCAGACGGGCATCGGGAGGGACAGATGACGTCCAACAGGAATCCGCGCCTGCGCGCCGTGCTCGGCGCCAGCGCTTCGGCCTTCACCATTCTCGCCGCCGGCGCCGCCATGGCCCAGGAGGCCCAGCCGCCGGCGGCCGAGCCCGCATCCGACGAGGTCGAGGCCATCGTCGTCACCGGCTTCCGCGCCAGCCTGCAGAGCGCCATCAACCTCAAGCGCAACGAAAGCGGCGTGGTCGACGCCATCAAGGCCGAGGACATCGCCCAGTTCCCCGACCTGAACCTGGCGGAATCGCTGCAGCGCATCCCGGGCGTGTCGATCTCGCGGATCAACGGCGAAGGCCGCCAGATCACCGTTCGCGGCCTGGGCTCGGAATACACCCGCGTCCGCATCAACGGCATGGAGGCCATCTCCACCACCGGCGGCACCGCCAACAGCGGCGGCACCAACCGCGGCCGCGGCTTCGACTTCAACGTCTTCGCCTCGGACCTCTTCAACAGCATCGCCGTGCGCAAGACCGCCTCGGCCGACGTCGAGGAAGGCTCGCTGGGCGCCACGGTCGACCTGACCACCGCCAAGGCCTTCGACAGCGGCAAGCCCCAGCTCGTGCTGTCGGCCGGCGCCAGCTACAACGACCTGTCGGAAAAGACGACGCCGCGCGTCTCGGTGCTGGCCAGCAACGTGTTCTTCGACGGCAAGGTCGGCGCCCTGCTGTCGGTGGCCTACGAAGAGCGCCACCTGAAGGAGGAAGGCGCCAACATCACCCGCTGGGCCACCGGCGCCAGCAACGGCGGCTTCAACAGCGCCTCGACCGTGCCCGGCTACACCGTCGCCCAGATCAACAGCGCCAACATCTTCGCCCCGCGCATCCCGGGCTATGTCAGCTACGACATCGAGTCCAAGCGCCTGGGGATCGCCGGCTCGCTGCAATACAAGCCCAATTCCGACACCCAGGTCACGCTGGACGCCCTCTACGCCTACCTGGCCGGCACCCGCAAGGAAGCCCAGCTGCAGGCCATCGGCCTGTCGCGCGCCAACACCGGCAAGCCGCAGACCATCATCCGCGACGGCGTCGTCGAGAACGGCAACCTGGTCTATGCCCGGATGGACAATGTCGACCTGCGCACCCAGGCGGCCTATGACGAGCTGAACACCGAGTTCAAGCAGTTCACCCTGTCGGGCACCCACGACTTCAGCGGCAGCCTGCGGGTGGGCATGCTGGCCGGCTATTCGGACTCGACCTTCACCCAGCCGATCTCGACCATCGTCACCTTCGACCGGGCCAATAGCCAGAACTACCAGTACGACTTCCGCAAGGGCCGCGCGCCGCAGATCCTGCTGGGCTTCGACCCGACCGATCCGGCCAACTGGTCCTCGACCAACGGCACCTCCGAGGTGCGCATCCGCCCGCAGTTCGTCGAGAACCAGTTCTCGACCGCCAAGGTCTATGGCGAGTGGGACCTGAACGACAAACTGCGCCTCAAGGCGGGCCTGGACTGGCGAAAGTTCGAATACGACAGCTATGGCCAGTACCGGACCAGCGAAACCGTCGTCCAGACCCTGACCCCGGCCCAATTGGCCTCGGTGTCGAAGGTGTTCAAGGGCTTTGGCAGCGGCATGGACCTGCCGGAGGGCAACTTCACCTCCTGGCTGATCCCCGACATCGACAAGTACGCCGCCCTCTTGGGCATCTACAGCAACAGCGGCATCTACGCCCTGACCGACACCAACAACTCCAGCGCCCGCGGCCAGTACGGCGCGGTCGAGGAGCAGGACTACGGCGCCTACGTCCAGGCCGAGTTCAAGTTCGACGCCTTCGGCCTGCCCTTCCGCGGCGACGCCGGCGTGCGCCGCGTCCATACCAAGCAGGAGTCGGCCGGCTACGCCGCCGTCGCCGGCGCCATCCAGCGGGTCGACGTCGCCCGCGACTACAACCTGACCCTGCCCTCGTTCAACCTCGCCGCCGACCTTTCCGACACCGTCGTGGCCCGCGTCAGCGCCGCCCAGACCATCGCCCGTCCGGGCATCGGATCGCTGTCGCCTGGCGGCGACGTGGCCGTGCAAGGCGCCAACCGCACCTACAGCTCGGGCAACCCGTACCTGACGCCGACGAAGTCAGACAACCTCGACTTCTCGCTGGAATGGTACCGCGAGAAGGGCGCGATGATCGCGCTGGGCGTCTTCTACAAGCGCATCGACACCTTCGTGGCCACCCTGCGCCGCGAGGCCGTCTACAACACCCTGGGCCTGCCGGACTCGCTGCTGACCGGCACCGGCGCGACCACCGACCAGGTGTTCCAGGTCACCCAGCCGGTCAACAGCGACGGCGGCGACCTGAAGGGCTTCGAGATCAACGTCCAGCAGCCCTTCACCTTCCTGCCGGGCTTCTGGAGCAACTTCGGCGTGGTGGCCAACTACACCTATGTCGACTCCAAGATCGAGTACCTGACCTCGACGACGCCGGGCGCGCCGACGGTGAACGCCACCCTGGTGGGCCTGTCGAAGAACGCCGCCAACCTGACGCTCTACTACGAGACCCCCAAGTGGAGCGTGCGCGGCTCGCTGGCCTATCGCGACGGCTACCTGACCCAGGTGCCCGGCAGCGACGGCAACACCGTCCAGGGCACCAACGAGACCCTGAACGTCGACATGCAGGCCAGCTGGAACATCCGCGACAACCTCAAGCTCTCGATCGAGGGCGTGAACCTGACCGACGAGTTCAACGACCAGTACGTCGGCGATAGCAACCGGCTGAACGTCTACACCCACAGCGGCCGCCAGTTCCTGGTCGGCCTCCGCTACAACTTCTAGGCGCGATCCTACCTCCCCCCGGCGCCTAGGCAGCCCGCGTCGCTCTCCTTCCAGGGCGGCGCGGGTTTTCTTTTGGGGCTACCTCGGCATCGTCGTCGCCTGGCGGCGCACCACCCGGCAGCGGGTCTGGCCAAACTTCGTGGCGCAGAAGCCGGTCTCGTCCGAGCCCTGGCGGATCACCGCCCAGCGGTCGCGGTCGCACTGATGCCAGGTCTCGCGGAAGCGACCCTTGTCGTCATAGGGAAAAACAGGCGTGTCGCCGTCGGTGTAGAACCGGGTCATGCCGGTGAAGCCGCCGAAGCTGGTCTTGCCGTTGACCACCCCGCAGACCCGGCCCGTGCGCATCATCCACACCCCGCCCAGCTCCAGCTCGCGCGACTGCTTGAGGCGAGCGACGAGGGCCGGCTGCACCACGGCCCAGCGCTGGGCGGCCTGGCGGCGGGCCGGCTCCAGCGCCGCGCCTTCCGCCGGCGGCAGCGGCCCCATGGCCCGCTCGAACCGGATGAAGTCGAAGATCCCGTAGGCCAGGGCCGCCAGCATCGAGGCGACCATGACGAGGCCGAGGATGCGCCAGGCGACAGCGACGCCGCGCTTGCGGCCGACATGGGCGTCGGGAACCGGCAGGACGAACGACATGGTGATCTTCCCCCTTTGATCGAGGGAAAGATTACACGTGTAGTTTTTAAGTTCAAGCGGATACGCCCTGCGTCCTTCGAGGCCCGCTGCGCGGGCGCCTCAGGATGAGGATCTCAGTGCAATAGCGTCCTCATCCTGAGGTGCGAGCCGAAAGGCGAGCCTCGAAGGACGCACCGAGCTTACCGCGCCTCCACGCCCCGCTTCAGCGGCGGCGGGGTGACGCCGTCGACGAACAGGCGGGCGCTGGCGCCGGGGATGCGGGTCGAGGGCGGGGCGGGGCCGCGCGGGGCCAGGGTCCAGACGCCCATGACGATCATCACGGTCAGCGCGCCCAGGGTGACGGCGGCGGTCAGGCCTTCGTTCGAGACCGGACCCGGCCCGGCGATGACCCGCACGCGCGACACCAGCGGGTGGCGGCCGAAGGCGCAGGCCAGCGGCGAGGCGGCGGTGAAGGCGTGGGCCTTCATCAGGGTCTCGGCGTAGCGCTTGCGGGCCTTGGGATGCAGGGCGACGACATCGCCGTCGCAGGCGATCTCCTGGTCCAGGCGGGCGACGAACGCCCCCAGGTGGACGATCGGATTCAGCCAGCCCAGGGCCTGGCAGGCGGTGATGATCAGGTTGCCCCGAGGGTCGCCGCGCCGCATGTGCGCGCGCTCGTGGGCCAGGACCAGCTCACGCTCGGCGGCGTCGAAGCGCTGGGCGAAGTCGCGCGGGATGACCAGGCGCGGGCAGAACACGCCCATGACCGCCGGGCCCTCCAGGCCGGCGCGGGCCCGCTTGCGGAAGGCGCGCTCGGCCAGGGCGATGAAGCCGGCCAGGCCGACGACGCCGACCAGCCAGACGACCAGGAAGCCCACCGCCAGCAGGCGCTCGGGCGGCTGTTGCGCCGCGCCCGCGCCCAGGGCGTCCGACAGGCTGGGGAAGACGCTGGCCAGGGCCGCCGCCGGCGCCAGGCGCCACAGCTTATAGGCCGCTTCCGAGCCGACCAGGCGGCGCACCGGCACGCGCAGGGCCAGGACGACCAGCACGCCGACGGCGGCGGCCAGCTGCGCCCGCAGCAGGGTTATGGCCAGCAGCTCAATCAGCATCGTCCAGCTCCGCGATCAGCTGCTTCAGCTGCTTGACCTCGTCGGGCGACAGCGAGCGGTGCTTGGCGAAATGGGCGACCAGCGGCGTCAGGCGGCCTTCGAACAGGCGGTCCAGCAGGCCCTGGCTCTCGGTCTGCAGGTATTCGGCGCGACTGACGATCGGCACGTAGCGGACGCGGCCGTCGATGCGGCGCGACTCGATGGCCTTGCGCTTGAGCAGGCGGTTGATCAGCGTCTTGACCGTGGCCTCGCCCCACCCTTGCGGGCCGGCGACGGCCTCCAGGATCTCCTCGACGGTCAGGGGGCTCTGGCTCCAGAGCGCTTCCATGACGTGGCTTTCGGCGTGGGTGATGCTCATGGCTGTCCGCTGCTCTACTGACCTGGATGATTACGCCCGTAAATGAAGCCGTCAAGCGATGCTTGGCGGACGCGGGCAGTCGGTTAAGAGTGCGCGCCATGACTCTTCTGCTCGCTCCCCGTCTCGCGCCGTGCGGTCCGATCGTCGATCCCAAGGCCGCCGAGCGCGCCCACGAGATGATCGCCAAGCGGGCCGGCGAACGTATGAGCCTCGTCGATTCCGCCTGGCCGGCCCTGGCCCCGGTGTTCGCCGCCAGCCCCTACCTGGCGGGCCTGGCCCGGCGCGACGGCGTGCGCCTGACCAGCATCCTGGACAGCGAGCCGCAGGCTCGCCTGGCGCAGATCCTGGCGGCCGCCCTGGCCGTCGCCGCCGAGCCCGACTTCGAGACCGCCCGCAGGACGCTCCGAGACCTGAAGGCCGACCTGCACCTGCTGACCGCCCTGTGCGACCTGGGCGGCGTCTGGGACCTCGACGCGGTCACCGGCGCCCTGACCCGCTTCGCCGACGCCAGCCTGCACGCGGCCCTGGCCCAGGCCGCCCGGGTGGAAGTGGCGCGCGGCGCCCTGACCGGCGTGGGGGATGGCGCGGACGGTCCGATCCCGGGCCTGTTCTGCATCGCCATGGGCAAGCACGGCGCCTACGAGCTGAACTATTCCAGCGACATCGACTTTTCGATCTTCTACGCGCCCGAGGTGCTGCCGGTGACGGAGGGGACCGAGCCGCAGGGCGTGGCCGTTCGCCTGACCCAGCACCTGGGCCGGATGCTGGCCGAGCGCACCGCCGACGGCTACGTCTTCCGCATCGACCTGCGCCTGCGCCCCGATCCCAGCTCGACCCCGCCGGCCATGCCGATCGACGCGGCCTTGGACTACTACGAAAGCGTCGGCCAGAACTGGGAACGGGCCGCCCACATCAAGGCCCGCATCGCGGCCGGCGACATCGCCCGCGGCGAGGCCTTCCTGCACGAACTGCAGCCCTTCATCTGGCGGCGCAATCTCGACTTCGCCGCCATCGCCGACATCCATTCGATCAAGCGCCAGATCCACGCCTACAAGGTGGACGAGCGGCTGGAGGCCAAGGGCGCGGACCTGAAGCTGGGCCGCGGCGGCATCCGCGAGATCGAGTTCTTCGTCCAGACCCAGCAGCTGATCCTGGGCGGCCGCCATCCGGACCTGCGCAGCCCGCGCACCCTCGATGCGCTCGCCGCCCTGCGCGACGCGGGCCACGTGACGCCGGAGGACTGCGAATACCTGACCGCCGCCTATCACGACCTGCGGGCCCTCGAGCACCGGGCCCAGATGATCGCCGACGACCAGACCCACAAGCTGCCGGAGTCCGACGCCGACCGGAAGAAGGTCGCCGCCCTGTGGAACCACGGCAATCTGCGCAGCTTCGACGCCGCCGTCGGCAAGATGCTGAAGGGCGTCAACCAGCGCTACGGCGCCCTGTTCAAGGGCGAGGAGGAGCTGTCGTCGCGGTTCGGCAGCCTGGTCTTCACCGGCGTCGAGGACGATCCGGAGACCCTGGCCACGCTCAAGCGCATGGGCTTCTCGTCGCCGGAGCGGGTGGCCGCCACCATCCGCGGCTGGCACCACGGCCACATCGCCGCCACCCGCACCGAGCGCGGCCGCGAGCTCTTCACGCGCCTTGCCCCGCGCCTGCTGGACGCCGCCAATGCGACGGGCGCGCCGGACGCGGCCTTCAACCGCTTCGCCGACTTCTTCGCCTCGCTGAGCTCGGGCGTGCAGATCCAGTCGCTGTTCCTGGCCCAGCCGCGCCTGTTCGAGCTGGTGGTGCAGGTCATGGCCTTCGCCCCGCGCCTGGCCGCCACCCTGGCCCGCCGGCCGACGGCGCTGGACGCCCTGCTCGACCCCGCCTTCTTCGGCCCCATGGAGATGCCCTCGGAGGTTCCGTGGGATCCCAGCGAGTTCGAGCCGTCGATGGACGCGGCCCGGCGCCTGTTCCGCGACCAGGCCTTCCGCATCGGCGTGCGGGTGATGAGCGGCACGGCCGGCGCCCGCGACGTGGGCCGGGCCTTCGCCGACCTCGGCGACCTGATCGTCGGCGGCCTGGCGCCCGCCGCCCTGGCCGAGGTCGAGCGGCTTGGCGGCGCCTTCCCGGGCCAGGTGGCCGTGGTCGCCCTGGGCAAGGCCGGCTCGCGCGAGATGACCGCCAAGTCCGATCTCGACCTGATGACGCTCTACGCCGCCGACGCGCCGGCGGCCCGGGGGGATGTCGTTTCGGAGATCAAGGGCTGGAGCGCCGACGTCTTCTACGCCCGCTTCACCCAGCGCCTGGCCTCGGCCCTGTCGGCCCCGACGGCCGAAGGCACGCTCTACGAGGTGGACCTGAAACTGCGCCCCTCGGGCAGCAAGGGACCGGTGGCGGTCAGCTTCACCGCCTTCGAGGACTATTACGAGCGCGAGTGCGAGACCTGGGAGCTCCTGGCCCTGACCCGCGCGCGGGTGATCTGGGCCAGCTCGCCGGCCTTCAAGGCGCGGGCCGAAGGCGCCATCGAGGCCGCCCTGCGCCGACCGCGCGACGTGGCCAGGACCGCCGCCGACGTGCTGGAGATGCGCGAGTTGATGGAGCGCGAGCGGCCCGGCAAGGGCCCGTGGGACCTGAAGCTCGATCCCGGCGGCCTCGTCGACATCGAGTTCATCGCCCAGTACCTGCAACTGGCCCATGGGCCGAACGGGGGCCCGCTGGCCCAGAATACCGGCGAGGCGCTGTCGGCGCTGATCGAGGCGGGCCTTGCCGACAAGGCGGCCCTGACCGCGGCCCTGTCGGCCTGGCGGCTGGAGCAGGACCTGTCACAACTGATCAAGGTCGCGCTGGAGAACGGCGACGACCCGGAAAGCGAACCCAAGGCCTTCCGCGCCCTGCTGGCCCGCGCCGGCCACGTCACCCAGTTCCGCTCGCTGAAGGCCAAGCTGGTCAAGGCCAAGGCCGAAGCCCGCAAGGCGTTCGAGGATGTGGTGAGGTAGGGGGAGAGACGGCGGCAGCTGCCGCTGCTCAAGATCCTCCCCCTCTGGGGGAGGTGGCCCGAAGGGCCGGAGGGGGGCCGTTTTCAGCTTTCGCTGCGCCGACAGTCCGCCCACTTCCCCCTCCGTCGGCTTCGCCGACACCTCCCCCTTCAGGGGGAGGATCTCGACCACAACGACGGAAACCCCGCCCTGCCCCGTTGAAGCTCCCGAGGGATCTACCCGGAGCATTCGATGAAGACGTTCACCACCCTGGTCGCCGCGACCGCGATCGCCGCCTGCGCCGCCTCGGCCCAGGCCCAGACCAAGCCGGCCGGCGCAACTGAGGCCGCCTTCCAGAGCCAGCGCGCGGGCCAGATGCTGGCCAGGCTGGACGCGAACAAGGACGGCAAGCTCTCCAAGACTGAGTTCGAAGCCATGCGTCAGAAGAAGGCGGACGGCGCCCAAACCCAGGGCGCGAAGGCCGGCCGTGGCGAGCGCCTGTGGGGCCGGCTCGACGCCGACAAGGACGGCTTCCTGTCGCGCGCCGAGCTGGAGGCCATGGCGGCCAAGCGCTTCAAGCGGATGGACGCCGACGGCGACGGCGTGCTCACCTCGGCCGAACGACAGGCCAGCGCCGGCAAGGCCAAGGCCGCGATGTGACGGCCGGCATGGGCTTGGCGTGACGAGGTGAGGCTTGGCGAGCGAGGGGGAAGACCCCGACCTGGCGTTGGTGGAAGGCGTTGGACGGGGCGAACAGGCCGCCGTGCGACGGCTGCTGGACGCCCGCCTGCCGCGCATCCTCGCCTTGGCCCGCCGGCTTCTCGCCGATCCGGACGAGGCCCAGGACGTGGCCCAGGAAACCTTCCTGCGGGCCTGGAAGCAGGCGCCCTCGTGGCGCCCCGGCCAGGCCCGCTTCGACACCTGGCTGCACCGCGTGGCGCTGAACCTGTGCCGCGACCGGCTGCGGCGACGGCGGGAGACGGCGATGGCGCAGCCGCCGGAGATGATCGACGCGGGCCCCACCGGCGAGGGCGCGCTGCTGGGCGTCCAGATCGGTGGCCGTATCGAGGCGGCCCTGGCCGCCCTGCCCGAACGCCAGCGCGAGGCGATCGTACTGTGCCACCACCAGGGCATGGGCAACAAGGAGGCCGCCGCCCTGCTGGGGGTGTCGGTCGAGACGCTGGAAAGCCTGCTGGGCCGTGGGCGGCGCACCCTGCGCGCGGCCCTGGCCGACCTGATGGAGGCGGTGAGATGATCATGAGGGAGGGCGCGCGGCCATGACCCCCGACCGCTTCGCCGAACTGGCGACCGCCCATGGCGGCGACATCGGCCGCTGGCCGCAGGACCTGCGCGAGGCCGCCCGCGCCGCGCTCGCCTCTGATCCGCACGGCCTGGGCGCGGTGCTGGCCGCCGAGGCCGATCTGGACCGCCTGCTCGACCTGGCCCCGGCCCAGAGCGCCGACGCCGCGCTGCTGGGCCGGCTGCTGGAGGCCGCGCCCAGGCCGCGCCGATCGACCGGCGCCTGGTGGGCGGGGCTGGCCGCGGGCCTGGGCCTGGCCGCCGCCACCGTGGCGGGGGTCGCCGTCGGCGTCGCCTCGGGCGCGGGCGAGCGGCTGGACCGCCGGGCCGACGCCATCCTGGCGGCCGCCTATGAGCCCGCCGAACCCGACACGACGGCCGAGGCCCTGCCCGAGCTCCTGGATGAGGCGACCGACCTATGAGCGCCAACCGTTCCCTGATCGTCGCCCTTGTGGTCTCCGGCGCGCTGAACCTGTTCCTGGTCGGCGGCATCGCCGGCGCGGCCTGGATGCGCCAGGAGGCCCGCCGCGAGGCCCCGGCCGCCGCCGCCCTGGCCCAGCGTCCGCCGCTGTGGACCGCCGGCCGCGACCTGCCGCCCGACCAGCGCCGCGCCCTGCGCCGCAGCCTGCGCGAGGCCGCGCTCGAGAACCGCGCCGACGCCCAGGCCGCCCGCGCCGAGCGCCGCGCCGTGGTCGAGGCCATGGCCGACGGCCGCTTCGACCGCGCGCAGGCCGAGCGCCGCATAGCCGCCGCCCGGGCGCTGGAAAGCGGCGTCCGCGCCAAGGTCGACGGCCGCCTCGTCGCCTTCGCCGAGAGCCTGCCGCCCGAGGAGCGCAAGGTGCTGGGCGAGGGCCTGCGCCGGGTCTACGCCCCGCGCCAGAAGCCCCGCGAGGATCGCCCCGAGCGGCCGCGTAGAAAAAACGACGGCGGGACATAACCAAACCGCGTCCGGCTCCGTATCTTCGACACTGAAACCGGAGACACGCCCGTGCTGATCCGCCACCGCCCCGACCTGACCGACAACGACGTCACCGACCGGGGGCTCTATCTGCGCCGGCGCGAGTTCATCACCGGCGTCGCGGGCCTGGGTCTCGCCGGTCTGGGCGGCATGGCCGGCGCCGCGCCGCTGGCCTTCACCAAGGGCTTTTCGACCACCGAAAAGCCGACGCCGAAGGACGACGTCACCAGCTACAACAACTTCTACGAATTCGGCGTCGACAAGGGCGATCCCGCCGAGAACGCCGGCAAGCTGAAGACCCGTCCCTGGACCGTCCGCGTCGACGGCGCCTGCGAGGCGCCCAAGACCTTCGACATCGACGCCCTGATCAAGGCCAACAAGCTGGAGGAACGCATCTATCGCCTGCGCTGCGTCGAGGGCTGGTCGATGGTGATCCCCTGGGTCGGCTTCCCGCTGAAGGACCTGATCGCGGCGGTCAAGCCGACCTCCAAGGCCAAGTTCGTCGCCTTCGAGACCCTGATGCGGCCCTCGGAAATGACCGGCCAGCGCTGGGACGTGCTGCAATGGCCCTATCGCGAGGGCCTGCGCATCGACGAGGCCGTCCACCCGCTGACACTGATCGCGGTCGGGCTCTACGGCGAGACCCTGCCCAACCAGAACGGCGCGCCGCTGCGTCTGGTCGTGCCGTGGAAGTACGGCTTCAAGAGCATCAAGTCGATCACCCGGATCAGCCTGACCGACCGCCAGCCGCCGACCGCCTGGAACCTCTCGGCGCCCCGCGAGTACGGCTTCTATTCCAACGTCAATCCGGCCGTGGACCACCCCCGCTGGTCGCAGGCCACCGAGCGCCGCATCGGCGAGTTCCGGCGACGCGACACCCTGGCCTTCAACGGCTATGGCGAGTGGGTGGCGGACATGTACCGGGGCATGGACCTGAAGAAGTTCTATTGATGCAGGACGCGGAAAAAGCCCCCTTCTCCCTTGATGGGGGAAGGGCCGGGGTTGGGGGTGATGCGGCGCTGGCCGGCGATAGATCGTCCGCCGTCGAGAAGACTGCGCCGCCGTCGCCACCCCCATCCCAACCCTTCCCCCATCAAGGGGGAAGGGCTCAAAAGAAACGCCCCTCCAAGACCCGTGACAACCTCGTCTACGCCGCCGTCTGGCTGGCCTGCGCCGCGCCGCTGGCGTGGCTGGCCTTCCGCGCCTTCACCGGCGACCTGGGCGTCAATCCGATCGAGACCCTGGTGCGGCAGCTGGGCGTCTGGGGCCTGCGGCTGCTGCTGGTGGGGCTGGCGATCACCCCCGCCGCCGTGATCCTGAAGAGACCGCGCCTGGTGCGCTTTAGGCGGACCATCGGCCTGTTCGCCTTCGCCTACGTGTCGCTGCACCTCTTCAGCTACATCGGCGTCGACCTGTTCTTCGACTTCCAGCAGCTGTGGAAGGACATCCTCAAGCGGCCGTTCATCACCCTGGGGATGGCGGCGTTCACGCTGCTGGTCCCGCTGGCGGTGACCTCGACCAACGGCTGGGTGATCCGCATGGGCCGGGCGGCCTGGAGCCGGCTGCACTGGCTGATCTACGTGATCGTGCCGCTGGGCGTGGCCCACTACTACCTGTTGGTGAAGGCCGACCACCGCCCGCCGCTGGTCTATGCGGGCATCCTGGCGGTGCTGCTGGGGTGGCGGGTTTGGCGAGCGACAAGATCCTCCCCCTGAAGGGGGAGGTGTCGCGGAGCGACGGAGGGGGAAGTCGGTGATGACTTCCAACCAACTCGAAAGCTGAAAACGTCCCCCCTCCGGCCCTTTGGGCCACCTCCCCCAGAGGGGGAGGATCTATTGGGATCTACTTCGCCCCCTTCGCATACGCCTGCGCCTGGCCCAGGAGGCGCAGCACGTTGCCGCTCCAGATCGCCTCGACGTCGGCGTCCGAATAGCCGGCCGCCTTCAGGCGGGCGGTGATCTTGGGCAGGTCGGCCACGTCTTCCAGGCCCTCGACGCCGCCGCCGCCGTCCCAGTCGGCGCCGACGCAGACAGCCTTGGCGCCGCCGATCTTCAGCACGTGGTTCATGCTGTCCATGAAGGTGTCGAAGTTGGCGCGGACCGGCGGGAACTTCTTGTCGAGCTCGGCGCGCTTCCTGGCGTAGGCCACGAAGTCGGCCTGGGTGGCGTCGTCGCCAGGTCCCCGGCCCAGGGCCTCCAGCGCCGCCTTGCGCTCGGGACTGGTGGTCGAGGCGCGCAGATAGACCGAGTTGATGCAGATCGCGCCGCCGCTTTCGGCGATCTTGCGGATCCGCGCGTCGTCGAGATTGCGCGGATGGTCGAACACCGCCCGGGCGCCCGAGTGCGAGGCGATGACAGGGACCTTCGACAGGGCCACGGCCTGGTCGACGACATCGTCGGAGGCGTGGCTGACGTCGATCAGGACGCCCAGGCGGTTGGCCTCGGCCAGCCAGCGCAGACCGAGCGGCGAGAAGCCGTTCCAGATCTTGCCCTTGGGGTCGGTCGAGCTGTCGGCGAACTGGTTGTTGCGGAAGTGAACGGGACCCGCCATCCGCACGCCCGCGCCGTAGAAGGTCTGAAGCAGGGTCAGGTCCTCGCCCAAGGGCCAGCTGTTCTCGATGCTCTGGAAGGCGAACTTCTTACCCGCCTTGCTGATGCGGATCGCATCCTCGGGCGTATAGGCCAGCTCGAACTTGTCGCTATGGGCCGCCACCATCTCGCGGATCTCGGTCGCGCGGGTCAGGGCGAAGTCGCGGGCCTTGCGATAGCCTTCGGCGGTCAGGTCGCCCTGGCCGGTGTAGATCACGAAGAAGCCGCCATCGAGGCCGCCGTCGTTCATGCGCGGCAGGTCGACCTGGCTGAAGTCCTGCGGCACGCTGTGGCGGTCGACCATGCTCCAGCCGGGCCGGGCGAAGTGCTCGGGCGTGTCGAGGTGGGTGTCCAGCGTCAGGATGCGCTCGTGCAAGGCCTTGTCGGTCTTGGAGACCGGCGCCTCGGCGGCGTGGGCGGCGGCGCCCAAGAGGGCGGCCGAGCCGAGGAGGACTGACAGCAGGCGACGCATGGAACACTCCGGAACAGCTGATGCCGCCAAGCTCCGCAATGCCGCGCCCCTCGTCAAGGACATTAGATTTTCTTCGCGCGATCGGCCCTGACTGCTAGGGCGGCGGGCAGTCGGTGCGGACCGGCAGGCCGTCCTTGTAGGCGAAGTACTCGGTGCAGATCCGCTGACAGACCACCGCCCCGCGCTTGCCGATATCGGCCGCGTCCATGACCTCGCCGAAGCTGGTCCAGCCGTCGCTGTTCCAGTCCATCTCCGACCAGCCGTAGCCGTGTTCCAGCACGCCCAGCGCCACGCCTCCGAAGAAGACGGCCGGCGGCGCCAGCAAAACCCCGACGATGACGAGCAGGACGCGCAGCACGTCAGATCAGCCCCAGCGCCTTGAAGCTGGCCACGCCGTCGCGGCCGACCACCAGGTGGTCGTGAACAGCGATGCTCAGCGCCTTTCCGGCCGAGATGATCTGCTTGGTCATCTCGATGTCCGGGCGCGAGGGGGTCGGATCCCCGCTGGGGTGATTGTGCAGAAGGATCAGGTTGGAGCTGGAAAGCTCCAGCGCCCGGCGCATCACCTCGCGCGGATAGACCGGCGCGTGATCGACCGTGCCGTGGTTCATCACCTCGTCGGCGATCAGCTGGTTCTTCTTGTCGAGGAACAGCACGCGGAACTGCTCGCGGGACTCGTTGGCCAGGGCCACGCGCACATAGCCCAGGAGCGCCGTCCAGGACGAGATCACCGGCCGCTTGGTGATGCCTTCGCGCCCGGCCCGCAGGGTCGCCTCGTGCAGGATCTTCAGGTCTACCGCCGCCGTCTCGCCGACGCCGGGCACGGTCTTCAGCTCCTCGACGGTGGCGCCCAGCACGCCGGCGAACGAGCCGAACCGGCCCAGCAACGCCTTGGCGAGGGGTTTGACGTCGCCGCGCGGCAGGCTGCGGAAGAGATAGAGTTCGAGCAATTCGTAGTCGGGCAGAGCCGCCAGGCCGCCGGCCCTGGCCCGCTCGCGCAGGCGCTCGCGATGTCCGGAGTGGTGGGCGGCGACCAGCGCGGCCTTGCTCGGCTTGCCGGTCCTGGCCGGCTCCGCCGCCTGGAGCACGGGCGGCGCGGCCTCCGAGACCTTCAAGGACTTGCCGCTGACCATCGCGCCCCTCTGCGAGAGGCCGATTAGAGCTTAGCAATCAGAGGTTGTCGAGTGGGTGTTCGCCCCTTATGCCCAACGCCCGTCATCCCGGACGAAGGGCCGCCGCAAAACGCTCGCGACCGCTTGGGTGGAGGACCATCCGCCGCGCCCAGTCCCCTGGTTCCCGGAGAAGCCCTGCGGGCTTTCCGGGATGACGACCTGAAGGAGATCGAAGGGAGGAAATCAGAACGCCGGCACCACCGCGCCCTGGTACTTCTGCTCGATGAAGGCCTTCACCTCGGGCGAGGTCAGGGCCTTGGCCAGCTTGGCCACGCGCGGGTCGGACGCGTTGTCGGCGCGGCTGACCAGGAAGTTCACATAGGGGCTGGTCTTGTCCTCGATCAGCAGGGCGTCCTTGGACGGGTCGAGCTTGGCGTCCAGCGCGTAGTTGGTGTTGATCACCGCCAGGTCGACCTGGTTCAGCACGCGCGGCAGGGTCGCCGACTCCAGCTCCTTGAACTTCAGGTTCTTGGGGTTGGCGGTGATGTCCTTCAGCGTCGAGACCGGGTTGGACGGGTCCTTCAGCGTGATCAGGCCATTCTTGTTCAGCAGCAGCAGGGCGCGGCCGCCGTTGCTGGGCTCGTTGGGAATGGCCACGGTGGCGCCGGCCGGCAGCGCGGCGATGGCCTTGATCTTCGAGGAATAGGCGCCCAGCGGCTCGATGTGCACGCCGACCACCTTGACCAGGTCCCAGCCGCGGTCGGCGTTCTGGTTGTCGAGATAGGGGCCGGTCTGGAAGTAGTTGGCGTCCAGGCGCTTCTCGGCCAGCTGCACATTGGGCTGGACGTAGTCGTTGAACACCTTGACGTCGAGCTTCAGCCCCTCGGCCGCCAGCTTCGGCTTGATGAACTCCAGGACCTCGGCGTGCGGCACGGCGGTGGCGCCGACCACCAGGGTGTCGGCGGCCGACGGCGCGGGCTGGCGGCTGCAGGCGGCCAGCAGGGCGAAGGCGGCGAGGCTGACGAGTGCGGCGCGGCGGGCGACCATGAACGGCTCCGATAAGTCGATAATTCCGGGAGGGTATTGCGCACAAACGCCGCTCGCACGGAATCAGTTTTCCTGAGGCGGCCAAGAGGGCGGCGTGGTTGGCGTGGCGACAGCTTGACTATAGGTTGCGCACGGAACCCATGCAGCCATGAGCGCCGCCGATGAAGACGCCCGCCCTTTGCGCCCTCGCCGTCCTTCTCGCGCTGGCGACGACCAACGCCGCCCAGGCCCTGGAAGGTCCCATACGCATCGCCAGGGACCTGCAGTCGGTGCGCATCGGCGAATACGACTATCCGCTCGACTGGGCCGACGGCGCGACGCTGGACGAGGTGAACCGGAAGCTGCAGAGCGGCCTGAAGTTCAACAAGCTGACCACCAAGGTCACCGACTGCGACGCCGGCTTTTCCATGCCGACCAGCACCACCACCCACTACCCCGGCACGATCTATGGCGGGGTCTGCACCTTGACGACCGAGGGCGTGGCGCAGCGCGCGCTGGTCTGCCACGACTCCATGGTGGGCGATGTCGCCGTGGAAGGGGCCCGGGACGCCGTCGGCACGATGCTGGAACGGCGCCGCCTGATCGAGCTGGCCGTGCGGCGCTGCCTGGGAACCTGACCGGGCCTCAGTCGTCGTTGGCCGGATCCTCGGGCCCCTGGATCGTCCAGTTCGACACGAAGTCGGGGTTCTCCAGCACCTCGCCGTTGGCCAGGGTGTAGGTCCCCGGCTGGGCAGGCCTGATGCTCGAGGTCTGGGGCGGCAGCAGGTAGGTGTCGCCATCCTCCTCCTTCGTCAGCAGATCGACGAGGATTCCCTCTTCCGGATCGGCCGAGAGGATGACGCCATGGAACTGCTCGACGTCCTCGATCTCGCCGTCGGCGTCGAGGAAGGTCAGGCCCACCAGAATGATGCGGCCCGGCAGGGTGTCGGCCAGCGCCTGGTCCCAGTGCTCGGGCGGCGGGGCGGAAAGAATTTCGTCGGTCATGGACGGGTTCTTAGGCCGCCCGATTTTCTCCCGCAACAACCCACGCCGTCATCTCGGGCGCAGGCGCGGAACGCGCTTCGGCCGGGATGACGGCTGGAAACTGGAGAAAGCCCCTACCGGTGCGAGACCTTCCGCACCACCGTGTCGCCGACCATCTGCAACGCCTGCACCAGGACGAGCAGCAGCACGACGGTGACCACCATGACGTCGGTCTGGAAGCGCTGGTAGCCGAAGCGGATGGCGAGATCCCCCAGCCCGCCGGCCCCGACCACGCCGGCCATGGCGGTGTAGGAGACCAGCGCGATGGCCGTCACCGTCGCGCCGGCGATGATGCCGGGCATGGCTTCGGGCAGCAGCGCGCCCAGCACCACCTGGCGGCGCGTGGCCCCCAGGGCGAAGCTGGCCTCGACCACGCCCTTGTCGACCTCGCGCAGGGCGGTCTCGACCAGACGGGCGTAGAAGGGCGCGGCGCCCACCACCAGCGGCGGGATGGCGCCGGCCACGCCCAGCGAGGTGCCGACCAGCAGCACCGTCAGCGGGATCATCACGATCAGCAGGATCACGAACGGCACCGAGCGCAGGATGTTGACCAGCAGGCCCAGGCCCGCGTGCGCGGCCTTGTTCTCCAGCATCTGGCCCTTGCCGGTCAGGAACAGGATCACGCCCAGCGGCAGTCCCAGGATCACGGTCAGGGTCATCGAGCCGCCGAGCATGGTCAGGGTGTCGATCGTGGCCAGGCCGATGTCGGTCCAGTCGATGTTGGAAAACAGGCTCATCGGCGGCCCTCCAGGCGATCCACCCGCACGTCGGCGGCCTCGAAGCGGGCGATGGCGGCCTCGACGTCGCCGCCGGTGAGCGCCAGGGTCAGCTGGCCATACGGCGCGTCGCGCAGCTTGTGGATGCGCCCGCCCAGGATCGAGTAGTCGACGCCGGTCTCGCGGGCCACGGCCCCCAGCACCGGCTTGTAGGTGGCCTCGCCCTTGAAGGTCAGGCGCACCAGCACGCCGGCCGGCAAGGCGGTCTCGGATGTCTCCTCGACCTCGCCGACGAAGCGGCGGGCCGTGTCGCTGGCCGGGTGCAGGAACACCTCTTCCACCGGCCCCTGCTCGACCACGCGGCCGCCCTCCAGCACCGCCACCCGGTCGCAGACGCGGCGCACCACGTCCATCTCGTGGGTGATCAGCACGATGGTGAGGCCAAGCTCGCGGTTGAGGTCGGAGATCAGGGCCAGGATCTGCTCGGTGGTCTCCGGATCGAGCGCGCTGGTGGCCTCGTCGCACAGCAGGACCTTGGGCGCCGTGGCCAGGGCCCGGGCGATGCCGACCCGCTGCTTCTGGCCGCCCGACAGCTGGGCCGGATACTTGGCGGCGTGGTCGGACAGGCCCACCCGCGCCAGCAGCTCGGCCGTCCGCGCCTTGATCTCGGCAGGGCCGCGCCCGGCCAGCTTCAGCGGGAAGGCGACGTTCTGCTCGACGGTCTTGGACGACAGCAGGTTGAAGTGCTGGAAGATCATGCCGACGCGGCGGCGCAGGGCCCGAAGGCCCGCGACGTCCAGCGCCGCCACGTCGTCGCCGTCGACGATCACCTTGCCGCCGGTGGGCAGCTCCAGGCCGTTGATCAGGCGGATCAGGGTGGACTTGCCCGCCCCCGAGGCGCCGATGACCCCGAACACCTGCCCTTGCGCGACCTCGAGCGAGGCCTCGCGCAGGGCCGCATGACCGGTCGCCCCGCGCGCGGCGGCGTAGGTCTTTGAGACGGCTTCGAAACGGATCACCGGCGGCGGGTCCTTACTTCGCGGCCGGAGCGACGGCGGCCGGGGCGGCCGTCGTCGGGGCTTCCGGGCGCGGCGGGGCGTTCTTGACGTAGCGGTCCATCCAGTCGGTCATCTCCCACAGGGTGTGCATCACCGACTCCCGGGCGCGATAGCCGTGGGCCTCGTAGGGCAGCACGGTGTAGCGCACGGTGGCCCCCGCCCCCTTCAGCGCGGCGTAGAAGCGCTCGCTCTGGACCGGGAAGGTGCCGGAGTTGTCGTCCGCCTCGCCGTGGATCAGCAGGATCGGCTCGTTGACCTGCTTCACATAGGTGAAGGGGCTCATCTTCGTATAGGTGTCGGTGGCCTGCCAGTAGGTGCGCTGCTCCGACTGGAAGCCGAACGGCGTCAGGGTGCGGTTGTAGGCGCCCGACCGCGCGATGCCGGCCCGGAACAGGTCGCTGTGGGCCAGGAGGTTGGCGGTCATGAACGCGCCGTAGCTGTGGCCGCCCACGGCGATGCGGTCGCGGTCGGCCACGCCCAGGGCCACCACCGCGTCGACGGCGGCCTTGGCGTCGGCGGTCAGCTGCTCGACATAGCTGTCGTTGGGCTCGGCGCCGTCCTTGCCGATGATCGGCATGCCCGGGCCGTCCAGCACCGCATAGCCCTGGGTCAGCAGGAACAGGTGGCTGGCGCCGCCCGGACGGGTGAAGCGGTTGCCCGCGTCCACCGTCTGGCCGGCCACCGAGGCGTCGGTGAACTCTTCGGGATAGGCCCACATCAGCATCGGCAGCGGACCGTCCTTGGCCTTGTCGTAGCCGGCCGGCAGGTAGAGGTCGCCCGACAGCTTCACCCCGTCGGGACGGCTGTAGGTGATGGTCTCTTTGGTGACGCCAGCGAACTGCGGGGCGCGGTCGACGAACTTGGTCAGCGCCTTGCCGTTGCCGCCCTTGAGGGGTTTGACGAAGTAGTTGGGAACCTCGTCCTTGCTCTCGCGGCGGGTGATCAGCGTCTTGCCGGCCTCGTCGGCCAGGGCCACCGGCGCCTCGTAGTACGGGGCCTTGGCCTGCCACAGGCGCGCGGTCTTGCCGTCGGCCAGGTTCATCACGCCCACGAACGGGAACTCGCCCTTGGCGCTCGCGCCGTCGCCGGACACGAACACGCCCTTGCCGTCGGGCGTGAAGTGCAGGACCGCCTCGCCCTTGGCGTTGCGGCGGCTCAGGAGGCTGCCCGGGTCGTTGTAGCGGTCCTGGTAGTTGCGCTCGACCAGCAGGCGCGTGGCGCCGGGCTTGGACGGATCGATGGCCAGGCGCTTTTCCTTGCGGTTGTCGAACCAGCGGCCGGTGACCACGGCGAAGTCGTCGCGGCCCCAGCTGATCCCGGCATAGCGCAGGTCCAGGTCGACCAGCGTGGTCGGCGCGGCCTCGAACGGCGCGGCCTGCATCAGCACGCGGTCATGGATCTCGACCTTCTTCTTGGGATCGCCGCCGTCCTGGGCCTCGGCCCAGACCAGGGTCGCGGGCGCGTCGCTGCGCCATTGCGGGCTGCGCGGGCCGGCCACCACCGCGTCGAAGGCCGACGACAGGTTGTCGGCCAGCGGGCGGTCGACCAGGGTCTTGACCGGCTTGCCGCCCTCGGCGTCGACGATCTGGATCTCGGTGGGGAAGCGGCCGGCCGGCACTAGGTAGCTGTAGGGGCGCTTGAGGCGCGTCACCAGCAGGTAGCGGCCGTCGGGCGAGACCGAGAAGCCGTTGATCACGCCCGGCGCACCCACGGGGGTCGCCGCGCCGTCGGCCAGGGCCACGCGGGTCAGCTGGCTGGTGAAGTAGTGGTCGAACAGCGCCTCGTCATGGGCGTTGCCCAGCAGGTCCTGATAGGTGCGGATCGCGGCGGTGCGGCCCGCCGACTGCTGGACGATCGGGCCCTCGGGCGCCGGCGGCTCGGCCGGGGCCGCGCCGCGGCCCGCCGGGATCTGGCGCACCAGGAAGCCGCTGTCGTCGGGCAGCCAGTCGTAGCTGCCGCCGAAGGCCGCGTTCAGCACCGGGCCGGTCAGCTTGCGCGCCGTCGCGGTCTTCAGGTCGGCGACCCACAACTCCAGGCCGCTGGGCGCCTCCATCACGAAGGCCAGGCTCTGGCCGTTCGTCGACCAGCGGGTCTCGATGAAGCGCGCGCCCTTGGGCAAAACGACCTCGCGCACCGCGCCGGTCTTCACGTCCTCGAAGGCCAGGCTGTTCATCCAGGTGGTGCGGGCCTCGATCGGGCCGTTGGTGCGCGGATTGATGCGGTAGCCGCCCAGCCGCAGGATCGGATCGGCCACGGCCCGGATCGGCGGCAGGTTCTCGCGGCCCAGCAGCGCCAGCGTCTTGCGCTCGGGGCTCAGGCTGACGCCCGGCGTCGGCGCGGCGTCGAGGATCTGGGCGATCGGCGCCGGCGGCGTCCGATAGGCCTCGCTGGCGGTGGCGACGCCCGCGCCACAGACCATGGCCGCCAGCACGGCGGTCGAAGCCAGCGCCACGGCGCGGCGACGGAATTGGGTGTCGAACATGAAGCCCCCGGGAAACGCGTAGGAGGGGCAGCAATAGGCGCGCTTACGGCTCAGGTGAACGGGAAAGTGCGCGGCGGGCGGGATATCGGTGGTTGGGATTTGCGTGTTGGGGAAGCAGGGGAGGAGAGCACCTAGCCAGCCTGCTCTTCAACACCAAGCCGAGAACGAGCTCAACCACGTGTGCTGCAAGACTGCCAAACATCACTCGCCTACTAGCGACCCCGGCAGCTTCCGGACAGTCAGTGTGGCGCAGGCCGGCACGTCACCGGCGCAGAACGGACCGGGGGGGGGGGGGCGATCGAAACTAGATAGGAACGCTCGCATTGGGTGCGGCGGCCGTAAACACTCGTATAGAATTTATGGCCAAGCTTAACGCTCTCAACTGCTAGACGAGTGCGCGACGTGAAAATCCTACCGACCATTGCCTCAGGGCTCGCTGGCTGGCTGACCTATGAAGACATGCGTCGAAAGGTGCGTCACCACGAGGAAAACACGCTCTACGATCCAATCCGCGAGATAGCCGAGGCTAACGGCTACCATGTGGAGCGCGAATTTCCGTTTCCTCGCAGGCCCGGGCAGCGCGGTGATTCCAGGCGTATCGATTTCGTTTTTGCCAATGAAAGAACCGGTGACTGGGCGGTTCTTGAGGTCAAATTCAAGAAGATGGCAAAGACTATGGCTGGAGGCATAGGCAAGGACGCCTTGCGCATCCGCGACATAGATGGCGCCTTTCTCAACGCCGCCCGACCGCCCAAATCCAACCTACCAGAATTCAAGCCCAACTGCCGGCTAGATCACGGCGTTCTGGTCGTTTGGCGAGAAGGTGAAATTCTAAAGGCTATCGCAAACAGAGAGCCACTGACTGTTAAACGGCAGATAAAAATCCTACTGGACAACATGTTCGACGACCCCAAAACCGCGACGTCGCGAATGATCGCCGAAGCAATGCTGCTCAACAAGCCACGTAAGACTGTCGACATCAAAGGAGGATACTTGCGCTGGGGTAGCACTCGCACCGAGAAGCGCTATTGGCTGGCCATATTGCGCAAAACTTCTGCCTGGTCGCACCTGGAGGACGAACTAGCGAAAACGCCCAAGCCTCCAACCAACCCAAAGCTCTCCTCGGGTAGAAAGTCGCCGATTAGACACAAGAAACTCGCCCGGCAAAAGCCAGCATAGCCTGCTGGCTGGGTGCCACCAGGACGCCTCCATGAACGCTTTGCCCCCTACCGCCTCACCACCGCCCCGCCCTTCATCACGAACACCGGCTTCTCCAGCACGGTCACGTCCGCCAGCGGGTCGCCCGACACCGCGATCAGGTCGGCGTAGCGGCCGGCGGTCACCTGGCCCAGGTCCTTCTCGCGGCCCAGGGCTTGGGCGGCGTTGACCGTGGCGGCCTGGATGGCCTGGAAAGGCGTGGCGCCGTAGCGGACCATCACCGCGAACTGGCGGGCGTTGTCGCCGTGCGGATAGACCCCGGCGTCGGTGCCGTAGATCATCTTCACCCCGCCCTTGAGGGCCTTGCGGAAGTTCTCGCGCTGGACCTCGGCGATGTCGCGGTCCTTGCGCAGGTTGTCCTCCAGCACGCCGTTCTTGCGGCCTTCGGACTGGGTGTAGTCGGTGTTGTAGATGTCCATCGAGAACCAGGTCCCCTTCTGGGCGGCCAGCCTGATGCCCTCGTCGTCGACGAGGCTGGCGTGCTCGATGGTGTCGATGCCGGCGCGGATGGCCTCCTTGATGCCGGCCCCGCCGTGGGCGTGCGCGGCGACCTTCAGGCCAGCCATGTGGGCCTCGTCGGCCACGGCCTTCATCTCGTCATAGGTCAACTGCTGCTGGCCCGGCTCGTCGCCGCGCGAGAAGACGCCGCCGGTGGCGCAGATCTTGATCACCTGGGCGCCGTACTTCTTCAGGGTGCGCACCGCCTTGCGGGCCTCGTCGGGGCTGTCGATGTTGTAGGGGGCCTTCTGGTCCATCGACGGCGGGAAGAAGGTCGAGTCGCAGTGCCCGCCGGTCGCCCCGATGGCGTAGGCGGCGGTGACCACGCGCGGGCCGGGCACGATCCCCTCGTCGATCGCCTCGCGCAGGCCCACGTCGTTGAAGCGATCAGCGCCGACATTGCGCACGGTGGTGAAGCCGGCCTCCAGCGTAGCCTTGGCGTTGGCGGTCTGGGTCACGCTCCAGAAGGCGTCGCTGAACTGCAGGGAATTGTAGCCGCCATAGACCGGCGAGGCGTCGAGATGCACGTGCATGTCGATCAGGCCCGGCAGCAGGGTCGCGCCCGGCAGGTCGACGGCCTCGGCCTCCGGGGGGATCGCGAAATCGCCGGCCTTGCCGACGGCGGTGATCCGGCCGGCGACCACCAGCACCACCGGCTTGTCCACATAGCGCCCGGTGGCGACGTCGAGCAGCCGCGCGGCGGTGACGACCTTGGTCTCGGCGGCGTGCGCGGCGCTCGCGGCCAGCGCCAGGGCGACCGCCAGGGTCGAAATCGTCGGTCCACGCATCCGGTCGGCCTCGCTTCAAGTTGCAGGCGAGGACGCTAGAGCGTGACCGTGAAAGTGGAAAGGGCGGCCGCGCATGGCGGCCGCCCCTTTTTCGTCAGGCCTTGAAGAAGGCCAGCAGGTCCGGGTTGATGATCTCCGGGTGGGTGGTGCACATGCCGTGCGGCAGGCCCTTGTAGACCTTCAGCTCGCCCTTCTTGACCAGCTTGGCCGACAGCAGCGCCGAGTCGGCGATCGGCACGATCTGGTCGTCGTCGCCGTGCATCACCAGCACCGGCACGTCGACCTTCTTGAGGTCGTCGGTGAAGTCGGTCTCGGAGAAGGCCTTGATGCAGTCGTAGTGGGCCTTGACGCTGCCGGTCATGCCCTGGCGCCACCAGTTCCAGATCACGCCCTGGTCGACCTTCGCGCCCGGACGGTTGAAGCCGTAGAACGGGCCGGCCGGCACGTCGTAGAAGAACTGGGCGCGGTTGCCGGCGGTGGCGGCGCGGAAGCCGTCGAACACCTCGATCGGCAGGCCGCCCGGGTTCTTGTCGCTCTTGACCATGATCGGCGGCACCGCGCCGATCAGCACGGCTTTCGCCACGCGGCCCGGCTTGGCGCGAGCGACGTAGTGGATCACCTCGCCGCCGCCGGTCGAGTGGCCGACGTGGATGGCGTTCTTCAGGTCGAGGTGGTCGGTCAGGGCCGCGACGTCGGCGGCGTAGGTGTCCATCTCGTTGCCGGTGTCGGTCTGAGTCGAACGGCCGTGACCGCGGCGGTCATGGGCGATCACCCGGAAGCCCTGGGCGTAGAAGAACATCATCTGGTTGTCCCAGTCGTCGGCCGTCAGCGGCCAGCCGTGGTGGAACACGATCGGCTGGGCGGTCTTGGGACCCCAGTCCTTGTAGTAGATCTGCACGCCGTCCTTGGTCGTGACGAAACCGCTGCTCATGGTCTTGGCTCCTGGGGTAGGGCTCGCGGGCGAGGCCGCGGCGAAGGTCGGGGCGACCGCGAAAGCCGCCAGGCCGAGGCCGACGGCGAGGACGTCCCGGCGCGAGGCGCCGTCGTCGGAAGGTTGGGTGGTCATCGGTCGCCCTCTGCATCGAACAATCCGGGGCGCGTTTCGTTGCGGCCCCGAGCCCGTGCAAGGTGGCCCAGGGCGCCTCATGGGGCTTGAACGTATCGCGCGACCGCTGGGACGAACGCGCCGGAGCGTGCGGAGCCGGATTGAGCAGGAGGGGGCGTTTGCGATCCCAACGCCCAGGCGCCATCCTGGCGCAATGTCCGACCGCTACGAGCCGACCTCCGACTTTCTCAAGCTGGTCATCGCCGAGCAGGCGCCGCTATCGGGCGCAAAAGGCGCCGACGAGAACTTGCGCCGGCTGATCGCGCTGACCGCCGACGCCGACCGGTCGAACCGCGACTGGGCGGTCCTGCTGCTGTCCCAGGAGGAGGTCGACGGCCCGGAGGTTCGCGAGGCGCTGTTGCGCGCCGCCGAGGACGAAGACGACATCGTCCGGGCCGAAGCGATGCTGGGCCTGGCCCAGCGCGACGCCAACCTCGCCCTGCCCTTCGTGCAGGCCGCGCTCGCCGCCGAGGCCGTGGCCGGCCCCGCGCTGGAGGCCGCCGCGCTGTGCGCCCATCCCTCGCTGGTCGCCGACCTGAAGGTCTGGGCCGAGCCGTCGGACGAGGCCTATATCGACGCCCTGGCCGCCGACGCGCTGGCGGCCTGTGAGGCGGCCGCTTCGCCGCCTGAATAGGTCGCGGGCCTACTCGACGCGGGGCAGCACCAGGGCCACGCGCAGGCCCGGGCCCATGCCGTTGTATTCGCCCGGCCCCTCGGCCAGTTCCAGCCGGCCGCCGTGCGAGGCGGCCACCGCCTGTACCAGCGACAGGCCAAGGCCCGCGCCCGGCTCGCTGCGGCTGTTCTCCAGGCGAACGAAGCGCTGAACCACGCGGGCGCGGTCCTCCTCGGGCACGCCGGGGCCGGTGTCGGTGACCGAGAACTCCAGCTCGCCCGACGAGCGGCGGCGCAGGCGCAGCATGATCGCCCCGCCCTCGGGCGTATACTTGATGGCGTTGTCGAGCAGGTTGGCCAGGGCCTGGGCGATGAACTCGCGGTTGCCGCGCAGGGACAGGGCCGGCGTGATCTCGGCCTTGAAGTCCAGCCCCTTGTCCTCGCACGAGAACTCGTAGAGCTCGGCCATGTCGGTGGCCAGGTCGCTGGCCTCGAAGGTCTTCTGGTCGGGCGCCTGGCCGGCGGCCTGCAGGCGGGCGATGGCCAGCACGGCGTTGAAGGTCTTGAGCACGCCGTCGGCGTCGGCCAGGGCCGTCTCGAGCGCGGCCACCGGATCGCCCTTGCCGTTCTCGGCGTCGATCAGGGCCACTTCCATGCGGGCGCGCAGGCGGGTCAGGGGGCTGCGCAGGTCATGGGCGATGGCGTCGCCGGCGTGGCGCAGACCGCCCATCAGCCGCTCGATGCGGTCGAGCATGTCGTTCAGGCCCTCGGCCAGTTCGTCGTACTCGTCGCGGGCGCCGCGGATCTTGGCCCGGGCGTGCAGGTCGCCGCCGCGGACGGCGTTCACGACGTCCACGAGGCCCTGCATGCTGCGGCTGACGTTGCGGCTGATCAGCACCCCGCCGGCCAGGCCAAGGATGATCACCAGCGCGCCTGCGCCCCACAGGGCCCGGACGATCTTCATCACATAGCCCTGGGACTCGGCGACGTCGGCGCCGACGAACAGGATCTCGCCGCCCGCCAGCCGCTCCTGCACGCCCCGGGCCGAGCGCCGAACGGCGGCGCCGTCGAGATCGGTCTCGGTCAGGGTGAAGCTGCGCCAGGTCGGCCCCGACCCGGTGAAGTCGTCGATCGGCGACTCCTCGATCGAGCCGGTAATCCGCTTGCCGGTCTTGTCGGCGAAATAATAGAGGAACGGCCGCTCGCCGATGGCCCGCTCGACCAGGGTCTGGTTCAGGGCGTTGACCCCGCCCTGGCGATAGGCCGCCTCCAGGCTCTCCATCTCGCGGGTGATCTCGGCGTCGGCGCGCCGATCCACCTCGCCGGCGGTGGCGATGTAGATATAGCCGAGGAACGCCGTCGCCGCCGCCGCGAACAGGGCCAGGAACAGCAGGGTGAGCCGAAAAGGCGTCGATCGAACGAGGCGCGGCAGGCGCATGGATCAGGTCTTCTTACCGATCAGAGCGTCAAGGTCGCGCCGGCCGTCCAAGACCCGCAGCACCTCGACGCCGCCCGATATCGGGCGATAAACGATGATCCACGGCTTGACGCTGTGAACGCGCGCGCCGCGGCGTGTAGCCCGGCCAAGGTGCGGAAAAGCCGCCAGGTTTGGCAAGGCCGCCTCCAGTCTTCTCAGCACCGCCGACGCCGCCGAAAGCCCGTTGTCGGAAGCGACCTGACGAAAGATGTCGCGAAGGTCCGCCTCAGCCTTGGCCGTGGTGACGAAACGCGGCGGCACGGTGGACGGGTCAGGACTTGCGCTGGACTTGAAGAAACCGGGAGGTCTCCTCTGCGATCAGCTTTTCCACATCGAGCACCGAGCGCTCACCGCCCTGGGCGTCCGCCTCCGCGACGAGCGCCTCCAGCGCATCCTCGTTCCGCGAGAGCCACGCATCGAGGTCCGCCTCGGAGAGCTCCGGATCGGTGGCGACGTCCTTGGTAAAAGGCTTGGACGGCTTGTTCATGGCCACGAGCCTAACACGGGTCCGACGAGCCGCCTACGGATCGAGCCGGTAGCCGGCCCCGCGCACGGTCTGCAGCATGGCCCGGTCGAACCCCTTGTCGATCTTGCTGCGCAGGCGGGAGATGTGCACGTCGATGACGTTGGTCTGCGGGTCGAAGTGGTATTCCCACACCTTCTCCAGCAGCATGGTGCGGGTCACCGACTGGCCGGCGTGGCGCATCATGAACTCCAGCAGCTGGAACTCCCGGGGCTGCAGGTCGATCTCCTTGCCCTGGCGATGGACCGTGCGGTTGATGAGGTTCATTTCGAGCTCGCCCACCTTGAGGGTGGTCGCAACGGCTCCAGTCTCGCGGCGGCGCGACAGGGCCTCGACGCGGGCGATCAGTTCGGGGAAGGCGTAGGGCTTGACCAGGTAGTCGTCGGCGCCGGCCTTCAGGCCGTCGACGCGGTCGCCGACCTCGCCCAGGGCCGACAGGAACAGCACAGGCGTCTGGTCGCCCTCGCGGCGCAGGGTCGAGACCACCTCGACGCCGTTCTTCTTGGGCATCATGCGGTCGACGATCAGTACGTCGAAGCCGCCCTTGCCGGCCTCGACCAGGCCGGCCTCGCCGTCGGGCGCGTGGACGCAGGCGTAGCCGGCTTCGGTCAGGCCATGGGACATCGCGCCGGCGGCCTCGAGATCGTCCTCGATAATCAGAATACGCATCAGCCAACCCCTCGTGCGCCGACAGAGAACAATCGACGTTCTCCCGATTCTATCGACCGGCGCGATAGTTGGCGACTGGATACCGGCTTCGCGCGCGGCCGTCCCTTAAACCTTGGTCACATACGAAAAGCCCCGCCTCGACGGATCGAGGCGGGGCTGATCGTTCACGATGGAAGGGGCGCTCAGGGAGCGATCTTGATCGCGATGATGGTCGGGCGGCCGGCGCGGATGATGCGCAGGTTGACGCTCGGACGCTGCAGCTTCTTGGCCGCGTCGATGGCGGCGT
Source organism: Caulobacter radicis (assembly GCF_003094615.1). Taxonomy (GTDB): domain Bacteria; phylum Pseudomonadota; class Alphaproteobacteria; order Caulobacterales; family Caulobacteraceae; genus Caulobacter; species Caulobacter radicis. The sequence goes on along the minus strand of NZ_QDKO01000009.1, from coordinate 84,511 downwards.
TGACCTCGCCGATCGTGACGACCTGTTCGCCGTTGATGCTGCTGATCACGTCGCCCTTGCGCAGGCCCTTCTCGCCGGCGTCGGACGTGGCCTTCACGCTGTCGATCAGCAGGCCCTTCACGGCGCTGTCGATGCCGTTGGCCTTGCGGGCCGCGTCATCAAGGGGCGACAGGCTCATGCCCAGGGCCTCGGCCTTGGGAGCCGCCGGCTTGGCCGGAGCGGCCTTGTCACCGCCGTCCTCGTTGTCGTTGTCGGCCAGTTCCTTCTCGGTCGGGCGCACGCCCGAGCGGATCTCGACGGTGCGGGGCTTGCCGCCGCGCAGCACGGCCAGCTTGATGACCTCGCCCGGACGGGCCTTGGCCACTTCGCGGGTCAGTTCCGAGCCGCTCTTGATCGCCACGCCGTTGACGCTGGTGACCACGTCTTCGGGCATCAGGCCGCCGCGCTGGGCCGGACCGCCCGGCACCAGGTCGGCGACGATGGCGCCCTTGGTCCCGGCCAGGCCTTGCGCCTCGGCCATCTCGCTGGTGAACGGCTGGATCTGGGCGCCGATGTAGCCGCGCACCACCTTGCCGCCGTTGATGAGCTGCTTGGCGGTGGCCTCGGCCACGTCGGCCGGGATCGCGAAGCCGATGCCCACCGAGCCGCCGGTCGGCGAGAAGATCGCCGTGTTCACGCCGATCACCCGGCCGTAGATGTCGAACGACGGACCGCCCGAGTTGCCGCGGTTGATGGGGGCGTCGATCTGGATGTAGTCGACGAACTGCGAGGAGTTGTCGCCCAGGTCGCGGCCATAGGCCGAGATGATCCCGGCCGTAGCCGTGCCGCCCAGGCCGAACGGGTTGCCGATGGTGATCACCCAGTCGCCGACGCGCGGACGGGCCTGGTTCTCGAAGTTCACGAACGGGAACGCCGCGCCCTTGGCCTGCGGGTCGATGACCTTGATCACAGCCAGGTCGGTGCTTTCGTCGCGACCGACGATGGTGGCCTTCAGCTCACGACCGTCCTTCATGACGACATTGATGCCGTCGGTGTCGGCGTCGGCCACCACGTGGTTGTTGGTGACAATGTAGCCGTCGGCCGAGATGAAGAAGCCCGAGCCCGAGGACTGCTGCTTGGGCGCGGCCTGGGCGTCCTCGCCCTCCTCGCCCGGCTTCTGGCCGCGCGGCACGATGTCGAACGGCAGGCCTTCCAGGCCCGGAATGCGCAGGCGGGCCTTCGGGTCGGCCTTCGAGGTCACGTCGATCTGCACGACGGCCGGCGAGACCTTCTCGAAGATGTCGGCGAAGGACAGCGGCGCGCCGGGCGGCGGGGCGAACATCGGGGCGCTGGTCGCCGAAGCGCGCACCAGCGACGGCTCCTGCTCGGCCGCGCCGGCCGGTCCCATGCGCATGCCCACGCCGGCCAGGGCGGCGCAAGCAACGCCGGCCCCCGCGACGGCGCCAACAATAAATCCTGACTTCCGAGCAGCCATCTTTCGTCTTTCCTCACCCACGACGCTCCGCGCCGGGTTCTCGAACAGAACCTAGTTGCACCAGCAATTCGTGCAACGGTTCCAGGATTATCTTTCCTTCATCCTCGCGGCGTTTCTTGCGGCCTCATCAGGGCGCAATCGTGTCATTCGCCCTCGAGTAGTCCCTTCAGCCGCGCTTCTTCCTCCGCCGACAGCGCTTCAGGCCCGGCTTCCGGAACCCGCCGACGCCGCAGCAGCGCGACCATCAGCCCCCCGCCGGCCAGCAGAACCGCCAGCGGCGTAAGCCAAAGCACCGCGTTTCCAGCCGAGAACGGCGGCTTCAGCAGCACGAATTCGCCGTAGCGCTCCGTCAGGAACGCACGGATCTGCGCGTCGCTCCGCCCCTGCTTCACTTGGTCGCGCACCAGCAGACGCAGGTCGCGGGCCAGAGCGGCCTCCGAGTCGTCGATGGACTCGTTCTGGCAGACCAGGCACCGCACTTCCTTGAACAGATCGCGCGCCCTGGCCTCCTGGGCGGGGTCGGGCAGGCGTTCGGAAGGGTCGGACGCGGCGGCCATGCAGGCGATGGCGGCCATGGCCAAGGCGAGGGTGCGGAAGGCCTTCACGCCTGCGCTCCCTTGGCTTTTCTGGCGACGCCCATGCGCAGCCGGCGGTCCGACAGCGAGACGATGCCGCCCAGCGCCATCACCAGCGGTCCCAGGAAAATCAGCCGCACCCACGGATTGACATAGGCCCGCACCAGCCAGGCCGGCTGGCCGTTCGCGCCGGCCCGGCGCTCGCCGATGACGACATAGAGATCGTCCAGGCCGCGCGGGCACAGCGCCACTTCCGAGGTCGTCTGGCCGCCCGTGGGGAAGAACCGCCGCTCGGGCTGGGCGGTGCAGACAGGCCCCCCGCCCTGCTTCTCGATCCGCACGATGCCGCGCTCGGCCAGGTAGTTGGGGCCTTCCAGCGTGCCGACGTCGGTCAGGGTCAGCACATAGCCGCCCAGCTCGAACCCGCCGCCCACCGACAGCGCCTGGGCGGTCTCCACCTTCCAGGCGGTCTCGAAGCTGGCGCCCAGCACGAACAGGCCAAGGCCAGCATGGGCGATGGTCGTGCCCCAGGCTCCGCGCGGCAGGCCGCCGGCCCGGCGACGCACCTCGGCCCAGGGGACGCGGAAGGCCTTCACCCGTTCGAAGAGCTCGGCCAGCGCCCCGCCGATCAGCCAGAAGCCCAGGACGAGGCCCAGACTCGCCAGCGCCTTGCGCGGGGTCACCACGGCGTAGGCGACGAGGCCCAGGATCGCGGCGACCAGCAGGGCCAGCCACAGGCGGCGCACCATCAGGCGCGCGTCGCCCCGCTTCCAGGCCAGAAGCGGCCCGGCCGGCAGGATGGCCAGGGCCAGCACCAAGAGCGGCGTGAAGGTCAGGTTGAAGAACGGCGGGCCCACCGAGACGGCCTCGCCGTCCATGGCCTCGCGGATCAGCGGATAGAGCGTGCCCAAGAGCACCGTCGCCGTCGCCGCCGACAGGATGATGTTGTTGAGCACGATGGCGCTCTCGCGGCTGACCGGCGCGAACAGGCCGCCGGCGTTCAGGCTCGGCGCGCGGATGGCGAACATCAGGAAGCCGAACCCGGCCGCGATCCCCATGATGGTGAGCAGCAGCACGCCGCGCGTCGGGTCGACGGCGAAGGCGTGCACGCTGGTCAGCACGCCCGAGCGCACCAGGAACGCCCCCAGCATCGAGAAGCCGAAGGCCGCCAGCGCCAGGAACACCGTCCAGCCCGGCAGGGCGCCGCGCTTTTCCAGCACGATGGCCGAGTGCAGCAACGCAGCGCCGATCAGCCAGGGCATGAAGCTGGCGTTCTCGACCGGGTCCCAGAACCACCAGCCGCCCCAGCCCAACTCGTAATAGGCCCAGAAGGCGCCGAGCGTGATGCCGACGGTCAGCAGGCTCCAGGCCGCCAGGGTCCAGGGCCGCACCCAGCGGGCGAAGGCCGCGTCGACCTTGCCCTCGATCAGGGCGGCGACCGCGAACGAGAACACCACCGAAAAGCCGACATAGCCGGCGTAGAGGAACGGCGGGTGCACGGCCAGCGCCCAGTCCTGCAGCAGCGGATTGAGCGAACGGCCCTCCACCGGCGGGTCGGCCAGGCGGGTCAGCGGGTTCGAGGCGAAGACGGTATAGGCCAGGAAGAGCACGCCCAGCGCGCCCTGCACGGCCACGGCCCAGGCCCGCAGGCGCGGCGGCAGGCGCTCGCCGAACACCGCCACGGCCGCGCCGTAGCCGGTCAGCACCAGGCACCACAGCAGCATCGAGCCCTCGTGGCTGCCCCAGGCGCCGGCCACCTTGTAGAGCAGCGGCTTGGCGGTGTGGGAGTTGGCCGCCACGTTGGCCACCGAGAAGTCCGAGCCGACGAAGGCGTAGATCAGCGCCGCGAAGGCGCAGGCCAGGGCCGCGAAGGCGCCCAGGGCCGCGCCGCGCCCCGCCCCGGCCAGCACGCCCGAACGCCGCCACGCGCCGGCGGCGGAAAGACCCGTCTGGGCGACCGAAAGGGCCAGGGCCAGGACCAGCGCGAAGGCGCCGAACTCGACGATCATTGGGCGGCCTTCTCCGGACCATAGGACGGCGGAGGCGCGCCCTCGCCGCGCCACTCGCCCTGCTCCTTGATGGCCTTGGCCACCTCGCGCGGCATGTAGCGCTCGTCGTGCTTGGCCAGCACCTGCTTGGCGACGAACACGCCGCCCTCGTCGAAGGCGCCGGTGGCGACGATCCCCTGCCCCTCGCGGAACAGGTCGGGCAGGTCGCCCTGGTAGCGCACCTTGCTGGTCGCCTTCTGGTCGGCGACCGTGAACTCCACCAGGCCGTCGGGATGCTTGACCACGCTGCCGGCCTGGACAAGCCCGCCCAGCTGCACCTTGCGGCCGGCGGGCACCCTGGCCTCCTGGGCCTGGGCGGGGGTGTAGAACAGCGAGATCGAGTCCCGCATGCCGTACAGCGCCAGGCCCACGGCCAGGGCGGCGACCGGCGCGATCGCCAGCAGGATGGTCAGGCGCCGGCGCGCCTTGCGGGATTTCGGGAGAAAGCTCATCGGCCGTTCAGATTCTGCGGGGGCGTGTCGGCGGCCTGGCGCAGGGCGGCCAGCACCCGAGGCTGGTCCTTGAAGCGCGCCGAAGCGTCCTTCAGGGCCGCGTCGCGGCGGGCGGCGTCGCCCTGCACGGCATAGGCGCGCACCAGTCGCACCCAGCCCTCGGGATCGTCGGGCGCGGCGGCCAGGCGTTGAGCGAGACCTTCGACCATGCCCTGGATCATGTCGGGCGTAACCTCGCCGGCGGCGGCCGCTTGCGGGGCCGCGTCGACCAGGCGGCCGGCCTGGGCGGTGCGGTCGATCTCGGCGGCCAGCACCGGGCGACGCGGGTCGTCCACGGCCAGGTCGGCCAGCACCGCGCGCCAGCCGGCAAGGCCCGTCTCCAGCTTGCCGTCGGCGATCTCGCCCTTGGCCAGGTGATAGCGGGCCGACAGGTTCTTGGGGTCTCGCTCCAGCGCCTGCGCGAAGGCCGTGCGGGCGTCGGCGCCCACCTGGCCCTCCTCGCTGGTCACGAAGGCCTCGCCCAGCGCGGTCCACAGGTCGGCGCGCTGCGGCGCCAGGCGCACGGCCTTGCGCAGCGCCTCGGCCGCGCCGACCGCGTCGCCGCCGGCCATGCGGGCGATGGCGAGGTTGCGATAGAGCTCGGGATTGGCGCCGTCCTTGCCGCGGGCCGCCTGCTCGAGGATCGCCACGATGCGCGGCGGGTCCAGCATGGCCGGATCGCCGGCCTTCCACTCGGCCACTCGCTTGGCGAACGGCTGGTCGGGCGCGCCCGGCGCGCCGACAGCCACATAGAGGCCAAGCGCCAGCAGCGGCGCGGCGGCCGCGGCGATCACCGTCACGCGGCGCGGGCCAAGACCCTCCCTGGGCCAGGCCGTGCTCTGGTCGGCGGCGGCCAGCAGGCGACGCCCGGCCTCGGCGCGGGCGGCCTTCAGCTCGCCCTCCGCCAACAGGCCGCGCTCGGCCAGCTCGTCGATCTCGGACAGCTGGCGGCGGTGCACGGCCATGGCCGGATCGTCCCCGGCGGGCGCCAAGCCACGCGCCGCGCCTCGCAGCACCAGGGCGGCGACGGCGGCGGACAGACCCGCGGCGGCGATCCAGAAGCCTATCATGGCCAGAAACCGATCATGAGATCGCTGTTAGCCGGAGAAGCGTCCGCCCGTCAGTGAAAAAACGCTCTTAAGGGAGGGATTAGGCCGCCATGGCCGCGACGGCGCGGCGGCGGACGATCTCGGCGGTCTTCTCGTCGCGCGTATGGACGATGTAGCCGGCGGCGATGTCGAGATAGGCCCGGGCGATCTGCGGGTCGCCGCCCTCGCCGGTGCGGGCCACGTGCAGGCAGTCCTCGATGTATTGGTCCAGGCGCTGGTTCAGCTTTTCCAGCGCCTTGGTGCGGGTCGCGCCATAGCCGGCCTGGGCCGCGCAGGGGCGCAGGTCCTCGATGAAGGACAGGGCCCCCGCCGCCCGGCGCACCAGGGCCTCGTCAGGCGCCGCGTCCAGCTTGGGCACGCCCTTGCCGCCGCCCATCTTGCCCATCATCGAGATCGGCCGCGACGGCAGGGCCAGCGACAGCTCTTTGTCGGCCGCGTTCATCCGCGCCTCGGCCGCCTGGGCGGCGGCCTGCTTGAACTTCGAGATCCGCTTGCCCCAGGGGCCGTCCTTGGCCACGTCCACGGCCTGCTCGAACTCGGTCAGCTGGTTGGCGATGCGCTGGGCGCTGGCGGCCGCCTCGCGCCCGGCCGCCACGCCGCCGGCGAGGTCGAAGCCGCGCACCTGCTCGATGCTGGCCTCGATGTCGGCCAGCATCCGCTCGCCGAAGGCCTTGACCTCCGACGAGGCCAGGTAGCGGTCGTTAGGACGGTCCATCACCGCCGAGATCACCCGCAGGATCCGCCACGGCTCGGGGAGGTGCGCGGCCAGCATCTCGAACATCCGGGGCCCGGCGTCGCCGCTGATGGCGCAGGCGTCGCGATAGGCCAGGCGCGCCGAGGCCGCCCGCTCGCCGTTCATGCGGCTGACCCATTCCGACAGCCGCGGCAGGGCGTTGCGGACGATCACCGACAGGTCGAGATAGTCGGCCAGGGCCGCCGCGTCGCAGATCTGGCCCACCGCCTCGAACTCGGGCCGGGCCGGCGCGCGCAGGCCGCGCGCGGCGATCTTGCACAGCTGGTTGAAGACGTCGGGGGCGCCGTTGTCGAGGTCCCAGGGATTGCAGCGCGCCGCGCCCTCGGCGACCTGGCGCGGGGCCTCGGCTTTCAGCGCGATCCACAGCAGGGCCAGCGCCCGGCGCGGAAACTGCGGCAGGTCGGCCGCGCGCGGCTGGCACAGCGGGGCGATCGGCGAAAGGATGGTGTTGCGGACGTAGCGGTCGGCCGTCTCGTCCTCGACGAGGGCCCTCACGGTCGACAGCGCCCCGCCCGTCGCATTGGCCAGGGCCAGCTCGAGACTGCGCAGAGCCGCATCGGGCGCGGTCTCGACCAGCGTCCGGATGATCTGCAGTTTTTGCGCGGCGAGTGCGGCCATGGATCTCCGCCGGGAACTGGGGGGTCCTGGCAGCGTCAACCATGTTGCGGACGAGGTTAAAACTTTCCGAAACCGCTGCTTTTTCAATGCGGGAAGGTCGGGCGAATGGTCGCGGGGCCCTCGGCTCCACCTCCGCGACAGCGAGCTCGCCCCAAAATGGCGCCCGGTAGCGTTAACCCTCGGCGCGCGGCAGCGACAGCACGACCCGCAGCCCCCCCAGCGGCGAATCGTCCAGCGTCACCGAGCCGCCATAGGCCCGCGCCAGCTCGTCGACGATCGACAGGCCAAGGCCCGTGCCCGGGGTGTGCTCGTCCATCCGCTGGCCGCGCTTGAGCGCCTGGGCCCGCTGCTCGGGCGGAATGCCCGGACCATCGTCGTCGACGATCAGCAGCATCTTGCCCTCGCCGTCCGGTTTCGCCTCGGCCCGGATCCTGGCCTTCGACCACTTGCCGGCGTTCTCCATGACGTTGCCGGCCAGCTCCATGAAGTCCTGCCGCTCGCCCTGGAAGCACAGGTCTTCGGGGCAGCGCCAGTCGATCTCGACGCCCCGGCCCTCGTCCTTGTCCTGGAAGATCCGCTCCAGCGTCACCGCCAGCTCGTCGAGGATCGGCTCGACCGGCGTGCGCTCGCCGCTGGTCTGCGAGCGCGCCGCCGCCCGCGCCCGGCGCAGGTGGTGGTCGACCTGCTCGCGCATGGTCTGGGCCTGGCGCTCGACCACCTCGGCCAGAAGGCCGCCCTGCTGGCTGGCCTCTGTCAGCATCACCGACAGCGGCGTCTTCAGGGCGTGAGCGAGATTTCCGACGTGGGTGCGCTGGCGCTCGACGACTTCCTGGTTGTGGGCCAGGAGGCCGTTCAGTTCCTCGGCCAGCGGCTCCAGTTCCACCGGATAGGGGCCGGCCAGCCGCTCGGCCTTGCCGCGCCGCACGTCGGCGATCTCGCGGCGCAGGCGGAAGATCGGCTGCAGGCCGAAACGCACCTGCACGACGATGGCCAGGATCAGGCCCGCGCCCAGCAGCAGCAGGGCGAAGATCGTGATCCGCCCGAAGCGGTCGGCGTCGGCGTCGATCGGCGAGCGGTCCTCGGCGGCGATGAACACCACCGGATCGGGATAGTTGGGCAGCCGCGCCAGGATCGCCGCCGCCCGCAGCGGCTTGTCCTGCGGACCGTGCATGTCGAAGAACTGGGTCTTGCCCGGGTCGGCGGTCAGCCGGTCGACCTGGGCGGTCGACAGCATCAGGTCGCTGTCGAACAGCGAGCGCGAGCGCTCTACCGCCTTCAGCGACCCGTTGCGCTGGGCGAAGATCGTCCAGTACCGGCCCGAATAGGCCCGCGTGGCGCGGATGTCGGTCAGGAACGGCGCCTTCAGCACCCCGTCCTCCACCGCCGAGCCGGCGTAGAGGTCGTCGGTCAGCACCGCCAGCGACTGGTCGAACCGGCGGATCGCCGCGTCGCGGAACTGGGCGGTCAGGAAGGCCCCGGCCGCCAGCAGGACGATCAGCGTCCAGCTGGCCGCCAGCAGCACCAGCCGCCGGACGAGCGAGCGCTTGCGGAAGCCGAGCAGCATCAGGCGCCGCCGCGCGGGATCACCCGGCCGTCTCGCCTTCCAGCGGGATCAGGCGATAGCCCAGGCCGCGCACCGTCTCGATGCGGTCGGCGCCCAGCTTCTTGCGCAGCCGGCCGATGAACACCTCGATGGTGTTGCTGTCGCGGTCGAAGTCCTGGTCGTACAGGTGCTCGACCAGCTCGGTGCGGCCGATCACCCGGCCCTGGTGCATCATCATGTAGTGCAGCAGGCGGTATTCCAGCGAGGTCAGGCGCAGCGGCTCGCCGTTGACGCTGGCCCGCGCCGCGCGCGGGTCCAGGCGCAGGCCGCCGCAGGTCAGGCTCGGCGCGGCGTGGCCGGCCGAGCGCCGCAGCAGCGCCCGCAGGCGCGCCAGCAGCTCCTCGGTGTGGAAGGGCTTGGTCAGGTAGTCGTCGGCGCCCGCGTCGAAGCCGGCGACCTTCTCGCTCCAAGCGCCGCGGGCGGTGAGGATCAGCACCGGCGTGGCGACGCTGCCGCGCCGCCAGCGCTCCAGCACCGACACCCCGTCCACCTTGGGCAGGCCCAGGTCGAGGATCACCGCGTCATAGGGCTCGGTCTCGCCCAGGAACTGGGCCTCCTCGCCGTCGGCGGCATGGTCGACCGCGTAGCCGGCGTCGGCCAGGGCCAGCTTCAGCTGGCGCGACAGGTCGGGATCGTCTTCGACGAGCAGGATGCGCATGTTAACCTAGGAACTCCTTAGCCCCCGCTGAGGATCTGGCCGCTCTCGGCGTCGACGATGAAGTCGATGCGGCGGCCGTCGGTCGTCGCCCAGCGGATGCGATAGTTGCGCCCTTCCAGGCCCGCGTCGAGCAGGCGGCCGGGGGTGCGGCGCGAGATGCGGTCGATGACCACGCTCAGCGGCACCAGCCGGCCCGACTGAACGCCGCCGCGCGCCTGGTCCTGCCGGGCGCGCCAGTCGGCGCCCAGGGAGTCAGGGCCGCGCTGGGCCAGAGCCGCGCCCGGGAGGGCGGCGACGATGGCGGCTGCGGCGAGTATGGCTCGGATCGGCTTCATGGCGTCCGGTTTAGCCGGGGACGGCTGAATGGAGACTGAACGCGGGGTTTATGAACGGTGTGCGACGTCCTGTCACGGGCCAAGGCCACGCTCCGACGCAATCGGAGATCACATAAAGATATCTTTATGTCCCAATTGACAAGGCGCGCGACCCCAGGCTTGATAAGGGGGTCGTGGTCTGCGGGCGTTTCGCGCCCAAAGCTAAGAGGGAAGCCGGTGTGAAACCGGCGCTGCCCCCGCAACTGTAAGCGGCGAGCGGCCGTCCGATACGTGTCACTGGCGCCCCGAACTCGACTCGGTGGGGCGCCGGGAAGGCCAGGACGGCGGCGTTGACCCGCGAGCCAGGAGACCTGCCTCGACAGATAACGTCCTCCGGCGGGGTGCCCGGTCTGGTCGCGAGTTCCAGGCGCGGGTCGGCCATCCCGTTCGCGCGCCTGTGCGCCTGCGCCCCGTCCAGCCTCCGTCACCATCGAGACAGAGGCTAAGAAATGACCGTCACCGTCGCCGCCCTCGGCTTTCCCCGCATCGGCCCCCAGCGCCGCCTGAAGACCGCCCTCGAAGCCCACTGGGCCGGCCGCCTGGACGCTGAAGGGCTCCAGACCGAGGCCGCCACCCTGCGCGCCCTGGCCTGGCGCCGCCAGGCGCACCTGGGCGTCGACCACGTGCCCAGCAACGATTTTTCGCTGTACGACCACGTGCTCGACACCGCCGTCATGGTCGGCGCGGTTCCCGCCGCCTACGGCTGGACCGGCGGACCGGTCGACCTGCCCCTCTACTTCGCCCTGGCGCGCGGCACGCAGGGTCGCCAGGCCTGCGACCACGGCTGCGCCCACGAGACCTCGCCCACCGGCCTGCCGGCGCTCGAGATGACCAAGTGGTTCGACACCAACTACCACTACCTGGCCCCCGAGCTGTCGCCCGGCCAGGCCTTCGCCCTGACCTCGACCAAGGTCGTCGACGACTTCCTCGAGGCCAAGGCGCAGGGGATCTTCACCCGCCCGGTGATCCTGGGCCCCGTCACCTTCCTCAAACTGGCGAAAAGCAAGGACCCCAACCCGCATGGGGACTTCCAGCCGCTGTCGCTGCTGTCTTCTCTGCTGCCCGTCTACGCCGAGGTCCTGCAACGCCTGGCCCAGGCCGGCGCCGACTGGGTGCAGATCGACGAGCCGTGCCTGGCGCTCGACCTCACCGACTTCGAGCGCGCCGAAATCCGCCGCGCCTACGGCGCCCTGACCCACGCCGCCCCGCGCATCCGCATCCTGCTGGCCAGCTATTTCGGGACCTACGGCGACAACCTGTCGACGGCCGCCAACCTGCCCGTCGACGGACTGCACCTCGACCTCGTCCGCGCCCCGGGCGACCTCGACGCCGTCATCGCCCTGGCCCGCGACAGCCTCGTTCTTGAGCTGGGCGTCGTCGACGGCCGCAATGTCTGGCGCGCCGACCTGACGGCCATCCTCGACCGGGTCGAGCCGATCGTCGCCGCCCGCGGCCCCGACCGCGTGATCCTGGCCCCGTCCTGCTCGCTGCTGCATACCCCGCTGGACCTCGCCATCGAGACCGATCTCGACCCCGAGGTCAGCCAGTGGCTGGCCTTCGCCGTGCAGAAGCTGGAAGAGCTGGCGATCCTGGCCAAGGCCCTCAACCAGGGCCGCGCCGCCGTTCGCGCCGAACTCGACGCCGCGGGCGCCGCCGTCGCCTCGCGCAAGACCTCGCCGCGCATCCACGACCCCGCCGTCCAGGCCCGCGCCGCCGCCGTAACCACCGATGACGCGGCCCGCGCCACGCCGTTCGAGCAGCGCATCGTGCTGCAACAGACAAGGCTTAACCTGCCGCCCCTGCCGACCACCACCATCGGCTCGTTCCCGCAGACCGCCGCCGTCCGCCAGGCCCGCGCCGCCCACGCCAAGGGCCAGCTGGCCGACGCCGACTACGCCGACTTCCTGCGCGCCGAGACCGCCCGCGCGGTGGCCTGGCAGCAGGAGATCGGCCTCGACGTGCTGGTCCACGGCGAGTTCGAGCGCAACGACATGGTCCAGTATTTCGGCGAGCGGCTGAACGGCTTTGCCTTCACCCGGCACGCCTGGGTGCAGTCCTACGGCTCGCGCTGCGTGCGCCCGCCGATCCTCTACGGCGACGTCTCGCGCCCCGCGCCGATGACGGTCGAGTGGTGGGCCTACGCCCAATCCCTCACCGCCCGGCCGATGAAGGGCATGCTGACCGGCCCGGTCACCATCCTGCAGTGGTCGTTCGTCCGCGACGACATCCCCCGCGGTGAAACCTGCCGCCAGATCGCCCTGGCCGTCCGCGACGAGGTCGTCGACCTCGAGGCCGCCGGCGCGGCGATCATCCAGATCGACGAGGCCGCCCTGCGCGAGGGCCTGCCCCTGCGCCGCGGCGACTGGGACGCCTATCTCGCCTGGGCCGTCGAGGCCTTCCGCATCGCCGCCAGCGGCGTGCGCGACGAGACCCAGATCCACACCCACATGTGCTATTCGGAGTTCAACGACATCATCGCCGCCATCGGCGCCATGGACGCCGACGTCATCTCCATCGAGACCGCGCGCTCGAAGATGGAGCTGCTCGACGCCTTCGAGGCCTACGCCTACCCGGCCCAGATCGGCCCCGGCGTCTACGACATCCACGCCCCCCGCAGCCCCGCCTCCGACGAAATGCTCGACCTGCTGGCCAAGGCCGGCCAGCGCCTGTCGCCGGCCCAGCTGTGGGTCAATCCCGACTGCGGCCTGAAGACCCGCAAGTGGGAGGAGGTCGAACCGGCCCTCGCCAACATGGTCGCCGCCGCGAAAGCCGCGCGCGAGCAACTGGTCGGGGCCTAGCCGACACGGAGGGCGCGCCGCACGAGGCGCGCCCTTTGCCGCAGCCCGTCGTTCCGCCCCCTCGTGCAAGGACCTCCATCTGCTACCGACAGCCTTCACAAAGCAGGTGGATTTGATGGCGGCTATGGGGGGGAGCGCGCTTCGAGCCCCTCTCTCAGGGAGAGAGGGTCTAAGGACGTCCGCAACGGGACGCGACCAGACGTTGCTCGCCGGGCCGGCTTCGGACTCCAGATCGACGTCGCAAGCAACTGCCGGCTTTGGTCAACACCGGCCCTCGCGGCGGAAATGACCTGTTGGGCCTCAGGCCGAGATGTCGACCAGCACGCCGGTCAGTTCGCCAGTGGCCTGGGCCAGGGCCGCGCCGGCGGCCTGGGTCGCCTTGGCGTTGGTCTGCGCCACCGCCAGCTGGGTCAGGTCGACGATGGCCGCGGCGGCTTCGCCCGAACCGGCCGGCCGCGGCGGGGCGTAGCGGACGGCGGCGTTGGTTGCGGAAACCTGCACGGCGACTTCCCTTCTGGAAACACCGCGCAATCTGTTCGCCAGGTCTTAACCAGACCTGACCAGGCATGGTTAAGACCCGATGCGCCCGCCCCTAGCGTCGCTTGGGCGCGTAGGGCTTCTGCTCGCGCCAGGCCTGGGCGAACTTCTCCAGGTCCTCGTCGATGGTCTCGGGCAGGGTGACGACCAGGCGGGCGTAGAGGTCGCCGCGATGGCCCTTGGCGTCGGCCAGCCCACGGCCCTTCAGCCGCAGCTTGGAACCGCTGTTGGCGCCCTTGGGCACCGTCACATTGACCGGACCGTCGGGCGTCGGGGCCTCGACCTTGCCGCCCAGCACCGCGTCGGGAACGCTGACCGGCAGGTCCATGACCAGGTGCTCGCCTTCCTTGCGGTAGATCGGGTGCGGCTTGACCGCCAGCTCGATCAGGGCGTCGCCGTTGCCGCCGCGGCCTGGGCTGCCCTGGCCCTTCAGGCGCAGGGTCTGGCCTTCCTGGGCGCCGGCCGGAATGGTCACGTCGATGGTGCGGCCGTCAGAGAAGGCCACGCGCTTCTTGCCGCCCTTGATCGACTCTTCCAGGTCGATGTCGAGCCGCGCGCGCACGTCCGCGCCCTTGGCCGAGAAGCCGCCGCCGCCGAAGCCGCCGCCGGCCCCCGCGCCGCGATTGCGGCCCAGGATGTCGCCGAACAGGTCGTTGAGGTCGATCTCGGGGCCCTCGCCCCCGCCGCCGCCGCGCCCGAAGCCGCCGCCCCGGCCAAAGCCGCCGCCGAACGGACCGCCGCCCGCGCCGCCGAAACCGCGCATGGTCTCGCGCCCGTCGGCGTCGATCTCGCCGGCGTCGAACTTCTTCTTCTTCTCGGCGTCGCCGAGGATGTCGAAGGCCGCGCTGACCTGCTTGAACTTGTCCTCGGCCTTCTTGTCCCCGGGATTGGTGTCGGGGTGATACTGCTTGGCCAGCTTGCGGAAAGCCTTGCGGATCTCGTCCGCGCTCGCGCCGCGGGAAACGCCAAGCTCCAGATAGGGGTCGCGCGCCAAGGAAGGCCCTCAAGACAGTACGGAAATGTCGAAGCCCCTCAATTAGGCGGTTCCGCGCCGGGCGCAAGCCAAATGTTGCATTAATATCACAGCGCTGTCGTCGCAGGCGCGCCCCAGCCCCAGGTCGCCGAGCCCTGCGCCACCCTCGCCGACAGCGTCCCGGCCGCCCCCGACGGCAGGTCGGCCGCCCGCATCGCCGCCGTCCAGGCAAAGCCCGGCGTCGCCGTCTCGACCGTCCGTACCACCGTCTCGCCGTCGAGGATCTCCACCCGCCAGGCCTCTCCCGCCTCGGCCAGCGGGACCTCGCCCTCCCAGCCGTCGCCGCCGATCCGCGCGCGGCGGATCCACGACAGCCGCACCTCATCGCCCACGGTCCTCGCCCTCAGATGCGCCGGCGACCACGGCCGCAGGGCCGCGCCCCGCCAGGACGCCTCGACCTGCGTCATCGCCGGCCCCGCCGCCGGACCGCCGGCCGGCGCCGCGCGCCAGGCCAGCGGCAGGCCGCGCTCGGCCAGGCCGAGCTCGGCGCGGACCAGGGCCTCGTCGACCAGCACCACCCTCGCCCCGGCCGCGACCAGCGCCGCCATGTCCGAGCCCTGCTGCCCGCGCAGCAGGCCGCTCAGCGCCCAGGCGTCGGGCCCGACCATCTCGGCGCTCAGGAACTGCAACAGCTCCCAGCCCTCGGCCCCGCGCACCGCCAGCAGGTTCTCGCCGGCCAGCACCGCCGCGCGGCCGCGGCTTTGCGGCGCCCCGCCCTCCAGCCGCACCACCAGCCGCGTTCCCCGGTCGAACCGGCAGCGCGGCCCGGCCGGCAGGTCCGACAGCGTCGTCCCCACGCTCGCGCAGGTGTTCGCCGTCCCCCGTACGCGCAGCGCCTCCACCTCCGCCCCCGCATGCACGTCGAAGGTCCGCCACGGCTGGGCGGCGACGGCGACCAGCGGCCGGGCGTCCTCCTCCGCGCCGGGCAGAGGCGGCAGGTCCAGCACCACCACGGCCGGCGGCCCGAGCGCCGCACGCGGCGGGGCCGGGCTCCAGTCGATCTCGCCGGCCTCGCCCACGGCGGGCAAGACGGGCAGCAGCTTCATCCTCGGCCGCTCGTCGATATCCACCCGCGCCACGCGCCAGGTCTCGCCGTCCAGCGCCAGGCGGTCGCCGGCCTGCCAGCGCAGCGCCGCCAGCGGCGACAGGTGGACGACCCGCTCGCGCCGCGCGGCGCTCTGCGCGTCCAGCCGCCGCCGGGCGATGGCGCCAGCTTGAGTCGCCGTCAGCACCAGCGGCGCCTCGACATCCAAGGTCAGCGCCCCCGGCCCGCTCCGCACCACCAGCCCGCCGGCCTGGTAGTCGCGCGCCAGGTCGACGAACCGCAGCCGCACCGCGCCGGCCGCGTCCTCCAGCCGCCGCGCCGCGCTGGCCGGCGCGGCGCGATCCTCCGGCCAGGCCAGGTCGTCCCCGGCCAGCGCCCCCTGCGCCGGGCCCGAGCGCGACACCAGCCGCACCCGCCCGCCGCGCTCCACCGCGTCCAGCCCGAAGGCCTCGGTCAGCGGCGACAGGGCGTCGCGCAGGCGCATCGGCCGCTCGACCACATAGCCCTCCACCAGGCCTCCCATGGGGCCTGACGCCTCGCCGGGATCGATCTCCACCCCGGCCCGCGCCGCCACGGCCATGACCAGTTCGCCAAGGCCCGCCGCGCCGGCCCGGCCGTTCAGCCAGTGGCCCAGCCGCCAGTTGGGCGCGTCGGCCCACACCTGCGCCCGGGCCGGAAAGTCGGGGAAGGGCCGCGCGTCCCAGCACCAGGCGCTGGCCTCCTCGATCATCGGCCCGCCATAGACCGGCGAGACCGGATTGGCCTCCGGATCGCCCACCATGGCCAGCACCGCCTCCAGCGCCCGCCGCTGGCCCAGCGCGTCGGCGCCGCCGTCCGAAAAGGGCGGCAGCGAACTCTCGGCGCTTTTGGGATCGACAAACAGGTTGGGCGCATTGGCGCCCTTGTCCACCGCCCCGCAGCCGAACTCGATCAACCGGATCGGCTTGGATTTCGGAACCCAGGCCGTCGGCGTCGACGACCGCACCCCGCCCGGCCGGTCGTGGTGCGGGCGGCTCCACCACGACAGCAGGTCCTTGGGCCGGAACACCCACGGCTCGCCATGCGCCCCGTCGGTGATCGGCGTGCGCACCTGCGCCGCGCGGTCGGCGTCCGAGGCGTAGAACCAGTCGAAGCCCTCGCCGCCCGTCAGGCCGTGGCGCAGGTAGCCGGGATCGTGCGGCCCGCCCCAGCCGGCCACGGCGTCCAGATGATCCGCGCCGTCCCGCCAGTCGGTGATCGGCGGATAGTAGTCGATGCCCACGAAGTCGATGTCCGGATCGGCCCACAGCGGGTCCAGGTGAAAGTGCGCGTCGCCCGAGCCGTCGGCCGGCTGGCTGCCGAAATACTCGCTCCAGTCGGCGGCGTAGCCGATCCTGGTCGCCGCCCCCAGCAGCGCCCGCGCCTGCCCGGCCAGCGCCTTCAGCGCCGCCACGGCCGGAAAGCCCGCCACGTCGCGCACGCGGGTCAGCCCCACCAGCTCCGAGCCGATCAGGAAGCCGTCCACCCCGCCGGCCCGCGCCGCCAGGTCCGCATAGTGCCGCACGAAGCGGCCAAAGCCCCATTCGCCGTCGAAGAACGCCCCCACCTGCGCGGCCGCCGCGCCGGTCCTGTGCGGCGAGCCCGCCCGTCCCGGGGCCGGATGGCAGGTGATCCGCCCGCGCCAGGGATAGGGCGCCTGCTCGGCCCCGCCGCGCGGATCGGGCAGACCGGCGCCGGCCGGCACGTCCATCAGCACGAACGGATACAGCGTCACCGCAAAGCCCCGCCGCTTCAGCTCGGCGATCGCCTGCACCACCGCCGCGTCGGCCGGCGTGCCGCCATAGGCCACGCCCCCGCCGCTCTGCGAGATCAGCCGCGCCTGCCCGCGCTCCAGCCCCGCCACACGCCAGGCCATCGGCTCGGTCGGCTTGTCGGCCGCCTCGACGCCCGGCCGGATCTCGCACGACCCGCAGCGCAGGTCGGTCCCAAACCAGCTGACCACCAGGTTCACATGCCGCACGTTCGGCAGCTGCGCCTGCAACTGGTCCAGCGACAGCAGAAGGTCCGCCCGGCCCTCGGCGTTGTTCTGGTTCTCCGCGCTGGTCCGCGTCAGCCCCTCGCGCCGCAGCACCACGTCGGTCGCCAGCACGAACTCGCCCGCCCCCGGGATCAGGCACACGCTCTCCAGCCGGTCCTCCAGCCCCGTCCCGTCGCCGCCCGGCCGGCGGAAGACCTCGAACGACAGCTGCGGCGGCCGCCCGCCGAAGGCGTCCAGCGCCAGGTCCTCGAACACCACATAGGCTGTGCCGCGATAGGCCGGCGCCTGGCCCTCCACCGCTGCGATCAGCGGGTCGGGCATCTGGTCCTCCGTGCCGCGATGGACGCGCATGGTCACGCCGTCCATGTCCATCACCTTGCCGTCGGCCCACACCCGGCCGATGCCGTCGATCGGCCCCTCGCCCACCGCCAGGGCGAACGACAGGCTGTAGCCGTAGGACCGCACGCGCCCGCCCTTGCCGCCGGCCTCGCGGCGGTGCTCGCGGAAACGCGCCGCCCAGATCACCTGGCCGGCCACCCGCGTCCGGCCGAACGCGCAAGGCATGGGCGCCCCCTCGGCCGCGCCGGTCAGCTTCAGTTCGGCGATGCGCGGACCCGAGGTCCGGGCCGGGGCCAGGGCCGCGGCCAGGCCGACATCGACCATCGCCCCCAGGGTGGCGCTGATCGCGCCCAGCGACCCGAGGCTCGAACCGGCCCCGGTGAGGATCATCTGCGCCATCAGTCCTGCTCCGGAAACGAGAAGGCGGCGACCAGCCGCGCGCGCCACCAGGGTCCCAGCCAGCTTTCGACGCAGGCCCGGCCCCAATAGGCATGGATCATCCGCGCGCCCTTCGGCCCATCGGCCGACAGGATCGCGCAGTGCTTGGCCGCCGCCCCGGCGAGCATGCGGAACACCACCACGTCGCCGGGCCGCGCACTCGCCGGATCGACGGCCACCAGCGTCCGCGCCAGCCCCTCCAGCAGCGGCTCGCCGTCGCAAAGCTCGGCCCAGTCGGGGCGATAGGGCGGCGGCGCCTCGCGCTCGGCCCCGTGCAGCGCCCGCCACACCCCGCGCACCAGGCCCAGGCAGTCGCAGCCCGCGCCCCTCAGGCTGGCCTGGTGCTGGTAGGGCGTGCCCAGCCAGCGCCGCGCCTCGCTGACGACCCGGGCCCTCATCGCCGCCCTCCGTCGTTGGTCTCGCCCTCGGCGGGATAGAGCGTCAGGAAGTCCTCGCCCGGCAGGGTCGGAAAGCCCCGGAAATTGGCCGCGTTGGCGAACACGTCGCGGCAGGTCGTCCAGCGCCGGTCGCAGGTCGCGCCGGGATGGGCCGCCAGGTCGACGCCGCAGCGCCCGTCGCCCAGGGTCGCGTCGCAGCTGCGGGCGTAGGTCCGCCCCGCTGCCCGCTCCAGGTCCGCCGCCGGCCCCTCCAGCTCGGCGGTGAAGGCCTGGCCGGTCCACGACACCCTGGCCACGCGGGCCCGCCACAGCTCGACCAGCAGGTCCGGCGCGCTCCAGTCCACCCGCCGGCAGACCACCTGCGCGCCGTCATAGAGCCCCGCCTCGATGTCGCCGGCGGTGATCGCCGCCCCATCTTGCGAAGAGCCGTCCAGCGCCCCCAGCGCCGCGGCCAGGCCAGGCCCGAACCCCGCCTCGTCCTCGGCCGCCCCCGCGCTCCAGCCGCTGGCCGCCCGGCAGACCGTCCCCGCCACCGTCAGGTCGCGGTCGTGGTCGGTGAAGCCCAGCGCCACGCCGTCGGCCCGGGTCAGCACCCAGGCGTGGCACAGCCGCGCCGCCCCGCTCTCGATCCGCGCCGCCAGCGCCGCCTCGACCGCGCGCATCAGGCCCGCACCTCGACCAGCGACACCGCCCCGACCCGCGCCGCCCCGAACCCCTCCAGGGTCACGTCGATGCGGTCGAGATCGAAGCGCACCGGCGTGTCGAACAGGAAACCGGCGGTCACCGCCGCCCCCGCCGCCGGCGCGGCCGCCAGGGCGACAAGGCCCGTCGTCGCATCCACCGCGAAGGCCCCGGCCGCCTGCTCCACCCCGGCCACGGCCACCCGCACGGTCCCGGCCTGCGGCTTGCTGATCGGTCGCGACACCGCCGTCGCGCCGGTCCCATAGGCCTTGGCCAGCTGGAACGTCTTCCGGATCCCGTCGCCGGTTCCCAGCACCTGATCGGTCGGGGTGGGGTTCAGCGACGGCGCGCACGACTTGAAGTCGGCCGGGTCCCTGAAGCGAAAGCCGTGCAGCCGCCCGCGCCGCGCCTCGAAGAACGCCACCAGCTCGGCGGCCTCGTCCAGGCTGCGCGTCGCCGTGCCGACCAGGTAGCGCCGCCGCCCCTGCGCCCACGGGCTGGACCGGTGCTCGGCGCCCGAGGCCAGGCCGACGATCTCGGTGCGGCGCTCGATCCCGCTGGTCCCGCCGAAGGCCAGGCGCACGGGCAGCCGCACCTCGTGAAAGGCGCTCATCACCAAGCTCATGAAGAGCCCTCCTTGACAGCTGCACAATGTGAGTGATTATTTACTTACATTCCATCCAGACCCGCCGGAGACCCCGCCGTGCCCTTCTTCGCCCTGCTCTTCTCGCCGCGCGGCGCCATCGGCCGCGGACCGTTCTGGCTGGGCCTGTTCCTGCTGCTCGGGCTCGAGGTCGGCGGCTTCCTGGCGTTCGGACGGCATGGCGCGGCCCCCATAGCCGCCATCCCGCTGGTCGGGCCCTGGCTGGTCGACGTCAGCGGCCCGGCCTTCGGCTTCGACGGCTGGATCCCCGGCCTTGGCATCCTGGCCCTGCAAGGCTGGGTCAGCGGCGTGCTGTGCCTCAAGCGCCTGCGCGACATGGGCCACGGCCCCTGGCCGCTGGTCGGCGTCTGGGGCCTGGACCTGATCCTCACCGGCGGGCTGATGGCCTGGATGGGCCACCTGCAGGGCATGGCCGTCATCGTGCCGATCTTCACCGGCGCGGGGGCCTCGGGCCTGCTGTGGCTGGCGCTGCTGGGCTGGCTGGGCGTCGAGCCCGGCCCGCGCCGCGCGACGCCCGCGCCCACGCCGTCACCCGCGCTCGCCGTGGCGGGTTAAACCCTTGTCATGACGTCCATTTCACTTCAGCCGCGACGGGGCCGGCCCTAGTCTCTCCTCAAGGTTGGGAGACAAAGACATGGACTGGAAGACCCTGATGTTCTCCGCCGACGGCCGTATCGGCCGTCAGGCGTTCTGGATCGCCTGGCTGATGCTGCTGGGCGCCAATGTGGTGGCCGGGTGGGTCCCGGTCATCGGCAATCTCGTCGCCCTGGCGTCGCTCTACTGCTTCGTCTGCATCTACACCAAGCGCCTGCACGACATGGGCAAGAGCGGCTGGTGGCAGGCCCTGCCGATCGTGCTGGGTCCGGTGATGCTGATCGGCTCGGCCCTGTGGCTGGGCTTCGGCGCCGCGGCCATCGCCCTCAACGGCGGCGACCCCGAACTGTTCGCCCTGGCCGGCGCCGGCGGCGTGGTGATGTCCCTGCTGCTGGGCTTCCTGGTCAGCATCGGCTTCACGCTGTGGGTCGGCGCCACCCCGGGCGACACCAGCGACAACCGCTGGGGCGACCGGCCGCTGAACGCACTGGCCGTCTAGGGTAGATCGACATTCAAGATCCGAGTGTGGTCCTCGTCCTTCGACAAGCTCAGGATGAGGACCAGATTACAGGCGGAGATCGTAGAAAAACCTCATCCTGAGCCCGTCGAAGGGCGAGGTTTTCGTCTCAGACGCCGAATGTCGCCACGCCGGGCAAACCGCGCGAGAGCCCTTTCGCCCACGCAACCCCGCCGCTACTGTCGCGGCGGGGTTTTGTGTGTCGGGGGCGTGGCGTGAACGCGATCAAGGGCTATCTGACGGGCCGGTCGAACCGGCGCGAGTTCTGGATCAGCATGGTCCTGCTGGTGCTGGCGTCGGGAAGCGCCGGCGCCCTGGGCCACGCGATCCTCGGCAACGCCATCGGCTTCTTCCTGTGGCTGCCGATCGCCATCCGCCGCCTGCGCGCCGTCGGCTGGTCGCCCTGGCTCAGCCTGGCCCCGCTGGGCGGAAGCTTCGGCTTCGGCGTCCTGATGGGCATGGTCCGCACGATCGTCCCCGTCATGACGGTTGACACCGCCAAGCTGCTGTCGGTGGCAGTCGGCGTCGTCGCCACCTGGGCCTTCATCATCTGTCTCGGCGCGCGCCCGTCGCGGAAGGAAGCCGCCCGCCTCGACGAGGCCCCGCGCCTGGCCGAGGTCTTCGACTGACCGCCATGAGCCTGTCGACCATCCTGCGCGGCCGCGGCAAGCGGCGCGAATACTGGCTCGGCTTCGTCGTCCTGCTGGCCCTGCTGGTGGTCGCGCGGCTGCTGCCGCATCCCGTCGTCCGCCTGCTGGTGAACCTTTCCGGCCTGGTCTTCTGGATGGTGCTGGCCGTCCGCCGGCTGCGCGACATCGGCTGGCCCGCCTGGCTGTCGCTGGCGCCGATCGCGCTGATGGCGCTCGCCGTGCTGCTGGCCGTGCTTCCGCTCGTCACCGACGCCTGGGTCACCCTGACCGTCAGCGTGCTGCTGATGATCTCCGGCTGGGTCTGGGCGGTCTTCGTCATCGCCATCGGCCTCTGGAAGCCGAAGCGCCGTCCCGCCGGCGAGGACAAGGCCGAGGTGTTCGCATGAGCCCGCTGCCCGCCCTCTGGCGCTACCTGACCGGCCGCGGCAAGCGGCGCGAGTTCTGGGCGGGCCTGGCCTTGTTCTTTGGCCTGACGCTGTCGGCGGCCTTCGCGCCAAGCCCCCTCTATCTCAACGTCCTGCCGCTGATCCTGACCGCCCTGTGGCTGCTGCTGGCCTCGCGCCGGCTGCGCGCGATGGGGTGGAGCCCCTGGCTGTCGCTCGCGCCGATCATCACCGTCCTGGCCTTCTTCTTCGCCTTGCTCCTGCTGGCCAGAACCATCCCTGATCCCCAGAAGCTGTATGACACCTCGCTGGCGCCGATCGGCTTTGGCTGGCTGGCCTTCAACCTGCTGCTCGGCTTCTGGCCCTCCAAGGCCCTCAGGCCGCCGACGCCCGAGACGCAGGCCGAGGTGTTCGGATGAGCCCGGCCGTCGGCGCCTATCTGCGCGGCCGAAGCCGGCGGCTTGAGTTCTGGCTGTGGTGCGCCGGCGTCCTGGCCGCCAACATGGCCGCCACCGCGATCATCGCCACCGTCGCGCCGAACCTGCTGTCGTTGGACTGGCCCCTGCGCCTGCTGCTGTGGCTTGTCTGGGTTGTCGCCGCCGTGCGCCGGCTGCGCGACGCCCGCTGGCCGCTCTGGCTCAGCGTCCCGGCCCCAATCGCCAGCCTGGCCAGCGCCGCCTTCTTCGACCTTGCGTACGGCCAGCACGACGTCGCCTTCCACGTCGTCCTGCGCATCCAGGTCGAGGGCGCGGTGCTGGCGCTCGTCGCCGGCGCGGTGATCCTCCTGGGCTGCCTGCCCTCGCGCGCGCCCCGGATCGAACCCAAGACCCGAGCGGAGGTGTTCGGATGAAGCTGGTGCTGGCCTATCTGCGTGGTCGCGGCCGACGCGCCGAGTACTGGATCGCGGTCGTCGCCATCACCGTCGTGTCGCTCACCATCACCAACCTCACGGACGGCGACCTGGCCGGCAAGGTCCTCGACTGGACGAGCCTGGCGGCCTGGTGCGTCTTCGCCGCCCGCCGGCTGCGCGACGTCGGCCTGCCGTTCTGGCTGGCGCCGTTTCCGCTGGCCGTCGTGCTCGCCGGCCGAGGGATCTACCGGCTGATGATCCAGGCGAGCGACAACGTCGTCAGCGGCCTGAGCAGCCTGAGCGCCGTCAACCTCGTGACGGCCCTGGTCGTCATCGCGCTGATCATCCTGCTCGGCGCCTGGAGATCCAAGCCCGCCCCGCCGCCCACGCCCAGGGAGCGGGCCGACGTCTTCGGCTAGAGCCGGCGCGCGCCCAGGCTGACCGCCCGCGCCAGGGCCTGGGCCAGCTGGGCGTCCGAGCGGGCCAGGGCCGGGGCGTCGCCGCCGCTGACCTGCACGGTCACGCTGATCCCGCCCCCGCCGCCAACGGGCTCTATCGTTCCCGCCCCGGCCGGCCGGAACACCTCGGGCCCGCGCTCGCCGACCAGATAAGCCCCGCCGCCGGTCACCGGACCGCCCTCGGCCCGCGCCCCGGAGAACACGCCCGACACCGCCGCGCTCAGCGCCTCGCCCAGGCCGCTTCCGCGACCGCCGGACACCGCGCCCAGCACCGCCCGCGCCAGGTCTGCCAGCGACAGCTCGCCGTCGGCGGCCGCCCTCGCCAGCGACCGCGCCAGGTTCTCGCCGGCGTGGGCGAAGGCGTCCTCGATCGACCGCGCCGCCGCCCGGGCCGGGGCTTCCAGGCCCGCCAGGGCGTCTGCCGCCTCGGCCGTGCGCAGCGGCAGGCCTTCGACCTCATTGAAACCGCTCATGCCTCGTCCTCCATCGCGTCGGGAAACCGCGCCATCAGCGCCGCCAGCGCCGGCCGCCCCATCGCTGCGCCGCCGACCTCGCCCTCGCCCGCCAAGGCCCGCCACTCCTTCAGCGACAGCCGCCAGAACGCCGCCGGCGGGATGGCGAACGCCACCGCCGCCCGGCGCAGCATCTCGCCCCAGGGGCTCACGCGGCCGCCGCCAGGGCCATGGCCACCGCCGCGGCGGCCTCGCGCGGGTCCAGCCGGCCCGCGTCCAGCGGCCCCAGCTCGTCGTCGACCAGCGCCTCCAGCACCGCCATCAGCTCGCTCGCCGACGGCCGCGCCAGCCGCGCCGGCAGCTGGCTCCAGTCGGACAAGCCCAGCGCCGCCTCGATCCTGGCCAGGCCGCCCAGCGTCAGGCACAGCCGCCGCGTCACCCCGCCCAGCGTCACGGCGACCTCGCCGCGCGCGCGATTCACCTCGCCCATCTCGCCTCCTTGTTGCTTGCCGGACCGAAAGCTAGGCTGCGCCCGCCTGGTCCCCTTTCTTCGCGATGGCCGCCCTGTCCGACCTCCTCGACGTCATCGGCTTCCTGTTCGTGCTCGCCGCCTGCTGCGGCCCGTTCGCGCTGTATCTGGGCTGGCTCGTGGCCGCCGGGCGCGAGCGCGACCACCTGCGCATCAAGCGCGACTACGAGGGGTCCGGCCGCAAGGTTCTCGAGATCGCCTTCGCCGGCCTCGATTTCCCCCAGCGCAACGGCGCGCCGCCGTGGCGGCTCTACCGGGTGTCGCTGCAACGCGACGACGGCCGGGTCGAGATCTTCCGCGTCGGCGTGGAGGCCACACTGGTCTCCGACCCCGACCTGCGCGACGACGACCCCGAGCGCCTGCGCGCCTTCAAGGCCGAGAACCAGCGCTTCTTCCTCGGTTAGATCGCCGTCACGCTGACCGCCCCGGCCGAGGCCAGGGTCAGGGCGAAGGCCGCCTCGCCGTCGTGCTGGCCGGCATATTCCAGCGCCGAGACCAGGAACGGCCCCTCCAGCTGGGCGAAGTCGGGGATCACCAGGCGCCAGGTCCTGGCCGTCTGCGAAAAGAAGCTGTCGCGCACCAGGGCGTCCGAGGCCGCATCGCGGAACACCCCCGCCCCCGACACCGCGGCCGAGCGCACGCCCGCCCCGGCCAGCAGTTCGCGCCAGCGCCCGGCGCTGTCGCCGTCAGTGGCGTCGATGGTCCTGGCGTTCAGGCTGATGGTCCGGGCCCGCAGGCCCGCCACCGTCACGAAGGCCTGCGGCGAGCCCCCGTCGCCGATCTTCAGCAGCATGTCCTTGCCGGCTTGCGCGGCCATGGTCGATCTCCTTCGTTGTTGGACTTCAGGCCGGCTCGCTGACGGCGCGCACCCGCAGCACGCCCAGGGTCAGCTCGTCGTCGGCGGCGGAGAACACGTCGCAGAACCGCACCTTCAGCGAGGCCAGCGCGCGGCCCTCCACCGCCGGCGCGGCGTCGTGCAGCGCCAGCCGGGCGGCCGCGACCATGGCCCGCGCCTCCTCCGCCCCGCCGAAGCGCGAGGCGCAGGTGAGGGTCACGACGTGCTCGAGCAGGTCGCCCTCGCCCACGGGCCGGCTCTCGATCCGGCCGACGCTGATGCACGGATAGGTCAGCATCCGGGGCGGGGCGGCGTGCGCCCGCGTCCCCACGATCGCCGCCACCGCCGGCGCGCCCGCCAGCAGGTCGGCCAAGGCCCTGGCCAGGGCGATCTCGGCGCTCACAGCCGCGCCTGCCGGAACGGCGCGAGCCACGGCTCGACCAGCGACAGCGGCGGCGGCCTCGCGTCGCCGCGGTGCTCGTAGGCGTGGCAGGCGAGGATCAGCACCGCCAGGCGCAGCGGCGCGGGACTGGCGGCGCTCATGACGACCCCGGCCGCCTGCCCGACCCGCGTCTCGGCGGCGTCGATCAGCAGGGAAACCAGCTCGTCCTCGCCACCTGCGCGCAGGAAGTCCCTGGCCTGCGCCAGGGTCACGGAATTGGGCATGGGGATTTCCAGTGTTGGGGGAAGGCGCCCTGCGGGTCGGCCTTCGGGAACCTCCCCCCGTGGGGGAGGCGATCGCGCAGCGATCGGTGGGGGGAGACCTGCGAAACCGGCCGTCTCCGCGACAGCTGAGAACGTCCCCCCTCCGGCCCTCCGGGCCGCATCCCCCACAGGGAGAGGTTCCCGGAAGGTCGGAGGAAGGTTCAGATCAGCTCACCGAGAACTTCAGCAGCTTCACCGCGTCGAAGTTCTGCACGCCGCCGCCCACCCTTTTCGTGGTGTAGAACAGCACGTGCGGCTTGGCCGAATAGGGGTCGCGCAGCACCCGCACCCCGGCGCGGTCGACGATCAGGTAGCCCTTCTCGAAGTCGCCGAAGGCCACGGCGATGCTGTTGGCGCCGACATCGGGCATGGCCTCGATCTCGGTCACCGGAAAGCCGAGCAGGGACGCCGACTGGCCCGGCTGCAGGGCCGCGTTCCAGATGTAGTTGCCCTGCGCGTCCTTGAACTTGCGCACCGCGCTGACCGTCCTGCGGTTCAGCACGAAGCGGCCGTTCTGGCGGTACTGGGCCCTGGCCGAATAGATCAGGTCGATCAGCTTGTCGGTCGGGTTGCTGGCCGGCCAGTTGCCGGCCACGCCGGTGGCCACATAGCCCAGCTGGCCCCAGGCGTACGACGCGTCCGGGGCGGCGGTGTAGGCCAGAAGGCCCTTGGGCTTGTTGACCCCGTCGCCGGCCACGAAGGCCGCCGTCTCCTGGGCGGCGAAGGCGTCCTGCACTTCTTCCGCCAGCCACTCGTCGATGCTGACATAGGCGTCGTCCAGCAGCGCCTGAGTCGCGGCCGGACTGGCGTAGAGCTCGCCGGCCGGGAAGTCGATGACGTCCAGCGTCGGCGCCGTGGTCTCGGGACGCGCGGCGGTCTCGGCCACCCAGGCGGCGGCCAGGCCCGTGGGCGACACCGGCTTGCGGAACGTACCGCCGCCGATCGTGCGCACCTGGCAGATCTCGCGCATCGGGCTGGTGGCCGCCAGGCGGCGCAGGATCTGCCGCTCCAGCTCCGGCGGCGCCACATAGCCGCCGGCCGTGGCCACGCCCTCCGACAGGCCCTTGGCCTCGAGCAGCCCCCCGACAAGACCGGCCGTCTCGCCGGTCTTCACATAGCGGTCGAAGGCGGCCTTGCGCTCGTCGACCCGCGCGGCCGGCGCCTCGCTCGCCAGGGCCGGACGGCGGCTCTCGGCCAGCACGCGGTCCAGCCGGTCCTGGGCGGCGTTCAGGGCCGCGTCGATGCGCGACACCTTCTCCTCCAGGAGCACGTCCGCGCTCTTGCTTTCGATGGCCGCCAGCCGCTGGTCGTTGGCGGCCTTGAAGCCTTCGAACGCCGCCAGCATTTCGGCCAGCGCCGCCCGGGCCTCCGGCGAGGCCGGGACCTGTTTGGTTTCCTTCATGGAGTTCTCCGTGAAAAGCCCTTCCCCCTCGATGGGGGAAGGGTTTGGGATGGGGGTGACGCAGCGCGTCAGCCCCGCAGCCATCGGCGGTCAGGGGCGCGGAAAGGCCGCTCCACCCCCAACCCCGGCCCTTCCCCCATCAAGGGGGAAGGGAGATCTCAAACCACCGCCAGCCTTGCCGCCGGCAGCATCGGAAACGTCACGATCGACACCTCCCAGAGGTCGACGCGGCTCAGCACCCGCAAGCGCCCGTCGCGTCGCGCCTTGACCTGCCGAAAGCCGATCGACAGCCCGTCCAGCGCGCCGGCCTTCACCAGCGCCGCCACCAGCCGCCCGCGCGGCGTCGCGGTGATGATCCGCCCACGGACGAACAGGCCGCGCGCGTCCTCGAACGCCTCGTCCCAGACGCCCACCGGCTCGGCCTCGTCGTGCTGGTGCAGCATGCGGATCGGCCCGGCCTCCAGGCTCTGCCTGAAGGCGCCGGCGGCGGTGACGTCGTCGTTGAGATCGCGGGTCCAGAACAGCGACGCGTAGCCTTCGATGCGCAGCTCGCTCATCGACCGCCCCCTTCCAGCTTGGCCTCGATCCGCACCAGGGCCGCGCGCGTGGCCTCGGCCTGGGTCTCGAGCCTGGCCAGCCGCTCGGCCACCGGGGCCTGGGCGTCGAGGCGCTTCTGCATCTCGTCGATCCGCGCGCTGGCCCGCCCGGCCCACATCAGCGCCGCGGCCGCCTGCAGCGTCACCGCCACCAGCACGGCCGCCGAGATCTGGCGGTCCAGCCGCCAGCGGTTGGGGGATGAAGTCATGGAAGTCCGTTCTCCAGGATCCTCCCCCTGAAGGGGGAGCTGTCGGCGAAGCCGACGGAGGGGGATGTGATTGCGGAGGTGGCGATGCACCGGAGGCCGAAGGGGCTTCCCCCTCCGGCCCTTCGGGCCACCTCCCCCTTCGGGGGGAGGATCTTGATCACCCCTCCAACCCCGCCAGCCTTCTCCGCTCCTCGCCGGTCAAAAAGCTCGCCGCCTCCAGCCGCGCCCACAGCGCGTCCCGCTCGGCGCTCAGCGCCGGCACGGCGTCGAGATCGCAGCCCACCCGCGCGCCGGGGAACTTGCGCCCCAGCCAGGCGGTGATGGCCCGCGCCGCCCGCTCGGCCAGCGGAACCACCGTGTGCCGCCAGAACGCCCCGTTGGCCTCGCGATAGTTGGCGTAGGTGTTGTCGCCGGGGATCCCCAAGAGCTGCGGCGGAACCCCGAAGGCCAGGGCGATCTCGCGCGCCGCGGCATGCTTGCCCTCGACGAAATCCAGGTCGGCCGGCGTCAGCGACATCGGCTTCCACTCCAGCCCGCCCTCCAGCAGCAGCGGCCGGCCTGCGTTGTCGGCGCCGGCGTGCGCATTGGCCAGCTCGGCCTTCAGCCGCTCGAACTGCTCCTCGGAAAGCCGGTCCCCGTCGCGCCCGCCATAGACCAGCGCCCCCGACGGCCGCGCGGCGTTGTCGAGCAAGCCCTTGTTCCACGCCCCCGAGGCGTTGTGCACGTCGATGGCGAAGGCGGCGGCTTCGAGCGGCGAGGCCCCGTAGTGGTCGCTCGTCGGGTTGAACAGCTTCAGGTGCAGCACCGGCAGCCAGCCGTCGGCGTCCCGCCCGATCCGCGCCGTCCGCCCGCCGGCCTGGTAGTCATAGGCCGCCGGCCAGCCGCGCGGCCCCGGAACCACCGCCATCCGGTCGGGCCGCAGGGCGTAGAGCTCGCTCGGCTGCTCCCCGGCTGCCTCCAGGTAGCCGTTGCCGGCCACCTGCAAGTGCCCGAAGAACGCCTCCATCAGGTCCGGTCCGCCCTGCTCGGGATTGGGCGCCGCCAGCAGCCGCGCCAGCGGATGATCGTCGCTGCGCCGCCCGTCGTGGAACACCGCCAGCGGCACGGACCCCGCCGCCTCGGCGATCATCCGCACGCAACGATAGGCCACGGGGTTCTTGGAAAACCCCTCGGCCGCCAGGGCCCCATAGTCCCTCGGCGTCCACTGCGGCCGCCCGCCGCTGGTCAGCGCCACCAGCCTGGCGGCCCGCGAATCCTTGATCTCCGGCACACGCCGGCGCGCGAAAAGGGCCATGGCCGCTCCCGTGAAGGTTGAGAACAAATGAAGAACGATGTAGGGTGTGGCGACAATAGGGAACCTCCCCCTGTGGGGGAGGCGATCGCGAAGCGATCGGTGGGGGGAGCGACAGCCGATGCCCGACGAAAACCCGCTCGTCAGACGCGCCCGCGCCCTGCGCAAGGACATGTCCCTGCCGGAAATGATGCTCTGGAAGGCTTTGCGCGGCGGCCAGCTCGACGGCCTGCGCTTTCGCCGCCAGCACCCGTTCGGGCGCTACGTACTCGACTTCTACTGCCCGGCCTTCAAGCTGGCCGTCGAGGTCGACAGCTATGCTCACGAGACCGAGGACCGGCCACGACGCGACGCGATCCGCGACGACTACATGGCCAGTTTCGGCATCCGCACGCTGAGGATACCCGCTGCCGAGGTGCTAAAATCGGTCGACGACGTGGTCGCGACAATCCGTGCGAACCTCCCCCCACCGACCGCTGCGCGGTCGCCTCCCCCACAGGGGGAGGTTTCCCATCTACAAACCTCCCCCTGTGGGGGAGGCGGCCCGAAGGGCCGGTGGGGGGAGTAACTTCAACGCCTACACCACCCTCAACCTCGGCGCCCGTCCCCCGCCCAGCATCAGCTCGCTCAGCGCCCAGACCAGCGCATCGGCCCGGTCCGGACTGTGGCCCAGGTCGCCGTCGCCCAGGCCCATCAGCTCCTCCTCCAGGGCCGGGAAGGCGCCGCAATGCACGACCTTCCCCTGCTCGTACAGAGCCGCCACCGGCTCGGCCCGGGCCCGCTTGCCCACCGACGCGCGCACCAGCTTGATCGGGCACGGCGGGGCGGCCTGGGCCAGGACGGTGCGCACCATGTCGCCGCCCTGGTTGGCCTCGGCCACCAGGGCGTCGGCGTCGAAATCCACGGCCGCCGCCACCGCCAGGCTCGCCCAGCCGTTGGGCGACAGCCCCCGCGCGGTGCGGTCGGCCAGCACATAGGCGCGGCCGTCGCGGCGTCCGGCGACCACCACCCCGCAGGCGTCGCCGCGCGCGGTGGCCGGCGGATCGACCGCCACCACCACCCGGTCGAACTTCGCCGGCGGCGCGCCCCGACAGCTCGCCAGGTCCTCGGCGCGGAACAGGCCGCCATCGGTCTCGACGACGATCCCGTCCAGCTCCTGGGCCGCCAGCCGCGTGCCGCCGTACAGCGCCTCCAGCGTCGCCAGGAAACGCGGCGCGAGGTTGCCGGCATTGGCCGCCGTCCCCGCCCGCGTGGTGGCCACGCCCGGCTGCGCCATCAAGACCTTCAGCGCCCGGGTCGGACGCGGCGTGGTGGTCACCACCAGCCTGGGATCCTCGCCCAGCCGCAGCCCGAACCGCAGCATGGCCAGGGTCTCGCCGGCCTTGGGCCAGGCGCAGAACTCGTCGGCCCAGGCGGCATGGAACTGCGGCCCGCGCAGGCTGTCGGGATCTTCCGCCGAGAAGGCGTAGGCGGCGGCCCCATTGGGCCAGACCAGTCGCCGGCGAGAGCTTTCCCACCGCGGCCGGAAGGCCGGCCCGCTGGTCGCCCGCAAGCCCGAAGCCCCCTCGACCATCACCTCGCGCACGTCGTGCAGGGTCGGCCCCACCAGCGCCATGCGCGGTACGGTCAGCGCCATCTGCGCCAGCCACCGCGCCCCGGCGAAGGTCTTGCCTGATCCCCGCCCGCCCAGCAGCAGGAAGGTCGACCAGTCCTCGCCGCCCTCCAGCTCCTGATGCGGCAGCGGCTCAGCCAGAGCGACGCTGAGAAATCTCCGCTGCTGCTCCGGGCTCATCGCAGCGGTCGTCGCCGCCAGCCCCGTCGCGCCGCTTGCGCTCCAGGAGCTCCGCAAGCTTGGCAACCTTGGACTCAACTGCGGCTCGAAGCTCTTCGGGATCGTCGGGGATCTCGCCATGCATGTCGGCCTCGTCCTCTTCGCCGCCGTTCCCGGCGGCCTGTTTCGGTTCGGAGATCATGGCGACCACCGCCTTGGCCGACCGCGCGAAGGTCCCGAACATCCGGGCGCGCTTGTCGGCCAGGGCCACGACCGCGACGTCGTCGCTGTCCTTCGCCCGGTCCCATTCGGCGTCCATCGACGCCATGAGGTCGCCCTGCAGCCTCTCGCCCCAGCGCCGCGCCTCGTGTTCGCTTTTCTCGGCCATGACAGAAGTGTACGGCGCCAGCGAGCGCGTCTGATCCAGCCCCATGAGAAAGTTGCAAGCGACTGATATCGCCCGATCTTTTTCCGAAATCGCCGAGGATAGACGCGGCTCTATCCCCGTCCGGGGCGTCGCCTGCTAGGCTCTGGCCATGACCGCCCTCGCCTATCTTCACCTGCCGCCCGGCGCGCCGCCGGTCGCGCTGCCGGTCGCGGCCCCGTTCAAGGCCGTGCTGGTGCTGGAAGCGTCCGCCGACCCGGCCTGGCGCGCAAGGGTTTCAACCTGGCTGGTGTATGGCGGCTGCCTCTACGCCATGACCTGGGGAACCGGTTGCGAGGCCTGGCACGACGCGATCGACGACGCCTTCATCGCGGCCTTTCCGGGCGACCTGCCGGGCGACGACCAGCTGATCATGACCACCTGGCACGACGACGAGTCCCTCGACGAAGTCGCCTGGTTCGCCGCCCACGCGGCCGTCCATCCACTGTGCGACCTGGCTGGCGCCCTGGTGCTCCACATCGCCCAAGCCCCGCGCGAGGCCGCCCTGCTGGCCACGTTCCGCGCGCCGGAAACTGCCTAGCGCCCCTCGGAAAGCGCCCTGCAGTTGGCCCCGGCCAGCGTCTCGCCCGCCGCGGTCCGACGCAGGCGGTCCATCGCCGCCTCGCCCACGGCCTGGGCTCTGGCCCGGCCGGGATCGTCGAAGGCCAGCGTGATCGGTCGGCGGCCCTTGGCGCGGATCACCGCTTCCAGGCGTCCGGCCCGGTCGATCGCCTCCAGCACGCCGGCCTCGGCGGTCCGGTAGAGGCCCGTGCTCTGCTCGGGTATCGGCAGGTGCTCGGTTCCCGCCAGGCGGTTGGGCGGCGCCCACGCCACCGGCCCGCCGCCGACCCGCGCGCCGTCGGCCAGCAGCTCGACGGTCCAGCCGCGCCCCACGTCGTCGGCCCAGGCGACCATGTCGGCCTCGAGCGCCCAGGCGCGCGGCGTTCCGTCGGCGGCGGTCGCCGTCGCCCGATAGCGCAGCCTGGGCAGGATCCGCTCAGCGACCGGCCCCTTGGGCGGCGGGGCGACGCTTACGGCGACCTTGTCCAGCCGGCCGTCGGGCCAGGCGTGCGCATGGGCCATCGCGAACCAGCCCTTGGCCGTCCATTCGGCGAAGCAGGCGCGCGGCTGTGGCGCGGCGCTCGCCGTTCCGGCCCAGGCCCCGGCAAGAGCCAGGGCCAACACCAGTCCCGCCGCCCGCCCGATCAATACGGCAGTTCTTCCGGCGCCGGGACAGGCCCGCGCCCGTCGTCGACCGGCGCGTCCGGGGCCGCCTCGCTCTCCAGTTCCGAGGCCGTGCGGGCGAACTCCGAGGCCAGGGTCTCGTAGAAGCCGTTGCGCGGATCGGGCGAGGTGCGCGGGCCGGGATCGGGCAGCAGCCACGGGAAATCCCGGATCGCCAGGTTCTGGTGCGCGGCCAGCATGTAGCGCCGCCAGATGCTGGCCGGCATGTCGCCGCCCACCACCTTGTTCATCGGCTTGTCGTTGTCGTTGCCCACCCAGACGCCGGTGGCGAAATCGGGGGTGAAGCCCACGAACCAGGCGTCGCGCCAGTTCTGGCTGGTGCCGGTCTTGCCCGCCGCCGGCCAGCCGAACGCCGCCCGCTTGGCCGTGCCCTGGTCGACCACCTTCTTCATCATCTTGACCATCATGCTGGCCTTGGCGATGTCGTAGACCTGGGCCGGGGCCATCGGCCCACGGGCATAGATCGGCCGGCCGTCCTGGGCGGTGATGCTCTCGATGACGTAGGGCTCCACCCGCTGGCCGCCCAGCTGGAAGACCTGGAAGCCCGAGGTCATCTGCAGCAGGTTCACCTCATAGGCCCCCAGCGCCACCGACAGGTCGGGCCGGTCGGGCAGGCTGGTGATCCCGAAACGCCGGGCCAGGTTCCCCACCTGCGCGCCGCCGGCCTCCTGGGCCAGCTTGACGGCGATGGTGTTGGTGGAATTGACCAGGGCCTGCTCCACCGTCATCGGGCCGCGATAGTCGCCGCCGTAGTTCTCGGGCTTCCAGTCGCCGAACTGCACCGGCCCGTCGACGCGGATGTCGCTGGGCAGAACGCCCTTCTCCAGGGCCGCGGCATAGACGAACGGCTTGAAGGTCGAGCCCGGCTGGCGCCTGGCCTGCACCGCGCGGTTGAAGGGGCTGGCGATGTAGTCCGTGCCGCCCACCATCGCCCGGATCGCCCCGTCGGCCGACAGCGACAAGAGCGCCGCCTGGCTGGCGCCGGCGTGCTGGCCGCCCAGCGCGATGGCCTGGCGCACGATGTCGGCCCCGGCCTTCTGCAGGCGGGTGTCGATGGTCAGGCGCACGACCAGGTCGGGCGCGTTCTGGCCGGCGATGCGGATCGCCTCGGTGGTGGCGTAGTCCAGCACCCAGCCGTAGTCGCCCTCGTCGCTGACCGCGTCGGGCGAAAGCTTGGGCGTGTCGTCCAGGGCCGCGGCGTGCTCGGCCGCCGTGATCCAGCCCTCTTTTTCCATGTTCGCCAGGACCAGGCGCGAGCGGGCCAGCGCCCCCTCCATGTCGCGGGTCAGGGCCAGGCGCGAGGGCGCCTTGGGCAGCGAGGCCAGCAGGGCCGCTTCCGACAGGGTCAGCCGGCTGGCCGGCTTGCCGAAATAGGTCTGGGCCGCGCCGTCGACGCCATAGGTGTTGGCCCCGAAGAACACGCGGTTCAGATAGAGCTCCAGCACCTCGTCCTTGGTCAGCACCTGCTCCAGGCGCCAGGCCATCAGCATTTCCTGCAGCTTGCGCTCGACCGTGCGGTCGGGCGTCAGGAACAGGCCCTTGGCCAGCTGCTGGGAAAGGGTCGAGGCGCCCTGCACCGTGCGGCCCGCGCGCCAGTTCACCCAGGCCGCCCGGGCGATGCCGTACAGGTCGATCGGGCCGTGCTTGTAGAAGCGCTTGTCCTCGGCCGCCAGGAAGGCCAGCGGCACGTAGCCGGGCACGGTCTTGACCGTCACCCGCTGGCCATAGCGCGGCCCGCGCGTGGCGATCACCTGGCCGCTGCGGTCCTCGAACCGCACGCCCGGCGCGCGGTTGACGGCGAACAGCGCCTCGCGCGACGGCAGGTCCGGCGTGTCCTTCAGGTACTTGAACCAGACATAGCCCCCCGCGCCGCCCACGGCGAGGAAGCCCAGGATCACCCCGACCAGCAGGGTCAGCCACACCCAGCCCCAGCCGCCCCGCTTGCGCGGCGTCTTCAGGTCGGCGCGGAACGGCTCTTCGGGCGGCGGCGGCGGACGCTGCGGCGGGCCTTTCGGCGGCGGCGGCGGCGGCGGCGGTACGGGCGAAAAACCGCCGCCCGCCGGCGGCGTTGGGCGCGCGGGCGGGTCGTCGAACCTGTAGGGCGGCAGCGTCCAGTCGTTCACGTGCGGTGTTGCGTCCGGTTGGTCTTATCGGCGTTTGGGTTTAGGACGCGCGGATGATGCCGCGCAAACCTTTCTGGGAGACGAAATCCCTTCACCAGATGACCGTCCCCGAGTGGGAGAGTCTATGCGACGGCTGCGGCCTTTGCTGCCTGGTTCGCTTCGAAGACGAAGACACCGGCGAGGTGATCCCCACCCGCGTGCACTGCCAGCTGCTCGACGCCCATCTTTGCCGCTGCAGCGACTATGCCAATCGCCGCAAGACCGTGCCCGACTGCATCAAGCTGACGCCGCACAACATCGAGGACCTGGAGTGGATGCCCCCCTCCTGCGCCTATCGCCGCCTGCACGAGGGCAAGACCCTGCCCCAGTGGCACCCGCTGATCACCGGCGACCCCGACAGCCCCCACAAGGCCGGCGTCTCGGTCCGCGACCAGACCATCAGCGAAGCCAGCCTCGACGATCCGGAAGACGCCATGGACTTCGTGGCCACCGACCTGATGGTCGACAAGGGCGACTGGCCCTACGAACCGGACGAGGACTGAGGGCTTCGGAAGGAACCTCCCCCTGTGGGGGAGGCGGCCGAAGGCCGGTGGGGGGCCGTTTTCAGCTTCCAGGACGCAGGCCAGCCTCGCACCAACTCCCCCCACCGATCGCTACGCGATCGCCTCCCCCACAGGGGGAGGTTCCTGATGGCTTGACCTTTCCGCGCCCGCCACCACCTCAAGCTGCGCCTTGAGGAAACCCATGCTCCTGACCGTCCTGCTGATCTGCCTGTTCGCCGCCGCCCGCCACGACGGCCCCGTGCGCCGCTGGCTGGTCGAGATTCCCGCCGAGCGCCTGGCGGCCATGACCCCGCGCAACGCCGTCGCCCTGATGCTGCTCTTGGCCATCGCTCCCTTGGCTGGCCAGGTGATCCTGCCGGAAATGGCCTGGATCCTGGCCCTGGACCTCGCCGCCTGGATCGAGGTCGGCGTCGCCGCCACGGTGATGGCCCGCCTCGTCCCGGCCTGGAAAGGCCTGCGCGCCGGCGCCGCCCGCCTGGTCCGCGCCGCCTTCCGCCCCGCCGGCCGGGCCCGGCGCAGCCCCGCCGTCCGCCGCAAACCGGCAAAAGCCCCCGCTCCCGAAGACGGATGGGCGTTTGCATAGCAACGATCCTCCCCCTTCGGGGGGAGGTGGCCCGAAGGGCCGGAGGGGGGCCGTTTTCAGCTTCCCAGGCGCCTGAACGCCATCACCAACTCCCCCCACCGATCGCCGCGCGATCGCCTCCCCCACAGGGGGAGGTTCCCTAGAGGCGCCCGTCGCGCTACCCCTGCCCCATGCTCACCCGCCGGTCCCTCGCCCTGTCCGCCCTCGCCCTGCCGCTGGCGAACGCCGCCCGGGCGCAAGCTCCCGAACCCTGGCGCAAGGCCGATCGTCTCTATAGGGATGATTTCACCCAAGGCCTCGCCCACTGGACCATCGAGGCCGAGCAGCCGGCCAAGGTCACCGCGCAGAGCGGCGTGCTCGAGCTGGACGCCCCGGCCGGGATCACCGCCTGGTTCAAGCCGCGGCTGCAAGGCCCCGTGCTGATCGAGTACCAGGCCCTGGCCGTCTACGAAGGCGGCCGCAACGACCGGATCAGCGACCTCAACGCCTTCTGGATGGCCACCGACGTCCGCTCCCCGGACGACCTCTTCGCCAGCCCCCGCACCGGCGCCTTCACCGGCTACGACCTCTTGAAGACCTACTATGTGGGCCAGGGCGGCAACTACAATTCCAGCACCCGCCTGCGCCGCTATGTCGGCCGTCCCGGCGACCGGCCGATGCTGCCCCAGCACGACCTCAAGGACGCCCGGGCCCTGCTCCAGCCCAACCGCTGGGTCCACGTCCAGCTCGTGGCCTATGGCGACCTCGTCCAGTACTGGGCCGACGGCCGCAAGCTGTTCGAGCTGCGCGACCCCGACGCCTACACCGCGGGCTGGTTTGGCCTGCGCACCACGTGGAGCCGCCTGCGGTTCAAGGATTTCTCGGTGTGGAAACTGGTGGCGGCCTGAAGATCCTCCCCCTAAGGGGGAGGTGTCGCGAAGCGACGGAGGGGGAAGTAGCTCGATAGCCTGCCACCCCCTCGAAAGCTGAAAACGTCCCCCCTCCGGCCCTCCGGGCCACCTCCCCCACAGGGGGAGGATCTAAACGCGAAGCCGACTGAGGGGGCCCACACGCCCCTCGAAATCTCCCGAAATCCCGTCCCTCCCCCGTGACGACTCAGGGTTGATCGGCCACCATCCTCTCCGGCCGCCGCCCTCGCCTTCCCGGCGGCCCTCAGGACAATCATGAACGCCGTCTCCGGGGCCATCGCCGCCCTCTTCGGACCCTCGCGCCCGAACGCCCATCGCCGCGCCTACGGCCCCGACCTGCTGCGCGCCGCCGCCATACTGCTGGTCATGGCCTGGCATATGCCGGGCCCCGCCCGGCCCGAGCCGCTGGCGGCGATCCGGCCGTTCGGCTGGCTGGGGGTCGATGTCTTCTTCGTGCTCAGCGGCTACCTGATCGGCGCCCAGCTCCTGAAGGGGATCGCGGCGGGAAACGGCGTCGAGTTCAAGCGCTTCTGGGCCAGCCGCGCCCTTCGCATCCTGCCGGCCTTCCTGGTGGTGCTGGCGCTCTATTTCGCCCTGCCCGGCTTCTCGGACGGCAAGGCGATCCAGCCGCTGTGGCGGTTCCTGACCTTCACCATGAACTTCGGCCTCGACTACCGGGTCACCGGGGCCTTCACCTCGGCCTGGTCGCTGTGCGTGGAGGAGCATTTCTACTGGCTTCTCCCCCCGCTGGTCCTCGTCCTGGCCCGCTTCAAGGGGGCGGGGCCGGCCCTCGCCGTCGGCGCGGCCGTGATCCTGGGCGGCATGGCCCTGCGCTGGGGGATCTGGCACGGCCCCGCCGCCGACCCGGCCACGCGGCCCGCCGATTTCCTGCGGCTGGTCTACTATCCCACCTGGACGCGCCTGGACGGCCTGGCCATGGGCGTGCTGCTGGCCGCCGCCCGCGTCTTCCGCCCCGCCATGGTCGCCCGTTTCGCCCCGCCCTGGCTGACCGGACCGCTGGGCCTCGTCGCCGCCGCCGGCACGGTCGCCTTGTGCATCCGCCACGCCGACGGGGTCAGCCTGGACCTGACGGGCGCGGTCGTCGTCTATCCGCTGGCCTGCCTGGCCAGCACGCTTCTGCTGTGCGCCCTGCTCGACATCGAGCCGGCCCTCAAGCGCCTGCCGCTGGCTCCGGTCACCGTCGTCGCCGCGCTGGCCTACAGCCTCTACCTCGTCCACAAGCCGGTGCAGCACATGCTGCGCGAGCGCGTGGGCGACGGCGTGCTGCACGGCTGGACCGGCCTTGGCCTCTATCTCGCCGCCGACTTCGCCGCCGCGCTCCTGCTGTGGCTGCTGGTCGAGCGCCCGTTCCTGCGCCTGCGGGACAGGGTGCTGCGGCGGCCGGCCCCGGCGGTCGTGGAGGAGCTGAAGCGGGCGGCTTAGAAAGACCCTCCCCCTGTGGGGGAGGCGGCCGAAGGCCGGTGGGGGGCCGTTTTCAGCTTCCAAGGCGCCGGTCGATTTCAGACCAGTTCCCCCCACCGATCGCTGCGCGATCGCCTCCCCCACAGGGGGAGGTTCGCAAACTTTCCGCCTTCCCCCTCCCCGCGCCCTGCTATAGGCCCCATCTCCTCGCCCTCACCGCCGTACCAGACGTAAAGACCGCTTCATGGCCGCCCCCGCCCGCGCCCCCGTGCTCGCCCTCAAGGACGTCCGTCTCGCCGACGGCGCCAAGCCTTTGTTCGACGGCGTGGACCTCGCCCTGGAGCCGCGCGTGCGCGCCTGCCTGGTGGGCCGCAACGGCGCCGGCAAGTCGACCCTCTTGAAAGTGCTGGCCGCCCAGGGCGCCGAGCCCGACAGCGGCGAGCGCGCCGTGCAGCCGGGCGCCAAGGTGGTGTTCGTCAGCCAGGAGCCGGACATCACCGGCGAGACCCTGCTCGACTACTGCACGGCCGGCGGCGCCCAGGACTACGAGGCCCACGCCACCCTGGCCGACTTCGGCCTGGACTTCGCCCAGAGCACGCAGGGCCTGTCGGGCGGCGAGCGTCGCCGCGCGGCGCTGGCCCGGGCGTTCGCCGAGCAGCCCGACGTGCTGCTGCTGGACGAGCCGACCAACCACCTCGACATCTTCGCCATCCAGACGCTGGAAGAGGAGCTGGCCAACTCCAAGTGCGCGGCGCTGATCGTCAGCCACGACCGCGCCTTCCTCAACCGCGTCACCCAGCGCACCTTCTGGCTGGAGCACCGCAAGGTGCGCCGCCTCGACAAGGGCTTTTCCGAGTTCGAGACCTGGAGCGAGCAGGTGCTGGCCGCCGAGGCGGAAGAAGAGCGCCGCCTCAACAAGAAGCTGGAAGTCGAGAACGCCTGGCTGGCCCGCGGCGTCCAGGGCCGCCGGGCCCGCAACGAGGGCCGCCGCCGCGCCCTGATGGCCCTGCGCGCCGAAAAGAAGGACATCCAGTCCGACAAGCGCGGCTCGATGAGCATGGCCGTCGAAAGCTCGGGCACGTCGGGCAAGCGGGTGGTCGAGGCCAAGGGCCTGACCAAGAAGTTCGGCGAGCGCGTCATCGTCGAGAACTTCTCGACCCGCATCCTGCGCGGCGACCGCGTGGCCCTGGTGGGCCCCAACGGCGCGGGCAAGACCACCCTGGTGCGCATGCTGCTGGGCGAGATCGCGGCCGACGCCGGTACGGTGCAGATGGGCACCAATCTCGAGATCGCCTATGTCGACCAGAACCGCCTGGCGCTGTCGGAAAAGATCACCGTCTGGGACTTCCTGACCCCGTCGGGCGGCGACTCCATCCTGGTGCGGGGCGTGTCCAAGCACGTGGCCGGCTACGCCAAGGAGTTCCTGTTCACCGAGGCCCAGCTGCGCCAGCCGGTCACCAGCCTGTCGGGCGGCGAGCGCAACCGCCTCTTGCTGGCCCGGGCGCTGGCCTCGCCGATGAACCTGATGGTGCTCGACGAACCGACCAACGACCTCGACATGGACACGCTGGACCTGCTGGAAGAGCTGCTGGCTGATTTCGAGGGAACCCTCATTCTGGTCAGCCACGACCGCGACTTCATCGACCGCCTGGCCACCTCGACCATCGCCATGAACGGCCATGGCGACGTGCTGGAGACCCCCGGCGGCTGGACCGACCTGATCGACCAGTCCCCGGACTTCTTCAAGGGCGCGCGCGGCGCGGCCGGCGACTTCGCCACCGGCACGGGCTCGCACAAGGCCGTCGTCACCCCTGCGGCCGCCCCGCCCAAGAAGGCCACCAAGCTGTCCTACAAGGACCAGCGGCGCCTCGAGGAGTGCGAGGCCCTGATCGCGGGTTCGCCCAAGATCCTGGCCGACCTGGAGAAGAAGCTGGACGACCCCAACCTCTACGCCCGCGACCCGGCCGGCTTCGACAAGATCATGAAGGCCCTCGACAAGGCCCGCGCCGATCTGGCCCAGGCCGAGGAGGACTGGCTGATGCTGGAGGAAAAGCGCGAGGCCATGGCCGGCTGAACGGCGGCCGTCCTCTAGAGCACCAGCCGCCGCACGCGGAAGGCCTCGGCCGCCGCCAGCGACACCTCCGACCCGCGCAGCCGCGCCAGCCGCTCGACATTGGCTAGGCTGGCGTGATGCGGCTCCTGGCGGATCTGCGAGCGGTAGCAGCCATAGGCCGCCAGCTTGCGCTCCAGGGTCGCGCCGATGTCGACATGGAGGTTGGGGTGGAACGGCTCGGCGCCCCAGCCCAACTGCGGCTGGTCGTATTCCATGACCAGCGAGGCGAAGGCCTTGTCGGCCGGCAGGTGCGGGCGGCAGGCGGCGATCACGGCGCGGAACACCGCGACGTGGTCCTGGTTGTAGGACGGCGCCGGCATGCAGACGATGTCTGGCCGGAAGGCCTCGAAGGCGTAGCCGGCGCGCCGCTCGATCAGGCCGACCAGCTCGGCCTGGGGCATGGCGTCCAGCCGCATGTGGACCTCGTCGGAGGTGAACAGCACCTCGTGGTCGCGGACCCCCAGCACCGCCATCGCCGCCTCGAACTCGCTGCGCCGGCGATCGCCCCCGACCACCGCCTCGTCGGCCCCGAACTGCGGCAGCGCCTCGGGGGCCGAGATCACCATGACCGCCACCTCGCAGCCGGCGTCGACGGCGCGGGCCATCAGCCCGCCGCAGCCGAAGGTCTCGTCGTCGGGATGGGGGCTGATCACCAGCAGGCGACGTCCCTTGCTCAGCAGGCTTTCGCCCAGGCCGATCGCGCCCATGTCAGGCCTCTCCCCGTTCCAGCTCGCGTCTGGGCGAGGCCTCGTCCGCGCCGGCGATCGCGTCGTCGATGATCCGCTCCAGCCCCCGCCGGGGCGACCAGCCGACCGCCTGGGCGATCCGGCCGATGTCGGGCTGGCGATGGCGGGCCTCGGCGAAGTCGTCGCCGAAGGCCTGGACGAAGGGCACGTGGCGGATCGGCGAGTCCGAGCCCAGCCGCTCGCGCACCTTGCGGGCCAGGTCGAGGATCGACACGCTCTCGACCCCGCCCACGTTGTAGAGCCGCCCCCAGCTCGACGGCGTGCGGGCCAGGGCGACCAGGGCGTCGACCACGTCGGCGACATGGCAGAACACCCGGGTCTGCTCGCCGTCGCCATAGACGGTGATCGGCTCGCCGCGCCGGGCCTGGTCGACGAAGCGCGGCAGCACCATGCCGAAGGCGGCCGACTGGCCCGGCCCGACGGTGTTGAACAGCCGCACCACCACGAAGGGCAGGCCCCGCTCGCGGCCCAGGGCGAAGGCCAGCTGCTCGCCCGCCGCCTTGGTCAGGGCGTAGGTCCAGCGGCCCTGTTCGGGCGGACCGAAGCTGCCCGCGTCGTCCTCGCGGAACGGAGCCGTCGCCAGCGGGCCATAGACCTCGCTCGACGAGGCCAGCAGGACGGGAACCCCGGCGCCGGCGGCGGCCTCCAGCACCGTCAGGGTGGTGGCCTGGTTGACCAGCGCCGTCCGCAGCGGCGACTCGACCACGCGCCGCACCCCGACCACGGCCGCAAGGTGGAAGACGAAGTCGCAGCCCTCGACCAGCCGGGCGACCAGCGCCGCGTCGGCGCAGTCGCCGCGCACGAAGGTCAGCCCCTCGGGCTCGCCGAGCGTGGGGTTGGGCCAGGTTCCGGTCGACAGGTCGTCCAGCGCCACGACCTCGACGCCCTGGTCGAGCAAGGCGCGGCCCAGCCAGGCGCCGATGAAGCCGGCGCCGCCGGTGATGAGAACTTTCTTCAAGGGCGAGATCCACTCCCGAAAGGCCTTGCCTCGGCGAGACCGCGCCGCGATACAACCTTCGTGCGTAGCTATATCGATCCGCCGGACCGCGCCAGACGATCGACGCCCTTGCGGCTCCACGCCGTGGCGGGCGCCCGATGAGCGCCTGGTCCTACGACCTCATCGCCGAGGTCTACGACACCGACATGGGCTCGAACCTGGCCGTCGACGACGTCGGCTACTACGCCGACCTGTGCCGCGCGGCGCCGGGCCCGGTGCTGGAGCTGGGCTGCGGCACCGGCCGGGTCACCCTGCCCCTGCTGGCCGCCGGGATCGACGTGACCGGCGTCGACCGCTCCTGGCCGATGCTGCGGCGCCTGGCGCGGGACGCCGCCGCGCGGGGCCTGGCCGCCCGCTGCGCCTGCATGGACGCCGCCGCCCTGTCGTTCACGCAAAGCTTCCAGACGGTCATCGCGCCGTTCTCGATGGTCACCTACCTGACCGACGACGCGGCGCTGGACGCCATGCTGGCCGGGGTCCGCGCGCTGCTGCGGCCCGGCGGCCGGCTGGCGCTGGACGCCTTCACGCCGCGCGACGTCTCGGCCTTCGCCGAGTTCCGCCAGGACTACGACCGCCCCCATGGCGAGGGCCGCCTGGCGCGGTTCCGCCGCATCGCGCCGCTGGACGGCGGCCGTAACCGGATCGAGCGCCTCTACCGCCTCACCGCCCCAGGCCAGGCGGTGCGGGAATGGACGACGATCGACGTCATTCGTCCGTATACGGATAATATGCTGGTCGCGGCCGGCGATCGCGCGGGCTTCGCCCTCGACCGGGTCGACCACGACTATGGCCGCCGGTCCTCCGACGACCCCGATTTCGCCACCGTGATCCTGACCTCTCGCTAAAAACGGGCCGCTAGCGGCGGACGAGATCCGCCGCCCTCAGACCTGCACCACCCGGGCGCCCGCGCCGGCGACGCCGGCCAGGACGTTGCGCGTGTCGAACACCAGCGGCGCGGCGCGCAGGAAGGCGGCGTGGTCGACCCGGTCGTGGTCGGTGACGATGACCACCGCGTCCCAGTCCCGCGCCAGGACCTCGTCGACGGGCGCGGCGTTCAGCAGGCGCCCGCCCGCCTCCAGTTGCGGCACGAACGGGTCGCAGTAGGCCGTCTCGCACCCGGCCTCGGCCAGGATCTCGATGATCTCGACCGCGGGGCTGTGGCGGGCGTCGCCGACATTGCGCTTGTAGGCCGCGCCGACCACCAGGACCCGTCCGCGACCGCCGGCCGCGCGGGGCGGCAGGGCGGCCAGCACCTCGGCGCAGACCTCGGCCGGGCGGCGCCCGACGATGTCGCGGGCCGCGTCGACCAGCGGCAGGCTCAGGCCCATGCCCTCGGCGCGCCAGGTCAGATAGACCGGATCCACCGGAATGCAGTGGCCGCCGACCCCGGGACCGGCCGCGAAGGGCATGAAGCCGAACGGTTTGGTCGCCGCCGCCCGGGCCACCGCCCAGGGATCCAGCCCCATGCCCCGGAAGGTGGCGGCCAGTTCGTTGGCCAGGGCGATGTTGACCAGCCGGAAGACGTTCTCGCTCAGCTTGGCCGCCTCGGCGGTGGCCAGGCTGT
This sequence comes from Caulobacter radicis, assembly GCF_003094615.1. GTDB lineage: Bacteria > Pseudomonadota > Alphaproteobacteria > Caulobacterales > Caulobacteraceae > Caulobacter > Caulobacter radicis. The sequence goes on along the minus strand of NZ_QDKO01000009.1, from coordinate 40,927 downwards.
CGACCGCCGTGGGCTCGGCGAAGGTGCGATAGAGGCCGAGCGCCATCTCGCGCTCCGCGTGGCTGTCGGCTCCCACCAGGCGGCGACGCGACTGCTCGCCGCTGGCCCCGCCGGGGTTCTGGCGCTCGGGCGCGTGGGCCAGGGCGAAGTCGCGGCCGGCCCGCAGGCCGCTGAGCCGCTCCAGCCTGGGCCGCACGAGCTCGGCGGTCGCCCCGGGATAGACGGTCGATTCCAGCGCCACCAGGGCGCCGCGGGTCAGCGCCGGACCGATCAGTTCGGCCGCTTCCATCACCGCCCCCATGTCGGGCGCGCCGGACGGCGACAGCGGGGTCGGCACGCAGATCAGGTAGACGTCGGCCGCGGGCGCGCGGCCCGCCGCCGGGGCGACGGCGGCGAACCGGGGCCACAGCGCCTCCAGCGCCGCGTCGGCGATATGCGGCAGCGGGCTGCGGCGCGCGGCCAGGCTGTCCAGGACCGCGGGGCTGGAATCACAGCCGACGACGGCGAAGCCGGCCTTCGCCAGGTCCAGCGCCAGGGGCAGGCCCACATAGCCCAGCCCCAGCACGCAGACCGTCAGGTCGCGATCCTCCACCCGCGCGATGAACCGCCCCGCCTCCAGGGCCAGGCCCTCCGCGATCGCTCCACACTCGGCCATCTGTCCCCCTACTCCACTACTTGTCGCCCAGGACGCGTTCGCGCCGGTCAGAGGCCGCGGATCGGAATCGGCAACAGCAGCCGCACGATCAGCACCAGCCGGTTCAGCACCCGCCTCGCCACCGACGGCGGCGGGGGCGGAGGCGGAGGCGGCGGAGGGGGAGGCGGAGGAGGCGGCGGCGGGTCGCGCAGGGCGTCGTCCTGATAGTGGCCGCGCAGCAGGTCGACGGCGTCCTGCAGATGCTTGCTCGCGGCGGCCTTCAGCGCCTCGCCTTCCAGCCGCACGGCCAGCATGACCACGCCTTCGACAATGGCGTGCACGTGCTTCAGCGGCGAGGTCAGGTGCTGGGCGGTGTAGGACTTGGGATGGATCCGATAGCGCGCCAGCCGGCGCGGCAGGTGCACGAACCACCCGCGCGAGCCCAGCAGGGTGACGATCGTGTAGTCCTCGTTCTGCCAGAACTGCTCGCCCGAGAACGGGGTGCGCTTGAAGGTCGCGGTCCGGATCAGCGCGCTGGAGGTCAGCACGTTCATGCGGGTGAAGGCCGTCGGCTCGGCCATCGGATCGTAGAACGGCGCGCTGGGCACGTGGTTGAAATAGGCTTCGGCGCTGGCCGCCAGGGCCGGGTCGTCCTCCGACACGACGGTGCAGAGCGTGTGGCAGAGCACGGCCTCGGGATGCGCTCGGAAGGCCTCGAGCTGTAGCCGCAGCTTGTCGGGCTCGAAGGCGTCGTCGGAGTCGAGCAGGGCGATGAATGGGGCGCGGGCCGCGCGCACGCCCAGCTCGATGGTGCGGCTGACGCCCCGGTTGCGGCCGCCGCCGTGATGCGTCATGCGCACCCGGGAATCCTCGCGCGCCAGCCGCCGGACGATGTCGGGCGAGCCGTCCGTCGAGCCGTCGTCGACCACCACGACCTCGAGGTCGCGATGGGTCTGGTCGAGCGCCGAGCGGATCGTCTCCTCGATGTAGGACGCGGCGTTATACATCGGGATGACCACCGCGACCTTGTCGTCGGCGGGTCGCGGGCGTGACGCCATCATCGTCGCGATGTCGTCGGCCGCGCGGGCCCCCACCCGCTCCCAGGACAGCACGGCCAGCAGGTCCTCGCGCGCGGCGCGGGCGCGGCTTTCGCGTTCGGCCGGGGACCGCGCGGCCAGGGCGACCAGGGCCGCGGCGAAGTCCTCGACCTCGGCGAAGTCCAGGTTGGCGCGGACCGACGCGGGCAGCCCCCGCGCCCCGAACGGCGTCGACAGCACCGGCAGGCCGGCGCCGATGTATTCGCGGATCTTGATGTTGCTGCCCGAGCCGCTGGTCACCGGGTTGAGCGCCAGGTCGGCGCCCGCCAGCTCGGCCTGCTTCTCCTCGTCGGACAGGCGGGGCGCCAGGCGGACGTTGGGCGGCGGCGGGACGGCGTTGACCTCGGGCGCGAGGGCGACGCTGCCGGCCAGCACGAAGTCGAGCTGCGGCGTCGCGGCGGCCATGTCCAGCAGCAGCAGCGCCGCGTCGATGTTGGGCGGCGACCAGCTGGCCAGGAACAGGCAGCGCGGCCGCGCGCCCGGCGCCCCGGCGCGCGCATGGCGGGACGGGTCGAAGGGCCAGGTCTCGACACCGTTCTCGGCCACCCGCAGCTTGTCGCGCGCGGCGCCGTAGTGCTCGACGAACCGCTCCAGGTCGCCTTCGCTGCAGGCCAGGACGAGGTCGGCCTCGGCCAGGCAGTGGGCCTCGGTCTGCTCGATGCGGACCAGCATCCGCTCGGTTTCGGCGGTGCGCGGCAGGTGGCTGCGGCGCAGGTCGATCTCGACGTCCGGCGCCTCGTAGACCACCGGCTTGTCGCTGAGCTGGCGCAGGGCGTAGATCAGGTGGGGGTGGCTGGCGACCAGCACGTCGGCCTCGTCGCAGGCCGCCTTCAGCGCCTCGACATAGGCCGGCGTCAGGCGGAACAGGTGCGAGACGGCGAAGTCGCCCACCTGGTGGCCGTCGGCCTTCTCGCACAGCCGCAGCTCTTCCCAGAGATGGTCGTCGGAGATCGGGATCCGGCGTTCGACCAGCCCCGGGGCGATCTCGGCGTCCAGGGCTCCGGCGTCCTGCTTGACCAGGGCCAGGATCGTCACGGGGTGACGCCTGGCGATCTCCCGATAGAGGTGGAAGTTCCGTAACGCGGCGCCGGAAGTCGGCGGGAACGTCGCATAGGTCGTCGCGACAACAACTTTCATGAACTCAAAGCCCCCCGGGATAACCTACACCCGTCAATTGCAATCTAGAGGGCGCCCCGCCGACGGCAAGCCGTCGCGCGCAGGTAGATGCTGAAAAAGCTGAAATCGCCAGGATTGAATATCCTGGCGATCGATTCACGCGCCGGTCACTCTACCTCGGTCGCCCGCGCCGGCCTGGCCTTGCCCGGCGTCGTGCCCTCGCCCGTGAACGGCGACAGGCGGAAGCCGACCCGGGTAGGCTCCAGCTTCGTGCGGTACTTGCCGTGCGGCTGGCCGACGTGGTTCCAGGTGGTGTCGCCGCCGACGCCCCATTGGGCGGCGTCGACGATCAGGGTTCCCTCGCCGTGGGGGACGATGTCGGACGACTTCCAGGTTCCGGCCGGACGGCGGTAGAGGTCCTGATAGGGGAAGGCCAGGGCCTGCATCATCAGCGGCTTGTCGGCCTCGACGCGCAGGCCAGGACCGCCCGAACCCAGCTCCATCCAGCGGACGTCCAGCTTGTTGCCGGTGTCCTGGGGCCGCATGTAGTCGTGGTTCTGGTCGGCCAGCGCCCCGCGCCACAGGCCGATGGGAGCCGAGGTGAAGCGGTCGACGTAAGACTCGTGCGGACCGCGCCCCAGCCACTCGACGGTCTTGGGCTGGCTGGGCAGGGTGAACCACAGGCCCACCCGCACCGGCGGCGGCAGGTCGTCCTTGAGCGGAACCAGCTCGCCGCTGACCGCCACCGAGCCGTCGCCGGCCATGGCGTAGGTGGTGGTGAAGGTCGCCGCCCCGGCCCCCAGGGCGTGCTCGACCACGACCTCGGCGCCGCCGTTGGTCTTGCGGGCGGTCAGGGCGCGGACCTGGCGCGCATCGGTCATCACCCGCCAGGGCTTCTGCTGGGCGACCGTGCCGTTGAGGGTGTCGTTGTCGGTCTCGGCCCGGAAGAAGTTGGGCGCCCCGCCCTTGGCCAGCACCGTCCCGTCCTTGGCGTAGGACGACACAAGGCCCGTGGCCCGGTCGATCGTCAGCTTCGCGCCGGCGGCCTCGAGCACGACAGCGTCCTTGCCGTCGGCCAGGGTCACCGCGCCGGGGCGGCTCACGGCGGTCCTGGGCGTGGCGGAAACCGAGAACTGCTCCCAGCCGACCACGTAGCCGGCCGGGGTCAGCGGCACGGCGCCGGACTTGGCCTTGGCGCGCACGGTGACGAAATACTCGACGCCGGGCCTGGTCGCGATCGCCGGCAACGGCAGGGCCACGGTCTCGACGCCCCGGGCCCTGGTCGCCAGGGCCGGCAGGGCGCCCGAGGCGATCTCGACGCCGTCGCCCTCCAGCACCCACTCGAAGTCGAAGCCGGAGAGATCGCGGAAGTCGTGGCGGTTGGTGATCATCACCTTGCCCGTCGCCGGATCGAAGGCGGAAAACTGGATCGGCGAGAGCACCTTGCGCACCTCGTAGAAGTGCGGATTGGGCGTGCGATCGGGCTGGATCATGCCGTCGCCGAACTCGATGTCGCCGCCCGGGTTCTTGCCGTACTCGCCGCCGTCGCCCCAGTAGCGCCGGCCGTCCTTGGCGTAGCGGTACATCGACTGGTCGACCCAGTCCCAGATGAAGCCGCCTTGCAGCTTGTCGTAGGCGTAGATGGTGTCCCAGTAGTCCTTGAAGTCGCCGCCGCCGTTGCCCTGCATGTGGGCGTATTCGCACTGGATCATCGGCTGAATGCGGGTGGGGTCCTTGGCCCAGTCCACCATCTTCTCGATGTCGTCGTACATCGGGGCGTAGATGTCGACGTAACTGTTCGGCTGGTGCTCCCAGTCCAGCGTGCCCCAGCCCAGATAGGAGATCAGGCGCGAGGGATCGCGCTTGCGGGCGGCCGCGGCGGCCTTCTCGAAATTGGGGCCGATGCCGGCCTCGTTGCCCAGCGACCAGAAGATCACCGACGGGTGGTTCTTGTCGCGCTCGACCATGTTCAGCACCCGGTCGCGGTGGGCGGCCTCCCAGGCCGGGTCGAAGCCCAGCTGCATCTGCTCGCGCAGCGCCGGGACCTTGTTGCCGTAGTCCATGTAGGCGTGGCTCTCGATATTGGCCTCGTCCATCACATAGAGGCCGTACTCGTCGGCCAGGGCGTAGAAGCGCTCGTCGTTGGGATAGTGCGAGGTGCGCACGGCGTTGATGTTGGCCCGCTTCATCAGCTCGATGTCGCGGCGCATGCTCTCCTCGGAGATGACGTGGAAGGTCTCCGGGTCGTGCTCGTGGCGATTGACGCCGCGGATGACGATGGGACGGCCGTTGACCATCACCCGGCCGTCCTTGATCTCGACGGTGCGGAAGCCGATGCGCTGGGGCGTGGCCTGGACCACCTGGCCCTTGGCGTCCACCAGCTCGACCAGCAGGGTGTAGAGGTTGGGGGTCTCGGCGGTCCACGGACGAACGCCCGGAACGGCGGCGGTCAGCGAGACGGTCTTCGCCGCGCCGGGGGCGACCTTGGCCTCGGTCTTCAGCACCTCCCTGTCGCCGTCCAGCAGGGTCATCCGCGCGGTCAGCGGCGCCTTGCGGGCGGTCAGGGACAGCTCGGTCGACAGGGTCCCGTCGCGATAGGCCTTGTCGAGGCCGGCCTTGACGAAGAGGTCGCCGGCGCGGGCCTGCGGAATGGCCTTGAGATAGACCGAGCGCTCGATGCCCGAGACCCGCCAGAAGTCCTGGTCCTCCAAGTACGAGCCGTCGGCCCAGCGGTGCACCTGGATGGCGATCAGGTTCTGGCCTGGACGCACATGCCTGGTGACGTCGAACTCGGCCGGCAGCTTGGAGTCCTCGTAGTAGCCGACCTCCTGCCCGTTGACCCAGACGCGGTAGGCCGCCCCGGCCGCGCCGACGTGCAGGATCACGTCCTGGCCGCTCCAGCCGGCGGGAACCTCGAAGGTGCGGCGGTAGGAGCCCACGGGGTTGGTCGCGTGCGGGATCAGCGGCCGGTTGGCCGGGAACGGATAGGTGATGTTGTTGTAGCGGGCCTGGTCGTAGCCCTCCGCCTGCCACATGGCCGGGACCTTGATGTCCTTCCAGCCCGAGGCGTCGTAGTCCGACTTTTCGAAGCCCGTGGGCGTGGCGTCCGAAGACGGCGAGAAGTGGAAGGCCCACTGGCCGTCGAGGCGCAGATAGCGGGCCGACCTCGTCATGTCGCCGGCCAGGGCCAGCGCGCGGCTCTCGAACGGGAAGTGGGTGGCCGTCGCCGGCAGCTTGCCGCGGGCGTTGACGGCGGGGTTCTCCCAGTCGGGACGGGCGGGATCCACCTGCACCGGATCGACCTTGGGCGGCTGGGCGCTCGCCGCCCCCGCCATGGCCATGATCGCCCCGGCCACGCCGGCCGCCAGGATCTTCCGCATGCAACGCCTCCCTCACGCTCGCCCGTTGGATCGGGCGGTCATGAGTAGCATGGCGGATTCATTTGTCAGACAAAAGTGACAAATGGTGGCCACCAGGATCCGGCCTCAACGGACCTCAATGCGCCTTAGCGTACGGTGTAGATTTCGTTGAACATCTGCTCGCCATAGCTGCTGCCAACGACGCGAATACGCCCGCCGGAAACGGAATAGGTAATGACGTCCTCGCTGCGCCAGCGTCCGAGCGCGCCGCCCTGATAGGCCGCCCACTCCACGCGATTACCACTGATGCGACAACGGTTCTTCCAGACGGTTCCGTCCGTGGGCCTGACGTAGCGGGTATCGACAACGCCACCCGCGGACCGCACGACCTTGATGATCGCCGGATCGCGTCCCATCAGCGCGGCGATGGCGGCCCGGCAGACCCTGGCCGGATCAGCGCCACCCGACGCGTTTGCGGCAGGCTGCGCAGAGATGCTTTGAGACGCCGCCGCCAATACGCCTGCGCCGACGACCGCCAAAACCCGAAATCCCATAGCGCCCCATCCCCCTGCTGACATGCGGCAGCAGCTCTACCATGGAGAGAGCCTGGCACAACAAGGCGCCAGCCCCTAGCTCAGCCCCCGCAGCGCCAGACGGGCGGCCTGGCGCAGTTCGTCTTCGCCCGCGCCGCCGCGCGCGGCGACCTTGAGGCCCGAGCGCAAGGTCAGCAGCATGCGGCCGGCGGCCTGCGGGTCGAGGCCGGGGTCGAACGCGCCCGCCGCGATCCCGTCCTTCACCCGGGCTGCGAAGGCGGCCACGACCAGGGTGGCGGCGGCGTCGTTGAGGGCGTTGACCTCGGCGTCGGTGCGGCTGAACTCGACGATCGAGCCGACGCCCAGGCAGCCGGTCTCCAGGTCTTCGGCGTCGCCCAGGCCCACGAGCAGCGCCGCCTCGATGGCCTCGCGCGGCGAGCCGCCGGCCAGCGCCTCGTTCATCAGCGCCAGCGAACCGTCCGAGTAGCGGCGCAGGGCCTCCAGGAACAGCCGGCGCTTGTCGCCGAACGCGCCGTAGAGGCTCTGGCGGCCGATGCCCATGCCCTCGATCAGGTCGCTGGTCGAGGCGGCCTCGTAGCCGTGGCGGGCGAACACCCTGATCGCGCTGGCGATCGCCTCGTCGCGATCGAATTCCGAAGGTCTGGCCATGGTCGCATCCTAGCGATCTGGATCGATCAGTCCAGAATTATTCTTGACCGATCGATCCGGAATGAACAGGTTATGGACCAATCAGTCCATAACGAGGTTTCCGAGATGACCGACAACAGCTTCACTCCCCGCTCCCCGGCCCTGGTGCTGGGCGGCTCGCGCGGCATGGGGGCGGCGATCGTGCGCCGCCTGGCCGCCGAGGGCCGCCCCACGGCCTTCACCTACGCCGCCTCGCCCGGCCCCGCCGCCGCCCTGGCCGGCGAGGTCGAGGCGGCCGGCGGAACGGCCCTGGCCCTCCAGGCCGACAGCGCCGACCCAGGCGCCGTGCGCGCGGCCATCGAGGCCGCCGTGACGCGCTTTGGCCAGCTGGGGGTGCTGGTGGTCAACGCCGGGGTGCTGAAGGCCGGGACCATCGACCAGTTCGCCCTGGCCGACTTCGACCACATGCTGGCGGTCAATGTGCGCGGCGTGTTCGCGGCCATCCACTACGCCGCCCCGCACCTGACGGACGGCGGCCGGGTGATCGTCATCGGCAGCAACACCGCCGAGCGGATCGGCACGCCCGGCTCCAGCGTCTACGCCATGACCAAGGCCGCCGTCGCCCAACTGGCGCGCGGCGCGGCCCTCGACTTCGCGCCCCGCAAGATCACCGTCAACACCGTCCAGCCCGGCCCCATAGCCACCGACATGACCGCCGACCTGATGGACTACCTCACCCCCCGCCTGCCGCTGGGCCGCATCGGCGAGGCGAGCGAGGTCGCGGGCCTGGTCGCATGGCTGGCCGGACCGGACGCGGGCTACGTGACGGGCGCGGCCCTGACGATCGACGGCGGGTGGAGCGCTTAGGAAGGACGCCTCACCCGCGGTTCCACCTCGCCCGCGCCAGGCTCTCGACGGGGTTGGACAGCAGGGCCTTCATCGCCTTCTCGGCGACCGGCGCATGCTCGTTCAGCAGGTCGAGAATACCGGGCGTGTCGGTGGTGAAGGCCAGCTTCGCCAGGCAGCTGCCGGCATCCTTGCGCGACGCCCTGGCGAACCGGACGATGTCGGGCAGCACCACGTCGAGGCGTATGCCCGGGCTCTGGACCTTGCCATCCGCGCCGTAGATCGCCGGCCGCTGCCAGTATCCGTCGCCATCGTAGAAGATCATCGGCGTGAACAACGCCGCGCTCGGCGCATAGTAGTTCTGCTCCACGTCCTGGAAGATCTCGCGGATCGTCCCGCCGCCGCCCCGCGCATAGATGATCCCGGCCCTCGCCTCGGTGACCAGCGCCTCTTCGCGGATGCTGTTCTGGAAATACTTGGCGTAGGCGGTGGCGAACGGCATCGTCGGCTCCTGGCCGTAGAGCCAGGTGGGGATCGCCAGGCTGCGTCCCGGATCCGCCGGCGCGATGTCCAGAACCTTCAGGGCCGCGTCCAGCCACAGATGGGCAGCCTTCAGGTCGCCCTCGCGTCCCGGGCGAACCTGGCCGTCCTCGCCGACCAGGTCGATGAGGTTGGGCAGGGCGGCGCTGGGCGCGAGCAGCGCCAGGGCCTGGCCCAGCAGGGCGTCGTCGCCCGACGCCAGCAATGCGCCCAGATGCGCGGCCTCCATCGCGCCCGGGCCGCCGCCGGTGACGACCAGGAACCCCTCGCGGGTCAGGGTGCGCGCCAGTTCGGCCACGCGCGCATAGGCCGGCTCGGCGCGGGTCAGCTTGTGCCCGCCCATCACCCCGACCAGTCGGGGGCGCTCGGCCTCGAGCCACACGCGCAGGGCGTCGGCGATGGAGGCGTCGTGCCGGGCCTGGGCCTCGCGGACGTCGCGCGTGGCCGCCGTCGCGCCGCCGTCCTTCACGAAGGTCCGGAAGGCGCGCAGGTCGAAGGTCTCGAAGAAGCCGATCGGATTGGCCCGGTCCAGGCCGGCCAGCAGGTCGTCGCGCGCATAGAGCGCGTCACGCGGTTCGTAGGACATCGCCACCCCCAAGCGCTGCAATGAGCAGGCGACACACTCGTATAACGACGTTATTCATAATACAATCTTGGAGGGTGCAATGTCGCAAAACTCGCTCCTGGCGGCGCTCGCCATCGGCGTGGCCGTGATCCTCGGCGGGACGCAGGCGCGAGCCGCGCCGGACCTGGTGATCCGCAACGTGACGGTTACGGACGTCAGGAAGAGCCAGTTCCTGACGAAACAGGACATCCTGGTGCAGGGGGGACGCATCATCGCGATCGTCCCGACCCGCCCGACCGGCCCGACGCCGGCGGCGGCGCGCGAGATCGACGGGACCAACCTCGTGGCCCTCCCGGGCTTCGTGAACACCCACACCCACCTGTGGCAGCACGTGGCGCGCAGCATCGCGCCGACGAGCTCGCTCCAGCAATGGGCCGGGCTGGTCTACCGGTCCGCCCATTACGCCGACGGCGCCGACGTGCGGGCCCTGACCGACGCGGCCGCCGGCGAGGCCCTGCTGGGCGGCACGACGACTCTGGTCGACTTCGCCTCGATCAACTTCCGGGAAGACGCGACGCCGGCCGTGCTGGCGGCGCTGAAGGACAACAACATCGACGGCGGGGTCGTCTGGTGGCGGCAGGCCGCGTTCCTGCCCCCCGCGCTGCACGAACGGCAGCTGGCCGCGCTGAGCGCGGCGGCCGGCCCAAAGCACAGGATCTTCATGGGCTTTGGCCCGCTGTCGTTCATGTCGCTGCCGTCGGTCTACGACGGCGTGATCACGGGCCGGCGGATGGGCCTGCCGCTCACCGAGCACGAGATGGAGAACCTCGCCGAAGCCCGCGACTTCCAGAAGAAGCTCGCCGACTACTGGGCCGAGACCGGCGGCGGAGAGGCCCTGTCGGCTCACGACCAGCGGCTGCTGGGCGCGATCGTCAGCCGTCCGCCCCTGTCGGCCTCGAACGGTTATCTGGAGATGGCCCGACGCGCCGCCTGGCTGCGCGCCAACACGGTTCCCAACCAGCCGTTGACGCCCGTGGAGCAGCAGGCGCTTGGAGCCCTGGCCGACTTCGACCCGCCCCGGCCGTTCGCGCTGCTGGAGGACTGGGGCGCGCTCGACGGCTTCCTCTCGATCCATAGCGTCTGGCCGACCGCCGCCGATGTCGCGCTGCTGGCCAAGCATCGCGCGGCGGTGTCGCACAATCCGGAATCCAACATGTACCTGTCGTCGGGCGTCTCTCCGATCCTGGCCTACGCCAAGGCCGGCGTGCCGGTCACCCTCGGGACCGACGGCGCGGCCAGCAACGACCGGATCAGCATGTTCGACGCCCTGCGGACGGCGGCGCTGTTGCAGAAGGTGGGCACGCTGTCGGCCGAGACCACGGCGGGGCTGGACGCCTGGTTCTGGCTGCGCGCCGCCACGCTGAACGGCGCCGAGGCGGCGGGCCTGGGCGCAAGCGCCGGTTCGCTCGAGCGGGGCAAGGACGCCGACATCCTGCTGGTCGACCGCCGCAGCCTGGGCGCCACGCCGATGCTGGCCGAACGGAACATGGCCGACATGCTGGTCAACAGCGTCTCGGGGCGCGACCTGGCCTTCGTGATCGCGAACGGGGTCGTGATGGCCGAGGGCGGCCGGCTGAAGGACGAGGCCGCGCGGGCGGCCCGGCTGCAGGCCGCCGCCGAGCGGATGTGGCGGGGCGCCGAGAACGGCGCGCCGTGGCGCGAGACGATGGCCCTGCGACCCGAGATGGGCGGCAAGGGCTGGTGGCGCTATCGATCGGTCCGCCCAAAGGACACCATCGACCTTCACCTGCGCAACGAGGGCGGGTCGCCCCTCCGTCTCGTGCTGGCCTTTTCCGGCAGCACCTTCGGCGGCCAGACCGCCCCGGCCTTGAGCGCCGAGGCCCTCACGCGCTACCCGCTGAAGCCGCCGGCCGGATACAGGGCCTGGACGGTCGAGCTGCTGCCCGGCCAGGGCGTCGCGGTGCGGCGGGGCGCGGGCGAGCCGGACTACGTCATCGACCTGCCCAGCGGGTCCGTCAGGCGCAAGTCCGTCAACTCGGAGCAGCTGCTGCTCTACGTCGCCGACGGCGTGACGATGCCTTAGCCCTACCCCTCCCCCGCCGGCGGCCAGACGCTGGCGGTCACGCCGCCGCCGTCGCGGTTGGCGATCTGGAGGCGGCCGCCGAAGCGCTTGAGCAGGCGGTCGGCGGTGGGGATGCCCAGGCCAAAGCCGCCGGTGTCGCGGGCGCGGGCGGCGTCGCCACGGAAGAAGGGCTCGTAGATGCGGGCCAGCACCTCGTCGGTCAGGCCCGGGCCCTGGTCGAGCACCTCGATGCGGGGACCTTCGGGATCGTCAGCGACGAGCCGCACCTTGGCCTTGCCGCCGAAGCGCACGGCGTTGTCGACGAGGCGGATCAGGGCCTGCTCCAGCGGGTCGCGGTGGGTGCTGACGATCAGGCTCTTGGGACCCTCGTAGCGAGCGAGCTTGGGCCAGCGGGCGATCACCGCGCGCACGAGGGCCGGCAGGTCGACGCTCTCGGCGGTGCTGGCGGCGTGCTGGGCGCGCAGCCAGGCCGACAGCGAGCGCAGCATCTCCTCCAGCTCGTCGACATTGCCGCCGACCATGGCGCGGATGTCCTCGGGCTCGACATAGTCCGACGCCAGCTTCAGGCGGGCCAGCGGCGTGCGCAGGTCGTGGCTGAGCGCCTCCATGGCCCGGGCCTGGTCCTCGATCAGGCCGGTGATGCGCTGCTGCATGTCGTTGAAGGCGCGGCCGAGCTCGGCCAGGTCCGTGGGCCCCTCGACGACGACCGGCTGGGGCGGGCCCTCGCCCACCCGGCCGGCGGCCTCGGCCAGGCGGCGCAGCGGCTCGCCCAGCTGGCGCAGGGCGTAGGCCCCCAGCGCCACGCAGGCCAGGGAGAAGGCCAGGGTCGTGGCCACCGCGCGCAGGGCGATCGGCCAGGGGCGCGGGAAGTGGCGCGAGCGGAACGACAGCCAGCGGCCGTCGGACAGGCCCATGGCGCCGACCAGGTCGCGGCCGCCGTCCGACTGGTCCTCCGACCACAGGCGCAGGGGACGCCTGGCCAGGGCCGGCTCCCACTGGCGGACATAGCGGATGATGGCGTCGGCCTCGCCGGTCTGGGCGCGGGCCTGGGACGGCGCCTGCGGTGGGGCGGAGACGACCTCGGCCTCGAGGTAGCGGGAGGTCATCACCTGGTCGAGGTCGGCCTGGGCCAGGCGGCTGACGCGGTCGCCCACCACCAGCAGTTCGGCGATGCGGCGGGCGTGGTCCTCGCGCAGGGTCTGGCGGTCGATCGCCTGGTAGAAGGCGACGCTGGCCGCCAGCTGAACGAACACGATCGCCGCCACCACCAGGATGGAGCGGCCGATCAGGCCCCGGGGCCGCCGCAGAATGTCTTGCACCTTCGAAGCCATGGCCAAGGCTTACACAGGCCCGCGCCCCGGGGCCACTACAGGTTGACGTCGTCCGCTCCCGGATGGTCGCGCACGATCGAAATCCCGGCCGGACATGTCGTCGTTCTCCCATTTTGAGAATATTGTCGCGACATCTACGTATTGGTACGTAGTAACCATGGGCGTTGTTTCGCCGGTTTTGTCACGACCGATTAACGCTCATCACGGATGCTTGCCGCGAAATACCGGAGGCGGGCGTGCGTTTGATCCAGTTCGACAGTATTGAGGCCCAGCGCCGCGTCGGCGGTCAGCTGGTGATCGGCTGCGTGGCGGCCAGCGCCGTGGTGGTTCCGATCGCCTGCCTGCTGGCCGGCGCGCCGCTGCTGGTTCCGGCGGCGGGCTCGGCGGTCCTGGCGGCGCTGGTGCTGGCGGCCTACGGCCTGTGGCGCGACCGCCTGGCCCAGCAGCTGTGCACGGCCCTGGCCCTGGTCGGCCAGGTGGCGCTGTTCGTACTGGCCTTCCGGGGCCATGGCCTGCAGGACGAGGCCCGCATGGCCTTCCTGGCGGCGCTGGCCCTGCTGGTGGCCTATGGCGACTGGCGGGTGGTGGCGGCCGGGGCGGCCGCCGTCATCGGCGTCGACCTGATGGCCGCCGGCCTCTTCCCCCACCGGCTGGCCGCCGACGAGAGCCTGCTGGCGCTGGCCCTGCGCGCGGCCATGACGCTGACCACCGCCTGGTCGCTGGTCTGGCTGACGGCCGGGGTCTCGCGCCTGTTCGTCACCGTCAGCGCCCGCACGGAGGCCTCCGAGCGCGCCGCCCGCGCCGCCGACGAGGCCAACGCCGCGGCCCTGGCCGAACGCGCCGCCGCCGACCGCGCCAACGCCGAGCGCGCCCGGCTGAAGGCGGCGATGGAGGCCGAGCAGACGGAAGTGGTCGAACACCTGGCCCACGCCCTGCGCCAGCTGGCCGGGGGCGACCTGACCTCGCGCCTGGAGACCCGCTTTTCCGCCCAGTACGAGCCGCTGCGCCAGGACTTCAACGACGCCGTGGCCAAGCTGCGCGCGGCCCTGGGCGAGATCAGCGGCAACGCCGCCAGCATGAGCGCCGGCGTGGCCGAGATGAGCCGCGCCTCCGACGAACTGGCCAACCGCACCGAGGACCAGGCCGCCAGCCTGGTGGAGACCTCGACGGCGCTGGGCCAGATCACCGCCACCGTCAACGAGACCGCCGACAACGCCCGCAAGGCCAACGCCGCGGCCGCCCGCGCCCGCGAGGAGGCCGAGCGCTCCGACCCCGTGGTCACCGAGGCGGTCGAGGCCATGACCCGGATCGAGACCTCGTCGGGCCAGATCGGCCAGATCATCGGGGTGATCGACGAGATCGCCTTCCAGACCAACCTGCTGGCCCTCAACGCCGGGGTCGAGGCCGCCCGTGCGGGTGATGCGGGCAAAGGCTTCGCCGTCGTCGCCCAGGAGGTGCGGGCTCTGGCCCAGCGCAGCGCCGACGCCGCCCGCGAGATCAAGGCCCTGGTGGCCGTCTCGGGCGACCAGGTCGCCGCCGGGGTCGAGCGCGTGGGCAAGACCCGCGAGGCCTTGCAGCGGATCGTCGCCCGCGTGGCCGAGATCGACGTCCAGATCGACGCCATCGCCCGCTCGGCCGCCGACCAGGCCTCGAACCTGGGCGAGGTCAACACCACCATGGGCGCGATGGACCGCGTGGTGCAGCAGAACGCGGCCATGGTCCAGGAGACCACGGCGGCCGCCCACGCCCTCAACGCCGAGGCCGCCGAACTCGCCGACCGCATCGGCCTGTTCCGCACGCGAGACGAGACCGGCCCCGCCGCTACGTCCGGCCAGTGGGCCGCCTGATGACGGCGGAGGTCGCCGACTTCACCCCCACCGACCTGATCAAGCTGTTCGCGGCCACCTACCTGCCGCTGTGCGAACGGCTGGAAACCGCCGGCGTACTCGACCGCGCGGCCCTGGCCGACGCCATGTCGCTGTACGTGGCGCCGGGCGAGACCACCGCCAGCGCGGCCATGGTCGAGGCCTTGCAGATCGTGCTGCGAAGGCCCAGGCCGGAGCGCCAGCCGGGACCCCAGCCCACGGGACCAAGACGCGAGCCGGCGCTGCGGGTGATCGCGGGCGGTTTGGGGTAGGCGTATGAACCCTCTCCCAGAGGGAGAGGGAGGGGCCCAGGCGATAGCCTGGGAGGGTGAGGGGTTACGAGGCCGGACGGCGTGCCGGCGCTCCGTCGAGCGCCGTAAACCCCTCACCCCGGCCCTCTCCCTATGGGAGAGGGAGCCCTCGGCGATCACCCCCTCGGCGGCGCCTCGACCTCGGAATAGGCCAGCACGGCCGGGGGCAGACGCAGGCCCTGGACCTCGATGGCGGCCACCGCAGCGTTCAGTTCGGCGAGTTCGGCGGGGGTGAAAGCGACCCCGGCCGCGCCGACGTTCTGAAGCATGTGGGCCATCTGGGTGGTTCCGGGGATCGGCACGATCCACGGCCGCTGGGCCCGCAGCCAGGCCAGGGCGACCTGGCCGGGGGCGCAGCCCTTGCGACGAGCCCAGGCCTTGACCAGGGCGACCAGGGCCAGGTTGGCCGGCAGGTTCTCGGCCGCGAACCGGCCTTCCAGCTTGCGGATGTCGCCGTCGGCGTAGCGGGTGCGCTCGTCGATCGCGCCGTTCAGGAACCCGACGCCCAGCGGGCTCCAGCAGACCAGGCCGATCCCCAGCTCCTCGCAGGCCTTCAGCACCCAGGCCTCGGGTCCGCGCCACAGCATCGAATACTCGTTCTGGACGGCGGCCAGCGGCAGTTCGGCATGGGCGCGGCGCAGGGTTTGCGGCCCCATCTCGCACAGGCCCCAGTGCAGCACCTTGCCCTGCGCGACCAGGTCCTTGACCGCGCCGGCCACGTCCTCGATCGGCACGGCCGGGTCGACGCGGTGCTGGTAGAGCAGGTCGATACGGTCGGTGCGCAGCCGCTTCAGCATGCCCTCGACCGCCAGCTTGATATGCTCGGGCCGGCTGTTGAGGCCGGGACCGCGGACGCCGGTTTCAAGGTCGATGTTCCAGCCGAACTTGCTGGCGATCACCACCTCGTCGCGGAACGGGGCCACGCCCTCGCCCAGGATGCGCTCGACCTCATGCGGGCCATAGGCCTCGGCGGCGTCGAAGAAGGTGACGCCCTGGTCGCGGGCCTTGCGGATGATGTCGATCATCTCGGGCCGGTAGGGGATGGTCGTCTGGTAGGTGCGGCTCATGTTCTGGACGCCCAGGCCCAGGCCCGAAACCTCCAGCCCGCCCAGCCGGCGGCGATCGAGGCCCGGGACGGGCTGGGCCGCCTGGGCCGGGGATCCAGCCGCCGCCAGGGCCGCCGGCGCGGCCAGGCCCAGGGCCAGCAGGCCGCGACGGTCGACGCCGCCGCGCGTTTGGTGCTCGCTCATGTGCTGGCTCCGCTCAGCGGTTGGTCTTGGAGAGGACATCCTCGGGCAGGCGCGCGCCGTGGATGGTGATCCGGGCGGCGGCCACGGCGATGCGGGTGAGGTCCGCGCCGCTCAGTTCCACGTCCGCCGCGCCCAGGTTCTCGGCCAGGCGGGGCAGCTTGGTGGTGCCCGGGATCGGCACGATCCACGGCTTCTGGGCCAGCAGCCAGGCCAGGGCGATCTGGGCCGGCGTGGCGGCCTTCTCGGCGGCGATGGCCTTGAGCAGGTCGACCAGCGCCATGTTGGCGGCGCGGGCCTCCGCGGTGAAACGCGGCGAGATCGAGCGGAAGTCGCCCGCCGCCAGCTCAGTGGTCGTGTCGATCTTGCCGGTCAGGAAACCGGCGCCCAGCGGGCTGAACGGCACGAAGCCGACGCCCAGTTCCTCGCAGGCGGCCAGGACGCCGTTGTCCTCCACGTCGCGGGTCCACAGCGAATACTCGTTCTGAAGCGCGGTGACCGGCTGCACCGCGTGGGCGCGCTTGAGCGAGGCCAGGCTGGGTTCGGACAGGCCGAAATGGGCGACCTTGCCCTGCCCGATCAGGTCCTTCACAGCGCCGGCCACGTCCTCCATCGGCACGTCGGGATCGACGCGGTGCTGGTAGAGCAGGTCGATGCGGTCGGTGCGCAGGCGCTTCAGCTGGGCCTCGACCACCGCCTTGATGTGATCGGGACGGCTGTTGAGGCCGCCGCTGCGCACGCCGGTCTCCATGTCGACATCGAAGCCGAACTTGGTGGCGATCACCACCTCGTGGCGGAAGGGGGCGACGGCGACGCCCAGCAGGGCCTCGTTGGCGAAGGGGCCATAGACCTCGGCGGTGTCGAACAGGGTGACGCCGGCGTCGAAGGCGGCGCGGATCACCGCCACGGCCTCGTCGCGCGGCGTGGCCGGGCCGTAGCCCGCGCTCAGCCCCATGCAGCCATAGCCGAGGGCCGAGACTTCCAGGCCCTGGCCCAGTTTGCGCTTCTGCATCTTTGCTCTCCTCAAGGATTGGTCGCGCGGGGCCGGGCCTTGGCCAGCCACTCACGGACCTGGTTCATGGTGCGGCGCTCCTGGTCGGCCTCCATCGAGACGGCCGCCTCGAAGCGGGCGCGGGGCGCGTCGGCGCGCAGCATCGAAAGGCTGTCGCCCAGGCCGTAGCCGCCGTGGGTGACGAAGGGCCGGACGGTCTTGCCGGAAAGGTCGTGGGCCGCCAGGAAGGCGCGCACGGGCGGCGGGACGCTCTGGCCCCAGACCGGAAAGCCCAGCCACACGACGTCGTAGGCCGACAGACTCGCGACCCGCCCCGCCAGCTCTGGCCGGAAACCGGCCTCGCGCTCGCGGCTGGCCTGGGCGACGATCTGCTCGTAGTCCTCGGGATAGGGCCGGGCGGGCCGGATCTCGAACAGGTCGGCGGGCAGCTCGCGGTGCAGCTGGCCGGCGATCACCCGGGTGTTTCCCGAGCGGCTGAAATAGGCGACCAGCGCGCGGGTCTGGCCGGACGGCCCGGTCGGCTGGGCCCCGCAGGCGCCGGCGGACAGCATCAATGCGGCGGGCGCGCCGATCGCCGCGCGGCGCGAGACGGCGGTCACGCGCGCCGCTCGTGGACGTCGGACGAAATGCGGATCATCGGCGGGCTCCTGGCTGCGGCGAACGCGGAGCCCCCGACGCCTTCGCACGCCGAGCAAGATAGGCCTGGCCTATTCCGGCGATTAGACGCGATAATCACCATGTTGTTTTTAGCGGGACTTACAAATGACCCAGCGCCTCGACGACCTCGCCGCCTTCGCCCTGGTCGCCAAGGAGCGCAGCTTCACCCGGGCCGGGGCCAAGCTGGGCGTCTCGGCCTCGGCGCTGAGCCAGACGATCAAGGGCCTGGAGGCGCGGCTGGGCCTGCGCCTTCTGGCCCGCACCACCCGCAGCGTGGCGCCCACCGAGGCGGGCGAGCGGCTGCTGGCGACCCTGGCGCCGCGACTGGAGGAGATCGAGCAGGCCCTGGCCGCCCTCAGCGACCTGCGCGAGCGGCCGGCCGGCACCATTCGCATCACCGCCGGCGAGCACGCCGCACAGTCGGCCCTGCAACCGGGCCTGGCCAGGCTGCTGCCCGACTATCCCGACATCCGGGTCGAGATCACCGTCGACTACGGCCTGGTCGACATCGTCGCCGAGGGCTTCGACGCCGGGGTGCGGCTGGGCGAGCAGGTGGCCAAGGACATGATCGCCCTGCGCATCGGTCCCGACCTGCGCATGGCCGTGGTCGGCGCGCCGGCCTATTTCGCGACCCGCCCGCGTCCGCTGACGCCGCAGGACCTGACCGAGCACAACTGCATCAACATGCGCCTGCCCACCTATGGCGGACTGTTTGCCTGGGAGTTCGAGAAGGACGGCCGCGAGGTCAAGGTGCGGGTCGACGGCCAGCTGGTGGTCAACACCATCCGCCAGCGGCTGGACGGCGCGCTGCAGGGACTGGGCCTGGCCTACATGCCGCAGGACGTCGCCGCGCCCCACCTGGCGAGCGGCGACCTGGCGCGGGTGCTGGAGGACTGGTGCGAGCCGTTCTCCGGCTACCACCTCTATTATCCGAGCCGCCGGCACGCCTCGCCGGCCTTCTCGAAACTGGCCGAGGCCCTGCGCTGGCGGGGCGGCTGATCCAGATTTAGGCCCGAAAAACCTGCGTTCAAGCATTGGCGGGCGGCGAAATATGCGCAGTCTGCGGGGTCTTCTCGAGCGGAGGCGACCATGACCACGACCTACTATCACGGCACGAAGGCGGATCTTTCGGCGGGCGACCTGATCGAGGCCGGCCGCGCCTCGAACTACGGATCGCGCAAGGCCGCCGCCTTCGTCTATTTCGCCGCCACGCTGGATGCGGCGACCTGGGGCGCGGAGCTGGCCCAGGGCGAGGGGCGCGAGCGGATCTACGTCGTCGAGCCGACCGGCCCGTTCGAGGACGATCCCAACGTCACCGACAAGAGGTTCCCGGGCAATCCGACGCGGTCGTACCGCACTCGCGCCCCGCTGCGGATCGTCGGCGAGGTCGAAGGCTGGACCGGCCATGCGCCGCAGCAGCTGGCGGCCATGCGCGACCACCTTGAGGCGCTGAGGCGCCAGGGCATCGAGGCGATCGAGGACTAGCCTTCCAAGGCGTATCGGCATCCGAGGTTCGAGACGAAACCTCGTCCTTCGACAGGCTCAGGATGAGGTTTTACGCCGCTCGGCCTTTGAATGATCCTCATCCTGAGCTTGTCGAAGGACGAGGATCACGCACCGAGCACGAGCCCCCTACCCCCGCCCCGCCTCGCCGAGCACCTTGCACAGGGCCGCGGCCAGGATCTCCCAGGGCTCGCCGGGCTCGGGGTCGAGGCGGGCCCGGATGTCGCGGGCCAGGGCGACGGGGTCGAGGGCGCCGGCCGCCTCCAGCGAGCGGCACAGCGGCAGGTAGGTGGCGGCGAACAGGCGCACGATGTCCTCGCCGGTGAAGGCCGGCACGTCGGGGCCTGAAAGACCGGGAGGATCGGAAGGGCCGGCGGGCGACATCGTGGGGGGAACTCCTGGAACTGGGCGCGGCTCCTGCCCGAAGATCGCCGGTCGCGCCTTGATCCGGATCAAGGCCGCCCGCCGCGCGGCGTGGGACCTCGCCCCCCAAGAGGAGTAACAAAGCCCCATGCCCAATGACGTCCGATCGACGCTCGCCCGCCATCACCTCGACATCGGCGCCGACTACGTGCTGCGCAGCGCGGGGCTGCTGTCCTCGGTGTTCGACGGCGACATCATGCGCGGCCTGGTGTTCCTGACGGCGCTTAGGCTGTCGGCCCACGCGCCGCAGGACGCCTCGGGGGAACGTCCCGTGCGGCTGACGGCCATCGCCCGCTCGATGGGCCTGCCGATCGAGACCACCCGCCGCCACCTGCTGAAGCTGCAACGCGACGGCTTCACCCTGCGCGCCGCCGGCGGCGGGGTGGTGGCGGTGATCCCCGAACGGCCCGACATCGCCGAGGCCATGGCCGCCAACAGCGCCAACCTCGCCAGCCTGGCCGCGACGCTGGAGGCCTTCGCCGGCTGACGGGCGGCAACCTCGCCCGTGCTCGACCGTTTCCGCCCGGACGAAGGCGGCGCGAGGCGTGGATGAAAGCCAGGAGAAAACCCGGACGCGGCGGGGCGCGGGCCCTGCTGCCGGCGCTGCTGCTGGCGGCCTGCGCGCCCAGCCCCGAGGAGCAGGCCCGCCGCTCGATCGACAGCGGCCAGGCCGTGGCCGAGATCCAGACCTTCTTCGACGCCCGCGCCCAGGGCCTGCCGCTGGGCCAGTGCGCCGCGGTGCTGACCGGCGTCTCGCCGATCCAGATCAGCGACCGCACGGCCCGGCTCGACACCGTCCGCGCCCTGGTCGAGGCCGGCCTGCTGGAAGAGGTCGCCGGCGCCCCGGCCGGCGAGGTGCGGCTGGCGCCGGCCCGCAAGGCCGCCCACTGGTTCCGCGTGCGCACGCGGAACCCGGCCCTGCCGTCCAGCATCGAGCTCTGCTACGCCCGCCGCAGGATCACCCGCGCCTGGCTGGTGGGCGAGGACGGCAAGACCCTGAACTTCGCCTACCGCCTGGTGGACGCCCCGGCCTGGACCGGCGACCCGCGCATGCGGGCCGCCTTCCCGTTCCTCGAACCGGCCCTGACGAAGGAGCTGGTCGCCACCGGCATCGCCCCCTTCCGCGACGGCCGCTGGTTCCTCGACCTCGCCGACGAAGGGATCACCCTGCCCGGCCAGGACGAAGGCTTCTACGCCTGCCCGGACGGGCGGGAACGGCCGGATCCGGGGTGTGGGGGATAGTGGGGCGCCGCGATAAGAGGGCCTAAGCCGCCTACCCCTCCATCACCCGCAGCTCGTAGACCACCACCGGCTTGCCGCCGTCGGCCTCGATGCGCAGGCGGGCGGGCGCGCCCCCCGCCGGCAGGGGCAGGTCGACGGCGAAGAAGCCGTCGCGCTTGCCGGCCGGGGTGGCGAAGGTTCCCACCACCGCGCCGTCGGCCAGCACCCTGGCCGACTGGCCGGCGTCGGCGCCCCAGTAGACCAGTTGCAGGGTCAGCGGGCCGGCCCGGCGGGCCAGGGTGGCCTCCAGCCAGCCGCCGGGGTTCAGCTTGCGGCCGCTGCGGCCGTTCAGCTGGATGATCTCGCCGCTTCCGGCCGCGACCCTGTGGTCGACCTCGGGCTGCTGCTCGCCCAGATAGACGGTGTCGACGGTGCGGGCGACGGTGTCGATGCGGACCTGCTCGGCCGCCAGGAAGGCCTGGCCCTCCGCCGCCCAGCGGGTCTTGGTGAAGGCCGGCAGGTAGACGGCCGTGCGCCGGTCGTAGGCGCCGTAGAACGGCGACAGGCTGACCCGCCCGCCCTGGGCCGTCGGGGCCTCGAAGACATGCGGATGGACGGCGGAGCGGCGCAGCGCCGCCGCCGGGTCGCCCTCGGCCAGCAGGGCCGGCACGGGCTGGTCGAACGGCCGCTCGGCCGGGCCCATGTCGGCGGCCAGCACCAGCGGGCCGGAGACGAAGGCCGTCAGGTTGGGATCGTCGGGCGTCGGCTCGGCCCGGACGGTCATCGGCAGCCACAGCCGGACGCGGTCGCCGGCCTTCCAGCGCCGCTTCAGCCGCGCATAGCCGTCGCCCCGGGTCTCGATCGCCACGGCCTGGCCGTTGAGCTTGAGCACCGGCGCGGCGCACCAGGCCGGCAGGCGCAGGGCGATCTCGCGCTCGCCCTTCGGCGCCCGCGCAATGGTCAGGTCGATATCGCCCTGGGCCGGATAGGTGGTGACCAGGTCGATGGCGAAGTCGCCGTCCGGCAGATCAAGCTTCGAGGCGATGAACAGGTTGAGATAGAGCGCGCCGTCGCCGCCCTTCCACCAGATGCTGTCGGCGTGCTTGGCGTGGCTCTCCATGCCCGAACCCACGCAGCACCAGAAGCTGTCCTCGTAGGTGGAGTAGCTGCGCCGCCCGCCCGCGGCCATCGGCATGAAGTAGACGAAGCGGCCGTCGCCGGGCCGCTGGTGGGCCATGATGTGGTTCAGCTGGGCGCGCTCGTAATAGTCGAACAGGGCCCCGTCGGGCTTCCAGCTCCACAGGTGGCGGGTCAGCTTCAGCATGTTGTAGCTGTTGCAGGCCTCGCAGGTGGTCTCGGCCATGTGGCGGGCGATCTGGCGCGGCTTGCCGAAGTGCTCGCGGTCGGAATTGCCGCCGATGACGTAGCTGTGGTCGCGGGTCACGGCCCGGTGGAAGAACCGCGCGGCGACCGCCTCGCCGGGGTCGTCGCCGGCCACCTCGTGCAGCCGCGCCAGGCCGATGACCTTGGGGATCTGGGTGTTGGCGTGCAGGCCGGCCAGTTCGTCGCGCTCGCCCGCGATCGGATCGAGCACGGCCTTGTGGCGCAGGCGGCGGGCGACCTTCAGCCAGCGCGCGTCGCCGGTCAGGGCGTAGGTCTGGGCGTAGGCCTCGTTGATCCCGCCATGCTCGGTGACCAGGATCTTCTGCACCTGCTCGTCGGACAGGCCGTCGATCA
This sequence comes from Caulobacter radicis, assembly GCF_003094615.1. GTDB lineage: Bacteria > Pseudomonadota > Alphaproteobacteria > Caulobacterales > Caulobacteraceae > Caulobacter > Caulobacter radicis. Next base: position 18,178 of record NZ_QDKO01000009.1, on the reverse strand, counting down.
CCCCGGCGAAATAGCCGGCGACCCCGACCGCCACCTCCAGCGCGCCGGGCGTTCCGGCCAGCTCATGGGCGTCCAGCAGGCCGGCATGCACCTTGTGCCAGGTGTAGACCGGCACCCAGCCGTCGTTGAGGCTGAAGCGCGACGAGCGGATGTCGCCCCGGCGCAGTTCCTCGAACACCTGCTTGCCGCCGACCGGATCGTCCTGGCCCCAGCGGGTGGTTCCGCCCACATAGCCGTCGCCGTGGGCGGCCTGCACGCGGGCCAGCTGCGCCACGGTATAGGCCAGCCGCGCCCGCAGTTCCGGATCGCCGGTATGGGCCACCTGCAGCGAACAGGCCGTCAGCCAGTGGCCCAGGGTGTGACCGGCGATGCTCTGGGCCTCCCAGCCGCCATAGACCGGCGCCTTGACCGGCAGCCCCGCGCCCTTGTGGAAGTTGTGCAGCAGCCGGTCGGGCGACAGCGAGGCGAGATAGGCGCGGTTGGCCTCCTGCGCCCGGCTGAAGATCGACGGCGTCAGCGCCACGTGGCGCGCGGGCACCGGCCGGGCGACGACGCGGGCGGGATCCACGGCGATCGGCGCGGCCACGGCGGCCCCGCCGGCGAAGGCCAGGGCGGTGGAGGCCAGCAGAAAGCCCCTGCGGGTGCTCATCCCGCCGCTCACGCCGTTCCCCGCCATGCTCCACCCCAAGGCTATTTGTCAGACAATTAGCCGGAAGAGAGCATGGCGAGCGGCGGGGCTCAAGGGGTAGGAGTGCTGGCTTGACCACCGCATGGGTTGCGCCAAGCTCATCCTCGTCACCGTAGGGAGGGCGTATGGGCGCGTACGAGCCTTACAAGGAATGGACATGGCGCTGGTGGGGCGTCTGGTGGCCCTGGGCGGAGGTCAACCAGGGCCTGCTCTCCGCCGTCGGCGTCGCGCTGTCCGGGGCGGCCATCTTCCTGACGATCAGTCTGTTCCTGCATGAGCAGCGCCGCGCCAACGACGCGGAGCTGGCCCGTCGGACGGAGCAGGCCCGAGCCGAAGCCGCCGAACAGACGGCGCGCGATGCGGATCTCAGAGCCGAGGCGAAGGCGGCCGAAGCGTTCCGCATAAGGCAGCTGCGGGAGTTCGGGAGGCTTATCGAGGAGCTTCTGATCGAGACCGAAGAAGCCCTGGCAAGCGATCTTCAGCACATCGATAGGCAACTCGCCAACACGCCCATTATGTTCTGGGAGCTTTCATCAGACGTCGACAGGACCGTTCGCGATGTGGACGGTGCGCTTACGGTCCTGGCGCCGTCTTTCCCGCGCGACGCCAGCCTCATACTGCGCATCCAGAGGGTCCGCCGCGCGGTCGGGGCAATCCTCGGCAAGCCGTTCGGCGATATCGCACAGGGCAACAACTGGGTGAAGGATGCGCGGGACGACCTGCTGCGCGGCCGCGCCGAGATCGCGGAACGACTGCGCGACCTCGAAGGCCCGCAAGCCCCGCCTCCCCCCACTTAACCAAAAACCGACGTTTCGTGGTCATGGTGGAACCGGACAGCTTCCGGCCGCCTTGGGTCGGAAGCCTGGGGGTTTGTGGACTTGGGTCTCGGCGGTTCCGACATCGCGAGCGATCGCGCGGCGCTGTGGCGTCGCTGGCGGCGGCCGGCGGGGCTGACGGTCGCCTATGTGGCGTCGATGGCCTACAGCCTGTTCCTGACCGGGGCGGCGCAGGAGATCGCCACCATCTGGACGGCCAACGCCGTCATCATCGCCGGCCTGATGACCCTGGACCGCCAGCGCGGCGCGGTGCTGCTGGCGGTGACCAGCGTGCTGCACCTGCTGCTGAGCCTGGCCACCAGCAACAGCAGCGCCTTCGCCCTGGCCGTGACCATCCTCGACGGCGTGCAGATCGCCGCCACGGCCTTCGCCCTGCGGCTGCTGCGGCTGCCGGGCAAGGTGCGCAACATGCGCGGCCTGCTGGTGCTGACGGCGGTGTCGGCGGTGTTCACGGCGGCGACCTCGATCGCCGTCAACGGCGTGGCCTCGCTGGCCGAGGGCGGCGACTTCTGGACCGGCTGGAGCGGCTGGACCACCAGCAACGTGCTGGGCGTGGCCATCGCCCTGCCGACCATACTGATCCTGCTGGACCGCCGCCACGCCGAGGCCTTCCCGGTGCGCGGCTGGCTGGAGCCGGCCGCCGGCCTGGTGGTGATCGCCGCGGTGTCGTGGAGCGTGTTCACCGGCCCGCCGCAGATGCGGGTGCTGGTGTTCGCCCCGGTGCTGTTGGCGGCGTTCCGCGGCGGCCCGCGGGCGGCGGCGCTGTCGGTGATGGCGGCCCTGGCTTTCGCCATTCCCGCCGTGCTGTCGATCGTCGGCCTGGACCCCAAGGCCGCCGCCGAGCCGATGCGCCACCTGCTGCTGTTCCACATCGTGCTCTATGCGGTGAGCATGGCCGCGGCCCTGGCGCTGAGCCGCCAGGCGCGGCTGTCGGCCCTCCTGGTGCGCCGTCAGGCGGCCGCCCGCGCCGCGCAAGGCCGGGCGCAAGCCGCCAACGCCGCCAAGTCGGACTTCCTGGCGACGATCAGCCACGAGATCCGCACGCCGCTGAACAGCATCCTCGGTTTCGCCGCCCTGGTGGCCGAGGACGCCGAGCTTTCCCCCGAAAACCGCCGCCGCCTCGACCTGGTGGGCCGCGCCGGCCGCTCGCTGGCCGAGATCGTCAGCGACCTGCTCGACTTCGCCAAGGTCGAGGCCGGCCGCCTGGAGCTTGTCCTGACCCCGTCCTCTCCCGCCGCCCTGCTGCGCGACGCCGCCGCCATCATCGCCCCCGAGGCGCAGGCCAAGGGCCTGACCGTGACCGTCGAGGTCGAGGGGCGCGGGGAGCAGGACCCCGAGGCGCTGTTTTCCCTGGACGAGACGCGCCTGCGCCAGGTGCTGCTGAACCTGCTCAACAACGCCGTGAAGTTCACGAAGGCCGGCGGCGTCACGGCGCGCCTGTCGATCGGCCCCGATCCTGGCCTGCTGCGCTTTAGCGTGGCCGACACCGGCATCGGCATCGCGCCCGAGGTGCAGGCGCGGCTCTTTCAAAGGTTCAGCCAGGCCGACAGCTCGATCAGCCGCGCCTATGGCGGCACGGGTCTTGGGCTGGCGATCAGCAAGGCGCTGGTCGGCCAGATGGGCGGGGCCATCTGGGTCGAGAGCGCCCTGGGCCTGGGCGCGGTGTTCCACATCGCCCTGGAGGCCGAGCCCGCGCAGGCGCCCGCGCCCGCCGAGGCGGCCGGCCCCGAGCGCGCCGCCGCCCGCGTGCTGCTGGTCGACGACCACCCGATGAACCGCGAGCTGGGCGACGCCTTGCTGACCCTGGCCGGCTGCCAGGTCTTCACCGCCGAGGACGGCTTCCAGGCCGTGGAGGCCGCCCGCACCGGCGGCTTCGACCTGATCCTGATGGACGTGCACATGCCGGGCATGGACGGCCTGGCCGCCGCCCGCGCCATCCGCGCCCTCGACGGGCCGATGGCCGACACGCCGATCCTGGCGCTGAGCGCCGACGTGCTGCCCGAGCAGGTGGCCCGCTGCCGGGCGGCCGGCATGGACGGCCACGTGGCCAAGCCGATCCGCCGCGACGAACTGCTGGCGGCGGTGTCGCGGGCGTTGAGCGACCCGCCGCAGCGCGACCGAACGTCGCATGGCGGCGTCGCACACGGAAAAAGCGTCTCGCCTTAACCCTTTTTCGGTCCGGGCGTGATGGGTGGGGTTTCCGGTCGCGCAAGCCGCCGGATGGGGGAAGAGGGGCCTTGAACGCACGAGTCGACAGACGGGACAGCCCCTCGGGCGCCCCCGGCGCCAGCCCCGATTGGGCGAGCGTCCGCTGGGGCCTGCTGGCCGCGCTGGTCTGCGCCTATGTCGGCTCGTTCCTGTTCAGCGATCTCCTGACCCGCGATTCCAACGGCATGCCGTCGCTGTGGCCGATGAACGCCATACTGGCGGCCGGCCTGCTGCGCATGGACGCGCTGGGCCGGCGGCTGCTGCTGGGCGTGGCCCTTCTCACCAACCTGACGGTCCACGCCCTGGCCGGCGATCCGTGGTTCGTGATCGTCGTCTACACCGCCTGCGACATGGCCGAGAGCCTGGCCGCGGCGGCCCTGACCCGGCGCTTGCGCGGCCCGCGGCCGTCGATCCGCAGCGTGCGCCACGCCCTGGTGCTGGTGGCGGCCATGCTGCCGATCACCGTGACCATCGCCGCCCTGGGCTCCAGCGTCGCGGCCCCGGCGGCCGGCGCGGACCTGTGGCCGTTCTTCACCGCCTGGGCGGCCTGCAACAGCATGGGCATGATCATCGCCCTGCCCGCCACCCTGGTGATCCTCGACCCGACCAACGAGGAGGCCTTCCGCCGCCCGGCGGCGGCGCAGGTCGGTCTCTACGCCATGGTGGCGGCGGCCACGGCCTTCGCCTTCCTCAAGCCGTCCACGCCGATGCCGTTCCTGATCTTTCCGGCGGCCATGCTGGCGGCCTTCCAGCTGGGCCCGCGCGGCGCGGCCTGGAGCGCGGTGATCGTCATCGCCATCACCGCCCCGATGACCGTGGCCGGCGAGGGCGTGGCGCGGCTGGCCCCGCGCTGGGCCGAGATCGAGCGCATCCGCATGGTCCAGGCCTTCGTGACCACGATCTTCTTCACCTGCCTGGCGGCGGCCCTGTCGCTCTACAAGGAGCAGCGGCTGAAGGGGCTGATGGCCCGCCGCAGCGCCGCCGCCCGCGCCGCCCGCGCCCGCGCCCAGGCCGCCGGCCGGGCCCGCACCGACTTCCTGGCGACGATGAGCCACGAGATCCGCACCCCGCTCAACAGCGTGCTGGGTTTCGCGAACCTGCTGGCCGAGACCGAGGACGGCCTGAGCCCCGCCGGCCGCCGCAAGCTGGAGCTGATCGCCCAGGCCGGCGGCTCGCTGGCCACCATCGTCGACGACATTCTGGATTTCTCGCGGCTGGAGGCCGGCCGCGTGGAGCTGCGCCCCGAGGCCGTCGATCCGGCCGCCCTGCTGGCCGACGCCGCCTCGATCATCGCGCTGGACGCCCAGGCCAAGGGCCTGTCGCTGGCGGTCGAGGCCGACCTGCCGGACGGCTTCGACTACGCCCTGGACCCGGCCCGCCTGCGCCAGGTGCTGCTGAACCTGCTCAACAACGCCGTGAAGTTCACGTCGAGCGGATCGGTGCGGGCCAGCGTGTGCCTGGAGACCACCTATCCCGGCGGGCCCGAGCGCCTGCGCTTCACGGTGGCCGACACCGGCATCGGCATCGCGCCCGAGGTGCAGGGCCGCCTGTTCCAGCGCTTTTCCCAGGCCGACAACTCGATCAGCCGGGCGTTCGGCGGGGCGGGCCTGGGCCTGGCGATCAGCAGGACCCTGGTCACCCGCATGGGCGGCGAGATCGGCGTGGTCAGCGCGCCGGGCCAGGGCGCGACGTTCTGGTTCACCACCCCGGCCGAGCCGGTCTGCGCCGCCGACGGCCCCGCTCCCGAGCAGGAAGCCGCCGCCCGGGTGCTGCTGGTCGACGACCACCCGATGAACCGCGAGCTGGGCGCGGCCATGCTGACCCTGGCCGGCTGCGCGGTCGAGACCGCCGAGGACGGCGACGAGGCCGTGCGCGCCGCCGCCCAGGGCCAGTTCGACATCATCCTGATGGACATCCACATGCCGCGCATGGACGGCCTGGCCGCCGCCCGCGCCATCAAGGCCCTGCCCGGCCCCGCCTCGCGCGCGCCGATCATCGCCCTGTCGGCCGACGTCATGCCCCAGCAGATCGAGCGCTGCCGCCAGGCCGGCATGGTCGACCACGTCGCCAAGCCCATCCAGCGCGACGTGCTGATCGCGGCGCTGAACCGCTGGATCGGGGTGGAGACCGAGGCGGCCTGAGGGCGCGGCGCCTCGCCTTAAGCGCACATATGCACGCAAACTCCATCTTAGCTTGATATGCACAACCCCGCCCCCTAGTCTGCCGGGCGGGGGGTGCCGGATGGCGCTGAGGGGGCGATTGCGGGATCGCGCGCGTACGTTCGCGCGGGTGCTGCTCAGAGGTTCGAAACGCGCGGCGATCGCGACGCTGGTCGGCTCGGGACGGGGTCTGGCCGCGCTGTGGCGGCTGGTCGCGTACGCGTGGCGGCTGGCCTGGGTGCACGCCCCGACCACGGGCGCGGTGCTGACCGCGCTGCTGGCCCTGTCGATCAACGCCTTCGACAGCTTCAAGATCAACGACCGTTCCGACGCGGTGTCCGAGCAGGCCGCCGGCATCATCACCGGACCGCTCTACGGCGGGCTCAACCGGACCGGCCAGAACCAGATCACCGTCGTCCTGATCAACGCCGAGACCATGCGGCTGCTGGAAAGCCCGCACTGGCCGCCGCCCTATTCCGTCACCGCCGACCTGCTGCAGGAGATCGCCACGGCCAAGCCCAAGGCGATCTTCCTCGACTATCATTTCGACCAGCCGCAGCTGGCGCCCTTCTGCGCCGACATCGAAGACTGCGAGGCGGCCCGCAAGCGCGAGATCGAGGACTTCGCCCGCCGGCTGAAGCGGATACCGCGCGACGGGGTCCCGCTGTTCATCGGCGCGGTCGGACCCGATCCCGGCCTGGCGCCGCTGCGCGACCTGGCCCAGTTGCCGGTCGCCTTCGAGGAAGAGCGGATCTTCGGCTACCCGCTGTCGGCCCCGCTCGCCAAGGGGGGGCCGCCCCGGCCCGCGGTCGCGCCGACGCTCTACGCCGTGCTGAAAGGCCAGACGCCGCCCACCAGGCCCGACGACCGCGTCATGGCCATCGACTGGGGGTTCGGCATGTCCGAGGCCATGGCCCCCTACGCGCCGAACGCCGGGCGGGGCCGGGCCTGCCAGGGCGGCGACATGGCCCAGCGCCTGGTCAGCTTCCTGGAGGTCACCAAGCGCTCGGCTTTCGCCGCGCTGTACCCGGACGACGACGATCCGTTCGACCGGCGCTGCAGCTACGCCGACACCATACCGGCGCACTGGCTGATCAACGGCATCGCGCCGCAGGCCAAGGACTTCCTGAAGGACCGCATCGTGCTGGTCGGCGTCGACCTGCGCTATCTGGCCGACTTCCGGCCCACGCCCCTGTTCGGCCAGACGCCCGGCGTGACGGTCCACGCCATGGCGCTGGACAACCTGATCCAGACCCAGGACCAGCCGACCCTCTATCCGCGGCCGCTGGCGATGGGACTGACCTGGGCCGACGTCATGCAGGGGGTGCTGCTGGCCTTCGGGGTGTGCCTGGTCTTCGCCTGGCGGCGCTGGCGACGCACCCCGCCCGAGCGCGGGCTGCGCTGGCGCGACCGGCTGGTGATCCTGGCCATCGTCGGCCTGACCGGGGTGGCGACCTCGATGGCGCTGAACTGGCCGATGTTCATTCTTCTTGGCGCAATGGTCACGGGAGCGGGGGCCATGTTGATTTCCGACCAGATCCGAAGCTTCAGGCGCACGCGGTCGCTTCGACGGCGGCTGACGGCGCGGGGGGCGGCGCGATGAGACCGGCCCTGAAGATCGCCGGCGCGACGGCGCTGGTCCTGGCCCTGACCCTGACCCTGCCCGTGGCGGACGAGCGCGGCGGGGGATCGGCCCGGGCCCAGGCCGACCCGGCCCTGGCCAGCTGCCACAAGGTGCGGCTGCAGACGACCGCGCTGCCGTCGCGGCCGATCGAGCTCTACGACAGCCAGAAGGTCTATGCCGAGGACCTGCCGCGGGCGCAGCTTCCCGCGACCCTGGTCGCCTACGAGTGCCTCGATCCCAAGTTCCTGACCCTGCGCACGGGGGCGGGCCTGCGCCTGGTGCGGCGCACGACGATCAACCCGCCGGAGCTGCCCAACATAGGCTGCATATGCCCCTCGGCGGGCGGAACCCAGCACCTCAGCGTTCCGGGCGTGGCTCCCTGGCCTGTATGCTCGAAGGAGGAACCGAAATGCCGGTGAGCTCGGCGCGGCGGACGGCGCTGCTCGTCCTGGCCGGCCTCAGCCTGGCCGCCCCCGGCGCGGCCCTGGCCCAGGGCAAGCCGTCCGCGTCAGCGGCCAAGCCCGCTCCCGGCGCGGCCAAGCCCCCGGCCAAGCCGGACATCCAGCTGCTGGACCAGGAACCCGAGGCGCCCGAGCCGGAGGCCGCCGGCAAGGGCGAGCCGAAGACCGGCAAGAAGGACGGCAAGGACAAAGGGAAGGGCAAGGGAAAGGGCCTGGGCCTTTCGATCCCCATCCCCTTTGTCGCCAAACCGCTGAAGACGCCCGACGTGCAGGTGGTCAGGCGGTTCGACGATCCCGCCTATCCGCCGATCGACCCGAACGCCCCGTCCGCGTCGCCGGCGGGCCTGCTGTCGGCCATGGCCAGCAACGGACCCGTCCGGGTCATCTGGCCCATGACCCGCCAGGTCCAGGCCACGCTAGTGGACCAGCTGATCGCCGCCGGCCCCCGCCAGACCCAGCCCGCCCAGCTCATCATCCTGTCGGATCCGGTGCCCAACGCCATCGCCATCGACAACAAGATCTACATGACCAGCGGCCTGTGGGACTTCCTGTTCGCGCTGAACGCCGAGGACGACACCGAAGCCCAGCAGATGCTGCTGTTCATCCTGGCCCACGAGTACGGCCACCTGCTGATGCGCCACCCCCAGGCGATGACCGCCGAGGAGCGGGGCTACAAGGACCTGAAGCAGGCCATCAGCACCGCCGGGACGGTCTACCTGCTGGCCAAGGGCATGACCCAGGACCAGAAGGCGAGCTACGCCGAAAAGCAGGCCGAGATGCGCAAGGCCCAGGGCGTGATGGTCGGCGCCCATCTGGCCGGCATGGTCGTCGAGACCGAGGCCCGGCGCGCGCTGTACCCGCCGTTCCGCAAGGAGACCGAGCGCGACGCCGACATGCTGGCGGTCGACCTGGCGATGGGCTTCCAGGCCCGCACCGGCAAGGCCGTCGACATCGCCCAGGGCGCGCGCTCGCTGGAATTCATCCGCGAGGTCACCAAGAGGCAGATCCAGCGCCAGGCCGAGCTGTCCAAGGCCTCCGAGAAACAGATCGCCGACGCCGCCAAGGCGATCGGCCTGCTCGCGCCGTTCGCCCTGGCTTCCGAGGATTCCGACAAGGCGATGAAGGAACTGGGCTGGCTGGCCGCGCTGAACATCAGCGCCTTCCTGATGCGCAAGTACGACGAACGACGCCGCCTCGAGGGCGTGGCCCTCTACGACAATGTCGACCAGCGCCAGCAGCTGATGAAGGACTATTTCGCGCGCTACCATCGCGCGCCCGCCGCCGAGGCCGCTCCGCCCCCGCCGCCCGTCGTGGCGCCCCCGCCGCCGCCGGAGAAGGCGCCGCCCAAGCCGGCCGCCCCAGCCAAGGGGAAGGGCAAGGGAAAGGGCAAGGGCGGCGCGCCGGCCCAACCCGCCGCGCCCAAGCCCGAGCCCTTCCGGGGCGACCCCAAGAAGATCTTCGATTTCGCGGCCTATCGCGACGTGTGGGAGGCCTCGAAGGCGCGCGAGGCGGCGCTGGCCAAGCTGGCCAAGGGCGACGTCGCCGGCGCCCGGACCGAAATCGACAAGGCCCTGGACTCGCCGATCAAGGAGTCGCCCGAGGTGCAGGACCTGGCCGGCCGCGTGGCCAGCGCCGAGAACCGGCCCGACGTAGCCATCGGCCACTTCCGCAAGGTGCTGCTCACGCGTCCCAAGGACGTCGATCTCTACCTGGTGATCGCCGAGCGCTACATGAGCAAGCCCGACAAGGCCGGCGCCATCAAGGCGCTGAACGACGGCGCCAAGGAGACAGGCCAGCCCGGACGCTTCCTGCCGTCCAAGATCACGATCTACCAGCGCGACGGCGACAAGGTTCAGCTGGAGAAGGCGGTGGCCGAGTGCGTGGCCCTGAACGACGCGGACCTGACCAAGATCTGCAAGGAAAGGGCCTATCCGCCCAAGATCGAGGACGCGGTGGCCGAGGGGGCCGAGGATTCCGAAGGCGGAGCGACGGGGGCGGTCGAGGCGGTGACCGACACCGTCCGCAAGGTCATGCGCCTGCCCCAGCCGGCCAAGCCGGCGCCCGCCCCCGCCAAGAAGGGATCCTGAGGCGATTTAGTGAAACCGCCTTTTCACCCCGCGAAGGCCCGCAAGCCTCGGCCAGATAAGGAAACCGCCCCCTTCGTCGGATAGTCGACACTATCAAAAGCCATTGCGGCAAAGCGTCACAGAAGGCATTGGTCCCGAAACTGAAACCGTTGTTCGGCGTAGAAACCGGGGGAAACGGGGTCAAGAATGACGCGAAGCGCCGCCCTACAGGAGTCCGGCCGCCAGACGGCGCTGCTGCTCGTGCTGGCGACTGCGTTCGCCATCACCCAGCTGTTCAGCGACGGCCTGACGCGCGGCCCGGCCGGGGTGGCCGCCCTGTGGCCCGGCACGGCCCTTCTGGCGGTAGGCCTGATGGCGCTGGGCCCGCCGCGGCGGCTGATCCTGACGATCGTGGTCGGCGTCATCCATTTCTCCCTGTGCCTGGCCTTCGGCGACGGCCTGGAACGGGCTTTGGTGTTCACCGCCGTCGGCCTGGTCGAGGCCTGGGGCGCGCGCGAGGCCGTGCGGCGGGCCTTCGGCGGGCCGCCCAAGGTGCGGACCATGCGCCACCTGGCCCTGCTGGTGACGGTGATCGCGCCGGTGGTGGCCGTGACCGCCGCCATCGCCGCCGCCCTGCTGGCCCTGCTGGACGGCGCGCCGTTCATGGCCCTGTGGCGCGACTGGTTCGTCAGCGGGGCGCTGGGCATGGCGCTGATCGTGCCGGCCGTGCTGGTGCTGATCGACGCCGAGCACAAGCGCACCTTCCACCGCTCGCTGGGCGAGCGGCTGGGCCTGTTCGTGCTGATGGCGGTGCTGACGGCGGCGGTGTTCCACGACACCCGCGCGCCCCTGCCCTTCGTGCTGTTCCCCGCCGCCATCCTCTGCGCCTTCCGCCTGGGACCGCGCGGGGCGGCCGAAGCCGCCCTGACCATCGCCGTGGTGTCGCTGCCGCTGGGGGTGTGGAACATCTTCCTGGGCCAGCTGCTGGCGCCGTGGAACCCGGCCCAGATGACCCGGCTGATCCAGTGCTTCGTCACCGTGGTGTTCGTCACCGCCCTGGCGGCGGGCCTGGCCCTGGCCCAGCAGGAGCGGCTGCGGCGCCTTCTGGTGCGGCGCGAGCAGCTGACCCGCGCGGCCCGCGCCCGGGCCCTGGCCGCGGCCGAGGCCAAGACCGAGTTCCTGGCCACCATGAGCCACGAGATCCGCACGCCGCTGAACAGCATCCTCGGCTTCGCCCAGCTGCTGGCCAGCCGGGGCGACCTGCCCGCCGACGCCCATCGGCAGGTGGGCATGATCGACACCGCCGGCGCGGCCCTGCTGACCGTGGTCAGCGACATCCTCGACGTCTCGCGGGTGGATTCCGGCCAGGTCGAGCTCCTGATGCAGCCGGCCTCGGCCGAGGCGGTGCTGCACGACGCGATCGGCATCGTCCGCCCGGAAGCCGAGGCCAAGCACCTGGCGATCGAGATCGACGTCATCGACCCGGTCGGCGGCCTGCACGACCTGGACGCCCTGCGCCTGCGCCAGGTGCTGCTGAACCTGCTCAACAACGCCGTGAAGTTCACCGAGCGCGGCAAGATCGTCGCCCGGCTGATCGTCGAGCCCGGCGATGTCGAGGACCGCCTGCGCTTCGAGGTCGCCGACACCGGGGTGGGCGTGCCGATCGAGGACCAGGCGCGGCTGTTCCAGCGCTTCGTCCAGCTCGACAGCGGCGCCACCCGCGCCTATGGCGGCGCGGGCCTGGGGTTGGCGATCAGCAAGTCGCTGGTCGAGCTGATGGGCGGGCGGATCGGGGCCGACAGCGCGCCGGGCCACGGCTCGTGCTTCTGGTTCGAGCTGCCGGCCGCCGAGGCCGAGCCCCTGGCCGCGCCGGTGCGCGAGGTCGCCCGCGACCCCAAGGCCGCCCGTATCCTGCTGGTCGACGATCACCCGATGAACCGCGAGATCGGGGTTGGCTTGCTGCGCCTGGCCGGCTGCCACGTCGAGACCGCCGAGAACGGCCGCCAGGCCCTGGCGGCGGCCGCGCGCGGCCATTTCGACATCATCCTGATGGACATCCACATGCCCGAGATGGACGGCCTGGCCGCCACCCGGGCCATCCGAAGCCTGGAAGGCGCGGCCGGCCGCGTGCCGATCATCGCCATGAGCGCCGACGCCCTGCCCCAGCAGGTGGAACGCTGCTTCGCCGCCGGCATGGTCGACCACATCGCCAAGCCCGTGCAGCGCGAGGTGCTGTACGCCAAGGTCGGGCGCTGGCTGGAGGCGGGTTCCTAGGGATCCTCTCCCCGTGGGAGAGGTGTCGGCGAAGCCGACGGAGAGGGGAGTGACGCGATAGCCGGCCAAAACCTCGCAAGCTGAAAACGTCCCCCCTCCGGCGCTCCGCGCCACCTCCCCCAGAAGGGGGAGGATCTTTGTTGGCGCCCCACCCCGCCCCCGCTAACCTCCGCGCCGCATCATCCGGGGGATCCGCCATGACTTTCTCGCGCCGCGCCGTGACCGCATCGGGCCTGGCCCTGCTGGCGGCCGCCTGTTCGCCGGCCAGGAAGGACGCCGCCCCGGGCCTCACCAAGCTGAAGCTGGCCACCGACTGGCGCGGCCAGGCCGAGCTCGGCGGCTACTACCAGGCCGTGGCCACCGGCGAGTTCACCAGGCGCGGGCTCGACGTCTCGATCGTCCAGGGCGGGCCGGGCGTGAACGTGCCCCAGCTGCTGGCCACCGGCGCGGTCGACATCGGCGTCGGCTCCAACAGCTTCATCGTGCTGAATCTCGCCAAGGAAGGCGTGCCGGTCAAAGCCGTCGCCGCCTACATGGACAAGGATCCGCAGGTGCTGATCGCCCACCCGGGAACCGGGGTCGCCAGCATCGCCGACATGAAGGGCAAGCCGATCCTGCTGTCGGACGCCTCGGTGACGGCCTTCTGGGTGTGGCTGAAGGCCAAGCACGGCTTCACCGACGCCCAGGTGCGAAAGTATAACTACTCGGTCGCCCCGTTCCTGGCCGACAAGAGCCTGATCCAGCAGGGCTATGCGACGTCCGAGCCCTACCTGATCGAGAAGGCGGGCGGGGAGAAGCCGGCGGTGTTCCTGCTGGCCGACGACGGCTATCCGGCCTACGCGTCGTTCGCCCTGGTCACCGACCAGATGATCGCGCAGAAGCCCGCCCAGGTGCAGGCGATCAGCGACGCCATCGCCGCCGGCTGGAAGAGCTATCTCTACGGCGACGCCAAGCCCGGCGACGCGGCGATCCTCAAGGACAACCCCGAAATGACCCAGGACCTGCTCGACCAGGCCCGGGACAAGATGCGGTCCTATGGCATCGTGCCCAAGGACGGCATCGGCGCCATGACCGACGCGCGCTGGGCGGAGTTCTTCGCGGTGGCGGCCGACCAGGGCGTCTATCCCAAGACCATGGACTATAAGCAGGCCTACAGCCTGGCCTTCCTGCCGAAGTGATGCCCAGCCCGCAAGCGAGCTCCCTTCCCCCTCGATGGGGGAAGGGCCGGGGATGGGGGTGGCGCGGCGCTCGGACCGGACGCGGCGCGGCTTCCTTCGTCCTCGGCAGTCACCCCTGCCCCTCCCCCTCCCCCTCCCCCATCGAGGGGGAAGGGTCGTGACCACCATCGCCTCCCTCCACCAGGTCGAGGTCGACTACCCGCGCGGCCGCGCCCTCGGCCCCGTCGACCTGGCGCTGGCCGCCGGCGAGGTGGTGGCGCTGGTCGGGCCGTCGGGGTGCGGCAAGTCGACGGCGCTGCGGCTGCTGGCGGGCCTCGAGCAGCCGACGCGCGGAACCGTCACCCGGGCGGCCGGCAAGGGCGAGACCTCGGTGGTGTTCCAGGCCCCCACCCTGGCGCCGTGGATGAGCGCCGCGGCCAATGTCGCCCTGCCGCTGGAGCTTGCCGGCGTCCCCGCCAAGGAGGCCCGGGCCAAGGCGCGCGAGGCGCTGGCGAAGGTCGGCCTTTCCGGCGCCCAGGACGCCCGGCCGGCCCAGCTGTCGGGCGGCATGGCCATGCGGGCCTCGCTGGCCCGGGCCCTGGTCACGGCCCCTCGCCTGCTGCTGCTGGACGAGCCCTTCGCGGCGCTGGACGAGATCACCCGCCGGGCCCTGGCCGACGACGTGCTGGCCCTGTGCGCGGCGCTGTCGCCGGCCGTGGTGTTCGTCACCCACAATGTCGAGGAAGCCGTCTACATGGCCCGCCGCGTGGTGGTGCTGACGCCGGGACCGGGCGTCGTGGCCGGCGAGGTGATGGTCGAGGGCCCGCTGGTGCGACCGGCGGGGTTTCGCACGACGGCGGCGTTCCGCGAGACCGTGGAGGCGGTTTCCACGCTGCTGGAGGCCGGCCGATGACCCGCCGCCTCGCCCCCATCCTGTTCGTGGCCTTCCTGCTGGCGGCCTGGGAAGGCGCCTGCCGGGCGCTGCACGTGCCGGCCTACCTGCTGCCGGCGCCGTCGCAGGTGGCCAGGGCGCTGGTCGAGGCCGGGCCGCTGCTGGCGCTCAGCGCCTGGGGCACGCTGTCGACGGCGCTGGCGGGCCTGGCGCTGGCCGCCGTGGTCGCCCTGGCCCTGGCGTTCTGCGCCGCCCTGAAGCCGATCGTCGAGGACGCCTTCGCCCCCGTCGCGGCGATCCTGCAAGTGACGCCGGTGATCGCCATCGCGCCGCTGGTGACCATCTGGGCCGGCATCGACCATCCGGGCCGGGCGGTCACCGCGCTGGCCGCCGTCATCGCCTTCTTCCCGATCTATTCGGGCGCGATCGCCGGGCTGAAGGCGGCCGATCCGGACCTGTCGCGCCTGTTCGACCTCTACGGCGCCACGCCCTGGCAGCGGCTGTGGCGCTTGCGCCTGCCCTCGGCCCTGCCGGCGATCCTGGAAGGCCTGAAGGTCGCCGCCGGCCTTGCCCTGGTGGGCGCGGTGGCGGCCGAGTTCGTGGCCGGCTCGGGGTCGAGCCAGGGCCTGGCCTGGCGGATGCTGGAAAGCTTCAACCGCCTGCAGACCGCGCGGGGCTTCGCGGCGCTGGCCGTGCTGGCCGCCATGGGCGTGGCGCTGCACGCGGCCCTGGCCGCGGCCGAGGCCCGGCTGCTGGCCTGGTGGCGGGGGCGGTAAATCCCTCTCTCTTCGAGAGAGGGAGGGGCCCGCCGCGCAGCGGTGGGAGGGTGAGAGGTTTCAGCCCGACCGGAAAATCCGGATTCCTTCCGTTGCGACGCCTGGAAACGAACCTTCAGGCTCGGCTTCATGGACAAGACCGCCAACGCTCGACGCCTGCGCAGAGACCAGACCCTGGCTGAGAAGACAATGTGGAGGCTCGTGCGCAACCGGCGCCTGGGCGGATACAGGTTCCTGCGGCAGGTTCCGATAGATCGCTACTTCGCCGACTTCGTCTGCGAGGCGGGCAAGCTGATCGTCGAACTGGACGGCGCCGCGCACGAGGGGCGCGAGGATCACGACGAGCGCCGCACTCAGACGCTGGAGCTGTTCGGCTACATGGTTCTGCGATTTCCCAACGAGCGGGTGCTGGCCGATCCTGGCGGGACAGGAGACGACATCCTCGTTGTGCTTTGAGCCGGCAGGCGGTGAAACCTCTCACCCTCCCACGCCTGCGGCGCGGGCCCCTCCCTCTCTCGAAGAGAGAGGGATTTATGGTCGCATCCCCGACCCTCCCCACGGCGCCGTTAGGCGGCGATTAAGCGGCGTCGGCTAAGGGTT
Organism: Caulobacter radicis; assembly: GCF_003094615.1. Classification (GTDB taxonomy): domain Bacteria; phylum Pseudomonadota; class Alphaproteobacteria; order Caulobacterales; family Caulobacteraceae; genus Caulobacter; species Caulobacter radicis. Next base: position 2,437 of record NZ_QDKO01000009.1, on the reverse strand, counting down.
GCAGACTGACAAGACTCCGTCCGGACCGGCATGCGCCTCGTTCTGCCCCTGCTGCTGCTCGCCAGCGTCGCCGTTCCGGCGCACGCCGACGACGTGCGCGAGAGCCGCTACGGCCCGCGCAGCCCACGCGCCCAGGCCGCCGCCTCGGCCTATCGCGGTCCCATGCTGGGCTGGGCCGGCAAGGTGGAGGCGCCCACGGCGCCCGCCGCCGCCGAGACCAACGACCGCGCCGTCGAACGCCCCGCGCCGATGGCCGCCTGGGCCGGCTACGCCAACGCCCCGGCCCCGCCGCCGCCCCAGCAGGTCCAGCCGCAGCCGCGCTACGCCCCCCCACCGACGACGCAGGCTCCGGGCTCGCAAGGCGCCCTGCCGACCAGCCTCTACAGCCCGCCCGTAGCCGCCGCCCAAATCGCTCCCGCCAAGCCGGCCGCGCCGCGCGTCTATCCGTCGAGCGAGCTGGCCGGCGGACCGCCGCCCGTCCAGACGCCGCAGCCGCAGCCCCGCCCGGTCCCCGCCCCGACCCAGGTCGCCGCCGCGCCGGCCTACGCCAATCCGCGCGCCGCCGAGGGCCTGGCGCCGCGCACCTATTCGGTCGGCCGGATGTTCGGCCTGACGCCGGACCAGATCGCCGCCCCCGGCCCGCCCAACACGGTGCTGATGGCCGTCGACCCGGCAGCCGTGGCCACGGCCCCAGCCGATGACGAACCCCAGCACGGCTCGGCCGACTGGCTGGCGGAGGCCGCCCGGGACGCTGGCCGAGACATGTCGACCTCGGCGTCGCGGAAGAAGAAGACCACCGCCCAGGAGAGCGATTTCTGATGCTGCAATCGCGGCTGCATGACCTGATCGCCCTGGCCGACGAGCCCTCCAGCGCCAAGCGGCGCGAGCTGCTGCGCGGGGTGACCGACCTGTTTTTCACCGCCGACGACCACGGCGCGGTGGAGATGGGCCTGTTCGACCAGGTGATGGGCCAGCTGGCCGGCGAGATGGAAGAGGCCGTGCGCGTCGAGCTGGCCGAGCGCCTGGGCCAGTCGGCCGCGCCGCCGCCGAGCCTGACCCGCAACCTGGCCGCCGACAGCATCGCCGTGGCCCGCCCGATCCTGACCGGCGCGACCGCGCTGTCGGACGCCGATCTGCTGCACGTGGCCCAGACGCAGGGCCAGGAGCACCTGCGGGCGATCTCCAGCCGGGCCCACGTGCCCAGCGCCGTCTCCGACGCCATCGTCGCGCGCGGCGACGACGACACCCTGGGCGTGCTGATCCGCAACGAGGGCGCGGAGCTGTCGCGCCGGGCGCACGAGACCGTGGTCGACCGCGCCGCCGCCAACCCGGCCCTGCACGAGGCGGTGATCGACCGCCAGAGCCTGCCGATCGACCTGCTCAACGAGATGTATTTCGTGGCCGAGGCGCGGCTGCGCGACCGGATCATGGCCCGCAACGAGAGCGTCGACCCGGCGGTGCTGGAGGCGGCCCTGGCCGCCGGCCGCAACCGCCTGGCCGCCCGCGACGGCGCCCTGCCGGCCGACTACGACGCGGCCATGCACGAGCTTGGCCTGATCAAGGCCCGGGGGCGGATCACGCCCCAGGCCCTGGCCAGCATGCTGCGCGCCAAGCAGACCAGCCTGTTCCTCTGCGCCCTGTCGGACATGGCCGACATCGACTTCCACACCGCCCGCAAGATCCTCGAGCGCAAGGAGCTCGACGGCTTGGCCGTGGTCTGCAAGGCGGCCGACTTCGACCGCGCCCTGTTCCTGACCTTCGCCCTGCTGATCCTGGATCCGTCCGACGAGGTGATGGGCAAGGCGAAAGCCTATGGCGAGCTCTACGCCGCCCTGCCCCGCGAAAGCGCCCTGCGCACCATCCGCTTCTGGCGCCTGCGCCGCACGACCGGCGCGGTGGCGGCGGCCTGACAACCCCTCTCTGGTGGAGAGAGGGAGGGGCCCGTCGCCGCAGGTGATGGGAGGGTGAGAGGGTACGCCCTCCCGGACAATTCTCGATCCCTCACATCGTCATCCCGGCCGCAGCGTAGCGGAGAGCCGGGACCCAGGGGCAGGCGCAGGGCGTCGGCGACCGCCAGCTCCGCGCCCAGTTCCCTGGGTCCCGGATAAGCGCTGCGCGCTTTCCGGGATGACGGGCGGGGTTGCTGGCGGGGTTTGCTTGAAGCGGTGAAACCTCTCACCCTCCCACGCCTGCGGCGCGGGCCCCTCCCTCTCTCGAAGAGAGAGGGATCAGGAACGACAAAGGGGAGCGCCTTGCGACGCTCCCCCTTCCGGTCTTGGGACCACCTCCCCCGGAGGGGAGGATCAAGCCTTAGAACTCTTCCCAGCTGTCGACGGCCAGGGCGGCCGAGCCTTCGGTGGCGAAGGCGGCGGCGCGGGCCTGGGCGGCGCGGGCGGGGCTGGCGGCCGGGCGCGAGGCCGGGGTGGCGGCCCGGGGC
>NZ_QDKO01000008.1 GCF_003094615.1 Caulobacter radicis | reverse complement strand
GCTCGACATGGGCCGCTCGGCCACCAACGTCGTCGGCAACTCCGTCGCCGCCGCCGTCGTCGCCAAGTGGGAGGGCGAGCTGGACGAGGTGGATCCGGAACTGGCCAAGGCTGGCGCGTAATCTCTCCTTCCGTAAAACCCCCGCGAAAGCGGGGGCCTAGGCTTTTTCTGAAGCGCGGAGCGCTCGACGATAAAACGCCTGGGTCCCCGCTTTCGCGGGGATTTTGCGGTTTTAGGTTTCGAGAACGGAAAAGGGCGGGACCTCGCGGTCCCGCCCTTTTCTCTTGAGCGCTCCCCTCGAATGGGGCGACCTAAAACGCCCCTTTCGCGCGCAAAAAAGGGGCGGCTTGACCATTGACGGCGAGGCTTCCAGGCCCAATCTTTCGCGCGAGGGACTGTGAGGACAAACGCAATGGTCAAGTTGAAAACCATCGCCCTGGCCGGCCTGGCCGGCGCGCTTCTCGCGGGCCCGGCCCTGGCGACCGAAAAGGCCGCCTCCACCGAGAAAGCCCCCCGCCAGTGCTTCCAGCTGTCGGATTGGCAGGGCTGGAGCGCCCCCGACAAGAACACGCTCTACATGAAGGTCCGCAACCGCGACGTCTATCGCGTCGACCTGTCGTGGGGCACCAACTCGCTGACGGCTCCGGGCAGCTACCTCGTCTCGAACGTGCGCGGCATCGACACCGTCTGCCGTCCGCTGGACCTGGACCTGCGCGTCGCCGACGGCACGGGCTTCGCCATGCCGATCCGCGCCAAGGCCATCACCAAGCTGACGCCGGAAGAAGTGGCGGCCATCCCCAAGAAGGACCGTCCGTAGGGCGCATCCGGCGCGAGGCCGAAGACACGAAGGGCGCGGATCGCAAGGTCCGCGCCTTTTCCTTTGCCTACTCGCCAAGCGCGCTGGAGGGGCGCTTAATCCCCGTCACGTCGGGCGGGCCCGTGGCGGGCCAAGCGACGATCGAGCGGAGCGAGACATGAGCCTGCTGGACAATCTGATGGGCGCGCTGGGCGGCCAGGGCGACCTGGCCGAAACCGTCAAGAGCCTGGGCGTCACCGGCGGGGTCGGCGGCCTGGTCGACGCCTTCCAGAAGGGGGGCCTCTCCGAAGTCGCCCAGTCTTGGGTGTCGAGCGGCCAGAACCTGCCCGTCTCGCCCGAACAGATCCAGGCCGTGCTCGGCTCGGGCGTGGTGGGCCAGTTCGCCGAGAAGCTGGGCGTCGACCCGCAGACCGCGGCGGCCAAGCTGTCGGAGATCCTGCCGGGCCTGGTCGACAAGCTCACCCCCGGCGGCAAGCTGCCCGACGAGGGCCTGGGCGGCGCGGTCGGCGACCTTCTGGGCGGCTTCCTGAAGAACTGACGGTCAGGGCGCGGGGCGCGCCAGCCGGCGCGCTTCGGCCAGGAACGGCGTGGGGTCATCGGCCAGGAAAGCATGGGTGATGACCGGCGGGGGCTGGTCACCCTCGAACGTGAACACAAGATAGGTCGCCCGGCTGCTCATCCGGCGCGAGAAGACCATGCCGTCGCAGTTGGCCCCCGCATGGTTCTCGAGGCGCGCGCCCCAGACCGCCGTCCCATCCTCCCAATGCTTCAGAGGTTCGGCCGGCGGGGCGTCGGTCACCGTGATGAAAGCTTCCGCTTCGACCCACTCGGCGAGCGGCCGGCCCTTCAACGTCTCCAGGACGTGAACCCTCGCCTGTCCGGCCTGACAAGCCTCGCTGGCCTGCTCGACCCGCCGCAACTCGGCCTCGTGCTCGGCCTTCCTGGCCTTCGAGGCGCGTCGTTCCAACGGCGGAGGGCCAAAGTCGTAGAAATCGCAGAACATCGACCACGCGCCGTCGCCGTGCTTGCCGGCGTCGCTGACCGAAACGAGGTGGACGCCGCTCGCCCGCGCGAACGCCTGCCCGAAGCCTTCGCGCCAGTCCTGCGTGAGGGCGATCACGCCCGGATTGCGGGCGCGACTGCAGGCCAACGCCTCCGACCAGCATTGCAGGCCCATCAGGACGGCGACGGCGGCGGTGATGGACCTCATGGCGCCATGACGCCGCAAACCCCTCGCCATGGCAAGGCTTGCCCGCTACGCCCCCGCCGCCTCCAGCAGCGCCACGACCATGGCGTTGACCGGCGTGGCGATGCCGTGGGTCGCGCCCTGGCGGACGATGACGCCGTTGCGGGCGTCGATCTCCATGGGACGACCGGCCAGGCGGTCGGCGTGCAGCGAGTTGATCCCGTCGGCGGGCCCGGCGCGATAGCCGGCCACCACCTGCTCGGACAGGTCGTCCGAAAGATCCGCGCCCTGCGCCCGGCCGACGGCGACGCATTCGGCCACCAGGCTCTTCATGATCGCGGCGATGTCGTCGCGGTGGGCGATGCCGGCCGGCTTCAGGGTCAGGGCGTTGACCGCGCCGGCGCAGTTAAGGGCCAGCTTGCTCCAGGCGACGGTGACGAAGTCGTCGGCGGTCGCGACCTCGATCGGGGTGTGATCAAAGAGAGCGGCGAAGGCCGCTCCGGCCGCTCCGGCCGGAACCTTGATCCAGCCCATGCGGCGCTGGCGGATCACGCCGGGCGCCGCGCGCTCGGCCGGGATGTCGACCACCGCCGGGGTGATGCGGTCGGCCGGCAGGTAGGGGCTGAAACGCTCGACGTGCTCGACGCCGTTCTGTAGCACGGCCACCCGGGTTTGGGGACCGACCAGGCCCGCAAGCCAGGCGGCCGCGCCGGCGGCGTCATAGGTCTTGGTCGTCACCAGCACCCAGTCGACCGGCGCGGCGGCGGCCGGATCGGTCAGCACGGCCGGGCTCGCCACGAGCGGCCCTTCCGGCGTCTCGACCTCCAGCCGCTCGAAGGCGGTGCGGGCGCAGAGGGTCACGTCATGGGCCTGGGCCAGCCACGCCGCCAGGGTTCCGCCGACCGCGCCAGGACCGATCACAGCGATGCGCATCAAGCTTCTCCCCAAACGAAAAACGCCGCCCGGATTAGCGGGCGGCGTTCCTGTCGTCACGACGATTTCGGCGAGGCTCAGTGCTCGGCCGGAACGTCCGTGCGCTTTTGCAGCATGGCCTCGAAGCTCGACCACACGCCGTCCGAACCGTGCCATTGGCCCTTGGTGGCGGCCTTGGAGTATTCGGTGGCGCGCGCCTCGAAGAAGTTGGCGTGCTCGACGCCCGACAGCAGGGCCTGCAGCCACGGCAGCGGGTTCTCGCGGACGCCATAGACTTCCGGCAGGTCCAGCTGGCGCAGGCGCCAGTCGGCGACGAAGCGGATGTATTGCTTGATGTCGTCGGGGACCATGCCCTGCACGTCGCCGGCCTCGAAGGCCAGGTCGATGAAGTTGTCCTCCATGCCGACCACGGTCTTGCAGCAGTCGACGATGTCGTCGGCGACCGACTTGGTCACCGCGCCGGTTTCCTTGTTGAAGGCGTGGTACAGCTTGATGATGCCGTCGCAGTGCAGGCTCTCGTCGCGGATCGACCACGAGACGATCTGGCCCATGCCCTTCATCTTGTTGAAGCGCGGGAAATTCATCAGCATCGCGAACGAGGCGAACAGCTGCAGGCCTTCGGTGAAGCCGCCGAACATGGCCAGGGTGCGGCAGATGTCGGCGTTGGTCTCGACGCCGAAGGTCTGCATGTAGTCGTGCTTGGCCTTCATGGCCTCGTATTCCATGAACGCCGAGAACTCGGTCTCGGGCATGCCGATGGTCTCGAGCAGCAGGGCGTAGGCCGCGATATGGATCGTCTCCATGTTCGCGAACGAGGCCAGCATCATCTTCACCTCGGTCGGTTTGAACACCCGACCGTAGCGCTCCATGTAGTTGTCCTGCACCTCGACGTCGGACTGGGTGAAGAAGCGGAAGATCTGCGTCAGCAGATTGCGCTCCTTGTCGTTCAGCTTGACGGCCCAGTCCTTGAGGTCCTCGCCCAGCGGCACCTCTTCGGGCATCCAGTGGACCTGCTGCTGCTTTTTCCAGAAGTCGTAGGCCCACGGATAGCGGAAGGGCTTGTAACCGCCGGAGGGGATCATGAGGCCGGGCTTGGTGATCAACGAGGCGGACATGGGCGGTCTCCAGAGCGGTCGGACACGAATCGGTCGGGCGGGTAGTCTCTTCGTAGCCTAGGGCGACACGCCCCATCTAGTGGTCAAATTGACCCATGGCACAACATGTTGTGGGCAGAATGGGTAACCAAAGATGAAAACAGCTTACACCATCTATGGCGCGCTTGGCTCCGGCTCGGTGCCCGTCGAAGCGACTTTGACCCTTCTGGGGCAGGCCTACACGGTGGTCGAGGCGCCTACCTGGGAGGGCCGGGAACAGCAGGCCAAGGTCGCCCCCGTCAATCCGATGAAGCAGATCCCGGCGCTTGTCACCCCTCAAGGCGAGACGATCACCGAGAGCGCGGCGATCCTGATCTGGCTGGCCGACAATCACCCCGAAGCGCGCCTGGCGCCGGCGATCGGCGATCCGCGCCGGGGCCAGTTCCTGCGCTGGATGACCTTCATCCCGGCCTCGATCTATTCGCTGTTCTGGGTGCGCGACGAGCCCTCGCGCCTGGCCGGCCCCGACCCTGAGGCGCAGGCCCGGGTGAAGGCCGCCACCGCCGACCGCATCGCCGACTGCTGGGCGATGATGGACGCCCAGGTCGAGCCGCGGGCCTACATCCTGGGCGACGAGCTTTCCGTGCTCGACCTCTATGTCGCCGTGGTCAGCCGCTGGGGCTCGCGCCGGGTGCGCTTCTACGAGCGCGCGCCGAAGATGGCCGACGTGGTGCGGCGGGTGGACAGCGATCCGCGCCTGGCCGAGTTCTGGGAAAAGCGCTTCCCGTTCGTGGAGGGGTGGGAGAGCAAGGGGGCGAGCGGCTAGAACCTCCCCCTCTGGGGGAGGCGGCCGAAGGCCGGCGGGGGGCCGTTTTCAGCTTTCGGGGCGGCGGTCGATTTCGCAATCACTCCCCCCACCGATCGCTTCGCGATCACCTCCCCAACGGGGGGAGGTTCCTGATGCGGCGGCTTTACCTTCGCCAGCTTCGCCGCTATCAACCCGCTCGATGCAATTGGCCGCGACCAAAATTATTACCCGCAAAACGACCCGCTACGGCGGGGCGGCGGGTATGCGCGCGATCTAAGCGAGCATCCTCAGACCAGCCCCGCACTGCGCGGGGCGGCTCTCAATCCACGAGACCTCAAGGCTCCCCGCGCTCCGCCAACCAGGAGACGCTACCCATGAGCCGCAAGTTTTCCCGTTCGAACCCGCCCGCCGTCGGCGTCGTCGGCGCCACCGGCCTGGTCGGCGGCATGATGCTGAAGCTGCTGGCCGAGCGGGACTTTCCGCTAAGCGCCCTGCGGGTCTTCGCCTCGGCCCGCTCGGCCGGCCAGGCCCTGCCGTGGAAGGACGGCCAGGTGACGGTGGAGGACGCCGCCACCGCCGACTTCGCGGGCCTGGATATCGTGTTCTTCTCGGCCGGCGGCGGCACGTCGCGCGAACTGGCCCCCAAGGCCGCGGCGGCCGGCGCCATCGTCATCGACAACTCGTCGGCCTGGCGCAGCGATCCGGAGGTTCCGCTGGTGGTGGCCGAGGTCAATCCCGAGGCCCTGGACGACAACCCCAAGGGCATCGTCGCCAACCCCAACTGCACCACCATGGCCGCCATGCCGGTGCTCAAGCCCCTGCACGACCACGCCGGCCTCAAGCGCCTGACGGTCAGCACCTACCAGGCCGCCTCGGGCGGCGGGGTCGAGGGCATCCAGGTGCTGTCGCAGCAGCTGCGCGCCGGCGCTGAAGGCGATCTGGACGGCCTGGCCATGAGCCCCGACGCCGCCCCGCTGCCCGAGCCGAAGAAGTGGGCCGTGCCGCTGGCCTACAACGTCGTGCCGCTGAACTACGTGCTGGGCGAGGACGGCTACACCGAGGAAGAGCTGAAGCTGCGCGACGAGAGCCGCAAGATCCTGGGCCTGCCGAACCTGCCCGTCAGCGGCACCTGCGTGCGGGTGCCGGTGTTCTCGGGCCACGCCCTGTCGATCAACGCCGAGTTCGATCGCCCGATCTCGGTGGAAGAGGCTCTGGCCCTGCTGGCCAAGGCGCCGGGCGTGGTGATCGACGACGTGCCCAACCCCTTGGCCGCCACCGGCCAGGACCCCGTGTTCGTCGGCCGCGTGCGTCCCGACCCGACGGTGAAGCACGGCCTGGCCCTGTTCGTGGTCGGCGACAACCTGCGCAAGGGCGCGGCGCTGAACGCCGTGCAGGTGGCCGAGGTGCTGGTGGGGGCCTGAAACGAAAACCTCGTCCTTCGACAAGCTCAGGACGAGGGTTTCCACTGACCCGGCGCTCGAACTGGTCCTCACCCTGAGCTCGTCGAAGGGCGAGGACCAGGCGCTGCGACAGCATGCCACGCAGCCCAAGCGTCAGCGTTTACACCCTCTTCATCGCGCCCGCGCGAAGGCTGGCGGCGAGATGAAGATAGCCCAGCCCTACTCGACCGAAGCCGCGAGCGGCGCGTCCGCCGTCGCCTATCCCGGCGGCGCGGCGGCGGCGCTGAACGACACGGCGGGCGCGGTCGGGCTGGACCAGAAGCTTTCCGCCTATCACGCCCTGTCCAGCCGCTGGGCCGGGGCCGGCCACGCCGAGCGCGCCAGCCTCGCGCCGGCGCTGAACGACTCCCCGTTCGCCAAGACCGTGCAGTCGGCGCTGAACACCTTCACCAAGGCCGCCTGGGCCGGGTCGGACGCCGCCCCGCCCGCGCCGCAGGCCCAGGCGCTGAAGGCCTTCGACGGTCTTTCGGAGACCGACCAGACCATCGTCGCCTCGTTGCAGGTGGGCGTTCCCGGCGCGCGGGGACCGGCCACCGTCGGCGACTACCGCGCCCGCCTGCAGTCGGACCTCGACGCCGCCCAGCCGGCAACGTCCGCGCCGCGCGACACCGTCACCCTGTCGCCCGAGGCCCAGGCGCGCCTGGCCGGCGCCGCCGCGCCCGAGACCCCCGCCGCTCCGCCGGTCGAGGCCACGCCCCAGATGGCCGCCGCCCTCAGCGCCTACGGCAAGGCGGCGGGTTAGCATCCGAGTCCCCTCTCTCATGGAGAGAGGGAGGGGCCCGCGCCGAAGGCGTGGGAGGGTGAGAGGCTTCACCGCCTGCCGGAAAGTCCCTGGCCTTCTGACGCGAGCTCCGCCTTGGGCGGATCGACAGCCATCCCTCCATCCGCCTTCCCCGCGAAGGCGGCGACGCTCGGAGAGAAGCGGCCGGAATTACTGAATGTCGACCCGCCTCAGTCGCGCCCTGTTCGGAAAGTTTGTCACCTCTCACCCTCCCACCGCTTCGCGGCGGGCCCCTCCCTCTCTCTAAGAGAGAGGGGACTTAAACTGCGCCAGCGCCGCCGGTTCGGTTCGGCCGATCTTCACCTCGGCGGCCAGCCAGTCGATGAACACCCGCACCCGGGCCGGCAGGCGGCCGCCGTGGCCGACATAGACGGCGTGGATCTGCTCGATGTCGGCGGGGTTGAAGGTCTCCAGCACCGGGACCAGGCGGCCGGCGGCGATGTCGGGGCCGACATGGATCACCGACAGCCGGGCGATCCCCTGACCGGCCAGGGCCAGGGTGCGGGCGCTCTCGCCGTCGCCGACCTCGGTGCGGCCATGGACCGGGCGAAAGACACCCTCGCCGTCGATCAGGAACGGCCAGGAGTCGCAGTGCCGGGCGAAGTTGAAGGTGATCAGCTCATGGCGCGGCAGGTCGTCGGGATGGTCCGGCGTTCCGGCCCGCGCCAGGTAGGCGGGCGAAGCGACCAGCACCATGCGGCTCTGCGCGATCCTGCGCGCCATCAGCTGCGAGGCTCGCATCGGCCCCACCCGGATGGCCACGTCGGCCCGCTCGTCCATCAGGTCGATCACCTGGTCGGTGACGGTGATGTCGAGCTGGATGTCGGGGTGCTCGGCCAGGAACCGGGGCGCCAGCGGCAGCAGGTAGTGCTGGCCGAACGGCACGCTGGAATTGACCCGCACCCGGCCGCGCGGGGCGGCGCTGGCGGCCACGGCGCGTTCGGCCTCGTCGAGATCGGCCAGCACCCGCAGCGAACGCTCGTGAAAGGTCTGGCCCTCGGCGGTCAGGATCAGCTTGCGGGTCGAGCGGTTGACCAGCCGGGCGCCCAGCCGCGCCTCCAGCCGGGCGACCAGCTTGCTCACCGCCGACGGCGTCATGCGAAGCGAGCGCGCCGCGGCCGAGAAGCCGCCCAGCTCGACCACGCGGGCGAAGACCTCCATCTCGGCCGTACGATTGATTTCCTGCCGCGCCATCGTGCCTTCACGTCACAAGTGATAGTCTTTCCGGCAATCTAATTCATCGAACGCCCCGACGCTATCTGACGGCTCGAACAATCATCGGAGCCGGCAGCCATGCCCCTCGCCCTCTATGCCCTGACCGTCGGCGCCTTCGGGATCGGCGTCACGGAATTCGTCATCATGGGCCTGCTGATGCAGGTCTCGGCCGATCTCGGCGTCTCGATCCCCACGGCCGGCTGGCTGATGACCGGCTACGCGCTAGGCGTCTTCGTCGGCGCGCCGATCCTGACCCTGGCCACGCGCCGCCTGCCGCCCAAGACCACATTGCTGGCCCTGATGGCCATCTTCACCCTGGGCAACCTGGTCGCGGCCCTGGCGCCGACCTTCGGCGTGCTGATGGGCGCGCGGATCATCACCGCCCTGGCCCACGGCACCTTCTTCGGCGTCGGCTCGCTGGTCGCCGTCTCGCTGGTTCCGCCCGAGCGCAAAGCCTCGGCCATCGCCATCATGTTCACCGGCCTGACCCTGGCCACCCTGCTGGGCGTGCCGTTCGGCGCGTGGCTGGGCCTGGCCTTCGGCTGGCGCTCGACCTTCTGGGCGGTGACCGCCATCGGCGCCGTGGCCCTGGTCGTGCTGGCCCTGCTGGTGCCCAAGGGCGAGAAGGCCGCGCAGCCCGCCGCCCTCAAGGAAGAGTTCGCGGTCCTCGCCCGTCCGCAGGTGCAGCTGGGCCTGGCCATGACCGTGCTGGGCTTTGGCGGGGTGTTCGCCGTCTTCACCTACATCCAGCCGATCCTGACCGAGCTGGCCGGCTTCTCGAAGGCCGCCGTCTCGCCGATCCTGCTGGTGTTCGGCGCGGGCCTGGTGGCCGGCAACCTCTTGGGCGGGCGCTGGGCCGACAAGGCGCTGAACACGGCCCTGGCCGGCAGTATCGCCATCCTGACCGTGGTCATGCTGGCCGCCGGCTGGGCTTTCCACGACAAGGTCGGCGCGGTGCTGGCCGCCTTCCTGCTGGGCGCGGCCGCCTTCGCCACCGTCGCCCCGCTTCAGATGCGGGTGCTGAGCCAGGCCGGCGGCGCGGGCCAGGGCCTGGCCTCCAGCCTGAACATCGCCGCCTTCAACCTCGGCAACGCCATCGGCGCGGCCCTGGGCGGCGCGGTGATCGCCCATGGCCTTGGCCTCTCGGCCATCGCCCCGATCGCGGCCCTGGTTCCCCTGGGCGCCTTGGTCCTGGCGGGGGTGAGCCTGGACCTCGAGCGCAAGACCCGTCTGGCGACGGCTTGAAGACCCTCTCCCTGAAGGGGGAGGTGTCCGCGAAGCGGACGGAGAGGGAAGTCCACGTCAGCGGAAGCTGCCCCCTCCGGCCCTTCGGGCCACCTCCCCCACAGGGGGAGGATCTATCGCGGCGCAGATGCTCCCCCTCCGGGGGAGCTGTCGCGTAGCGACCGAGGGGGTGCTAAAGCCCCCGCCATGCTCACCGACCCCTTCTTCTACGCCGTCGCCATTCCCGCCGTGATCCTGGTGGGCCTGGCCAAGGGCGGGTTCGCGGGGATCGGGGTGGTGGCCACGCCCTTGATGGCCCTCGCCGTCGGCCCGGTGAAGGCCGCGGCGATCCTCTTGCCGCTCTTGATCGTGCAGGACGTCGTCGGGGTCTGGGCCTATCGCAGGACCTGGGACAAGGGCCTCCTGATCCTGATGACCCCGCCGGCGGCGTTCGGCATCTTCCTCGGCTGGGCCCTGGCCGCGCTGGTCTCGTCGGCGGCGGTGGAGCTGGCGGTGGGCCTGGTCTCCATCCTGTTCGCCGCTCAGCGGCTGTGGGCCGAGCGGGCGGTCAAGGCGGCCGCCGCCATCGAGACCGGCCCGGCGCGGCCGTGGCTGGGCGTGCTGTGCGGCATGGCCTCGGGCTTCACCAGCCAGATCGCCCACGCCGGCGGCCCGCCCTTCCAGATCTACGTGCTGCCGCGCCGCCTGCCGCGCGACGTCTTCGTCGGCACCAGCGCGATCTTCTTCGCCGTGGTCAACTGGATGAAGCTGCCGGCCTATATCGCGCTGGGTCAGTTCACCCACGAGGTGCTGGCCACGGTGGCCGTGCTGCTGCCGGTGGCGATCGCCTCGACCTGGGCCGGCGTGCTGCTGGTGCGCAAGGTGCCGGCCGAGGGCTTCTACAAGGTCATCTACGTGCTTCTGATCCTGGTCGGAACCAAGCTGGCCTGGGACGGCTTCTTCGGACTGGCATGACGATTGGTCACGCTTGCGCGCCGCCCTTTCGGCGCCATGATGATCGACGTTTATACGTCACCGATTTTGAGTAGGCTGGGCGGGCCATGACGATCTCAGACTTCACCAAGCACTACCCGACGACGGGCGCCAAGCTGGCCGACCTGATCGTGCACCTGGCCGGCCTGGCCTGCGCCCTGCTGGGCGGCGGCATCCTGCTGGGCCTGGCCTTCGGCCTGGGCTCGCTGGGCCAGATGGCCGCCATCGGGGTCTACACCGTCGGCCTGGTGACCATGCTGTCGCTGTCGACCGCCTACAACTTCTCCAAGGCGCGCTGGCAGCCGCTGCTGCGCCGCTTCGACCACGCCGGCATCTTCATCATGATCGCCGCCTCCTACACGCCCTTCACCACCCAGAACCTCGAGGGCTGGTGGGCGATCGGCATGACCACCGCCGTCTGGAGCGTCGCGGCCCTGGGCGTGGCGGCCAAGCTGTTCCTGCCCGGCCTCGACAAGCGCTTCTGGGTCGGCCTCTACATGGCCATGGGCTGGCTGGTGCTGGTCGCCATCAAGCCGATGATCGAGGGCCTGTCGTGGGTGGCGCTGCTGCTGCTGGCGATCGGCGGCCTGGTCTATTCCACCGGCACCGTCTTCTACCTGATGCGCCGGCTGAAGTTCCGCCGCGCCATCTGGCACGGTCACGTGATCGGCGGGGCCGGCCTGCACTATGCGGCCGTGCTGGTCGGGGTCGTCCTGGCCGGCGCCCGGGCCTAGGCCATGGAGCGCGGAGGGGACCGCGGGGGCGACAACAAGATCACGATCCAGGGCTTCTTCCGCGACTGGAAGGGCCCCGACCCGCTGCGCGGCAAGCGCCTGCCCGCCCCGCCTGCCGACGCCCACCATGTGGAAGCGGTCGACTTCCCCGGCGTGCGGCTGTCGATCGAGCAGGCCGAGGACGCGCTGAAGACCGCCGCCGACCGCCTGGCGCCGGTGCGCTCGCTGATCGGCCTCGACGAGTTCAACATCCTGGCCCTGTCGGGCGGCGCTGCCGGCGGCGCCTATGGCGCGGGCGTGCTGACGGGCCTGACCAAGGCCGGCCGGCGGCCCGACTTCGCCATCGTCACCGGCGTCTCGACCGGCGCCCTGATCGCGCCGCTCGCCTTCCTGGGCCCGGCCTGGGACGACCGCCTGACCGAAGCCTATCTGGGCGGCCACGCCGCCGAGTTGCTCAGCCTGCGCCGCCTGGCCCCCGCGCTCGGCCCCAGCATCTTCAAGGGCGAAAGCCTGGACGCCCTGGTCGAGCCCTTCGTCGACGAGACGATGATCGACGCCGTCGCGGCCGAGCACGCCAAGGGCCGACGCCTGCTGATCGCCACCACCAATCTCGACAACCAGCGGGCCTCGATCTGGGACATGGGCGCAATCGCCGCCCACGGCGGTCCCAAGGCCGTGAAGCTGTTCCGCGAGGTGCTGGTGGCCTCGGCCACCGTGCCTGGCCTGTTCCCGCCCAAGATGATCGAGGTCGAGGCCGACGGCCGGCGGCATCAGGAGATGCATGTCGACGGCGGGGTGGCCGCGCCGCTGTTCCTGATGCCCGACGCCCTGCTGCACTGGCGCAACCTGGGCCAGCGCCTGCGCCGGGGCCGGGTCTATGTCATCGTCAACACGGTGCTGGATCCCTCGCCGCGCTCGACCCCGCCGGGCGTGGCCTCGATCATGGGCCGCAGCTTCGAGACCATGCTGCGCTTCTCCTACCGCCAGGCCCTGAGCCTGGCCGAGGGCTTCTGCACGCGCCACAACCTGCCGCTCAGCGTGGCCTCGATCCCCGGCGACTTCGACGGCATCAACATGCTGCGGTTCGAGACCCCGACCATGCGGAAGATCTACGACGCGGCCGAGACCCTGGCGATGGAGGACAAGGTCTGGACCAGCCCGGCCCTGGAGCCGACCGGCTGGCGCGGCCTGTTCAAGCGGGCCGGCAACCGGCCCAAGCCCGAGCCTGGCGCGATCAGCCTGGATCCGGCCACCGACGGCTGAGCGTCTCGGCGCGACGACGCCGGCGGGCCTTGGTCTCCATGTCCTCGATCAGCTGGAAAACGCCCCAGAACCCGACCATGGCCAGCAGGCCCGGCAGGAACAGGAAATCCGGGTCGCTCATCTGGTCGAGCATGGCGTTTCGCCGCCGCCACGACCACAGCTGCTCGTCGGGCGAGAACAGCACGCTGTCGTCCAGCAGGGCGTGGACCAGCACGTTGCGCATCTGTCCGCCTTTGGTGTGCTCGGCGCCGTAGGACACCGTCAGGCGGTAGGGCCGCCCCGCCGCCAGGCCCAGCCGCCCGAGCCCATCCTCGAGGCAGGGGCGGGGCCTGGTCGCCGCCAGGGGCGCGCAATGCAGGACAAGGACCCGGCCGTCGCGCAGCCTCAGCTCATAGGGCGCGCCCGGCCGGGCGTCGGTCGGAACCATCACCTCGCCCTCGGCGGCGCGGATGTAGTCGGGCAGCCGCACCGGGTCGGGACCGAACAGCGCCGACAGGGCCGGCCAGGACAGGCCCGCGGCGAAGACCAGGCAGATCACCGTCCAGGTGACGCCGATCCGGTCGCCCCTCGTCTTCGTGCTGTTCATCGATGACGCCCCCGCGTTGCCGGGCGGTTCTAGGGCGCCCGCACGCGACCCGTCGAGCCAGATTGCAGGCGCGAAACCAAGCGCAGTCATCGCGCAGCACTCGGCCGCTAGGCAGGGCGGGTCCCAGCCACGCTCGATCCGGTCATGCGCAAGTTCATCCTCCCCGCTCTCGCCGTCGCCCTGCTCGCCACGAACGCCCACGCCCAGCCGCCCGGCGGCGGCCGGGGTCCGGGCGGCGGCCCGCCGCCAGGCGGGGCCGGTGGTCCTGGCCCGGGATCTGGACCAGGCGGGGGCAAGCCGGCCGACCTCGACAAGGTGGTGATCGTCGGCGTCATCAAGGCCATCGATCCCGCGACCGAGCGGGTGACCATCGCCTACCAGGCCAACGAGGCGCTGAACTGGCCGGCGGGCGCCATGCCGTTCGCCACCGCCAAGCCGGGCATGCTGGGCGGCGTCGCGGTCGGCCAGACGGTGCGCTTCACCCTGTCGAACCATCGCATCGCCGCGTTCCTGCCGGAGGGCGGACCCGGCGGCGCGGGTCCCGACGGCGGGAGCGACCGGCCCCCGCCGCCGCCGCGCTAGCCCCGGCTCAGACCTGGGCCAGGCCGCCGTCGACGAACACCTCGCCGCCGGTCATGAAGCTGGAATCCGACGAGGCCAGGAACGCGGCCACCGCGCCGGTCTCGGCCGGATCGCCCATGCGCCCCAGCACCGTCGAGGCGCCCATGGCCGCCACGCCCTCCTCGCCCAGCACCTCCTGCGCCAGCTCGGTGGTGATCGGGCCGGGCGACATCACGTTGACGCGCACGCCCGTGCCGCGCAGGTCCAGCGCCCAGCTGCGCGCCAGGTTGCGCACGGCGGCCTTGGTGGCGCTGTAGATGCTGAAGGCCGGCGTGCCCATCACCCCGGTGCTCGACCCGGTCAGGATGATCGAACCGCCCTGCCCCATCAGCGGCAGGGCCTTCTGCACGGTGAACACCAGGCCCTTCACATTGAGGTCGAAGATCTGGTCGTAATGCTCGACCGTGATCTCGCCCAGCGGCGCGAACGCTCCCGTGCCGGCGTTGGCCAGCAGGACGTCGAGCCCGCCGCGCTCGGCCTTCACCGTCTCGTACAGGCGGTCCAGATCGGCCAGGTCGGTGACCGAGCCGCGCACCGCCCGGGCGTTGGGGCCCAGTTCCTTCAGGGCCGCGTCCAGCGCTTCCTGCCGGCGCCCGAAGACGTAGACGAACGCGCCTTCCTCGATGAAGCGCTTGGCCGCGCCCAGGCCGATGCCGGTTGCGCCGCCGGTGATCACGGCGGTCTTGCCTTCGAGTCTGCTCATGTCTTGCCTCCTTTGCTGTGGCGGCAAGGGAGTTGGCGACCTACATACCTTTCAACAAGTATGCACCTTTTGGTAAGTGCCCAGAAAGTTCAGGTCCCCAGAACATGAGCGACGCCCCCCTCTGCGCGACCGGCTTCAGCTGCGGGCTGGACGCCACGCTTCGCGTGATCTCCGGCAAGTGGAAGCCGCTGATCCTCTATTTCCTGCTGCAAGGCCCCACCCGTTATGGCGAGCTGCGCCGGGCCGTGCGCGGGGTCAGCGACAAGGTGCTGATCCAGCAGTTGAAGGAGCTGGAGGGCGACGACCTGGTCGTGCGCACCGACTACAAGGAGGTGCCGCCCAGGGTCGATTACAGCCTGACCCCGCTGGGGCTGAGCCTGACCCGGGCCCTGGAGCCGCTGTGCCTGTGGGGAACCGAGAACATGGCCGAGGTGGCCCGGGTGCTGGCCCAGCGCCAGAGCTGGCCGGGACGGGCGGAGCAGGTCGGCGTCTCAACGCCGTCATCCCGGCCGTAGAGAAGCGAAGAGCCGGGACCCAGGGGCGACGGGCAAAGCATCGACCGCCGCCGGACGGGCGAACCCAGGCGCGGCGCCCAGTCCCTGGGTCCCGGATAAGCGCTGCGCGCTTTCCGGGATGACGAGTGTGGGCGTTTGATCTTTCGCATCCGCGCCATCTCGGGCCCGGACGCAAGCCTGCGGCTCAGCCGGCCTTCTTCAGGTGACGGGCGCGCAGCTTGGCCACGTTGGGCGGGTCGGCGCGGAAGTCCGAGGCCAGGCCCAGGCGGGCGTTGCACGAGGGGCAACGCACATGGTCGCCGTCCTCCAGTTCGGCCGGCGGGTCGAAGCGGGTGCCGCAGGGCTTGCACTTCCAATCGCCTACGGCCGGAGGCGGCGGCGGAGCCGGCTCGGGGGTCACCACCTTGACGGCCTTCTGCAGCCGCTCGAGCGGCGGCGGGCCGCCGGGCGCGGCGACGCCGCTTTTCAGGCTCAGGATCTTGCGGCGCGGGGGCTCGCTCTCGCTCATGACGCTCGACGATTTTGCGGACGGATCGACGCTAGCTGCATGATCGCGGCCGGAAACTCAAGCGCCGCGAGGTCGCGGCGCAAATCAAACGCCGGTCACCAATGCGGTTTCAGGCTGAACGACAGGGCCACGACCGAGTCTTCCTGGGTCGCCATGCCCATGATCTGGTCCTTGGACTTGATCTCGCGGCGGATGTAGCCGACCGAGGCCTGCATCGGCCCGCGCCGCCAGCCCACGCCCGCCTGGGCGTCGCCGACCAGGCGGCTGCCGGTGTCGGAGGTGACGCCGGCCCGGGTCCAGTCGCCGTCCTGGCCACGCAGCAGGTTCATGCCGACCAGCTGGCCGCTGGCGCCGGCGAACAGGTACCAGCGCCCGCGATCGCCGAAGGTCTCGCGGCCGTCGCGCACGCCAAGGCCGCTGATCACCCGGTCCTCGACGCTCTTGCCGATGCGGACCATGCCGCCGGCCTCGGCCGAGCCGCCGGCGCCGCCGAAGCCCAGGCCCGCGTGGGGCGTGAAGTCGACCGCCAGCTTGCCGGCGCCGAACTTGACCGCCGCCGGCCAGCCGCGCGAGACGCTGACATCGACGCTGTCGGCGTCGAAATTGGCCGCGCCCGGACGCACCAGGCTGAGCGGCGCGCTCTGGGCCAGGCGCGAGGAGCTGGCGACCGACACGCGCACGGAATCGACGCGGTGGCCGTTGTCGCCGACCACGTAGCTGCCCGAGCGCCAGCTGACCGGCCCGCGCGCGTCGTAGTAGCGGTCGGCGTCCAGCAGGTTGGCGTCGCCATAGAGGGCCGCCGGCGAAACGGCGAACGGCTCGCCCTCGGCCTCCGTGGCGCGCGCGTCGACCGGACGGGCGGCGAAGGCGACAGCCGACGGCGCGGCGGCCTGCGGCGGCTCGCGGCGCGTCAGGTCCAGTTTCTGCAAGGCCGGCGTAAGAGTCGGCGCCGCGGCGGCCGGCCTGGCCGTCGCCTTGCGCTTGCCCTTCCGGACAGCAGCTTCCGACGATGCCGCGGACAGCGCCAAACTGGCGCCGCAGCACGTCGCGATCGTCACGCAAACGATACGCATTGCGGATTCCCCAATCCCAATCCTGCCCACCGTATCCGCCTGATCGGATACGTCCACCGGGAAAACGCCGGCGTTCGGTGAACAGCTTGTGACGGTAATCGTTCCGCACAAAGAAACAGCGGCGCGATGTGTCGCGCCGCTGTGGTTAATCGTCGCTGGAGTGGAGCGCGGCGGGCGGCGAAACCGCCTGCACTTTCGCCTGCCGCGCTCTAGGACGCCCGCCTTACTGGCAGGCGAGGCATTCCTCGTAGTCGGTCTTGCCCGGGGCGTCGAAGCCGCCGGAGACCGCCTCCTCCTTGCCGTCGGCGCCGGCATAGGCCGCGCGCTGCACCGACTTGGAGCGCAGGTAGTAGAGGCTCTTCACGCCCCGCTCCCAGGCCATCCAGTGCAGCATGTGCAGGTCCCACTTGTCGACGTCGCCCGGCAGGAAGACGTTGACCGACTGGCTCTGGCAGATTTCCGGCGTGCGGTCGGCGGCCAGCTCGACCACCCAGCGCTGGTCCAGTTCGAAGGCGGTCTTGTAGACGTCCTTCTCGTCCTGGCTCAGGAACTCCAGGTGCTGGACCGAGCCTTCGTTCTCCAGGATCGAGCCCCAGACCACGTCGGTGTTCTGGCCCTTCTCCTCGAGCAGCTTCTCCAGGTAGGGGTTCTTCACCGCGAACGAGCCCGACAGGGTCTTGTGGGTGTAGATGTTGGCCGGGATCGGCTCGATGCCCGCCGAGGTGCCGCCGCAGATGATCGAGATCGAGGCGGTCGGGGCGATGGCCAGCTTGTGCGAGAAGCGCTCCTTGGAGCCGCGGTCGGCGGCGTCCGGGCACGGACCCTTTTCCTCGCCCAGCGCCAGGCTGGCCTTGTCGGCCTCGCGGCGCAGGTGCTTGAACATCCGCATGTTCCAGCTCTTGGCCAGGGCGCTCTCGAACGGCACGTTCTGGCTTTGCAGGAACGAGTGGAAGCCCATCAGGCCAAGGCCCACCGAACGCTCGCGCATGGCGGCGTAGGCGGCGGTCGAGGCCGCGTCCGGGGCGCGATCGATGAAGTCCTGCAGGACGTTGTCGAGGAAGCGCATGACGTCCTCGATGAAGGTCGGGTGGTCGCGCCACTCAAGGAAGGTCTCGGCGTTGACGCTGGAGAGGCAGCACACCGCGGTGCGCTCCTGGCCCAGGTGGTCGGTGCCGGTGTGCAGCATGATCTCGCTGCACAGGTTCGACTGGCGCACCTTCAGGCCCAGCTCGCGCTGGAACGACGGCATGGCGCGGTTCACGCTGTCGGAGAAGATCAGGTAGGGCTCGCCGGTCTGCAGGCGCAGCTCGAGGATCTTCTGCCACAGGCCGCGAGCGTCGACTTCACGCAGCACTTCGTTGGTCTTGGGCGAGCGCAGGCCGAACTTCTGGCCGTCGCGCACGGCGTGCATGAACTCGTCGGAGATCGAGATGCCGTGGTGCAGGTTCAGGGACTTGCGGTTGAAGTCGCCCGAGGCCTTGCGGATCTCGAGGAACTCCTCGATCTCCGGGTGGTGGATGTCGAGATAGACGGCGGCCGAGCCACGGCGCAGCGAGCCCTGCGAGATGGCCAGCGTCAGGCTGTCCATCACGCGGATGAAGGGGATGATGCCCGAGGTCTGGCCCTGGCCCTTGACCTTCTCGCCGATCGAACGGACGCCGCCCCAGTAGGTGCCGATGCCGCCGCCGTTGGCCGCCAGCCAGACGTTCTCGTTCCAGACGCCCAGGATGCCGTCGAGGCTGTCGTTGACGGCGTTGAGGAAGCAGCTGATCGGCAGGCCGCGATCGGCGCCGCCGTTGCTCAGCACCGGGGTGGCCGGCATGAACCACAGGCGGCTCATGTAGTCATAGACGCGCTGGGCGTGGTCGGCGTCGTCGGCGAAGGCCGTCGAGACGCGCGCGAACATGTCCTGGTAGGACTCGCCCGGCAGCAGATAGCGGTCTTCCAGCGTGGTCTTGCCGAAATCGGTCAGGAGCGCGTCGCGCGACCGGTCCACCTGGACCTTGCGCACCAGCGCCAGCGCCGGACGTTCCTTGAAGGCCGACGCAGGGCGCGCGGCAGGTTGAATCTTGGTCGCTTCACCAGCGGTCATGAGCAGAACCCGTCCATTTACCATGCGCTTGCGAGAAGCCGTCCGCTTCCAGCGAAGCCGCTAGATATAGTAGGGCGTTGCGCCCCCAGAGCCCATATATGGGGCCACAGGCGCCGCCTCTTCGTCAACGGGTAGGAGCGCCTCCAGCGCGAGTTTTTCGTTAATAAGCTGTGAACGCGCCAAGGTTCCCCGTGTGGATCAAGGGGTTGCCCACACGATAATTTTTCGCCGCGTCATCGGGTCGCAGCAGCGTTAACGAAACTCCGCGACCGGAGGGCTCGGCCACCCGTCGATTCCGGATTCTTCGGAAGGGTTCGGAGCAAAAAAGAGCGGGGATAGATGGAAGGCGATCCCCCTGAAAAGCCCTCCCCCTCGATGGGGGAGAGTTGGGTGGGGGTGACTAGGACGTCAGCGGCTGAACCGCCGCATCACCCCCATCCCCGGCCCTTCCCCCATCGAGGGGGAAGGGAGAATGCGGGGCGGCGCCCAGCTTCGCCCCCGCCACAACGGAGCTTGTCCTCGGGCGCGCGCTTCGCGCGATCCGGGGGCGCCCCCCTCCCCTCTCCGTCCGCTTCGCGGACACCTCTCCCATGGGGAGAGGCTCCAAAGCAAAAGGCCCCGGAGTTTCCTCCGGGGCCTTCGCATTTCGTCGGGAAGCCTAGAGCCTCCGTCCGACCTCGATCTTAGAAGTTGATCGAGATGGTCGAACGACGGTTCAGCGGTTCCTTCACGCCGTCGCCGGTGGCGACGGCCGGAGCGGTTTCGCCCTTCCAGTCGACCGCCAGGGTCTGCTGGGCGACGCCCAGACCGACCAGGGCGTCAGCCACGGCCTTCGCACGACGTTCCGACAGGCGGACGTTGTACTTCGGCGAGCCCGAGGTGTCGGTGTGACCGACGACCACGATGCGGGTGGCCTTGCCGTCGTTGGCGTACTTGGCCGCTTCCGAAACCACCGACTGGGCTTCCGGCGTCAGCACGTACTGATCGAACGGGAAGTAGACGATGAATTCCTTGGCCTCGAACGGCGCCGGAGCCGGCGGAGGCGGCGGCGGCGGGGGAGGCGGCGGGGGCGGAGGCGGAGGAGGCGGCGGCGGCGGCGGGGGCGGCGGCGGCGGGGGCGGAGCCGCGAACGAGTACCGCAGGCCGACCGTCAGCGACTGGTCCTTGTACTGGCCTTCGAAGGTGCCGGGCTGCAGCGAGTGCGAACCGGTCGACTTCCAGCTGTGGTCGTCGGTGGCGAAGTAACGGTAGGTGACGTCGAGCTTCAGCTTGTCGGTCGCCTTCCAGGCCAGGCCGGCGATGCCCTGCCAGGCGATGGCGATGTCGTCGTCGTCCACGGTCAGGTTCTGGATGGCCGGGTTGGCCGTCGTGAACGGAGCGCGCACGCCGCTGAACTGACCCAGGGTCTTGACGTCCAGGCGGTTGACGCCGAGGCCGGCGCCGACGAACGGGTTGATCTTGGCGTCCGGCGCGAAGTCGTACAGGACGTTGAACATCAGCGACCACGACTCGAGCGAGCCGTCCGGCGAACCGCAGCTCGGGCTCGTGGCGGTGCGGGTCACGCCCGGGGTGCAGAGCGCGATCGGCTGCTGACGGACGGGGTTGCCGCGGACGCCTTCCAGGTCGCCCGGACGGTAGCCGCCTTCGAGTTCAGCGCGCCAGTTCGGGGTGAACTGGTAGCCCAGACGCACGAAGCCGGCCCAATCGGACTCCGACTTCCAGGTCCAGTGATAGTGAGCGCCGTCCGGAGCGTTGGCGTCCGACTCGCTGTTGATGCCCGTCGGCCAGTGGTAGCCGAGGTCGACCGCGCCATACCAGCCGGTCTCTTGGGCCGAAGCGCCCGACGCGGCGAACACCGCGGCCAGGGCGGCTCCCGCCAGGAGTTTGAGTTTCATATCAAGAGCCCTCTATTGCCCTGCTCGGCCCAACGGCCGAGCATCGTTATACCAAGGCGCGCGTCCCGCGAAAGTGTCGGCTCGGCAACACCGTCTAAAGTTTCACCGAGGCGGAAGTCCCCCGCGACACCTCGCGGTCACGCCTTGCGAATTCCCCGGCGCCGAATTCGGCGGCAAGGTCTCCTCGAAAGGCGCCCGCGCCCCTCGGTTCGCACGCAAAGCGTTTCCGCGCAAGGCCTTCCGTAGCGTCCAGCAGGCCCGGAACACTGAAAAACAACGCAAACAGCCAAGTTTGAGGCACGGTGTCGGGATACCCGCCCCTCGGAACAGTTCACCGAAGACCGAGCGCTCAGCCCGCGTCGCGCAGCCGTCGGCGGCGCCCGCCGAGGGCGTCGGGCCGGTTGAGCACCTTGCGGTACTCGTCGCGGCGCTCGTGGATCGAGGCGATCACCAGGCCCATCGGCACGCCGATGTCGACCAGAACGGCCTCGGACAGCTGCAACGAGGCCTCGATGGTCTCGGGCACGGCGTCGGTGGCGCCCAGCTCGTACAGGCGCGCGGCGTGGCGGGCGTCGCGGGCGCGGGCGACGATGGTCAGGTCGGGCCGGTGGCCGCGGGCGGCCGCGACCACCGCCTCGGCGGCCTCCGGACCGTCCATGGTGACGACCACCGCCCGGGCGTGGTCGAGGCCGCAGCGCTCGAGCAGCTCCACCCGCGCGGCGTCGCCGAAATAGACCCGATGGCCGGCGCGGCGGCCCTGCTGCACGAGCGCCGGATCCCGGTCGATGGCGATCCAGGGCAGGTCGTGGCGATCGAGCATCTCGCCGACCAGCCGGCCGACGCGGCCAAAGCCCACCACCAGCACCCGCCCCTTGGGCTCTTCCACCGACAGGTCGACGCCGTCAGGCGCCTCGGTGGTCTCGGCCGGGGCCTTGCGCCCCAGGCGCGCGCCGATCCCGGTCAGCACCGGGATCAGGAACATGGTCAGGGTGGCGGCCACCAGCACCGCCTGGCCGATGGCCGGCTCGACCACCTCGGCGTCCATGGCGTTGGCCAGCAGCACGAAGGCGAACTCGCCGCCGGCCGCCAGGGCCAGGGCCGCCTC
The DNA here is from genome assembly GCF_003094615.1 of Caulobacter radicis. Classification (GTDB taxonomy): domain Bacteria; phylum Pseudomonadota; class Alphaproteobacteria; order Caulobacterales; family Caulobacteraceae; genus Caulobacter; species Caulobacter radicis. The sequence goes on along the minus strand of NZ_QDKO01000008.1, from coordinate 76,745 downwards.
GCCCGAGGCGCGGTTGGACAGGCCAAACAGCTTGCCCAGGCCGAACACCATCACCGCCTTGACCGCCACCAGCCCGACCGCCGTGCCCAGCACCAGCACCGGCGAGGCGACCAGCAGCGACAGGTCCAGGCGGATGCCCAGCGACACGAAGAACAGCGACAGCAGGAGGCCCTTGAAGGGCTCGATCTTGACCTCGACCTCGTGGCGGTACTCGGTCTCGGCCAGCAACACGCCGGCGACGAAGGCCCCCAGCGCCATCGACAGGCCCGACAGCGAACTGACCAGGCCCGCGCTGATGATCACCAGCAGGCAGGCGGCCATGAACATCTCTTCGCTCTTGGCCTTGGCGACCGAGCGCATCATCGGCCGCAGCGCCAGCCGCCCGACCAGCACGATGACGCCCAGGCCCAGCGCGGCGGGCAGCAGGGCCAGCAGGCCGCGGGCGTCGAACTCGCCATGGCCGCGCCCCAGGATCGCCAGGGTGATCAGGATCGGGGCCACCGCCAGGTCCTGGAACAGCAGGACCGAGAAGGTCGCCCGCCCCCCTTCGGCGTGCAGCCGCTTGCGCTCGGCCAGCACCGGCACGGCGATGGCGGTGGACGACAGGGTCAGCGCCGAGCCGATGGCCAGGGCCGCCACCGGCGTCTGGCCCAACATCATCGCCACCGCGCCCAGCGCCAGCGAGCAGCCGATCACCTGGGCCGCGCCCAGGCCGAACACGTACTTGCGCAGCAGGCGCAGCCGCTCCCACGACAGCTCCAGCCCGATCATGAACAGCAGGAAGACGACGCCGAACTCGGCCAGCTGGCCGATCTCGTCGGGATTGTCGACGGTGACGTAGTCCAGCCACGGCGCGACGGCGATCAGCCGGCCCAGGCCGAACGGCCCGAGGATCACGCCGGCCAGCAGGAAGCCGAGGATGGGATTGATGCGAAGGCGCTTGAACAGCGGCGCGACGATCCCGGCCGTGGCCAGGAACAGGACCAGATCCTTGTAGTCCGCCGGTGAAACCTCGTGGTTCAACGCCTCCGCCCCTTCCCCATGATGTAGACCCCGTCGTAGCTCAGCCCGGGCCCGCAAAGGCAGTCGCCCACCTGGACGACCCGCCAGCGGCCGTCCGGCCCGGTCGTGATGTCGAAGCCGCCGCCGTCGGACCGGCGATGACGCACGAGGCCGCCCTCTTCCCTGGCCACGAACATCTCCGCGCCCGTGGACACGCCGTCGCCGCGCTCGACCTGGCCGGATGTGCGGCCAGGCCTGGCCTGGACGCCCTCGAAGCGAACCAGCCGCCAGCCACGCCCGAGATCCCGGCTCCACAGGTCTCGCCAGCCGTCCTCCTCGACCCGTCGTCCCGACAGGCCGCCCGCCAGCGGAAATGGCGCGCCCTCGACGATGGCCGCCAGCCGGTTCTCGTAGCCGGCCCGCACGCAAGGATCGTCGGCGCAGGCCTCGAACCCGGCCCGCAACTCGTCCTCGGCGGCGATGGCGGCCCATTCGTCGGCCCGGCGCTGGTCGGCCAGCAGGCTCTCGACCGCCCGGGCCTGGGCGGACACCAGCGGGTCGTCGCACACCAGTCGCGCGGCGCGCGCCGGCAGCGGCCGCCCGGCCAGGACATGGGGCCTGCAGAAATCGACGGGTTCGGCGGCCCCGACCGCCGTCGTGGAAAGAAAGACGCCCCCCAAGGCCAGCCCGCCGACGACCCACCCCACGCACGCGGACGCCCCGACGCTCCGCCGGGCTCGATCCGCGTCTGCGCGCAGGATGTCCATGCCGTTCAGTCTCCCGTCTTCAGCCGCACGCCCGGACCGGGCTCGCCGGTCTCCGCCGCCGGGATCAGCACCGCGCCGCCCTCCTCCAGCGCCTCGATGAGGAGCCTTTCGGTGCTATGGTGCAAGGCGTGGCGTTCGGTCTCGAAGTCCTTGACCGTGCTGCGCGACACCCCCGCCTTGTCCGCGAGCTCGCCTTGCGACCAGTTGAGCAGCCCTCGGGCGCCTCGACACTGGGCAGGAAGGAGAATTTTTGCGTGTGGCATCTGGCGTCCCACGGGTTCGTCACCCATAATGGTTGAGTACGCCCGAAAAAGATGACCGTCAAGGAGGCCCTTTGCACCATACCTCGCTGATCGCCACAATCGTCGCGGGCCTGGGCCTGGCCTTCATCTTCGGCGCGCTCGCCAATCGGTTGAAGCTGCCGGTGCTGGTCGGCTACCTGCTGGCGGGGGTCATCGTCGGGCCGTTCACGCCGGGCTATGTCGCCGACCAGCAACTGGCCCCGCAGCTGGCCGAGATCGGCGTCATCCTCCTGATGTTCGGCGTGGGCCTGCACTTCTCGGTCAAGGACCTGATGGCGGTGCGCAAGATCGCCATTCCCGGCGCGGTGGCCCAGATCACCGCCGCGACCCTGATGGGCGTGGGGCTGGCCGTGGCGCTGGGCTGGGGCTGGGGCGCGGGCGTGGTGTTCGGCCTGGCCCTGTCGGTCGCCTCGACCGTGGTGCTGCTGCGCGCCCTGCAGGAGCGCCGGCTGATCGAGACCGACCGCGGCCGCATCGCCGTCGGCTGGCTGATCGTCGAGGACCTGGCCATGGTGCTGGCCCTCGTCCTGCTGCCGGCGCTGTCGGGCGCGCTGGGCGGGATCTCCACCGCCCACGGCGCCGGGGGCATCGCCGGCGCCTTCGCCCTGACCATCGGCAAGGTCGCCGCCTTCGTCGCCTTCATGCTGATCGTCGGTCGCCGGGTCATTCCGTGGATCCTGCACCGCATCGCCCACACCGGCTCGCGCGAGCTGTTCCGCCTGGCGGTGCTGGCCATCGCCCTTGGGGTGGCGTTCGGCTCGGCCGCGCTGTTTGGCGTATCCTTCGCGCTGGGGGCGTTCTTCGCCGGCATGATCATGGCCGAGAGCGAGCTGTCGCATCAGGCCGCCAACGAGACCCTGCCGCTGCGCGACGCCTTCGCGGTGCTGTTCTTCGTCTCGATCGGCATGCTTTTCGACCCGATGGTGCTGCTGCGCGAGCCGCTGGCGGTGCTGGCCACCGTGGCGATCATCGTGCTGGGCAAGTCGGTGGCCGCCTATTTCATCGTCGTGGCCTTCAAGCGCCCCAAGAGCGTGGCCCTGACCATCTCGGTAAGCCTGGCCCAGATCGGCGAGTTCTCGTTCATCCTGGCGGGCCTGGGCGTGTCGCTGAAGCTGCTGCCGCCGGAGGGCCGCGACCTGATCCTGGCCGGCGCCATCCTGTCGATCCTGCTCAACCCGCTGCTGTTCGCCTGGCTCGACAAGGCCATGGTCAAGGTCTCGGCCCGCGAGGCGCCCCCGCCGGTGGCCGCCGCGGCCCAGCCGCACGCGGTGCTGGTCGGCTACGGCCGGGTCGGCAAGGCCGTGGCCGAGGGCCTGCGCAACCGCACCCCGCTGGTGGTCATCGAGGACGAGGTCGAGCGCGCCGCCGAGCTGCGCGAGGCCGGCTACGAGGTGGTGCAGGGCAACGCCGTGCGTCCCGAGGTGCTGATGAAGGCGGGCCTGGAAAAGGCCACCCACGTCTTCGTGGCGGTGCCCAGCCCGTTCGAGGCGGCGCGGATCATCGAGCAGGCCCGCGCGGCCAATCCCGACGCCAAGATCATCGCCCGCGCCTACACCGACGCCGACGTCGAACTGCTGGGCCAGATGGGCGCCACCGAGGCCCTGATCGGCGAGCAGGAGATCGCCCGCGGGATGCTCCAGCGCGCGCCCAGACGCCAGCCGCCGCCGGCCCCGGCGCATTAAAGACCCTCCCCCTCCTGGGGGAGGTGGCCCGGAGGGCCGGAGGGGGGACGTTTTCAGCCGCCGGAGAGGCGGCCGGCTTCGAAGGTCCTCCCCTCTCCGCCGGCTTCGCCGACACCTCTCCCTTCAGGGAGAGGGTCTTCTGAAACGAAAAACGCCGCGAAAGCCGATCAGCTTTCGCGGCGCTTTCAATTCTCCTCCCCGCTGAAGCGAGGGAGGATCTGGCCCCTACTCCTTCTTGTGCTTTCGCTCCGAGGCCCGGCGCGAGAGCATGTTCAGGCCCTCGACGCCGGCCGAGAAGGCCATGGCGGTGTAGATGTAGCCCTTGGGCACGTGCACCCCGAAGCCCTCGGCGATCAGCACGGTGCCGATCATCAGCAGGAAGCCCAGGGCCAGCATGACCACGGTCGGGTTGGCGTTGATGAAGTTGCCCAGCGGATCGGCGGCCAGCAGCATCACGGTCACGGCCGCGACCACGGCGATGACCATGATCGGCAGGTGGTCGGTCATGCCCACGGCGGTCAGGATCGAGTCGATCGAGAACACCAGGTCCAAGAGGATGATCTGGAAGATCGCCGCGCCGACGTTCGAGATCACGACGCCGGTCTTGTCGAGCACGTCGCCGCTCTCATGCTTGGGATCGACCGTGTGGTGGATCTCCTTGGTGGCCTTCCAGATCAGGAACAGGCCGCCGGCGATCAGGATCAGGTCGCGCCAGGAGAAGGCGGTCTCGAAGGCCGGCTCGCCGTGGGCGCCCAGCGGACCGACGATGCCCAGGTTGAAGACCGGGGCGGTCAGGCCGACGATGAAGGCGATGGTCGACAGCAGGGCCAGGCGCATGATCAGCGCCAGCGAGATGCCGATGCGCCGCACGCGCTGGCGGTGCTCGGGCGGCAGCCGGTTCGACAGGATCGAGATGAAGACCAGGTTGTCGATCCCGAGCACGATTTCCATGGTCACCAGGGTGACGAGGGCGGCCCAGGCGCCCGGGTCGGTGGCGAGTTGAAGGAGTTCGTTCATGGGTCCCGGTTAGGCTGAGTGAGAATTGAGCAGGTCCCAGCCCGCCGCAGAGCCCGCCGCGGCCGCCAAACGGCGGTCGGCGAATTGCGGCGAAACTCGGACACGGAAGAAGCAGATATGCCTGACGCCGCCCATATCAAGCCCCTAACCGCTTTGCGGTTTTTCGCCGCCTTCTGGGTGGTGATGTTTCACTACTGGCCAAACCTCGCCGTGGCCGGTGCGGTTCCCGGCGTCGTGGCCAAGGGCTATCTGGGCGTCGAGGCCTTCTTCATCCTGTCGGGCTTCATCCTCTGCCACGTCTATCTGACGGCTTTCGGCGAGGGCCGGTTCGGCTATGGCGGCTTCCTGTGGAACCGGCTGGCGCGGGTCTATCCGCTGCACCTGTTCACCCTGGCGGGCGTCGGCGCCATGGCCCTCGCGGCCGGGGCCGTCGGCATCGCCGTCGACAAGAACATGCTGGCCTGGGACGCCCTGCCGGCCAACCTGCTGATGGTCCAGGCCTGGGGCTTCGCCCCCGTCTCGGGCTGGAACCACCCCTCGTGGTCGATCTCGGCCGAGTGGTTCGCCTATCTTTCCTTCCCGGCCTTCGCCTTCGTGGCCTGGCGCCTGCGCGCGCGGCCGCTGGTGCTGACCGGCGCGGCCCTACTGCTGATCGCCGCCCTCTATCCCGCCTTCGAAAAGCTGGCCGGATTCCCGCTGACCGAGGCGACGATCCGCTGGGGCGCCCTGCGCATCGTGCCGTGCTTCTTCTACGGCTGCGCCCTCTACACCCTGTGGAAGAGCCAGGACGTCAGCCTGCGCGGCGCGGGAATCGGCGCCGCTTTCGCAGGCCTTCTTCTGCTCGCTACAGTGCAGCTTCAGGCGCCCGATGCGTTGATCGTGACCATTTTGGGCGGATTTATTCTATCCCTGGCGCGGCTGGCCAAGGCCGGTTCGACCTTCGCCTCGCAAAGCATGTTCGTGTATTTGGGCGAGATCAGCTACTCGACCTACATGATCTGCATTCCGTGGAAGATCCTGGCGATCAACGGTGCGGCAAAGCTGCTGAACATAGAGGGCGACAAACTGCCGCTGACCGTCTGGGCGTTAATCGTCGCAGCCTTGATTCCACTGTCGGCGGCTTCCTATCACCTGGTGGAAAAGCCGGCCCGAGACTTCATGAAGTCTATAGCCAAGCGGCGCCGTAGCGCGGCGGCAACCGCCACTGTGGCCTAATAAACACTCTTTTCATATTTTTCCGTCAGGGTTATCCCCCTACCCAGTGACGCGGGGGAGTACCCAAGCATGACGAAACGGAAGAGAGCCCTTTGGGGTTCCCTGGCCGCTGCGGCCATGATCAGCCTCGCGCCGATCTCGAGCGCCGTGGCCGACGGGTACTGGCAGTGCGTGCCCTTCGCCCGCCTGATGTCGGGCATCCAGATCTTCGGCGACGCCCGCACCTGGTGGGGCCAGGCCACCGGCAAGTACGAGACCGGTTTCACGCCCAAGGCCGGCGCCGTCCTCTGCTTCAAGCCCACCGGCCGCATGAACCTCGGCCACGTGGCCTTCGTTTCGCAAGTCCTGACCGACCGGGTGATCCAGGTCACCCACGCCAACTGGTCCGTCATGAACGGCGCCCGCGGCCAGGTCGAAAAGGACGTCACCGTCGTCGACGTCTCGCCGGAAGGCGACTGGAGCCAGGTCAAGGTCTGGTACGATCCGATCCGGGATCTCGGCACCACGGTCTATCCGACCCACGGCTTCATCTATCAGAACCAGCAGGCGATCACGATCGCCGCGGCCACCAGCAAGCTGGCGCTCGCCCAGAACGCCGCCGTGTCGCTGGCCAAGCAGGCCGCCAACCAGGTCGCCTCGTCGGTCCGCGCCAACCCGCTGGACATGATCAACCAGGCCGCCGACTCCACCGACCGCATCGCCGCCCTGATCGCCGCCGCCCAAGGCGACGACAAGCCGGCCCAGCAGCAGCGCTGATCTCCACATCGATCGACGCCCAGGTGCGTTGACGCGACCGGAAGCCCCTGCCACACCCGTGAGGTGAAGGTCCGGGTCGATCCATGCTGAGAGTTCTCCGACAAGGCGCCCCGGGCTTCGAACCCGGCGGCCATACGCCCGACTGGCGGCTGCCGGCCGACGCCGTCTGGATCGAGCTCGTCGACCCCACCCGCGCCGAGGAAGTCGCCGTCGAGCAATCGATCGGCCTTCTGCTGCCCACCCGCGAGGAAATGGCCGAGATCGAGGCCTCCTCGCGCCTCTACCAGGAGGACGGCGGCACGTTCATGACCGCCACGATCCTGGTCAACGCCGAGGGCGAGCTGCCCACGGCCGCCCCGGTGACCTTCGTGCTGGCCGGCGACAAGCTGGTGACCATCCGCTACGTCGAGCCGCGCGCCTTCTCGGTGTTCGCCGCCCAGGCCGAGCGCCAGCCCAGCCTGTGCCCGCACGGGCCGCAGACCTTCCTGGGCCTGCTCGACGCCGTGGTCGACCGCACCGCCGACATCCTCGAGCGCACCGCCAGCGAGGTCGAGACCCAGTCGCGGGCCATCTTCGTCCGCCCGCGCGGCATGGCCTTCGAAAAGATCCTCAGCCGCCTGGGCCGGGCCCAGAACGTCAACGCCAAGGCCCGCGACAGCCTGGTCAGCCTGGCGCGCCTGCTGTCCTTCGCCAGCCTCGCCGAGCAGTTCGAGGGCGACAGGGAGCTGCGCGACCACCTCAAATCGCTGCAGCGCGACGTGCAGTCGATCACCGACCACTCCAGCTACCTGTCGGGCAACATCACCTTCCTGCTCGACGCGGCGCTCGGCTTCATCAACATCGAGCAGAACCAGATCTTCAAGATCTTCTCGGTGTTCTCGGTGGTGTTCCTGCCGCCCACCCTGATCGCCGGCATCTACGGGATGAACTTCCTGCACATGCCCGAGTTGAGCTGGAAGGAGGGCTACCCCATGGCCCTGGGCCTGATGCTGATCGCCGCCCTGGCGCCCCTGATCTGGTTCCGCCGAAAAGGTTGGCTGTGACTTGTTTCACAGCCACGAAACAAACCGTTCCTTAAGCGGAGTTTCGGCATAAACGGCCGGAACGCTTCATAAAAACAAACAATGTCGCCCCTTCCCGCCCCATCGCCGCGGAGCCTGATCCGCAAGGCTCCCGCCGCCGCCGTCAAGGCCGCGGTGGAGGCGCACGGCCGTTACCTGAAGGGCCTGCCGGGCGGGCGGCGCGCGACCCTGGCCTATCTGGACCTGTCGCATTTCGAACTCGACGGCGCGGACCTTTCCGAGGCCGACCTGACCGGCGCGCTGCTGGCCGGCGCCTCGCTGCGCGGGGCGGTGCTGGACCGGGCGGTGCTGTACGGCGCGGACCTGCGCGACGCCGACCTGCGCGGCGCGCGCCTGACCCGGGTCGACATGCGCGGGGCCTATCTGCGCGGCGCCAACCTGTCGGGCGCGGATCTTAGCGGCTGCGACCTGCGCGAGGGCCTGACCGCCGTGCAGGACGGCGCCGAGGGCTTTCGCCTGCTGCGCCACGCCGAGGACGGCGCCGGCCTCGACTACGCCCTCCTGAAGGGCGCCAAGATGAGCGGGGCCCAGATGTCGGGCGCCTTCGCCCGCGCCGCCGACCTGACCGACGCCGACCTGTCGGGCGCCACGCTGTCGGGCGCGCGGCTGAACAACGCCACCATGAACCGGGTCGACATGACCGGCGCCGAGATCTTCGGGGCCGACCTGTCGGGCGCCCTGCTGCGACGGGCCGTGCTGACCGGGGTCGACACCTCCGGCGCCAATCTGGAGGACGCCGACCTCGCCGAGGTCCTGCGCGCCCCGCCGCCGCTGATCTATGTCGACGACCAGCCGCTGCACGAACTGCTCGAGGCGCACGAGGCGTTCTGCGCCAGCGGCGGCGCCAAGGGCCGCGCGGCCAACATCCCGCAGGTCGACTTTCGTCCGCTTCGCCGCCTGAAGGGCCGCAAGCTGAGCGGCTTGGCCGCCCCCGGCGCGATCCTCTTCGGCATGGACCTGGAAGGCGTCGAACTGCAAGGCGCCAATCTCGTCGGCGCCGACCTGCGCGGCGCCAACCTGCGCAAGGCCGACCTGCGCGGCGCGAGACTGGCCGACGCCGACCTCGCCCGCGCCGACCTGTCGGGCGCAAAGCTCGGGCCGCTGGTCATCGGCGAGGGCCGCGCCCTGCGCGCCGACCTGACCCGCGCCATCCTGCGCGGGGCCAACCTGTCGGGCGCCAGCGCCGCCCGCGCCCGCCTGATCGGCGCGGACCTGTCGCGCGCCAGCCTCGCCGGCTGCGACCTGCGCGGCGCCGAACTGCCCGAGGGGTTCGTTCCGCCCAAGGGCTGAGCCCAGTCTCCTGGGTCCCGGATAAGCGCTACGCGCTTTCCGGGATGACGCAAGGAGGGGAAAGCGGCGAAGAGGAATACCTTTTCCGTCTTTCTTTATTGCCACCACCCGCTACACGAGGGCCCTCGCACACGACGGGAGGGCGCGATGGGACTTCGAGGGCTTCTGACGGCCGCGGCTCTGGCCGCCTTCACCACCAGCGCCTTCGCCCAGCCGCGCCTGGCTCCCGCGCCTGAAGCCGCCGCCCTGACGCCCCTGCCCGCCCTGGCCGGCGGCCGCGTCGTGGCGGGCCCCGAAGGCTGGACCTACCAGTGGCCCAGCGCCCGCTTCGAGGCCGCCTTCGCCGGCGAGGCGGTGCTGTTCAAGGTCGGGGTTGGCGACCAGATCCTGCATCTTTCCATCGACGGCGCGCCGGTCGGCCGGCTGGTGAAGCCCGCGCCGGGCCTCTACCGCATCGAGGGCCTCGCCAACGGCCGCCACCTGGTGCGCGCCAGCGTCGTCAACGAGATGCAGGCCGCCCCGGCCCGTTTCGGCGGCTTCTTCCTCGAAGGCGGCCGCGCCCTGCCCCTGGCCGCGCCACGCCGCCAGATCGAGTTCATCGGCGACTCCCACAGCGTCGGCTACGGCGACGCCTCCGAGGTTCGCGCCTGCCCGGGCGACGGGGTGTGGATGACCACCGACAACTCCATCGCGTTTGGCCCGCTGACCGCCCAACGCTTCGGCGCCGAGCGCCAGGTCAACGCCATCTCGGGCCGGGGGATCGTGCGCAATTTCGACGGCATGGCCGGCGACACCCTGCCGCTGGCCTGGCCCAAGGGGCTGCTGGGCGCCGCGCCCGCCTACGCCAACGACGACTGGCGCCCGCAGGTGGTGGTCATCAACCTGGGCACCAACGATTTCTCCACACCGCTGAAGCCCGGCGAGCGGTGGGCCGACCGCCAGGCGCTGCGCGACGACTATGTCGCCACCTATGTCCGCTTCGTGGGCGAGATCCGCGCCCGCCAGCCCCAGGCCTTCGTGATCCTGCTGGCCCCGCCCAGCGCCGACAGCGAGATCGCGACCCACGTCGACCGCGTCGCCGAGACCCTGAAGGCCCAGGGCGAGACCCGCCTGGCCGTCATCCCGGTCGGCGAGATGGAACTGACCGCCTGCGACTGGCACCCCTCGGCCCGCGACCAGCAGGGCATTTCCGGCAAGCTGTCGGCCTTCCTCGCCCAACGGCCGGAGATCTGGCAGGGGCGGTAGGAGTAGATGCTCCCCCTCTGGGGGAGCTGTCGCGGAGCGACTGAGGGGGGACGTTCTCAGCTGCCGCGGAAGCTGAAAACGTCCCCCCTCCGACCCTTCGGGCCACCTCCCCCAGAGGGGGAGGATCTATCCATCAGATCCCCGCCTTGATCGGCGCCAGGTCGGGATAGACCGGCTCGCGCTTGCCCGCCTTGGCGGCGAAGGCCTCGGCCATGTGCGGACCGGCCAGCATGCCCGACTGCCAGACGGCCAGGTAGTCGAGGGTGTCGGCCACCGAGTGGTCGCGGGCGTAGTTGATGATCACTTTGCTGCCGGTCACCGCCAGCGGGGTCTTGGACGCGATCTCGCGGGCCGTCTCCAGGGCGTGGGCGACCACCGCCTCGTGGCTGTCGAACACGGCGTTGACGAGGCCCAGCTCCAGCGCCTTCTGGGCCGGCAGCTTGCGGCCGGTATAGGCCAGTTCCTTGACCCAGCCCTCGGGGATCAGCTTGCACAGCCGCGGGAAGGTGCCGACGTCGGCGGTCATGCCGATGTTGATCTCCTGGATCACGAAGTAGGCGTCGGCCGTCGCGTAGCGGATGTCGCAGGCGGTGGCGAAGTCGACCGCGCCGCCGATGCAGCCGCCCTGGATGGCCATGATCACCGGCATCCGCGCCCGCTCCAGGCACGAGAAGGTCTCCTGCAGGCCCTTGACCTTGTGGCGGAAGGCTTCGGCGGCCACGTGGCGGTCGACCGGCTCGCCGCCGGTGATGCCCTCGTCGGCGAACACCGACAGATCCATGCCGGCGCTGAAGTGCTTGCCGGTCGAGGAGATGACGATGGCCCGCACGCCGCCCTGTCGATCGAGGTCATTCACGATCGCCGGCAGCTCGCGCCAGAACGAACGCGTCATGCTGTTGAAGCTTTCCGCCCTTATCAGCTTCAGGTGAGCGACGCCCGCTTCGACCTCTACCTTAAAGCAGCTATAGTCGGACGGTGTTTCATTACCCATCGTCGCCTCCCTTATCATTGTTCACCTGAACGATAGCACGGGCGGCGGCGGCGACGTCAAATCCGGCGGACGCATCGTCCTTTCCCAGAGGACGACGATCCGCCCCGCGCAAGGAGCCACGTCATGAGCAAGTCCATCCCCGCCGCCCTGTCCATCGCCGCCCTGCTGGCCACGGGCCTGGCCGCGCCGAGCCCCGTCCTGGCCCAGGGCAAACCGCTGGGCGGCCTGTTCTCGTGCGACGCCGGCGGCGGCAAGCAGGAAGGCGGGGCCCTGATCGGGGCCGGCGTCGGCGCCCTGCTCGGCACCCAGGTGGCCAAGAACGAAAAGGGCCTGGGCGCCCTGGTCGGCGCGGCCGCCGGCGCGGCGGCGGGCTCGTACATCGGCTGCCGCATGCAGTCGACCGACACCGCCCGCGCCCAGGCCGCCACCAAGAAGGCGCTGGAGACCGGCCAGTCGCAGGCCTGGAGCAACCCGCGCACCGGCGCCTCGGGCCGCGTCGACGTGGTGGCCTCGACCTATGGCCCGCCGATCGCCGGCGACCAGCTGCGCTTCGAGCGCAACGTGCGGCAACTTTCCAGCTATGACGCCGTCGGCGCCGACTACACCGTCCGCTCGACCGCCAACCTGCGCGCCGGTCCCTCGACCAGCGAGAGCGTGGTGGGCAAGCTGTCGGCCGGCGAGCGCGTCGAGGTGCTGGGCGGCGTGCCCGGCTCGAACTGGCTGCTGGTCGGCCGCGGCGGCTACGGCACGGGCTATGTCTCGAGCAGCCTGCTGACCGCCAGCGGCTACGGCCCCGAGCCGTCGTGCCGCACCATCGCCGCCTCGATCTCGACCCGCGGCCAGCGCCCGGCCACCGAGCGCTACAACGCCTGCAAGGACGGCCGCGGCGAGTGGCAGCTGACGCAGGTCTAAGGCTCTAAACTCCTCCCCCGCTCGCGGGGGAGGGGGACCGCGAAGCGGTGGAGGGGGCGAGACTGGGCGCAGAGCTCAGTCACTCGCCCCCTCCGTCACGGCGCTGATAGCGCCGCGCCACCTCCCCCGTTTCACGGGGGAGGAGTTTTCTCCAGACACACCCACGTCCAGGTCACCCCCGCCGCGCGGTTGCCGGCCTGCACCGAGGCCGCCTCGACACGGTGGACGAGCCGCACCCCCGCCGCCTCAGCGAGCCCAACCGTCGCCTCCACGTCCACCGGCCAGACCGGCCGCGACGGCGCGCCGGGGCCGTGGCGCAGCGACATCACCAGCACCCCGCCGCTCGCCAGCAGGCCGGCCAGCGTCGGCATCGCCACGGCACGGGCCGGATCGTCCAGGTGCTGCCACACCCCGCTCAGCAGCAGGCGGTCGAAGCGTTCGCCCCGCAGGCTGGAAAGCTCGGGCAGGCGGTCGTCGATCCAGTCCAGCCCCGGCCGCAGCGCCCGCCCCGCCTCGCGCAGGACGGCGACCGGCTCGACGGCGACCACCACATGGCCCAGGCCCGCCAGCCAGGCCGCGTCACGCCCCGTGCCGGCGCCGATGTCGGCGATCCTGGCCGGCGCCTTGGGTATGAAATCGGCCACCGACGCATAGAGCCCGGCGGAGTCGATCGCCTCGAAGCGGAGGGCCAGCTCCGCCCCGTCGGCCTGGTAGCCGGCCAGCACCGCCTCGATCACAGGTCCACGACCTCGCACTTGAGGGCCTGGCGGATGCGGTCGGCGACGATCCGGCGATGGCAGCAGGCCGGGTCGTCCTCGTAGCACAGCAAGGCGATGCGCTTTTCGCCCGCCAGCTGCGTCGCCTGGGCCAGGGCCAGCTGGGCCTTGGGCTCTTCCAGGTGGGCGGCGAAGATCGCCCGCATCTCGTCGGTGCGGCCCGCGCGGGCGGCGTCGCGGCCGGCCTTGGGCGTGCCCAGGGGCTGGAGATGCAGGTAGCCGATACCCTGCTCCTGCAGGCTGTTTCCCAGCAGCGTCTTGGAAAAACCGGCCTTGCGCGACGAGGCCACGGCCCGCACGTCGACCACCAGCTCCACCCCGGCCGCCTTCAGCCGATCGATCATGCCGCCTTGGGTGTCGGTCTCGTAGCCGATGGTGGCGAGCGGATTCATGGTCGGCTCCATTGGACGGCGGGGCTGTGGGCGCCTACGTTAGCGGGAAGAGCCGAAGAAGGAACCTCTGGCCGATGGACGCCGCCGTCTTCCGCGAACCCAAGCGACGCTTCATCGCCATCGACAGCCCCGCCGGCGGCGGCGAGATGGCGGCGCTGGACTTCGGCCCGGCCGGCCGCGCGGTCGACGTCGTCTTCGTGCACGCCAACGGCTTCAACGCCCAGACCTACCGCGCCCTCCTGGCCCCGCTGTCGGCGGGCCTGCGGGTGCTGGCCGTCGACCAGCGCGGCCACGGCGACAGCCGCCTGGCCGCCGATCCGAACGATCGCCGCTCGTGGCTCGACCTGCGCGACGACCTGCTGGCCCTGCTGCGCGCGCTGGACCAGGCCCCGGTGGTGCTGGCCGGCCACTCGATGGGGGGCACGGTCAGCCTGCTGGCCGCCGCCCAGGCTCCGGGCAAGGTCTCCAGCCTGGTCCTGCTGGATCCGGTGATCATGCCGCGCCTGGTGGCGCTGTACGCCAAGGCGCCGTGGACCTCGGGCCGCCTGTGGAAGCGCATGCCGATCGCCCAGGCCGCCAGTCGCCGGCGCGAGGTGTTCGACAGCCGCGAGGCCGCCTTCGCCGCCTATCGCGGCCGGGGCGCTTTCAAGACCTGGCCCGAGACCATGCTGGCCGACTATGTCGGCGGCGGTTTCCGGGATCGTCCCGACGGCAAGGTCGAGCTGGCCTGCGCGCCGGCCTGGGAGGCCTCCAACTACGCCGCCCAGGGCCACGATCCGTGGCGGGCCGTCAGCCAGTTCCGGGGCCCGGTGCGGGTCCTGGCGGCCGAGACCGGCTCGACCTGCCGCATCGGCGACGGCGCCGCCTTCGCCCGTCGCGGCAAGGCCGTGCGGATCGAGACCCTGGCCGGAACCAGCCACTTCCTGCCGATGGAGCGCCCCGACCTGGTGCGCGAGGCCATCCTCGACGCGGCGACTTGAGGCCAAAGAAAAACCCCGGGCGGTGAGGCCCGGGGTTTCGCCTGTTTAGATCCTTCCCCTCTGGGGGAGGTGGCCCGCAGGGCCGGAGGGGGGCCGTTCTCAGCTGCCGCTGACATGGCCGGCTTCCCAGCCACGCCCCTCTCCGTCGCCTTCGGCGACACCTCTCCCACAGGGAGAGGGTCTCTCTGAAATCACCAGATCTTCACGCGGTCTTCCGGCGCGATATACAGCTTGTCGCCCGGCTGGACATCGTAGGCCTTGTACCAGCCCGGCTGGTTCCGGATGGTGCCGTTGACGCGGTAGTAGGCCGGCGAGTGCGGGTCGCTGGCGATCTGCTGCTTGAGCGCATCGTCGCGGCTCTTCTGGCGCCACACCTGGGCCCAGCCCAGATAGACGCGCTGGTCGCCGGTGAAGCCGTCCAGCACCGGGGCCGGCTTGCCGTGCAGCGAGGCGTGATAGGCGTCCAGCCCGAAGGACAGGCCGCCCATGTCGCCGATGTTCTCGCCCATGGTCAGGTCGCCGTTGACGTGCACGCCCGGGAAGGGCTCGAACGCCGAGTACTGCGCGCCCAGCTTGGCCTTCTGCACGTCGAACTTGGCGGCGTCTTCCGCCGTCCACCAGTCGCGCAGCACGCCGTCGCCGTCGGACTTGCGGCCCTGGTCGTCGAAGCCGTGGCCGATCTCGTGGCCGATGACGCCGCCGATGCCGCCGTAGTTGACGGCCGGGTCGGCGTCCGGATGGAAGAACGGCGCCTGCAGGATGGCGGCCGGGAACACGATCTCGTTGTTGACCGAGTTGTAGTAGGCGTTGACCGTCTGCGGGGTCATGCCCCACTCGGTCTTGTCGACCGGCTGGTTCAGGCGCTCGACGTCATGGCGCCATTCGAAGGCGCCGGCCCGCAGGGCGTTGCCGTAGGCGTCGTCGGCGCGGATCTCCAGCTTGGAGTAGTCGCGCCACTTGTCGGGATAGCCGATCTTGACGGTGAACTTGGCCAGCTTGTCGAGGGCCTTGTCCTTGGTTTCCGGACCCATCCAGTCGAGGCCTTCGATGCGGGCCTTCAGCGCGGTGCGCAGGTTGGCCACCAAGTCTACCATCTTGGCCTTGGAGTCCGGCGGGAAGTATTCGGCCACATAGACCTTGCCGACGCTCTCGCCGAGCATGCCGTTGACCTGGGCGACGCCGCGCTTCCAGCGCGGGCGCTGCTCGGGCTGGCCCGACAGGGTCTTGCCGCGGAACTCGAACGCCGCGTCGGCGAAGCGCTTGGACAGCATCGGCGCGGCGCCATCGACGACCTTGAACGCCTGCCAGGCCTTCAGGGTGTCGAGCGAGGTGTCGCCATAGACCTTGGCGAACTTCGGGAAGGCCGTGTCGGTGGTCACCACCACGCGGTCGAGCTTGGGCAGCTCGGTGCCGACCAGGTAGCGGTTCCAGTCATAACCCGGGGTCAGGGCCTGAAGTTCGGCCCAGGTCTTGGGATTGTAGGTCTTGTCGCGGTTGCGGCGCTCGACGCGGGTCCAGCTGGCTTCGGCCAGCTGGGTCTCGAAGGCCACCACGGCCTTGGCGCTCTCGGCCGGGTTGGCCCAGCCGACGAAGCCCAGCAGCTTGGCGACATAGGCCTCGTAGGCGGCCTTCTTGTCGGCGAACTTGGCGTCGAGATAGTAGTCGCGGTCGGGCAGCGACAGGCCGCCGGCGCCGGCATAGACGGCGTAGCGGGTCGGGTTCTTGGCGTCGGTCGAGACGTAGAGGCTCAGCAGCGAGGCGAAGGCCGTGGTCGGGCTCTTGCCCATCAGGGCGGTGAACTCGTCCTTGGTCTTGACGGCCTTGATCTGCTTCAGCTCGCCGGCGATCGGCTGGGCGTCCAGCTTCTCGATGCGGGCCTCGTCCATGAAGGCCTTGTAGGCCGCGCCGACCTTGACGCTGTCGGCGTCGGTGGTCTTGCCGGCGGCGGCGCCCTCGATGATGGCGCGGGTGCGGGCTTCCGACAGCTCGGCCAGCTTGTCGAAGTTGCCGTAGCGGGTGCGGTCGGACGGGATCTGGGTGGTCTCGTCCCACTTGCCGTTGGCGTACTTGTAGAAGTCGTCGCCCGGCTTGACCGAGGTGTTCATGCCGGTGAGGTCGAAGCCCCAGGCGCCGTAGCGCGGCGACTCCAGCGAGACGGCCGCGCCGCCGCCGGCGTCGGCGGCGTCGACGAACAGCGACTGGACGGTGCAGGCGTCGTCGACGCAGGCGTGCTCTTCATGCGCCTGGGCGCCGTAGGCCGAGATCGAGAGGGCGACCGCCGCGGCGGCGCCGAACCAAGCTTTTTTCATCGAAAGGCAGATCCGTTGGAAAACCCGGCGGCAATCTGCGCCGGACAACGGAATTTCCTGCCTTAAAATTCTGTCATGTTTCCACAGGACGGCGCGGCGACCCGCGACGGGCCATCAAAGCGCCACCTTGGGTCAGTGCCGGTGCGGCGGCGCGGGCGCGACCGCAGCCGCCGGTTGCGGCGGAGCGGTGCGGACCGCCAGCTGCGCCTCGATCCTGCGGCCGCCGTCGAAGGCCAGGGTCAGCGGCAGGCGCTCGCCCGACTTGAGCGGGCGCTTGAGGCCCATGACCATGAAGTGGTTCCCGCCCGGGGCGAAGGCGACCTGGCCGCCCGGCGGGATCACCAGCCCCTGGCTCATGGCCCGCATCGACGAGACGCCGTTCGTCTCCGTGGTGCGGTGGACCATCACCTCGCGCGCCAGCGGGCTGGTCGCGCCCGTAAGGGTGATCGGCGCGCGACCGCGATTGGCCAGCACCATGTAGCCGGCGCTGTTCATGCCGACGGCCGCCACCGGCCGGGCCCAGGCCTGGCGCACGTCGACCTCCACCGCCTTGGGCGCGGCGGCGGCGAGCACGGGGACCAGGGTGGCGAGCAACAGACTGAAACGACGCATGGGGCTCTCGGCGAAGCGTTGAAAAGACGCCTTACGCCGGTTGGGCGCCGGCGGCGAGCGACCTGAGGTTGGATGCAAGATCCTCCCCCTGTGGGGGAGGTGGCCCGGAGGGCCGGAGGGGGGCCGTTTTCAGCTTCCGAGACGCTGACAGGCCTTGCCTCCACTCCCCCCTCCGTCGGCGGAGTTTATCCTCGGGCCGGCCCTTGGCCGGACCCGGGGGTCGACACCTCCCCCCACGGGGGAGGATCTCTGAACAACCGCCCTTCGACCTCTCGCGCATCGCTTCTGCCCCGCATCCGGCGAACCGTGCTAGGCGGGGCGTCCACGCTGCACGGACCACCGCATGACCGGCCAATTCACCGACGCCGAACGCCGCACCACCCTGGCCGGCCTGATGATCGTCTTCCTGCTCAGCGCGCTCGACCAGACCATCGTCTCCACCGCCATGCCCAGGATCATCTCCGAACTGCACGGCCTGACGCTCTATAGCTGGGTGACCACCGCCTACCTGCTGAGCTCGACGGTGATGGTGCCGATCTGGGGCAAGCTGGGCGACATCTACGGGCGCAAGCCCGTCCTGGTGGTCGGCATCTCGATCTTCATGGTCGGCTCGTGGCTGTCGGGCGTGTCGGGCGAGTTCGGCACGATCGCCGGCATGAGCGGCATGGTGCAGCTGATCGTCTTCCGCGCCCTGCAGGGGATCGGCGGCGGCGCCCTGTTCACCACCGCCTTCGCGATCATCGCCGACCTCTATCCGCCGCGCGAGCGGGGCAAGTTCGCCGGCATCTTCGGCTCGGTGTTCGGCCTGTCCAGCGTGCTGGGCCCGCTGATCGGCGGCTATTTCACCGACCACGGCACGGTCACCCTGGCCGGCCACGTCGTCGCCGGCTGGCGCTGGGTGTTCTACGTCAACCTGCCGCTGTGCCTGCTGTCGCTGTTCATGATCCTGGTGAAGATGCCGGCCCTGCCGCACCAGCGCTCGGGCTCGATCGACTTCCTGGGCGCGGCCCTGCTGATCGCCGCCTTCGTGCCGCTGCTGCTGGCGCTCAGCCTCGGCGGCCACGACATCGCCTGGACCTCGCCCCAGAGCCTCGGCCTGTTCGTCGGGGCGGCCGTGGCCCTGGCCCTGTTCGTCTATGTCGAGAGCAAGGTCTCCAACCCGATCCTGCCGCTGCGGCTGTTCGCCAACCGCACCTTCGTCACCGCCAACCTGGCCGCCTTCCTGATCTCCATGGCCTTCATGGGGGTGGCGGTGTTCCTGCCGCTCTACATGCAGCTGGGCCTGGGCGTCGACGCCACCACCTCGGGCCTGGCCATGCTGCCGCTGATGGGCGGGATGATCGTCGGCTCGTCGGTGTCGGGCGTGCTGGTCACCCGCACCGGCAAGTATAAGCCGTTCATGCTGGGCGGGGCTGTGCTGCTGCTGATCGGCGTGCTGCCCATGACCCATCTGGCGAGCCTGAGCCTTGGCCTGCTGTGCGGCCTGCTGCTGGTCGTCGGGATCGGCCTTGGCCCCAACCACAGCCTGTTCAACCTCGCCTCCCAGAACGCGGTGACCCCGCGCGACATCGGCGTGGCCACCAGCTCCAACCAGTTCTTCCGCCAGATCGGCTCGACGGTCGGCGTGGCCGTGGCCGGCGCCCTCCTGACCACGCAGCTGGCCAATTACGGCGGCGGCAAGCTGGACCTGGGCGCCCTGCAAGGCATGGCGCTGGAGACCGGCGTCGCTGGCGGCCACCGCGACCCGGCGCTGGGCCAGGCCCTGTCGTTCGCCGTCAGCGGCGTGATGCAGGCGGCCCTGGCGGTGATCGTGCTCGGCGTGCTCGTGATCTTCTTCGTCCCCGCCCTCCCCCTGCGCTCGCGCATGCCGACGCAGGAACCGGTGCTGGAGAAGGAACCGGCGTAAAACCCTCTCCCTATGGGAGAGGTGTCGGCGAAGCCGACGGAGAGGGGAGTGACTGCGAAATCAGCCACGCTCAGCGGCGGCTGAAAACGTCCCCCCTCCGGCCCTTCGGGCCACCTCCCCCACAGGGGGAGGATCTAAAGAAACGAGTACGGGTCGATGTCGATCGTCACCCGGACGGAGTTGGGGACCTTGGCCCGCGCCCGCCAGGCGGCCATGAAGCCCGGCAGGTCGACATTGCGGCCGGCCCGCACCAGGAACCGCTTGCGCCGCCGCCCGCGCACCAGGCCCAGCGGCGCGTCGGCGGGGCCGTAGACCTCGACCCCTTCGGCGTTCGGCGTCGCCGCGGCCAGGGCCTGGACATAGGCCTCCAGCGCCTCGGCGTCGGGGCCCGAGGCGATCACCGCCGCCAGACGTCCGAACGGCGGCAGGCCGGCCTCCTCGCGCATGGCCATCTCGGCCTCGACGAAGGCGTCGCGGTCCTGGGCTTTCAGGGCCTGCAACACGGCGTGCTCGGGCGAATAGGTCTGGAGATAGGCGCGGCCCGGCTTTTCGTGGCGACCCGCGCGGCCCGTGGCCTGGGCCAGCAGCTGGAAGGTCCGCTCGCCGGCCCGCAGGTCGCCGCCCCGCAAGCTGAGGTCGGCGTCGATGACGCCCACCAGGGTGAGGTTCGGGAAGTTATGGCCCTTGGCGGCGGCCTGGGTGGCGACCAGGATGTCGATCTCGCCGGCCGCCATCGAGTCCACGAGCGCCCGCGCGCCGGCGGGATCGAACACGGTGTCGGACGAGAACACGGCAATACGCGCGTCGGGAAACAGGTAGCGCGCCTCTTCCTCCACCCGCTCCACGCCGGGACCGATAGACACCAGGCTGTCCTTGGCCCCGCAGTGCGGGCAGGCCTCGGGCTTCTTCATCGAGAAACCGGTCAGGTGGCAGACCAGGCGCCCGGTGTAGCGGTGCTCGACCAGCCAGCTGTCGCTGTCGGGCGACTTCAGCTTCTCGCCGCAGGCCCGGCAAAGCACCAGCGGCGCATAGCCCCGGCGGTTGAGGAACAGCAGGGACTGCTCGCCCTTCTGCAAGGTCAGCGAGACGGCCTTGACCAGGGTCGGCGACAGCCAGCGGCCGGGCTCGGGCGGGGTGGCCCGCATGTCGATCAGATGCACGTCGGGCAGTTGCGCCGTCCCGTGGCGCGCGCCCAGCCGCAGCCAGCGATAGCGGCCCTGGTGGGCGTTCCACAGGCTCTCCAGCGACGGCGTGGCGCTGGCCAGCACCACCAGCGCGCCTTCGATCTTGGCGCGCGCCACGGCAAGGTCGCGGGCCTGGTAGATGAAGCCCTCTTCCTGCTTGAACGAGCCGTCGTGCTCTTCGTCGACGACGATCAGCTTGAGGTTCGAGAACGGCAGGAACAGCGCCGAGCGGGCGCCGACCACGATGCGGGCGCGGCCGTCGGCCACGGCCTCCCAGGCCCGGCGGCGGCGCGGCGGCGAGACGCCCGAGTGCCACTCGATCGGCGCGGCCCCGAACCGCTGCTCGAAACGGCCCATGACGGCCTGGGTCAGCGCGATCTCGGGCAGCAGCACCAGCACCTGGGCGGCCGGATCGGCCTCCAGCGCCGCGGCGGCGACCTCGAGATAGACTTCCGTCTTGCCCGAGCCGGTGACGCCGTCCAGCAACGCGGCCTGGAAGCCGCCGGCCGCCAGCATGTCGGACATCTCGTCGGCCGCGGCTTTTTGACTCGGGTTCAGGGTCTGGGGCGGCAGGGAGAGGTCGGGCTGGGCGACGCTGTCGTCGGCGGCGACCAGGACGGGCTCCAGCGCCCCCTCGTCCACCAGCCCCTTGACCACCCCGGCCGAGACCCCGGCCTGGCGGGCCAGTTCGGCGGCGCTCAGCGGGCCAGCTTGCGCCGCCGCCAGCACCTTCAAGCGGGCCGGCGTCATGCGGGCGGGCTGGACGCCGGTCAGGACCACGGCCTTCTCGGGCTTGGCCGGCGGGTGGCGCAGGCCGCGCAGGGCCATGGCCAGCGGCCAGCCGGGCACGTCGACGGAATAGCGCGCGGCCCACTCGACGAAGGTGATGACATTGGCCGGCAGGCGCGGGTCGTCCACGCGGGCCAGCACGGGCTTGAGACGGCGGTTGCCGCCGACGCCGTCGCGCAGGGCGGTGACCACGCCGCGCACGGTGCGGGGCCCCAGCGGCACCGACACGTGGTCGCCGACGGCCAGTTCCAGGCCCTCCGGCTCGGCGTAGTCGAAGGCCTCGGGCAGCGGCATGGGCAGCAGGACGGAGGCGATGCGCGGCATGAGACCCGCCTTCTGCAACGGAAACGTCGCCGCGTCGAGGCGCCTGACGAGCGAAGGCCAACGCTGTCATCAAGCCGGCGTTAACCGAAACAGGGCTTCATCGGCCTCGCCTGACGCGTGCAGGTGATCACGACAGTGAGGGGTCATGAGCGAATCCAGCCAGGCGATGGTCCAGCCGCAGATCGATCCCGATCTGGTCCGCGACTTTCTTCGTGAACAGCCCGA
Organism: Caulobacter radicis; assembly: GCF_003094615.1. GTDB lineage: Bacteria > Pseudomonadota > Alphaproteobacteria > Caulobacterales > Caulobacteraceae > Caulobacter > Caulobacter radicis. The sequence goes on along the minus strand of NZ_QDKO01000008.1, from coordinate 54,987 downwards.
CGTGCTGCGCGAGGACACCGACCTGCTCGCCGACCTGGGCCTGAAGCTCGACACCGGCAACGTCGTCGAGTTCGGCCATGTGGCCATCGCCCGCGCCGCCGCCGCCCGCGAACGCGAGGCCCAGGTGCGCAAGACCATCGAGGCCACCGCGGAGGCCAACATGTCGGCCCAGGCCCAGGTGCACGCCGCCGTCATCGACCTGCTCGACGCCCGCAACCACTCCGACCTCGCCCGCCGCGTCGACGAGATGGCCGCCCTGCGCTTCAGCCTCGCCGCCGGCACGGTGGCCCTGGAAGGCCCCGCCCGGGTGCCGGCCGGCTGGCATGTTCTGGTCGACGGCCAGGTCGACATGCTGATGGGCGATCATGGCGTTGCCCGCATGGGCTTCTTCGCCCCGGCGCTGGGCCTGTTCGGCGACAAGCTCGACACCATCCGCAGCATGGCCCTGGTCCGCATGGCCCTGTGGGAGCCCTCGCGGCAGGGCGTCCTGGCCTTCGGCTCCACCGACCCCGAAGCCTTCACCCCCGACATGGGCTCCGACCTCGTGGCCTTCCTGGCCCGCGTCGTCGAGCGCACGGCCGAACGTTGGCCGGTTCCCTGATCAAGATCCTCCCCCTGTGGGGGAGGTGGTCCGGAGGACCGGAGGGGGGGCGTTTTCAGCTATCTGACAGCTGGACGAGCATCCCCCACTCCCCCCTCCGTCCGCTTCGCGGACACCTCCCCCAGAGGGGGAGGATCTAGATGCACGCCCGCGAAGCCCTGGCCGCGTGGCTCACGCACCTGGCCGACGAACGCCGCGCCTCGCCGCGCACGGTGCGGGCCTATGGCGACAACGTGCTGGCCTATCTGAACTTCATCGAGGGTCACAACGGCGGCGCCCTGTCGCTGGCCGACCTCGGCGCCGTCTCGGCCGCCGACCTGCGGGCCTATCTGGCCTTCCGGCGCTCGGGCGAACATCCGCTGTCGCCGCGCTCGGTCAGCCAGAGCCTGTCGTCGATCCGCGCCTTCCACCGCTTTCTCGACGCGCGCCTCGATACGCCCAACGCCGCCATCGGCCTGGTGCGCGGCCCGCGCATCAAGGTCGGCGCCCCGCGTCCAGTCTCCGAAGACCAGGCCCGAGGCCTGCTGACCGAGATCGCCCTGGATCCCGACCGCGACGAATGGGAGGCCGCCCGCGACGAGGCGGTGCTGACCCTGCTCTGGGGCTGCGGCCTGCGGATCTCCGAAGGCCTGTCGCTGACCCGCGCCGACGCGCCGCTGGCGCAGACGCTGCGGATCACCGGCAAGGGCGGCAAGACCCGGATCGTGCCGGTGCTCGACGCCGTGCGCGCGGCGGTCGACGCCTATGTCGCCGCCCTGCCCTTCGTGCTGGCGCCGGACGAGCCGCTGTTCCGGGCCAAGCGCGGCGGGCCGCTGTCGCCGCGCCACGTGCAGGCGGCCATGCAGGTGCTGCGCGGGCGCCTGGGCCTGTCGGACCGCGCCACGCCCCACGCCCTGCGCCATTCCTTCGCCACCCACCTGCTGGGCGCCGGCGCCGACCTGCGCTCGATCCAGGACCTGCTGGGCCACGCCTCTTTGTCGACGACCCAGCGCTACACCCAGGTCGACGCCGAGGGCCTGCTGGCGGCGTATGGCAAGGCGCATCCGCGGGCTTGAGGGCGGAGGCCTACTCTCCCCCAACTTCCCGTCATTCCCGCCCTTGTGGCGGGAACCTCTGGCTCCGCTCGCACGTGAAGCGCCAGCGGCGTGCTCAGCACGCCGCCCCATCCGCACCTGCGGCTGACAGAGGGGTTCCCGCCACAAGGGCGGGAATGACGGGAGATTTGAAAAGCCTCAGCTCAGATCCCTCTCCTCCAGCGCCGCCAGCAGCGCCGCCAGACGATCCACCTCGGGCTGCAACGCCGGGTCCAGCCGCGCCTTGGGCGGGTCGGCCTGGACGTAGACGAGGTTCACCGTCTCGTTGGGATCGGCGACCAGGTCGTACATCTCCCACTCCTGGCCCACGCGGCCCGACGGGTCGAAATAGCGGGTCAGCTTGTGGGTCAGGGTGCGCACCGAGCGCACGTGGTTGGGCTGGCGCACCGAGCCGGGGGCGATGTCGACCGGCGGCCGGGCGGGATTGCCCTGGCGCACCTTCTCCACCGCCACGTCGAACACCGCGTACTCCTTCTCGCACTTGGTGTTGTGCGGATTGTTCAGCGGCGCCAAGGGCGCGGTGATCTCGTCGTCGGTGATGAAGAGCACGCCCTTCCGCTCACTGCCGTCCGGCTCGATCACCCGATCGGTCTCGCCCCGGATCAGCGGCGCGAGGTTCGCGCCCGGCAGCGGCGGCACGGGCCGGGTCCTGGCCAGCACGCCGGCGATGGCGTCGCGCTCGGCTTCGGCGACGCCGGCCAGGCCCAGGATGGTCGGCACGATGTCGGCGTGGCTGGTCAGGGCCTGCTTGGCCAGCGGAACGCCGTCGGGCAGGCCGGCCGGCGCCAGCGACGGCGGGAAGCGCACGACCACCGGCACGTGCAGCACCTCCTGGTAGGCCGTGTGCCACTTCTCCAGCATCATGCCGTGGGCGCCGGCCATCTCGCCGTGGTCGGTGAGGAAGACGACGATGGTGTTGTCGGCCTGGCCGGTGGCTTCCAGCGTCTCCAGCACGGCGGCGATGTGCACGTCGACCACGCTGTGCAGCCAGCCATAAAGCTGGACGAAGGCCTCGACGCCGCCGCGCGGATCGCTGGTCAGCTGGAACGGGATCGGCCCCTGCAAGGCGATGTCGGCCGCCGCCTCCAGCGCCTTGTCGGTATCGGTGATCCCCATGCCGCGCGCGACGTTGAATCCGGTCTTGGAATTGAGCGCCAGGCCCATCTTCCAGGCGTAGTCGTTCTGGGCCGAGGGCTTGGTCGACAGGTCCTCGTCCCAGGTCGGCGGCGCGTGCCCGCACGCCTGGGAAAAGCCGCCGGGATTGAGCGGGACGGTCGCCGTCCCGGCCGTCGGCGGCGGGGTGCGCTGGCCTTGCAGCGGCACGGTCAGCGGCTGGAAGATGCCCTGCACGCCGCTGTCGTCGGGCTTGGGCAGGGCCTGGCCGATCACCGCCGGATAGGTGGCGATGTCGTGGGGGTTGGTGAACGAGGCCACCGCGAACCACGGCTTGAGGTTCTCGGGATCCGGGCCCGAGGCGTACGGATCGTGCGACTGGGCGGTGGCGCTGGCCCGGTCGTAGTTCACCGCCAGGGCCTGGCGGCGGATGAAGGCGCAGGCGGTGTCGGAGAAGCCGGCGTCGCGATAGAGGCCCAGATTGTTGATCGCCGCCCCGTGCGGCTCGGGCCAGCTCTCTTCCCAATCGTCGAAGCCGTAGTCCTCCAGGGTGTGGCGAACCGGATCGCTGACGTGCCACTTGCCGAAATAGTGGGTGGTGTAGCCGGCCTCGCGCATCCAGTTGCCCAGGGTCGGGATGCCGCCCTGCGCCAGCCACGGGAAGTTGGGCGAGTCCCCGCTCTTGAACAGGCCGTCGGTCTGGGTGACGCCAGTGCGCGTGCCGTACTGGCCGGTGTAGATCACCGTGCGGCTGGGCGTGCAGGCGCTGGCGGCGATGGTGTGGTTGGCCAGCAGCACGGCGTTGTCGCGCAGGGCCGCAAGACCCGGGAAGTGCTGGATGTAGTCGTTGTCGGACTTCAGCGGCTGGAAGCCCAGCACGTCCTTCAGTCCCTCGGACAGGCCATGGGCGGCGCCGTAGGAGAAGCGCGGAAAGCGGTACTGGTCGCAAGTGATCAGCAGGATGTTGGGTCGTTTGGTCATGTCGGCCTCCCCTCGGACGCTCGTCGGCCCCGAATGTCGGCAAGCTGACGCTGAAGTTGTGACAGGACTGTGCTCGCCTTCACAGAGCGATGTTTTCCACCGCGCGCCGCCCGCCGGGAAAACCGCCGTTCATCCTGCGACAAGGAGTCGCGCGGGTGGGGGAAAACGCCGCGCTTAACCACGCTTTTACCGCGCACCCTGCTTTGTGGATCCAAAGATGAAACACCTCCGCGAAGCCAGTGCGCGCGAGAGGACGCTGAAAGCGGGACAGTCCTGATGAAGCTCGACGATCTGAAGATCGCCACCAAGGTGATGCTGCCGGCCATCGTGCTGGCGCTCGTCGCCGTCGCCTGCGTCGGCCTCGGCGTGTGGCAGCAGAAGAAGCTGGAAGCCGCCGCGTCCAACATCGTGCAGCAGCGCGCCCCGGCCGAGCTGGAGATGGCCCGCTTCAACCGACGCGTCGCCACCATCGGCTACGCCGCCTACCGCACCGTCGCCAACGAGGGCGCGTCCGACGCGGCCAAGCAGGCCTCGCAGGAGATCGACGACGCCCTGAAGAGCGGCAACGAGCGCCTCGACGCCGTCGTCAAGGCCGACCCGAGCACCGCCAAGGACGTCGCCGGCTTCCGCAACCGCTTCAAGAAGGTCTACGACAGCGGCCGCCAGGGCGCCGACCTTGGCCTGCAGGACGCCAACGAGGCCGGCATCATGGTCATGGCCGTGATCGATCCGGACATCACCGCCCTGACCAAGGACGTGTCGGACTGGACCGACAAGCACACCACCGAGACCAAGGCGATCATCGGCAAGGCCCAGAAGGACGCCCAGACGGGCATCGTCGTCACCCTGCTGTTCGGCCTGATCTCGGCCGCCGCCGCCCTGGCCTACGCCGTGTGGATCGGCCGCGCCAAGATCTCGCGCCCGCTGGTGCAGCTGTCCAAGACCATGGAGATCCTGGCCCAGGGCTCGGTCGACGTCGAAGTCAACGGCGCCCAGCGCCGTGACGAAGTCGGCGCCATGGCCCGCTCGGTCCAGGTGTTCAAGGACAACGCCCTGGCCCTGCGCACCGCCGAGGCCGCCCAGCAGCGCGCCGCCGCCGAGACCGAGGCCGAGCGCCGCCGCAACGAACAGGTCCGCGAAGCCGCCGCCAAGGAGCAGGCCTTCGTGATGGAAGAGATCGCCACGGGCCTGAACCGCCTGGCCGAGGGCGACCTGACCTATCGCGTCGCGGCCGAGTTCCCGGCCGACTACAAGCGCCTGCAATCGGACTTCAACGGCGCCATCGCCCAGATGGAAGAGGCGATGCGCACCATCGTCCACGCCGCCAACGGCATCGGCGCGGGCAGCGACGAGATCGCCTCGGCCGCCGACGACCTGTCGCGCCGCAGCGAGCAGCAGGCCGCCAGCCTGGAAGAGACCGCCGCCGCCCTCGACGAGATCACCGCCACGGTGAAGCGCTCGTCGGCCGGCGCGCAGGAAGCCTCGCGCGTGGTCAGCTCGACCCGCACCGACGCCGAACGCTCCAGCGTCGTCGTCAAGGGCGCCGTCGACGCCATGCAGCAGATCGAGAAGTCCTCGACCGAGATCAGCCAGATCATCGGCGTGATCGACGAGATCGCCTTCCAGACCAACCTTCTGGCCCTGAACGCGGGCGTCGAGGCGGCGCGCGCCGGCGACGCCGGCAAGGGCTTCGCGGTCGTCGCCCAGGAAGTGCGGGCGCTCGCCCAGCGCTCGGCCGAGGCCGCCAAGGAGATCAAGACCCTGATCTCGACCTCGTCGCAGCAGGTCAATCAGGGCGTGTCGATGGTCGGCCAGACCGGCGAGGCCCTGCAGGCCATCGTCAGCAAGGTCGGCGAGATCGACGCCCTGGTCAGCGAGATCGCGGCCTCGGGCCAGGAGCAGGCCACCGGCCTCAACCAGGTCAACGCCGCCGTCAACCAGATGGACCAGACCGTCCAGCAGAACGCCGCCATGGTCGAGCAGTCGACGGCCGCCAGCCACTCGCTGAAGGGCGAGGCCAACGGCCTGATGCAGATGATCTCGCGCTTCCAGGTCTCGGGCGCCGAAGCCCGCCGCGCCTCGGCCGGCGGCGGTTCGACCCGCCGCGCCGCGGCCCCGCCCCCGGTCTCGCGTCCGGCCCCGGCCGCCGCCAAGCCGGCGGTGTCGCTGGCCGGCGCCGACAGCCGCCCGGGTGTCAACCCGGTCCGCTCGGCCCAGGCCAAGCTCGCCGCCTTCGCCTCGTCGGCCCCGAGCGACGACTGGGAAGAATTCTGATCACGTAACCGCCCCGCGTATCGGGGGCGTATCCTCCCTGAACTTCAGAGCCCCGCCGGCGCCAGCCGGCGGGGTTTTTTCCTGGCCTCTGAGAAGCAAAAAAGCTCGTCATCCCGGCCGAAGCGCAGCGTAGAGCCGGCCGGGATGACGAACCAAATTAGCTTGAGAACAAGTTCATCGGCTCACCGCCATCGGCGTGTCCACCGGGGAGCCGCGCTTGGAGGCAGCCAGCAGGACAGCGGACAAAAGCATGGCGGGGCTCCGTTGCCGGAACCCCGCCACTCCGCGCCCGATGGAACGGGCGCGCTTCCTAGTTGTCGGACAGACGCGAGGCCTTAAGCCTGCATCGTCCAGCCTTCGACGCCCATGGCCGCCTGGCGGATGGCTTCCGAGCGGGTGGGGTGCGGGTGGCAGGTGCGGGCGACGTCTTCCGACGAACCGCCGAACTCCATGGCCACGCAGATCTCGGCGATCATGTCGCCGACGTTGGGACCCACGGCGTGGGCGCCCAGGATGCGGTCGGTCTTGGCGTCGGCCAGCACCTTCACGAAGCCGTCGGTCTCGTGGTTGATCTTGGCGCGGCTGTTGGCAAGGAACGGAAACTTGCCGACCTTGTAGGCGACGCCCGCGGCCTTCAGTTCGTCTTCCGTCTTACCGACGGTGGCGACTTCCGGCTTGGTGTAGATGACGCCCGGGATGATGTCGTAGTTCACGTGGCCGGCCTTGCCCGCGATCAGCTCGATGCAGGCCACGGCCTCGTCCTCGGCCTTGTGGGCCAGCATCGGACCCGAGGTCACGTCGCCGATGACCCAGATCCCGTCGACGCCGGTCTTGTAGTGGTCGTTGGCGATGACGCCGCGCTTGTCGGGGGTGATGCCCACGGTTTCCAGGCCCAGGCCTTGGGTGAACGGGCGACGGCCGATGGCCACCAGCACGTAGTCGGCCTGCAGGGTCTCGGCTTCGCCGCCGGCGACCGGCTCCAGGGTCAGTTCAGCCTGCTTGCCCTTGTCGGCCGCGCCAGTGACCTTGGCGCCGAGCTTGAACTTGAAGCCCTGCTTGCCGAGGATCTTCTGGAAGGCGTTGGCCACTTCGGTGTCGGTGCCCGGCAGGATGCGGTCCAGGTACTCGACGACGGTGACTTCCGCGCCCAGGCGACGCCACACCGAACCCAGCTCCAGGCCGATGACGCCGGCGCCGACCACGATCAAGCTCTTGGGCACGGTCGGCAGGGAGAGGGCGCCCGTCGAGTCGACGATGCGGCCGGCGTTGTCGACGGCGACGCCCGGCAGCGGGGTCGGCTCCGAGCCGGTGGCGATGACGATGTTCTTGGTCTCGAGGACGCGTTCCGAACCGTCTTCGGCCTTGACGACGACCTTGCCGGGTCCGTCGATGCGGCCCCAGCCCTTCACGTACTCAACCTTGTTCTTCTTCATGATGAACTCGACGCCCTTGGTCAGGGCTTCGACGCTCTCGGCCTTCTGGGCCATCATCTGGTCAAGGTTCAGCTTCGGCTTCACTTCGATGCCGAGCTTGGCGAACTCGCCGCCGGCGGCGGCTTCATAGTATTCCGACGCGTGCAGCAGGGCCTTGGACGGCATGCAGCCGACGTTCAGGCAGGTGCCGCCCAGCTTGCCGCGACCTTCGACGATGGCCGCCTTCAGGCCCAGCTGGCCAGCGCGGGTCGCCGCGTTGTAGCCGCCGGGGCCGCCCCCGATGATGACGACGTCGTATTGGGCCATGGGATCTTCGCCTTGCAGCAACGCGCCAGGAACGGCGCCGGACAGAAATATGGTGTCGGCAAGACGCTTTGGCAGGCCTTGCCGAGGCGGGGCTACTCCTAGTGCGGCGGGGGACAAAACGGAACCCGTTTTTCGCCCTTATGCGTGATCCGGAAAGGGAAATTCCGCCCTGCCGCCCGCGTCTTGGACAGGCGCGCCCTGCCCGGCCCATGGGCACGTTCTTGCCGCTCGCCCACTTTTCCGCGTCGTCCTTGCCGACAGCTTGGCCATGCTCTAGCCATTTCGCCCATCACCGGAGCCCGCCATGCCGCGCGCGCTCCAAATTCAGGACGGCAAGGCGCGCCGGTTCAGCGAAACCGGAAGGCGTTCGGGAGGCGACATGCTCAGCACTTGGAAGTCGTGGACCGCGGGGGCGGCCCTCGCGATCGGCGTGATGGCCGCCGGAACCCTGCCAGGCAACGCCATGGCCCAGGACGCCAAGCCCACGCCGGAAAAAGCCCCGGCCGCCGAACTGCCCGCCTTCCCGGCCGACAAGTCGGTCAAGCAGACCACCGTCCTGGCCGGCAAGACCGTTTCCTACACCGCCACCGTCGGCTCGCTGCCGGTGCGCGACGAGAAGGGCAAGAAGATCGCCGAGGTGGTGTTCACCGCCTACACGCTGGACGGCCCGCGCGATCCCAACCGTCCGGTGACCTTCGCCTTCAACGGCGGCCCGGGCGCGGCCTCGGTCTATCTGAACTTCGCGCTCGGTCCCAAGCGCGTGCAGTTCGGCGCCGAGGGCGACAGCCCGTCGGCCCCCACCCGCCTGCAGGACAACCCGGCCAGCTGGATGGACTTCACCGATCTGGTCTTCATCGACGCCGTCGGCACCGGCTTCTCGCGCAGCCTGACCACGCCCGAGGAGACCAAGAAGCGCTTCTACGGCGTCAAGCAGGACATCGACTACCTGTCGCGCATCGTCTTCGACTGGCTGGTCAAGAACGAGCGCCTGCAGTCGCCCAAATACATCGTCGGCGAAAGCTACGGCGGCTTCCGCGGCCCGCGCCTGACCTACACCCTGCAGACCGACTACGGCGTCGGCATCAACGGCCTGGTTCTGGTCTCGCCGCTGCTGTCGAGCGCCGGCCGCACCGCCCAGGAGATCTCGCCCCTGCCGGCCATGTGGACCCTGCCGTCGATCGCCGCCGCCAAGCTCGAGCGCGAGGGCAAGCTGACCCCGGCCGCCATCAAGGACGTCGAGGACTACACCCGCGGCGAATACATGGTCGACCTGATGAAGGGTTCGGACCCGGCGGCCCTGGATCGCCTGACCACCAAGGTCTCGGCCATGACCGGCCTTGATCCGACCTATATCCGCCGCGCCGGCGGCCGGCTGGAGACCCAGTCGTTCCTGCGCGAGGTGTTCCGCCAGACGGGCCGCCTGGGCAGCCGCTACGACAGCAACGTCACCTCGCTGGATCCCTTCCCGTTCGCCCCCGAGCAGGAGATCAACGACCCGATCCTCGACTCGATCATCGCGCCCACCACCAGCGCCATCGTCGACTTCACCACCCGCACCGTCGGCTGGAAGGTCGAGGGCCGCTACGACGCTCTGTCGGGCGAGGTGAACCAGGCCTGGGATCGCGGCCGCGGCCCCGACACCGAGTCGGTCACCGACCTGCGCAAGTCGGTCTCGGTCGACCCCAAGCTGAAGGTGCTGATCGTCCACGGCTACAACGACCTGTCGTGCCCGTTCTTCGCCTCGCGCCTAGTGGTCGACGCCATGCCGGCCACGGCCAACGGCCGCGTGACCCTGTCCAACTATCCCGGCGGCCACATGTTCTACAGCCGCCCCGACAGCGGGGCCGCCTTCCGCGCGGATGTGAAGAAGCTGTACGGCGCGAACTGACGGGCCCTGCGTGGTCCTCGCCCTTCGACAAGCTCAGGGTGAGGACCAAGGCTGAAGCTTCGCAGTAGAAAACCTCATCCTGAGCCTGTCGAAGGACGAGGTTTTCGCTGAGCACCGACCAAATCCAAGGGCCGTCCCGGGAGACCGGGGCGGCCTTTCGCCTATCCGCCCCACGACCAGGCCCATATCCCGCCCCGTAGAAAAACTGGCCGGTCGCGGAGCCATTCTCCATTTCACCGATAGGAATACGTAGATATCACCGCAACCCAATCGCCGAATGGCGTTATCTCGAATTGAGGGGGCACTACGTGACGATCGGACTTTCGGCCCAAAGGCTCGGCCGCGCCGCCCTGCTGGGCGCGCTTCTTTCCACCACCGCCAGCCTGGCCCTGGCCGCCGAGGCCGATGTCGCGCCCGTCGCGACCGCCCCGGCGGACCCGGCCGATCCGGTCGCGACCGACGATTCCAGCCTGGTCGGACAGGTCTTCGTCACCGCCCGCCGCCGCGAGGAAAGCGCCCAGGAAGTGCCGATCGCCCTGACGGTGACCTCGGCCGAGACCCTGACCCAGACCGGCGTCAACAGCATCGTCGCCCTGACCCAGCTGGTCCCGACGCTGCAGGTGCTGTCGCCCAACCCGCGCAACACCGCCCTGACCATCCGGGGCCTGGGTGCGTCCTACGGCCTGGCCAACGACGGCCTGGAGCAGGGCGTCGGCATCTATGTGGACCAAGTCTACAACTCGCGCCCCGGGGCCGCGACGCTCGACTTCATCGACATCCAGCAGATCGAGGTCCTGCGCGGCCCGCAGGGCACGCTGTTTGGCAAGAACACCACCGCCGGCGCGCTGAACATCACCACCCGCGACGCCACCCAGGAGTTCGAGGCCGACGTGGAGGCCAGCTACGGCAGCCTCAACTTCCGCCAGTTCAAGGCCACGGCCGCCGGCCCGATCATCAAGGACAAGCTGGCCGCCCGCCTGTCGTTCGTCGGCACCTGGCGCGACGGCGACCTCTACAATCCCAAGAGCAACACCTACCAGAACGCCCGAGCCAGCACCGGCTATCGCGGCCAGCTGAAGTTCACCCCGAACGAGAAGCTGACGGTCAAGCTCTACGGCGACTACGCCGTCCAGCAGCCCGAGTGCTGCACCCAGGTCTATGTCACGGTCGGCGACACCGCCAAGAACAGCAACCTGGAATACGCCTTCCTGGCCGCCGGCAAGAACTACAAGGTGGCCAGCACCAACCCCTACGACCGCATCTCCGACATCGACGACCCGATCCAGGCCGACCAGTGGGTCAACGGCCTGTCGGCGGTCGCCGACTACGACTTCGGTCCGGTCACCCTGACCTCGGTCACCGCCCACCGCGAATGGGACTGGGAGCCGCGCAACGACCGCGACTACACCGCGCTGGACGTCACCCGCCGATCCAACAACCCCTCGCACCAGAAGCAGTTCAGCCAGGAGTTCCGCCTGTCCAACAACGTCGGCGAGGCTTTCGACTGGACCGTCGGCCTCTATTACTTCGACCAGAACGTCACGACCCACGGCGTCACCGAATACGGCTCGGACGCCTCGTACTGGCTGCTGCCGGGCACGCCCGAGGCCTCGGTCCCGGCGCTGCTCGACGGCTACACCGTCTTCAACGACAGCACGATCGACACCACCAGCTACGCCGCCTTCGGCCAGCTGACCTGGAAGGTCAACGACCGCCTCAGCGTCACGCCCGGCGTGCGCTTCACCCAGGAAAAGAAGGACGGAACCTACGTCCAGACCACCACCGGCGGCCTGGCCAACCCCACGGCGGCCCAGAACACCCGCCGCCTGGGCATCGCCCGCCCGCAGAACTTCTCGGCCAAGACCGACGACGGCGCCTGGTCGGGCCAGATCGCCGTGGTCTACGCCCTGACCAAGGACATCAACGCCTACGCCACCGTCTCCAGCGGCAACAAGTCGGGCGGCATCAACATGACGTCCCTGCCGCTGACCAGCGCCAACCTGCCCTCGCAGCAGGCCGCGGTGATCCGCCCCGAGAAGGTGACGACGATCGACGTCGGCCTGAAGACCCAGTGGTTCGACCGCCTGCTGACGGCCAACCTCGCCGCCTTCGCCACCGACGTGAAGGACTTCCAGGCCAACGTCGTCGACAGCGGCCCCGGCGCCCTGCGCGGCTACCTGGCCAACGTCAAGAAGGTCGAGGTGCGCGGCGTTGAGCTCGACGCCACCACCCGCTCGATCGGCGGCTTCAAGTTCTACGGCAACCTGGCCTGGACCGAGGGCAAGTACGCCGACTTCGTCAACGGCCCCTGCCCGCTCGAGCGGATCGGGGCCTCGACCGCCCAGTGCGACCTGTCGGGCCGCCCGCTGCCGGGCCTGTCGAAGTGGGCCGGATCGGCCGGGGCGGAATATCGCCAGGACGCGAGCCTGGGCCGCCTGACCGGCGAGGTCTATGCCGGCGTCGACGCCAGCTTCCGCTCCAACTACTACGCCGACAGCTCGGACTCGCGGTACTCGATCATCAAGGCCTACGAGATCGTCAACCTGCGGGCCGGCTTCAAGTCGCAGGCGGGCTGGGAAGCGTTCGTCTCGGTGCGCAACGCCTTCGACGCCGAATACCTGCAGAACATCACCGTGGTCTCGGGCAATTCGGGCCTCGTCGTCGGCACGCCGGGCGACGCCCGCGCGGTCGCCTTCACCCTGCGCGCCAGCTACTAGGCGCCAGGAACGCTCCGTCCCCTGGCGCTCTATGCGCCAGGGGACGGGCGTCGCGATCGCAAAGCGAGAGCTTTAACCGAGAAAATCAATCCTCGATTGACCGACTCGCCGAGAACTCGGCCATGCACGACCTTGAAGGACCCGCATGGCCCCCTCTCCCGACACACTCGCGTCGACGCCTCGCTTCAGCCTCGATGTCCTTCAGAAGTATTGGCCCCTGCTCACGACGGTGGTGCTCGGCGTCACCAACGGGGCGCTCGTCATCATCTTCAAGGAATGGAACGTGGCGTTCCCGCAGCTCGCCAGCGCGAGCGACATCGCGGCCATCAACTTCGTCGTCGGCGTGGTGGCCGTCTTCGTGCCGTTGATGATCTGGCCGGCGGCGGCGATGATCGACCTTCTGGGAAGCGCCGTCGGCCCCGCACGACAACCCTATCTCATTCTCGCGTTGGCCATTCTGGTCGGGCTCCTCGCACTCGCCGGCTGGCTGTCGGCGGAGCGAGGTCATTCACTGCTCTACAGCACGCTCTGGGCGGGTCTCGGGTTGGCTGCCTACACGCTCTACCGCAGCAAACATCTGCAGCACTCGGCGTGGTGGCGCAGCATCTTGATCCTCCCGAGCGTTCTGGCCTGTGGGGCCGCCATTTACCTCTGGTCCCTGATGATGTCGCAGACCTTCATCGCCAGAGGCTTTGTCGGCGAGCGCTGGGTTGCAAAGAGCGACAAGATCCCATGCGAGGGGCAAGTCATGTGGATGGGTGAGAAGGCCACTATCATCCGATGCGCGGCCGACGCCCCACCTTCGAACGTAGCCGCCAAAGCACCGCCGAACAGCACCAAACCCCCGTCGCGCTACGTGATCATCGGCAAGGACGGCCTTGTGCTGACTCATGACCGCCCGCCGGCCAAGACGCCGGAGCAGCCGGCGACCGCGCCGCCCGCCCCCCCGGCCGCCAAGGCCGGCTGAAGCCCCTACTTCACCGCCGCGTTGCCGCCGTCGGCATAGAGGGCCGAGCCGGCGACGAAGCTGGCCATGGGGCTGGCCAGGAACAGGGCCGCGCTGGCGATCTCGTCGGGGTCGGCGATGCGCTTCAAGGCATGCAGGCCGGCGGCCCATTCCTTCTGCGCCGCGTCGCCGCCCATCGGCGTATCGGTCCCGCCGGGCAAGAGGGCGTTGGCGCGGATCCCTCGCGCGGCGTAGTCGGCGGTCAGCCCCTTCACCAGGCCCATCAGTCCGGCCTTCGACGCGCCATAGGCGGCCATGCCGGGTATGCCGACGCTGGTCCCCACGAAGGTCGAGACGAAAACCAAGCTGCCGCCGCCCCGCGCCAGCATGGCGGGAACCTGGGCCCTGGCCCCGAGAAAGGCCGAGGTCAGGTTGGCGGCCAGCACGGCGTTCCAGTCGTCCAGCGCGATGTCGGCGAGCGGCGCATAGGGGCCGACGGCGCCGGCGTTGTTGATGGCGATGTCCAGCCCGCCGAACCGCTCGACGGCGGCGGCGACCAGGGCCTCGTGGGTGGCGGGATCGACGACGTCGCCGGTGACCGCGTGCACCTGTCCGCCGTGGCTACGGATCTCCCCGGCGACGATCTCCAGAGCGTGGCCGCCCCGGGCGTTGATCACCACCGCCGCCCCCTCGGCGGCCAGCCGCAGGGCGGTGGCCCGACCGATCCCCGACGACGCGCCGGTGACGATCGCGACCTTGTTGTTCAGCATCGACATGCTTGCCTCCTGATCTGGAGGCCAGGGTCCGGCAAACGGCGTGGGACGGCCACCCGGATCCTGCTGCGGCCTCAGGCGTAGGCCGGATCGGCGGCGTTGATGTCGGCGGGCGCCGCCCCGCGCAGGTTCTGGCGGCGCCAGGCGTTGGGGCTGATGTCGAAGGCGCGGCGGAAGCGGTTCGACAGGTGGGCCTGGTCGGAGAAACCACAGGCAATCGCGATGCGGCCCAGCGGCTCGGCCGAGTCCAGCATCATCGTGCGGGCCTGTTCCAGGCGCAGATTGAGGATGTGGTCGCGCGGGGCCATGCCGTAGCTGGCGGCGAAGGCGCGCGAGAAGTGGCTGACGCTGAGCTTGGCGATGGCGGCCAGGTCCGTCACCCGCACCGAGCCGTCGAGATTGGCGGCCAGATGGGCGTCGATGCGGCGCATCTGCCAGGGGGCCAGGCCGCCACGATCGAGTTCGCCCGGCGCGGCGGCTTCCAGCAGGCGCAGGCCCTCGCGCTGGACCAGGGCCATGGCCTCCTGGATGCGGCGCTCGGCCTCGCCGCGATCCTCGCGGGCGGTGCGCTGGGCGTCGCGCAGCAGGTCGGCGATGCGCTTGGGCAGGGCGCTGGCCTGCACGTCCTCGCGGGGGGCGAAGCTGCGCGAGGTCTCACCGATCTGGGCGGCGCGGGCGGTCATCGTCTGGGTGGCGAACATGGTCTGAAATCTCCCCTGGCGGGCCCGGCGGCCGCGGCGTCGAAGGAGAGAATGGCGGGGCTCGAACGATCGCGAAATGGAAATGATGGAAAGCTATCTTTTCCATTTTTTGCACACGAACCGTGAGGTCTTGGACATTCCGGTCGCGATTTCACGGCCGGCTTGTCCCAGTCGCGGCCTGGGCCGGCGCGGCCGGGCGCCCATCTATCGGCGGCAAGCCACGAGGCCATCCATGACGCCCCCGATGACGACCAAGCCCCCGCCCCTGACCACCAGCCGCTGGTTCAACAGCAAGGCGCCGCTCGACCTGCCCGCCCTGGCCGGCCGGGTGGTGGCGGTCTACGCCTTCCAGATGCTGTGCCCCG
This sequence comes from Caulobacter radicis, assembly GCF_003094615.1. Classification (GTDB taxonomy): domain Bacteria; phylum Pseudomonadota; class Alphaproteobacteria; order Caulobacterales; family Caulobacteraceae; genus Caulobacter; species Caulobacter radicis. Next base: position 39,795 of record NZ_QDKO01000008.1, on the reverse strand, counting down.
GCTGCGTGGCCAACGCCCTGCCCCAGGCCCAGCGCCTGCGCGAGGCCTTCCCGGAATCCGACCTGGCGGTGATCGGCCTGCACACCGTGTTCGAGCATCACGAGGCCAACACGCATGCGGCGCTGGAGGCCTTCCTGCACGAGTATCGCATCAGGTTCCCGGTCGGCATCGACGCCCCCGACCCGAACGGCGGCCCGATCCCCCAGACCATGCGGGCCTACGCCCTGCAGGGCACGCCCAGCCTGCTGCTGTTCGACCGCCAGGGGCGCCTGGTCCACAAGCTGTTCGGCCACCCGCCGGACCTGACCCTGGGCGCGGCCGTACAGGCCCTGGTGCAGTCTGGCGCGGCGGCTTCACCGGGCGCACAGGCAGAAGTGGAAGACGGCTGCGCGGACGGCGTCTGCGCCGCGCCCGTCGGCTAGCGCCTCAGCGGAAACCTCGTCCCTCGACAAGCTCAGGATGAGGTTTCCTATCCCGAACGCATCAATGATCCTCACCCTGAGCCTGTCGAAGGGCGAGGATCACGCTGCCCCCCTACCGCGCCAGCCGCCCGTCGCTCAGCGCCGCCGGCTCGAAGCGGAAGATCACTTCCGGGTCCGGCTCGGGCACGCCCTTGAGGATCTTCTTGCCCGCCGCCCCGTTCGGCGCGGCCGCGTGCAGCAGCCAGCGGATGATGTTCAACCGGGCGGCCTTCTTGTGGTCGGCCCGGACGCACACCCACGGCGCGGCCTCGGTGTGGGTGCGGGTCAGCATGTCGTCGCGGGCGGCGGTGTAGTCGTCCCACTTCTCCTGGGCGACGGCGTCGAGCGAACTGGTCTTGAAGGCCTTCAGCGGATCGTCGCGCCGGGCCTTCAGCCTTTCGGCCTGGGTGTCCTTGCCGATGTCGAGCCAGAACTTCGACAGCCGCATGCCGTTCTCGACCAGCATCCGCTCGAAGCCCGGCACGTCGCGCAGGAACTGCTCCTGCTGCTGGGGCGTGGAAAAGCCCATCACCCGCTCGACCCCGGCCCGGTTGTACCAGGAGCGGTTGAAGATCACCGCCTCGCCGCAGGCCGGCAGCCATTCCACATAGCGCTGGAAGTACCACTCGCTGGCCTCGCGGTCGCTGGGCTTGGGCAGGGCCGCCACGATGGTCTGTCGCCTGTGCAGGTGCTCGGTGATGCGGGCGATGGCGCCGTCCTTGCCGGCGGCGTCGCGGCCCTCGAAGATCGCCAGCAGCTTCCACTGCTTGTCGATGGCGTGCTTCTGCAGGGCGATCAGCGCCACCTGAAGGTCGCGCAGCTCCTCGTCGTAGTCGCGGGTCCTGGTCATGCCCACTCCTTGCTTGCGGCCGGAGCCTACCCCCGGAAACCGAACCTGCGCTAGAAGGAGCGCATGATCCGCCTCTTCGTGCCCCAGCCGCTGTCCAAGGACGCCGGAATCGCTCCGACCCAGGAGCAGTCTCGCTATCTCGTTCAGGTCATGCGCCTTGGCGTCGGCGACGAGATCCTGGTGTTCAACGGAACCGACGGCGAGTGGCGCGCCAGCCTGGTCGACGCCGGCAAGCGCGGCTGCCTGCTGAAGGCCCAGGAACAGACCCGCGAGCAGACCACGCCGCCCGACCTTGATTTGATCGTCGCCATGGTCAAGCGGGGCCGCGTCGAGACCATCGTCGAGAAGGCCGCCGAACTGGGCGCCCGCCGGGTGCGCCTGACGGTCACCCGCCGCACCAATGTCGACTACATGAAGCTGGCCCGCCTGGACGCCATCGCCATGGAGGCCGCCGAGCAGACCGGCCGCCTCGACGTGCCGGCGATCCTCGATCCCGAGAAGCTCGACAAGATCCTCGACGGCTGGGACGAGGGCCGCCGCCTGGTGTTCTGCGACGAGGGCGGCGACGCCAAACCCGCCATCGAGGCCCTGGCCGGCACGGGCGGTCCCGCCGCCATCCTGATCGGCCCCGAAGGCGGCTTCGCCCCCGAGGAACGCGAACGCCTGCGCTCCCTGCCGTTCGTGACGCCGGTGTCGCTGGGCCCGCGCATCCTGCGCGCCGACACCGCCGCGATCAGCGCCATGACCCTGTGGCAAGCCGCGGCGGGGGATTGGAAGTAAGAGATCCTCCCCCTCCGGGGGAGGTGGCCCGGAGGGCCGGAGGGGGGCCGTTTTCAGCTTCCGCGGATCTTAGCCGATCCCGCAGCTGCTCCCCTCTCCGTCGGCTTCACCGACACCTCTCCCACGGGGAGAGGATCGTTGAGACCGAACGGTAACGCTAATTGTAGCGGACCCCCTTGAGGTCGGCTAAGACAGCGCCCAACTGCGCTCCACGCTTGTCGTGGCGGTCGGGGGGAACTGGGCCCCTCCCCTCCTGTGGCGTTCGATTTTAGGGGAGACGGCGATGGCCGACACCGCCAGCCTGGATCAGCGCCCGCTGACCCTCGAAGACCTGACCGCCTACTTCGCCAAGGGCAGCAAGCCCAGGTCCGCCTTCCGCGTCGGCGCCGAGCACGAGAAGTTCGGCTTCTATCTGGGCTCCCACGCACCCGTGCCCTACTACGGCGACAAGGGCGTGCACGCCCTGCTGATCGGCCTGCAGCGCTTCGGCTGGAAGCCGGTGATGGAGGGCGATGTGATCATCGGCCTCGAGCGCAACGGCGCCAATGTCAGCCTCGAGCCCGGCGGCCAGTTCGAGCTCTCGGGCGCCCCGCTGCTGACCATGCACGACATCTGCGAAGAGACCGGCGGCCACCTTGACGAGGTCAAGACCGTGGCCGACGAGCTGGGCCTGGGCTTCCTCGGCGTCGGCTTCTCGCCGCAGTGGAAGCGCGAGGAGGTGCCGGTCATGCCCAAGGGCCGGTACGTGATCATGCGCAACTACATGCCCAAGGTCGGCAACCTCGGCCTCGACATGATGCTGCGCACCTGCACGGTGCAGGCCAATCTCGACTTCGAGAGCGAAGCCGACATGGTCGCCAAGTTCCGCATGAGCCTGGCCCTGCAACCGATCGCCACGGCGCTGTTCGCCAATTCTCCGTTCACGGAAGGCAAGCCCAACGGCTTCCTCTCGTCGCGCGCCAACGTCTGGACCGACACCGACCCCAACCGCACGGGCCTGCTGTCGTTCGTGTTCGAGGACGGCTTCGGCTTCGAGCGCTACGCCCAGTACATGCTGGACGTGCCGATGTATTTCGCCAAGCGCGGCGACCGCTATATCGACCTGGCCGGCCGGTCTTTCCGTGACTTCATCGACGGCAAGATCGAGGAAGTCGGCGGCGAGCGCGCCACCATCAAGGACTGGGCCGACCACGCCACCACCGCGTTCCCGGAAGTCCGCCTGAAGACCTACCTGGAAATGCGCGGCGCCGACGCGGGCCCGTGGAGCCGCCTGTGCGCCCTGCCGGCCCTGTGGACCGGCGTGTTCTACGACGACGCCGCGCTCGCCGCCGCCTGGGACCTGGCCAAGGACTGGACCGTCGAAGACCGCGAAGGCCTGCGCCGCGACGTGCCGACCCTGGGCCTGAAGGCCAAGGTCGCCGGCCGCACCGTCCAGGACGTAGCCAAGGACTTCGTCGCCATCGCCAAGCAGGGCCTGAAGGCCCGCGGCCAGCTGAACGGCGGCTTCCTCGACGAGTCGATCTATCTGGGCGAACTGGAAGAGATCGCCGACAGCGGGATCACGCCCGCCGAACGCCTGCTGGAAAAGTTCCACGGCCCGTGGGGCGGCGACATCGGCAAGCTGTTCGACGAAGGGGCTTACTAAAAAATGCTCCCCCTGAAGGGGGAGCTGTCGCGGAGCGACTGAGGGGGAAGTGATAGCGGCGCGTCAGCAACGGCTTCCCCCTCCGGCCCTCCGGGCCACCTCCCCCTTCGGGGGGAGGATCTTATCTGAGCATCCCCACGGCTATCCCGACCTGGCCGCCGATATAGAGAAACCACACGGCCCAGGCCGTCAGCCTCGCCGAACCCAGCAGCTTGGCGCCCTTGAAGAGGTCGAAGGCCAGGATCGCGTCCGAGGCCATGAACGCCACCGCCCCGACGGTCGCCGGCCAGCGCACGGTCGGCAGGGCCGCCGCCGAGACCACCATGGCCAGGATCGCCGCCACATAGGCCAGCACGGCCGGCCGCAGCGGCCCCAGCGATCCCCACAGCCTGCGCAGCATCACCGCGCCGACCAGAGCCGCGACCGGGGCCAGCACGAAGAAGGCCTGGCTAGGCGCCGTGCGCTCGCGCCAGAAGACGATCACATAGACGACGTGCCCGGCCAGGAACGCGGCCAGGCCGAACGGCAGCCAGCGCTTGGGATCGCCGGCCAGGAAGGCGTCGCCCAGCGCGCACAGGGTCAGGGCCACGGCCAGCAGAACCGTGCCGCCCTCCAGATAGGCCAGCACCGCCAGCGCGCCGGTGGACGCCGTCTTGACCAGCGTGCGCAGGAACGAGGGCGGACGCTCGACCAGCGCGAGGCCGTAGGCCAGGGCGCAGACGCCGCAGATCGTCCACAGAACCTGGTCAGTCATCCTTGGAGAGCTTGGCGAGGAAGGCCTGGGCGGCGTCCTTGTGGCGGGCCTTCAGGTTCTTGCCGACGATGGCCAGCAGGGCGGCGATCACGGCGGCGTCGTCGGTGAAGCCCAGCGCCGGCAGCACGTCGGGAATGGCGTCGGTGGGCAGCACGAAATAGGCCAGGGCCGCGAACATCATGCCTTTCGCCGCCGTCGGCGTTTCCGGGTCGCGCGCGCACCACCACAGCGACAGGGCGTCGGCGGCGAACGGCACCTTCGAGGCCACCTTGCGCATCTTCGGCCAGAAGCCGCGGCTGACCCGCTGCTCGTTGACCCGCACCGTGGCCGGCACGAGCGCCTTCCTCGGGTCCAGCACGTCGTCGGGCGTAACGCCGCCGTTGACGTCGGGGGATGGTTTGGCGTCGGCGCTCATCGGGTTAAACCGCTCCTCAACACACCAATTAAACGCAACCCCAGGGGAAACGTCCATGAAACTCGACAACACCGTCGCCGCCGTCGTCACCGGGGGCGCCTCGGGCCTCGGCGAGGCCACCGCCCGGGCCCTGGCCGCCCAGGGCGTCAAGGTCGCCATCTTCGACATGAACGAGGCGCGCGGCGAGGAAGTCGCCAAGGAGATCGGTGGCGTCTACTGCAAGGTCAACGTCACCAGCGACGCCGATGTCGACGCCGGCTTCGAAAAGGCCCGCGCCGCCCACGGCCAGGAGCGGATCCTCGTCAACTGCGCCGGGGTCGGCAACGCCGCCAAGACCGCCAGCCGCGACAAGGCCACCGGCGAGACCAAGCACTTCCCGCTCGATATCTTCGACCGCGTGATCCAGATCAACCTGGTCGGCACCTTCCGCTGCATCGCCAAGTCGGCCAAGGGCATGCTCGACCTGGAACCGCTGCAGGACGGGGAGCGCGGCGCCATCGTCAACACCGCCAGCGTGGCGGGCGAGGACGGCCAGATCGGCCAGGCCGCCTATTCGGCCTCCAAGGGCGGCGTCATCGGCATGACCCTGCCGATCGCCCGCGACCTGATGAACGACGGCATCCGCGTCAACACCATCCTGCCGGGCATCTTCAACACCCCGCTGATGAACGCCGCGCCCGACAACGTCAAAGACGCCCTGGCCGCCTCGGTGCCCTTCCCCAAGCGCCTGGGCAATCCGGCCGAATACGCCCAGCTGGCCCTGACCATGATCACCTGCGGCTACTTCAACGGCGAAGACGTCCGCCTGGACGGCGGCATCCGCATGGCGCCGCGGTAAGCCGTTCAGTCGGCTTCGCCGACCGCTCCTTGCTCCTCCCCCGTGCAACGGGGGAGGTGGCGCGGCGCGGATACGCGCCGTGACGGAGGGGGCGACGGCGGGCACGGCGCCCAGTCTCGGCCCCTCCACCGCGGAGCCTGCCCTCGGGCGCGCGCTTCGCGCGTCCCGGGGGCGGTCCCCCTCCCCCGCAAGCGGGGGAGGAGCCTTCAGAAAACCCCTGGCGCTTTTCAATTACGCGCGTAATTATCGCCTCAACCAGAGGGGGATATGCGCCATGAACCAAACCATCCGCTTGGCCAGCGCCGGCCTGCTGTCCGTCCTGATCGCCCTGCCGGCCGGCGCCATGACGCCGCCCCCGCCGCCCATGCAGGACGGCGCGCCCACGGCCGACGCCTGCGCCGCGCTCGGCTTCACGGCCCAGGCCGACGTGCACGAGAGCGTGGCCGTCTCCGGCGCCCGGGCGAGCCGACGCACCGCCACCCACGCCCTTCCGCCCCCTCCGCCTCCTCCTCCGCCTCCTCCGCCTCCGCCTCCGCCGCCGCTAACGGCCTCCGCCCCGCTGCCGATCCCGCTGCCGATCCCGCCGGTCAGGGAACGGACCGACGTCGGCGCGCTCGGCTACGCCCCCGCGCGCCCCGCCGTCATCCAGTCGGTCCCGATCCAGGCCCCGCGCGACACCGAGCGCTATCCGAACGCCGCCTCCAACCCGATCAAGCGGACAGCCGACGAGCCGGTCTCGACCTTCTCGATCGACGTCGACACCGCCGCCTACGCCAATGTCCGCCGCTTCCTCGACGACGGCCGCCCCGTGCCGCGCGACGCCGTTCGGGTCGAGGAGCTGGTCAACTACTTCGACTACGGCTACCCGCGACCGGCCTCGACCGAGACGCCGTTCCGGGCGACCGTCGCGGTCGTTCCCTCACCGTGGTCGGCGCAGCGCAAGCTCGTCCACATCGGCCTGCAAGGCTATGAGCGGCCTCGCGCCGACCAGCCGCCGCTGAACCTCGTCTTCCTGGTCGACACCTCCGGCTCCATGCGCGGGCCCGACCGCCTGCCGCTGGCCAAGAAGGCGCTGAACGTGCTGATCGACCAGCTGCGGCCGCAGGACCGGGTGGCCGTCGTCGCCTATGCCGGCTCGGCCGGGGCCGTGCTGGCGCCCACCGACGGCCGCTCCAAGCTGAAGATGCGCTGCGCTCTGGAGGCCTTGCAGTCGGGCGGCTCGACCGCCGGCGGCCAGGGGCTGGAGCTAGCCTACGCCCTGGCCCGCCAGAACTTCGACAAGGGCGCGGTCAACCGCGTGATCCTGCTGACCGACGGCGACTTCAACGTCGGGATCGCCGATCCCGCGCGCCTGAAGGACACCGTCGCCGACCAGCGCAAGAGCGGCGTCTACCTGTCGGTCTACGGTTTTGGGCGCGGCAACTACAACGACGTGATGATGCAGACCCTGGCCCAGAACGGCAACGGGACGGCCGCCTATGTCGACAGCCTGCGCGAGGCCCGCAAGCTGCTGCGCGACGACTTCGCCAGCAACCTCTTCCCGATCGCCGACGACGTGAAGATCCAGGTCGAGTTCAATCCGCGCGAGGTCTCCGAGTACCGGCTGATCGGCTACGAGACCCGCCTCCTGAACCGCGAGGACTTCAACAACGACCAGGTCGACGCCGGCGAGGTCGGCTCGGGCGCCTCGGTCACGGCGCTCTACGAGATCACCCCGGCCGGCGCGGCGCCTTCGTCGGATCCGCTGCGCTACGGCGAGGCCAAGCCCGCCCCGGCCGGCGGCAAGGCTGGCGAGCTGGCCTATCTGAAGGTGCGCTACAAGCCGCCGGGCGGCAGCGTCTCGAAACTGATCGAGCGCCCGATCGGCAAGACCGACGCCTACGCCAGCCTGGCGGCCGCGCCGGAGGCCACCCGCTTCGCCGTGGCGGTCGCCGCCTACGGCCAGAAGCTGCGCGCCGACCCGTGGCTGGACCCGTCCTTCGACTGGCCGGCCGTCACCGCCCTGGCGCAAGGCGCGCGCGGCGACGACCCCTACGGCCTGCGCGCCGAGTTCGTGCAGCTGACGCGGGCGGCCGCGGGGGCGAAGGGGGACTGACAAAGCGAAACCCTCCCGGCTGGGCCGGGAGGGTTCGACGTCTTGGATCCTCCCCCTGAAGGGGGAGGTGGCCCGTAGGGCCGGAGGGGGAAGCGACTGCTGATGCGCCGCTGGAACTTCCCCCTCAGTCGCTTCGCGACAGCTCCCCCTTCAGGGGGAGCATCCAAAGCCGGCGACCTTACTTCTTCACCCAGCCGCCGCCGAGCGGCTTCCAGTATTGGCCGGCGGCCAGGCGGGCGTAGAGCTGCTTGGCGGTGGCCTGGCCGGCGGCGTCGGCGGTGACGCCGGTCTTGGCGGCGGTGTCCTTGTAGACGGCCGCGCGGCCGGTGTTGATCTCGGCCACGGCGGCGCGCAGGTCGGCGTCGCCGCCCGACACGATGCCGAGGAAGCCGTCGGCCTGCTCGCCGACCGTGCCGGCGGACTTGGCGGCGTCAACGGCGGCCTTGGCGGCGGCCGACTGGGCCATCACGGGGGCGGCGGCGACCGCGCCCAGGGCGGCGGCGATGGCCAAAACCGTCATCGTCTTGCGGATCATGGCGGTCTCCTTGCTTAGAACAGGTTCGGGTTCTGCTGGATCAGCGTCTGGACTTCCTTGTCCAGCCGCACTCGCACGTCGGCGTCCAGCTTGGCGTAGATGTTGATCGGATCGACCTTGACGCGGACGGTCGGGGTGCAGGCCGCGAGGCCTCCCGCCGCCAGCAGGGTCGCGATCAGGACGCGCTTGTGCATGGCTTTGTCTCCAATTCGGGGATTAGGTTGCGCGGTCACGGCTGAACCGGCGCTGAACGGCGTGTTTCCTCGGTCTCTTCCGCGAAACGACGACCCCAGGCGGCCAGAAGCTCGTCGAAATTGAGCGAGGTGTCGAGCGTCAGGTCCACCGGCGTCTTGGCCGGCAGCGGGATCCGCCGCTGGAAGGCCTTGCCGCGGATCAGCTCCAGAATGCCCACCCGGGCCTTCTCGGCGACCTTCGGATCATGCTCGCCCTTGATGTGGAACAGCATGCCCAGGCGCCCGTTCGGCGTCGAGCTGACGCCCGCCTCCAGGGTGTCGAAGGCCAGGTTCTCCATGGCCTGGTAGGCGAAGTCCTGGATGGCGTTGACCGGCGCGTCGGCGGCCGGCTGGTTGTTGGGGTTGCCCGGGCTGTCGCTCTCGCCCTGGTTGGCCTCGACGCCGGTCAGGGCCTCGCGGGCGATCGAGATGCGGCCGGGCTTGATGGCGGCGAGCTTGCCGTCCAGCAGCTTGAAGCCCTTGTCGCTGAACTGGAACGGCAGGCGGCCCGAGACCACCGCGTCCAGCTTGACCTTCTCGGCCAGGGTCGAGCCGGCGGTCAGCTCGCCCAGGTCCAGGCCGTCGATGACGATGACGCCGCTGATCGGGCCGCCGTTCAGCGGCACGTCCACCGGCTCGATCGAGATCTTGCCCTTGGCCGCCGTCAGGCTGGCCTCGCTGACCTTCAGCGAGGTGGCGCCCAGGGTGAACACCGCGCCCACGGCCTCCAGCGGCACGATGGAGTCGATGCGGGTGATCTTCAGGCTCTGGTCGGGGGCGCTGGTCAGCGGCGCCAGGCTGTCGAACTTCACGTCGCCGGCCAGCGTCGCCACGAAGCCCAGCGGACTGGCGCGGAAGTCGAGCCCTTGCGTCGAGACCTCGCCGCTGCTGGTCACGCCCTTGTCGGTCCAGTCGAAGCGGCCCTTGAAGCTGGCCTTGCCCTCGGCCTCGCTGGCGAAGGCGGCCATCGGGCTGACCGCCACCGGCTGCAGGCCCGCCTCCTTGGTGAAGACGATGTTGGAGGCGTCGATCAGCGCCGAGCCGCGACCGCTCTCGACACCATGCCGAATGTCGATGCGGCCCAGGGCGAAGCCGCTGGCGGTGCCGACATCGACGCCGCCGCTCCACACGCCCGAGGCCAGGTTGAGCCGCCCGGTCGCCTTCACCGGCTCGAAGCGCTTGGCCGAGGCCGCGTCGATCAGCCGGCCTTCGGTCAGCCGCACCTCGGCGCGGTCGAAACCCGCGCCTCCGCCGACGAAGGTTCCGGCCACGCCTTCTGCTTTCGCCTCGGCGGCCGTGATCGTCCCGCGTCCATTGGCGAAGCGGGCCTGGGCCTCCCAGCGGCCATTGGCCACCCGCACCAGCGGCGCGGCGACGGGGCAGAGGTCGAGCGCGATGTCCTGGATCGGCCGTTCGCCGGCCTCGCCCGCCTCGATGGCGGCCACCGTAACGGGCGTGCAGCCAGCCAGGCGGAAGTCGAACACGCCGCCCGCGGCGCGGGCCTGACCCTTGATCGTGGCGCTGATCCCCTCGGCTGGCGGCACGTCCAGCTTGCCGGCCAGGGTGACGGGCGAGGCGAACCCCCGCGCATCGGCCCGCCAGTCGCTGGCGCTCAGGGTCAGCTCGGGCAAACCACCGCCGCCCAGCGCCAGGGTCGCGGCCCCGCGCGAGACGCCGCCCACGCTCTCCATCAGGCGCCCGCCGCCAGGGGTCAGGGTCGCCTTGGCGCCGCTGGCCGCCGCCAGGGTCACCGGCTTGCCGGCGAAGGCGGCCACGCGGCCTTCGCCGATCTCCAGCCGCAGGTCGTCGGCGTCGAGCGAGAAGTCGGCCAGCGCCTTGCGCGCCGCCGCCGCGTACTCGGGGCTGGGCAGGCCGGCCGTCAGGCGTTCGGCGTCGGGGGCGGCCACCGCCCCGTCGGCCCCGGCCCGGCCCTCCAGAGTGAGATTCAGGGTCTGCCCTGCCTGGAAGCGGCCCTTGGCGTCCAGCACCAGGGCCGACAGCCCCAGGCCGTCGCGCGCCGCGCGGCCGACGCCGGCGGCCACCTGGATCGGACCCGACACGCTCATCGGCCGGCCCTTGGGCGCGCTGAACACGAAGGTCTTGGACTTGATGTCGACCGCCGTGCGGGTCAGGGCCGCGCCGCCGGCCACCGCCCGCTCGGCCGTGCCGCGCAGCCTCGCCGGCCCCAGCACCCGGGCGCCGGCCTTGTCGAAATCCACCCGCAGGGCGTCGCTGTCGAGCTCTGCGGTGAAGCTGCGCGCCTCCAGCCCCGGCGCCACCAGCCGTCCGGCCCGGGCCTGGCCCGACAGCCGCGCGGCCGCGCCGCCTTGGGTGAAATTGCCGGCCACCAGGCCCGCCAGGGTCAGGCGGGTCTCGACGTCGTCGAGGCTGGTCTCGCCGGCTCGCAAGCCTTGGGCCTTGATCGACAGCTTGACGTCGGCCGGCCCCGTGGCCGCCAGCCGCTTGAGGTCGGGATAGGCGACATCGGCCTCGACCCGGGCGTCGGCGCCCTCCAGGTCGACCTGTTCGGCGTCCAGGGCGTCGATCTGCGCCCAGGCGTCCACCGACAGGCGATCGCCGCGCTTGCGGGCCTTCAGCATGGCCCCGCGCAACTCGACCTGCAGGTCGCCGGTGGCGTAGCGCATGGCCGCGATGGCCGCGTCCAGCCGCAGCAGCTGGCCGTCGTCCAGGCTGGCGTCGCCGGTCAGGCGGGCCACCCCGCCCGGGGTCTGCAAGGTGACGCGGGCGTCTTCGACCAGCACGGCCGGCCCGCCCTCCTTCTCCTCGCCGGGCGACTTCAGCGCCTCGTCGATCAAGGGCTGCAACTTGCCGAAGGTCAGCTTTTGCCCGTCATAGCTCGCCCGCAAACGCGGGCTGGTGATGCGCACGGCCCGGGTGTCGATGGCGAACGGCCCGCCCGACCACGGGGCCTGCAGGTCGTAGGCCACCTCGATGCGCCTGGCCGAGAAATAGGGATCGTTCTTGGGGCCCAGCCGGATCGAGCCGGCGAAGCCCGAGGCGTCCAGGCTCTCGACCGAGATCAGGCCCTCGATGCCGCGCTCGGCCAGCCACGCCTCGGCCAGCGCCTGGCTGATCTCGCGCCGGCCGGCATAGGCCGACATGCCCAGGGCGATGAACGCCATCATGGCGAAGGACAGCGCCTCCAGCCCCGCATCGGCCAGCGCGGCCTTGCTCAGGCGCGGGCTCCGCGCGGGCTTGGCGGGCGTCTTGACGGAATCGGGGTCGGCGTGAGGCTCGGCCATCGGCCGCACCATGCCGCAAGCCGTGGCGTTTGTGAGGCCTCGATACGAGAAAAGTCTGGAAAGCGACGGTTGGGAAACATTTCCCAAAGGGTCGCCATCTCTCCAACTCCCGTCATTCCCGCCCTTGTGGCGGGAACCCCTCTATCAGCCGCAAGGGCGAGTGGGGCGACGTGCTCGGCACGTCGCTGGCGTCTCACATGCGAACGGAACCAGAGGTTCCCGCCACAAGGGCGGGAATGACGGGAGGTTTTTGGGAGTTCAGAGACCCTCAGACCGCCCGGAACCCCAGCACCTGCTGCATGTCGTAGATCCCCGGCGCCTTGCCCTGCGCCCACACCGCCGCCGCCACCGCGCCGCGGGCGAACAGGCCCCGGTCGATGGCCGAGTGGGCGATGGTCAGGCTTTCGCTCTCGCCGGCGAAGATCACGCTGTGCTCGCCGATGATGCCGCCGCCGCGCACCACCGAAAAGCCGATCGAGCCTTCCTTGCGCGGACCGGTGACGCCGTCGCGGGCGCGGTCCTCGACCTCGGAGAGCACGACGCCGCGCCCGTCGGCGGCGGCCTGGCCCAGCATCAGGGCCGTGCCCGAGGGTGCGTCGATCTTGCGCTTGTGGTGGGCCTCGAAGACCTCGATGTCCCAGTCGGCGGCCGGCAGGGCGGCGGCGGCCTGGCGCACCAGGCCCATCAGCATGTTGACGCCCAGCGAGAAGTTGCCCGAGCGCACGATCGCGACCTTTTCGGCCGCCTTCGCGAGGCGCGCGTCCTGCTCGGCCGTGAAGCCGGTCGAACCGATCACCAGCGCGATGCCGCCGCCCGCCCGCGCGATGGTCTCGGCCAAGGCCACCGAAGCCTCGGGAATGGTGAAGTCGATGATCGCCTGGGCGTCGGCCAGGGCGCTTTCCAGCGCCACCAGCCCCTCGCCTTCCGCGCCCGGACGGTCGAAGCGGGCCACGGCAAGCGCGTCGGCGCGGCCTTCCAGCGTGGCGGCCACGGCCTTGCCCATGCGGCCCAGGGCTCCGGCGACGGCGATCCGAACGGGGGACTGGGACACGGGGTTTTCTCCACGAAACTTGCGCCGCGCCTCGTCGCCCAGCCCCTCTCCGGGGTCAACGGATTTATCCGGCGGGCTTCCGTAGCGGGAGCGGGCGCGAAACCGCAAACCTTTGCCCAACAAGCGTTTGTACCGGTACCATTTGATATTGTCCGGTTGTAGCCGGCCGGACGCGTCGCTAGGCTGACCCTCGCATAAGGACGCGTCGCATCGTTCGGCGGGTCCATTTCAACTGGCTACGCAGGACAGGAAACGCCGCCATGAGCGACGCGGAACGCAAGACCTTCACCGATGCGGAGGCCCTGGCCTTCCACCGCTATCCCCAGCCGGGAAAGCTGGCGGTCACCCCCACCAAGCCGATGGCGACCCAGCGCGACCTCAGCCTCGCCTACTCGCCCGGCGTGGCCGTGCCGGTGCACGCCATCGCCGCCGATCCCGACGCCGCCTACGACTACACCTCCAAGGGCAACCTGGTGGCGGTGATCTCCAACGGCACGGCGATCCTTGGCCTGGGCGACCTGGGGGCCCTGGCCTCCAAGCCGGTGATGGAGGGCAAGAGCGTCCTCTTCAAGCGCTTCGCCGACGTCGACAGCATCGACATCGAGGTCACGACCAAGGACGCCGACGAGATCATCACCGTCGTCAAGAACATCGGCGTCACCTTCGGCGGCATCAACCTGGAAGACATCAAGAGCCCCGAGTGCTTCCGCATCGAGACCGAGCTGCAGGAGCTGCTCGACATCCCGGTGTTCCACGACGACCAGCACGGCACCGCCATCATCTGCGCCGCCGGCCTGATCAACGCCTGCCACATCACCGGCAAGAACCTGGCCGACATCAAGGTGGTGCTGAACGGCCCCGGCGCGGCCGGCATCGCCTCGATGGACCTGATCAAGGCCATGGGCGTGCGCCCCGAGAACGTCATCGCCTGCGACAGCAAGGGCGTGCTCTATCGCGGCCGCACCGACGGCATGAACCAGTGGAAGAGCGCCCACGCCGTCGACACCGACAAGCGCACGCTGGCCGAGGCCGTGCAGGGCGCGGATGTTCTCCTCGGCCTTTCAGCCAAGGGCGCCTTCACCCCGGAGATGATCGCCAGCATGGCGCCTAATCCGGTGATCTTCGCCATGGCCAACCCCGATCCCGAGATCACGCCGGAAGAGGTGCACCGCGTGCGCCCCGACGCGATCATGGGCACGGGCCGCAGCGACTATCCCAACCAGGTCAACAACGTCCTGGGCTTTCCCTACATCTTCCGCGGCGCGCTGGACGTGCGCGCCCGCCGGGTGAACCACGAGATGAAGATCGCCTGCGCCCAGGCGCTGGCGATGCTGGCCCGCGAGGACGTGCCCGACGAGGTGGCCGCCGCCTATCACGGCCGCCAGCTGAAGTTCGGCCCCGACTACATCATCCCCTCGGCCTTCGACCCGCGCCTGATCTGGTACGTGCCGCCGTTCGTCGCCCAGGCGGCGATGGACACGGGCGTGGCCCGCAAGCCGATCGCCGACATGGAGGCCTATCGCCAGAGCCTGGCCCAGCGCCTCGACCCCACCGCCGGCTTCCTGCAGAAGATCGCCGGCTCGGTGCTGGCCAAGCCCAAGCGCATCGTCTTCGCCGAGGGTGAAGAGCCGTCCGTGATCCGCGCCGCCTACGCCTTCCAGACCGGCGGCTACGGCAAGGCCATCCTCTGCGGCCGCGAGAACCTGGTGCACGAGAACATGAAGCTCGTGGGCCTGGATCCCGAGACCGCCGGCATCGAGATCCACAACGCGCGCCTCTCCGACCGCAACCCCGACTATGTCGACGCCCTCTACGCCCGGCTCCAGCGCCAGGGCTTCCTCAAGCGCGACGTCCAGCGCCTGATCAACCAGGACCGCAACAGCTTCGCCGCCTCGATGGTGACGATGGGCGAGGCCGACGGCATGGTCACCGGCGTCACCCGCAGCTTCGACCAGGCGCTCGACGAGGTGCTACGCGTGGTCGACCCCGCCCCCGGCGGCCGGATCATGGGCATGTCGGTCGTCCTCGCAAAGGGCCGCACCATCTTCGTGGCCGACACCAACGTCACCGAACTGCCCGACGCCGACGAGCTGGTCGAGATCGCCTGCGAGGCCGCCTCGGCCGTCACCCGCCTGGGCTTCAAGCCGCGCGTGGCCTTCATGAGCTACTCCACGTTCGGCAACCCCATGGGCGAGCGCTCCGACAAGGTGCGCCAGGCCGTGGCCACGCTGGACGAGATGGGCGTCGAGTTCGAATACGAGGGCGAAATGCCCCCCGAACTGGCCCTCGACCCCGAAAAGCGCCTCGCCTACCCGTTCATGCGCCTGACCGACAGCGCCAACATCCTGATCATGCCGGCCATCCACGCCGCCTCGATCTCGACCAAGCTCGTCCAGTCGCTGGGCGGCGCCACGGTGATCGGGCCGGTGCTGCTGGGGCTCTCCAAGTCGGTGCAGATCTGCCCGCTGGGCGCCTCGGTGTCGAAGATCCTCAACATGGCGATGATGGCGGCTTACGACCAGCCGGTGGAGGCGGGGGAGTAGCCCCCAAACCCTCTCCCAGAGGGAGAGGGAGGGGCCCAATGCGGAGCATTGGGAGGGTGAGGGGTTACAGTGTCTGACGGCGTGCCGGCACGCCGTCTACCGTCCCTAACCCCTCATCCGACCTGCTTCGCAGGCCACCTTCTCCCTCCAGGGAGAAGGATCAGAGAGACTCGCCTCCCTCCACAGGCGCCCACGCGAGAATTGGCCCTTTCACCTCATGCGCGAACGGGGCCATGATATCGGTCCCGTCGCCTGCTCCCCTCGGAGACCGCCCGGACCGATGATCGATACGGTCTCGCCCAGCCTGACCACGGCGCTGATGCACGCGCCGATGGGCATCGCCATCTTCGACCGGTCGATGCGCTATCTCGCCCATTCGGCCCAGTACCTGACCGACCAGGGCCTGCCGGCCGACCTGCCGCTGCTGGGGCGCGTGCACTACGAGGTGTTCCCCGAGATCCCCCGCTACTGGCGCGACCTGCACGCGCGGGTGCTGAACGAGGGGGTCGAACTGCGCGAGGACGGCGGCGACCGCTATGTCGACCGCCACGGCCGGGTCGAGTGGATCCGCTGGTCGATGGCCCCCTGGCGCACCGACGAGGGCGCGGTCGGGGGCCTGGTTCTCTATACCGAGGTCGTCACCGCCGCCGTCGAGGCCCGCCTGCGGCTGGAGGCGGCCGAGGCCCGCTACAAGGCGGTGTTCGAGCAGGCCGCCATGGGCGTGGCGCGGATCTCGCCGCGCGGGGTGTTCCTCGAGGTCAACGACCGCTTCTGCGCCATCACCCGCCGCACCCGCGAGACCCTGGCGGCCGGCAACGCCGCCGAGCTGATCGCGCCGCAGGACCTGCCGGGCGCGCAGGCCCACGTGCGGGCCCTGCTGGCCGGCCGGCTGGACACCTACGCCGCCGAGCGCCGGCTGATCGCCGGCGACGGCGAGGTGCTGTGGATCCGCCTGAACGTCTCCAAGGTGCAGCCGCGCGGGGGGCTGGCCTATCTGGTGGCGATCATCGCCGACATCACCGCCCGCAAGGCGGTCGAGGCCGAGCAGGAGCGCCACCAGGGCCAACTGCGCCTGCTGATCAACGAGCTGAACCACCGCGTGAAGAACACCCTGGCCACCGTCCAGTCGATGGCCGCCCAGACCCTGCGCAACGAGCCCGACCCGGTCACCGCCTTCGAGAAGTTCGAGCTGCGGCTGCTGGGCCTGTCGCTGGCCCACGACGTGCTGACCCGCGAGAGCTGGCACGGCGCGGACCTGTGCGAAGTGGCGCAGAGGGCGCTGGCGCCGTTCACCGCCGCGGCCGGCCGGGTGTCGGTGGCCGGGCCGCCATGCTTCCTGCCGCCGGGCGGGGCCCTGACCATGTCGCTGGTCTTCCACGAGTTGGCCACCAACGCCCTGAAGTACGGGGCGCTGTCCAACCTGGACGGCTCGGTGGCCGTGGCCTGGAGCTTCGACCAGGCCAGCCGCGCCCTGTCGCTGACCTGGACCGAGACCGGCGGCCCCAGGGTCGTTGGCCCGCCCACCCGGCGCGGCTTCGGCTCGCGGCTGATCGAGCGCAGCCTGCGCGGCGAGCTGCGCGGCCAGGTCAGGATGGAGTGGCGCGAGGAGGGCCTGGCCTGCCGGCTCGAAGCCGTCGCGCCCCTGCCCACCCCGCCCTCGCCCGAGCTCGGCGTCGTCGCCAGCCTGGACGAACGGAGGTAGCGCCCCGCCGTGGTCCTCGTCCTTCGACAGGCTCAGGGTGAGGACCAGATCCGCCTCACGAGCCTCGGCAAAACCTCTTCCTGAGCCTGTCGAAGGACGAGGCTTTCGCCCCGAATTCCGCTAACAACCTGCTGGGCCGAGTTCCAGGAGTAAAGAATGCAGCTGTCCGACCAGATCGTCCTCGTCACCGGCGCCGGCCGGGGCCTGGGGGCCGAGATCGCCCGCGCCTTTTCCCGCCAGGGGGCCCGCGTCGTCGTCAACTACCGCGCCAGCCAGGACGCCGCCGAGGCTTTGGCCGCCGAGCTGGGTGGACCCGGGCGCGCCATCGCCGTCCAGGCCGACGTCGCCGACCGCGCCGCCGTCGAGGCCATGCTGGCCGCCGCCAAGCAGGCCTTCGGCGGCCCCGTGACCACCGTGATCAACAACGCCCTCGACTACAGCTTCAACGGCGACGCCCGCGCGCATCTGGCCAGCATCGCCTGGGAGGATTTCGAAAAGCAGAACCTCACCGTGCTGAAGGGCGCCCTGAACGTCATCCAGGCCGCAGCCCCCGACATGGCCGACGCCGGCTTCGGCCGCGTCATCAACGTCGGCACCAACCTCTTCCAGAACCCGGTCGTGCCCTATCACGACTACACCGCCGTCAAGGCCGCCCTGCTGTCGCTGACCCGCACGGCCTGCGGCGACCTGGGCCCCGCCGGCATCACGGTCAACATGGTGTCGGGCGGCCTGCTCCGCGTCACCGGCGCCAGCGCCGCCACGCCCGAGCCGATCTTCGACCTGATCGCCGGCATGACCCCGCTGCGCTCGGTCACCACCCCGGCCGAGTTCGCCGACGCGGTGCTGTTCTTCGCCAGCCCCTGGGCGCGGGCGGTGACAGGGCAAAACCTGGTGGTGGACGGGGGCCTGGTGCGGGACTGATCTGCAACCCTCTCTTTTTTCGGCCCGTCATTCCCGCCCTTGTGGCGGGAAACCCTCTTTCAGCCGCAAGAGCAGTTGTGGCGGATCGCCGGCGATCCGCTGGCGCCTCACCTGCGAGCGGAACCAGGGGTTCCCGCCACAAGGGCGGGAATGACGGGAGATAAAGGCAGGAGGAGGGAATTCGAGCCTGCGACGCCCTGCCCTCTTGAGCGACTCGCCCCGTAGGCGGACGGTTTCCCGGTGACGCTTAACCGTTGTCGGAGACCGCTCTCGATGACTTCCCGCGCGTTCGAACTGCAGATGCTGGGCTACGGCCTGACCACGGCCAACATCTGCTACCACCTGCCCGACCACCCGCACCTGCTACAGCTCTATGTCTGGCAGGAGTACGACCTGGCCCCCAGGTTCCCGACCCTGAAGGGCTTCCTCGACTTCTGGAGCCGCGAGCTCGACGGGGTGCTGCACTCGGTGCAGGTGGCCCACGACCGGCTGATCGGGCCGGCAGAATGGAAGGCGGTCAACGGGGTCTTCACCCTTCAGTGAAGCCAGGCGGGGGTTGCGCTGGCGACTTCCCCACCGTAACTCCCCCCGATGACCACCAAGGCCAAGATCTGCGGGCTCTCGACGCCGGAGACGGTGAAGACCGCCTTCGACGGCGGCGCGGCCTATCTCGGCTTCGTCTTCTTCGCCAGGAGCCCCCGCAACGTCGAGCCCGAGACCGCCGCCCGCCTCATCGAGCCGGTGCGCGGCCGCGGCGTGCAGACGGTGGCCGTGACCGTCGATCCCGACGACGCCCTGATCGACCGGCTGATGGCGACCATGCGCCCCGACCTGATCCAGGTGCACGGCAAGGAGACCCCCAGCCGCCTGCGCGAGATCGCCCAGCGCAGCGGCGTCGGCGTCATCAAGGCCTTCTCGGTCTCCTCGTCGGCCGATGTCGACCAGGCCCGGGCCTACGAGACCGTGGCCGAGCAGTTTCTTTTCGACGCCAGGCCCGTGGAAGGATCCGCCCTGCCCGGCGGCACCGGCGCAAGGTTCGACTGGAGCCTGCTGCAAGGCCGGCGATTTTCTCGCCCGCATTTCCTCGCGGGCGGCCTGGATCCCTGGAACGTGGGCGCCGCCGTGGCCGCCTCCGGAGCCCCGCTGGTGGACGTTTCCTCTGGCGTGGAACGCGGTCCGGGCCTAAAGGACCCGGCTTTGATCACGGCGTTTCTCGACGCCGTCAAACGCGCCTGACCTAACTGGAAACGCCCGTGAACGCTCCTGCCAAGCCCAATGACTGGTCCGCCTATCCCGACGCCAAGGGGCGCTTCGGCGAATTCGGCGGCCTGTACGTGGCCGAAACCCTGATGCCGCTCGTGCTGGAGCTGGACAAGGCCTACCAGGAAGCCAAGAACGACCCGGCCTTCCAGGCCGAGCTGCGCGGCTACCTGACCCACTATGTCGGCCGCCCCAGCCCGCTCTATTTCGCCGAGCGCCTGACCCGTCATTTCGGCGGCGCCAAGATCTATTTCAAGCGCGAAGAGCTGAACCACACCGGCGCGCACAAGATCAACAACTGCATGGGCCAGATCCTGCTGGCCCAGCGCATGGGCAAGACCCGGATCATCGCCGAGACCGGCGCTGGCCAGCACGGCGTGGCCTCGGCCACCGTGTCGGCGCGCTTTGGCCTGCCCTGCATCGTCTACATGGGCGCCGTCGATGTCGCCCGGCAGAAGCCCAACGTCTTCCGCATGAACCTGCTGGGCGCCGAAGTGCGTCCGGTGACCTCGGGGGCCGCGACCCTCAAGGACGCCATGAACGAGGCCATGCGCGACTGGGTCACCAACGTCGAAGACACCTACTACCTGATCGGCACCGCCGCCGGCCCGCACCCCTATCCGGCCATGGTCCGAGATTTCCAGGCGGTGATCGGCAATGAAACCCGCGAGCAGATCCAGGAACTGGAAGGCCGCCTTCCCGACGCCGTCGTCGCCTGCGTGGGCGGCGGCAGCAACGCCATCGGCATGTTCCACCCGTTCCTCGCCGACGAGAGCGTGAAGATCTACGGCGTGGAAGCCTCGGGCCATGGCCTGGACACCGACAAGCACGCCGCCTCGCTGACCGGCGGGCGTCCGGGCGTGCTGCACGGCAACCGCACCTATCTCTTGCAGGACGACGACGGCCAGATCCTCGACGCCCACTCGATCAGCGCCGGCCTCGACTATCCGGGCATCGGTCCGGAGCACTCGTTCCTGCACGACATCGGCCGGGCCCAGTACCTGACCTGCACCGACGACGAGGCGCTGAAGGCCTTCCAGCTGTGCGCGGAGCTCGAGGGCATCATTCCCGCCCTGGAAAGCGCCCACGCCATCGCCAAGCTGCCGCAGCTGGCCAAGGAGATCGGCGAGGGCGGCGTGATCGTCATGTGCCTGTCGGGCCGTGGCGACAAGGACATCTTCACCGTGGCCGACGCGCTCGGGCGCAGCATCTAGATGCTTCGACCGGCGCGCCAAGCGCCCTCGTCCTTCGACAAGCTCAGGATGAGGGCTATTTCCGACCTCGCAGTAGAAAACCTCACCCTGAGCCTGTCGAAGGGCGGGGTTTTCGGCTCCGCCGTCGTCAGCGGGAACTGAGACCAATGACCAAAGACCGCATCGACCGCCGCTTCGCGGCGCTGAAGGCCGAAAATCGCGCCGGCTTCGTCGCCTATGTGATGGCCGGCGATCCCGACGCCGCGACCGCGCTGGAGATCCTGAAAGGCCTGCCGGCCGCCGGCGCCGACCTGATCGAGCTGGGCTTCCCGTTCTCGGACCCGATGGCCGAGGGCCCGACCATCCAGCGCGCCAGCCAGCGCGCCCTGGCCGGCAAGATGACCCTGAACGGCACGCTGGACCTGGCCCGCGCCTTCCGCGAAGGCGACCAGGACACCCCGCTGATCCTGATGGGCTATCTGAACCCGCTGGTGAACAAGGGCTTCGACGTCTTCGCGAAAGACGCAGCCCAAGCCGGAGTCGACGGTCTGATCGTCGTCGACTGCCCGCCCGAGGAAGCCGATCCGCTGAGCGACGCGCTGGAGGCCGAAGGCATATCGCTGATTCGCCTGGCCTCGCCGACGACCGACGAAAAGCGCCTGCCGGCCGTCGTGCGCCGCACCTCGGGCTTCGTCTACTACGTGTCGGTGGCCGGCGTGACCGGCGTCAAGGAAGCCGACGCCGATGCTGTCGCGCCCGCCGTCGAGCGCCTGCGCGCGGCCGCGCAACTGCCTGTGGCGGTTGGCTTTGGCATCCGCACGGCCGAGCGCGCCGCCGAGGTGGCCCGCGTCGCCGACGCCGCCGTCGTGGGCTCGGCGCTGGTCGATGAGATTGAATCAGCGGGCAAGCTGAACGAAAACGTGACCCAAAAGGTTCTTTCCAAGGCGTCGGAGCTGGCTAAGGCTGTGCGATCCGCGCGACAAGATACGGTGTGAGGCTGTAAGGCTATGGCGATGGCTGAACCCCAAGGCCCCAAGAAGGGCGACAAGACCAAGAGCTCGACCGACCGCCGCGGCGGCTGGCTGTCGCGCATCGCCCCCGGCGTGCGCGGAGCCTTCGCCAAGCGCGAGACGCCCGAAAACCTCTGGGTCAAGTGCCCCGACACGGGCGAGATGATCTACCGCTCCGACCTGGAGGCGGCCCTGTGGGTCACCCCGGCCGGACGCCACATGCGCATCGGTCCCGAAGCGCGCTTCAAGTTCACCTTCGACGATGGCCAGTACGAGGCCCTGCCGACCCCGTCGGTGGTCGAGGACCCGCTGAAGTTCTCGGACGGCAAGCCCTACAAGGACCGCCTGGCCGCCGCGCGCAAGAGCACCGGCGAGCAGGACGCCATGGCCATCGGCTACGGCAAGATCGCCGGCGTCGACGCCGTGGTGCTGGTCCAGGACTTCGCCTTCATGGGCGGTTCGCTGGGCATGGCCGCCGGTGAAGGCTTCATCGCCGCCGCCAAGGCCGCCCTGGCCCGCCAGGTTCCGCTGGTCGCCTTCACCGCCGCCGGCGGCGCGCGCATGCAGGAAGGCGCCCTCTCCTTGATGCAGATGGCCCGCACCACCCTGGCCATCAACGAGCTGAACGACGCGGCCCTGCCCTATGTCGTGGTCCTCACCGACCCGACCACCGGCGGCGTCACCGCCTCCTACGCCATGCTGGGCGACGTGCACCTGGCCGAGCCGGGCGCCCTGATCGGCTTCGCAGGGCCCCGCGTCATCGAGCAGACCATCCGCGAGACCCTGCCGCCGGGCTTCCAGCGTTCGGAGTACCTCGTCGAAAAGGGCATGGTCGACCGCGTCACCGCCCGCAAGGACCTGCCGTCCACCCTCGGCTCGGTCCTCGGCACCCTGATGCTGGGCCGTCGCAAGGCGGCTTGAACCTGAAGTTCCTCCCCCATGAAACGGGGGAGGGGGACCGCGAAGCGGTGGAGGGGGCGACCGCCGCACTCCGCCCCTCGCCCCCTCTGTCACGGCGCTGATAGCGCCGCGCCACCTCCCCCGCTCGCGGGGGAGGAGCTTTCGGGGCTCCCATGACCGACCACCTCCGCGCCCACGACGCCGCGCTGGAGCGCCTGCGGGCGCTGCATCCGCTGAAGATCGACCTGTCGCTGGGCCGCATGCGCCGTCTGTGCGCCGCCCTGGGCGATCCGCAGGACCGCCTGCCGCCGGTGATCCACGTGGCCGGCACCAACGGCAAGGGCTCGACGGTCGCCTATCTGCGCCACATGGCCGAGGCCGCGGGGCTCAAGGTCCATGTCTTCACCTCGCCGCACCTGGTGCGCTTCGTCGAGCGCATCCGCCTGGCCGGGACGCTGATCACCGAAGCGCACCTGGCCGACGTGCTGGAACGGGTCGAGGCCGCCAACGATGGCCAGGCCATCACCTTCTTCGAGATCACCACGGCCGCGGCCTTCGTCGCCTTCGCCGAGGTCCCGGCCGACCTGTGCATCGTCGAGGTGGGCCTCGGCGGCGTGCTCGACGCCACCAACGTCATCACGCAACCGGCGGTCAGCGTCATCGCGCCCATCGACCTCGACCACCGCGAGTTCCTGGGCGACACCATCGAGCAGATCGCCGTCGAGAAGGCCGGCATCATCAAGCCGGGCGCGCCGGCCGTCAGCGCCCGCCAGCAGGACGCCGTCGACGAGGTGCTAGACACCGCCGCCGCCATGGCCGGGGTCGAGCTCACGCTCATGGGCCGCGAGTTCGACGCCTGGGAGGAACGAGGCCGCCTGCTGGTGCAGATGCCCGAGCGCCTGCTCGACCTGCCCGCCCCCGCCCTGCCCGGCGAGCACCAGTACGCCAACGCTGGCCTCGCGGTCGCCGCCCTGCTGGCCCTGGACGACCCCAGGATCGGCGAAGAGGCCATGGGCCGGGGGATCGCCGGCACGGTGTGGCCGGCCCGTTTCCAGCGCCTGACCGCCGGCCCCTACGCGCAGACCGCGCAAGCCGCCGGCGCCGACCTCTGGCTCGACGGCGGCCACAACCCCCATGCGGGCCGCGCCGTGGCCCGCGCCGTGGCCGATCTGGCCGCCCGCGACGGCCGCCCCGTGGCGCTGATCTCGGGCCTTCTGGCCAACAAGGACGCCGCCGGCTTCTTCGAGGCTTTCCGGGGCGTGGCGACCAAGGTCTTCACGGTCACCTTCGAAGGCCACGCCGCCGCCAGCGCCGCCCAGACCGCCGCCGCCGCCGAGCTGGCCGGCCTGCGCGCCGCCGCCTGCGACAGCCTCGACGATGCGCTCAACCGGGCGCTAGCGCTGGATCCCGTCCCGCACGTACTCATCTGCGGCTCGCTCTACCTGGCGGGCGAAGTGCTGGGGGCAGACGAGGCGACGTGGCCAGCCTGACCTGACCCTCTCTCTTTGAGAGAGGGAGGGGCCCACGCCGCGGGCGTGGGAGGGTGAGAGGTTACAGCCTGTCCGGATGGGGCCCGGGCTGAAGGCAACAAATCATCGTTATCCCGGAAAGCCCGCAGGGCTTATCCGGCGACCCAGGGGGACTGGGCTCGGTGGCTGGCTCAAGCGCCCCAGCGAGCCCCGACGCATTGCGCCGGCCCCTGGGTCCCGGGTCTTCGCTGCGCTCCGCCTGGGATGACGACGAAGGGGGAGCGGCCGAGTTTCCCTTCCGGCGGTGAAACCTCTCACCCTCCCACCGCTTCGCGGCGGGCCCCTCCCTCTCTCGAAGAGAGAGGGAATTTCTCAGAAATTCCGCGTCGAGATATCCGGCACGGCCAGCACGCCGGCCTCGCCGCTTTCGTCGCCCCAGGCCAGGCGCGTGCCGTCGGCGTTGACCGACAGGCTGCTGATCGCCGCGCCCTTCTCGGCCTTCAGGGTCTCGATGCGGCCCGAGCGCAGGTGGCAGGCCCAGATGCGGCCGTTGTCCTGGCCGGCGATCGCCACCGGCAGGGCGTCGACGCCCGCGACCTGCACGACCAGCGAGTCGCGCGAGAAGCCGATCTCGGCGGCTTCCTTGCCCATCGGGCCGCTCGCGCCCGCGAACGGCCAGATCACCGCGCCGTTGGCGCCGGCCGTGGCCAGCAGCGCGCCCTTGTCGAGGAAGGCCATGCTCTTGATCTTGGCCGGATAGCCGCCCATCCGCATGTCCTTGCCGTCCGACAGGCGCCAGCCGTGTAGCTGGTTCTCCTGCATGGCCGAGACCAGGAACTTGCCGTCGGGGCTGTAGGCCAGGCCGACGTGGCTGCCGGCCCACTTCATCACCGTCGGCTTCTGGTCGGCGATACGGCCCCACCACAGCGACACGCCGCCGTAGCCGGCCGCGGCCAGGCGCTTGCCCTTCGGATCGAAGGCCACCGCCGACACCGTCTTCTCGTGCGCGTAGACACGGCGGAAGCTGTCGTCGGCGGCGTCCAGCACGTGGACCTCCTTGCCGGCCGTGAAGGCGATCAGGCCCGAAGCCGGGCTGGCGGCCACGTGCTCGATCCACTTGCCCTTGACCTCGGCCAGCAGGGTGGCGACCAGCTCGTCGCCCTCCAGCCGGCTCCAGACCACGCGGCCGTCGTCGCCGCCGGTCACCAGGCCCCGGCCCGAAGGGTGGACGCAGGCGGCCAGCGCCGCGCCGCCCAAAGACGCCCCCTGGGGCCCGCCATGGGCCTCGACGGTGACGAAGCCGCCCTCGGCCTCGAATCGGACCGTGCCGTCGCCCAGGGCGAATCCGGCGCGTCCAGCGCGATCGAACAGGGCGGCGGTGACGTAGGCGTCGAACGAAAAGATCATGCGCGGGGGCTTAGCGCGGCCAGTTTCACAGCGCTAGTCGCGTCTTGCGCGAAGCGTTGAGCGGGAATCCGCCTCCTGAACGCCGTTAGGCCAAAAAGACTCACAAAAGGGGTTGCCATCGCGCCGTCTCGTCGGGCTTTACTTCCGCGCTCGTCTGCGCCAGACGTGGCATCTAACAATTTCTGGACCGCCTGGGGGCGGTCCCCGGGAGACAGTCAGGCTATGGCGGCTAAACTTGCTGGCGGCGGCGGCGGTCGCTACTCGCTGAACCAGAATTCCGAAATCAACGTCACGCCCTTCGTCGACATTCTGCTCGTTCTGCTGATCATCTTCATGGTCGCCGTGCCGATGGCCGTGACCTCGATCAAGATCGATCTGCCGCCGGCCGTCCCGCCGCCGCCGAACGCGCCGAAGCCGAAGGAGCCGGTGTTCATCTCGATCCAGAAGTCGGGCGCTCTGTTCATCGCGGACAAGCAAACCAGCCTCGACAACCTGCCGATCGACCTGGACGCTTCGTTCACCTCGAAGGGCCAAGCCGGTCCGAAGGACGATCAGCGCGTCATGATCCGCGCCGACGCCGACGTGCTGTACTCGGACTTCATGGGCGTCCTGAACCAGCTGCAGACCGCTGGCTGGTACAAGGTCGGCCTGATCAACGAAGACATCCACTAGGGATCTCTTCGGCGATCGCCGAAAGTATCGAAGGGGCCGGCGGCGAAAGCTTCCGGCCCCTTTTTCATGCCCGCTTGACCGGAGCCCCCGATGCCCGACGCCAAGACCTGGATCGCCTTCTGCCTGGTCTGCCTGGGGATGGCCCTGACGCCGGGACCCAACATGCTCTACCTGGTCAGCCGATCGATCTGCCAGGGCAAGTGGGCGGGCATCGTCTCGCTGGCCGGTACGGCGGCGGGCTTCGTCGTCTATCTGGTCTGCGCGGCGCTCGGGATCACCGCCCTGCTGATGGCCGCCCCGATCGCCTACGACATCCTGCGCTTCGGCGGGGCCCTCTATCTCGGCTGGCTGGCCTGGCAGGCGATCAAGCCCGGCGGCCGCTCGCCATTCCAGGTGCGCGAGCTGCCCAAGGACCCGCCGGCCAAGCTGATGGCCATGGGCTTCCTGACCAACCTGCTCAATCCCAAGGCGGCGATGCTCTATCTGTCGCTGCTGCCGCAGTTCATCGATCCGAAGCACGGGAACGTGCTGGGCCAGTCGCTGCTGCTGGGCGGCAGCCAGATCGCCATCAGCCTGTCGGTCAACGCCGCGATCTGCCTGGCCGCCGGGACCATCGCCGGCTTCCTGGCCACGCGCCCGAGCTTCGCGCTGATCCAGCGCTGGCTGATGGCCAGCGTCCTGGGCGGCCTGGCCGTCCGCATGGCGACCGAGGCGCGCCGCTAGCCTCCAGGACTGCTGAGGATCGCTCAGCAGGCCATGGACGAGGCTCCGGCTAATCCCGAGCCTCCGACGGCGCTATGACGCCCTCCTGAGCAAGGAGAGGCCATGCGCGAGGTCATCGTCGTCATCGGGGCTGGCCAGATCGGCCAGGCCATCGCCCGCCGGGTGGGCGTGGGCAAGCGCGTGCTGCTGGCCGACATGAAGCCGCAGAACGCCCAGGCCGCCGCCGAGGTGCTGGCCGACGCCGGCTACGAAACCCATGTCGCTGCCGTCGACGTCGCCTCGCGGCCCTCCGTCGAGGCCCTGGTAGCCACCGCCACGGCCCTGGGTGAGGTCACCGGCCTGATCCACGCAGCCGGCGTCTCGCCCAGCCAGGCGCCGCCCGAGGTGATCCTCAGGGTCGACCTCTATGGGACCGCCCTGGTGCTGGAGCTGTTCGGGGCGGTGATCGCCCAGGGCGGCTCGGGCGTGGTCATCGCCTCGCAGTCGGGCCACCGCCTGCCGCCGCTGCCTGTCGAGCAGAACCACGCCCTGGCCACGACGCCCACCGAGGACCTGCTGGCCCTGCCCTTCCTGTCGCCGGACGAGGTCAGCGACCCGCTGAAGGCCTACCAGCTGTCCAAGCGCGGCAACTCCCTGCGAGTGGCGGCCCAGGCCGTGCGCTGGGGCCAGCGCGGCGCACGGATCAACGCCATCAGTCCCGGCATCGTCATGACGCCCCTGGCCCGCGACGAGCTCTCAGGCCCGCGCGGCGAGGGCTATCGCAGGATGATCGAGGGATCGGCCGCCAAGCGCGCGGGAACGCCCGACGAGGTCGGGGCGGTCGGCGCCCTCTTGATGGGCCCCGACGGCGGCTTCATCACCGGCAGCGATGTCCTGATGGACGGCGGGGTGACCGCCGCCTGGTGGTACGGCGACCTGGCGAAGGGGTGAGCGGTACCGGCGCAAGGCCGCCCCGGATCCAGGTCACTCGCCGAAATGGGCCTGAAGCCGCTTGAGCACGTTGATGGCGGCGGCCTGTCGCTCGCGGTGATGGTCGGAGGCGGCCGCCTTGATTTCCGCGCGACGAAGCAACTCCCGCAGAATGCCTCGTCCTTGCATGTCCTTGGCGGTCGCGGCGCGAAGCTCAGCACTGTAGTATTTCGAGCTGTCCTCAAGCGTCCGCACGTGGAGGCGAAGGTCGGTGACGTCATAGCTGACCCGCGTCACCTTCAGTTCGGAGCCGACAAGAAGCTGCTCTGCGCCCCGGAAGATATCGCGGATCATGGCCCGCCCATCGAAGACCTCGATCTCGACTTCACTGTCCAACGACGGCTCGACCGCGCCGGCGTCGAAACTAGGCTCCGAGAAAACGAGCGACCAAATGGGTAGCTCATCTTGCGACATTTCGAAGGGCGCGAGCCTTATTTCGGCTTGGCCATCACTGAAGGTGCAGCGAGAGAGAAGGCCGCTCAGTTCGAGCTTCGGGACGGACATGGAGATAGCGTCTCGCAATTTCCTCAGGTCACAGGCGCGCCGCCATGGGCAGTTCAGCAATCCCTTGCGGGATTCGCTATCAGATCGTGCCCCGCCCCAGGTCGTACAGATAGAGCGTGACGGGGCAGGCCTGATTGTTGGCCCAGTTGATCGCTTCGTGAAGGCTGAGGCCCTCGCGTTGTTCGTAGGTCACCTCGTCCTCCAGGCTGACGCCGGGCGCGACGTCCGTATCGGCGACGGAATTGTCGTGCCAGGCGGCCTCGATTATCGCGTTGATGCTTGCCCAGCGATATGGGCGCGAGCGCCTGTCGATGATGTTCCAGATCATCTGACGTCCGTACTCCGAAAGCCAGGGACTGGTCGCTCCCTCTTTTTACCGACAGGCCGGTCGTCCACGCCGCACCGGTTATCGGCGGCGTTGGCGGGAATGACGGGAGATGAGAGCGGAACGATCCGGAGGCAGATGGGCCTCAGCCCCGCGCCTTCACCGGCGCGGCGCCGTCGACATAGGCCTCGTTGAGATAGACCTCGGCTTCCTGCGGCGACAGGGCCGGCGCGTAGCCGAAGCCCTGGCCGTAGTCGCAGCCCAGCTTTTGCAGGGCGCTGGCCATCTCGGCGTTCTCGACGCCCTCGGCCACCACTTCCAGGTCGAGGTCCTGGCCAAGCTTGACCACCGACCGGACGATCTTGGCCGAGCCGGCGTTGCCGCCCATGGTGCGCACGAAGTAGCGGTCGATCTTCAGTGTGTCGAACGGCAGCCGCGTCAGGTACGACAGCGACGAGAAACCCGTGCCGAAGTCGTCGAGCGCCAGGCCCGCGCCCGCTTCGCGCAAGGCCTTCAGGATCACCGCGGCCCGCTCGGGATCGCGCATGATGTCGCTTTCGGTGACTTCCAGCTTCAGCGCGCCGCGCGGCAGGCCGTTCTCGGCCAGCACCTGGGCCACGTCGTGCACCAGGCCCGGGCGGTCGATCTCGCCGGTCGACAGGTTGACGCTGACGGTCAGGGCGCCCACGGCCGGATGGCTACGGCGCCAGGCGGCCAGCTGCTTGCCGGCGCTGCGCATCATGTGCTCGCCGAGCTCGGCCATCAGGCCCATCTCTTCGATCAGCGGCAGGAACTCGTCGGGCGGCAGCAGGCCGCGACGCGGGTGGATCCAGCGCGCCAGGGCCTCGAAGCCCGACAGGGCGCCGGTCGACAGCCGCACGACCGGCTGGAAGTAGGGAATGATCTCGCCGCGGCCGATGGCGCCGCGCAGGTCGGCTTCCAGGGCCAGGCGCGACAGGCCGTCGGTCTCCATCGAGCGGCCGTAGGCGGCGGCCGAGCCGCGCCCGTTGGCGGCGGCGGCCTCGACGGCCAGCTCGGCCCGGCGGACCAGTTCGGCGGCCTCCGGCGCGTCCTCGCCGCCTTCGACCGAAACGGCGCCGATGGTCAGGGTCGGGTGGATGTCGAAGCCGGCGATGCGCAGGGGCTGTTCCAGCGCGGTGCGCAGCAGTTCGGCGGGCTCGTAGCCCTTGGGTTCGCACAGCACGGCGAACTCGTCCTCGCCGATGCGGCCCAGGATCGAGCCCTCGGGGAAGGCGGCGGCCAGGCGCGAGCCCAGCGCGGCCAGGACGAGGTCGGCGCGCTCGTGGCCCAGGGCCTCGTTCAGGCGGCGCAGGCGGTCGAGGTCAGCCACGACCAGCTCGTGCACGCCGTCATGGGTCAGGCGTTCGCGGGCGCGGGCGATGAAGCTGCGGCGGTCGAGCAGGCCGGTCAGCTCGTCCTTGCCGGAGGCGGCGAATTTCACTTCCGGGGCGATGACGCCGGCGGCGCGCACGCCCTCCTCCAGCCACACGCCCCGCCAGATGCAGACGCCGCCGCTGCGCATGCGCAGGCGAACGACGATCTCGGCCCCGGCTTCACGGACACGCAGCAACTCCTCGGCCTGGGCGCGGTCCTGCGGCAGGGCCAGCGCACGGAAGGCGGCGGAAGAGCATTCGGGGGCCAGCGGCGACAGGCCAAGCGCCCGGGCCGCGCCGTTGATGCGCAGGCGGTCGGCTTCGGGCTCCCAGTGCCACAGCGCGACCTCGGCGGCGCCCAACGCTTCCAGCGTGGTCGTCGCGTCCCAGATGCGTCGCTCGGCTACCTTGAATGACATGCCCGTTCCCACGCCGAAAAAGCCGGCGTCACAGCCCGGGCGGTCGCTATGACGGAGCGATCAACCCGAACAGACGATGATCTCGCCACTCGCCGTTAATTTTGAGATAAGCGCGGGCGTATCCCTCCTCGGAAAACCCGCAGCGCGACAACAGGTCCGCCGAGCGCACGTTGTGCGGCATGCACGCCGCCTCCAGCCGATGAAGGCCCAGCGGTCCAAAGGCGAAGTCGATCACCGCCTTCACCGCCTCGGTGGTATAGCCCTGCCCGGCATGGGCCTGGCCGCTCCAGTAGCCCATCACGCCGGTCTGCGAGACGCCCCGGCGGATGTTGAACAGCCGCACGCCGCCGACGATGGCGTCGTCGTCCTTGCGGAACACGAAGAACGGAAAGGCCTCGCCCGCCTCCAGTTCGCGGGCGTAGGCGGCCAGCCGCTGGCGGAAGGCCGTGCGGGTCAGGTCGTCGGCCGGCCAGCTGGGCTCCCAGGGCGTCAGGTAGCCGCGCGAGGCCGCCCTAAGCTGCGCCCACGGCTTGTGGTCGGCCAGCCGCGGCAGGCGCAGATAGACACGCTCGGCGTCGATGCGCGGACCATGGTCGATGCGGAACAGGCGGAGGATGGCGGACAAGCAGGGGGTCTCAGATCTCGAAGCCGCACCATCGCGGCTTATCAGCCGCCGAACAACGCCCGCCGGAAGATTTCGCCGGCCGAAAGCGCGGTCTTGGCCCCCAGCACGGCGGTGGCCGCCCGCGCCGGGTCCAGCATGCGCCGGCCCAGGCGGGTGATGTCCTCGGCGGTGACCGCGTCGACCCCGGCCGCCAGCTCGGCGGGCGGGAACAGCTTGCCGAAGGTCAGGGCCTGGCCGGCGTTCTGTTCGGCGCGGGCCAGCGGCTGCTCGCGGGCCATGAACATGTGCGCCTTCAGCTGGGCCTTGCAGCGGGCCAGCTCGGCCGGCTCGATGCGCTCGACAAGGGCCAGCACCTGCTCGGCGCAGACCTTGGCGGTCTCGGCCGCGTCCTTGGCCGCGCAGCCGACATAGATGCCCAGGGCCCCGATGTCGGCATAGGTGTCGGCATAGGCGTCGATGTTGTAGGCGAGGCCTCGCTTCTCGCGGGCCTCCTGGAACAGGCGCGACGACATCCCCCCGCCCAGGGCCTCGGCGAAGACGCGCAGGGCGAAGTAGTCGTCGTCGCGCGAACCGAACGCCGGCAGCATCAAAACGAGATGGGCCTGCTCCAGCTTGCGGGTCTCGGCGAAACTCGTCCCGACGAACGGCGCCGGATCGGGGATGCTCACGCCCGGCGTCGCCGGCAGGTCGCCGAACGCCTTTTCCGCCAGGGCCAGGATCTCGGCCTCGTTCACCGCGCCCGTGGCGCTGACCACCAGCCGGTCGGCGGCGTAGAGCGCCGCGCGCCACTCGGCCAGGGCCTCGGGGGTGGCGGCCTCGACGCTGTCGACCGTGCCCAGGATCGGCCGGCCGACCGGGTGGTCGCCCCAGGCGCCCTTCTGCAAGAGGTCGAAGACGTAGTCGTCGGGCGCGTCGGCGGCCTCGGCGATCTCCTGGGCCACCACCTGCTTCTCGCGGGCCAGGTCGCCGGCGTCCAGCGTCGGGCGGCGCACCAGGTCGGCGATCACCGCCATGGCCAGGCCCGCGCCGCCCTTCAGGGCCCGCACCTGGAAGCTGGTGCGCTCATAGCCGGTGGCGGCGTTGATCGAGCCGCCCTCGGCCTCGATCACCTCGACGATGTCGCGCGCGCTGCGGCCGCCCGCGCCCTTGAACACCATGTGCTCGAGCAGGTGCGACCAGCCCGACCGCGCCGGATCCTCATAGCCCGCGCCGCGACCGGCGACGACGGAGAGGGCCAGGGTCTCGAGGCCAGGCATCGGGTCGCAGACGACGCGGACGCCATTGGGGAGGGTATGGAGGGTCGGAAGGCTCATTTCCCTCCGTGTAGCCGCCTAAGCGCGTAAAGGCCACAGATCGAGGAACCTCCCCCTGTGGGGGAGGCGGCCGAAGGCCGGAGGGGGGCCGGTTTCAGCTTCCGGCGCGGGGGCCGATTTCACGGCCGCTCCCCCCACCGATCGCTGGCGCGATCGCCTCCCCCACAGGGGGAGGTTCTCTCAAGTCACTTCCCCGCGAACGCCCGCACGTGGGCCTTCACGGCGGCCGAGTCGGCCGGCAGGCGGTCGAAGCGTTCGGGCTTGGCCGACAGGTCCGGCGCGCCGCGCGGCACGCCCTGGACGACGCCGGTGGCGGCCAGCACGGCTTCGGGGAACTTGGCCGGGTGGGCGGTCGACAGCACCACGACCGGGGTCGTGGGGTCTTCCAGCCGCAGATGCGCCGCGGCGGCCAGGCCGACGGCGGTGTGCGGATCGACCACCTCGCCGGTCTCGTTCAGCGTCGAGAGCATGGTCTTGGCGGTGTCGGCCTCGCTGACCGAGGCGCCGGCGAACAGCTCGCGCATCATCGCGTGGGCGCTGGGCGGGATGTCGAGCGAGCCGGTGGTGTTAAAGCCCCGGAAGGCCCGGCCGGTCTCGACCCCGTCGCGGCGCACGGCCTCGAAATAGAGGCGTTCGAAGTTGGAGGCGACCTGGATGTCCATGGCCGGGCTCTGGGTGGCGGCCACCGCGCCGCGCGCGTAGCGGCCGTCCTCGAAGGCGCGGGCGAGGATGTCGTTGCTGTTGGTGGCGGCCACGACCTTGGCGATCGGCAGGCCCAGCTGCTTGGCGACGAAGGCGGCGTAGGCGTCGCCGAAGTTGCCGGTCGGCACGACGAAGGCCACCTCGCGGGCCGGCGCGCCCAGGCTGACGGCGGCGGTGAAGTAGTAGACGCTCTGGGCGGCGATCCGCGCCCAGTTGATCGAGTTGACGCCCGACAGGTCCACCGCGTGGCGGAACTGGTCGTCCTGGAAGGCCTGCTTGACGATGGCCTGGCAGTCGTCGAACGAGCCCTGCACCGAAACGCACGACACGTTGGCGTCTTCCGCCGTCGTCATGAACCGGCGCTGGACCTCGCTGATCCGGCCCTCGGGGAAGAGCGCGACGATGCGGGCGTTGCTGCGGCCGCGGAAGGCCTCGACGGCCGCGCCGCCGGTGTCGCCCGAGGTGGCGCAGATGATGGTCATGGTCCGCGACTGGCGCGACAGCACGTAGTCGTAGAGCCGCCCCAGCAGCTGCATGGCCACGTCCTTGAAGGCCAGGGTCGGGCCGTGGAACAGCTCCAGCAGGTAGCGGTTGGCGGCCAGCTGCTTCAGCGGCGTCACCGCCGCGTGGGTGAAGCTGGCATAGGCCTCGTCGCACATCTGGGCCAGGTCGTCGGCCGGGATGTCGTCGCCGACGAACTTGCCGAGCACGGCGGCGGCCACCTGGGCGTAGGTCTTGCCGGCGAAGGCGGCGATCTCTTCGGACGTGAAGGCCGGCCAGGCCTCGGGCACGTACAGGCCGCCGTCGGGGGCCAGGCCCGCCAGCACCGCGTCCAGGAAACCGATCGAAGGGGACTCGCCCCGGGTCGAGACGTAACGCATCAGGGCCTCATCCTACGCCAGAGCATGGCGGCATAGATAAAGAGCAGGGTGACAGCAAGACCAAACCACGTAAGCGCGTATTCCAGGTGCCGATTGGAAATTTCTGCCGGCAGCGGCGCAGGCGTGACGCCGAGGACGGCGGGCGTGGCGGTCTCGACCATCAGGATATGCGAAGCGGGCCTGTCGGCGGCGAAGGCGGCCAGGGCCTTGCCGCGATCGCCGCCCAGCGCCTTGGGGGCCATCAGCACGCCGACCACCTGGGCCGGCGCGGCGAACGCCTGGGCCTTGGGCTGGACCTGGCCGCTCAGGGCGTCGACGAGGCCGAGGTCGAGCAGGACGACGCCGTGCGCCTGGCCGGCCAGCCGGCAGGCGGCCATGGCTCGCCAGACCATGTCGCCGTCGCGCACGCCGTAGACCAGAGGCAGCGGCGCGGTCGCGCCCGGCGCGCAGTCGGCGGCCACGCGCACGAAGTCGACGTCCTCGCCCCGGTCGGCGCGGGCCAGGGCCTGGGCCAGCGGGACGGCGGGCGCGGTCTTCAGCGTCTCGATCCGCGCCAGCAGGTCTTGCTTCCAGGCCAGGCGCTTCACCTGCCAGGTTCCCAGGCCGCAGAGGATGGAAAAGGCGATCAGGGTCACGACCGTCAGGACGATCGGAAAGCGCGCCTTGGACTTTGCGGCCTCAGACATCGTCGCGCCCCGCTTGCGAGGCCTTGTTGGCGATCTGGGCGGCGACCATCAGGCCCTTGGCCGGGCGCATCAGCACCAGGCACGCCAGCAAGGTCAGCGGCAGCCAGACGACCAGCAGCAGCCACACCGGCCAATTCCAGGCGAACATCGAAAACAGCGCCCCGAACGCGCACAGGGCGCCGGCGATCAGGATGACGAAGGTCGCCGCGCCGTCGCCGCTCTCGAGCCTGGAGAAATCATAGCCGCAGGCCTCGCAGCGCGGGGCCACCTTGAGAAAGCCCTCGAACAGGAAGCCCTCGCCGCAGACGGGACAGCGCCCGGCGGCGCCGGCGGCGTAGGGGTTGGTCTTGGGCATCGAACGTCCTTGGTCCGAAATCCTCGTCCTTCGACAAGCTCAGGAAGAGGATTTCTACGGCGTCGCCCATCGTCCTCATCCTGAGCGTGTCCCCCGGGTCCGACCAAAGGTCGGCCCGAGGATGAACTCCGGACGAGGGCGACGCACGATCGAAAACGAAAAAGGCCCGGAGCGCGGTCGGCGCTCCGGGCCTCTTGGAAATCCGAGACCTCAGTGCGCCGAGGCGCCGAAGATCACGTAGATGAAGGCGAACAGGAAAAGCCAGACCACGTCGACGAAGTGCCAGTACCAGGCGGCCGCTTCGAAGCCGAAGTGCTGCTTGGGCGTGAAGGCGCCGTTCATCAGGCGGATCAGGCAGACGATCAGGAACAGCGTACCCACGAAGACGTGGAAGCCGTGGAAGCCGGTGGCCAGGAAGAAGGTCGAGCCGTACAGGCCCGAATTGGCGGCGGCCTCGTTGTAGAACAGGTTCTCGTGGTTGATGTGGGCGTACTCGTAGACCTGGATGCAGGTGAACAGCGCGCCGAGCAGGATGGTCAGGATCAGGCCCCACTTGGCGCCCTTGCGGTCGCCTTGCTGCAGGGCGTGGTGCGACCAGGTGATGGTCGTGCCCGACAGCAGCAGGGTCAGGGTGTTGACCAGCGGCAGGTGCCAGGGCGAGACGGTCTCGACGCCGGCCGGCGGCCAGGCGGCCCAGGCGGTGCGGACTTCCTCGATGCTCGAGAAGGTGCGGTGGCCGTGGAACAGGGCCATCTCGAAGAAGATCCAGAACCACGCCACGAAGAACATCACTTCCGAGGCGATGAACAGCACCATGCCGTAGCGCAGGCCGATCGAGACGACAGGGGTATGGTCGCCGGCGTTGGCTTCCTTGATGACGTCCCACCACCAGCCGAACATCGTGTAGAGCACGCCGGCCAGGCCGAGCGCGAACAGCCACCACTGGCCCTTCTCGATCCCGAACACGCCGCCCTTGATCCAGGCGATCAGGCCGATGGCCATGACGGTGGCCGCCATCGAGCCGACGAACGGCCACGGGCTAGGCGGCAGGATGTGGTAGTCGTGTTTGACGGCGCCGTGGGCCATGTGTTGCGAACCCTCTGATTATTTGAAGTACGCGTCGCGTAGGTCCCCCAAGGCCCGCGCACTCCCTTGTGGATTGCTATAGTCCCTTGGACGGTGTTCCGCCAAGTGGTTGAACGATGCGCGGCGTCGCGTCGGCCGACTTGCCGCCGTCCTCGCCCTCCACCGCCGGGAAAAATGTGTAGGACAGGGTGATCTCGGACTTGCCCTTGGTCTCCGGATCCTCGGCGAAGCGGGGATCGACGAAGTAGACGACCGGAAACTCGACGGTCTGGCCGGGCTCGATCGTCTGGTTCGAGAAGCAGAAGCACTCGATCTTCTGGAAGTAGGCCCCGGCCTGCTCGGGCACGACGTTGTAGATCGCCCGGCCCGTCTGGGGCTTGTCGCTGTTGTTGGTGACCTTGAAGAAGGCCAGGCCCGACGCGCCCAGCTTGATGTCCTGGCTGACCTGCTCGGTGGTGAAGGTCCAGGGCAGGCCCCGGATATTGGCGTCGAAGCGGACGACGACGCTGCGGTCCAGCACCTTGGTCGGGGCGGCCTCGGCGCGGCGCACCGTGCCGTCGAAGCCGGTGACCTGGCAGAACAGCTTGTAGAGCGGCACCGAGGCGTAGGCCGCGCCGACCATGCCGGCGAAGGCCCCGACGCAGATCAGCGCCACGCGCTTGTTGCGACGGCCCTGCGGGTCGCTCGCCTTGCCGGCCTTGGCCGCCGGCCTGGGATCAGAACCGGTTTCCGACATTGGCGCCGAGCCTCACCAGAGTGACCACGAAGACCAGGGCGACGAAGGCCACCAGGCCCAGCGCCAGGGCGATGTTGCGGCCGTTGCGGGCCTTCAGCGCCTGATCGGCGTCGGGCTTTACGGAAACGGTCTTCTTCGGATCGGTCAAAGCGGAAGCTCCAGGGCCCGGATCCCGATCATGGCCTCGGCCAGGAGCGCGGCGAACAGGGCGAACAGGTACAGGATCGAGAAGGCGAACAGGTTGCGGGCGTCCTTGGCCCCGCCCACCGGCGGCGGGCGCTTGCCCTCCACGGCGGGAGCGGCCTCGGCGGCCGGGGCCTCGGCCACGTCGTAGAGCGCGCGGTCGGCCACGCGCGGGTCGGCCGCGTCGCCGGCGTCGCTGCGGAACACCCGCCAGGCCAGGGTCAGGAACACGAGACCGCCCAGGGCCGAGACGGCGAGGTACAGCGGGCCGCCCAGGCCCGTGGCGGCCGGCGCCAGGCAGACGGGGATGAAGACCAGGCTGTAGAGCAGGATCTGCTTGCGGGTCTCCTTGGCGCCCTTGACCACCGGCAGCATCGGCACGCCGGCCTTGGCGTAGTCGGTGCTGATGTAGAGCGACAGGGCCCAGAAGTGCGGCGGGGTCCACAGGAAGATGATCAGCACCATCAGCCAGGCGTTCAGCGGCGCGTCACCCGCAGCGGCCGCCCAGCCGATGGCCGGCGGCAGCGCGCCGGCCAGCCCGCCGATGACGATGTTCTGGGCCGTCCAGCGCTTGAGCCACATGGTGTAGACCACCGCGTAGAAGACGATGGTGAAGGCCAGCAGGCCCGCGGCCAGCCAGTTGATGGCCATGCCCATCAGCAGCACCGACAGCAGGGAAAGGACGACGCCCAGGGTCGCGGCTTCCGAGCCCTCGACCAGGCCGGCCGGCACCGGACGGCCGCGGGTGCGGCGCATCTTGGCGTCGATGTCGGCGTCGTACCACATGTTCAGGGCGCCCGAGGCCCCCGCGCCCACGGCGATGCACAGCACCGCCACCGCGCCCAGCAGCGGGTGGATGTGGGTGCGGGCGGCCACTAGGCCGGTCGCGGCCGTGAACACCACCAACGACATCACGCGCGGCTTGAGCAGCTGGAAATAGTCCTGCCAGCGCGCCGCGCGAACCGTGTCGGCGGGCGTATCGGGCGAGAGGACGGCGGGCTTGGCCATGGGGATACGGGTCTTCGAACGAGGTCTTGATGGGCGAAGGGCGCGGGCCGGGCTGCCGCCCGATCCGCGCCCCCGCGCTTATACTGCTATCTTACCAGAGATCAGTGGTGATCGTCGGCCTTGATGACCGGCGGCTCGCTGAACTGGTGGAACGGCGGCGGCGAGGACAGGGTCCACTCCAGCGTGGTGGCGCCTTCGCCCCACGGGTTGGCCTCGGCCTTGCGGCGACGGATGGCGGCTTCCAGCAGCACGACCAGGAAGACGCCGACGCCGACGACGGTGATCATGTAGCCCACCGACGAGACGTAGTTCCACTTCGCGAAGGCGTCCGGATAGTCGACATAGCGACGCGGCATGCCGTCCAGGCCCAGGAAGTGCTGCGGGAAGAACACCAGGTTCACGCCCACGAACATGATCCAGAAGTGCAGGGCGCCGAGGAACTCGTTGTACTTCACGCCCCACATTTTCTCGAACCAGTAGTAGAAGCCCGCGAAGATGGCGAAGACGGCGCCCAAGCTGAGCACGTAGTGGAAGTGAGCCACCACGTAGTAGGTGTCGTGCAGGCTGTAGTCGATGCCGGCGTTCGACAGGACCACGCCGGTGACGCCGCCGACCGTGAACAGGAAGATGAAGCCGATCGCCCACAGCATGGGCGTCTTGAAGCTGATCGAACCGCCCCACATCGTGGCGATCCAGCTGAAGATCTTCACGCCCGTCGGGACGGCGATGATCATCGTCGCGGCCACGAAGTAGGCGCGCAGGTTGATGGGCATGCCGACCGTGTACATGTGGTGGGCCCACACGACGAAGCCGACGAAGCCGATGGCGACCATGGCGTAGGCCATGGCGAGGTAGCCGAAGACCGGCTTCTTCGAGAAGGTCGAGACGATGTGGCTGATGATGCCGAACCCCGGCAGGATCAGGATGTACACTTCCGGGTGACCGAAGAACCAGAACAGGTGCTGGAACATCACCGGGTCGCCGCCGGCGGCGGGATCGAAGAAGTGGGTGCCGAAGTTGCGGTCGGTCAGCAGCATGGTGATGGCGCCGGCCAGCACGGGCAGCGACAGCAGCAGCAGGAAGGCGGTGATCAGCACCGACCAGGCGAACAGCGGCATGCGGTGCAGGGTCATGCCCGGCGCGCGCATGTTGAAGATCGTGGTGATGAAGTTGATCGCGCCCAGGATCGACGAAGCGCCGGCCAGGTGGAGCGACAGGATCGCCAGGTCCATGGCCGGGCCGGTGTGGCCCGAGGTCGACAGCGGCGGATAGATCGTCCAGCCGCCGCCGAAGCCGTGGCCCGGGCCGCCGTCGACGAACATCGAGGTGCACAGCAGGATCCAGGCGGCGACCAGCAGCCAGAACGAGATGTTGTTCATCCGCGGGAAGGCCATGTCCGGCGCGCCGATCATGATCGGGACGAACCAGTTGCCGAAGCCGCCGATCATGGCGGGCATGACCATGAAGAAGATCATGATCAGGGCGTGGGCGGTGACCACGGCGTTGTAGCCGTGCTTGCCCTTGAACACGCCCCACTCGGCCAGCAGGCCGGTCTCGGAGAAGATCTGGATGCCCGGGTGCATCAGCTCCCAGCGGATCAGGCCCGACAGGGCCCCGCCGACGATCCCGGCCATGATGGCGAACAGGATGTAGAGGGTGCCGATGTCCTTGTGGTTCGTCGAGAAGAACCAGCGCTGGAAGAAGGGCGGCTTTTCGTCGGCGCCGTGGCCGGCGTCGTGGTGATCGATGTCAGCGGCGTGAGCCATCGGACTGATATCCTAAAGCGTTCTTAGGCCGCCGGCGCGGCGGCGGGGGCCGCGGCCGGAGCGGAAGCGGGTGCAGCCGGAGCGGCGGCGGGCGTGGCGGCCGGAGCCGCGCCAGGCGCGGCC
>NZ_QDKO01000007.1 GCF_003094615.1 Caulobacter radicis | reverse complement strand
GGCGTGGTCGGCCGGGACGCGGCGGGGGCGGCCCCCGTCGCGGCCGGAGCCGTCGTCGCCGGGGCGGCGGGCGGCGGGGCCGCCGGACGGGCCGGACCCAGGATCGACTGGTCGGGGTTCTCGGTGATCACCGGCGGCAGCACCTTGGCCGCCAGGGCCTGCTGGTCGGCCAGTTGGGCGAAGTCCTTGAACAGCAGGATGCGGATGTAGTCGATCGAGGCGCTGTCGGCGAACAGCACCACGCGCCAGCGGCCGTCCAGGCCCTTCACGGCCGCGCCCACCGGCAGGCCGCGCGGCACGACGCCGCCGTCGCCCGAAGTCACGACGCGGTCGCCGGCCTGGATCGGCTCGGAGCCGCGCAGGTATTCGAGTTTGGGATTGGGGCCGCCGTCGCCGGTCAGGATGGCGCGCGAGTTGGTGCGGTCGATCATCACCGGCGTGCGCGAGGCGATGTCGGTCAGCAGCAGCACGCGGCTGGCGCCGGGCGCGACGCCGACGATGCGGCCGACGAGGCCGCGCTCGTTCATCACCGGATTGCCGACGACGACGCCCTTTTCCTTGCCGGCGTCGGCCAGGCGGGTGTTGGCGAAGGGGCCGCGGCTGTCGGCCACCACGCGGGCGGCGACCATCGGGATCGGCGGATCGGTCTTCAGGCCCAGCAGCGACTTGTAGCGCTCGTTCTCGTCGACGAGGGCCAGGTACTTGTCGCGATAGGCCCGCATCTCCTTGAGCTCGGTCTTCAGCCGCGCGTTCTCGGAGCCGGCGAAGAAGTAGTTGCGCACCGCGTCGACGCCGACGCCGGTCCAGCGGCCGGGCGCGGCGATGACGCCGCTGACCGGCTTGGACACCGTGTCGACCGTCTGGCGGGTGACGCCGTAGGCCTGCTGCTGCAGCGTCTCGCGCCGGTCGGCCAGGAGGAAGGCCACCGCGATCACGACCGCGACGATGAGCGCCACGGCCGCGGTCCAGGTGAGCGGCACTTTCAGGTCGCCGAGCGGACCTTCGCGAAAGGGCACGAACTGTTCTCCTGGCGCCCCCCGGCGCCGATGCGGATTGTACTAGGGCTTAGGCGAGGGTCGATTCCAGGACGCCCTTCATCCACTTGGGATGCTCGAGCACCTTGCCGCAGCCCAGAGCCACGCACGACAGCGGGTCGTCGGCCACGGTCACCGGCAGGCCGGTGTGGTCGCGGATCTCGGCGTCCAGGCCGCGCAGCAGCGCGCCGCCGCCGGTCAGCATGATGCCCTTGTCGGCGATGTCGCTGGCCAGTTCCGGCGGGGTGGCTTCCAGGGCCACCTTCACGGCTTCGACGATCTGCCCGACCGGTTCGGCAAGGGCGTCGGCGGCCTGCTTTTCCGAGATACGGACTTCGCGCGGCACGCCCTGCATCAGGTCGCGGCCCTTGACGTCGATCGACAGGCCTTCGCCGTCGGCCGGAGCCCGGGCGGTGCCGATTTCCTTCTTGATGCGCTCGGCGGTCGTTTCACCGATCAAGAGGTTATGGTGGCGACGCATGTAGCTGATGATCGCCTCGTCCATCTTGTCGCCGCCGACGCGGACCGAGCGGCTGTAGACGATGCCCGACAGCGACAGCACGGCCACCTCGGTGGTGCCGCCGCCGATGTCGACGACCATCGAACCGGTCGGCTCGTGGATCGGCAGGCCCGCGCCGATGGCGGCGGCCATCGGCTCGTCGATCAGGCCGACGCGGCGGGCGCCGGCGTTCAGGCAGCTGTCGTTGATGGCGCGGCGTTCCACGGCTGTGGCGCCCGACGGCACGCACACGATCACCTTCGGGTTCACGAAGCCCTTGCGGTTGTGAACCTTGCGGATGAAGTACTTGATCATCTCCTCGGCGACTTCGAAGTCGGCGATGACGCCGTCGCGCATCGGGCGGATGGCTTCCATGTGGCCCGGGGTGCGGCCCAGCATCTGCTTGGCCTCGATGCCCACGGCGTGGACGACCTTGCGGCCGCCGACGTTGCGCAGCGCCACGACGGACGGCTCGTTCAGCACGATGCCCTTGCCCTTCTGGTAGATCAGGGTGTTGGCGGTGCCCAGGTCGATGGCGATGTCGTTCGAGATGACGCCGAAGAGGGAAGAGAACATCGAAAACCCTGACTGAGGGGTAGAAGGGGCGAGACGTCAAAAACCACGGTGAGACCGCGGTGCGGAGCCTATTCCGCCGAATGACCGGAGGAGCAGGCGAGAAAAAGGCTCCTACTGCAAATCAGGAAGAGGACAACATGATTCCCCGCGTACGCGGATCATCGTCCCTTCCCGCCTTGCGCCTTCTTGTGGCGACGGGAGCGCCGCCGCCGGGCCGCGCCGTCGTCCAACCACCGGAAGAGTGAGGGAGACGCCGCCCGTTTGCACCGCGAAAGCGTTGATTTCAAGGTCTATTCGCCAAGCCTTCTCACCTGTTTCAAACTCGTGTGCGAGCCGGCAGGGGGAACGCATAAAAGTGTCTATTTCTAGCCGAGCGCGGCCATGACGACTCCGACCGCCGTGACGAGGCCGGCGGCCATCTGAAACAGGGTCAATCGTTCGGCGAAAAGGCGTCTTCCGGCCAGGGCCGCCATCGGCATCTCGACGACGCCGACCGCCCTCACCGGCCCCACGGGGCTCAGCGCCATGGCCGTGAACCACAGGCCCGAGGCCGCAGCCCCGCAGAAGCCCGCGCCCAGCGACTTGCGCCAGGCGGCCAGCACCGCGACCACGGCGTCTGGATTGCGCACCAAGAGGATCGAGGTCAGCACGGCCGACTGGATAGCCTGGACGACCATGACCGTG
The DNA here is from genome assembly GCF_003094615.1 of Caulobacter radicis. Classification (GTDB taxonomy): domain Bacteria; phylum Pseudomonadota; class Alphaproteobacteria; order Caulobacterales; family Caulobacteraceae; genus Caulobacter; species Caulobacter radicis. Next base: position 113,647 of record NZ_QDKO01000007.1, on the reverse strand, counting down.
ACGAAGGCCGAGTAGGCCAGGTGCGCGGGATCAAAGGTCAGAGACGCCTGGCGGAAGCAGTTGGCGCTCAGCGCGAACATCGCGCCCGAGCCCAGGCCCGCCAGCACCGCGCCGCGCTTCAGGGTCACCGCGCCGCGCGGCCACGACAGGGCGGCCAGGCCCGCGCTGGCCACAAGGCCCCCGCCCCACTGCATGGCGGTGATCCGATCACCGAACAGCAGCGCGCCCCAGACGAGGGCAAACGGCAGGCCGCTCTGCTGCATGGCCGTGCCAAGGGCGAACGACGAGCGCTGCATGGCGACCAGCAGCGCGGCGGTGGCCGCCATCTGCAGGCCCGCGCCCGCGAAGGCGCCCAGCCAGAAGCGCATCGTCAAGTGCGCCTGCGGGTCCTTGGTGACCAGGAACGCGATCCCGGCGAAGACGATCGCGAACGGCAGGCCGAACAGGAACCGCACGAGGGTCGCGCCCCAGGGCCCGGCCCCGCCCATCACCGAGCGCTGCGCCGCGTTGCGGGCGACCTGCAGGGCCGCGGCGGCGATGGTGATGGGGATCCAGATCATGCCGCTCTCTTGGCCGCCACCAGCACGCCCGAGGCCCAGTCCATGCCGACGATCGCGAAGCGCGGATCGCCCGCCAGGCGCAGCACCAGGTCGTCGACCCGCGCCTGATGGCCCTCGGGCCAGTTCGGCTGGGGCGACATGTCGTCGACCACGTAGACGCCGCCCACTTGCAGCAGGCGCAGGGCGTCTTCCAGGCCCTCGTACTTGCCCGGCATGGCGTCGGCGAAGATCAGGTCGAAGCCGCCGTCGTTCTGGCCGGCCAGGTAGGCCGCGCCGTCCTCGGTGATGAAATCGACGCGCGGATCCTCGCCCAGCACTTCACGCGCCACGGCCTGGACCTTGGGATCGTTGTCGACGGTCGCCAGGCGCGCGTCCTCGTCCATGCCGTCCAGCAGCCAGGCGGTGGCCGAGCCGGTGCCCGTGCCCATCTCCAGCAGCGCCTTGCGGCCGACGGCGAGCGTGCGGAGCATTTCGCCGATGCGCGCCTCGGACGACATGTCGAAGCCGGCCTCGATGGTGCGCCTGGCGATCTCGTGCCAGCGGGGCGGCGAAGCAACGCTGTTTTCCAAGGTCGAACCCATCGATCGGCTCCTTATGCCGCCCTTACGCCGGCGGCGGGTTTACGAATGGCGCCCTGACGCGGGGCGGCGTCAGAACAGCGGGGTTGGCGCACATAAGCTGCGTTTCCTAACAAGGCGTTCACCATGTCTCTCCATCCGCTCCGTCAAGCCGCTCAGTTTCTGCTGGGCGTCCCGACCGACGGGATCGATCCGACGCTCGACCGTATGCTGGAACTGGCCCAGGCCACGCCGCTGTGCTTCGTGGCGGTGACCGGACCGGACGCGCCCGAGGCCATGGGACAACTGTGGCGGCGCGGCTACCAGCGCGTGGAAATCGCCCGCCGGGCGACCTGCGCGGCCGCCGACGAACGCAGCGACGTGCTGCTGGTCGTGGGCTGCCCCACCGCCGAAGACATGCGCGCGACGGCGGCCTCGACCCTGGGCCTGCTGCGTCCGGGCGGGGTGATGGTGATCGACGTCGGCGCCCTGGTGGACGCGCAGCAGCGCATCGCCCTGTGCGAAGGCCTGGCCCAGCTGGGTCTCGACGTGCAGCCGCAGGCGCACCTCGCCGCCGAGATCCTGGCGACGCGTCGCTGGGGCTGGCGCAAGGCGGCCTGAGGATCCGAAACCTCGCCCTTCGACAAGCTCAGGGTGAGGTTTCTACCGCACCGCCGTCGACATTCGTCCTCACCCTGAGCCTGTCGAAGGGCGAGGACGGCGTCTTCGGCGCTCCGATCAGAAGCCGCTGGCGATGGCCGCCGGCGCGCTCTTTTCCTTGCGGGCGAAGAGGTTGTTGAGGGCGTTGACGTACGCTTTCGCCGAAGCGGTCAGGGTGTCGGTGTCGGCGGCCGCGCCGGTGGCGATGCGGCCGTCCTCTTCCAGTCGCACCGAGACCTGGGCCTGGGCGTCGGTGCCTTCGGTGACCGCGTGCACCTGGAACAGGCGCAGGGCGGCGCTGTGCGGCACGATCTTGTGGATGGCGTTGAACACCGCGTCGACCGGACCGTCGCCCGAGGCCTCGGCGCTCTTGGCCTGGCCGTCGACGTCCAGCGTCAGCTCGGCCGACTGGCCCTCGGTGCCGGCCACCACGCGCAGGTGCGAGACGCGGATCTTTTCCGAGCCGCGCGCCAGGGCGTCGTCGACCAGGGCGATGATGTCGTCGTCGTAGACGTGCTTCTTGCGGTCGGCCAGGTCCTTGAAGCGGCCGAAGGCCTCCTTCAGGGCGTTCTGGCCCAGCTCGTAGCCCAGGTCCTTCAGCTTGGCGCGGAAGGCGTGGCTGCCCGAGTGCTTGCCCATGACCAGGCTGGACGGCGCCTGGCCGACCGACTCCGGGGTCATGATCTCGTAGGTCTCGCGGTTCTTGAGCATGCCGTCCTGGTGGATGCCGCTCTCGTGCGCGAAGGCGTTCTTGCCGACGATGGCCTTGTTGTACTGCACCGGGAAGCCGGTGATGGCCGATACGTAGCGGCTGGCGCGGGTGATGTGGGTGGTGTCGATGCCGGTCTGGAAGGGCAGCTTGTCGCCGCGCACCTTCAGGGCCATCACCACCTCTTCCAGCGCGGCGTTGCCGGCGCGCTCGCCCAGGCCGTTGATGGCGCACTCGATCTGGCGGGCGCCGCCCTGCACGCCGGCCAGGCTGTTGGCCACGGCCAGGCCCAGGTCGTTGTGGCAGTGGGTCGAGAAGATCACCTTGTCGGCGCCCTCGACATTGTTGACCATCCAGTTGAACAGGTCGGCGTATTCCGACGGATAGGTGTAGCCCACCGTGTCGGGCAGGTTGATCGTCGTGGCGCCGGCCTTGATGGCGGTCTCGATGGCGCGGCGCAGGAACTGGCGGTCGCTGCGGGTGGCGTCCTCGGCCGACCACTCGACGTCGTCGCGCAGGTTGCGGGCGTGCGTCACCGAGCGGGCGATCACGTCGATGACGGCGTCCGGCTCCATCTGCAGCTTGTGCTTCATGTGCAGGTCGGAGGTGGCGATCACCACGTGGATGCGGCCGCGCTGGGTGGGCTTCAGGGCCTCGGCGCAGCGGTCGATATCCACCTGGTGGGCGCGGCACAGGCCGGCGATCGTGCTGTTCTTGACGATCTTGGCGATCTCGTTGACCGACTGGAAGTCGCCGTTCGAGGCGATCGGGAAGCCGGCCTCGATGATGTCGACCCCCATCTCCTCGAGGATCTTGGCCAGCTCCAGCTTCTCTTCCAGCGACATCGAGGCGCCGGGCGACTGCTCGCCGTCGCGCATGGTGGTGTCGAAGATGACGACGTTGTCGCGGCCCGACCCGATCTTGGAATCAGCGGCGACGGGCGAGATGGGGGCGGTCATGGAGGTGTCTTTCGCGAGGTCCGGAGGGCTGAAGGGTGTTGTCCCCTGAGCGACCGGCCGCGACGATACGTACGCGCGGCTAGACGGACGCCCAGGGGCGGCTAAGCCCCAGCGCAAGGAGAAGAAGGTTGTCGCGTTCGCGGCACATGCCGGTTGTATTACCCAACCACGCCAAATCCAGCAAGCCGTTTGCTCACAGGGCAGTCAATTCGCCGCGCCAGGGGCAATAATTACCCCAAACCCGATTATTGGTCAGCTTGTTCTTCCTTGGCCTTCAGCCAATCGCGGGCGACCCAACCCGCGCCGATCCAGATCGCGGCCGCCACGACCAGCAGGATGACGTGCTGCACGCCCCCGCCCCGCATGGCCTGGACGATGGTGTTGCCGGCAAACGCCGTCAGGGCGATCTTCGGGATGATGCCGATGGCCGTGCCTGAGACGAAGTCGCGCACCCGCATCGGCGTGACGCCGGCGGCCATGTTGACGACGATGAACGGCGCGGACGGCACCAGGCGCACGATCAGGCTGGCCATGAAGCCGTTCTTGCCGATCAGCTTCATGAACTTGTGCACGCCGTCGCTGGGCAGGCTGGCCAGCATCTTGCCGCCGAACGCCCGGCCGACCCAGAAGCCGACCATCGACGAGACCAGGGTGCCGATCCAGCTGTAGGCGAAGCCGGTCCACGGCCCGAAGGCCACCACCGCCGCGGCGATCAGCACGAACTGCGGCACGCCCACGAAGGCCAGGGCCGCGAAGGCGCCGACGGCCACCGGCAGGGCCCAGGGCCCATGCGCCGCGCTCAGCCAGTGCTCGACCGTGGTCTCGCCATCCAGGCCCAGCAGTTGGGCGCCGAACAGGAAGACGATCCCCACCCCGCCGAACAGCACGAAGGAGACGGCCACCGCGCGCCAGGCGCGGGCGTCCATGTTGGTGAAGAAATCGATGAGACGGCGGATGATCACGGCCCCTGCCTCGCGCATGGCTATCGCCGGGTCAAGCGCCCCGATGGCGTCAAAAGCGTGGCCGCTGCGCATTCGCGGCCAAACTTCGCCGTTCAGGCGGGCGCCGGCGAGCGGATTCGCCCTTCACGACATTTACGTTGCGATAACGTCGTAGAGCGACGCTACTTATCCACAGGCCTGCAGGGGGACGTGGGCGCTTGGTGAGGAAACGTACGTGAAGACCTTGGCCGTCATCTCGCGCAAGGGGGGCGCGGGCAAAACCACTCTATCCGTCAATCTGGCGATCGCCGCCCATCTGGCCGGCTGCCGCACCGTGCTGGCCGACATCGACCCGCAGCGCTCGGCGTCGGACGTGCTGCGCGGCCGCGAAGCCGACGGTCCGGCCCTGCTGGAAAGCAGCGCCGGCAAGCTGTTCCAGGCGCGCTTCCACGCCGAGCACGAGCGGTTGGACCTGATGCTGATCGACACGCCCGCCTCGCCCGAGGCCGACGTGGTCACCGCCATCAACACCGCCGACCTGTGCCTGCTGGTCTGCCGACCGACCTTCCTCGACATCGCCGCCGTGGCGCGCTCGGCCGAGGCCGTGCGGCGCCTGGGCAAGAACGGCCTGATCGTCATCAATCAGGCGCCGGCCAAGCGCGGCGGGCAGGAGCCGGCCAGCGTGGTCAAGGCGGCCGAGGCCCTGCGCTTCTGCGGGCTGCCTCTGGCGGCCGTCGGCCTGCGCTCGCGCGCGGCCTTCCAGCAGTCGATCGCCCACGGCCGCTCGGTGCTGGAATGGGAGCCCGCCGGCGCCGCCGCCCAGGAGATCAGCCGCCTTTGGGGCCAGGTCGCCGGTCATCTGGCCTTGCCGATCGCCGCCCCGGCCGCCCGCGCCAGCTGAACCTTGCCCGGGCCGCCCGACGGCGGGCATGGTCGCGGCTCCTAGCGTTTCGGAGTCGCGCATGAACCTTCTCGGCATTTCCGGCAGCCTGCGGGCCGGCTCGTTCAACACCGCCCTCCTCCGCGCCGCCCAGGGCCTGGCGCCCGAAGGCGTGTCGATCACCCAGTTCTCGCTGCGCGACCTGCCGTTCTTCGACCAGGACCTCGAGGCCGAGGGCGATCCCGCCGCCGTCGTCGCGTGGAAAGAGGCGGTGCGCGCCTCCGACGGCCTGCTGATCGCTTGTCCCGAATACAACGGCGGGATCACCGGCGTGCTGAAGAACGCCGTCGACTGGGCCTCGCGCGGCAAGCCCGCGCCGCTGGCGGGCAAGCCGTGCTGCCTGGTCGGCGCCTCGCCGGGGATCACCGGAACCGTCCGCGCCCAGGACGCCCTGCGCCTGTCCCTGCGCCGCGCCGGCGCCCGCACCGAACCGCAGGGCGACGTCCTGGTCGGCCAGGCCCACACCAAGATCGAGGACGGCGTGCTGACCGACGAGCGCACGATCGAGGCCCTGCGCCGGCACCTGAAGGAGTTCGCCGAGGTGGTGCGGGCGTGAATTTAGATCCTCCCCCTTTGAGGAGGCAGCCCAGAAGGGTCGGAAGCCCCTACCAATCCCATTTTCCGCAAAACCCCCGCGAAAGCGGGGGCCTAGGCTTTTTCTGAAGCGCGGGAAGCTCGACGATAAAACGCCTGGGTCCCCGCTTTCGCGGGGATTTTACGGGATGTTGGTCGGGCGAGTACGAAGACCTGGCTCTCCCTACTTCACCTGCGACGGATCGTAGTTGGCCCCGAAGTCCAGCACGAACAACGGACCCAGCACCACGGTCTGCTTCGTCGAGCCCAGGTGCAGCGACACCGCCGCCCCGCCCTTGTCGGCGTCCATCGTGGCGCGGCCGCTGACGGTGTAGATCTTCCAGTCGGGGCTATCGACCTTGATGGCCCCGCCCTCGACGATCCCGCCCCACGGCTCGGCCGACTGCTGAACGCGGACATTGGTCACGGTGGCGGCCGGCGCGCCGCCGTCCACCGCCTCGGCCTTGGCCCAGAAGGCCACGGTGATGACGTCGCCCTTGGTGATCTTGCCGTTGACCGCCTGGCTGCCCGACACCCGCCAGGCCGCCGCCGGATCGGGCGTGGCGACCACCACCCGCACCCCGCCGCCGCCGACCACGGCCTTGTCCTTGACATAGGCGTTGGTCTGGCCGGGCCCGTAGACGTTCCAGGCCGTCGACGGCTTGTTGATGGCGTACTTCATGATTCCCTCGTCAGCCGCCGTGGCGACCGGCGCGGACAGCGACAGGGCGAGCGCCGCGACGGCGGCTCCGAGAATCGTCTTCTTCATGTGGCTTCCCCCTTCCGAAAGGCATGATCTTGCTCGCCCGCGCGATGCGGACGAACGGCCGTCTCCTTCCCTGGGGGATTGTCGAAAATGCTCCGACCACGTCCCCCGACGCGGGGTTCCGTCGTGCGCGCGGCGGAACCTTGTTCTTCGATGGTAGCGGTAGCGCGGCCGCCACAAACTGGCAAGAAGCGGCGCTTTGCGGCCCCTCCCGCGTTGCGCCGCGAGGGGGTCGGGCGTAAAGACCGCCGCAATCCTGAAACCGGTCCTTTCCAGGGGAGTCCAAGACAATGTCGCTCGAGTCCGCCGCACTGCGGCGCATCGCACCGTCGGCCACCATCGCCATCAGCGCCAAGGCGCGCGCGCTGAAAGCCGCCGGTCGTGACGTGATCGCCCTTTCGGCGGGCGAACCGGACTTCGACACCCCGGACAATATCAAGGACGCGGCCATCGCCGCCATCAAGGCCGGCAAGACCAAGTATACCGACCCCGACGGCATGCCCGAGCTGAAGGCGGCCATCTGCGCCAAGTTCAAGCGCGAGAACGGCCTGGACTACAAGCCGAGCCAGGTGCACGTCGCCCCGGGCGGCAAGCCGGTGATCTACAACGCCTTCGTCGCCACCCTGAACCCGGGCGACGAAGTGATCATCCCCGCGCCGTACTGGGTGTCCTACCCCGACATGACGCTGCTGGCCGGCGGCACGCCGGTGCCGGTCGAGACCACCGCCGAGAGCGGCTTCAAGATCACCCCGCAAGCCCTGGAAGCGGCGATCACGCCCAAGTCCAGGTGGCTGATCATCAACAGCCCGTCCAACCCCTCGGGCGGCGCCTATACCCGCGCCGAACTGCAGGCCATCGCCGACGTGCTGCTCAAGCACCCGCACGTCTGGGTGCTGACCGACGACATGTACGAGCACCTGGTGTTCGACGACTTCGAGTTCACCACCATCGCCCAGGTCGAGCCCAGGCTCTATGACCGCACCCTGACGATGAACGGCGTCTCGAAGGGCTATTCGATGACCGGCTGGCGCATCGGCTACGCCGCGGGTCCCGAGGCGCTGATCAAGGCCATGGGCAAGATGATCAGCCAGACGACCTCGAACCCCTGCTCGATCAGCCAGTGGGCGGCGCTTGAGGCCCTCAACGGCCCGCAGGACTTCATCAAGCCGAACGCCAAGCTGTTCCAGGAGCGCCGCGACCTCGTCGTGTCGATGCTGAACCAGGCCACCGGCCTGCACTGCCCCACCCCGGAAGGCGCGTTCTACGTCTACCCCTCGTGCGCCGGCCTGATCGGCAAGACCGCTCCCTCGGGCAAGGTCATCCAGAGCGACGAGGACTTCGCCGTCGAACTGCTGGAAACCGAGGGCGTGGCCGTGGTTCACGGCGCGGCGTTCGGCCTGTCGCCGTTCTTCCGCATCAGCTACGCCACCAGCAACGAGGTGCTGGAAGACGCCTGCTCGCGCATCCAGCGCTTCTGCGCCAACGTGAAGTAAGCTTTCCGGCCCGTCCGGAAACGACGAAGCCGCGGTCCCTGGGCCGCGGCTTTTTCATTGGCCGAGCTGCGCCCTCAGTGCTTCTCGCGCCAGCCGGCCTTGGCGTCATCGCGGGTCATGCTGAGGTGCACCGCGTCGTCGTCGACATAGTCGACCCACGACAGCGGGATCATGTGGTGCTTGAGGCCCGAGCCCAGGTCGAGCTTGGTCAGTTCGATCTCCGTGCCGACCACGTGGTCGACCCGGCCGACATGCTTGCCGTCGGAACCGACCACCTCGAGATGCTCGCGGATCAGAGATGCATCCATCATCGGACATGTCCTCCCATCGTCGGCGCCTCCACCGCGCCGTCATGGGGCTTCAAACGGCTGTGGGCGACCATTGGTTTCCCGATTGCCGAGCCCCTTCGTTCGCCTTACGTTCGCCGGCAAGACCGCGAGGCCAAGCGGTTCAAGGAGACGCGTCATGCTCACCCTCTTCCACGCTCCGCGATCGCGCTCGACGCGCTTCCTCTGGCTGCTGGAGGAGCTGGGCGCGCCCTACCGCATCGAGAAGGTCGACATCTTCCGCAGCATGAGCGGCACGGGCGCGCGCGACCCGCGCAATCCCCACCCGCACGGCCAGGTGCCGGCCCTGCTCGACGAAGGCGTGCTGATCACCGAAAGCGCCGCCATCGCCCTCTACCTGACCGACAAGTTCCCCACCGCGGGCCTGGGGCCCATGATCAGCGACCCGCATCGCGGACCCTACCTGTCGTGGCTGGCCTACTACGCCGGGGTGCTGGAGCCGGCGGTGACCAATCTCTGGAAGCAGCGGCAGGACGACCAGGACAAGGCCCAGTACGCGGCCCTGGACGAGCGCCTGCGCACCACCCTGGAAAAGCAGCCCTGGCTGCTGGGCGAGCAGTTCTCGGCCGCCGACATCCTGTTCGTCAGCCTGTTGCAGTTCGCGCGCCAGATGCTGCCGCCCCATGCGGTCTATGACGACTGGCTGGCCCGCGCCAACGCCCGCCCCGCCCTCGCCCGGGCGTTCGCCAAGGACGACCTGTCTTGAGAAAAGCCGCTCTCGCCGCCGCCATCCTCTTCAGCGCCGCCACGCCGGCTCTGGCCGGCCGCATCGACGCTGTGCTCAGCGACGACGCCCTGACCGTCACCGAGGACGGCAAGACGGTGCTGGTCTATCGCACCAAGCCGCTGGACCCGGCCAAGGAGCCGGGCCGCTCCAACTACGTGCATCCGCTATACGCGCCCGACGGCACGGTGCTGACCGAGGACCGGCCCGCCGATCACCTGCACCAGCGAGGGGCCTTCTGGAGCTGGCACCAGGTGCTGGTCGACGGCAAGAGCATCGGCGACGGCTGGTTCATGCAGGGCCTCTCCTTCAACATCCACGACCGCAGCTTCGAGGGCGACGGCGCCGGGCGCGGCAAGCTGACCATCAAGGCCGACTGGCTGGTCAATTCCGGGCCCGAAGTGGTCTATGCGGCTGCCGAGACGACCTCGATCATCGTCCATCCGCTGAAGGGCGGCGCGCGGCGGATCGAGTTCGACACCACCATCACCGCCCGCACCGACAGCCTGGCGCTGGGCGGCAGCAACGACGTCAAGGGCTATGGCGGCTTCTCGATCCGCCTGATCCGGCCCGACGCCCTGGTGTTCGGCTCGGACGGCAAGCAGGTCAAAGCCCAGAACGAACCGGTCGAGGCCGGCAAGGCCATGGGCTTCGCCTGGTCTTCCCCCTCTGGGGCGCCGGGCGTCCCGGCCTGGACCGTGGGCCTGAGCTGCAAGGCCAACGGCAAGCCGGTCACCCGCTGGATCCTGCGCAACGAGCTGTCGATGCAGAACTGCGTCTTTCCCGGCCGCGCGCCTTATGTGATCAAGAAGGGTGAAAGCCTGCGCCTGCAGGAAACCCTCGTCATCCGTCCGGCCAGCAAGCGCGCGCCCGCCCCTGCTCCGGCCGCCAAGCCCAAGACCTGAACAACGACCCGATCACCATGGCCGAGATCCTCAACCTCAACCACGCCCGCAAGGCCAAGGCCAAGACCGACGCCAAGCAGACCGCCGCCGAGAACCGCGCCCGCTTCGGCCGCACCAAGGCGGAAAAGACGCTCGACGCGGCGCGGGCCGAAAAGCTTTCGCGCGGGCTCGACGGCGCCAAGCGCGAGGAATGACCGAGCCTTTCCACCGCAACCCAAGGGCGGAATCCTTCACCTCCGGCCAACGAAAGTGGGCGGAAGCGGCGATCTATGCCGGTGTGGTCGGCGCGCTGCTGATCGGCTGCCATCTGTTCTGGAACTGGATGATCCCGCTGGATCCAGCCTGGTCGCCGCCGCCGCGCAATCAGACTCTCATCGCCAGCGGCGTCTTCGCCAGCAGCACCGACGCCTTCCAGCCGCGCGGCTATGACTTCGTAAGCCTTGGCGGCGGCCACCTGCGCCTGCGCTGCACGCCCTATGCCGACGCATCGCCGACCACCCGGGACAACTGCCTGGCCGGACGCGGTCGCCTGGGCGACTACTCAGGCCAGCGCGTCAGCCTACGCTACTACGAACTGCCCGGCGCCTTCGGCGGCGAACCCGAACGCATCCTGCTGAGCGCCAACGCCGGGCGGCGCTGGATTCTTTCCCCCGAGGACCAGGCCGATCGGCTGGCCGCCGGCGCGGCGAGCCAAAGGCGCAACGAGGTTTCTCCCCGCGCCGTGACGTCGTTCACGGGCGCGATCATCCTCTCCGTGATCGCCGCCATGATCTTCGATGTGGTGCGTCGCAAGGCGCGTCGTCCCGCTCCATCGGCCAAATGACCGGGCAGCCCCGGTCTCCCTGGCCGTTCCAGGCCCTGGCGTTCCGCTTCGCGCCGGTGCTGGTCGCCGTCATCGCCTGGAACGCGATCTGGGATTGGGCGACACCGGTCGATCCGGCCTGGAACCCGCCGCCCCGCGAACGAACGGTCCTGACCATCGGCGTCTTCAAGACCGCCACCGATGCGCCTCGGGCCGACGGCTACGAATTCGAGACAGTCGACGGACACCGCCTGCGCCTGCGCTGCCGGCCGACCGGCGCGGTGCCTGACGATTGCCTGAACGGCGGCGGAAAGGTCGGCGACCATTCAGGCCGCTACGCCACCGTGCGTTATTACGAACGGATCGAAGGCCAGGGCGCCGCGCCCAGGCTTGTGTTGCTGGGCGCAAAATCCGGCTCGGACTGGTTGCTGCGCACCGACGACCAGAAAGCGAAACTGACCGCGCTGGGCGAGGCCGAACGGCGGCGCAAGGCGCACTGGCGGACGGCGATCTCGGCCGCCGCGACCCTGTTGGCCGGCTTCATCGGCCTTGTGCTTTTCCGTCGCCTCCGGGGCTGAGCGCCAGGCTCACCGCGGAACCAGATAGCGCGCGCCCTTGGGCAGGCTGTCGCAGCAGCCGACGACCGGCGGCGCCTGGACCTCGCCCATCCGCTTCCAGGCGGCGATCAGGCGCTCGATCGCCCACACCCAGCCGAACGTGGTTTCCTTATGGGTCTTGTGGAACTCTTCCATGGCCGCATCTCCTGTTCCCCGGCGACACAGGGAAGATCGGCCTGATCGAGGCGCGCGACAAACGCGGTTCGTTGAGTTATGGATAAGCCAGACTTATGGCTGACATCCTCGCTTCATATTCGCTCGGCGCCATTCGCGTGTTCGAGGCCGCCGCCCGGCTGAAGAGCTTCACGCGCGCCGCCGACGAGCTGGGCGTCACCCAGGCCGCGGTCAGCTGGCAGGTGAAGACGCTGGAGCAACGGCTGGGCCAGCCGCTGTTCGTGCGCAAGGTGCGCGAGGTCGACCTGACCCCCGCCGGCGAGCGACTGGCGCGCGCCGCCACCGAGTCCATGGGCCTGCTGCGCGCGGCGCTGTCGGACCTGGTCGAGGCCGACCAGGGCGTGCTGGCGATCACCACCATGCAGAGCCTGGCCAACCACTGGCTGGCCGCGCGCCTGGGCGCGTTCCAGCTGGCCCACCCGATGATCGCCGTGCGGCTGGAGGGCAGCCACGTCCTGCGCGACCTTGATCGCGGCGAGGCGGACCTGGGCCTGCGCGCCGGCGATGGCCAGTGGCCGGGTCTGGCCGCCCACTTCCTGATGCCCTTCGTCCAGACCGCCCTCTGCTCGCCCGAGTTCCTGGCGCGGCATGGACCGTTCGAGCGCCCCGCCGACCTGCTGAACGCGCCACGCATCGGCGCCTCCCGCGAGTGGGAGGTGTGGTTCCGCGCCGCCGGCGTCGCGCCGCCGCAGAACCCCGAGGCCCCGCGCCTGGCGGCCGACGCCCAGTCGATCGAAGTGGCCTCGGCGCTGGCCGGCCAGGGCCTGGCCGTGGGCTCGCCGATCTTCTTCGCGGCCGAGATCGCCTCGGGGCGCCTGGTGCAGCCGTTCGACATCGCGCCGCACTACGGCGGCGGCTACTGGCTGGTCTATCCGGAAGAGCGCAGACGCGTGCGCAAGATCGCCGCCTTCCGCGACTGGATCCTCGAGGCCGTGGCCGCCGACCCGTCCATCGCCCGCTACGCGGCGGCCGACGAGCGGGCCGGCTGAACCTCAGCCGACCGAGGCCGCCTCGACCGTACGCGGCGTTCGCTTCAACACCAGCCGCAGATCCAGGCGATCGTGGGTGAGGATCAGCGACCCGTCCTTGGCCACGCGGTAGTCGAAGACGAGCTGGGACTCCGTCAGGGCCACCTGGTCTTCGTTCGCCTCGTAGCCCTCGGGATTGTCGGCCGTGAACGCGCCACGCTTCAGGCGGCTGACCACCAGCACATCCTCGTTGAAGCGCAGCTGGTCACCGCGCCGAACGTCGATCTGGCCATCGCCGTCGACCCGCGCCACCGTCCAGGCGCCCAGCAGGTTCACAGGCCCTTCGGCCCTGGCCTCGCCGGCGTAGCCCGCCAGGAAGGCCGCCCGCGTCAGCATCTCGGCCACCAGCCTGCGCTCGGGCTCGAGCCGCGGATCGGCCTGGGCCCGCAGGCGGCCGTCGAAGCCGCGCAGCACCTGGTAGGTTCCCTCCTCGTCGCCGTCCTTGTGGTGCAGGGTGGCGGCGCGGTGCAGCGACTGGAACTCGTCGAGCAGAAGATGGCCCAGCTTCAGGCCGTCCGACGCCTGCCCCACGGGCGCGGCCACGGCCAAGACCTGCCGAGCCTCGGTTCCGTCGGCGGCGGCGATATAGTTCAGGTCGACGTCGAGCAGGCGCTGGCCCGGCTCCAGGCGGGGCTCGGGAAGGAAGGCGCCGCCCGCGTCCTTGGCCAGGGACACGAACAGCCCGCCGCCCTCGGTGCTGAGGAAGGCGGTCGGCACGGTCATCGACACAGCTCCGTCCGGCCCCGACTTCAACTCGTCGCCCGGCACGCCGTAGACGCCGCTGATCCGGTAGCCCGGCCGCGCCTTGAGCGTCAGCGTCAGGTCGTAGGCCAGTTCGGAAACCATGGTGTCCAGCTTGGCGGCGAACACGGTCTCGACGTCGGCCTTGTCGCGCAGGAAGTAGAGATTGCCGCCGCGCACGCTGGAGACCTTGGTCGCCAGGGGCGCGTCGAACTGCGTGCCCACCCCGATGGTCGTCAGGCCGACGCCCTTGTGCGAGGCCTCCCTGGCCATGCCCATGAAGCTCTGCGCATCGGTGCGGCCGACATTGGGCTGTTCGTCGGTGAACAACATCACCCGGGTGACGCCCTTGAAGCCGTCGCGGGTGGCGAAGGCGGTCTCGTAGCCGACCTTCAGGCCCGCCTCCATGTTGGTCGAGCCCGCGCTCTCGATGGCGTCGATAGCCAGGCGAATGGCGGCGCGCTTGTCGCCGATCACCGTCGGCTCCAGGTGGCGATACGAGCGGTCGCCGTACAGCACGATGCTCAGCTGGTCTCCGGGACGCAGCTGCTCCAGGATCTGGTGCAGGCTTTCGCGCACCCGCATCAGCGGTCCGCCCTGCATCGAGCCGGACTTGTCGACCACGGCCACCAGGTTCAGCGGCGCGCGCTTCCAGGTCTTGGCGTCGACGCCGCTATCGAAGCCCAGCCCCACCAGAATCTTGTCGGCCGGCGACAGCGGCAGCTCGGCGCGCATGGCCTCGCCCGTGATGCACAGCACCCGCACGCAGGCCTCCTGGCCGGGGATCCTGAGATCGTAGCCGCCCATCAGTCCCTCGGGCGTCAGGGTGTCGGGCTGCGGCATCCGGCTCGCGGCCGCCTCGCCCCTGAAGTGGTTGATGTCCTGGGCGCCGCCCTGGCGCACCCGCATGCCGGTGACGACCACTTCATGGACGTCCTGCTCGTCCTGGGGCGGCTGGACCTGGGACCAGGCCGGGGCCGAAACGAGCGCCAAAGCCAGGATGGAAGCGGCGGACCAAAGGCGACGCGACATCGAAACCTCCCGTTTTGATTGCAGGAAGGCTAACGCCGCGCGCTCAGGGAGAACAAGCGAAATTGCTAAGGTTCAGGCGGCCCGCTGGTAATGCGTGCGCAGGTCCTGCGGAATGGCCTGGTAGGTGGCCGGCGGCTTGATCTTCAAGGTTCGCCGCGCCTCTTCGAGCGGCATGGCGAACAGGGCCGGATAGTCGACCTCGGGCAGCCAGGCGGCCTTGCGCCCGGCCCGCCAGGCCTCGCGCACCGCCTTGCCGTAGGGCTGGCCATCCTTCAGGCGGCGGAACTCCCGGGCCCCGGCCAGGGCGATCAGGGCAAAACCCAGGCTGCGGGTCTGGGCATAGGAGAAGGCCACCACGCAGACCTCGCCCAGCGCGTCGGTGCCATAGCCGGTCAGAACGTGCCAGACGTCGTGCACGTCGCGAAGGCGGCGAGCGTACCACAGCAAGGGGTGGGCCGCGTCCATGTCGGCGTCGGCGACCTTGCGGCTCTCCTCGGCCAGGCCTTCGGCGGTCAGGCCGCGCGGGGCGATGAAGTCACGATAGGCCGCGCCCACCGTCCCCGGCTGGAACTGCGCCAGCCAGGCCTCGTCCGACAGCCAGTCGGCGAATTCCTCGCGCCGATAGGCGATCGCCCCGCCTTGCGGCGTCTTCAGCAGGCGGGCATAGCCGTCAGGGATCGCCTTGCCCGACAAGGCCCGCATGACCTCGAACACCTGGGCCGTGTCTTCCTTGTCGGCGATCAACCGACGGACGGCGCGAAACGCCCGCAAAGGCTGCAAACGGAAGCTCGCATCGCGGGCGCCCAGCGGAGGACGCGCGGAAGTAGCGTCAAGGACTTGCGCGGCTGTGCTCATCAGGCATGCTCCCGGCGTGGCGTCACTAAAGATGACACGCCGTCATTTTTAATCAAGAGCCGAACCGTCGTTCCGCCGGAGAGTTGCGCCGATGGGCAGTTTGAAGAAGCGATCGGTGAACTTGGCGGGCCACGCCACCTCGCTGGCCCTCGAGCCCGAGTTCTGGGCGGCGCTCGACCGCATCGCCAAGCAGGACGCCGTCAGCATCGCAGCCCTGATCCAGCGCATCGACGTGGGTCGCGGCGAGCGCCCGCTGGCCTCGGCCTGCCGTGTGTACGCCCTGCAGCGGGCGGGAGGCTAACCACAAGGAACCTCCCCCTCTGGGGGAGGCGATCGCGTAGCGATCGGTGGGGGCGTGCATGCCGAACCTGCCAGCCCCGGGGAAGCTGAAAACTTCCCCCCACCGGCCTTCGGGCGCCCCCCCTCTGGGGGAGGTTCCTTCAATGCCTCCCCTACCCCGGCCGCGGAACCGGCGACGGCAGCGGCTCGGGATTGGGCGTCGGCATGGTCGGCGGCGCCAGATTGGGCAGCCTCAGGTCGGCGATGTCCGGCCGCACGGCCAGCAGGCCCGACTGCCAGACGGCGTAGACCAGCAGGGCGACCAGGACGAGAACCGTCAGCAGCGCGGCCCCGCTCCAGGCGCCTTCATGATGATGTCCATGATGGCGAGCCATGCCCGCCTCCTCTTTCTAGGCCAGCGCGTTCTTGGCCGGCGCGGCTCAGCCAGGCGCCTTGGGCGCTTCGGGAACCTTCGGCGCTTCGGGCATCTTGGGCGCGTCCGGCAGCTTGGGCGCGGTCGCGGTGATGTCGACGTCCACCGACTTCTTCTGGGTGAAGCCGCCGGAGAACATCACGAAGGCCAGCACGGCCACGACGACCACGAGGGCGCCGACGATAAAGGCCAGCCCGCCGTTGCCCCCGCCCGATTTGGATTCTTCCGCCATGTTCCTGCTCCTGTCTCGTCCCTGCCGATCAACGGGAGGGCCGCGGCCAGGGTTCCGTAAAGCCGCCTCTGGGGCTTAAGCCCGGGGAACTTTGTGCTACATATGTTCCCATGTCTTCCGGCTTCGACTCGACCGACCCGTTCGGCGACCTCCCCGCTCCGCGCATCTCCGACCTGGCCCGACCGCAAGCCCCGGGCGGCGGCGGGCCCGCGCCCGACTATCTGAGCGGCCTCAACACCGAGCAGCACGAAGCCGTCGTCACCACCGAAGGCCCGGTCCTGGTGCTGGCCGGCGCCGGCACCGGCAAGACCCGGGTGCTGACCACGCGCCTGGCCCACATCCTGGCCACCGGCCGCGCCCGGCCGTGGGAGATCCTGGCCGTCACCTTCACCAACAAGGCCGCGCGCGAGATGCGCGAGCGGATCACCCACATCATCGGGCCGGAAGCCGAAGGCCTGCGGTGGCTGGGCACCTTCCACTCGGTGGCCGCCCAGATCCTGCGCCGCCACGCCGAGCTGGTGGGGCTGAAGTCAAACTACACGATCATCGACACCGACGATAACGAGCGGCTGCTCAAGCAGTTGATCGAGGCGGCCAATATCGACGCCAAGCGCTGGACGCCGCGCATCCTGTCGGGCCTGATCGACGCCTGGAAGAACCGCGGCTGGACGCCCGACAAGGTGCCGCCCAGCGAGGCCGGCGAGTTCGCCAACGGCAAGGGCATCAGCCTCTATCGCCAGTACCAGGAGCGCCTGCGCATCCTGAACGCCTGCGACTTCGGCGACCTCCTGCTGCACAACATCACGATCTTCACCGGCAATCCCGACGTGCTGGCCGACTTCCAGCGCCGCTTCCAGTACCTGATGGTCGACGAGTACCAGGACACCAACGTCGCCCAGTACCTGTGGCTGCGCCTGCTGGCCCAGGGCCGCCAGAACGTCTGCTGCGTGGGCGACGACGACCAGTCGATCTATGGCTGGCGCGGGGCGGAGGTGGACAACATCCTGCGCTTCGAGCGCGACTTCCCCGGCGCCAAGGTCCTGCGGCTGGAGCGCAACTACCGCTCGACCGAGCATATCCTGGCGGCCGCCTCGACCCTGATCACCGCCAACAAGGGCCGCCTGGGCAAGACGCTCTGGACCGAGGAAACCGGCGGCGAGAAGGTCAAGGTTTCGGGCGTCTGGGACGGCGAGGCCGAGAGCCGGATGGTCGCCGACGAGATCGAGAAGGCCAAGCGCGCGGGCCGCCGCTACAATCAGATGGCCATCCTGGTGCGGGCCAGCTTCCAGATGCGCGCCTTCGAAGAGCGCTTCGTGATGCTGCAGATCCCCTACAAGGTGGTCGGCGGCCCGAGGTTCTTCGAGCGGGCGGAAATCCGCGACGCCCACGCCTATCTGCGCCTGATCCAGTCGCCCGACGACGACCTGGCCTTCGAGCGCATCGTCAACACGCCCAAGCGCGGTATCGGCGACACCTCGGTGCAGAAGCTGCTTCAGATCGCGCGCCTGGAAGGGATCTCCACCGTCGAGGCCGCCCGGGTGATCATCGGCAGCGACGACCTGCCGGCCCGCACCCGCACGGCGCTTTCCAACTTCATCCGCGATCTCGACCGCTGGCGCGCCCAGATCGGCAACATGCACCACCAGCGGGTGCTGGAGATGGTGCTGGAGGAGAGCGGCTACACCGACGCCCTGCGCCTCGACAAAGGCCCGCAGAGCCAGACGCGCCTGGAAAACCTGAAGGAACTGGTCCAGTCGATGGGCCAGTTCGACAGCCTGGAGGCCTATCTGGAGCACGTGTCGCTGGTCATGGACCTCGACCGCGAGGCCACCGGCGACGCCGTCTGGATCATGACCCTGCACTCGGCCAAGGGCCTGGAGTTCCCGCTGGTGTTCCTGCCCGGCTGGGAGGAAGGCGTGTTCCCCAGCCAGCGCAGCATGGACGACAAGGGCGAGAAGGGCCTCGAGGAAGAGCGACGCCTGGCATACGTGGGCATCACCCGCGCCCGCGAGGAGGCCCGCATCAGCTTCGTGGCCAACCGCCAGGTCTACGGCCGCTGGACGTCGCAACTCCCCTCGCGCTTCGTCGACGAACTGCCGCTGGAGCACGTCGATGCGGGGTCGGAGACCGGCTACTACGGCGGCGGACCGGGCATGCAGCAGACGGTGTCGTCGCGCTGGGACGATCCGGGCGTCAGCGCCTTCCAGAGCGGCAGCTACGACAGCCCCGGCTGGAAGCGGGCGCAGGACCGGGTGCAGCAGACCTCGCGCGGCTTCGCCGAAAAGGGCGGCGGCCACGCGGCCTGGCGCGGCGGCGGCTCGGCGGCGCGGGCCAAGCCGATCGAGGGCGAAGGCCGGCTGGTCGCGGTCTCGGCCCCCACCAACAGCGCCTACAGCCGCGGCGACCGCGTGTTCCACGTCAAGTTCGGCTACGGCCAGGTGGCCTCGATCGAGGGCAACAAGCTGACCGTCAATTTCGACAAGGCCGGCGAGAAGAAGGTCATCGACAGCTTCGTCGAGAAGGCCTGATGGCGGCGGGGGCCAGGCGCGGGATCAATCCCGACAGCCCCCTCGCCCGGCTGATCGCGGGGCCCATGCGCCCTGGCCGCCTCGTCTGGATCGGCCTGCGCCCGGCCCGGCGCGCGGCGCTGAATTCCGTCGAACGCGCGCAGATCACCGTCGAGGCCGGCCTCGTGGGAGACCACTATGCCGGCCGCCCCGGCGGTCCGCGCCAGGTGACCCTGATCCAGGCCGAGGACCTTGCCGCCATCGCCGGCTTCCTGGGCCGCGACGAGCCCGCCTCCCCCTTCGACCTGCGCCGCAACCCGGTGGTCGAGGGCATCAACCTCCTGGGCCTGTCCGACAAGCGCTTCCGGATCGGCGGCGCGCTGCTGGAGGCCACCGGCGGCTGCCATCCTTGCAGCCGCATGAACGATATCCTCGGTGAAGGCGGCTACAACGCCGTCCGCGGCCGCGGCGGCCTGACCGCCCGGGTCATCGAAGGCGGCGAGATCGCGGTGGGGGATGCTGTGGCGGCGCTTAGTCCCTAGCCCCTTCGGGTACCTCCGATCGCGGGTCACGACTTGGGCTATCGAACCAGTAATTTGGACGAGCTATGAAGAAATCGCCGATAGCATCCAACAATCTTGAATTTATTTTGGGGTTCCGCCGAGCGACCCGCCCAACCGGCATCCAAACCACACCGCTATACTTAGCAGCAAGCCCCTCATCGGAATGCTTCACAAAGGCCGACAATAAAGCAAGATCGTCATTCACGCAGGCCTTAGCAAGACGTCCGTAAACTCGCTCCACAAGCATCCACGGCAGATGATCGAGAACATCGATCCCTTCATTCCCCACATTTCCATCTTGATCGAGAACTTCATAGCGCCGCATTTCGCGCCAGGCCTCTTGAGGGCTTTCGTCGGAGACTATGAGATGAGCGACACCCACGTAGGGGAACCCCATCTCGAGCAGCGCTCTTCCTTGCGAAAATCCAAATTCGTTGGGTGACTTCCCCTGCCTTTCATAGCTAGCCCGCACGATCTTGACCTCCAACGCGAAGGCCTGATCTAGGATCAACTCATCCTTTTCATACGGCACAATAAGAAGGTCTATGTCCCCGGGGCGCTCCACCCCACTCAGGAACAATTTCGTTTCAGCGAACGACAATATGAATACGCCGGAAATTTCACTGACCGAAAATCGGTATTTTGGAAAAATGCGACTGTAACACTCCCCGAAAAGTCGACGATGACAGATAAGACTGATCGTTACAGCCTCCTCTGCATTCGCCTCTGCCAACTTCTTGGGAAGGGCGAAGGCAACTCCACCCGCAGGAATATATGGCGGTCGACGCTCAAACTTCCTGCGATAGCTGTGAGAAGCCATGCTCTGATGTCTCAATCTGGAGCGCACGACCTTGCTCCTAACTTTACGAGAACAGAACCAGAAAGGGTTAGACGACCCACGTTTTACCGCGGCAGGATCGTCACCACCACCCGCCGATAGCGCGTGATCGGCGGAGCGCCCTTGTCGGTCACCGCGACGATGAAATGCGCGGTCTCGGGCCTCGTCACCTGCGGCGCCTTGAAGGCGGTGCGATAGACGTTCTCGGCCCCGGCCGGCGCGATCGGGCTCGTCCAGCTGCCGACCTCCGGATAGTGGAACCACAGGAAGCTCAGGCTGTCGCCGTCGGGGTCGGTGCTGGGCTCGGCGCTGAGCACGAAGGTCTCGCCGGCCTTCACCGTCAGGTGGTCGGGGTGGCCCAGGCGCGCGACCGGCGGATGGTTGGCCTTCTCGTAAGGCAGGGTCGTCCAGCCGATACGGGCGGCGAAGTCGTTCTGATAGGCGTCGCGCCAGCGCCAGAGGGTGACGCGGAAGTCCTCGAAGCTCTGCTTGCCCAGCTTGATCGGCCGACCGTGCGCGGCGGGGTCGTAAGGGGTGTAACGGTCGACGGCGTTGGTCCAGATCGGCCGCGTCTCGGGCTCGACCGGCACGCCGCCGTTGAAGCCCTTGGGATCGGTGTCCTCCAGCCTCGGCGTATAGAGGCGATAGCGGCCGCCCCAGCCGCCCCAGTCCGGGCGCTCCGGCGTGTTCAGGCCATTGGGGATCAGACCCAGGAAGGCGGGGGTGTCGCCCTCCATGCCGTAGGCGACGTCGGGATAGGCCGCGCCGAGCGGGCCGTGGCCCTGCTGGATGTTGGCGGCGATCCAGGCGTTGGACACCGTGGCGTTGTCCAGCCCCTCGGCCGAGAAGCCCATGCCCATCCAGGTCGCCGCGCCGTAGCCGCCGGGCTGACGATGTAGAACAGCTTGGGAAAGGTCTTGCGGATCCAGGCGCCGGTGTCGTCCTGGTCGGAGATCGCATAGACGCGCAGCTTGCCGATCAGGCGCTCCAGCTCGGCCGGGCCGCGGGTCGCCCGGAGCGTCGTCAGGGCCTGGGCCAGGGTGTTGGTCCCGCCCCAGGCGCCGATCCACAGCGGGCGGGGGTCGGGCCGGTCGAGGGCGGCGATGATCGCCCGCGAGCCGTCGGTGTCCTTGCCCGGACCGATCGCGGCCATGCCGTAGGCCGGCTGGCCGACGCTGACCTTGGCCAGCAGCGTCTCGGCGGTCGGATAACCCGGGACGTGCTTGGCAAGGTTGGGCTGGACCTGGCCATAGGCGGCGATGATCCGGGGCATGGTCTCGGGATGGACCTCGGCGCGCATGTGGGTCGAGGTGATGGCGACCAGCCCCTCGATGTCGATCTCGTTGGCGTAGAGCAGCAGGCGCACCAGCGACTGGCTGTCGTCGGGATCGGCCTCGATATCGCTGAGCACGATCAGCCGCGCCTTCTGGGCCGGCGCCGTCGTTTCGACGGCCGCGGCTTGGGCGACGGCGACCGTCGGGGGCAGGACGGCCAGGGCCGCCGCCAGAACCAAGGACCTCATGCCGTCACCTTCCCCGCCGCGCTCATGTTAGCGCTCACATGCGCTTATGGCGTCGGAGGGCGGACGACCGCAACCTGCTTTTGGACGCGCAACCTTAGACCAGATCAGCGTTCAAGCCCGTGCGTGGCCCTCGTCCTTCGACAAGCTCAGGATGAGGACCATGTTACAGGCCCGGGCTACTGAAAAACCTCATCCTGAGCCTGTCGAAGGACGAGGTTTTCGTCTCAAAAGCCAAACGTCGATCCGCCTAGGCCTGGACGGTCGCCGGCTCAGGCGTCGGCTTGACCTTCACCGCCTTCTTCTTCCGCCGCTTGGGCAGGCCCGAGGGATTGCCCCAGAACGTCACCACCGCCAGCGAGCCCAGCAGCGTCAGGGCCAGGCCCGACACCGTCATGACCAGCCGGTAGGCCAGCCCCCCGACCTTGGCCGCGTGCAGCGGGAAGTCGGCGTTGGTGATGCGCGAGCCCAGCGGCATGCCTTGCGCGTCGCGCGAGGCGACCATCTTGCCGGTGGCCGGGTCGAACCAGGCCATGGTGCGGCCGTTGGGCAGCCACTCGGCCTGCTGGCGCAGGCGGATCGCAACCAGGCCGCCGGTCTTGGCCGGCAGGCCGATGGTGCGCACTTCCGCGCCGGGGAAGCGGGCCTGGGCCTGGCCGATCACCTTGCCCCAGTCGAGGTCGGCGGCCAGCTTGCCGCCCTTGATCTTCGGCGCGGCCGAGGCCTTGTCCATCGCCGCCGGCGCCGTGAACGGCGCGCGCAGGGCTTGCGAGAACCATTTCAGGTTCATGGTCGCGCCCGTCGTCAGCGACAGGACCAGCAGCGGCGCCACCAGCACCCCGAGGTCGCGATGGTGGTGGACGATGGCCGCCCGCTTCATCATCCGTGGCCAGGCGCGCAGTTGAAACATCCGCCGGGTCGGCCACCACAGGATCAGGCCGGTGACCACGAAGGCCAGGCCCGCGAGGCCGGCGATCCCGCCGACGATGTCGCCCACGTCGCCGGCGAACAGGTGGTGGTGCAGGTCGAACAGCCAGATCTCGGGCCGGGCCCAGTTGCTGGTCCAGGCCTGGACGATGGCGCCGTCCTGGTCGGCATAGGCGCCCTTCTGCGTCTCGCCGGGATAGGACAGCTTGTGCAGGCCCTTGCGCTCGGTCGCCAGCACGATCGAGCGCGGACGCTCCTGCGCGGCGAAGATCCGCGTCGCGGCGGCCGCCAGGGTGGCGACGTCCTGCCGCTGAGCGTCGGCGGCATGGGGCACGGTGGCGCGCAGAAACGCGTCCTCGTGCACCAGCAGCGCGCCGGTCAGCCCCAGCACCGCCAGCAGAAGGCCGATCAGACCGCCCGACCAGCGGTGCAGGAGCCGCAGGATCTTCATCAGAAGCGCGCCGTCCAGCCCAGCGTCGCGGTGCGGCCGCGGCCGGCGTAGAACTTGTCCTTGGCCGGGGCGACGGTGTCGGAGTTGTAGGTGATGTACTGCTTGTTCAACAGGTTAAGCACCCCCAGCGACAGGTCGCCCACCGGCAGCTGATAGCGGACGAAGGCGTCGGCCAGGGTGTAGCCGTCGAAGTCGTCCTTCACCAGCGCGTTGCTCATGTCGCGCTGCAGATAGGCCCGCACCTGCAGGCGCAGGGCCCACTTGCCGGCGGCGTAGTCGGCCGCCAGGTTGATGCGGTCGGGCGAGATGTTGGCGCCGTCGAGATCGGTGTCGAGGCTGCCGTCGCCGTTGGCGTCGGTCCGGCCGCGCAGGCGGGCGTAGCCGGCCGACAGGTCCAGACCCTCGACCGAGGTCCTGGTCTTCACATTGACCTCGAGACCCTCGATGGCGACCTTCTGGCGCTGCACGTCGAAGATGCCGCCCGAGTTCTTGACCAGCAGTTGGCCCAGCTTCGACGACGACCAGAAATAGGCGACGCTGGCGTCGATCGGGCCGCGCTTCCATTCCCCACCGATCTCGCGGTTGTTCGACACGATCGGCTCGATGCTGAGATAGCTGTCGACGTCGACGCCGTTGACGTTGATCGACCGCAGGATCCGGCCGACGTCCGGCACGGTGTAGCCCTCGGCGTAGCTGGCGTAGAGGCGCAGGCCCGAGGCCGGCTCGAACACCACCCCGCCGTTGGCCAGGGTGGCCTTGAAGTCGGGATTGCCGCCGGCCACCTTGCGCGAGCCGTACGAGGCCAGGGTCTCGAAGTCGTCGACCTTCAGCTCGACGTTCTCGAAGCGCACGCCGCCGGCCAGGCGCAGGCGGCCGTCCAGCAGCGCGTAGTTGCCCTGGATGAACGGCGCGACGCTCTGGAACTTGGTCGGCGGCACCCAGGCGCGGCCGGTGGCGATCAGCATCTGCTCGGTGCGGTCGCTCATGGCGTCGAGACCGACCGTGGCGGTCAGGTTCTCGATGCCCGGGACCTGGCGCTCGTAGTTCATCCGCGCGCCCAGCTTGCGCGAGCGGTTGGACGACTGGTCGAACAGCGTGCCGGAGGGCGCGATGCGCACGTCCTGGAAGGTGGCGTTGCGGTCGCCGCCGAAGGTGTCGCGCGAGCGGTTGTAGAAGACCTGGGCGGTGAAATCGCCGCCGAACAAGTCGCTGTCGGTCAGCTGGGCCGACAGGGTCTCGACGCGGTTGGCGGCCGGAACGCCGGGCACGTCGCCGCGGATCGAGGTGGTCGGCAGGCGCGTGGCGCGGTTGCCGTCGGTGACGGCCGGGGGCGTGCCGGTGATGGTCAGGTAGTCGCCGTCGCCCTTCAGCTCGAAACGGTTGGCGACGACGTCGAGGCGGACGGTCTCGTTCAGCTGCCAGCCGAAGCGGCCGAAGAACGACAGGGCCTTGGAATCCTGGACGTCGCCCTGGGTGTTGTCCATGCCGATGCGGCGGCCGTCGGCGTCGTAGAAGGCGCCGCGCTTTTCCCAGGCGACGCCGGCGGTGGCGTCGAAGGCGCCCTGGCGCCAGGCGACCAGCCCGCCGACCTTGGCGCCGACGCTGTCGCCCATGTCATGGCCGATGGTGGTCTGGGTCAGGACCTTGCCCGAGACGCCGTCGCGCTTGGGCGGGCCGACCGTCACCTGGTTGACCACGCCGCCGGTGGCGCCGATGCCCTGCAGGGCGTTCGAGCCGTAGATCAGCTCGACGCGGTCGATGAAGAACGGGTCGATCGTGTAGCCGTCGCGCGAGCCGTCGCGGATCGGCGTCGACTGCGGGATGCCGTTGATGGCGTAGAGCGGCGAGCGGCCGCGCAGGCTCTCGCCCGAGCCCGACAGCTTCTCGCGGGTCGGCGAGAACGAAGCCGACAGGTTGGAGATGGCGTCGACCACCGAGCCGCTGACGGCCAGTTGCTGGTCCAGCGCCTGGCTGTCGATCACGTCCACCGTCAGCGGCAGGGCCGTGACCGGCAGCTTGGTGCGGGCGGCGGTGACGACCACGCGCTCGACGTCGTCGGCCTGCCCCTGGGGGGCCTGGGCATGGGCGGCGGCGCCCGTCGAGAGCGCCGCCAGGCTGAGCGTCGAGAACAGGGCGCGCCGAGCGGCGGCGCGCGAGAAACGGAGTCGCATGACCATCCCCAGAAAAGAGACGGCGGCTATAGGCGCAACTGCGACTGAGTTTCAATCCTGAAATCTATCCGACAGGCGATCAGCCGTCCTGCTGCATGGCGGCCATGTCCATGTACATCAGCTCCCAGACGTGGCCGTCGGGGTCCTGGAAGCTGGCGCCGTACATCGGGCCCATGTCCATGATCGGCTTCCAGGCCTTGCCGCCGTTGGCCAGGGCCTTGGCCAGAAGGTCGTCGACCTCCTCGCGGCTCTCGGCAGACAGGCAGGTCAGCACCTCGGTGGCGGCATGGGCGTCGCTGATCTCGCCGGTGATGAACTGGCGGAACTTGTCGTGGGTCAGCAGCATCACGAAGATGGTCTCGGACACCACCACGCAGGCGGCGGTCTCGTCGCTGAACTGCGGATTGATCGAAAAGCCCAGGGCCTCGAAGAAGGCCTTGGAGCGGTCGAGATCGGCGACCGGCAGGTTGACGAAGATCATGCGCATGATGGCGGCTCCCTAGTGTCTGGTTGTCGGGCCAAGGACGCTGGCCGCGGCCCGGTCCCGACACCTTGTCCGAACTTTTTGTCGGGCTTTGCTGTCAGACCTTCACGCGGGCCGGATTGCCGACCGCCGTGGCGCCGGCCGGCACGTCGCGGGTGACCACCGCGCCGGCCCCGATCACCGCGCCGTCGCCGATGGTGACGCCCGGGACGATGATCGCCCCGCCGCCGATCCAGACGTCCTTGCCGATGACCACGGGGCGCCCGAACTCCAGCCCAGTCTTGCGGGTGTCGGCGTCGCGCGGGTGATCGGCGGCGAAGATCTTCACGTGCGGGCCGATCATCGTGCGGTCGCCGATGGTCACCGCCACCACGTCCAGGATCACGCAGCCGAAGTTCATGAACACCCCGTCGCCCAGGGTGATGTTGTAGCCGTAGTCGCAGTGGAAGGGCGCGCGGATGTTGACCCCAGCCCCCACTCCGCCGAACAGCTCGGCCAGCAGCGCCTGGCGCTGGGCGATCGTCTGGCCGGGCGCGTTGAAGCGCTCCATCCAGGCCAGGGTCTGCTCCTGGTCGGCGACGATCTCGGCGTCCATCGGATTGTAGAGATCGCCGGCCAGCATGCGCTCTTTGTGGGTGCGATTGTCGGTCAAGCCAGTCTCCATGGGCAACAAGAGCCACCGATTGGACCCGGGGCCGCCTGCAAACAATGAAAATGTCACGCTTGGGCCGACCGCCGCGCCAAGGCGACCGCGAACAGGCGCCCTGAGCCATCGCGTGGCGCGTCGCGGGATGGACCGCCAGGTCCGACCATGCCCCCGAGGCTCGCGCGCTCCGGAGACGACGCCGGCGCGGGTGACGCCCATTCCATCGAATTCCGTTACGCCAGCTTACCGCAAGGCCATACTATAAACGATGGCGGGATGCTCTATATAGCTCGGCGACTGACACGGAACGCCGCCCCCTCCCCCACCGTCGGGCGGCCTGGAGCCGATCATGAGCACCGCCGCCCTTCCCGCCCCCAACGACACCGGCGCCTCGCCCGCCCTGGGCCGGGGCCTGACCTTCGCCATGGCCGCCGCCGCCGGCCTGGCCGTGGCCAACATCTACTACAACCAGCCGATGCTGGGCCTGATCGAGCGCGACCTGCCCGGCCCGCTGACGGCCTTCGTGCCCACCGCGACCCAGCTGGGCTACGCCGCGGGCCTCTTCCTGCTGACACCGCTGGGCGACCGCATGGAGCGCAAGAGCCTGATCGTCGGCCAGTTCCTGGTGCTGGCCATCGCCCTGGTCGCGGCCGCCCTGGCGCCCAGCACCGCCCTCCTGCTGCTGGCCTCGTTGCTGGTCGGAGCCGGGGCCACCGTGGCCCAGCAGATCGTGCCCTTCGCCGCCCACCTCTCGGCGCCGGAAAAGCGCGGCGCCACGGTCGGCACGGTGATGTCGGGCCTGCTGTGCGGCATCCTGCTGTCGCGCACCCTGGCCGGATTCGTCGCCACCCACGGCGGCTGGCGGGCGATGTTCTGGCTGGGCGCGCCGATCGCCCTGGCCGCCGCCGCGCTGATGGCTCTCGCCCTGCCGCGCAGCAAGCCCGACGCCGACCTCTCCTACGCAGACCTGCTGGCCTCGCTGGGCAAGCTGTGGCGTGAGTTCCCGGAACTTCGCCTGGCCGCTCTGACCCAGGCCAGCCTGTTCGCCGCCTTCACCGCCTTCTGGACCATCCTGGCCCTGCAGCTGCAGCAGCGCTTCTCGCTGGGCGCCGATGTCGCCGGCCTGTTCGGGATCGTTGGGGTGGTCGGCGTGCTGGCCGCCCCGGTCGCCGGCCGGATCGCCGACAAGCGCGGCCCGCACCTGACCATCGCGCTGGGCGCGGTGCTGACCCTGGCCTCGTGGATCCTGTTCGGGACCTGGGTGTCGATCGCCGGCCTGCTGGTGGGCGTGGTGCTGCTCGATTTCGCGGTGCAGGGATCGCTGGTCTCGAACCAGCACCTCGTCTACGCCCTGCGGCCGCAGGCCCGGGCGCGGCTGAACACCCTGTTCATGGGCGGCATGTTCCTAGGCGGCGCGGCCGGCTCGGCCGCGGCCGCGGCGGCCTGGAACCTGGGCGGCTGGAGCAGCGTGGCCCTGATGGGCGCGGGCCTGGCGGCCATCGCCACCGTGTTGCAGGTGGCGAGCCTGAAGCGGCGACGCTGAGGCCGCCTCCCCTTCCTCAATCCACCGAGTGCTCGACCGCCAGCGCCAGGTCGAGCGCCCGGGCGGCTTCCTCGCCGGTGACCACCGGACGCGGGGCCTCGCCACGGACAGCTTTCAAGAAGCCCGCGACGCTCTGGCCCAGCGGATCCTTGCCGGCCGGGGTCTCGGTGAAGTCCTCGATCAGCGGGAACGGCGTGGTGTTGCGGAAAGTGCGGGCCAGGAAGTCGATCTCGACCTCGCCCGAAGGGTAGACGACCTTCATCGTCCGTTCGCGGGCCTGCGCCACGCGCGAGCTGTCGAACACGGCCGTGAACCCGTTCGCGAAAGTCGCCTCGACCTTCACCCAGTCCAGGCCATAGCCGCGATCCGCCTCGCCCTCGCCCTCCACGGCCACCGGATCGGCGGCGCACAGAGCCAGGGCCAGGTCGATGTCGTGGATCATCAAATCGAGCACCACGGAAACATCGAGGTTGCGGTCCGACGGCGTGCCGCGACGCACCGCTTCCAGGCGCGTGGGCTGCTCGGGAATGTCCAGCAGGCCCATGGCCTGGAACACCACGCGCTCCTGGTGGCCGCAGGCCAGCGGCAAGCCGGCCTTGGCGGCGGCGGCGATCAGGGCGTCGGCGTCTTCGGGCGACACGGCCAGCGGCTTTTCTGAATAGACCGGCTTGCCCGCCTTCAGCGCCGCCAGCGCGGCCTTGGCGTGATGCACGGCGGGGGTGGCCACTGTGACCACGTCGACGGCGGCCAGGAAGGCGTCCATGTCGTCATAGGCCTTGGCGCCCAGCGGCCCGGCCAGCGCTTCGGCGCGCGCCAGGTCGATGTCGAACACGCCGACAAGCTCGACGCCCGGCAGCTCGACATACTTCTTGGCGTGATAGCCGCCGAACACGCCGGCGCCGACGACGCCGGCTTTCAGAACTTGGACTTGCGCTTCTTGGGTCATGGCCCGTCTCTAGCCGCTTCGAGTTGCCGCGAAAAGCTTTGGCGGCGGGCGCAAGCCAGGGCTAAACATTCGTTTGAACGAGAACATAAAGGGAGGTCGCCATGACCACGTCGCGTGAGATCCGCCTCAAGAGCCGCCCCGTCGGCGTGCCGGCCGCCGACAACTTCGAGCTGGCCAGCGTCGAGCTGCCGCCGCCCGGCGACGGCGAGATCCAGGTCAAGAACCTCTGGATGTCGGTCGACCCCTATATGCGCGGCCGCATGACCGACCGTAAGAGCTACGTGCCGCCGTTCGAACTGGGCAAGGCGCTGCAAGGCGGCGCGGTCGGCGAGGTCACCGCCTCCAACGATCCCGACTTCAAGGTCGGCGATATCGTCAGCTCGATGTTCGGCTGGCGCGAGGCCTACAACGCCAACCCCAAGGCGCTGGCCGCCGCCGGGCCGATGGGCGGGATCATGAAGCTTTCCACCCACGGCATGCCGCCCCAGGCGTTCCTGGGCGTGGCCGGCATGCCCGGCATGACCGCCTACGCCGGCCTGCTCAGGGTGGCGGCTCTCAAGGAGGGCGACATCGTCTTCGTCTCGGCCGCCGCGGGCGCGGTCGGCTCGGTCGTCTGCCAGATCGCCAAGATCAAGGGCCACACGGTCATCGGCTCGGCCGGCGGACCCGAGAAGGTCGCCTTCCTCAAGGAGATCGGCGTCGACCACGTGATCGACTACAAGGCCACGCCCGACGTGACCGCCGAACTGGCCAAGGTCGCGCCCAAGGGCATCGACGTCTATTTCGAGAATGTCGGCGGCGTGCACCTGGAGGCGGCGCTGAACGCGGCCCGCCCCTTCGGCCGCTTCGCCCTGTGCGGGATGATCTCGCAGTACAACGAAACCGGCCGCCCGACCGGCCCGGCCAACATCATCCAGGCGGTGGGCAAGAGTCTTCGCCTGGAGGGCTTCATCGTCTCCAACCACTACGACCTGTTCCCGGCCTTCGTCCGCGACATGGCCGACTGGATCAATTCCGGGAAGCTGACCTGGAAAGAGACGGTGGTCGAAGGCGTCGACCGCGCCCCCGAGGCCTTCATCAAGCTGTTCTCGGGCGAGAACCTCGGGAAGATGCTGGTGAAGCTGTAGGAGCTTAAGATCCTCCCCCTCTGGGGAGGTGGCCCGGAGGGCCGGAGGGGGACGTTTTCAGCCGCCGCCAAGTCGGCAGTAACTTCCCCCTCAGTCGCTCCGCGACAGCTCCCCCTTCAGGGGGAGCATCTTCTTTTACCGCCCGCGCATCTCCGTCAGTTCCCAGCCCTCGCCGACGGCGAGCTTGCGGAACTTGAAGGTCACGCGGGCGCCCGGCTCCAGCGGGGCTTCGGCCAGGACGTCGCCATAGGCCTGGAAGACGGTGCGGCCGGCGGCCAGCGGCGCGGCGCTCGCGCCGTCGTGATCGAGCGTGAGCACCTGCCCCTCGACGCTGGCGATCACGCCCTGAGTCTCATGCTGCGGCGCCGTCGAGATCGGCGGCGCGGGCTGGGCGGCGGGCGATTTCGAGCCCTCGCTCTTCCCGCCTGGACCGCAGCCGACCAGGGCCGCAACCGCGAGAATCCCAAAAACCACCTTGAATTTCATAACCTTGACCTGTCTCCGGCGGGCTCCCCGCAGCCCATCTTTGCGCATTTGCACAGATTTTTCATCGCACCTGCGAGATGGATCACATTTTCGATAGCGATTTCGTGATCAAAGTTTTACCCTAGGTGCGTCGGCGGTTTTCCTCCGCCGGACTTCGTTCAACGCCAGACCCTTGCTGAACGCGCCCGATCCCTAGCGGACCGGAGGCGTCCCGTGAAGGCGTTCGGCGCGAAATCGAAGCTCTGCATTTCGTCCGACCACGGTCGGATCACCGAGACGGACCCGATGACCGAACGCGGCGCCTTCTTCGACCTGGCCACCTCAACGCCCGTGGCCTTCGAAACCGTGATCGCCCCGCGCGACCGGGTCGAGATCCCGACCGAGGCCCCCCTGGCCATGCCGGTTCAGCCGCTCGGCTTCTGGCAGGGCGCGGCGCGCGCCGTGCGCAGCCCGGGCTCGGAAACGGTCATGCGCCGCTGGGTGATCTTCATCGCCACGGCGATCATGGGCGCGGCCGGCTGGAAGGCCACCTTCGACACCGTGGCCCTGGGCGGCGTCACCCGCCTGGAAGCCGTCTGTCTGACACTGCTGGCCCCGCTGTTCCTGGCCCTGGCCCTGTGGTTCGTCACCGCGGTCGCCGGCTTCGTGGTGCTGCTGCGTACGCCGAAGGACCCGCTGGGCATCGACAGCAGCAAGCCCATGCCCAAGCCGCGCGCCCGCACGGCGATCCTGATGCCGGTCTACAACGAGGACGCCCAGGCGGTGTTCGCCCGCCTGCGGGCCATGGACGCCTCCATCGCCGAGACCGGCGCCAGCCGCGCCTTCGACATCTTCATCATCTCCGACACCCGCGACGCCGCCGTGGCCCTGGCCGAGCAGGCCTGCTTCGCCCGCTTCCGCCGCGAGGCCTCCAGCCACGTCTTCTATCGCCGCCGCGCCGACAATGCGGGCCGCAAGGCCGGCAACGTCGCCGACTGGGTCGCCCGCTGGGGCGGCGACTACGAGCACATGCTGGTGCTCGACGCCGACAGCCTGATGACCGGCGACGCCATGGTCCGCCTGGCCGACGCCATGGAGCGTCACCCGGGCGTGGGTCTGATCCAGACCATGCCGACCATCATCAACGGCCAGACGATCTTCGCCCGTACGCTGCAGTTCGCCACCAAGCTCTACGGCCGCGTGGCCTGGACGGGCCTGGCCTGGTGGTCGGGTTCGGAAAGCTCGTTCTGGGGCCACAACGCCATCATCCGCACCAAGGCCTTCGCCCAGACCTGCGGCCTGCCCTCGCTGAACGGCCCCAAGCCCTTCGGCGGCGAGGTGATGAGCCACGACGCCCTGGAAAGCGCCCTGCTGCGCCGCGGCGGCTGGGCCGTGCACCTGGCCCCCTACCTGGAAGGCTCGTACGAAGAGAGCCCCTCCAACCTGCTCGACTTCGCCACCCGCGACCGTCGCTGGTGCCGGGGCAACGTCCAGCACGTGCCGCTGATCGGCCTGCCGGGCCTGCACTGGATGAGCCGCCTGCACCTGGTGATCGGCGTGCTCAGCTACGCCCTGTCGCCGATCTGGTTCGTCGCGCTGTCGGCGGGCGTCATCTCGCGGGCCCTGATGCCCGAGGTGAAGAAGGCCGCCTTCACGATGGCCGACCTGCAGGCCGCCGCCCACGCCCTGATCGACTGGCGCGAGATCCAGGCCACCGCCTGGGCGATGATCATCACCTTCGTGCTGCTGTTCGGCCCCAAGATCCTGGGCGCCACCCTGATCTTCATGCGCAAGCACGAGCTGAAGGGCTTCGGCGGCCGCCGCCGCGTGGTGGCCGGCCTGGGCGTCGAGATGCTGCTCTCGGCCCTGGTCGCCCCGATGCTTATGTTCACCCAGACCCGCGCCGTGGTCGAGATCCTGGCCGGCCGCGTCGGCGGCTGGAGCGCCCAGCGCCGCGACGCCGACAAGGTCGCCTTCAAGGAAGCCTGCGCCGCCATGGGCTGGATCAGCGCCACGGGCCTGGTGCTCGCCGGACTGTTCTGGTTCACGCCGGACCTCTTGACCGCCACCGCCCCGATCCTGGCCGGCCTGATCCTGGCCGTGCCGCTGACCATGCTGGGCGCCAGCAAGGCCGCCGGCCTGGCCATCAAGGCCAACGGCCTGTTCATGACCCCCGACGAGCGCACGCCGCCGGCCATCGTCCGCGCCGCCCTCGGCCCGGTCTGCGAACCGCCGGTCCGCTGGAACGTCGGCAAGGCCAAGGCCCCCGCCCTGGCCCCCGCCGAACAGACCGCTGCCTGATCGCCCGATCACCGCCCCTCGAAGAACCCCGCCCCTCCCGGGCGGGGTTTTTTATTGGCCGTCGATACGGACGTCCGAGAAACACCAACTCAAGCTCCGCAACGGCTGGCGGCTCGCCCTTTGGGGGAGTAGAAGCGCGCTTCGTTTGGATTTGACGGAGCCTCCGCCGTGTCGCGGCTTTTCAGCGCCTATGTGATCGTCGACTGGAGCGCGGCGGCCAAGCCGACCACCGGGGCCGACTCCGTCTGGATCGGCGTGCTCAAGCGCGACGTGCGCTTCCGCCTGACCTTCGAGAGCTACAACCCGGCCACCCGCAACGAGGCCGAGGCCAAGCTCGCCGTCATCCTCGACGACCTGAAGAAGCGCGGCGAGCGCGCGCTGGTCGGCTTCGACTTCCCGCTGGGCTTCCCGCGCGGCTTATCCCAGGCCCTGAACCTGCCGGGCGAGACGCCCTGGCGCGCGGTCTGGGACCAACTGAACAAGATGGTCAAGGACAAGGCCGACAACACCAACAACCGCTTCGGCGTCGGCTCGGAGATCAACCGTCGCCTGACCGGCGGTCCGTTCCCGTTCTGGGGCTGCCCGCCCAAGGACGCCCTGACCACGCTGCAGCCCAAGCGCACGCGCGAGCATGGTCCGGACGACCTGCCGGAGTTCCGCCATGCCGACGTGGCGGCGAAAGGCGCGCACTCGATCTGGAAGCTCTATTACAACGGCTCGGTCGGCGGCCAGGCGATCATGGGCATCCCGGCGGTGCGCCGCCTGAGGGACGCTCGCGGCGAGGCCGTGCGCGTCTGGCCGTTCGAGACCGGCTTCAAGGCCCTGACCGAAGCCGACCTCGACGGCGTCGAGGCCGTGGTCGCCGAGGTCTATCCGTCGCTGATCAAGGCCGTCCCCGGCCCCGGCGAGATCAAGGACCTGGCCCAGGTGCGCGGCCTGGCCGAACACTTCGCCAAGCTGGACGAGGCCGGCAAGCTGGCCGCCCTGTTCGGACCGTCCAAGGACGCGCCGGCGGAGCTGGTGGAGGACGTGCAGACCCAGGAAGGCTGGATCCTCGGGGCCGCCATTTAACCTTCTCCCAGAGGGAGAAGGATCAGCCCCGCTTATCCAGCATCCGATACCGCCCCAGCAGCATCGCCGCCGCCGCGAAGCTGGTGACGATCACCGACCAGACGATGCCGTCCAGGCCCATCTTCATCGGCAGGGCCAGCCACCAGGCCAGCGGCCCCATGATCAGGGCGTAGGCGACCATGTGGGTGGCGGCCGGGATCCAGACCTCTCCCCGCGCCCGCAGCGCCTGGGCGCAGACCACCTGCACGGCGTCGGGCACCAGGAACAGGCAGGTCAGCACCAGCGCCGGCGCGATCAGGGCGATGGCGGCCGGGTCGGCGGTGTAGGCGCCGGCCACCAGGTGGCGCAACGGATAGAGCAGCAGCGCCACCACCAGGGCGAAGACGGCGGTGACGCCGAAGGATATCCAGCCGGCCCGGCTCATGCCCGCCGGGTCACGCGCGCCGTGGGCGCGGGCCACCTGCACGGCCGTGGCCGTCGCCAGGCCCAGCGGGACCATGAAGATCACCCCCGCCACGTTCAGCACCACGGCCCAGGCCGCGACGTTCAGGCCGCCCAGCCAGCCGGCCACCAGGCTCATGCCGGCGAAGGCCGAGACCTCGAACAGGTTGGAGCTGCCCGCGCCGTAGCCGACCCGGCGCTGCTCCTTCTCGGCCGCGCGGTCGCGCACCGGCTTGTCGAACACGCCCATGGCGCGGGCGTCCTTCAGGCGCACGATCACGATCACCAGCATGATGGTGAAGGCCGTGCGGGCGACGAAGGTGGCCCAGGCCGCGCCCACCGCGCCCAGGGCCGGCAAGCCCATGACGCCGGGCACCAGCAGCAGGTTGACCGCCAGGTTGATCAGGTTGGCCACCCACATGTTGACCGTCACCAGGCCCGGCCGCCCCAGACCCTCGAGCCAGAAGCTCAAAGCGACGCTCAGGGCATAGGGCGTCAGCGACAGCGAGAACACGATCAGCGGCGCGGTCGCCCCGTCGGCCAGGGCCTTCTCGATGCCGACGTGGTGCAGCAGCGGCGGCGCGGCCACGGCCAGCAGCACCGAGCCGGCCAGGCCCAGCCAGAAGGCGTAGACCACGCCCCGCCGCAGCACCGCCCCGGCCTCATGCGGCCGCCCGGCCCCCATGGCCCGCGAGCCCATCACCTGGGTCCCGACCAGCAGGCCGACGGTCACGGTGACGAACACCGAGGTCGGCGCCCAGGCCATGGCGTGGAAACCCAGCTGCTGGGCCGAGAAGTGGCCCACGACGATGGCGTCGGTAAGGCCCATGACCATGATCCCCAGGCGCGACAGCACCACCGGCCCGGCCAGGCGCAGCAGTTCGATCAGGTCTGTGACGATGACGCCGCGCGACTTCCCGGAAGCCGGCGCGGCCGCGGGACGCGACATGGGGTTGGCCTTTCAAAACGGGGCCGGAAGGTGGCTGATGCCCATCGATTGGGCAAGGGGCGCCTCTAGATCCTCACCCGGAAGGGGGGAGCTATCGGCGAAGCCGACGGAGGGGGACGTGACCTGTGAACCAGCCGCCGTCCCGCCACCAGAAGGAACTTTCCCCCTCCGCCCCTCCTCCCCCTTCAGGGGGAGGATCTCATTCCGCGTACAGCCGCAGCGCCTGCAGGCACATCTCCAGCCCCGTCAGGTCGTGCAGCGGATCGGGCGTGACGATGACGAACAGCCGCCGCGCCTCGGCCCACAGCATCACGCTCTCGGGCAGGCCCAGGTCCTCGACCATGCAGCCGTTCTCGTCGCGCCAGACGCCGTCCTCGCCGCGCTCGGCGCCGACCAGCACGTCGACCCGGTCGACATACTCGGCCAGGCTTTCGTCCTCGACATTGAGATAGGCGAACACCGGCCTGCCCAGCCCGGCCAGCACACCGGCCTCGAAGGCGACGCCAGTGTCGCAGGACGCCCCCCGCCAAGGGGTCAGGTTGACGATCGCCGCATCGACCTGACGCAATTGGGCCATGCGGTCCATGTAGAGTTCACGGGCCTGGATTTCGGAGCTGAAGTCGTCGCCCGGCGCGGCCTGGCCGCCCGAGAACGGCGTGAAGCCCGCGTCCAGGCACAGGGCCTTGCGGCGCAGGTCTTGAGCTTGGGCGTCAGGGAGCCAGGCTTCGGGGCCGGCCAGCCAAAGGGAACGGACAGGTCGCATCCGGCCTTAGAGCGGGCGACCGGCCCGACCTGTCAACCGTCTTGGAGATCGAACCGTCCGCCGATGACCACCCTGTCCCGCCGCGCGACCCTGGTCCTGGGCGCCGCCGCCCTGACCGCGCCGAGCCTGGCCGCCGCCGCTTCGGCCCAGCCCTTCCTCGCCTACGAGCGCCGCCTGCGCGACCAGCTGGCCGTCCGCCGAGGCGATTTCGACGCCGATTTCGAGCGTGAACTGCTCGACCAGGGCGACGCTTTCCGGGAGGCCCGGGGCCTGTCGCCCCTGCGTTTCGATCCTGGCCTGGCCCTGGCCGCCCGCGCCCATGCGGCCGATATCGCCCGCAGCCAGATCTACGACCACATGACCCGCGAAGGATTCGGCCCGGCCGCGCGCGTGGGCCTCCTGGCCCGCGACCTCGTCGGCGCCCCGGCCGAGAACATCGCCATGCGCCGCAACGCCGCCGGCCAGGTTCGGCCCGACCAGATCATGGGCCAGTGGAAGACGAGCCCAGGCCACCGCGCCAACCTGCTGGCGCCGGGCTTCACCCATGTGGCCTACGCCGCCCTGCGCGAAGGCCCGCAGGTCATCGCCGTGGGCGTCTATGCCGAGGTCTCCGCCCGCCTGGCCGCCCCCGCCCCGCTTCGGGCCCAGAGCGTCGAGGCCATCGCCGCGGCCCTGTCACGCGCCAGCCCCCGCATCGACCAGTTCTCGCTGTCCGAACCCGGCGGCGACGTGCTGACCCAGACCTATGTCGAGCGCCCGCAGCCGGTGAACATCCCGCCCGGCGCCTGGCAGTTGCGCCCTCACCTGTCGAGCGGCACGCACAAGTACCAAGTGGCCTGGGGCCCGGTGTTCGTGCTGGGCTAGGTGCGTTGGGGCCGTGCGTCCTTCGAGGCTCACCTTCGGCTCGCACCTCAGGATGAGGGAGGTCATTGCGCTATTCCCTCATCCTGAGGCGCCCGTGCAGCGGGCCTCGAAGGACGCAATGACGCCTAATCCCCAAACGAAAAACGGCGGGCCCTTGCGAGCCCGCCGTCGTCCGTTCAGCCGTGAGGCCGACGCTTAGTTCTTGGTGACGTCCACCAGCTTGTTCTTGGCGATCCACGGCATCATGCCGCGCAGGCGCGCGCCGACTTCCTCGATCTGATGCTCGGAAGCGCGACGGCGGGTCGCCTTGAAGGACGGCTGGCCGACGGCGTTTTCCAGCATGAAGTCGCGCACGAACTTGCCCGACTGGATGTCTTCCAGCACGCGCTTCATCTCGGCCTTGGTCTCGGCGGTCACGACGCGCGGGCCGGTGACGTACTCACCGTACTCGGCGGTGTTCGAGATCGAGTAGTTCATGTTGGCGATGCCGCCTTCGTAGATCAGGTCCACGATCAGCTTCAGCTCGTGCAGGCACTCGAAGTAGGCCATTTCCGGCGCGTAGCCGGCTTCAACCAGCACTTCGAAGCCGGCGCGGATCAACTCGACCGTGCCGCCGCAGAGGACGGCCTGCTCGCCGAACAGGTCGGTTTCGCATTCCTCGCGGAAGTTGGTCTCGATGATGCCCGAGCGGCCGCCGCCGATGGCCGAGGCGTAGGCCAGGCCGAGGTCGAGGGCGTTGCCGGTGGCGTTGTGGTGCACCGCGATCAGGCAGGGCACGCCGCCGCCCTTCTGGTACTCGCCACGGACGGTGTGGCCCGGGCCCTTCGGGGCGACCATCAGCACGTCGATGGTGTCCTTCGGCTCGATCAGGCCGAAGTGGACGTTCAGGCCGTGGGCGAACAGCAGGGCCGCGCCGTCACGGATGTTGGGGGCGATGTCGTTCTTGTAGATCGCGGCCTGGTGCTCGTCCGGCGCCAGGATCATGATCAGGTCGGCCCAGGCGGCGGCTTCGGCCACCGACATCACCTTCAGGCCTTCGGCTTCGGCCTTCTTGGCCGAGGGCGAACCCGGACGCAGGGCGACGGCCACGTTCGGCACGCCGCTGTCACGAAGGTTGAGGGCGTGAGCGTGGCCCTGGCTGCCATAGCCTACGATGGCGATCTTCCGGTCCAGGATGCGGGCGAGGTCGGCGTCGCGGTCGTAGTAGACGCGCATGATTTCTTCTCCAGGACTGGTCAATCTGCCCGCCTCACGCAATCTGAAAGCGGGAAAGGCGGGCGTTTGAGCGTTTTTTTGCCGCCTCGTCAAGGCGGGGGGCGCCCCGAGCGACGTTCGGCGACGCTTAAATACCGCGAGTGAGGCGAAAAAGCCCTCCCAAAGGCAGGCCGCCGGCCCCGAAAACGAAAAGGCCGCGCCTCGGTCAGGAGACGCGGCCTTCGGTTCGGAGCGGTCGCCGCCTACCAGAAGAGGTCGTAATAGACGCTCAGCACCTGGCCCGACCAGACGTCCACCAGGACGGCGTCGCTGCCGACCCGCACCCATTCGCAGCCGATCGGCGGCATGGGCAGGCCATAGCGGAACCAGTCGAGGTAGTAGTAGCTGGAGTACCAGCCGCCCGGCAGGTAGTCGCCGAAGCTCCAGCGGTTCACGTACCAGCCCCGCGGATAGCGATAGGCCGGGACGCGATAGCGCTGGGGCGCGCGGTAGCTGGGCCGCCAGCGACGCTGGTCGTACTGCGGACGACCGTTGTCGCGGTCGCGCCAGCGCTGGTCGCCGGGACGCGAGCCCGGGCGGTCCCGGTCACGGTCGCGATCGCCGCCCTGCCAGCCGCCGCCGGGACGGCCGCGGTCGGGACCACGGTCCCCACGGTCGCCCTGCCAACCACCATTGGGACGGTCGGGACGCTCGCCGCCGGGACGGTTGGGGCGGTCGGGGCCGCGATCGCCGCGGTCCTGCCCGCCCTGCCAGCCGCCGTTGGGGCGGTCGGGGCGGTCGCCACGATCCGGACGCTCGCCGCGATCGGGACGGTCACCACGATCGGGACGGGCGCCGCCCGGGTTGCGGTCCTGGCCGCCTTGCCAGCCGCCGCCGGTGGGGCGGTCGGGGCGGTCGCCCCTGCCCTGCCAGCCGCCGCGATCGCCGCGGTCAGCCTGCGGAGCCGACGGCGCCGGACGAGCCTCGGGGGCGCGCGGCGCCTGGGGCGCGGAATCGTTCACGCGACCGCCGCCGCCGCGCCAGCCGCCTTCCTGGCGGTCGCCGCGGTCGGCGCGTGGGCCACGATCCGGACGGTCGCCGCGATCACCGCGGTCGCCGCGCTCGTTCTGCTGCTGCATCGCCAGGACCGTCGCGGCGGAGCCGGCCTGGGCCGCCGCGCCGCCCGTCAGCGACAGGATCATCGCGACGGTGATCAGACGTTTCATCTCTTGCTCCAAGGGGCCTTGCGCCGGCCCGTGGCTCATCCCTTGATCACAGTGTCGCGCTTGGCGCATGAACCGCAATTGAACGAAACCCGCAGGAGAAGGCCATGGCCGCCCGACCGCAGGACATTCTGGGCTTCTGGAGCGAAGCCGGCCCCAGGCGGTGGTTCGAGAAGAACCGATCCTTCGACGAGGCGATCCGCCTGAAGTACGAGCCGACCCACCACGCGGCCGCCCGCGGCGACTACGATTCCTGGGTCGAGACCCCCGAGGGCTCGCTGGCGCTGATCATCGTGCTCGACCAGTTCCCCCGCAATCTCTACCGCCGCAGCGGCCACGCCTTCGCCACGGACGGCAAGGCCCGCGCCGTGGCCCGCGCCGCCATCGCCAAGGGGCACGACACCGCCGTCGTCCCGGAACTGCGCTATTTCTTCTACCTGCCGTTCGAGCACTCCGAATCCCTGGCCGACCAGGAGCTGTGCATCGAGCTGTGCGCGGGCATGCAGGCCGACACCGGCGACGAGGACGCCATGAAGTGGGCGATCATCCACCGCGACATCATCGCCCGCTTCGGCCGTTTCCCGCACCGCAACGTCGCGCTGGGGCGGGAAACCACCCCGGCCGAGCAGGCCTTTCTCGACGAAGGCGGGTTCGCCGGTTAGGCGAGCTTGGCTTGCGTGCAATCGATACTGTAGTGTCCGCGCGGAATTCGAAGGGGCCTGGAGGGCGCTGTCTATGTCGATGAAGAAACTCATGCTCGCGGCGAGCGCGATGATTTGCGTCGCCGTTCCGGTCGAAGCCTTCGCTCAGGCCAAGCCGACCAAGGCCCAGCAGATGCAGACCCAGGCCCAGGCCGAAGTGCCGCGCTGCACCCGCAAGCTGGGCACCCTGTCGATCATCGACGGCGACGATCCGCGCGGCTGGACCCAGTATAATCTGGCCTCGCCGCAGAAGCTGCTGCGCGCCATCGTCCAGAAGTCGGGCTGCTTCAACCTGGTCGACCGGGGCGCGGGCCTGAACGCCGCCCAGATCGAACGCAACATCGGCGGCAATCTCGGCCTGCAACGCGGCTCCAACGTCGGCCAGGGCCAGATCAAGGCGGCCGACTACGTGCTGGTCGCCGAGGTCCAGGCCAGCGACAGCAACGCCGGCGGCGGCGCGGTGGCCGGCGCCATCGGCGGCCTGATCGGCGGTCGCGCCGGCGGCCTGATCGGCGGCATCAAGACCAAGAAGCTGGAAGCCAACACCGTCCTGTCGCTGACCAACGTCCGGACCACCGAGACCGTGGCCGTGCAGGAAGGCTACGCGGTGAAGAACGACATCGGCTGGGGCGCGGGCGGCGGCATCGGCTTCGCCGGCGCGGTCGGCGGCGGCTACGAAGACACCGAGATCGGCCGCATCATCACCCTGGCCTTCATCAACAGCTACTCGAAGATGGTCGGCGAACTGGGCCTGGTCGGCGACAGCGCCGCCTCGGCGCAGGCCGCCCCGACCAAGTCCTTCGTGGCCACCCGCGTCGTCAACATGCGCGCCACCCCGGTCGCGGCCGGCAAGCTGATCCGCGCCCTGCCCGCCGGCGCCATCGTCTACCCGACCGGCAAGAAGCAGGACCTGTGGTGGGAAGTCGCCGACGAGAACGACAACGTCGGCTGGGTGCTGAACACCGGCCTGGAGCCGGGCAAGTAAGGCTCGCCTCCACCTGAACGAGAACGCCCCGCCGGCTCGCCGCGCGGGGCGTTTTTGTGATTGGCCACGGGCTCGATTCGTCGCGATTGTGCGGCCCATGACCACCGCCGTCCTCGACGCCCCGAAAGCCGCCGCCGCCGACCATCCCGAGCGGCAGTACCTCGCCCTGCTGGCCGACATCCTCGACAACGGCGTCGAGCGCGGCGACCGCACGGGCACCGGGACCAAGGGCGTGTTCGGCCGCCAGATCCGCTTCGACCTCGCCAAGGGCTTCCCGGTCCTGACCACCAAGAAGCTGCACCTGCGGTCGATCATCATCGAGCTTTTGTGGTTCCTGAAGGGCGAGACCAACATCGCCTATCTCAAGGACAACGGCGTGCGCATCTGGGACGAGTGGGCCGACGAGAACGGCGAGCTCGGCCCGGTGTATGGCAAGCAGTGGCGCTCGTGGGCGGCCCCGAACGGCCAGTCGATCGACCAGATCGTCAATCTGGTCGAGGGGCTGAAGACCAATCCCAACAGCCGCCGGCA
The DNA here is from genome assembly GCF_003094615.1 of Caulobacter radicis. Lineage (GTDB taxonomy): Bacteria > Pseudomonadota > Alphaproteobacteria > Caulobacterales > Caulobacteraceae > Caulobacter > Caulobacter radicis. The sequence continues at coordinate 72,110 of NZ_QDKO01000007.1, read as the reverse complement.
TATCGTGTCAGCCTGGAACCCGGCCGACGTCGAGGACATGGCCCTGCCGCCCTGCCACTGCCTGTTCCAGTTCTTCGTGGCGGATGGAAAGCTGTCCTGCCAGCTCTACCAGCGCAGCGCCGACGTATTCTTGGGGGTGCCGTTCAACATCGCCAGCTACGCCCTGCTGACCCTGATGGTGGCCAAGGTCGTCGGCCTGCAGCCGGGCGAATTCGTGCACACCTTCGGCGACGCCCACCTCTACCTGAACCATCTCGACCAGGCCCGCGAGCAGCTGACCCGCGAGCCCTACGCCTTCCCGACGATGAAGATCGCCGACAAGGCCGACCTTTTCGCCTTCGAATACGAGGACTTCACGCTGGAAGGCTACGAGGCCCACCCGCACATCAAGGCGGCGGTCTCGGTCTGAGCTTCCGCTAGCGACGGCGGGCCGCTAAGACTCGCCGTCATGACCGCCCCCATCCTCACCGTCGGCCCCGTCGCCCGCTCGCTCAACGGCGTCATCGGCCGCGACAACGACCTGCCCTGGCGTCTGAAGTCGGATCTTCAGATGTTCAAGGCCGCCACCCTGGGCAAGCCGGTGATCATGGGCCGCAAGACCTGGGACAGCCTGCCCAGGAAGCCCCTGCCTGGCCGCCTCAACATCGTGCTGACCCGCGACCACAAGTTCGAGGCCGAGGGCGCGGTGGTCTGCGACACCTGGTCCGAAGCCGTTCAGATCGGCAAGGAGCAGGCGGCCGAGGACGGCGTCGAGGAGGTCTGCGTGATCGGCGGCGCGGCCCTGTTCGAGCTCGCCCTGCCCCGCGCCAAGCGGATTTACGTCACCGAAGTCCAGGCCGAGGTCGAGGGCGACGTCGCCTTCCCCGCCTTCGACGAAAGCGCCTGGACGGAAGTACGCCGCGAGGAGCGCCCCGCCGGCGAGGGCGACGACTTCCCGTTCGTCTTCCGCGTACTGGAGCGCAAGTGAGCGCCCTGCTGGCCGCCTTCGTCCTGGCCCAGGCGGCGTCCGCGACGCCGCCGCCCGCCGACGCGCGCCAGCACGCCCGCGACAAGGCCGCCGAGATCGTCGTGCTTCAGGTCAGGCATGTGGGCGTGCCGCGCGGCGTGCGCGGCAACTGCTTCGTGGCGGCCACCGTGGTCCGCGCCGAGCCGGGCGTGAAGCTGAAGGTCGGCCGAAACTTGCGGCTGTCGGTTCCCTGCGCCGCCCCTGGGGCCAGCGGTTCGGACGTCGAGCACGGCGTCGACCAGGCCGCCCTGCGGCGCTCCAGCTACGGTCGCGCCTTCTTCGACGAGCGGTTGAAGCTGATCGCCTACGACCTCTTCGACCTGAACTGAGAGCGCGGAGCCCCGGATGAGCGCCTGGACCGACCGCCGGCTGATCGACCTGCTGGGGATCGCCGCCCCCGTCCTCCAGGCCCCGATGGCCGGCGCCACCACCCCGGCCATGGCCATCGGCGCGGCGCGCGGCGGCGGCCTGGGGTCGCTGGCCTGCGCCCAATATGCGCCCGACCAGGCCCGGGCGGCGATCGGCGAGTTCCGCGCCGCCGTCGACGCGCCCCTGAACCTCAACTTCTTCGCCCACACGCCGCCCGCCGCCGATCCCGCCCGCATGTTGGCCTGGCGGGCGCGCCTGGCGCCCTACTATGTCGAGGCAGGCCTCGATCCGGCCCCGCCGCCGCCGGCCGGAGGCCGCGCCCCCTTCGACGAGGCCTTCTGCGCCCTGGTCGAGGACCTGCGGCCGCGGGTGGTCAGCTTCCACTTCGGCCTGCCCGAGCAAACCCTGCTCGACCGCGTGCGGGCCACGGGGGCGAAGATCCTGTCCTCGGCCACCACCGTCGCCGAAGCCGTCTGGCTCGAAGCCAAGGGCGTCGACGCCGTCATCGCCATGGGCGCCGAGGCCGGCGGCCACCGCGCCACCTTCCTGCCCGGCCATGGCGAGGCCATTGACAACCGGCTAGACACCGCCAGCCAGCCCGGCCTCTTTTCCCTGCTGCCCCAGGTGGTCGCCGCCGTCGCCGTTCCGGTGATCGCCGCCGGCGGCATCGCCGAGGCGCGCGGCGTCGCGGCCGCCCGGGCCCTGGGCGCGGCCGGGGTGCAGGTCGGCACGGCCTACCTCTTCACGCCCGAGGCCCAGGTCCCGCCGGCCCATCGCGCCGCCCTCGACGAGGCCCGCGACGACAACACCATGATCACCGACGTCTTCACCGGCCGCCCAGCGCGGGGCGTGGCCAACCGGCTGATGCGCGAGGTCGGGCCGATCGGCGGCGAGGTCGTGCCGCCCTTCCCCCTGGCCGGCGGGGCGCTGGTCCCCTTGCGTCAGGACGGTGCCAACGGCGACTTCACCAATCTCTGGGCCGGCCAGTCGGCGCGCCTGGCCCCGCGCGGGCTCAACGCGGAAGACCTGACCAGGCTGCTGGCTGACGCCTGAGTGGGTTGCGGCCCGGTTCAAACGAACGTTTACTCGACTTCCAGGCGTCCGTTCAGAGACGTCCATCAAGCGTGACAGCCGAAAGCGTAAGCGGTTTCGGCGCCCGTCGCGCGCCAGAAAATGGGAGCGAGACGACATGGACCTGACCCTCGTCGCCGAAGGCCTGCAGTTTCCCGAAGGCCCGGTCGCCATGGCCGACGGCTCGGTGCTGCTGGTCGAGATCCAGCGCCAGACCCTGACCCGCATCACGCCGGAGGGGAAACGCGAGACGGTGGCCGACCTGCCCGGCGGCCCCAATGGCGCGGCGATCGGCCCGGACGGCGCGGTCTACGTCACCAACAACGGCGGCAGCTTCCAGTTCTTCGACATGGGCGGGCTGAACATCCCCGGCCCCACCCCAGCCAGCTACGTGGGCGGCTCGATCCAGCGCGTGGACCTGGCCACCGGCGCGGTCACCACCCTCTACGAGGCCTGCGACGGCAAGCGCCTGGTCGGGCCCAACGACCTCGTCTTCGACCGCCAGGGCGGCTTCTGGTTCACCGACCACGGCTGCTCGACGCCGGACGGCCGCAGGTACGGGGCGCTCTACTACGCCAAGACCGACGGCAGCCACATCGTGCGCCTTCGCGACCACCTGATCTCGCCCAACGGCGTGGGCCTGTCGCCCGCCGAGGACGTCGTCTACGTGGCCGACACCATGCTGGGGCGGCTCTGGGCCTTCGACGTCGTCGCGCCCGGCGAGCTCGCCCCGCCCGCGCCGCTGCAGCCCGGCCGCGTGGTCTGCAACCTGCCGGGCTATCAATTGCTCGACAGCCTGGCCGTCGAGGCCGACGGCCGCGTGTGCGTGGCGACGATCATCAACGGCGGGATCACGGCCTTCTCGCCGGACGGTGCGACCGAGCACGTGGCCGTGCCGGACGTGATCACCACCAACCTCTGCTTCGGCGGGGAAGACATGCGGGACGTGTGGATCACGGCGTCCGGGACCGGAAAGCTGTGGCGTGGGCGGTGGGAGCGGCCGGGGCTGAAGCTGAACTTCAACGCCTGAAATCCTCCCCTGAAAGGGGGAGGTTTCGCCGAAGGCGACGGAGGGGGAAGCGCGGAACACTTCGGCCGCCGAGAAAGCTGAAAACGTCCCCCCTCCGGCCCTCCGGGCCACCTCCCCCAGAGGGGGAGGATCCTCCTTATGGCGGAGCTGTCGCGGAGCGACTGAGGGGGCCGGCGCAGGCGGCTAGTAAAGAACCCCCAGCGCCTCACGGCTGAAGCTTTGCAATTCGTCGTTCCGTCCCTCGCGGATCTTCACCACCCACTCGGGATCCTGCAGCAGCGCGCGGCCCACGCCCACGAGATCGAACTCGCCGCGGTCCAGGCGCTCGAGCAGGCCGTCGATCGAGGCCGGCTGGCTGCCCTCGCCGCCGAAGGCCGCGATGAACTCGCCCGACAGGCCCACCGATCCGACGGTGATGGTCGGGGCGCCGGTCAGCTTCTTGGTCCAGCCGGCGAAGTTCAGGTCGGAACCCTCGAACTCCGGCTCCCAGAACCGGCGTTGCGAGCAGTGGAAGATGTCGGCGCCGGCGTCGGCCAGCGGCTGCAGCCAGGCTTCCAGGGCCTGCGGCGTCTCGGCGTTCTTCACCGCATAGTCCTGCTGCTTCCACTGCGACAGGCGGATGATCACCGGATAGTCGGGGCCGACGGCGGCGCGGACGGCTTTCAGGATCTCGGCGGCGAAGGCGCTGCGCTCGGCGATGGTCGGACCGCCGAAGGCGTCGCCGCGCAGGTTGGTGCCGTTCCAGAAGAACTGATCGATCAGGTAGCCGTGGGCGCCGTGCAGCTCGATGGCGTCGAAGCCCAGGCGCTTGGCGTCGGCGGCCGCCGTGGCGAAGGCGGCGATGGTGTCGGCGACGTCTGAGTCGCTCATCGGCTCGGTGAACTGGCCGCCGCCCGCCTTGGACACGCCCGAGGGGCTGTCGACCTTGCCCAGTTGCGCCGGGCCCTTGGCCGAGCCCACGTGCCACAGCTGCGGGGCGATCAGGCCGCCGGCGGCGTGCACCTCGTCGACGACCTTCTTCCAGGCCGCCAATTCCTTCTCGCCGTGGAAGCGCGGCACGTTGGCGTCGTTCAGCGAGGCCGGACGGGCCACGCCCGTGCCCTCGGTGACGATCAGGCCGACCTGCGCCGCCGCGCGGCGGGCGTAGTAGGCGGCCACGTCGTCGGTCGCCACGCCGCCGGGCGAAAACGAGCGGGTCATCGGCGCCATCACCACCCGGTTGGGCAACTTCAGCGACTTGAATTCGAACGGCTTGAAAAGAGAGTCGAGGGCCATGGGGGCGCTCCGGGAGACGGGAGGTTTCGGCAGCAAGTTAAACGGTCGTTTTCAGGCCCGCGCCATGCAGAAAAACTGCAACGGTTGCGGTTATCCGGCATAGCCCGGGGGGCTTGAAAACGCCCCCTACTCCACCGCGTCGAGATATTCGATCTCGGGCCGCCCAGCCAGGAAAGGCGCCATGGCCGCGCCGGCGGCCTTGAAGTAGTCGGTCCCGCCGTGGTGCTTCAGGGCGTCGGCCGAGGCGTAGAGCTCCAGCACCTTGTAGGCGCCGGCCTCGGTCTTCGACCTGGTCAACTGGTAGACGATCGCGCCGGGCTCGTTGGCCTTCACCTTGGCCGCCAGGTCGAGGAACACCGCCTCGAATTCCGCCGTCTTGTCCGGCTGCACCTTCAGGCTCGCCACCACGCCGATCATGCTCATCCTCCCAACGCTTGTTTGAATGCACGGTGGACGAGGTTGAGCCGCGGGGCAAGCACCAACGAAAAACGCCGCAACGGCCTCTCGGCGGTCACGGCGTTCAAAACTCAATGGAGAAGGATGGCGCTTTAGCGCCGCTCGTTCCAGCCGTAGGCGACCCACGAATGGCCGCCGACGTTGCGGGCCTCGATCAGGTTGGGATCGGCGGAAGCCTTGGCGCGGGCCTGGCGGCGTCCGCGAAGGGCGAAAGCCGCGAGGCCGAGCAGCGCCGTGGCCATGAAGCCGACCACCACCAGGGTCGCGGCGAACACCACCGCCACGATGGCGGCCACCGAGACCGCGATCGCCGTGGCCACGCCGCCGACCACCGCGGCCAGACCGCGCCAAGCCGAAGAGTGCGTCGCGCCGATGTTCGCGCCCAGGGTCATGGTCATCGTCGTCCTCGATCGGCGCCGGGGCGCCCAGAATCTCCGTCCTCGCCCCTTAGGTTGGCTCTGGAGGTCTGAACGTCAACTGAACACCCATTGGGTTCAATCACAAAGACTTTTCCGTTCAACCCGCGGCGGCCAGCCCGAGTTCCCGCCGCTCGCGCATGACGGTGCTGAAAGCCGCGTTGATCGCCGCGGCCTTGGCCTCGGCCACCTCGATGAACTCGGCCGGCAGGCCGCGCGCCCGGGCCCGGTCGGGGTGGGCGTCAGACAGGGCCGACTTCCAGGCCTTGCGCACCACCTCGTCCTCGGCGTCGGCCGGCACGTCGAGGATCACGTAGGGATCGTCGGCGCCCGCGCCCAGGTGAGTGGCGCTGAGGCGGCGGAAGGCCAGCGGCGACAGGCCGAACAGCTCGGCCACCCGTTCCAGGTAATCGAGCTCGTCCTGGGTCACGGCGCCGTCGGCCTTGGCGATGTGGAACAGGCCGTCGAGCACGTCCTCCAGCAACTGCGGGCACGAGCGATAGCGCTTGGCCAGCCGCTTGGCGTAGCTCTCGAAGCCGTGCGTGGTCTGGCGGGCCAGGTCGTACAGGCGGTGGATGTTCTGCTCGGAGGCCGGGTCGGGATGGAAAACCTGCGAGAAAGCCTCGAACTCGTGGCCGTCGGCGCTGCCGTCGGCCTTGGCGAGCTTGGCGCCCAGCGCCGTCACGGCCGTCGAGAAGGCCGGATCCTGCCCCGGCGGCCCCGGGGGACATTCAGCGCATTCCGCCAGGTCCAGCCGACGGGCCGCGATGCTTGCGATGTTGCGCCAGAAGGTCATGCGGGAATTCTAATGTCGGCGGGTCTCGGAAGATACGGATCCGGACAGCGCCAGGATGCCGCACCGGAAGCGCCTTCTAGCATACGCATCGCACGCGACCCACCCGGCGATTGCTGCATCGCACATGTAAACTTGTTCAGAATTGTCGCCATCTTCGGAGCCATCCGGCGTCTGCGTCGTTATGGCTGAGCTTGGCGCGCGACTTTGACCATTCGGCGCCATGCTGAGGTCCCAATGCGGCCCGAAATGATCTAGTCAGCTCTACTGACGCTACCGAAAAGGATTCCCGGCCGTATGGCGACCGCCCTTCTCTTCGCTCTCGCCCTGATGGCGCAGGACGCGCCCGTGACCACCGCCGCCCCTCCCCCGCGCACCCAGCCGGCGGCCACGCCGCCGACCGACGAGTACGGCTACATCGCCTGGTGCTACGGCGCGCTCAGCGGCTATGTCGACCTCTACGACAAGGTCATGCCCGAGGTGACGCGGATCGAGAAGGCCTTCCCCGGCCCCGACGGCGCGGCCGCGGCGCTGAAGGAATATCCGGCGATGCGCATCCAGGCGCGCTCGGACCTTAAGACCTACGGCTCGGCCATCACCGCCGCCGAGAAGGCCAGCCCGCGCCCGATCTCCGAATACGGCGCCGGCGCCATGAAGAAGGGCCGCTCGATCTGGGGCGGTTCGGAAGCCGTCGACAAGGCGCGCCTGGCCCAGGTGTGGATGAGCTGGTCGCCGCCCGGCGACTGCGAGACCCGCGCCAAGACCCTCGAGACCAAGTCCAACCTGCTGGGCCAGGCCCTGAACTACAACGTCAAGAGCGCCGTGCCGGTCGAGCCGCAGGCCGCTCCGGCGCCCGAGCCGGAAGCCGCCCCGCCGCCGCCGGCCGAAACGCCCGTCGAGGCGCCCGCCCCGGCCAAGATCGAGGCCTCGGCCCCGCCCGCGCCCAAGCCGGCGGTCCAGAAGCCCGTCGCCAAGCCGGCGGCCAAGCCCGCCTCCACGGCCGCCAAGCCGCTGGCGCCGATCGGCTCGACCCCGGCCAAGCTGCCGGCCAGCCGCGAGATCATCATCGACCCGGCCAATCCCCAGGCCTGCGCCGGCAGCCTCCTTCCCGCCAAGCGCGGCGGCAAGGACGTGCTGATCTGCAAGCCGGACTGACCCTCAAGTCGCTCTTCTCCCGTCATTCCCGCCACAAGGGCGGGAATGACGGGGAGGATAGTAACAAGACGCTCTTCATCTAAGGCGCCGTCGGCAGGACCCCGCTCCGCGCCAGGCCCGAATACCAGCCGTACGAGGCCTTGGGCTTGCGCGCCCCGCTCGTGCGGTCGTGGCTGACCAGGCCGAACTTCGAGCGATAGCCCAGCGCCCATTCCCAGTTGTCGACCAGGCACCAGGCGAAGAAGCCCTTCACCGGCGAGCCAGCCTCCATGGCCGCCTTCACCGCCTGCAGGTGGCGGCGCAGGAAGGCGATGCGGAAGGTGTCGGCCTGGATCGCCCTGCCGTCGCCGAACGGATCCGAGCAGCCGTTCTCGGTGACGAATACCGGTGGGTTGCCGTACTCGGTGCGCAGCCTCGCCAGCACCTCCAGCAGGCCCGACGGATCGACGTGACGCCCGAAGGCGTCCAGCTCGACGCCGCGCGGCGGATCGGCCGGCTTGATCCGACCCGGCGACAGCGGCGCCAGGCGCATATAGGCCGGCGCGTAGTAGTTCACGCCCATGAAGTCGACCCGCTGGCGGATCGTGGAAAGATCCTCCGAACGCACGTGGTCGCCCAGGAACTCGTTCATCTGGTCGGGATACTCGCCCTTAAGCAGCGGATCGAGCCAGGCGCGGTTCCACAGCGCGTCCAGGCCGTCCGAGGCCAGCCGGTTCCAGAACGCCAGGCCGCCGCCCGCGGGCCGGCAGGGTTGCAGCGCCAGGGTCGTGCCGATCGACAGGTCGCCGTGCGCGGCGCGCAGGGCCTGGATCGCCATCCCTTGGGCGAGGTTCATGTGGTGGGTGACGGGCCCCAGCAGGGCCACGTCCTTGAACCCCGGCGCGTGCTCGCCGGTGACGTGGCCAAACACCGTGTGCACCGCCGGCTCGTTCAGCACGATGATCTTCTTGAGCCGGTCGCCCAGCCGCTCGCCGATCAGGGCGGCGTAGTCGGAAAAGGCCTTGGCGCTGTCGCGCGCCGCCCAGCCGCCGCGATCCTGGATCGCCTGCGGCAGGTCCCAATGGAACAGCGTGGCGTAGGGCGTCACGCCCTTCTCCAGCAGGCGGTCGACCAGGCGGCTGTAATGGTCGATCCCGGCTTGCGCGACGCCCCCCGCCCCCGTCGGCAGCACCCGCGACCACGAGATGGAGAACCGGTACGCGCCCATTCCCGCCCCGGCCACAAGGTCGACGTCCTCGGCCCAGCGGCGATAGCTGTCGGTGGCGACCTTGGCGTCGGAACCGTCGATGATCTTGCCCGGCTGGTCCTGGAACAGGTCCCAGACGCTGGGGCCGCGCCCGTCGGCGGTCGGCGAGCCCTCGGTCTGGAAGGCCGCGCTGGCCGTGCCCCAGACGAAATCCTTGGGAAAGTCCCGCGACTTCGGCTTCACGTCGCCGCCCTTAGGCCCAGCGCATCCCGCCAGCCCCGCCGCCGTTCCCCCCACCGCCAGCGCGCCCAGCGCACGGCGGCTCACCCCGCTCCCGTCCATCGCCCCACTCCCCCAGGGTCATTCGTTGGGGAGAGGATGACCTGAAAGCGCAGGACTTGGCCAGAGCAGCCAGATCCTCCCCCTGAGGGGGGAGGTGTCGGCGAAGCCGACGGAGGGGGATGTAACTAAAGAGAAGTGAGAAGAACCGCCGTCAGCGGAACTTTCCCCCCTCCGGCCCTTCGGGCCACCTCCCCCTTCAGGGGGAGGATTTCGGTCCTTAAGCCGCCTCGCCTCGCGCCCGCGCGTGCGGGTCGTAGTTGAGGATCGGAGAGAGCCAGCGCTCGGTCGTGGCCAGGTCCCAGCCCTTGCGGCGGGCGTAGTCCTCGACCTGGTCGAAGTCGATCTTGCCAACCCCGAAATAGTGGCTCTGCGGGTGGCTGAAATAGAGGCCCGACACGGCCGCGCCGGGGCTCATGGCGAAGCTTTCGGTCAGGGCCATGCCGGTGGCGGCCTCGGCGTCCAGCAGCCGGAACAGCGTGCCCTTCTCGGTGTGGTCGGGCTGGGCCGGATAGCCGGGGGCGGGACGGATGCCCTGGTACTTCTCGGCGATCAGGCGATCGGCGTCGAAGCCCTCTTCCGGCGCGTAGCCCCACAGTTCGACGCGAGCCTTGTGGTGCAGCCACTCGGCGAAGGCTTCGGCCAGGCGGTCGGCCAGGGCCGAGGCCATGATCGCGCTGTAGTCGTCGCCGGCGTCCTTGAACTTCTTGACGATCTCGTCCTCGCCATGGCCGGCGGTGACGGCGAAGCCGCCGACATAGTCGGCCGGCCCGCCGACGGGCGCGACGAAGTCCGAAAGGGCCAGGTTGGCCTTGCCCGCGCCCGGGCCCTTGTCGATCTGCTGGCGCAGGGTGTGCAGGCGGGCGATCTCGACGTTACGGGTCTCGTCCGAATACAGCACCACGTCGTCCTCGACCGCCTGGGCCGGCCAGAAGCCGATCACGCCCTTGGCCCCGAACCACTTCTCGGCGATGACCTTGTCGAGCATGGCCCGGGCGTCGCGATAGAGATCGCGGGCGGCCTCGCCGACCACGTCGTCTTCCAGGATCTGCGGATAGCGGCCGATCAGCTCCCAGCTGGCGAAGAACGGCGACCAGTCGATGAACGGCTCCAGCTCGGCCAGGCTGGGTTCGAAGGTCCGCGCGCCGGTGAACAGCGGCTTGGGCGGCTCATAGCCCTTCCAGTCGATGGCGTACTTGCGCTTGCGGGCCTCGCCGATGGCGGTGCGAGCCTTGACCGTCTGGCCGCGCGCGTACTGTTCGCGCACCTTGACGTACTCGGCGCGGGTGTCGGCCATCACCCGGTCCTTCTCGGTCGGCGACAGCAGCGAGGAGACCACGCCCACCGCCCGGCTGGCGTCGACCACATAGGTGGTCGGGCCACGGCGATAGGCCGGCTCGATCTTCACCGCCGTGTGGGTGCGGCTGGTGGTGGCGCCGCCGATCAGCAGCGGGATGTTGAAGCCCTGGCGCTCCATCTCGGCGGCCACGAACACCATCTCGTCCAGCGACGGGGTGATCAGGCCCGACAGGCCGATCATGTCGACCTGGTGCTTCTTGGCCTCGTCGAGGATGCGGTCGGCGGGCACCATCACGCCCAGGTCGACGACCTCGTAGTTGTTACATTGCAGCACGACGCCGACGATGTTCTTGCCGATGTCGTGGACGTCGCCCTTGACGGTGGCCATCAGCACCTTGCCGGCGGCCTTGCGCTCCTGGCCTTCCTTCTCGGCCTCCATGAACGGCATCAGCCAGGCCACGGCCTGCTTCATGACGCGGGCCGACTTGACCACCTGGGGCAGGAACATCTTGCCCGCGCCAAACAGGTCGCCGACGACGTTCATGCCGTCCATCAGCGGGCCTTCGATGACGTGCAGCGGGCGCTCGGCCGCCAGGCGCGCCTCTTCGGTGTCGGCCTCGATGAACTCGGTGACGCCGTTGACCAGGGCGTGGGTGATGCGCTCACCCACCGTGCCCTCGCGCCAGGCCAGGTTGACCTGCTGGGCCGCGCCCTTCTCGCCCTTGTAGCCGGGCGCCATGTCGACCAGGCGCTCGGTATTGGAGATGTTGGTCCGCTGCGGGCGGTTGAGGATCACGTCCTCGACGGCCTCGCGCAGCACCGGGTCGATGTCGTCATAGACCGGCAGGTCGCCGGCGTTGACGATGCCCATGTCCATGCCGGCGTTGATGGCGTGGAAAAGGAACACCGAGTGGATCGCCCGGCGCACCGGCTCGTTGCCACGGAAGCTGAACGAGACGTTCGACACCCCGCCCGAGATCCGGGCGTAGGGGCAGCGGGCCTTGATCTCGCGCGTGCCCTCGATGAAATCGACGGCGTAGTTGTCGTGCTCCTCGATCCCCGTCGCCACGGCGAAGATGTTGGGGTCGAAGATGATGTCCTCGGGCGGGAAGCCGACCTTGTTCACCAGGACATCGTAGGCCTTGGTGCAGATCTCGATCTTGCGGGCGGCGGTGTCGGCCTGGCCGACCTCGTCGAAGGCCATGACCACCACGGCCGCGCCGTAGCGCAGGCACAGCTTGGCCTGCTCGATGAACTTGGCCTCGCCTTCCTTCATCGAGATCGAGTTGACGATCGCCTTGCCCTGCACGCACTTCAGGCCGGCCTCGATCACCTCCCACTTGGAGCTGTCGATCATCACCGGCACGCGGGCGATATCGGGCTCAGCCGCCATCAGGTTCAGGAAGGTGACCATCGCCTGCTCGGAGTCGAGCAGGCCTTCGTCCATGTTGACGTCGATGACCTGGGCGCCGGCCTCGACCTGCTGGCGGGCGACCGACAGGGCCTCGGCGAAGTTGCCCTCGACGATCAGCTTCTTGAACTTGGCCGAACCGGTGACGTTGGTCCGCTCGCCGATGTTGACGAAGACAGGTCTCATTGGGATGCGCTCAGGATATTCTGCAGGCTGGCGATGTGGGTCAGCCACGCATCGTGCGCGTCGCCTTCCTGCCAGAGTTCGTCGATTTCGGAAGCGGGGGCGACCACGCGGGCCAGGGCCGCGCGCGCCAGCGGGACGAGGCCCTCGGGCGGGGCGCCCAGGGCGTCCTTGAGGCCGCTCTGGTCGTCAGGCAGCACGGCGACGTCGCCGATGCAGGCCGCCACGATGGCCGCGGCGGCCACGGCCATCTCGCCCTCGGGCGCTTCCAGATAGCCCACGGCCTTGGTCACGTGCTCGAGGATGCGCACCACCGTGCGCCAGTCCGGCGCCTGCGCCAGGTCCTCGATGAAGTCGGCCGCCTCGTCATTGTCGAACGGTCCGTTGTCCCAGGCGCTCATGATCAGGCCGCCGTCACGGTCTGCTTGGCGCGGGCCTCGGCAAGGGCCAGCTGGCCGCGCAGGAACTCGCCGAACTCGATCCCCTGCGCCTTCAGCGCCTTGGGATACAGCGACGAGGCCGTCAGGCCCGGCAGGGTGTTGGTTTCCAGATAGACGAGGCCACGGTCGGAGACGATGAAGTCCGAACGCGAATAGCCGCGGCAGCCCAGCGCCTTGTGAGCCTTCAGGGCCTGATCCTGCAGGGCGGCGTTGACCTCCGGCGCGAAGGTCGCCGGGCAGATCTCGACCGTGTCCTTGGCCAGGTACTTGGACTTGTAGTCGAACTTGCCGGCCGACGGACGGATCTCCACCGGCGGCAGGGCGATCAGCTCGCCGCTGGCCAGCTCCAGCACGCCGCAGGTCGATTCCAGCCCCTGCACGAAGGGTTCGAGGAGGTAAGGCATCTCCTTGGCCGCCTCGGCGACGGTCGCCAGATCGGCGGGGCCGTCGACGAAGATCAGTCCATAGCTCGAGCCGTCCTCGGCCGGCTTGGCGATCAGCCGGCCATAGTCGGCCAGCGCCCCCTCGGCGCCCTCCAGGAAGATGCTTTCGGGAACCGAGACGCCGGCCCTGCCGACGACTTCCTTGGCCAGGATCTTGCCGAAGGCCAGGCGGCTGGCCTCCGAACCCGAGCCGGTGAAAGCCACGCCCCTGGCTTCGCACAGCGCCTGCAGGCCGCCGTCCTCGGCGAAGCCGCCGTGCAGGCTCAGCAGCAGAACCCGGTCCTCGCGGACGGCCAGGTCCAGGGCCGCCTCGATGTCGCCGATCGGCGCGCCTTCGGTCGGCAGATCCAGTTCGAACGGGCGCTCATGGCCCAGCAAGACGTCCTGGGTTGCGACATAGACCCAGCCGTCCGGGGCCCAGAACCAAAGATCGGCTTCCGGCAGGGTCCGCGACAGGCCCTGGGCGCTGGCCACGGCCACGAGACGCTCGCGGCTGGGGCCGCCGAAAAGGATGGTGGTGCGCATCGTCTCGTACTCGATCAGGCCAGCTCGAAGGGTTCCAGGCCGGCAAGGCGCATGGCCTTGGGGCGCTCAGGAATAGCGCGGGGCGTGACGCCGCGCACCTCGTCCGCCACGTGGCGGATATGGTCGGGGGTAGTGCCGCAGCAGCCGCCCAGGATGTTGACCAGACCGTCCTTGGCCCACTCATGCAGGGCGTGGCCGGTCTCGTGCGGCTCCTCGTCGTACTCGCCCATGGCGTTGGGCAGGCCGGCGTTGGGATAGGCCGCGACCAGGGTGTCGGCGATGCGCGCCATCTCGGCGATGTGCGGGCGCATCAGGTCCGCGCCCAGGGCGCAGTTGAACCCGACGGCGAAGGGCTTGCAGTGCTTGATCGAGTTCCAGAACGCCTCGGCCGTCTGGCCCGACAGGGTGCGGCCCGAGCGGTCGGTGATCGTGCCGCTGATCCAGATCGGCAGCTCCTCGTGGCCCTCGTCGCGCCAGTCGAGGATCGCCTTGATGGCCGCCTTGCAGTTCAGGGTGTCGGTGATGGTCTCGATCAGGAACAGGTCGACCCCGCCCTGGTAGAGGGCGTCCACCTGCTGGCGATAGGCCTGGTAGACCTGGTCGAAGGTCACCTTGCGCGCGCCCGGGTCGTTCACGTCCGACGACATCGACAGCATGACGTTCAGCGGGCCGATCGAGCCGGCGATGAACTTCGGACGGTCGGGGTTTTCGCCGTTCCAGCGGTCGGCGACCTGACGGCCGATCTTCGCGCCCTCCAGGTTGATGTCCCAGACGTCCTGTTCGCCCAGGTGATAGTCGGCCTGGGCGATGGTCGTGCCCGAGAAGGTGTTGGTCTCGGAGATGTCGGCGCCGGCGGCGAAATAGGCGTCGTGAAGCTCGGCCACGAGATCGGGCCGGGTCAGGCACAGGATGTCGTTGTTGCCCTTCATCTGCCCGTCGAAGTCGGCGAAGCGCTCGGCCCGATAGTCGGCCTCGGTCAGCTTCTTCTTCTGGAACATCACGCCCCAGGAGCCGTCGAGAATGAGGATGCGCTCCTTGGCGGCGGCCTTGAGGGCGGCGACACGGTTGGCGCGGATGGAAAGGTCGGTCATTTGGCGGCTCCCTGCTGACGCGCCAGTTCCTGGTTGAACCGGGTCTCGTAGCCGTCGACGAAACGGGTCAGCTCGGTCGGATCGATGAAGGCGTCCGCGTCGCCGCGCAGCTGCTTCTGGCGCTTGGCCAAGAGGTCGCCCTGCTCTTCGTGGCTGGGCAGCATGATGTCGGTCGGGATGGCCCGCAGCGCCGCGAAGCTGGCGCGGTAGTCGGCGACGATCGACTTGTGGGTCTTGTTGCCGACCAGCACGTTGCCGGCCACCGACAGCGAGCACGGGAAGGTCACGTTCAGCGGCCTCCCCTTCTCGACCACCTGGGTGGTCCAGCTGGTGCAGCCGATGGTGTGGCCAGGCGTCAGGTGGGCGACGAGGGTCGTGCCGCCCATCTTCAGCTTCTGCTCGTCGCCGAACGTCTTGTCGACCTTCACGGCCGGAAAGGGCGTCAGGCCGTTGGCGTTGTCGCCGAAGTGCTGGCCCTTCTCCAGGGCCTGCTTGTCGGCGCGCGAGGCCCACAGCTTGCCCCCGGTGTCGGCCTTCAGCTGGGCCAGGCCCCCGGCATGGTCGTAGTGGGCGTGGGTGTTGATCAGCACCTTCACGTCCGACAGCTTGAAGCCCAGCGACTGGATGCTGCGCTCGATCAGCTTGCCGCCTTCCGCCGACGGACCGCCGTCGAGCAGGACGTGGCCCTCCGACGTGGTGATCAGCCAGGCCGACAGGCCCTCGGAGCCGACGTAATAGATGTTGCCCGCCACCCGGTACGGCTTGATCGGCCGCGTCCAGTTGGCGTTGTCGTCAGCTTGGGCGACGACGCTCGTCGAGGCCAGGCCCAGCGCCAGGGCGAGAACCAGGGCCTTCATGCAGCCGCCTCGTGGGCCGGGGCGGTCTCGCGCACGCCCAGCACCCGGCAGATGGCGTAGACGAGGTCGGCGCGGTTCAGCGTGTAGAAGTGGAAGTCGTTGAAGCCCTGCTCCTGAAGCTTGGCGCACATTTCGGCCGCCACCGAGCAGGCGATCAGGCGGCGGGTCTCCGGATCCTCGTCCAGGCCCTCGAACAGGTTGGCCAGCCACGACGGCACCGAGGTCTGGCACGCGGCCGACATCGTCTTGAGGCCCTTGAAGTTGGTCACCGGCATGACGCCCGGCACGATCGGGATGGTGATCCCGGCGGCGCGCGCCTTGTCGACGAAGCGCAGGAAGGCGTCGATGTCGAAGAAGAACTGGCTGATGCCCAGGGTCGCGCCGGCGTCGACCTTGGCCTTCAGCACCTCGATGTCGTGGTCCAGCGACGGGCTCTCGGGATGCTTTTCGGGATAGACCCCGACCAGCACCTCGAACGGCGCGACGCCCCGCAGGGCGGCGGTGAGTTCGGTGGCGTTCTTGTAGCCGTCCTCGCGCGGCACGTAGACACCGCCGATGCCGCCCTCGCCCGGAGGCGGGTCGCCGCGCAGCGACACGATGTGGCGCACGCCGATGTTCCAGTAGTCGTGGATGACCTCGTCGACCTCTGCGCGGCTGGCGCCGACGCAGGTCAGGTGGGCGGCCGGCTTCAGGCTGGTCTCGTCGAGGATGCGCTTGACCGTACGGTGCGTACGCTCGCGGGTCGAGCCGCCGGCGCCGTAGGTCACCGAGACGAAGGCCGGGTCCAGCGGGGCCAGGCGGGTGATCGCCTCCCACAGGCTGGCTTCCATCTTCTCGGTCTTGGGCGGGAAGAACTCGAACGACACGCGCGGCCGGGCGGCGCCGACGGGACGCTCGCCGGCGCGGGCCACCGGCCCGATCACGCGACGGGTGGGCGGCAGGGTCATGCGGCGGTCCTTTCGGCGAGGGCCGCGCCGGGGCGCCGGGCGGTCCAGATCTTGACGGTCAGCCCCTCGGCCGTGGTCGGCGGCAGGGCGATGTTGGTTTCGGGGACCAGGCCCGCGGCCTCGATCCACGGCAGGATCTCGTCGTCGGCGAAGCCCAGGCGGCGATGCTGGTGGGCCTCGCGCAGGAACTCGTGGTCGTGCGGGGCGAAGTCGGCGATCAGCAGCAGGCCGCCCTTGCCCACCAGGCGCGCGGCCTCGACCACGGCCGCGGCGGGGTCGCCCAGATAATGCAGCACCTGGTGCACGGTGACGAGGTCGGCGCAGCCGCCCGGCAGGCCGGTGTCGAAGATGTCGCCGTGACGCAGCTCGCAGGCCGTCAGTCCGGCCTTGGCCACCTCGTCGCGGGCGATGTTGAGCATCTGCTGCGACAGGTCCAGGCCCAGGGCGTTGACCGCCCGTCCGCCAAGGAGCGTCAGCATCCGGCCAGCGCCGGCGCCCAGGTCGACCATCTCGTCGAAGGGGCCCTCGCCGGTCGCGCGCAGGATGGCCGTCTCGACCTCCTTCTCGTCGACATAGAGCGAGCGGATCTCGTTCCAGCGCGCGGCGTTGCGGGCGAAATAGGCCTGGGCGCCGGCCGAGCGCTCGGCCCGCACGGCCGCCAATTGGCTGGCGTCGCCCCGCACCACCTCGTCGTCAGCGCCGATCAGCGCAAGGGCCGCGGCGACCACCGCCCCGCCGCCCGAGGTTCCGGCCAGGCGGTAGAACACCCAGGCCCCATCGGGGAAACGCTCGACCAGCCCGGCCTCGGCCAGCAGCTTCAGGTGGCGAGAGACGCGCGGCTGGCTCTGGTCGAGAATCCGGCACAGCTCGAGCACCGAAAGCTCCTCGACGGCCAGCAGCGCGAGGATGCGCAGACGGGTGCTTTCGCCCGCCGCCCGCAGTACGTCGACAACCTGTTCGCTCGATAGCGCCATAGGGATATAAAGATATCTTTATGTCCGATTTGGCAAGCGAATTCTGTGACAGCGGGGCGCTCCATATCCCGCCGCGCGGAGATCAAAAAGCCCTTCCGCGCGACCCTGGCGACGGGATCGGGGATAAATCTTCCAATCCTCAACCTTCGGCGGCCGGCTGCCACAGCTCGACCTTGAAACCGGCCGGATCCACCAGCCAAGCGAAGCGGCCGTACTCCTCGTCCTGCCGCCCGGTCGGCTCGACGCCCTCGGCGGCGGCCTTGGCCAGCACGCCGTCGATGTCGTCGACGATCAGGTTGATCATGAACGGCGCGGTCGACGGCTCGAAATAGCGGGTGTCGGCCGGGAACGGCGACCAGTTGGTCATGCCGACCTTCGGGTGGCTGAACATCGCCCCGCCCCAGTCCTCGACCTTGATCCCCAGCACCCGCGCGTACCAGGCGGCCAGCCCCTTGGGGTCGTCCGCCTTGAAGAACACGCCGCCCAGACCCAGCACCTTGGCCATGCGATCCCCTTCCCTCTTGCCGCCTACAGACCTCAGGCCGCCACGGGGCTGGCCAGAGGCTCGCCGTGGAAGTAGCGGCGCAGGTTTTCCAGGGTCAGGTTGACCATGGCCGGGATGCTGTCCAGCGTCGCGCCGGCCATGTGCGGGGTCAGCACGGTATGGGGCACGTCGGCCCAGCGCGCCGGCGGGGTAGGCTCCTGCTCGAACACGTCCAGCGCGGCCATGCCCAGGCGGCCGTCCTTCAGCGCCGCGACCAGGGCGTCCTCGTCGACCAGCGACCCGCGCGAGACGTTGACCAGCAGGCCGTGCGGACCCAGGGCGTCGATCACCCCGGCATTGACCATGTGGCGGTTGCTGGCGTCCGGCCGGGCGCAGACCACCAGGATGTCGCTGTCGCGGGCCAGGGCCAGCAGGCTTTCGGCGCGCGGCCAGTTGGCCTCCTTCGGGCGCGGCCCCCACCAGGCGACCTTGATGTCGAAGGCTTCGAGGCGACGAGCGACGGCCTCGCCGATGTGGCCCAGGCCGATGATCCCGGCCTTGCGGCCGCGCAGGCCGTGGCGAGCCCCCATGCGGTCCATCGAGGTCCAGCGGCCGGCGCGCACCCGGCGATCGCCCTCGCCGATCCCGCGCCAGGCGCTCAGCAGCAGACCCAGGGCGTGATCGGCCACATCGCCGGCGTTCAGCCCCACCGAGTGGGTCACCGCCAGGCCATGAGCCCGGCACCAGGGCACGTCGACGCCGTCATAGCCGGCGCTGACGCAGGCGATCAGGCCCAGGCGCGGCATCTCCGCCAGCAGGTCGCGCGGCAGCACCATCTCACCGGCGTGGACGATGGCCTGCACCTGCTTGCCCGGCCCCTCCAGGAAGGCCAGGCGATCGGGATAGTCCCACAGGCGATGCACCTCGTAGGCGCCCTCGAGCAGCGGCTGCATCGGCAGGAGCATCTCGTGGGACAGGACGACGTGGGGCTTCACGACGGGGGTCTGCGACATACGGCTTCTCCGGTCCCGGCGCGCGGCGGACTGCCTCCGCCGCCGATCCGCGGGACGATCGTTCTTGCTGGGGAACAGGCTACTCCTCTGACGCCCGCGCGCCAGCACTCAACACGCGACGCACGAACATCTGAAGCGCCGTTCTCAACCCGTCATGGGCGCCGACGGTTCCGTTCGCGGCGAAGCTGTGAACGCCTTGACCGCGAAGGGGTTTTATCGACTGGCGCCGAAACCGGCGCTTTAGGGAGAGCTCCCATGTTCACGAAAACCCTCCTGGCGGGCGCGACGCTCGCCCTGGTCGCCTCCGGGGCCGTCTGCGGCGCGGCCGTCGCCAATCCGAAGATCAAGGCCTCGGCCGCCGTCGCCAGCCCCAAGCAGCCGATCCCCTACGGCCAGCTCGAAGCCTATTCCAAGGCCTCGGCCAAGCAGCGCGCGACCAAGGACTGGTGGGCCGGCGAAGCCGCGGTCGGCGCCTCCACCGACACCTCCGCGACCCTGCCGCCAGCCTCGACCACCGGCTCGATGTCGGGCGACGCGGCCGCCAGCACCCAGGTCAATCCGCCGACCACCGACGCCCCGCCCTCGATGCCGGTCACGCCGCCGACCAACACCCCGCCCGACGACATGATGGCGCCGAACCCGGGCTCGAACCTGCCCGGCTCGGATCCGGTCATGCCGCCGAAGGAACCCAAGTAGGCGCAAAAGCAAAAGGGGCGGCTCCTGTGGAGCCGCCCCTCTCACTTCGTCTTCGACCGAAGCTCGCGCTTAGCGGGCGAACTTCTGGAACTTGATCCGCTTGGGGATCAGGCTGTCGGCGCCCAGGCGGCGCTTCTTGTCTTCCTCGTACATCTCGAAGTTGCCTTCGAACCATTCGACGTGGCTGTCGCCCTCGAAGGCCAGGATGTGCGTGGCCAGGCGGTCCAGGAACCAGCGATCGTGGCTGATGACCACGGCGCAGCCGGCGAACTCTTCGAGCGCCTCTTCCAGGGCCTGCAGGGTTTCGATGTCCAGGTCGTTGGTCGGTTCGTCGAGCAGGATCAGGTTGCCGCCGGTGGCCAGGGTCTTGGCCAGGTGGACGCGGTTGCGCTCACCGCCCGACAGCAGGCCGACCTTCTTCTGCTGGTCGCCGCCCTTGAAGTTGAAGCTGCCGACATAGGCGCGGCTGTTGATCTCGCGCTTGCCGACGACCATCACGTCGGTGCCGCCGCTGACTTCTTCCCAGACCGTCTTGTTCGGGTCGAGGGCGTCGCGCGACTGGTCGACATAGGCCAGCTTCACGGTCTCGCCGACCTTGACGGTGCCCTGGTCGGGGGTCTCGCGGCCGGTGATCAGCTTGAACAGCGTCGACTTGCCGGCGCCGTTGGGGCCGATGACGCCGACGATGCCGTTCGGCGGCAGGCGGAACGACAGGTCCTTGAACAGCACCTTGTCGCCGTACTCCTTCTCCAGCCCCGTGACTTCCAGGACCACGTTGCCGAGGCGCGGGCCGGGCGGGATCTGGATGTGAGCCTGGGTCTGGGCGGCGCGGGCGTTCTCCTGCGCGGCGACCATTTCCTCGTACGAGGCCAGGCGGGCCTTCGACTTGGACTGACGGGCCTTGGGCGAGCTGCGCACCCATTCCAGTTCGCGGGTGAGCGCGCGCTGGCGGGCTTCCGATTCCGACTGCTCCTGGACGACGCGCTTCTGCTTCTGCTCGAGCCAGCCCGAGTAGTTGCCCTCGTAGGGGATGCCCTTGCCCCGGTCGAGTTCCAGGGTCCACTTGGTGACCTGGTCCAGGAAATAACGGTCGTGGGTGACCAGGATGACGCAGCCCGGGAACTCTTCCAGGTGGTGCTGCAGCCAGGCCACCGACTCGGCGTCCAGGTGGTTGGTCGGTTCGTCGAGCAGCAGCATGTCGGGCTTGCTGAGCAGCAGGCGGGCCAGCGCGATGCGGCGCTTTTCACCGCCCGACAGGCTTTCGATGTTGGCGTCGTTGGGCGGGCAGCGCAGGGCGTCGATCGCCATCTCGATCTTGGAATCGATGTCCCACAGATCCTTGGCGTCGATGATCTCCTGGAGCTTGGTCATCTCCTCCATCAGCTCGTCGGTGTATTCCTCACCGAGCTGGGCCGCCAATTCGTTGTACTTGTCGAAGACCTTCTTGTCCTCGCAGTCGGCGATCACATTGCCCCAGACGTCCAGGGTCGGATCCAGCTGCGGCTCCTGCGGGAGATAGCCGCGCTTGACGCCGTCGGCGGCCTTGGCCTCGCCCGAGAATTCCTTGTCCAGGCCGGCCATCACCTTCAGCAGGGTCGACTTACCCGAGCCGTTGACGCCGACCACGCCGATCTTGGCGTCGGAATAGAACGACAGCCAGATGTTCTCGAAGACCTTCTTGCCGCCGGGATAGGCCTTGGTCAGGCCCTGCATCTGGAAAATGTATTGCTGCGCCATGAGGGGCTTTTCGTCTCTCGGGTCGGGTTCGGGGATCGGCCGCTCAAATAGCGGCTGAGGCCGGTTTGCGCAATCGCGGCCCCTTCACAGGTTCGTCGCCGGACTGTCGGCGAGACGACAAATAACCGTCGCAGCCACGTCGCCGATCCACGTTAGGCGAACAGCCCCAGACGCGCCCGGCGGCCTCCCCGCCCTCGGCGCACTAGGGGATAGTCCAATGAAGTCCGCCCTCCTGCTCAGCGCCGCCCTCGGCGCCCTCCTGTTCGCCGCGCCCGTCCTGGCCGCCGAAAGCCCCGCGCCGGAACCCGCGCCCGACGCCGCCGCCGAAGTTGAGGCCGTCGTGGTCATCGGCCAGGGCCAGAGCCGCCAGGTCCAGGTCCTCAACGAGGACAGCATCGCCACCCAGGCCGCCGGCACGAGCCCGCTGAAGGCCATCGACAAACTGCCGGGCGTCTCGTTCCAGTCGGCCGACCCGTTCGGCGCCTACGAGTGGTCGACCAGCCTGTCGATCCGCGGCTTCAACCAGAACCAGCTGGGCTTCACCCGCGACGGCGTGCCGCTGGGCGACATGAGCTACGGCAACCACAACGGCCTGCACATCAGCCGCGCCATCGCCAGCGAGAACATCGGCAAGGTCGAGCTGGCCCAGGGCGCCGGCTCGCTGGGCACCGCCTCGACGTCCAACCTCGGCGGCACGCTGCAGTTCTATTCGCGCGATCCGTCGGAAGTGATGGGCGGCCAGGTCAACCTGACCGGCGGCTCGCAGAACATGCACCGCGTGTTCGCCCGCTTCGAAACGGGCGCCCTGGAACAGCTGGGCGGCCTGCGCGCCTTCATCTCGGTGGCCGACCAGAAGACCGACAAGTGGAAGGGCGGCAGCGAGCAGAAGCAGCGCCAGTACGACGCCAAGGCCGTCCTGCCGCTGGGCGAAGGCTCGCTGACCGGCTTCTACACCCGCTCGGAACGCCGCGAGCAGGACTACCAGGACATGTCGTTCGAGATGATCAAGCGTCTCGGCCGCGACTGGGACAACCTGATCCCCAACTGGAACCTGGCCGTCGCCGCGGCCCGCGCCTACCAGACCGGCACGGCCCTGCCCGCCCCGTTCGCCACCGTCGACGACGCCTACTACGCCGGCGCCGGCGTGCGTGACGACGACCTCTACGGCGCGACCCTGGCCCTGCCCTTCGGCGACCGCGTCGACTTCAAGGCCACCGCCTACCAGCACAAGAACAAGGGCCAGGGCCTGTGGTACACGCCCTACCTCGCCAGCCCCGGCTTCGGCACGGCCGGCTCTGACGCCGCCCCGCTGTCGATCCGCACCACCGAGTACGACATCGACCGCGGCGGCCTGACCGCCAGCCTGTCGGTCGACCTGGGCGCCCACAAGCTGAGCGGCGGCTTCTGGACCGAGACCAACCACTTCAACCAGGCCCGCCGCTTCTACGCCGAGACGGTCTCGCGCCCGTCGCGCGATCCGCTCGACTTCCAGCAGAACCCCTTCGCCACCCAGTGGCAGTACCGGTTCAAGACGCAGACCCTGACCGGCTACATCGAGGACAGCTGGGCGATCACCGACGCCTTCAAGGTCAATTTCGGCTTCAAGGCCATGAAGGTCGAGAACAGCGTCGAGACCGTGGTCGGCAACCCGCTGGCCGGCACGATCAAGAGCGAGGAAACCTTCCTGCCGCAGGTCGGCGCGGTCTACGCCTTCGACAGCGGCCTGGAAGTCTTCGGCGGCTATACCGAGAACGTGGCCGCCTACGTCTCGGCCGCCACTGCTGGTCCGTTCGCCTCGCAGAGCCAGACGGTGGTCGACTACGTCGCCAAGACCCTGGAGCCGGAAAGCTCCAAGACCTGGGAAGGCGGCGTCCGCTATCGCAACGGCCGCTTCCAGGGCGTCGCGGCGCTCTATGACGTGACCTTCGAGAACCGCCTGCTGAGCGCCTCGACCGCCTCGCCGATCCTGGGCCTGCCCGCCGTGCTGTCGAACGTCGGCTCGGTGAAGACCCAAGGCGTCGAACTGGCCGGCGAGTTCCGCCTCACCGACGCCTGGTCGGTCTACGGCTCCTACACCTACAACAACTCCGAATACGAAGACGACGTCATGAACGGCGACGGCACCATCGCCGCCCGCACGGCTGGTAAAACGGTCGTCAACACGCCCAAGAACCTGTTCAAGGGCGAGGTGAAGTTCGAACAGGGCGGCTTCTTCGCCCGCCTCGGCGTCAGCTACACCGGCGAGCGCTACTACACCTACGAGAACGTCGGCGGCGAGGTCGACGGCTACACCGTGGCCGACCTGACCTTCGGCTACCGCTTCGACGGCGAGGGCTGGAGCAAGGGCCTGGAGATCCAGGCCAACGTCACCAACCTGACCGACGAGGACTACATCTCGACCGTCGGCTCGGGCGGCTTCGTCAACCGCGACACCGCCGGCACGACCATGACCCTGCTGCCGGCCCCGCCGCGCCAGGGCTTCGTGACCATCAAGAAGGCGTTCTGATCAAGCCTCCTCCCTTCCCCCTCGATTGGGGAAGGGCCGGGGTTGGGGGTGACGGCGCTGGACAACAAGCGCTGCTTCACCCTCTCCTTCCGCAGGACACCCCCATCCCAACCCTTCCCCCATCGAGGGGGAAGGGCTTTTTCGTGGAGGTTCACGCCCGTGACCGACCTCTCCCGCCGCTCGGCGCTCGGCCTGTCGGCCGCCGCCCTGGCCGTCGCGCCGGCCGCCGCTCAAGCGGTCGTGGACGCGCCCCACCCGGCTCTCGACAAGCCGCTGACCCGCATCGCCTTCGGTTCCTGCGCCAAGCAGGACAAGGACCAGCCGATCTGGGAGGCGATCTTCGCCACCAAGCCCGACCTCTTCATGTTCCTGGGCGACAACATCTACGCCGACACCCGCGATCCCAAGGTGATGGCCGCCAAGTACGCCATGCTGGCCGCCAAGCCGCACTTCAAACGGCTGCGCGACGAAATCCCCGTGGTGGCTATCTGGGACGACCACGACTTCGGCGAGAACGACGCCGGCGGCGACTATCCGATGAAGGCCGAGAGCCGCCGCCAGTTCTGCGACTTCTGGGGCGAGCCGGAAAATTCCCCCCGCCGCACGCGCGACGGCGTCCATGCCGCCTATGTCTTCGGCCCCGAAGGCCGCCGGGTGCAGATCCTGCTGCCCGACCTGCGCTGGAACCGCACGCCGCTGGCCGAAAAGACCTTCAAGGGCGGCTACAAGGCCTGGGCCGTGGCCCGCGGCCTGCAGGGCAAGGAGACGCCCGGCCCCTACGACCGCATCGCCGACCAGGACGCCACCATGATCGGCGAGCCGCAGTGGGCGTGGCTGGAGGCCCAGCTGGCCCAGCCCGCCGACCTGCGCATCTTCGGCTCCAGCCTTCAGGTGCTGGCCGACTTCGCCGGCTGGGAAAGCTGGATCAACTACGCCCGCGACCACCAGCGCCTGTTCGAGGCCATCCGCCGCCAGCGCGCCGAGCGCCTGTTCTTCGTCAGCGGCGACACCCATTACGCCGAGGTCTCAAAGCTCGACCTCAACGTCCCCTATCCGATGTGGGACGTCACCTCCTCGGGCCTGACCGAGGTCTGGCCGGTCACCCCGCCCAACGCCCTGCGCGCCTCGGCCGTGCTGCGCGAACGCAACTTCGGCCTGATCACCATCGACTGGTCGCCGCCCGCCCCCAAGGTCACGGTCGAGATCCGCGACGAAAAGGGCCAGGTGAGGATCAGCCAGGCGATCGACGCGGGAACGCTGAGGGTGGGGTGAGCGGCTCTTCGTCCCCTCTTCCATAGGGAGAGGGAGGGGCCCGCCGCGAAGCGGTGGGAGGGTGAGGGGTTTCACCGTCTGCAAGTAAATCGGAAAAGGGCGACCACCCGCGAAGCGCCGTTGCTCGAACGCCGCGCTTCATGCCGCGAGTTTGTTACCTCTCACCCTCCCACGCCTGCGGCGCGGGCCCCTCCCTCTCTCAAAGAGAGAGGGTTTTCATTACTGCGGTCGCTGCATCAGACGCTCTGCTCGCCTGCGCATGGCGGCGGCCAGTTGCAGCAGGGCCAGGGCCGAGGCCTCGTCGCGCTCGGCCGCGCGCATCGAATAGACCCGGGCCAGCACCAGCAGGGCCTCGGCGCGGTCCAGACCCTCGGCGCCGAACATCTCGGCGATGGAGTTGTCGAGCTCGGCCAGCTGATCGTCGGTCAGCAGGTTCAAGAGGTCGTCGTCGGTCAGGTCTTCGGGCGTGGTGCTCATGCGCACGCACCATAACGGGAATCGTGGCGTCTAGGCGACCTCGACGGGACGGGCCTCGGCCAGCAGCGGGTTCAGGAGGCGCGCGAAGCTGTCGTACGAGAAGGCGCCGGCCTTGGCGTGGCGCACCACGCCCTTGCGGTCGATGACGAAATTGGTCGGCACGGCGTTGTCGATCTTGCCGTAGCCCTTGCCCGCCAGGCGCCGTCCGACCGGGAACGACAGCGCGCCCGAAAGGTCGCGCATGGCCTTCTCCGGCGGCGAGCTCTCGATGTTGACGGCGTAGATCCGCAGGCCCTTGCCGGCCTTCTCGCGCATGAACTGGTCCAGGGCCAGCATCTCGGCCCGGCACGGGGCGCACCACGACGCCCAGTAGTTGATGACCACGACGTCGCCGCGCATGTCGGCCAGGCGATGGACGCCGCTGTTGACCGTGGAGATCGAGAACTCCGGAGCGACGTCGCCGGCGACCGCGTGCTTGGGCTTGGCCAGCACAAGGCTCGGCGCCGCCAGCGCCGCGACCAGTCCGCCCGCCATCAGTTCCCGCCGCCGCATGCCGCTCGCCCCCGAATTTCAGCCCTCAAGCGCGTTATCGCCCAGGTTGCCGGCGGTCAAGCTTGCTCACGGCCTTCCGCCGACGAACAAAGCGCCGTTCACACGGACAAGCAAAACGCCTAGGCTCGCGCCATGGACCGTCACGCTTCACTCGCAGCCATGTCCTCCATCGGCCGTCGCGGCCTCTATCGCGAGGTCGAGCCGTTCTCCTTCGGCTGGCTGCCCACCGGAAGCGCCCACGAGATCTATTACGAGGAATGCGGCGCGCCGCGCGGCAAGCCGGCGGTGATCCTGCACGGCGGCCCCGGCGGGGCGATCAACCCCACCATGCGGCGGTTCTTCGATCCGTCGCGCTGGCGCATGACCCTGTTCGACCAGCGCGGCTGCGGCCGCTCGCGGCCCAACGCCAGCCTCGACGACAACACCACCTGGAGCCTGATCGCCGACATCGAGCGGCTGCGCGAGCACCTGGGCATCGAGAAGTGGACCGTGTTCGGCGGCTCCTGGGGCTCCACCCTGGCCCTCGCCTACGCCATCAAGCACCCCGACCGCGTCGAGGGCCTGGTGCTGCGCGGCGTCTTCCTGCTGACCGACAAGGAGTTGGCCTGGTTCTATCAGGACGGCGCCTCGATGCTGTTTCCCGACGCCTGGGAGCGGTTCCTGGCCCCGATCCCGCCCGAGGAACGCGGCGACCTGATGGCCGCCTATCACAAGCGCCTGGTCCACCCCGACCGCCGCGTCCAGGCCGAGGCCGCCAACGCCTGGAGCCAGTGGGAGGGCGACACCATCTCGCTGCGCGGCCCCGAGGCCCGGCCGCCGAAGTTCAACGAGGAAGACTTCGCTATCGCCTTCGCGCGGATCGAGAGCCACTTCTTCGTCAATCGCGGCTTCTTCCCGCAGGACGGCTGGATCCTCAACAATATCGAGACGATCCGCCACATCCCCGCCTGGATCGTCCAGGGCCGCTTCGACGTGGTCACGCCGCTGGCCAGCGCCTGGGCCCTGCACCGCGCCTGGCCCTCGGCCCATTTCGAGATCGTCTGGGACGCCGGCCACGCCTCGACCGAGCCCGGCGTCATCGACGGCCTGATCCGCGCGACCGAGGCCGCCTACGGGCGCTAGCTAGGCCGCCTCTTCCATCAGTTCGCGCACGTCGATCGCGTTGCAGCCGGCCGCCGCGGCCGCCTGCAGGCCCTGGATGCTGTCTTCGAACACCAGGCAGTCGCGTGGCGCCACGCCCAGCCGGCGGGCGGCTTCCAGGAAGAGGTCCGGGGCCGGCTTGGCCGCCGCCACATCCTCGACCGTGACGATGGTGTCGAACAATACGTCCAGCCCCCGCGCCTTCAGGCTCAGCCGCACGAAGTCCGACGGCCCGCTGGAGGCCACCGCCATGGGCAGGCGGCCGTGGAACGCGCGGGCGATGGCGGTGACGGCCGTGATCTCGGTCAGGCTGTCGATCCCCTCGCTATAGGTCGCCCACACCGCCTTCATCACCTGGGCCCGGTCCAGCGTCTGGCCGACCTCTTGCTCGAAAGCGTCCATCAGCATGTCGCCGGAAAAGCCGCCGCGCTCCAGGTACCAGGACGCCTCCATCGCATGGCCCGTGGACCGCAAGCCCGCCGGCCAGGCGACGGCATAGAGGCCCAGGCTGTCGACCAGGGTGCCGTCGCAGTCGAAGATCAGGGCCTTGGTGTCGGGGAAACGCTCTTTGATCACTGGAAGTCCCGGTTGCGGCCGCGCGTGGAGGAAGGCGGCGCTTATGGTGCGACCCTATAGACGAGTCTTGCGGCGCCGTTGCGGCGCCATGTCAGCCGCGCAGCTGATGCCCGCGCCGCCGTATCGCCAGGCTCTCCCAGGCCCCGACCAGCACCAGCACGGCGGTGGTCAGCAGCGACAGCACCAGGGGCGAGACGAGCGGCGACACCGGGATCAGCAGCAGCAGCGCCGCCATGCCCGCGCTGCGCGACGGCGACCAGATGCGGAACACCGCCTTCTTGAACAGCACCCCGCCCAGCAGGAACAGCAGCGGCCCGCCGATCAGGGCGGCCGAGATCTTCGGGTCGGCATGGCCCAACGGATGATGGATCACCCACTCGTCGCCGACGGCCGCCACGATGATCCCCGCCACCGGCAGGAGGTGGCTGTAGGTGTAGGCGATGCGCGCCACCCGGCCCGGGTCGTCGGAATGGCTGATCGCCTCGCTGGCCGCCTCGGCCGTGAACGAGAAGTAGATCCACCACATGGCGATGCTGGCCACGAAGGCCGAGGCGAACGAGGCCGCCACCACCGGCGTCCAGGCCATGCCGGCGGCGGTCGCGCCCATGACCAGGATCGACTCGCCCAGGGCGATGATCGTGAACAGGGCGCAGCGCTCGGCAAGGTGCGCTCCCTCGACCGTCCAGTCGGCGGTCCTGCTGCGGCCAAGGCCCGGGGTCCAGAAGCCGGCGGCCGGCGAGGCGTATTCGATGGCGATCGCCGCCGTCCAGCAGGCCAGGCGCAGGCCGTCATGAGCCAGCCCCCCGGCGATCCACAGCACGCCCGACACCGCGAGCCAGGCAGTGATGCGCAGGAAGTTGAGCTTCAGTCCCCGATCGCGGCGCACGCTCCAGGCGGTGAACAGGCTGCGCCCCACCTGGATACCCACATAGGCCAGGGCGAACAGCAGCCCCCGCCCCTCGAAGGCCGTGGGGATCGACATGGTCATCACCATGCCGGCGGCCATCACCAGGAACAGCATGATCTGGACGGGCGGCCGCTCGGGATCCAGCCAGTTGGTGACCCAGGCGGTGTAGATCCAGGCCCACCAGACGGCCATCAGCAGCAGGCCCGTCTCGACCACGCCCAGCAGGCTGGGGTGGCCGATCAGCCCGTGCGACAGCTGGGTGATCGCGAACACGAACACCAGGTCGAAGAACAGCTCCACATAGGTCACCCGCGCGTGGCCGCCCTCGCGGATCCGCAGCAGGCCCCCGCCCCTGATCTTGCTCATGATCGCTCGCGCCTTTCCGCCCGGAATCGAACCCAAGCCTAGAACGAATCTCCGGCTCGAACGCTATCTGCACATGAAGCCGCTCGACCTCTTGAAGACCCGGGCCGCCATCGTCGGCCTCCCCGTCGCCCTGACCCTCGGCGCGATCGCCGGCGCCGCCATGCAGATCGGCCCGCAGGAGCGAGAGCCCCAGCCCTACGCCGAGATCCAGGGCAGCCAGTACGCCGAGGCCGCCCCGATGGTTTGGCCCGCCGGCAAGGTCCCGGACTACGTCATCGGCCAGGACTTCCTGCGCCCGCCGGTCGACGAGACCCCGGTCGTGCTGACCTCGGCCGACATGGCGCAGATGGGCCTGATCGAGCCCGCCAGCTACGAGCCAGACCCGGCCGACGCCGACATCGTCTCGGCCTCGGGCGCCACCACCGTCGCGCTCGACGACCAGCCGGCCGTCCCCACCGAACCCGCCGACGCCCCGCCCCGCAGCTTCGCCTCGACCAGCGGCGACATCCTCGACAAGCGCCTGCCGGAGGAGGTGGTGGCGGGTCCGCCGGCCCAAACCCCGGTCCCGACCGAAGTGGCGCTACGCTACTGAAGATCCTCCCCCTCTGAGGGAGGTGGCCCGCAGGGCCGGAGGGGGGCCGTTATCAGCTTCCCCAGCATTGGCCGATCACCCAAAACTCCCCCCACCGATCGCTGCGCGATCGCCTCCCCCAGAGGGGGAGGTTCCCTGACTTACGGCCTCCCCTTTGCAGCCTCCCGCCAATGCGACCGGTAACTGTGCCGTTTCGCGCCACACGGGAACGACCATGGACGCGGCGGCGCCGGACAGGATCGAGGAGGACGGCGGGCTGGTGCGCACGCTGGAGGCCTGGGCCTGCGGCTTCGTGCTGTTCATGCTGTCCAACGCCCTGATCGGCCCGCTCCTCGATCCGGAACAGGCCGGCGGCGAAGACATGCCGATCCTTCGCCTGATGTGGCTGCCAGTCTATGCGCTGATCCTGGCCCTGGTGCTGTGGCGCGCGCCCCGGCTGCTGAAGTTCTGGCTGCCGGCGGGGATCCTGAGCCTGCTGGTGTTCTGGGTGTTCGCCTCGGCCTCTTGGTCGTTCGACCCGGGCACCACCAACCGCCGCGCCCTGGCGGCGGCCTTCACCACCCTGTTCGGCTTCTATTTCGCCGCCAGCTTCGACGGCCGCCGCATGGCCGAGATCCTGGCGACCACCTTCCTGGTGCTCGGCGCCGGCGGCCTGCTGGCCGCGATCGCCTATCCGAAGATGGGCGTGCAGCACGACATCAACGCCGGCGACTGGCGCGGCCTGTGGTTCGAGAAGAACCAGATGGGCGCGATGATGGTCTACGGCGCGCTGGGCGCCATGGCCGCCATCCTGGCCGGCACGCGCCATCGCAGGCTGTTCATCGGCGCCATCGTGCTGTGCGCCTTCATGATCGTGATGAGCAAGTCCAAGACCTCGCTGATGGTGCTGCTGATCGGCCTTACGGGCTCTGGCCTGCTGGGCATGATGCGGCGCGGGCCGGCGACTGCGATCACCATGGTCTGGCTGGGCGTCACGGTGATCGGCGGCGCGGCCATCGTCATGTGGCTGGCGCCCGAACTGCTGTTCAAGGCGCTCGGCAAGGACCCCACCCTCACCGGCCGCACCGAGATCTGGGACGCCCTGATGCGCCAGTCGGCCAAGGCCCCGCTGACCGGCTACGGCTATGCGGTGTTCTGGCGCGACGACTCCGTGCCGGCCCTGTTCATCCGCAAGGAGACCGGCTGGAACGTGCCCACCGCCCACAACGGCTGGCTGGACGTGCTGGCCCAGCTGGGCTGGATCGGCGTGGGGCTGTCGGCGCTGGTGCTGGGCCTGCCCCTGCTGGTCGCCCTGTTCCGGTTCGACAAGGTGCGCGACGGCTACTGGGCGACGCTGTTCCTGGTCATCTTCCTGATCACCACCTTCTCGGAAAGCTTCATCCTGGAGCGTAACGGCATCGCCTGGGCCCTGGCCTGCGCGGCCGCCACGCGCCTCCTGGGACCCGCCCTCGGCGCTGCTCGAAACGCACTGCCGGCCCGCCAACGGCGCCCGCGCGAGGAGCCGCCGCTGACCTGGCGACTGGCGCCGCCAGACCCCGCGCCCGAAATTTGGAGCCCCGCCCCCGCTTTCGGACGCCGGACGGTCTCGCCTTTGGCCGCGCGTCCGACTATTGGAGCGGCATGACCGACTACACCCACCAGCAGATCGTCGCCCGCGGCGCGCGCGCCGACGCCGAAGCCGCCGCCGACGCCATCGACAACATGCCCGGCCTGGAAGGCGCCACCTACTCGATCCTGGAAGAGGACGAGGACAAGGGCATCTGGCGCATCGACGCCTTCCCGACCACCGAGGACGAGGACGCGGCCCTGCTGGAGCTGCTGGGCGGCTATCCGCTGAAGGTCGAGCGCGAGGCCCTGGCCGACGCCGACTGGCTGGCCATGGCGCTGTCGGGCCTGCCGCCGGTGCGCGCCGGCCGCTTCTTCGTCTACGGCATGCACGATCGCGGCCGCCTGCCGGCCAGCACCGTGAACCTGCGCATCGAGGCCGGCGCGGCCTTCGGCACCGGTCACCACGGCACCACGGTCGGCTGCCTCCAGGCCTATGACCGCCTGATCAAGGCCAAGAAGTTCAACAAAGTGCTCGACGTCGGCGCCGGTACGGGCCTGCTGGCCATCGCCGCCGCCCGCACGGGCAGCAAGCTGGCCGTCGGCACCGACATCGACAAGCCCAGCGTGCGGATCTCCAAGGAGAACGCCAAGGTCAACATGGCCAACGCCCGCTTCGTCCATGCCTCGGGCCTGTCCAACAAGCTGGTGGCGCAAAACGCCCCCTACGACCTGGTGTTCGCCAACATCCTGGCCCGCCCGCTGATCAGCCTGGCCCAGGACATCAAGCGCGCGCTCGTTCCCGGCGGCACGGTCATCCTGTCGGGCCTGCTGCGCACCCAGGAGCGGATGGTCAAGGCCGCCTACCTGTCGCGCGGCTTCAAGGTGGTCAGCCGCATCCACCGCGACGCCTGGGCGACCCTGGTCCTGCAGCGCCCGTAGGCTCTCGGCGCCGCCCCTCGACGACGAGGGGCGGAACGCCCCCGCTTGCCTCCACGTTCTCTCGGACAACATCGTTCGAGGAAACGACCATGACCTACACCGATCCTTCGCTTCATCCCGAGGCCCCGCGACAGCCCGAGCGCGTGGTGGAAGTTCGCCGCGAGTCCAGCCCCCTGGGCTGGCTGGTCGCCGGCGTCGTGGCCATCGTGGCGGTGATCGCCGTGGCCTTCATGCTGACCTCGCGTCCGATGGACGCCAGTTCCGACCAGCTCGCCCAGGCCCAGGAACAGGGTCGCGCCGCCGGCCTCGTCGAGGGCGCGCAGGTGGGCCTGCAGACCGGCGCCGACCAGGCCCGCCAGGCGGCCGAGGCCTCGGCCCGTGAAGCCGCCTCCGCCGCCGAGAGCGTGCGCCGCCAGACCGAGATCCAGGCCCAGACCGCCGCCGACGCGGCGCAGGACGCCGCCGCCACCGCCCCGGCCGCGACCGACGGCACGGCCCCGTCGCCCCAGGCCGATCAGCCGCGATAACTCCCCTTCCAACTCGGGCGCATGCGGCATACATCGGTCGTCATGCGCCAGACCTTCGATGAATCCACCGATCCGGGCTTTGGCCCACGCCACGTTCCGCTGATCCGCGAGGCCATGGCCCGCCAGGGCCTGGACGGCTTCCTCGTGCCGCACGAGGACGAGCACCAGAACGAGTACCTGCCCGCCGCCAACGACCGCCTGGCCTGGGCCAGCGGCTTCACCGGTTCGGCCGGGGCCGGCGTCATCATGAGCGACCGCGCCGCCGTCTTCGTCGACGGCCGCTATACGCTTCAGGTCCGCGAGCAGGTCGACCAAGGCGTGTTCGAGATCCGCAACCTCGTCGAGGGCGGCGTTCCGGCCTATCTGGAGACCGCCCACAAGGGCGCGGTGATCGGCTACGACGCCCGCCTGCACAGCCCCGCCGCGCTCGACGTGCTGAAAGCCGCCGCCGCCCGCGCCGGCGTGACGCTCAAGCCCGTCGCCGCCAATCCGCTGGACGAGGCCTGGGGCCAGCAGCGCCCGGCTCAACCCCAAGCGCCTGTCGTGCCGCATCCGGTGCAATACGCCGGCGAGGAAAGCTCGGCCAAGCGCGCCCGCGTCGGCTCGGGCCTCGCCTCGACCTTGGGCGCCGACGCCGCGGTGATCACCGCCCCCTCCTCGATCGCCTGGCTGTTCAACATCCGCGGCGGCGACGTCATCCGCACGCCCCTGCCGCTGGCCCAGGCCGTGCTGCGCGCCGACGGCAGCGCCCGCCTGTTCCTCGACCCGGCCAAGGTCACCGAGGACCTGCCGGCCTGGCTCGGCAACGAGGTCTCGCTTGAGGCGCCCGAGGCTCTCGAAGGCGCCCTGGCCGACCTGTCGGGCAAGAGCGTGCTGGTCGATCCGGCCCAGTCCTCGGCCTGGTACTTCGACACCTTGGTCGCCGCCGGCGCCAAGGTCGTGCGCGGCATGGACCCCTGCACCCTGCCCCGCGCCTGCAAGAACGGCGTCGAGCTGGACGGCACGCGCGAAGCCCACCGCCGCGACGGCGTCGCCCTGACCCGCTTCCTGCACTGGCTGGCCACCGACGGCCAGGTGAGCCCGCCGGACGAGAAGGAGGCCGTCGCCAAGCTGGAAAGCTTCCGCGAGGCCACCGGCGTGCTGAAGGACCTGTCGTTCGACACCATCGGCGCGGCCAACGGCCACGGCGCCCTGCCCCACTACCGCCCGACCGAGCGCAGCAACGAGCGCGCCGCGCTGGGTTCGCTACTGCTGGTCGACAGCGGCGGCCAGTACCTGGACGGCACCACCGACGTCACCCGCACCGTGGCCATCGGCGAGCCCTCTGCCGAGATGGTCACGCGCAACACGCTGGTTCTGAAGGGCCACCTGGCCATCGCCCGCCTGCGCTTCCCGGCCGGGACCACCGGCTCGGCCATCGATGCTCTGGCGCGCATGGCGCTTTGGGCCCACGGGCTGGACTACGACCACGGCACCGGCCACGGCGTCGGCGTCTATCTGGGCGTCCACGAGGGTCCGCAACGGATCAGCAAGGCGCCCAACACCATCGCGCTCCAGCCCGGCATGATCGTCTCCAACGAGCCCGGCTACTACAAGGACGGCGAGTACGGCATCCGCATCGAGAACCTGGAAGTGGTCATGCCGGCCGAGCCCGTGGCCGGCGGCGACCGCCCGATGCACCGCTTCGAGGCCCTGACTCTGGCCCCCATCGACCGCCGCCTGGTCGACAAGGCGCTGCTGACGGCCGAGGAGGTCGCCCAGTTCGACGCCTACCACGCCCGCGTGCTCAAGGAGATCGGCCCCCGCGTCGAGCCGGAGATCCAGGCGTGGCTGGAAGAGGTGTGTAAGCCGCTGTAGCGGCAAAAAAGAACCTCCCCCTGTGGGGGAGGTGATCGCGAAGCGATCGGTGGGGGGCGTTGCTACAAAATCACCAACGCGCAGGAAGTTGAAAACTTCCCCCCACCGGCCTTCGGCCGCCTCCCCCACAGGGGGAGGTTCCCTTGCGTCCTACTTCACCCGGGTCCAGGTCTGGGTCTTGCACAGCGGCGCGACCACGCAGCCCTTAAGCTTCAGGGTGTCAGCGTTGGTCATGGTGATGGTGCCCGAATAGGTCTTGCCGTCGTCGGCCTTGTAGACCTTGCCGCCGGTCCATTCGGTCGGACCGCCGCTGAAGCCCCACAGCAGCTGCAGGCCCTTCAGGGGACGCGTGCGCAGCGACGGGTCCTTGTTCTTCTCGTCCTTGAGGGCGGGGTTCTTCTTGATGTTGTCCGAGGTCAAGAGCTTGCCGCACAGGCTGTTGCCGCAGCGGGCGATCTCGACCTGGCCGCCGTTGGTCTCGGTCTGCCACAGACCCGAGATGTCGGCGGCCATGGCCGGCGCCACGAAGGCGGCGCTGGCGACGGCGGCGAGGATGGCGGTCCTGAGCATTCGGTTTAGACTCCCTTGGCGCGTTGCGTTTGGAACGCGCGTTTTATCCCTCGTCGCCTATCTCGCCGTGATCGGCAAGGCGATTTCGGGGCGCCGTTCAGCGCAGGGTCGTAACCATCGCTTGAGCCGCCTGGTTCCGCTCGCGCTTGCCGCCCCAGCCGGCCGTGGCCTTCTCCAGGCGCGGCTTGAGCCAGTCCTGCAGCGGCGCGTCGACCAGGCGCTCGAACAGCCAGGCGAACACCAGGGCAGCCGGGAAGGCCATGGCCCAGATCGCCCAGTGGGCGGCCTCGGGCAGCGCGACCTTCTGGTCCAGCAGGCGCTGCACGGCGAACCACACCGCGCCGACGAACTGGTTGGTCAGGTACAGCGAGAACGACAGGCGCCCGCCGGTCTTGGCCCAGCCCCAGCCGTTCTGGGCCGAGCCGCTGGCGGCGAAGATCAGCAGACCCAGCAGGGCCAGGCTCGGATAGGCGAACTCGCCGATCACGTTCAGCACCACGAAGCCGACCACCGCGAACACGGCCAGGGCGTCGGCCAGCTTCGGGCCGATGACGACCTCGCGGGCCAGGCGGGCGATCAGCACGCCCATCAGGAACAGCGGGATGGCGCGATAGAGGCCGTTCTTCAGGTGCAGGTGGAACGACGGCAGGCCGAACACCTGGCGCGAGAACACGTCCACGGCCACGAACACGGCGGCGCCGACCAGCAGCGCCATCCACGGCGAGCCGATCCTGCCGAACAGCCGCCACATGGTCGGGAACAGGGCGTAGCAGACCAGCAGCGCCGACAGCGTCCAGGTCGGCATGTTCCAGCCCGACGGCCCCTGGAAGCCCCACGTCTGAATGAGGAACACCTGCTGGGGCAGTTGGTCCCACTGGTACCATTGCGGATTGCGCGGCTGCATGCCCAGCGCCGTGGTGCCCAGCACCAGGGCCACGAAGGCGGCGATCATGACGAGGTGCGCGGGCCACACCCGGCCGATCCGCTTGATCAGGAAGGCGCCGTCATGGATCTGGCCGGCCGCGACCCGCGAGCCATAGGCCCGGCCCAGCACATAGCCCGACAGCAGCAGGAAGAAGTCGGTGGCCAGGTAGCCGCGCCCGAACGCCGGGTGGATGGCGAACAGCGAGACCGGCGCCTGCTCGGCGTAGTGATAGACCACGATGAAGAAGGCCGCGAAGAACCGCAGCGCGTCCAGCGGCCCGCCGCGGGACAGCGGACGCGCGACCTTGGCCGTGTTTGCACCAGTATCGGACATGGCGGACTCCTTCGGGAAGGAAGGAGCAAAAGCCGGGCCAGGGTCAAGATCCTCCCCCTGAAGGGGGAGGTGGCCCGAAGGGCCGGAGGGGGAAGTTCCTGATGAGGTCGGTAGATCCGCCAAGATCGCAGCCCCTTCCCCCTCAGTCGCTCCGCGACAGCTCCCCCTTCAGGGGGAGCGTCTATGACGACGATCCTCCCCCTCCGGGGGGAGGTGGCCCGAAGGGCCGGAGGGGGGCCGTTTTCAGCTTCCAGGGCGAGGGGCTAATTTCGCAACCACTCCCCCCACCGATCGCTTCGCGATCACCTCCCCCTCTGGGGGAGGTTCTCTCGGGGACGATCAATCCCCTCGGTCGCCCTTCATCAGGCGCGCCTTGTCGCGCGCCCAGTCCCGCGCGGCTTCGGTCTCGCGTTTGTCGTGGTTCTTCTTGCCCTTGGCCAGGCCGATCTCCAGCTTGGCCAGGCCCTTCTCGTTCCAATAGAGTTTGAGGGGGATCAGGGTGCGGCCGTCGCGCTGCACCGCGCCGATCAGCTTCTCGATCTGCTTGCGATGCAGCAGCAGCTTCCGGTGGCGGCGCGGCTCGTGGTTGAAGCGGTTGGCGTGGCCGTAGGGCGGGATGTCGGCGTTGATCAGCTTGATCTCGCGCCCTTCGACCGAAGCATAGGACTCGGCGATGTTGGCCCGGCCGACGCGCAGCGACTTCACTTCGGTGCCGGTCAGCATGATGCCGGCCTCGAAGGTCTCCTCGATGAAGTAGTCGTACCGGGCGCGCCGGTTTTCCGCGATCGGCTTGGTCATCAGACCAGACCCGCCTCGCGCATGGCTTCCAGGATCGCCGGACGCACGGCCTCGCTGCACGGCGTGATGGGCAGGCGCACGTCTTCCGTCGACAGGCCCAGCTGGGCCAGGGCGAACTTGGTCGGGCCCGGCGAGCTGTCGAGGAACAGGGCCTTGTGCAGCTTGATCAGGCGGTCCTGCCAGTAGCGGGCCGTCTCCCAGTCGTTGCCGACGCAGGCGTTCATGAAGGTGGCGCAGGCGTCCGGCGCGACGTTCGAGGTCACCGAGATCACGCCGTGGCCGCCGTGGGCCATGTAGCCCAGGGCCGTCGGATCATCGCCCGACAGCATGACCCAGTCCGGACCACAGGTGATGCGCTGCATGCTGATGCGGGTCAGGTCGCCGGTGGCGTCCTTGATGCCGACGATGTTGGGCAGCTTCGACAGGCGCACCAGGGTGTCGTTGGAGATGTCGACGCCGCTGCGGCCCGGCACGTTGTAGACGAACACCGGCAGCTCCACGGCGTCGTTGATCGCCTTGTAGTGCTGGTACATGCCTTCCTGGCTCGGACGGTTGTAGTACGGCGTGACCACCAGGGCCGCGTCGGCGCCGACGGTCTTGGCGTGGCGCGCCAGGTCGATGGCCTCGTCGGTCGAGTTCGAACCCGCGCCGGCGATCACCGGCACGCGGCCGCGGGCGGTCTTCACGCACAGCTCGACGACGCGCTTGTGCTCGTCATGCGACAGGGTCGAGGTCTCGCCCGTCGTGCCGACCGGCACCAGGCCGTGCACGCCGCCGGCGATCTGGCGCTCGACCAGGGCGACGAACCCTTTCTCGTCGACCTCGCCGTTCAGGAACGGGGTGACCAGGGCCGGGATGACGCCCTTGAAAGGGGAATGGACCATGACTTGCAATTTGCCGTGAGCAGACGCCGCGAGAGTTGCGGCTGAAACGTGGGGGCGGACAATATGTCTCCGCCCCCGTCGACCGCAACTGGTCCTTCCGACCTTTTCGTCACTCTGCGGTGTTGAAAGGCGGGTCGATCAAGCGGCGAACCGGGCTATACGGCTCATGCGGCCCAAAATCGGCCGCCGGACGCCCTCATCAAGGGCTCGGACCACCGCCTCGGTACTGAAGGAGACCGCGTTTTGGCTTTTGGGATTCGTCGGCTTCTTCTCGGTTGCGTCAGCCTGACCCTGTTTGCGAGCGTCGCCGACGCCCAGACAGAGCAGCTGGACGAGGAAGGCCTGCCGAGCGCGCCCCAGCCCTATACCGGTTCGGCCCGTCCTGGCCTCGTCAGCACCCCGCCCACCGCCTACGCCGGCACGCTGTCGGACACCGACGCGGCCAATCTGCGCGCGGCGGTGATGGGCCAGCGCTCGGCCTCGACCGTGCGCGCGGCGATGATGGGCATCTCCGATCCCCTGGCCCGCAAGATCGCCCTGTGGGCCCTGGCCGACGTCGGCGCCGAGAGCATGAGCTTCTTCGAGCTGGACCAGGCCCGGCGCGACCTCAACGGCTGGCCGCGCAGCTCGCGTCGCGACCTGCCGGCCGAAAAGGCCCTGTCGACCTCGGGCCTGACGCCCGCCCAGACCATCGCCTGGTTCGGCGGCTCCGAACCGCAGACCGCCGAAGGCGCCATGGCCCTGGCCGGCGCCTACCAGGCCAGCGGCCGAGCCCAGGACGCCACGAACCTGATCCGCCGCTTCTGGCGCGGCAAGACCTTCGAGGCCGACGCCCAGCGCGCCATGCAGGCCCGCTTCGGCGCGATGCTCACCGCCGACGACTACGCCCAGCGCGCCGACATGCTCCTGTACGGCCCGCAGGGCCCTGCCGCGCGCGACATGGTCGCCATGCTGCCCTACGACCAGCAGGCGACCGCCCAGGCCCGCATCGCCCTGCGCGCCAACGCCGGCAACGCCAACGACCTGGTGGCCGCCCTCACCCCGGCCCAGCAGGTCTCGCCGGGCGTCGCCTTCGAGCGCGCCGCCTACCTGCGCCGCAAGGGCATGGACGTGATGGCGCTCGATCTGGTGCGCTACTTCCCCGCCGCCCCGCCGTCCGACGACACCGCCGGCCCGATCTGGCGCGAGCGCAAGCAGCTGGTCATGTCGGCCATCAAGAACGGCGACAGCCGCGGCGCCTACGCGGCCGCCAACGCCGGCCTGCCCGGCGGCGCCGACGCGGCCGAGGCCGAGTTCTTCGCGGGCTGGATCGCGCTCTCGCGCCTGAAGGACGCCAACGCCGCGGCCGCCCACTTCGGTCGCATCAACGAGATCGGCGCCTCGCCGATCACCCGCGGCCGCGCCCTCTACTGGCAGGGCCGCGCGGCCGAGGCGCAAGGAGACGTCATCGCCGCCCAGGCCTTCTATGCCGAGGGCGCGCGCCACATCACCACCTTCTACGGCCAGCTGGCCGCCGAGAAGGCCGGGATCAAGGAGATCCGCCTGGAGAAAGACCCGGTGGTCACGGGGGCCGACCGCGCCCGCTTCGAGAGCCGCGAGCTGATCCGCGCCGCCAAGCTGCTGCGCGACGTCGGCGCCAACGACGCCTTCCGCGCCCTGGTCCTCTATATCGACGACCAGCTGCCGACGGCCCAGGAGCAGGCCCTGCTGGTCGACTTCGCCCGCAACACCGGCGACCAGGACCTGGCCATGCGCGCGGTGCGCACCGCCGCCCAGCGCGGCTTCATCCTGCCCGAGCGCGGCTACCCCCTGCTCGACCACCACTTCACGCCCATTCCGGGCGCGGCCGAGACGGCCTTCGTCTATTCGATCTCGCGCCAGGAGAGCAATTTCGACCCCCGCGCCCGCTCGTCGGTGGGCGCGCGCGGCATGATGCAGCTGATGCCGCCCACCGCCGCCGGCGTCGCCCGCAAGCTGGGCGAGAGCCACAGCGTCGATCGCCTGTTCGAGCCCGACTACAACATGCGCCTGGGCTCGGTGTACCTGGGCGACATGATCAACCGCTTCAGCGGCTCCTACATCATGGCCGCGGCGGCCTACAACGCCGGCCCCGGCCGTCCGCCGCAGTGGACGGCCCTGTGCGGCGATCCGCGCGGCGCCAGCACCGATCCGCTCGACTTCATCGAGTGCATCCCGTTCAGCGAGACCCGCAACTACGTTATGCGCACGCTCGAGACGACCATGGTCTACCGCGCCCGCCTCAACGGCGGCGTCGCCCCCCTCACCCTCTCGGCCGACCTCAAGCGCGGCGGCTACAGCTACGCGCCAGCCTCGGGGACCATGGCGCCGATCGGGGGACGGTAGGGGAAATCCCTCTCTCTTTGAGAGAGGGATCAAGGATCTCAGATCCCCTTCTTCTTCGCATAGGTCTCGAACAGCGTCGGCCAGGCCGCCACCGGCTTGCCGGCGATCGAGCGCAGGCCGAAACCGTGGCCGCCTTCCTCGAAGACGTGCAGTTCGGCCGGGATGGCCTTGGCCTTCAGGGCGGCGAACATCATCAGGCTGTTCTCGACCGGCACGGCCTTGTCGTCGGCGGCGTGGACCAGGAACACCGGCGGCGTGCGCCCGCCAACGCCCGTCTCGGCCGAATAGGCCTGCACCGCCTCGAACGACGGCGACGCGCCCAGCAGCTGTTTGCGCGAGCCGGCGTGGGTGGTTCCGGCGACCATGGTGATCACCGGATAGATCAGGGCCGACAGGTCCGGACGCGCGGAAAGATCATCGGCCGCGTCGACGCGGTCGTAGACCTGGGCCTCGAAGCGGGTGGTCAGGCTGGCCGCCAGGTGCCCGCCGGCCGAGAAGCCCATGATGGCGATGCGGTTCTGGGCGAACTTCATGCCCGGCGCCCACGAGCGCACCAGGCGCAGGGCCCGCTGGGCGTCCTGCAGCGGCGCGTCCGGCCCCGCGCCCCAGCCGTCGCCCGGCAGGCGATAGAGCAGGACAAAGCAGGTGTAGCCGCGATCGGCCAGCCACTGGGCTGTCTCGAAGCCCTCCTTGTCCATGACCACCCGCTCGTAGCCGCCGCCGGGGATCAGGATCACCGCCGCGCCGTTGGGCTTGCGCGGGCGGAACAGGCTGAGCGTCGGCTTGCGGGTGTGGGTCACGGCTCGATCGCGCGGGCCCTTGCCGTCGCTGCGCTCGATCACCGTCTCCTGCGCCGTCACGCCGGCCGAGCCTGGCGGATCATTGGGCCACAGGGGGCGCACCTCGCTCGGCTCGGGAACGGCCGGCTTGCGCGCGGCGCTGGCCATGCTCGCGGTCGACAGGGCGGTGATCCCTGCCAGCAGGGCGAAGGCGCTCCGGCGGTTCAGTTGCGGCATGACGTTCCCTCCAAGCTTTACAAGTTGGTCCAGACCTTAAGGCCCTCGGTAACCGGTGGACAAGATCAGCGGGCGCCGCCGCCGAACCTCAGGTGATGCAGCACGATCCCGCTGGTGGTCGCCACGTTCAGCGAGTCGAAGCCATTGGCCATCGGAATGCCGATCCCCTGCGCCCGCGCGATGACGTCGGCCGACAACCCCGGCCCCTCCGCCCCCAGCAACGCGGCCGCCCGGGCCGGCGGCTCCAGTTCGGCCAGCGTCCGCCCCGCCGACGGCGTCAGGGCCAGCGGCGTGAAGCCCGCGCCGCGCAGCAGGTCGACCGCGTCCTCGCCTCGACCGATGTATCCCGTGGGCACGCTCAGCGTCGCGCCCACCGAGACGCGGATGGCCTTGCGATAGAAAGGATCACAGCAGTCGGCGTCCAGCAGCACCGCGTCGGCCCCGAAGGCGGCGGCGTTGCGGAAGATGCCGCCCAGATTGTCGTGATTGGCGATGCCGAACAGGGCCAGCACCACCGCCTGCTCGGGCAGGCCCGCCAAGAGGTCGGCCGCCGCGATCGCATCGGGCTTGCGGCCCACCGCCAGCACCCCGCGATGCAGGTGGAAGCCGGCCAGCGCGTCCAGCACCGCCTGCTCGACCAGATAGACGGGCGTCTCGCCGGGCAGGCCGTCGAACACCTCCGACAGCTTGTCGCGACGCTTGGGGTCGATCAGCAGCGACTCCACCCGCCCCGGCGCATCGCGCACGAACGCCCGCAGCACCGTCTCGCCCTCGGCGATGAACCGCCCTTCCCGGCCGACCAGGTCACGCTCCTTGATGTCGCGATAGGCGGCCACGCGCGGGTCGGCGGGATCGGTGATGGTGACGAACTGCGGCACGGGGGCTCCGCTTGGGACTCTACCGCACGCCCCGTATCGGAAGGATCGCCAGACCGCCAGCCATGGCCAGCCCCGCCGCCACCAGGAACAGCGAATGATAGTCCGTGCGGCTGGGCCCCAGGAACCAGACCGCCAGCACCGGGGCCAGGGCCTGGGGCAGCGTGTTGGCCAGGTTGATGACGCCCAGGTCCTTGCCCGCGTCGTCCTGCGAGGGCAGCACCTGGCTGACCAGGGCGATATCGACGGCGTAGTAGCAGCCCGCCCCGCAGCCGAAGACCACGAAGCCGGCCAGCACCACCGTCCAGCCTGGGGTCAGCGAGAAGGTCACCATGGCCGCCGCCAGGATCATCGCCGCGCCCGCCGCGAACAGCTTTCGCCGTCCCAGCCGGTCGCTCAGCATGCCGAAGATCATGGCGCAGCCCACATTGGCCACGGTCGCCACTGTGGTCAGCAGGGCCAGGCCCTGCTCGGCGCGCCGGCCGGGGAACAGCGCCGGATAGTTCAGCGCGTCCTGCAGGTAGTAGAGCATGTAGCACTGGGTCAGGGTGATCGCGACCAGCACCATGAACCGGCTGACCCAGGCCAAGGCGAAGTCGGGATGCTTGCGCGGGTCGACCCACAGGCCTTTCAGGAACGCCACCAGGCTGAAGCGCTCGTTCGCGTCGGCGGTGATCGGCGGGTCCTTCAGGCGCAGGGCGAAGGGCGCGATGGCCAGCACCAGCACGACGCTGATGGCCGCGTAGCGCGAGGCCTCCGAGGCCAGCAGCCCGCCGACCAGCACCGCCCCGGCCACGGCGCCGATGGGGTGCCCCAGGCTGAGGAACGCCGCCACCCGGCCCTTCTGGGCGTCGGGCACGCGGTCGGGCAGCAGGGCCAGCAGAGCGGCGAACAGCATGTTGAAGGCCAGCTGGAAGACGATGACGCCGAGGATCAGCTCCAGCCGGCTGTCGGCCAGCATGATCGCGCCATAGGCCAGCACGGTGCCCACCAGGCCGATCAGCAGCCACGGCCGCCGGCGTCCGAAGCGCGAGGTCGTCCGATCGCTGATCGCCCCGGCCAGCAGGTTGGCTATGCTGGCGGTCAGCGCGCCCCAGAACGCCGTCTGGCTGAGCACCAGGGCCTTCTGGGCGGGATCCAGCGCGGCGGCCTTCAGCGGCAGCAGCACCTGGATCAGCGGCATGAAGCTGATGAACGCGCCGATCTGGGCGAAGGTGAAGGCGGCGATGAAACTGGGCCGTACCGGTTGCACCGGCCGGCTGGCGCCGCTCCGCGACATGGCTGCTCCCTGTAACCGACGCGGTCATTTAAAGCCGCCGCGTTCGCCTGCCCGGCGACCTTCGCCGCGCCTTCCGCCCCCGGCAAGGGGCCTTCAGGCCTGTCCCCGAGTTTTTTCGTCGCTGGCGGGGTCGCCCTAGGCACGACAAATGCTCTAGGCTCGGACAAAGGGTTGAGTCCGGTAGCGGGGGAAACGGCAGACCGATGGCCTCGGTGACGATCTACGACGTGGCGGCGCGCGCCGAGGTTTCGATCAAGACCGTCTCGCGGGTCATGAACAACGAGCCGAACGTGCGGCCGATGATGCGCGAGCGCGTGCTCGAGGCCGCCCAGGCGCTCGGCTACAGCCCCAACCTGTCGGCCCGCAGCCTGGCCGGCTCCAAGAGCTTCGTCATCGCCGTCTTCGTCGACGCGGCCCTGACCATCGACCACTGGCGCAGCGAGCGCGGCGCCGACTACCTGTCGCGCATCCAGCTGGGCGCCACGCTGCAGTGCCGCGACGCCGGCTACCACCTGCTGGTCGAGCTGATCGACCACGAGGCCCCGCAGATCCGCCAGGAGGTCGGCGCCCTGCTGGCCGCCCTCAAGCCCGACGGCGTGATCCTGACCCCGCCCAGCTCCGACAACGAGATCGTGCTGGAGCTTTTGAACAAGTCCGGCACGCCCTATGTACGCCTGGGTCCGGAAGAGACCGAGGGTCCCGGCCCGCGCGTGCACATGGACAATTTCGCCGCCGCCCGCGACGTCACCGAACACCTGGCCGGTCTTGGCCACAAGCGCATCGGCTTCGTGGTCGGCGAGCCGCGCCACGGCGCCAGCCAGGCCCGCCGCCAAGGCTATC
Organism: Caulobacter radicis; assembly: GCF_003094615.1. GTDB lineage: Bacteria > Pseudomonadota > Alphaproteobacteria > Caulobacterales > Caulobacteraceae > Caulobacter > Caulobacter radicis. The sequence continues at coordinate 27,771 of NZ_QDKO01000007.1, read as the reverse complement.
TGGCGGCCATGGAGGCCCGCGGCCTCTCCGTCGACCAGGCCTGGATCCGCCAGGGCGACTTCACCTTCCAGTCGGGCCACGACGCGGCCAAGGCCTTGCTGGCCCTGCCCGACCGCCCCACCGCCATCTTCGCCTCGAACGACGACATGGCGCTGGGCGTCCTGGCCGCCGCCGCCGAGGCCGGCGTGCTGGTACCGGGCGAGGTCTCGGTCGCCGGCTTCGACGACAGCCCCAGCGCCCGCTTCTCGCGCCCGCAGCTGACCACCGTGCGCCAGCCGGTCGTGGAGATGGCCGAACTGGCCACGCGCCTGCTGATCAAGGGCCAGGTCAAGGGCGGCGCGGCCGGCGCCATGGCCGCACCGATCGACGAGCTGCTGCCGTTCGAGCTGATCCACCGCGCCTCGACGGCCCCGCCGCCGGCGCCCTAGAGCCTAAAGACCTATGTAGCCCCGGCGCACGGCGGCGACGACGGCCTGGGTGCGGTCGCCGACGTCGAGCTTGAGGTAGATGGTCTTGAGGCAGGCCTTGATCGTGTCGGGCGACACCGACATGCGCCGGGCGATCTCCTTGTTGGCCCGGCCCTCGGCCACCTGCAGCAGGATCACCCGCTCGCGGTCAGTCAGCGGCTCTTCCAGCGCGTGCAGGGCGATCTCCTGGGCGATCTCCGGCGCCAGCACCCGCCGCCCGGCATGGACGTTGCGGATGGTCTCCAGGAGCTCCTTGCGGATGCAGTTCTTCAGCAGGTAGCCGCTGGCCCCCGCCCTCAGGGCGCGCAGGGCCAGGGTGTCGCCGGGATAGGTGGTCAGGACGATCACCGCCGCCCGGGGATCCAGGCCCCGGATCCGCTCGATCGCCGCCACGCCGTCCAGGCCCGGCATCTGGATGTCCATCAATGTCAGGTCCGGCCGTAGCGCGGCGAAGGCCTCCAGCGCCTGGACGCCGTCGGCCGCCTCGCCCACCACCCGCATGTCGGCCTGCCGGTCGACGAGCCCGACGATGCCGTCGCGCAGCATCGGATGGTCGTCGACCACCAGGATCCGGATGACCCCGGCGGAGGCGCTCGGGTCATCCATGCCAGGGCCTCCCCTTCCAAAGCCGCGAGAGCAGCGCGCGCCATGACGGCCAAGGTCGGGGACTATAGGCCGTCCGCGCCGGAATGGTGACGACAATGCGCGTGCCGCCGCCCGCCGGGCTTTCGATGACCAGCCTGCCGCTCAGCGTTCGCGCCCGCTCGCGCATGCCGGCCAGGCCGAAATGACGATGACGGCCGCCCTCGCGCAGGATGTCGGGCCCCATGCCCTTGCCATCGTCGACGACCGCCACGGTCAGGCGGCGCGATCCGAACGCCACGCGAACCTCGATGCAGCCGGCGCCGGCGTGGGCCCGCGCGTTGGCCACGGCTTCGCCGACGATCGCCAGCACCTCGTCGGCGGCGATCTCGTCCAGCGCCCGGGGCGTTCCCTCGACGAACACGCCCACCAACGGCCCGCCCTCGCCGCCATGGGCCTGGGTCAGCTTGGAGAGCGCCGCTTCCAGGTCTTCGGCGCGATCGGCCGCGCGCAGGTCCAGCACCCGGTCGCGAGCCTGGCCCAGCGCCTCGTCGGCGGCGTCGAGCGCCCGTTCCAGCGGCGCCCGCTGGGGCTGCTCGCGTGGCAGGTCCTCGACGATCAGTTGGAAGCGCAGGATCAGGCCCTGCACGCCCTGCAACAGCGTGTCGTGCAGCTCGCGGGCGATCCGCTCGCGCTCGGCGATCCGCTCATTCATCCGTGTACGGATTCTCTCTGTCACCGTCCGCAGCCGGACGCGGTAGAGCCCCCAGACCATGGCCGCGAAGGCCAGCAGGCACAGCACCAGGAACAGCCGCGACTGCCAGAAGGTCGGCGGCACGGTCACGTCGAGGGAGGCGCCCGTGGTGTTCCAGACCCCGTCGTCGTTGGCGGCCACGACCGTGAAGCGATACTGGCCCGGCGGCAGATTGTTGTAGAAGGCCGTGCGGCGCGAACCGGCCTCGACCCAGGCCTCGTCGATTCCCGCCAGCCGATAGCGGAAACGCACCCGTCCCGGCGTGCGCAGGCTCAGCGCCACATAGTCGATCTGCAACCGCGAGGTCCCGACCGGCAGGGTGACGGCCCCGCCCGCCGGCAGCGCCCGTCCGCTCGCCGTCGCGGCCCGGATCAGGATCGGCGGCGGCGCGTCGTTGCGCATCAGGCCGCCGGGGGTGATGCGCATGACGCTGGCCGTGCCTAGGAACCACAGCCGCCCGTCGCCGCCGCGCGCCGCGCGCACGCCGTCATAGCGCGCCGAACCGCTGGTCAGCCCGTCCAACTCGTCGAAGACCCGATGCGGGATCGGGTCGTCGGGATGGGCGAAGGCGCGGTTCAGATCGGCCGCCGACAGCCGCACGATGCTGGAGAAGGTGAACAGCCAGACCTCGCCGTCGGGCGTCTCCAGCATGTAGCGCACGTTGCGCAGCCAGGGATGGCGACGCAGGTCGATGTGCTCGATACGACCGGGAGACAGCCGCGCCAGGCCCGCCGCCCCGCCCACGACCAGGCCGGCCGCGCCGTCGTTGACGAAGGTGAGGCGCCCCAGCCGCAGTTGCGCGGCGCTCCAGGCCGCGGTCTTGTCGCCGTCGATGCGGGTCAGGCTGGAAAAGCCGCTGATGACGATCGGGCGCCCTCGCCGGTCGACCGCGAACTGCTCGTCGACGCCGCTGGTCAGCGCCCGCCGGTCATGCCAGCCGGCCTCGTCGTGCATGGCCAGTCCGTGGTCGTTGGACGAGACCCATAGCCGCCCGCCGGCCCCGACCGCGCAGCGGAACAGGGTCCGAGGCTTGTCCATCGCGAAGGACCGGACCGTGCGCCCATCCCGGATCTCGTCCACGACGCCGTCGTGCAGCAGGAAGACGGCGCCTTCACCACCGCACAGGACGATGTCGCGCGTCAGTCCCTGGCGGATCCGGACGGGCGACTTGTAGGGGCGGATCACGAAGAGGCCCGCACTGTCGCTGACATAGACGAGGCCCCGGCCGTCCTCGGCGACGTAGTATTCGTCCGCCCCGGCCGGGATCGCCGCCTCCTCGACGATGCTGGGCGCCACGAAGGCGTTGAGGCCCCGGTCGCCGCCGGTCCAGACCGTGCCCTCGCGGTCGACGAAGATCGACGCCGCCTGGTCGTCGGTCAGGCCGTCCTTGACGCCGTAGGTCGTTATCACGCCGGGGCCGTCGGGATGGGTGATGCGGAACAGGCCGGCCGAACCGGTCGCGCCCCACAGGCTGCCGTCGGGCGCGAAGACGATCTTGGTGCGCAGGCGCCGCCCCGGCGCCGGATAGTTGGGCAGGCCCCGAGCGCTGGTCTGGCCCGCGGCGTAGTCCGGCAGTCGGCGGGTTCCCGCCTGGTCGGAAATCCAGATGTGGCCGGCGCCGTCCTCGGCCAGCCCGGCGCCCCTCTCGACCCTGGCGTTGGTCGTCTCGAAGCGGCGCGCGCCCCGTCGCAGGAAGAACAGCTTGTCCTGCGTGGCCACCCACAGCACGCCGTCGCGCGCCGCCGCCATCGACATGATCCAGCCGTCGGGCGCGTCCCAGCCCGCCCCCAGCGTCTCCCAGCGCCCGCCGACGAACCGCGACAGCGAGTTCGTGGCCCTGGCGTTGACCGCCCAGATGACGCCGTCCTGGTCCTGCAGCAGTTCGGTGATCTGGCGCGAGGGATCGAGCATGCCGGTCGAGGCGAACCGACCGTCCCGGAAGATCGACACCCCCTCGCCCTGGAACCGCCCGACCCACAGCTCGCCCGTGCGGGTCTCCAGCATCTGGGCGACGCCATAGAAGACGGTGGGATCATCGCTCGCCGGCGAGTAGGTGTCGAAGGTGACGCCGTCGAACCGCGCCAGGCCGTCCGAACCCGAAATCCACAGATAGCCGTCCCGCGTCTGGGTGATGTCGTTGATCCGCCCAGGCGCCGAGGCCGCGCCCCGCCAGGCCGTATGGCGAAACTGCGCGATCGACAGGGCGTCGGACTGCGCCGGCGCCGCTGTGGGGGCGAACAGGAAGGCGGCCAGCAGCGCCAACGCGAGGGCGGCCCGCGAACCTCGACAGTCGATCATCGCGTCCCCCTGAAGCCGGACTGAAGCCAGGCCTCACACTGCGCCGAACCGCGCCGCGCCCGCATACCCATCCGGGTAAGCACTCGCTCCCCGGTTGGCATTGAGGGCTCAAGCACACCGGACGAACAGTGTCATCGGAAATCGCGGAGGCGTCGACGAACGCCGGCCGCACGCCTCCGGAGAGACACCGATGACCCGTACATTCCTCGGCGCCACAGCGGCCGCCGTCCTCACCGCCGGCCTGGCCTCGGCCTCGCCGAGCCTGGCCCAGCCCCCACCCTTCCCCGCCGGCTTCAAGACCAGCCAGATCACCACCAACGGCGCGACGATCCACGTGCGGGTCGGCGGCAAGGGCCCCGCGGTCGTGCTGCTGCACGGCTATGGCGAGACCGGCGACATGTGGGCGCCGCTGGCCGCCGACCTGGCCCGCGACCATACGGTCATCGTGCCCGACCTGCGCGGCCTTGGCCTGTCGTCGCGCCCGGCCGGCGGCTATGACAAGAAAACCCAAGCCGGCGACGTGGCCGGGGTGCTGGACGCCCTGAAGGTCGACAGGGCCGACCTCGTCACCCACGACATCGGCAACATGGTCGGCTACGCCTTCGCCATGCGCAGCCCCGAGCGGGTGGGCCGCTTCGTCCTGATCGACGCTCCCGTGCCCGGGATCGGCCCCTGGGACGAGATCACCAAGAACCCGCTGCTCTGGCACTTCCGCTTCGGCGGTCCGGACATGGAACGGCTGGTGGCCGGCCGCGAGCGGATCTATCTCGACCGCTTCTGGAACGAGTTCTCGGCCGATCCGGCCAAGTTCTCGGAAGGCGCCCGCGTCCACTACGCCAAGCTCTACGCCCAGCCCGGCGCCATGCACGCCGGCTTCTCCCAGTTCGCGGCCTTCGACCAGGACGCCATCGACGACAAGGCCATCCTCGCCGAGAAGGGCAAGCTTCCGATGCCGGTCCTGGCCCTGGGCGGCGAAAAGTCGTTCGGCCTGACCATGGCCGCGGTGATGCGCTACACGGCCAGCGACGTCACCGAAGGCGTGATCCCCGCCTCCGGCCACTGGATCATGGAAGAGAACCCGGCCGCGACGGTGAAGATCGTCCACGACTTCCTCGACGCCAAGCCGACGGCCAGGCCATGAGCCCGCGCCTCGCCATCCTCGCTGGCCTGACCCTGGCGAGCGTCGCCTCGGCCGGGCCGCTCCACGCCCAGGACCTGCGCCTGACGCCGCCCGAGATCGCGGCCCTGGCCAAGGGCGGCGCGGGGGCCGGCACCTCCGGCGTCGCCGGGATCCGGACCACCACCCTGTACGGCGATCCGACCAAGGCCGGTCCCTACACGATCGAGATCCGCGTGCCGCCCCATACCCGCATCGCCGCCCACAGCCACAAGGACGACCGCACGGCCGTGGTGGTCTCCGGGACTTGGTTCTTCGGCTACGGACGCAGGAACGAGGACCCGCTGGTCAAGGAGCTGCCGCCGGGCAGCTTCTACACCGAGCCGGCGGGCGTGGATCACTTCGCCCAGACGCACGACCAGCCGGCCAGCGTCTACATCTTCGGCTACGGCCCCACGAGCACCGACTATGTCGTCGCCTCGGACGCGCCCAAGCCCTGACCACAACGAGAAAGGGGCGCGGCCCTGCCGGACCGCGCCCCTTCTGATCTCTAACGCCTGAACGTCCTAGCGGCCCGGACGAGCGAACGCGGCGACCTTGGCGCGGGCCGCATGCACCGGATGCTCCGGCTCGGCGTAGCGCTGGGCCGGCGCGGTCGACCCGATGCGGAAGCCGCCGACGTGGTTGGCCAGGTCCGCGGCCTCGGCGCGCAGGGCGCGGGTGGCGTCGGTGGAGCGCTGGGCCATGGCGGTGTTGCGCTGGGTGACCTGGTCCAGCTGGCCGACGGCGCTGTTGACCTCGGTCAGGGCGCTGGCCTGCTCGTTGGCCGAGGCGGCGATCTCGTTGACCAGGCTGTCGATGGCGCCGACCTTGTCGACGATGCCGCGCAGGGCGTCGCCCGTCTGGCGCACCAGCTCGACGCCCTCGCCCACCTGACGGCTGGAGTCGGAGATCAGGCTCTTGATCTCCTTGGCCGCTTCGGCCGAGCGCTGGGCCAGCGCGCGGACTTCCTGCGCCACGACGGCGAAGCCCTTGCCGGCGTCGCCGGCGCGGGCGGCCTCGACCCCGGCGTTCAGGGCCAGAAGGTTGGTCTGGAAGGCGATCTCGTCGATGACGCCCAGGATGTGGTTGACCTGGTTGGACGAGCTTTCGATCTGGCTCATGGCCTCGGCGGCGCGGGTCACGACGGCGCCCGAACGCTGGGCCTCGGTGGCGGCCTCGCCGACGCGCGAGGAGACCTCGCGGGCGCTTTGGGCGGTCTTGGCGACGGTCGAGGTCAGCTGCTCGACGGCGGCGGCGGTCTGTTCCAGCGTGGCGGCCTGCTGCTCGCTGCGCATGGCCAGGTCGTCGGCGGCCGAGGCGATCTCGTCGGCGCCCGAGCGGATGCCGCGGGTGGCGCGGTCGACCGCGCCCATGGCTTCGGCGAGGGCGGCGGCGGCCTGGTCGAAGTCGGATTTCAGGCTGACGAACTCGGGAGACAGGGCGCCGTCGACGCGGGCCGACAGGTCGCCGGCGGCCAGGCGCGACAGGGCGTCGCCCACGGCGCGCACGGCGTCGGCCTGGCGCTGCTCGGCGCTGGCGCGCTCGGCCTCCAGCTGGTCGCGCTCGTCCTGCAGCAGTTCCAGATAGGTCGAGATGGCCAGGTCCATGTCCAGCATCACGGCCTTGTTCAGCGCCACCAGGCCGTCGGCCAGGTCGGCGTCGTTCTTGGCGCTGGCGAACAGGCCCTTGGCGCGCTTTTCGACCATGGCGCGGATCAGCTTCTCGGCCACCAGGGCATAGCCGCCGATGTACCAGCGCGGTTCAAGCCCGATGACGGCGTGGGCCTTGCCGATGCGGGCGACGTCGCCCTGATAGTCGGCGCCGTATTCGGCGGTGGCCAGGCGACGCCAGTGCGAGGCCTGCCGGCCCTGGGCGTTGCTGATGTGGGCGTCGCTCGAGAACATCTTGCGCGTCTCGGGGAAGGCCCGGACCTGCGCGTAGAACGCGTCCAGCGCGCCGTTGATCTCGGCGTCGATCACCGGCTTGGCGGCCCGCAGGGCGGCGCGGTCCTTGTGGTCGAAGCGCATGAAGCTCATGCGCTGGTCGAGCTGGTTCTGCGCGCTCATGCCGCCACCCCTGGTCACTGGAATCCTGATCGGAAGAGCCGTGACGGCAATTCATTAACCAAGATTGAAACCCAGGCGGGTTCTTACGCAAAAGCCGTATAAGCCGCCGCCCTGCGACGACCCGTCACGCCGTCCAGAGGTAGCGCCAGGTCTCCGAGATCGGCTTGCCGTCGCGGGTCAGGCGCAGGCTGAGCTCGGCCTGCTTGCCCGTGGGCTTCAGGCCGAACGCCGCCCGGGCGGTCGCCGCGCGGGGATAGGGGGTGATGTTGCTCCAGGTGGTCTCGCCGCCCTTGGCCTCGATCTCGAGCTTAACGCCGTCCAGCCCGTCGGCCAGCATCGGCCCCGACAGGTCGATCGTGAACATCCGAAGGCCGTCCTGGGCGTCCGCGCCGGTGCGGGTGCGCACCACCCTGGCCTCGCCGTCGCCCAACCGTTCGCCGCCCCAGTGCAGGCGGTAGGACAGGTCCACGCGCGAACCGGCCTCCCAGGCCTGCTCCGGCCGCCAGAAGACGGCGATGTTGTCGTCGCTCTCCTTGCGGGTGGCTAGTTCCGCCAGCACCACCGCGCCCTTGCCCCAGGCGCCCAGGGGCTCGACCCACAGGCTGGGCCGCAGGTCGTAGCGGGCTTCCAGGTCGCCGTAGTCCTCCAGCCGCCGCGCCCGCTGCACGAGGCCGAAGCCCCTGGGGTTCTCGTCCTGGAAGTACGACAGCCGGTGGGCGGTCGGGTTGGTCAGCGGCCGCCAGATCTGCTCGCCGGTCCCGGTCAGCATGGCCAGGCCGTCACTGTCGTGCACGGCGGTGCGGAAGTCATCGCCGCGCGGACCGTCCGAGACGTTGAACAGGAACATGCTGCTCTGCGCGGCCACGCCCATCTTCGTCATCTTCACGCGCGGGAAGATCGTCGCCGTGACGTCGAAGGTCACCGCCTGGCCCGGCCGGATGGTGAAGCTGTAGGCGCCCGTGCAGCTTGGGCTGTCCATCAGCGCGTGGACCACCACCGTCTCGGCCCCGTCGGCCGGACGCTCCAGCCAGAAGCGCTCGAAGCTGGGGAACTCCTCGTTGGGCTCGCCCGCGCCGATCGCCAGGCCCCGCGACGACAGTCCGTAGAACTGGTCGCGGCCCAGGCTGCGGAAATAGCTCGCGCCCTGGAAGACGGCGATCTCGTCCAGCTTGTCGGCCCGGTTCAGCGGCCACAGCAGCCGCAAGCCCGAAAAGCCGCCGATGGCCTTGGCCGCGCCGGCGTGCTCGCCCGGCACGTCGAACATCTCCGGATCGAACGGCACCGGCCGCGCGACGCCGCCCTCGACCTCGTAGATCGGGAAGACCCGCGGATAGAGATAGGCCGGCGGGAAGAACTCGGCGCGGAACGGCGCGGCGCGCTCGGCCCACAGGGCGTGCTCGCCGCGGAATCGGATTCGGAAATATTCGTCGTAGGACAGTCCGGCCAAGCCCCCGCCACCACTCTTGTCGCCGCCGGCGGCGGGCGCGCGATAGGGCTTCTTGGCCAATTGCTCGGCGATGCCGCGCAGGATGTCGGGCGAGAACGCCTCGCCTTCGACAGGCGCCGGTTGCGCCGCAACAAGACGGGGGAGCATGGCCATCAGGGCTCCGAGGGACAGCGTACCGAGCGCGCCGCGCCGGCTGACAGAAGCAAATTCCATGCGGCCCTTCTATGCCGCGCGCCCGGGCGACGCTACAAACCGAGCGTTGGATTATCGCCAGTTGACGGCGTCTTTGCGGCGGCGCCGCATAAAGCTGCAAGCCGAGTCGTCCGTGTTCGGCCATGATCATGACGCAACAAGCTGCGCCTTGAAGCGTTTGAGCCGGACGCGCGGTCCCTGCTAGGCTGGGCGTGCGTGGTAACAAGGGGTAAGCGCAGTAGATGGGCGTGCCGGCGGAATTCACCCTGGACGACAAGGACGGCGGCAGGTCCGTCGTGCTTTCCGGGGACTGGACGGCGCGCGGCATGGCCGACGCCGGCCTGCGACTCGCCGAGGCCATGAAGGGCTCGGAATCGTTCGACCTAGACCTGACCGGCATGAATCGCTGCGACACGGCCGGCGCCTACGCCATCATCCGCGCCGCCGACGGCCGGCTGACGGCGGGCGCCATCAAGGCCCGTCCCCAGACCCTGCGCCTGCTGGAGCTGGTCGGCGAGGCCACCCAGGCCGAGTGCCCGCCCGACAACCGCCTGCACGGCTTCGTCGCCCTGCTCGATCGCATCGGCCGGGGCCTGTTCGACCTGCTGCGCGACGGCTACGGCACGCTGGTCTTCCTGGGCCACCTGCTGACCGCCCTGGCCCGCTGCGCGATCAACCCGCGCAAGATCCGCTGGGCGCCGATCATCTCGCTGTCCGAGCGGGCGGGCCTGGACGCCATGCCGATCGTGGCCACCACCACCTTCTTCATCGGCGCGGTCGTGGCCCTGCTGGGCGCCAACCTGCTGACCGACTTCGGGGCCCAGGTGTTCAGCGTCGAGCTGATCGGCGTGTCGGTGCTGCGCGAGTTCAACATCCTGATCACCGCCATCCTGCTGGCCGGCCGCTCGGCCTCGGCCTTCGCGGCCGAGATCGGCTCGATGAAGATGAACCAGGAGATCGACGCCATGCAGGTCATCGGCGTAGACCCCTACGAGGCCCTGGTGCTGCCCCGCTTCGCGGCCCTGCTGATCACCATTCCGCTGCTGACCTTCGTGGCCACCCTGGCGGGCCTGGCCGGCGGCATCGTCGTGGTCTGGGTGGTGCTGGACCTGTCGCCCGGCTTTTTCCTGCAGCGGATGACCGACTATGTCGGCGCCACCCACTTCTGGATCGGCATGTCCAAGGCCCCGGTGATGGCCATGGTCATCGCCGCCATCGGCTGCCGCCAGGGCATGGAGGTCGGCAACGACGTGGAGTCGCTGGGCCGCCGCGTCACCGCCGCCGTCGTCCACGCCATCTTCGCCATCATCCTGATCGATGCGGTCTTCGCCCTGCTCTACATGGAGCTGAACGTATGACCGCCGCTCCCGCCGCCGCGCCGGCCGCCAAACCGACCGAAGCCGCCCCGCCGATCCAGGTCGACGGCCTGGTTTCACGCTTCGGCGACAACGTCGTGCACGACGACCTCGACCTCACCGTCGAGCGCGGCGAGGTGCTGGGCGTGGTCGGCGGCTCGGGCACCGGCAAGTCGGTGCTGCTCAACAGCATCATCGGCCTGAAGGTCCCCGACGGCGGCGTCATCCGCCTGTTCGGCGAGGACATGCAGGAGGCCTCGCGCCGCAAGTGGACGGCGCTGGAGCGCCGCTGGGGCGTGCTGTTCCAGCAGGGGGCGCTGTTCTCGAACCTGACCGTGCGCGAGAACGTCGCCGCGCCGCTGTTCGAGCACACCCGCCTGCCCAAGAGCGAGATCCTGGAGCTGGCCGACCTGAAGATCGCCCTGACCGGGCTGCCGCCGCGCGCGGGGGCCCTCAAGCCGGCCGAGCTGTCGGGCGGCATGCGCAAGCGGGCGGGCCTGGCCCGCGCCCTGGCGCTGGACCCCGAGCTTCTGTTCCTCGACGAGCCCACCGCCGGCCTCGACCCGATCGGCGCGGCGGCCTTCGACGAGCTGATCAAGGACCTGTCCGACAGCCTCGATCTTACGGTGTTCATGATCACCCACGACCTGGACAGCCTCTACACCATCACCGACCGCGTCGCCGTGCTGGCCGACAAGAAGGTGATCGCCAAGGCCCCGGTCGAGGAGCTCGAGCACTCCGACCACCCCTGGATCAAGGAATACTTCCTGGGCCCGCGCGGACGCGCGGCCGGGAAAGCCGCTACGGCGAGGAGCCGCTGATGGAAAGAAACGCCAACTACGCCCTCGTCGGGGCCGCCTGCCTGATCCTGTTCATGGGTCTGGTGGTGTTCGTCGTCTGGCTGGCCAAGCTGCAATTCAACAAGGACTACGACCTCTACGACGTACTGTTCGTCGGGGCCGTGCGCGGCCTGTCGGAAGGCGGCGAGGTGCACTTCAACGGCATCAAGGTCGGCGAGGTCACCAAGATCGAGCTCGACAAGAGCGACCCCAACCGCGTCATCGCCCGCACCCGCCTGACCTCGGACGTGCCGATCCGCGTCGACAGCTACGCCACGCTGGAGCCGCAGGGCATCACCGGCGTCAACTACATCCAGCTGACCGCCGGCACCTCGACCAAGCCGCTGCTCAAGGACACCGTCAAGAGCGGCGAGGTGCCGATCATCCGCAGCCAGCGCAGCGCCCTGTCCGACCTGCTGGAAGGCGGCGGCACGGTGCTGACCCGCACCATCGAGGCGCTGGACCGCGTCAACCGCGTGCTGTCCGACCGCAACATCAAGACCTTCAGCGCCAGCCTCTCCGACGTCCAGTCGGTCACCGCCGAACTGCGCGAGCGCAAGGAGATCATCGCCGACGCCCAGAAGGCGCTGCAGAGCATCGACGCCACCGCCCAGGAGATCGCCAACCTGTCGCGCTCCACCCAGGGCGTGGTCGACGGCGACGGCCGCAAGGCCATCAAGGACCTGGGCGCGGCCGCCGACGAGATCAAGCTGGCCGCCAAGGACGTGCGCACCATGGTCAGCCGACTGGAGGGCCCAACCAGCGACTTCGCCTCCACCGGCCTGCCGCAGCTGTCCTCGGCCATCGTCACCCTGCAATCGGCCGCCGAGTCCCTCGACCGCCTGGTCGGCGAGGTGGAGCAGAACCCGCGCGGCCTGGTGGGCAAGGCCCCGGCCAAGGAAGTGGAGATCAAGCCGTGAGCGCGTCCTTCAAAAAATACGCCTCGGGCCTGGCGCTGGCCGGCCTCGCGCTGGGCCTGTCGGGCTGCATCAGCGTGTTCCCCAAGGCCGAGCCCTCGGGCATGTATCGCTTCGGAACCACGGCCCCGGCCGCCACCAAGGGTCCGCCGGGCGCGATGTTCGGCGTGCTCAAGGCCCCGACGGTCTTCACCCGTCCCTCGGCCGGCGACCGCATCCTGACCACCGGCCCCGGCGGCGAGGCGGCCTATGTCGCCGGCGCCCGCTGGATCGCCCCGGCCAGCGTGCAGTTCGACGAAGCCCTGTCGCGCGCCTTCGACGCCGATCCCGGCCGCGCCCGCCTGATCGGCCGCGGCGAGGTGGCGAAAGCCCAGATGGTCCTGCGGCTCGAGGTCCGCACCTTCGAGGCCGCCTATGTCGACGGCCCCAAGGCCCCGCCCGAAGTCATCGTCCAGGTGCGCGGCGTCATCAGCCGCACCGGCGACCGCGCCCTGGTCGGCGACCAGGTCTTCGAAGCCAAGGTGAAAGCCGCCGACAACCGCGTCGGCCCCATCGTCGCCGCCTTCGACCAGGCCAACGCGAAAGTCATCGGCGACCTGGTGGGCTGGATCAACGCGGCGGGCGCCGGTTTGCCGAACGAGTAAGGCGCGGCGCAACAGATCCTCCCCCTCTGGGGGAGGTGGCCCGGAGGGCCGGAGGGGGGACGTTCTCAGCTGCCGCGACCTCGGAAGGTCATCACCAACTCCCCCCGCCGATCGCTACGCGATCGCCTCCCCCACAGGGGGAGGTTTCCGGAGAAGAAGGCCCTTACCCCGCCGCGCGGGCCTTGAAGCCGGCCAGGCGGTCGAGCTTGTCGAGCAGGTAGTCGCTCTCGTCGCGCGACACCGCCTGGGACGAGGTCAGGAAGCGTTGCAGCATGTGTTCCTGGAACCGTTCGCGCTCGCCCGGGCGGCCGTCGAACTCCATGCCGTGATAGGCGTCGACCCCGGCGCGGAAGGCCGGGAACAGGCGCGACGGCAGGCCGGCCCGCTCGTAGACGGCCTTCAGGCCCAGCGCGCCGGCGTCGTGCACCATCAGCCAGGTGCGGTGATGCGGCACGCCGGCCAGTTCGGCCAGCCCCCATTCGACGAAGGTCATGTGGCCATGGGCCAGGGCCCGCAGCAGCAGCGACGGCGTCAGGCGCTGGGCGCGGTTCAGGTGGGCGACGAAGGCCTTGGGATCAGCGGTGCGGCCGGCCTGGTCGACCAGGTCGATGGTCGCCCGCTCCTTGGCGCCGACGATGATCTCCAGCGCCCGCTCGGCCGACAGGGCGTGATTGTCGAGGATGTGCTCGCGCAGCTGGTCGCCGACCATGTCGATCAGGCGCTCGGTCACCGACAGCGGCAGCACCGCGCGGTACGCGACGGCCTGAAGCACGCTCTCGGACTTGGCGAAACGGTCTAGCGCCTTCTGCAGGGCCAGATCCGAGAAGCGGGCGTTGTCGTTGGCGCAGACCGCCGCCACCACCTCTTCGGGCGCCTGGTCGACCAGCAGGCCGGTGACCTTGCTCGACAGCTTGGGCCGGCGGGCGATGGCCATCTGCCGCACGGGGCCGCCCAGGCGGATGATCTCGGCCAGGTCGTGATCGGTGAACACCGGCGAGAAGCTGATCACCGGCAGCGACACGCTCTCGACGTCGCGCGCCAGGCGATTGGCCACGTCCGGCGGCAGCAGCGGCGAGGTCTTCAGCGTCACGGCCAGGGCCCGGCGCACCAGCTCGGCGGCGTCGGCGGCCATGACCCGCAGGATTTCCTGGGCCTGCAGGCGCTCTTCCTCGGAAAGTTCAGCGCGGTCGATCTTGCGGCACAGCCGGTGCGCGGCCAGGGCGCGCTCGTCGGGCGTCGCGCCCTTCACGAGCATGCGGATGTCGTCGTTGGTCAGCGCGGCGCGGGTCGTGGCCATGGGCCTGGCCTTCTGCGAATGGACGGTCGAATCAAAGGATGGGCGGTTAGGCTTAACGATTGTTTGCCCGGAAAGCCCTGTGCATTAACGATACCGCGTAACCACCCGCAAACCGTGCTCGCCTAGCGTCCTCGCCTGAACGCCCGAGGATCCGATTCTTGTTCGCTGAGCGCCGAACCCACGATGTGAAAAGGCCCGGGGCCGACACCGCGCTCGCCCTCGGCGTGCAGGTGGCGCTGCTGCCCTACGCCCTGGCCATCTTCGCCGTAAGCCTGCCCTTCTTCGTCTGGGCAGGCTCGTTCGCCCGCAACGCGGTGTGGATGTCGCTGAGCTTCGCGATCTTCGCCATCAACTGGGGCGTGTTCTACGGGATCAACAATTGGCTGAAGACGCCGAAGGCCGAAGACCTGGCCATGCGCCTGCGGCTTCAGGTCGCGGGCGGCCTGCTGTGGGCGCTGGGCGTGGTCCAGATGTCGGCCTTCGCCGACGGCGCTGGAGCGATCCGCGAGACCCTGCTGCTGCTGGCCGCGGCCGCCGGCATGGTCTGCATCTTCTTCGCCTCCCCCGTGCCGCAGTGCCTCGTCGTGGTGGCCCCGGTGGCGGCGGCGGGACCGCTGTGGGCGCTGTTCAGCCGCCCCGAAAGCCGCCAGACCGGCCTGATGGCCGTCGGGGGCCTAGCCCTGGCGCTGGCCATGGCGCTGGTCTTCAACCGCATGCTGCGCCGCCAGCACGCCCTGGCCGTGGCCCACGAGGCCCTGGTCGAGGAACGGATGCGCGTGCTGGAGAGCGCCGAGCGCACCGCCCGCTCCAAGTCCGACATCGTCGCCACCCTCAGCCACGAGATCCGCAACGGCCTGACCGGCGTCACCCACGTGCTGGCCGCCGCCGCCGGCAAGGGCGGGCGCGCCGCGCCTTCGCGCGAACAGCTGAACGCCGCTCTCGACGCGGCCCAGGACCTGATCGCGGTGCTCAACGCCACGCTCGACGCCGAAACCGCCGAGTCCGGCCGCCTGGCGGTCGAGACCCAGGCCTTCGAGCCCGTGCGCCTGGTCCGCGACCTCGTGCTGCTGGAACGCCCGCACGCCCTGGCCAAGGGCCTGGAACTGGCCGTCCACGTCGACGCCTCGCTGGAGAACCGGGTGCTGGGCGCGGCCATGGCCGACCCAATGCGCACCCGCCAGATCATCGCCAACCTCGTCGGCAACGCGGTGAAATACACCGTCCGCGGCCGGGTCGAGGTGCGGATCGAGCCGCGCGGCGACGACCGCATCGCCATCGAGGTCGCCGACACCGGCCCCGGCCTGTCGGCCGAGGAGCTGGAGCAGGCCTTCGAGCCCTTCCGACGCGTGGAGCGCACCGGCGCGGGCGTCAACGGCGCGGGCCTTGGCCTGTCGCTGTCGCGCCAGCTGGCCCGGCTGATGGGCGGCTCGCTGGAGACCAGCAGCGCGCTGGGCGTCGGCAGCTGTTTCACCGTGCTGCTGCCCTACGACGTCGCCTGCCCCTGCCCGCAGGAGCCGGTCGAGGAGACCCTGGCCGCCGCCGATCAGGCCCCCGACGTCCAGCGCAGCCTGCGCGTGCTGATCGCCGAGGACGACGCCCTGAACGCGGCCATGCTGCGCGCCATCCTTGAGCAGCTCGGCCACCAGGTGGTCCACGCCCAGAACGGCCGCCGCGCGGTCGACCTGGCCAAGGTCTGCGAATTCGACCTCGTCATGCTCGACGGCCGCATGCCGGTGCTGGACGGTCCGCAGACCGCCGCCGAGCTGCGCGCCCTGCCCGGCGCCAGCGGCCAGATGCCGATCATCGCCGTCATCGGCGGCGACGCCGACGAGGCCCGCGAGTGCACCGAGGCCGGCGCCGACACCGTGCTGCGCAAGCCGGTCAGCGTGGCCGGCGTCGCCCGCGCCGTGGCCGACGCCGCCGCCCTCACCCGCTCGCCCCGCTCGGAGGCCTCGCGCGGCGTCGCCTGACAAGGCTTCCCAACGCTCGTTTGACCGCCCATCCTGTCGCCAACGACAAGAACAGAGCGGAGGAAGCGGATGCTGCGGGACCTCAAGGTCGTCGAGCTGGCCACCTACATCGCCGCCCCGGGCGCGGCCGGCATCATGGCCGACTGGGGCGCCGACGTGGTCAAGGTCGAGTCGCCCGAAGGCGATCCGATGCGCCGCTTCTTCGAGACCATCGGCTCGGACCACGCCGCAAATCCGGTCTTCGAGCTCGACAACCGGGGCAAGCGCTCGGTCGTCCTCGACATTCGCACCCCGGCCGGCGCCGAGGCCCTCAAGCGCCTGGTAGCAACCGCCGACATCTTCCTGACCAATGTCCGCCCCGCCGCCCTGCGCCGCGCCGGACTCGACCACGAGACCCTGCGCGAGGCCTTCCCTCGCCTGATCTACGCCAGCCTCACCGGCTACGGCCTGACCGGTCCCGACGCCGACAAGCCGGGCATGGACGTCGCCGCCTTCTGGTCCCGCGCCGGGGTCGGGGCCCTGACCGCGCCCAAGGGCGCCGAGCCCTTCCCGATCCGCACGGGCATGGGCGACCACGTCACCTCGCTGGCCACGGTCTCGGCGATCCTGGCGGCCGTCCACGAGCGCCATCGCACCGGCGTCGGCCGCCTGGTCGAGACCTCGCTGTTGCGCACCGGCGCCTACGCCATCGGCTCGGACCTCGCCATCCAGCTGCACTTCGGCAAGCTGGCCTCGACCCGTCCGCGCCGCGAGGCGGTTCAACCGCTGGCCAACTTCTTCCAGACCCGGGACGGCCGCTGGATCTGCCTGCTGGCCCGCCAGGGCGCGACGGACTGGCCACGCATCGCCGCCGCCGTCGGCCGCCCCGAACTGGTCGACGACCCGCGCTTCTCCGGCGCACGTGCCCGGCGTGAAAACACGTCCGCCCTGGTGGACATCCTCGACGCGGCCTTCGGCGAGATGGACTACGAGACTGCCGCCGCCGCCCTCGACGCGGGCGACATCACCTGGGCGCCCTGGCAGACGCCGCGCGACCTGGTCGAGGACCCTCAGGCGCAGGCCGCCGGCTGCTTCGTCGAGACGCAGGACGGTCAGCGCTCGCCGGCTGCCCCGGCCCGCTTCTCGGATGTCGACGAGGCGCCGCGCACGCCCGCGCCGGCGCTGGGCGCCGACACCGCCGCCGTCCTGGCCGAGCTCGGCTATTCGAAGGAAGAGATCGAGGCCTTCGGCCTCTAGCGCGCCTTGCCGCCGGCCGATCCGGCATTGGCGTCCGACAGCATGCGCAGCATCTCGGCCGAGAACAGGCTGTTGGCCACCCGGCTGACGCCGCCGCCATCATCCGAACGCGTGCCGCTGAAGGCGCCGCCATAGCCCTGAGACCCGCGCAGCACGAGATCGACGACGGCCTTCTGCTGGTCGATGCGGTCGAGGCGCCGCCCCGAAGCGTATTGGAGGAAACCCTCGTCGGTCTGCGGCTCGCGCTCGCGGACAGTCGCGACGCCGCCGTTGCCGCCGGCGCTCTTGGTCAGGTTCGCGTAGACCTCGCCCACGGTGGCGGCGCGGCCGTCGCGATAGAAGATCGAGCGATTGGCGGCGGCGGCTTCGGGGAACATCGAAGCGGCGCTGGCACCCGGATTGCGGTTGGCCGCCTCGATCAGGCGGGCAGAGCCTTGCGGACCCAGGAAGTGTGCGGCGTAGAGCTCGCCCGAGGTCGGGCTGCGCCCCACCCGGCCGCGCAGATAGGAGGCATGGTCCGACGCCAGCTCGCCGGCCATCAGCGAGGCGGCATGCGGGTCCAGCTTGAGGCCCAGAACGGCCTTGCGGGCCTCGTCGCCGGCGACGCGGTACTTGCCGTCCGAGCCCTGCTGGATCAGGTCGGCATAGCGGGCGTAACCGTACTTGGCGCCGTGCTTCTTCAGCGTGGCCAGCCAGGTCTGGTCGACGAACTGGAACAGGCCCGAGGCCGAGGAGGTGCGCGCCTTGGCGGCCGGATTGTAGCCGCTCTCGCGCTTGGCGGTCCCCATCAGGAACGTGAAGTCGACACCAGTCGCGTTCGACGCGCGCTGGATCGCCGACTCGACGACGTTGCGGATGGATTGGACGGCCATGGCCTGAATGTCTGAACCAGCGTGGTTAACGCCGGCTTAACCACGTTTCCGCGTTCGCCGGACCACCCCGCGACAAGTCGCCCCGCCCCCTCCGGGCCCGCGACAAACTGCCACGCTGAAGCTTGCCCCATTTATGCGAGAAACATTGTTTCGATAACGCAACAATGTTACCGCGCGCCAACTTTCGGGGGAAACGATGGCCAGACTCTCGGCCTTGATCTGCGTACACAATGAAGAAGCTCGCCTGGCCGAATGCCTGTCGCGCCTGGCCTTCGCCGATGAACTGGTGGTCGTGCTCGACCGCTGCACCGACGGCTCGGCGACGATCGCCAGGCAGTACGGCGCGATGCTGGTCGAAGGCGCGTTTCCGCTGGAGGGCCCCCGTCGCGCGGCGGGCGCGGCTGCCGCCACCGGCGACTGGATCCTCGAGATCGACGCCGACGAATATGTCGGCCCCGAGCTCGCCGCCGAGGTGCGCGCCGCCGTGGCGTCCGGCCAGGGCGACTGGCGGCAGATCCCGGTCGACAACTATATCGGCCCCCGGCTGGTGAAGTACGGCTGGGGCGGCTCGTTCGGCACCACCTCGGTGGCCCGTCTCTTCCGACGCGGCGTCAAGAGCTGGGGAACCCAGCGCGTCCATCCGTCGGTGAAGTTCGTCGGAGAGGCGGGCCCGTCGCTGCGCACGCCGATCCGCCACGAGGTCGACGACAACATCTCCGACATGCTGCGCCGGCTAGACCGCTACACCGAACTGCGCGCCAGGGATCTGGCCGAGACCGGCGAGTGGCCGGGCCTGGGCCGCAACGCCTTCCGCGGCGTGCGGCGCTTCTACAAGTGCTACGTCTCGCGCCAGGGCTGGCGCGAAGGCGGCTGGGGCTTCCTGATCGCGCTGATGGCGGCGATCTATCCGCTGCTGTCGGTGCTGCGCATGCAGTTGGAAGTGCGCGGCACGGCCTCGATGGTCCAGGACCCGACAGCGGTCTGCGCCGAGGCCGTGGCCTCGACCTCGCCGCTGGCCTGATGCTTGAAGCCCTGCTGCTGTCGCGCGAACTGGCGCGCTGGCGCGCGGCCGGGCGCCGCGCCCGCCTGTGGTGGCGCGACGACGACGCCCGCATGCCCGGCCCGGCGCTGGAACGGCTGCTGGCCCACGCCCTGGCCTTCGACGCCCCGCTGACCCTGGCGGTCATTCCCGACGGCGACCGCGCAAGTCTCGCCGAGCGCCTCGCCACCGTGCGCGGCGTGCGGGTGGTGCAGCACGGCGCCGACCACGTTGACCGCAGCGCCGGCGGCGGCGCCTTCGAGTTTCCGCCCGAGCGCACCGCCGACGAGATCGCCGCCGCCCTACGCGACGGCTGGACCAGGCTCGCCCCCCTGCCCGGCGCCCTCAAGCTGTTCACCCCGCCCTGGAACGCGATCCACCCCCGCCTGACCGACGCCCTGGCCAGCGAGCGCTATGTCGGCTGGAGCGCCTGGTCGGAAGTCGCTCCCCAAGCCACGCCGCCGCGTGTCGACACCCATCTGGACCTGTTGCGCTGGAAGCCGGCGCCGCGCTTCCGGGGCAAGGCTCGCCTGGCGTCGCAGCTACGCCGCCAGCTGGCGCGCCGCCGGAAGGCCGGGACCTGGGACGCGCCGATCGGCCTGCTGACCCACCACCTCGACCATGACGAGGCGGCGTGGAAGTGGCTTGCAGGCTTGATGCGCATGGTGCGTCGTCATCCCGTCCTGACCTGGAGCGACCTGGGCGACCTGCTGCCGGAGACCGGACGCGCCAGATAGATTTTACGTGCGTCATTTTATCTGTTTACGAGCGTCATTTTCCGTGACAGCGTGAAGACGTCGACACCGATCGACGCCGCTTCACGGAGGTCGCCATGATCGCCCAACCCGCCGACTTCAACCCTCGCATCGCCGGCCTGGACCGCGACGAGAAGCGCAAGCTCTCCAAGGGCCTGGTCATCGCCCTGGCGGTTTCCGGCGCGGCGCACGTGGCCCTGTTCGCCTACATCGCGGTGCAGAAGTACGTGGCGCCGCCGCCGGTGATCCAGGAGGATGACGGCTTCAAGCTGCTGCCGTTCATTCCCGATCCGCCGCCTCCCCCGCCCCCCGAAAAGCCCCTGCCGACGCCGCCCAGGGCCTCGAACCCGATCCCGGTGCATCCGCCGCTGCCGACGCCGTTCCAGACGCCCGAACCGCTGCCAGTGCCCATCCCCAAGGATCCAGGCCCTCCGACCATCGCCGCGCCGCCCAACTTCACGGCCGATCCCCCGGCGCCGCCCGCGCCGCCGTCGACCGCCCCCGCGCCCCGGGTCATCACCCGGGCGACCTGGCTGCGGATGCCCAGCGCCGACGACATGTCGCGCTACTACCCCGAAAGCGCCCAGCGGCGCGGGGTCTCGGGCGGGGCGACGCTGAACTGCGCGGTCACCGCCAAGGGCACGGTGGAGAACTGCATGGTGATCGCCGAAAGCCCGGCCAGCGAAGGCTTCGGCAATGCGGCTCTGAAATTGTCGCGGTTCTTCAAGATGAAGCCGCAACTCGAGAACGGCCAGGCGGTCGACGGCGCGCAGGTGAGGATCCCCATCCGCTTCAGCGCCGCCGACTGACCCAGCCGCCGACGCCCGCTCCCTGCGTATCCTTGGGGGCGGGCGTCGGGGTTCTAGTAGCTCTTGGGCAGGCCCAGCACGCGCTCGGCGATGAAGTTGAGGATCATCTCGCGGCTGACCGGCGCGATGCGGGCGATCATCGCCTCGCGGAAATAGCGCTCGACGTCGTATTCCTTGGCGTAGCCCATGCCGCCGTGGGCCAGCACCGACGCCTCGCAGGCCGAGAAGCCGGCTTCAGCGCCCAGGTACTTGGCGGCGTTGGCCTCGGCCCCGCAATCCTTGCCGGCGTCGTAGAGGGCGGCGGCCTTGAAGGCCATCAGGTTGGCCGCCTCCAGCTCCGCCCACGACCTGGCCAGCGGATGGGCCACGCCCTGGTTCTGGCCGATCGGGCGGCCGAACACCACGCGCTCTTTGGCGTAGGTCGAAGCCTTGGCCAGCGCCGCGCGGCCCAGGCCGATGGCCTCGACGGCGAACAGCACCCGCTCGGGGTTGAGGCCGTGCAGCAGATACTGGAAGCCCTTGCCCTCCTCGCCCACCAGATCCTCCTGGGGCACGAACAGGTCCTCGATGAAGAGCATGTTACACTCGACGGCCTTGCGACCCATCTTCGGGATCGGCTTGGCCTCGATCTGCGCGCGGTCGGTGTAGAACAGGCTCAGGCCCCCGGTGGGCTTGGCGCACTGGTCCTTGGGCGTCGTGCGGGCGATGATCAGGATCTTGTTGGCCCGCTGGGCGCCGGTCGTCCAGATCTTGCGGCCGTTCAGGCGATAGCCGCCGTCGACCTTCTCGGCCTTGGTCTCCAGGCTCGAGGTGTCGAGCCCCGAATTGGGCTCGGTGACGGCGAAGCACATCTTGTCCTCGCCCGAGATGATCCGCGGCAGCAGACGCTCGCGCTGCTCGTCGGTGCCGAACTTCACCAGCGGCATCGGGCCGAAGATGTTGAGGTGAATGGCGCTGGCCCCGGAAAAGCCCGCGCCCGACTGGGCCACGGTCTGCATCATCACGGCCGCCTCGGTCAGGCCAAGACCGGCCCCACCGACGCTTTCGGGCATGGCCACGCCAAGCCAGCCGCCCTCGGCTATGGCGGCGACGAATTCCTCGGGGAAGTTTCCGGTCTCGTCGGTCCGCCGCCAGTATTCGTCGTCGAAGGCGGCGCACACCTTGGCCACGCCTTCACGGATCGCTTCCTGCTCGTCGGTCAGCCAGAAACCGGCCATGTCGTCCCTTCCCTGCGCTTCGTCGTTCTTTATCTAGCCCTCGAAACGCCGTGGATCGAAGGCGGCCGCATCCTCTCCGGGATCGGCGTCCGTCAGATACGCCGCGACCATGTCGGCCACAAGCGGAGCGAGCAGCCAGCCGTTGCGACGAGCGCCGGCCGCCAGGATCACCCCGGGAACCCGGCTCTTCCCCACCAGCGGCAGGCCGTCGGAGGTGGAAGCCCGCACGCCGACCTCGATCACCGCCCGCGCGCCCGCCAGTTCGGGGCGAAGCACCTCGGCGGCGATCCGCAGCGGCTCGACCACGGCCGGATCAGGCTCTCGATCGTCGCGCCCCGCCTCCATGGTCGCGCCCACCGCGGGCCTAGGGCCCGGCGCGATGTAGACGCCCTTGCCCCGCAGCACCGGGCCGCCGGCCAGGGGTGTCCCCAGGCGCAGGATCTGGCCCTTGATCGGCGTCAGCGTCGCGAGTTCCGGCGCCAGCCCCCGGCCGCCGCCGCCCGTGGCCACCACCAGGGCGTCGAAGGCCAGAACCTCGCCGTCGTCCAGGGGCGCGCGCCCTTCGGAGAAGCCGACCACGCCACGCGCGTCGAACGTCGCGCCGGCCACGATCGCGGCCTCGCGCAGGGTCGCCAGCGCCTGGCGCGCGTCGAGCCGCCAGTCCTCGTCGCTGAACAGGCCGCGCGGCGTGCGTTCGAACCGCGCTCCGGCCTCGACCAGCGCCGCCTCGACCTCGGCCAGGAAGCCCGCGTCGCCCTCGATGGCCAGGCCCTCGCGATCGAGCGCGATTCCAAGGTCCTGGGCAAAGGCTGTCCAGCGCTCGCGCGCTCGCCGCAACACCGGCAGGTGACCACGCGAGACCTTGTCGAACACCGCCTCGGCCACCGGCGCCAGCATGCCGGCGGCCACGCCCGAGGCGTTTTCTCCGGGCGGCGCGGGGTCGAATACCGTCACCGCGAACCCGAGTCGCGAGAGAATCAGCGCCGTCGCCGAGCCGAAAGCGCCGGCTCCGGCGATCGCGACGCGCGCGCCTGACTGCAAAATCATGGGCGGCAGACACCGCCCGGCGGCCGAAAGGTCAAGTCCGAATGCCTTTCTGTCGGCGGACCGACGCAAGGGTGCGGCATTTGTGTCGTGTTAGCGACATGCGACGTCGAGGCGAGGTGACGGAATACGATCAGCGGTCTATTCTCGACCGTAAACAACCGCGCCACGTGCACCGCTACGGTCCGACCGGAGCCGAGGACGAGAACACCATGACCCAGAAGCCCACCGCCGAAGTCGCTCACCCCGTCGACATCTATGTCGGCGCCCGCATGCGGATTCGGCGCAAGGTTCTCGGCTTGAGCCAGACGCAGCTCGCCGACGCCCTGGGCATCACCTTCCAGCAGATCCAGAAGTACGAGCGCGGCGCCAATCGCATCAGCGCCAGCAAGCTGTACGACGCCGCCCGCCTGCTGCAGTCGCCGGTGTCCTACTTCTTCGACGGCCTGGAAGAGACCGACAACGGCGAGGACGACGGCGTCGCCCAGCGCATGACCCAGTTCGTGGCCACGCCCGAGGGCCTGGAGTTGGCCGACCTCTTCCCCCGCCTCAACGACCGTCGCCTGCGCCGCCGCGTGGTCGACCTGGTCAAGGCGATGGTCGACGACGAACCGGCCTGAGGCCCTCTCCTCATTTCGATCTTCCGATCACGCGCCTCATCCCTCGCGGAGAGGCGCGTTTTCGTTTGTGCGCCGCCCTCTGCTTCAATAGGCCGCAGCGCGCGGATACCAGCGTTCAGTAGATGTGAAGGCGTATCGGGTCAGCTTATCGACCTGAGATAGCGGCGTCCCGAACATGCTCGAAACCGATCGCCTGGCGGCCCTGGCCTCCTACCGCATCCTCGACACGGCTCCCGAGCCGGCCTTCGACCGGCTGACCGGCTTCGCCGCCGAGCTGTTCGACGCGCCCATCGCCCTGATCTCGCTGGTCGACGAGCACCGGCAATGGTTCAAGTCGCGCTACGGCCTGGACGCGGAGTCCACGCCGCGCGAAATGGCCTTCTGCGCCCACGCCCTGCGCCAGGAGCCGCATTCGGTGATGGTGGTCGAGGACGCCACCGCCGATCCGCGCTTTTCCGCCAATCCGCTGGTCACCGGCGCGCCGGACATCCGCTTCTACGCCGGCGCCGTGCTCAGCGACCGCGACGGCCATAACCTGGGCACGCTGTGCGTCATCGACACCGCGCCCCGTCCCCGCCCCTCCGAGGAAGACCTCGACCGCCTGCGCATGCTGGCCGACGCCGTGGTCGCCCGGATGGAGAAGGGCCGGGCCGAACGCCACATGGTCGAGCAGCGCCGCATGCTGGCCATGACCGAGGCGATCTCGGGCGTCGGCCACTGGCGCTGCGACCTCGTCAACCACACGATCACCTGGTCGGACGAGGTCTATCGGATCTACGGCCGCGATCCGGCGACCTTCACGCCGACCTTCGAGAACTGGCTGGAGATGTACCATCCCGACGACCGCGCGGCCGCCGAGGCCAGGGCTCGCCAGGTTGTGGTCGAGCGCGCGGTGCTTGAGCACGAGCTGCGCCTGCTGCGGGCCGACGGCTCGGTGCGCCAGGGCCATTCGCGCGCCACCTGCGAACTGGACGAGGACGGCCGTGTGATCGCCGTCTTCGGCGTGCTGCGCGACATCACCGACGAGCGCGCCCTGCGCCGCAAGCTGGAAGCCAGCGAGGCCCGCGCCCGGCGGGTGATCGCCGACGCCTACCAGGCCATCGTCACCATGGACCAGGCCGGCGTGGTCACCGACTGGAACCGCTTCGCCGAACGCACCTTCGGCTGGACGGCCGCCGAGGCCCAGGGGCGGCGGCTTTCCGACCTGATCATCCCCGCCGGCCTGCGCCAGGCCCACGACGAGGGCCTGACCCAGTTCCTGGCCACCGGGCGAGGCGCCGTGCTCGACCAGCGGATCGAGATCTCGGCCCAGCGGCGCGACGGCGAGGTCTTCCCAGTCGAGCTGGCGATCAGCGCCGCGCGCAGCGCCGACGGCTGGCAGTTCACGGCCCTGATGCACGACATCAGCGCCCGCAAGGCGCAGATGGAGGAGTTCGAGACCGCCTTCCACCACGCCTCGGTGGGCATGGCCCTGGTCACGCTCGACGGCGCCTTCAACAAGATCAACGCCGCCTTCTGCGACATCGTCGGCTACGACGAGGCCGAGATGCTGGCGACTGACTTCCAGACGATCACCTATCCCGCCGACCTCGACAAGGACCTGGCCCTGCTGGGCCAGCTGATGGCCGGCGAGATCCCCAGCTACGGCATGGACAAGCGCTACATCCACAAGGAAGGCCGCATCGTCTGGGTGCACCTGTCGGTGTCGCTGGTCCGCGCGCCGGACGGCTCGCCCAAGCACTTCATCGCCCAGGTCCAGGACCAGACGGCCCGCGTCGAGGCCCAGGAGGCCCTCGAGCACCAGACCTTGCAGCTGGCGGCCATGGCCACCCAGCTGGCCTCCGCCCGCGACGCCGCCGAGGAAGCCAACCACGCCAAGGCCGAGTTCCTGGCCAATATGAGCCACGAGCTGCGCACGCCGCTGAACGGGGTGATCGGCTTCTCGCGCCTCCTGGCCGAAAGCCCGAACCTGGCCGCCGAGGACCGCCGCCGGGCCGAGCGGGTGCGCGGGGCCGGCGAGGCCCTCAACGCCCTGATCAACGACATCCTCGACTTCTCCAAGCTCGAGGCCCGCGCCGTCACCCTGGAAAGCGCCCCCTTCGCCCTCAAGGAGATGCTGGTCGAGACCACGGCCATGGTCGAACCCCAGGCCGACGAGCATCAGGTCGACCTGCGCATGGTCGGAGACCTCGACGGCTGGTACGTCGGCGACCGTCACCGCCTGCGCCAGATCCTGCTGAACCTGTTGTCCAACGCCGTGAAGTTCACGCGCCATGGCTCGGTGACCACCCAGGTCGAGGTTCTCGGCCAGGCCGGCGGCCGTGCGAGCCTGCGCATCAGCGTCGTCGACCAGGGCGTCGGCATCTCGCCCGACAAGCTGGACCGCCTGTTCAAGCGCTTCTCCCAGACCGACAGCTCGATCACCCGCACCTTCGGCGGGACCGGGCTTGGCCTGGCCATCTCCCGCGAGCTGGTCGAACTGATGGAGGGCCGCATCTGGGTGGAGAGCGAGCTTGGCGAAGGCTCGACCTTCGCCTTCGAGATCGAACTGCCCCCGGCCCAGAGCCCGACCGCCGTGGCGCCGGCCGAAGCGACCGGACGCGCCGCCTTCCCCGGTCGCCGGATCCTGCTGGTCGACGACGTAGAGCTGAACCGCGAGCTGTTCCGCGAGTTGCTGGGCCGCCGCGGCTGCGTGGTCGAGACGGCCGACGACGGCGCCCAGGCGGTCAAGGCGCTGGAGCGCGCCGGCTTCGATCTGGTGCTGATGGACGTGCACATGCCGGTGGTCGACGGCCTGACGGCCACCCGCGAGATCCGCCGGCGCGGCCTGACCCTCTCGCCGATCGTGGCCTTGACCGCCAGCGGCGCGCCCCAGCAGATCGCCGCCTGCCTCGAGGCCGGCATGGTCGGCCACCTGCTGAAGCCGCTCAGCGAGCGTGACCTCGACCAGGCCCTGGCCCTGCATCTGGCCAACGCCGCCGCCATGGCCGCCCCCAGCGACGAAGCCGAAGACGAAGCCGCCGCCCGCGACGCCCTGGCCGCGGCCATGGGCCCGGCCCGGGTCGCGCGCCTGGCCGGCATGCTGCGCCAGCAACTGGTCGAACGCTTCCAGGACGACAGCCTTGAGGCCCTGCGCGAGGACGCCCACCGGCTGGCCGGCTCGGCCGGGATCCTCGGCTTCATGCGC
This sequence comes from Caulobacter radicis, assembly GCF_003094615.1. Lineage (GTDB taxonomy): Bacteria > Pseudomonadota > Alphaproteobacteria > Caulobacterales > Caulobacteraceae > Caulobacter > Caulobacter radicis. Next base: position 1,005 of record NZ_QDKO01000007.1, on the reverse strand, counting down.
CTGTCGCGCGACGCCGCCGAGCTGGAGACGACCTGCATCGAGGGCCGTCCCCTGGCCGCGCCACTGGAGCGCCTGCGCCAGGGCGTGCGCCGCGCGGTGGCCGATCTCGACGCCTGGATCGAGGATCTGTCGCGTCAGGCCGCCTGATTTCGCCGCAATCGGCCTACAAACGGAAATACTGCGCAGACCCTGTCGCGCTATAGTAGAGGCTGGTCCGATCAGGAGGCCTTCGACATGCAACGCTCCGTCTTTCTCGCCTGCGCGCTCGGCCTGGCCGCCGGCCTCGCCGCGCCGGCCCTGGCGCAAACCCCGGCTCCGGCCGGCAAGGCCAAGTCCAGCACGGCCGACCGCTGCTTCTTCGCCGACCAGATTCGCGGCTACCAGGTCGTCGACGACCGCACGCTCAATGTCGATCTCGGCCGCAAGGAAGCCTTCCAGCTGACCCTGCTGAACACGCCCTTCGACCTGGAGGTCGCCAACCGCATCGGCATCAAGTCGCGCGGCGGCTCGTGGATCTGCTCGCCGCTCGACGCCTCGGTGATCGTGCCCGAGGTCACGGGGTCCTCGCGCAGCTATCGCGTTTCGGCGATGCGCAAGCTGTCGCCCGAGGAATACGCCGCCGCCTGGCCCAGCGTGAAGTCCAAGAAGCCCAAGTCGTAGGCCCTCCTCCGGCCACGCCCGAAAACGCTTGCCCCGCCTCGCTGGGCGGCGACATCTAGAGCGTGGCCGCAGCGGCGTCGGGATCGGCGACGACGGCCGGGGAGGCCATCGATGATCCCGCAGACGAACGCCGCCGGAGGCGCGCCGCCTCGCCAGGGGCCGTGGTACACGCACCTCTATGTGCAGGTGCTGGTCGCCATCGTGGCGGGGGCCCTGATCGGCCACTTCTGGCCTAAGTTCGGGGCCGACCTGAAGCCGCTGGGCGACGCCTTCATCAAGCTGGTGAAGATGGTCATCGCCCCGGTGATCTTCCTGACCGTGGTCACCGGCATCGCCGGCATGCGC
>NZ_QDKO01000006.1 GCF_003094615.1 Caulobacter radicis | reverse complement strand
GGCCCAGCTGCCCGTTGCTTCCCAGGACGAAACCCGAACTGCGCTCCAGCCCAAGGCCCGCGCCAGCCACCACAGCAACCATCATCCGCCCCTAGATGCGACGATGCGGGCAAGCTGACCCGCTTATGATTCTAGGTCGGCGGGAGCGCGTACTGGTTTAGCTTTAACTTGCCATGACCGGATAAGGGTATCGGCGACGCGCGCTCGCGCTCACCCCAGTTCCCCCAGCCATCCGTCCCAGCGCTGCTTGCTGACGCCGGGGTCGTCGCGGGGCTTGTCCTCCAGGGCGGCGCGGTAGGACGCCAGCGTGGCGCCGTAGGTGTCGGCGAACAGGCGGGCCATCTGGGCGGGGCTGGAAAAGCCCAGGCGCTGGACCAGGGCCGCGTCGTCCGAGGCGGCGGGGCCCTGGGTGTCGAGGGCGCGCCGCAGGGCGTCCAGGCGGATCAGCTGGATGAAGCGGGCCACGCCCCCCTGTTTCTCGAACAGGCGATAGAGCGAAGAGCGCGAGATGCCGGCGCCCGCGGCGATGGCTTCGACCGACAGCGCCTTGTCGGCCAGGCGCGGAATGACGAAGCGGCGCACGGCCTCGCGGCGCGAGAGATCGCGGCGCTGGTCCTCGCGGCCGGCGCGCGCGGCGTCGCCGCCCGCCGATGACAGGATGTCGACGAAGGCCCGGCCCAGGGCCGGCAGCGCGGCCGAGGCCAGGGTGTCGCCGTGGCGGGCCAACGCGGCGAGAAAGTCTGCCAGCACCAGGTTGTGGGGCGAGGCCAGCACCTGTCCGTGAAGCCGCCCCGCCGGCCCCAGGGCCGCCTCGATGACGTCGCGGGCGATGCTGGCGGTCAGGATCAGGGCGTCGTCGTGCTCGGTTCGCATCGGGCGGCGGGTGTCGAGCAGCACGCTCATGCCCGCTTTCAGCAGGCGCGGCGGACCGGGGGCCTGCAGCCGCACCTGGCCTTCCAGCACGTGGGTCAGCACGAAGTGGTCGAAGCCGTCGCCGGCGATCCGCTCGCGGCGGGCATGGACCACGCCCGACAGGCGGCGTTCGAACAGCAGCACCTTGTCCAGTCGCCAGCCGCGCACCCGCGCGAAGAACGGGCCATCGCCGCGGCTGACGTCGGAGCCGCGTGAATAGAGCGTGGCGTAGAGCGCGAAGGCCTCGTCGACCGGATGGTCGTCGCTGGAGAAGCGGAAGCTGTCGGCGGCGGCGCTCGTGGGCATGTCAGGCGTTCGCGGCCTTGAGGGTCTCGCGCGCCAGTCTTCGCCAGGGGCGCGCGCCGAGGGTGGCGGCGAAGGCGGCGAGGGCGGCGGCCAGGGTCGTGACCAGAGCCAGGGCCATGGCCAGGCCGTGCGGGCCGGCGAACAGGCGGTCGCTGACCACGCCGGTCAGCAGCGGTCCGAAGCCGAGGCCGGCGACGGTGACGAAGGCCAGGTACAGGCCGTTCATCGGCGGGCGCAGGGGGGCGGGGCTCAGCGGCTGAAGGCCGGCCAGGGCCGCCAGGGCCGCGCCGCCGCCGCCGGCGGTGATCAGGAACAGGGCCGCCGCCGCGACGGCCGGCGTGCTCGCGCCCGCCAGCAGGGCCGCGCCCAGGACGGCCAGGGCGATGCCGCCGGCCAGGACCAGGGCCGGACCGCCGCCCGCCCGCAGGCGGCGATCCATCAGCCAGCCGGCCGCCAGGTGTCCGCTCGGGGCGGCGACCAGCACCACGGCGCCGGCCAGCAGCGCGCTGGCGGCGGGGGGCAGGCCGCAGGCGCGATTGACGATCGAGGGCGCCCAGGCCGCGGCCGCCTGCACGGCCAGGATCACGCAGCCGGACGCCAGGAAGTGCAGCCCGAGGCCGGCCGGGCGCGCGGCCAGGCGGGCGATCGCGCTTCCCAGGCCCTGGTCGTCGGACGGGCTTGGCCTCAGCCCGCGCAGCCGCCAGGCCAGCAGCGCCACGAGCAGCAGGTTGGGCAGGGTCAGGAGGACGATGGCGGCCCGCCAGGGCGCGTGGCCGAAGGCGCTCAGCAGGCCGCCGGAAAAGGCGCCGAGCGCCAGTCCGCCGGCCAGTAGCGCGCCGCTGCGGCCCATCGAGGATCCCGAGGTGAACATCGACACCCACCGTGACAGCCGCTGGGGCGGCGCGGCGGCGACGATCAGGGCCAATGCCGCGGGTGCGAAGGCGGCCTGGGCGAAGCCGAGCACCAGCCGCGCGGCGAGCAGGCCTTCATAGGTCTGGGCGAAGGCCAGGGCGGCCGTGGCGGCGGTCCACAGGGCGGCGGCGCCGGCCAGCAGCGGGGCGGGCGGCAGGCGGTGGCCGCGATGGCCGGCCAGCAGGGTGGCCGCGACGTAGAGCGCCACGAAGGCGGGGCCCTGCAGCGCGCCAAGCTGGGTGTCGGTCAGGTGGAACTGCGCTTTGAGCGCGGGCGCATAGACGCTGGGAACGGCCCGATCGACGAAGGCCATGAAATGGCCCGCTGCCAGCAACGCCACCCCGGAGACGTCGAGCAGGGGATACTGGTCCGGACGCGACGTCACGCTCTTCAGGCACCAAGCTCAGGTGATCCACACCCCCGCGCGGATCTTTGCCAGTCGTAGTTAACCGAACGCCGGGGGCTGTCCAGCCCTTGGCGGTCCCGGGAATGACAAAACGTTCCAGGTTTGGGACGCGACAGCGTCGGCGGCCCGGTGCTAGCGCTCGCGCAAACGTCCCGTCCGCGCGACGGAGGCGGGTTCTCAGCGCCGCGACGGGTCGTCGATCCCTCGTCCCCGGCGGCGCGATTGGGGGCGGCTCGGCGTCGTCGCGCACTCCACAGGCGGTGGCGGCGTCGAGGCGAACCGTTCCAAGGGCTTCGCCGCATCCTCCAACGCGGCGGGGACGTGAGGGTGGTCAGGATGGCTGGTCGTGGGGGCGATCGCCGCCGGGCCCGTGACCGGCGGCGCGCACGATGCGTCGCCGGTCGCCTCCGCCCGGGCGGGGCTTGTCGGCAGAACGTCGATCGCTGGTCGTTGATATCTGAAATAATCGCCTGGGTTGATCTGGATTTCGCGGGCGAACTACGCGACCATTGCTGCGGCGCCGAAGGCCTGCGCCTCGCGGCGGCCGACGTCCGTGTTCCGATCGTCGGAGGACCATTTTGTCGAGAATTCGACGAAACTCCCCCACTGTGGCGCTGGCGCCACATCCGATTTGCGAAGTCGTGCGTTTGTCGTCATGGAAGCCGCCCCGCGGGGGGCGTCCAGGCTAACTTTATTAGAGGGTTCTCATCATGAAATTCGGGTTGCTGGCTGGCGTCGCAACCGTCGCGCTCTGCGCGGCGTCCGGCGCCTCCGCCCAAAGCGCGTTGAGCGGATGGTATGTGGCCGGCGACGTCGGTTACCACTCGACCGAGGGCGTTGAGACGAGTTCGTCGGTGAACGCCACCGACGGCCGTCCTTACGACTGGACCTTCTCGACGGACGAAGACTGGGCGGCCTTTGCCCGTCTCGGTTATCGCATCTCGCCGAACTGGCGCGTGGAAGGCGAGTACGGCTATCGCGGCGGCGACATCAAGGGCGTGCGCGGCGAGAACGCCTCGCGTCCGCAGCCGATCGGCCTCTGCACCGCCGGCCCGATCCGCACGGTGACCAGCCCGACCTGCGGCGAGCCGAACGGCGAGCTGAAGGCCACCACCCTGATGGCCAACGTCATCTATGACTTCCTGCCCGACTCGTCGTGGCGTCCGTTCCTGGGCGCCGGCGTCGGTACGGCCTGGGTCCACAACAAGGTGTACGGCCAGCTGAGCGGCGTTCCCGCCGGCGGCGCCCGCATCCAGAACACCAGCATCGACGACGTCGATCAGGCGTTCGCCTACCAGGGCCTGCTGGGTCTGGCCTGGGATGTGACCCCGAACTGGTCGATCGACCTGACGGGCCGCTACCTGGTGGCCAAGAACCTCACCTGGGGTTCGGTGACGAGCAATGTCGGCCCGGCCGGCGGCGCCGTGACGGACGTCGGCAAGTTCGAAGGCGACTACAAGGACACGTCGATCACGCTCGGCGTGCGCTACACCTTCGTCTCGCCGCCGCCTCCCCCGCCTCCGCCCCCGCCGCCGCCTCCCCCGCCGCCGCCGCCGCCGCCTCCGCCCCCGCCGCCGCCTCCCCCGCCGCCTCCGCCGGCGTATGAGGCCCGCGAGTTCGTGGTCTACTTCCCGTTCGATCAGTACGTGCTGACGCCGGAAGCCCAGGCCGTGGTGCAGCAGGCCGCCGACTACGCCAAGGGCGGCAACGCGACCAAGATCACGGTCGTGGGCCACACCGACACCTCGGGCTCGCCGAAGTACAACGTCCGCCTGTCGGAACGTCGTGCGAAGGCCGTGGCCGATGGTCTGGTCTCGCTGGGCGTGCCCGGCACGGCCCTGGCGGTCGACTGGAAGGGTGAAACCGCCCCGGCCGTCGCCACCGGCGACGGCGTGAAGGAACCGCTGAACCGTCGTTCGACCATCTCGATCAACTTCTAAGATCGAGGTCGGACGGAGGCTCTAGGCTTCCCGACGAATGCGAAGGCCCCGGAGGAAACTCCGGGGCCTTTTGCTTTGTGCGGCGGGTCTCCCCTCCCCCATCAAGGGGAGGGCTATCTGTGGGGCTCAACCAGCGCCGCCAGGTCGCGGGGCAGGGGCGAAGGCGCCGCCAGCATCAGCGCGACCACGTGTTCGGCCAGCAGCGGCGCGGTGGCGAAGCCTCGTCCGCCCAGGCCGCCCAGCACGTAGAGGCCCGCCGGCGCCCCCGGAACCGGGCCGGCCAGGGGCAGGTGGTCGGCGGTCGTGGCGCGCACGGCCGCGCGGCCGTCCAGCGGCATGTCGGCCAGCCGCGCGGCGAGTTCCGGCCGACCCTTGGCCAGGGCGGCCCGGTTGCGGTCGTGGTCGGCGTCGCGCAGGTCGCTGGCCGTCTCGCCCCGGTCGTGGGTGGCGCCGAACAGCACGCCGCCGTCCGGCGTGGGAACCGCATAGCCGCCGAAGGCCGCGGGCGTTACGGAAAGGTCGGTCGGGCCGGTCCAGCTGGTCTGGCCGCGCACCGGGCGGATCGGCGCCTGCGGCCACAGGCGGGCCAGATCGGCGCCGGCCGCCAGGACGACGGCGTCGGCGGTCGCCAGCAGCGCCCCGTCCGCGCCGAACAGGCGCCAGCCGCCTTCGACCTTCTCCAGGCGGGCAACCTCGGCGGCGGTCGCCTCGCCGCGCCAGGCGGCCAGGACGGCGGCGGGATCGACCACGCGGGCCAGGTTCATGCGCAGCGCGCCGGCCGCCGGCTCGCCCAGGGCCGCGCCGGCTTCGTCGGCGTCGAGGACGATCATCTCACCGGGCGCGAACAGGTCCTGTTCGGCCACGGCGGCGAAGCGGTCGGGGTCGCGTGGACCGGTCGCCAGGCGCAGCACGCCGCGCGCCAGCACCGCGTCCGGCAGGGCGTCGTAGAGGGCGGCTGCGCGGGCCAGGGCCTGGGCGGGCAGGGCCGCGCGCGGCCCGCCGCCGGCGTCGAGCGCGGGCGTGACCAGGGCGGCGGGATTGCCCGAGGCCTTGGCCTGGTCGGCGTCGAACACCGTGACCGCCAGGCCCTCGGCGCGGGCGGCGCGCGCCAGCGAAGCGGCGGCGATCCCGCCGCCGATGATCGCCAGGCTCTTCGGGCGCGGGGGCGTCGCGACGTCGCCGGGGAAGGTCGCCTCCAGCCGCTCGCGCTTGCGGCCGAAGCCCGGGCGCTTTTCCCAGGAAAAGCCTGCGGCGGCCAGGCCCCGGCGCACGGCTCCGGCGACCGTGAAGGTGGCGGCGCGGCCGCCGGGCGCGGTGCGGGCGGCGACGGCGGCGAGGATCTCCTCGCTCCACATGGCCGGATTGAGAGCCGGCGAAAAGCCGTCCAGGAACCAGGCGTCGGCTTGGCCGCTCCAGGCCGCCAGGGCCTCGGAGACGTCCATGACGGCCAGGTCCAGGGTGGCGTCGAAACCGGGCAGGTCGATGCGGTGAAAGCCCCGCGCCGGGCTCGGCCAATGATCGAGCAGCACCTGGGCGGCCTCGCCCAGCTGCGGCCAGACGGCCAGGGCGCGGGCGGCCTCGTCGCGGGTGATCGGGTGGGCCTCGATCGAGAAGATGTTCAGGCGACCGCCAGCCGGCTTCTCGCGCCGCCAAAGATCCAGCTGGGCGGCGATGTTGAGGCCGGTGCCAAATCCCAGTTCCCCGACCACGAAGCGGTCGCGCCCGGTCCAGGCGCCGGGCAGGCCGCAGCCGTCCAGGAACACCGCCCGGGTCTCGGCCAGGCCGTCGGCGCTGGAGAAGTAGACGTCGCCGTACAGCCGCGACTGCGGCAGGCCGTCCTCGCGCCAGACCAGCGGGGATTGGGAAGAGTCGGAAGTCATGGCGCCATCATAGAAGAAGGGCCGCCCTCGCGGACGGCCCTTCGGGATCTTTCGAAGGATCGAAAGGCCTTAGTGGCCTTCGGTCTTCTTCTCTTCGGCCGGGGCGGCGGCGGGGGCGGTCCCCGGGGCTTCGGCGGCCGAGACGGCGTCCGGCTCGGCGGCGGCGTCGCTGGCGGCCTTGTTGGCGTCGGCCATGGCCTGGCCCTCGGCGCCGGCGGCGTCGGCGGCGGTCACTTCGCTGGCGCCGGCGGCGGCCGCGGCGGCGGCCTTGTCGTCGGCGGCGGGAGCCTCGTCCTTCTTGCCGCAGGCGGCCAGCGACAGGGCGGTCATGGCCGCGCCGGCGATGAGGATCTTGCGGAGGACTTGGGTGGTCATCGGGGGCATCCCTTGCGACTGGCCTTGCGGCCTGAAATGGCGACGGCCCGGCGTCGAGGCCGGGCCGCACCAAGGCAAGGAACCGCTTTTCACGCGCCGTTGCAAGCCAAAGATCACGGCGGCGTGATCATGACGTGTACGGATCGGGCGCGAGGATCAGGCCTCGTTCGGGATCTGGGTCAGCGCCTCTTCCAGCTCGATGAAGCTGGGCTGGTGGACGCTGGGAACGTTGCCGCGGCCGATCTCGACGCTGATCTGGGCGGCGTTGCCGTGCAGGTGGGCCACGAGGACCGCCTGGATGATCTTGTAGAAGGCGCCGTCCTCGTTGACGACGGCCTGCAGGCGGGCGGCCATCGGGCCGACCAGGCCATAGGCCATGAACACGCCCAGGAAGGTGCCGACCAGGGCGCCGCCGATCATGCCGCCGAGCACGGCCGGCGGCTCGGTGATCGAGCCCATGGTCTTGATGACGCCCAGCACGGCGGCGACGATGCCGAGGGCCGGCAGGGCGTCGGCCATCGACTGCAGGGCGTGGGCCGGCTCGAGCGCCTCGTGGTGGTGCTTTTCGAGCTGCTTTTCCATCGCGTCCTCGACCTGGTGGGGATCCTCCAGGTTCATGGTCATCATCCGCAGGGTGTCGCAGATGAAGTCGACGGCGAAGTGGTCCTTCGAAATCTTGGGGTAGCGCGAGAAGATCGAGCTCTCGTGCGGCTTTTCGATGTGGCTTTCCAGGGCGATGACGCCCTTGGACTTCATCGTCTTGGTCAGCAGGAACAGCAGCGACAGCAGGTCCCGATAGTCGCTGGCCTTCCACTTGGGGCCGGCGAAGATCTTGCCGAAACCGCCGGCCGTGGCCTTGATGACCGTCATCGAGTTGGAGATCAGGAAGGCGGCGATGCCCGCCCCCAGGATGGCCATCAGTTCGTGCGGCGCGGCGTGAAGGATCACGTCCATCTTGCCGCCGCCCATCAGGTAGCTGCCGAACACGAGTGCGAAGAGCAGCACGATGCCGATGATCTGGAACATGACGTCAGGGAGCCCCGGGGATTTCAGCCGGCATCATCGCCGTTAATGCTTAATCCAAGGTATCGGGCCGGGCCTGCGAATCCGCGACCGGATGGCGCGGCGCCGCGCGGATGAAAGCGGGGCCTTCCCCTGGGCGCAAACCCCCTCTAACGTTTGTTCGATGTCTGCCGCCGCTCAAGATCAACAGGTCAACCGGCGGGCCTTCGCCATCCTGTTCGGGGTGTCGGCGGCCACGGCGCTGGGCAATACGGGCATGCTGTCGGTGCTGCCCGCCATCGGCCGCCAGATCGGCATCCCCGACGCCATGGTGGCGGCGATCTTCTCGCTGTCGGCCCTGCTGTGGGCGATCTCCTCGCCGTTCTGGGCCAAGCGGTCGGACGTGCGGGGGCGAAAGCCGTTGATCCTGCTGGGCCTGGGCGGGTTCTGCGTGTCGATGACCCTGTGCGCCTTCGTGGTCAGCGCGGGGCTGCACCAGCTCATGCCGCCGATGGTGGTGTTCGTGCTGTTCCTGCTGGCGCGGGCGCTGTTTGGCCTGTTCGGCTCGGCCGCCAATCCGGCCACCCAGGCCTATCTGGCCGACCGGACGAAACGGGAAGAACGCACGCAGGCCATGGCCACCCTGGCCGGCGCCTTCGGCCTGGGCACGGTGGTCGGGCCGCTGCTGGCGCCGCTGTTCGTGCTGCCGGTGGTGGGGCTGGCCGGACCGATGTTCGCTTTCGCCGGCCTGGCGGCGGTGATGATGTGGATCGTCAAGCGCGGCCTGGACGAGACCACGCCCCCCGTCACGGCCGGCGAGCCGCAGCCGCGCGCGCGCCTGGCCTTTCCGTCGCTGCGGCGGGGCGACAGCCTGTGGCGCGACCCCCGCCTGGCCCCCTTCCTGCTGTTCGGCTTCCTGGTGGCCACCTGCCAGACGGCACAGACCCAGACCCTGGGCTTCTTGATCATCGACAAGCTGGGCGTCGCGCCGGTCAAGGCCCAGGGCTTCATCACCCTGGCCATGGCGGCGGGAGCGGTGGCCGGCCTGCTGGCCCAATGGGGCCTGATCCGGATGTTCTCGATGGGCCCGCGCGAGCTGATGCGCTGGGGCGTGGCGGTGGCGGCGCTGGGCAACGTGGTCGTCGCCTTCGCGCCGGACTATGCGGCGGTCGCCATCGGCTACGCGGTCTCGTCCCTGGGCTACGGCTTCGCGCGGCCGGGCTTCACGGCCGGCGCCTCGCTGTCGGTCGACGCCAAGGACCAGGCCGGCGCGGCCGGGGCCATCGCCGCCATCAACGGCCTCAACGTCGTGGTCGCCCCGCTGTTCGTGCTGCTCTACGAGGCCGTGCGCTGGGCGCCGTTCGTGCTCAACGCCCTGATCCTGGCGGCCATGCTGGTCTATGCTCTGCGCCAGGCCGTGCTGCGCAAGGTCAGCGACGCCGACGCCGCCGACGAGGCGACCATCGCGGGGCTCGAGCGCGGCGACGAGGGCGGGGTGTGATCATGGATGTTCGGCGGGCGCTCGGACTGATCGTCGCGCTGTCGGCGGCGACCGCCGGCCCGGCCCTCGCCCAGGACGGCCGTTTCGACGTCGGCGGCGGGCGGATGATCCGGCTGGACTGCCAGGGCCAGGGCGCGCCGACCGTGGTCGTCGACGCCGGCATGGGAAGTGCGTCGGTCGAGGATGAGGCCTGGCGCCGCATCGCCGCCCGGGTCTCGGAGGCGACCAGGATCTGCCTGTCCGACCGCGCCGGCCTTGGCGCCAGCGATCCGGCGCCAAGGGGCGGGCCACGCACCAGCGCCGACGCGGCCGCCGACCTCGATGCGGCGCTGCGCGCGGCCGGGGTCGCGCCACCGTACCTGCTGGCCGGGCACTCGATCGGCGGCCTGCACGCCCAGGTCTTCGCCGCCCGCTATCCGGAGCGGACGGCCGGTCTGGTGCTGGTCTCCTCGACCCATCCCGATCAGATGACGGCGTGGCTGGCGACGCTGCCGGCCGCGACGCCCGGCGAACCCAGGTCGATCACCGACGCCCGAGGCTTTCTCACGCAGATGCCGCGCGATCCCAGCCTCAATCCCGAAAACCTCGACTTCGCCGCCAGCAGCGCCCAGGCGCGGGCGTTGCAATCGCTCGGCGACAAGCCGGTGGTGGTGGCCACCCACAGTCCGAAATGGCGGATGGTTCCGGAGCTGGGCGAGCCCCTGGCGGTCGAACTGGAGGCGGTGACCCAGGATCTGCAGAAGCGGTTCCTGTCGCTGTCGTCCCGCTCGACCCAGACCATCGCGCCAACGGCGGGCCACGGCCTGCCGCATGAGGACCCCGGCTTCGTGGTCGAGGCGATCCTGGCGGGCGTCCGGGCAGTGCGGGAAGGGCGGTAGGCGTCAGTGGGAAGTCGGGATATACTGAATGTATATCCCGGAGTCCGCCATGGTCCGAACGACCCTTTTTCAGTCCAACCGATCCCAGGCGGTCCGCCTGCCGAAGGATGTGGCCTTTCCCGAAGGAGTGCGCTCGGTGACGGTGCTGCGCGAGGGAAAGCGGCGCGTGATCGTGCCCGCGGACGCAGCTTGGGATGATTTCTTTGTCGGGCCGAGCATTGATCTCGGAGAACGCGACCAGCCCGCACCGCAGAAGCGTGAAAGCTTCTGATGCTGCGCTACATGCTCGACACGAACCTGTGCATCCACGTGCTCAGGGATCGGCCGGTGGGCCTGCGCGATCGCTTCAACCTGAATGCCGACGCCCTGTGCATCTCGACGATCGTCCTGACCGAGCTGTTGCATGGCGCAGCCAAGTCCGCGCGGCCGGAGCATCATCGGAATGCCGTGGAGCAGTTCGCGGCGCGCCTGGAGGTCTTGTCCTTCGACGCATCCGCGGCGGATCACGCCGCGGACATCCGGGCCGTGCTGGAACGATCAGGGCGATCGATAGGCGGCTACGATCTGCTGATCGCAGGGCATGCGCGCTCCCGGGGGCTGGTGGTGGTCACCGGCGACCTCGGAGAGTTCGAACGGGTCGAGGGCCTGCGCTGCGAAGATTGGCTGGCGGGCGGGGTCTAACCCCGCCCGTCCGTCCTCAGCCCTTGCGCACGATCCGCGCGGCGGCGGCGTGGAAGGCCGCGTCGCTCTCGGCGAGATCGGCCACCGCGCCGTGGCGGTCGGCGGCGACGCTCATGTTGGTGGCCACGTAGGACTTCGACACCCGGCGGGCCTCTTCGCCGCGCAGGGCGGCGTTGGCGGCGGCGGTCTCGTGCCACTCGGCCAGTTCGGCGGCGGTCAGCGGATGATCTTCCGGCGCTTCGGGGTGGTGCACCACGTCGCCGAAGCCGATGGCCACGAAGCCGTGGATGACGCCGTAGTCTTCTTCCGACAGCAGGAAGGTGATCTGACGCTCTTCGACCTGGCCGGTATAGACGTCCTGTTCGGGATCGAACTCGCGCAGCACCAGCACGTCGCCGACCTTGAATTCGCGGTCGTTGCGGCGGATCTCGAAGCGCTTCTTGCCCGAGCGCACGGCGGCGAAATACTGCGGCCAGGTCTTCAGTTCGTGACGGGTCATGGGAAGTCTTTGAATTGGGGCGGCAAGACGCCGGAAAAATCGGAGGCGAGGCTCTTAGAGCGCGTCGGCGGCGAGGAAAAGGCCGTTTGTGACGGCTTGGCGACGCTCTCGATACGAAAAGGCCGCCGCGACAGTGTCGCGACGGCCGTTCTCTTAGCAGGTTGGAGGCTGTTACGCCTCGACCATGTTCTTGGCGACGGCCGCCTCGCGCATGGACTTCTGCAGCTTTTCGAAGGCGCGCACCTCGATCTGGCGGACCCGTTCGCGGCTGACGCCGTACTGGGCGGCCAGGTCTTCGAGCGTGGTCGGGTCGTCCTTCAGGCGGCGCTCGGTCAGGATGTGCCGCTCGCGGTCGGTCAGCTCGACCATGGCCTCCTCCAGGAGGGTCATGCGCAGCGACTTTTCCTCGTTCTCGGCGACGATGGTCTCCTGCGAGACCTGCTCGTCGTCGGCCAGCCAGTCCTGCCACTCGCTTTCGCCGTCGGCGCGCAGCGGCGCGTTCAGCGAGGCGTCGGGGCCCGACAGGCGGCGGTTCATCGAGATGACCTCGCTGTCCAGCACGCCCAGCTTGGTGGCGATGGCGCTGACCTGTTCGGGGCGCAGGTCGCCGTCCTCGAAGGCGCTGATCTGGCTCTTGGCCTTGCGCAGGTTGAAGAACAGCTTCTTCTGCGCGGCCGTCGTGCCCATCTTCACCAGCGACCACGAGCGCAGGATGTATTCCTGGATCGAGGCGCGGATCCACCACATGGCGTAGGTGGCCAGGCGGAAGCCCTTCTCGGGCTCGAACTTCTTGACCGCCTGCATCAGGCCGACATTGCCTTCGGAGATCACTTCGCCGATCGGCAGGCCGTAGCCGCGATAGCCCATGGCGATCTTGGCCACGAGGCGCAGGTGGCTGGTGACCATCTTGTGCGCGGCGTCGCTGTCCTGATGCTCTTTCCAGCGCTGGGCGAGCATGAACTCCTCGTCCTTCGCCAGCATCGGGAACTTGCGGATTTCGGTCAGGTAGCGCGACAGGCCGCCGTCCGGCGACATCACCGACAAGGAATTCACAGCCATGAGTTCAACATCCCCTGGACTGGGCGCCAACCTGGCGTCCGGAGCCCACTTTCGAATGGGTGAGATAGGTACGGGTTGCGGCGAAGGTAAGAGCGATAACGCATTTGTAATGTCCGACACCCTGGCTCAGGTATTGGACATTTCGATGGCGGAATGAACGTTCATTCTCAAAAAAATGAACGATCATTCTCAAAATTGCAAGCGGGTTCGAAAGGAGCGATCGGAGTCGGGGCTTCGATCTCCGGCCTTGTGGAACAAAGCGTTCGGCGCTAGCGATCCCTTGTGGCAATTACAGGTTGCGCCGGTCGGTGCGGCTCAAGAGGGGGCGACATGAAGGGCTGGTTCGACTTCAAGGGCCGCGGCGACCGGGTCGACTTCCTCCGCACGGCGTGGCTGGTGATCCCGGGTCTTGGCCTGTTCGGAGCGCCCCTGACCATGATGGGGATGGGCGGCGGCCAGCAGGCCGCGCTTCTGGTTTTCGACACCGTCGCCATCGGCATGGGCGTGGTCGCCGTCGCGGTCGCCCTGGCGGGCGCGTGCCGTCGCCTGCACGACCTCGATCTTTCGGCCTGGTGGCTGCTGCTCGGGGTGCTGGTCCCGTTCGTCGGCCTGGTCGGTCTGGTGGTGCTGGCCATGGTTCCAGGCCAGACGCGTTCCAACGGCTATGGTCCGGAGCCGGCGATCGCCGGCTGACCTCACCCCGCCGGCGCGTCCAGTTCGGCCCGCACGCCGGGACTGTTGTCGTGATAGGCCAGGGTTCCGGCCAGCTGCCGGACCATGGCGTCCATCATCTTGCTGCCGAAGCCGACGCGGGGGCCCTGCTTGCCGCCGCCCTGGTCGGCGACCGAGATGCGCACCCGGCCGCCCTGTTCGGTGAGGCCGATGTCGACCCGGCCCGGCCGGCCGCCATAGGCGTACTTCACCGCATTGATCACCAGTTCGGTGACCACCAGGCCGATGGTCACGGCCTTGTCGGTCGAGACGGTGGCCGGGGCGGCGTCGACGCGGATCATCCGCGCCCATTCCTGGCCCAGGGACTCCACCAGCTCCTCGGCCAGTTCCACCAGGTAGCGGTCGAGCGACACGGTCTCCAGCTGGTCGCCGCGATAGAGCCGGCGGTGCACCAGGCCCACGGCGGTTAGGCGGCGGCTGGCCTCCTCCAGCGGCGCGCGGGCGGCCGGATCCTCGATGGCCTTCATCTGGATGGTCAGGAAGCCGGCGGCCAGGGCCAGGCTGTTCTGCACCCGGTGGTTCACCTCGCGGAGAAGAAAATCCTTCTGCCGCAGCAGGTCGTCCTTGTCGTCGAGCGTGGCGCGCAGCTGGCTGTTCAGCTCGGCCGTGCGACGGGCGCGACGCAGATCCAGGAGGTCCTGGCGCAGCCGCAGGGCGGCTTCGGTCTGCGAACTGCTCCAGGGGCGCGAGCGGCCGCGCACGGTCTCGGTCCAGGCGTCGAACGAGGCGCGAGGCGTCAGGGCCCCGTCGCCGCCGGCCGCCTTGGCGGTGCGGTAGGGATCGCCGGCCCAGCGCACGACCTCGACCTCCTCGGCGCGGGTCCACAGCACGGCCAGCAGCGGCGCGCGCTCGATCACCACCCCCATCAGGCCCGAGGCCCAGCTCTTGAAGGCGCCGGCGCCGGGAAACACCGTCTCGCTGCGGTCGGTGGCGATCACCCCGCCGGCGTCGACGTCCAGCAGCCAGTCGCGCAGCATGGCCAGGGCCGTGTGCGGCGGGGTCTTGCCGGCCGTCTCGATGCGGTCGTCGCGGAACACCGCCACGCCGTCGGCCTCGCCCAGGGCGACCAGGTCGGCGGCGTGTTCCTCCAGCGCCTGGTCGCCGACGTCGGACTGGGCCAGCACGGCGGCCAGGTCGTCGCCCAGGGCGCGCAGCCGCAGCTTCTCGCGCCAGGTCTCGGCCTCTTCCTTGGCCTTGATCTGGCGAGCCAGGCCCCCGGCCAGGGCGCGGCAGGCGGCGCGGATCTCGTAGGGCAGCAGGCGTGGGCTGTCGTGGTGGCAGGCCACCAGGCCCCACAGGCGGCCGTCCTTGACGATCGACACCGAGGCCGAGGCGGCCACGCCCATGTTGCGCATGTACTGCATGTGCACCGGTGAGACGCTGCGCAGGGCAAGATCGCTCATGTCGAGCGGCGTTTCCGGCGCGGGCTCCAGCGGGGCGGGCGCGTAGGCGCAGTCGGGGATCACCCGCACCAGGTTGCGCACATAGAGCGCGCGGGCCTGCCTGGGGATGTCCGAGCCGGGGAAGCGGTGGTTGAGGAAGCTCTTGAGGTGATGGGCGCGGTCCTCGCCGACCACCTCGCCGGCGTCGTCGTCGCCGAAGCGGTAGATCATCACCCGGTCGAAGCCGGTCAGGCGGCGAAACTCCAGCGCCGCGCGGTCGTACAGCGTCTTCAGGCCCGGGCAGCGCTCGAAGGCGGCGGCGGCGGCCTCCAGGTGAGCCAGGATCTGCGAGCCGGCCATCGGCCGCTCCAGGCCCGGTTCGATCTCCAGCAGCACCAGGTCGCCCTGCACCGTGGCGCTGAGGTCGAGGTTGCGGCCGCCGCGATGCAGCACGCCGATGAAGCCGCCGGCCGGGCGGGAATTGGAGATGGCGGCCGCCTGCGCGGCCAGTTCGTCGCCGACCAGGGCGCCCATCGACCGGCCGAGCCAGGCGTCGACCTCAAGCAGCCCGGCGACGTCGCCGGCCGCCATGCGCACGGTCAGGCTGTCGCGGTCGAGGGCCAGCAGCACGCCGTGCGGCTGGATCGCGCCGGGGATGTGGATCTGTTCGCGGTCGCAGGCCTGTATCTGTTCAGGTGTCGGCGCGGCGGTCATGCCGTGGGCAGGTCCGATACGTTGACGCGCGAAAGGGAAGCTGTGGTCACGGCGGCGGCTCCATGCGGCCTAGGCCGTTGCTGAACAGTACGCGTCATTGAACAGGCTCACCGTCGTCTTGTCGACATTTCGCATGCTGGGACGCGAACGGGGCTTGTCTGCATCTTTCGCGGGCGTCAGGGTCGGCGCCGACTTCGGGGAGCTTCCAGATGACTGGCTTTCTCTTGCGCGCGCTGTTCGCGGGTCTTGGCCTGTGGCTGGCCTCGCGCATCGTGCCCGGCATCCATGCCGCCGGCTGGCAGACGATCGCCATCGCCGCCCTGCTGCTGGGGCTGGTGAACGCGGTGGTGCGCCCGGTCGTGGTGTTGCTGACCCTGCCGATCACCCTGCTGACGCTGGGGCTGTTCCTGCTGGTGGTGAACGCGGCGATGCTGGGCCTGGTGGCCTACATCCTGCCGGGTCTGGCGGTCAGCGGCTTCTGGGCCGGGATCCTCGGGACGATCGTGATCGGCGTCGTCAGCTGGTTTGGTCATCTGCTGCTGGGCGAAGGCTCCCAGCGCGACTAGCTGGCGGCGACCTCGATCCGCACGCGCACCCGGCCGTCTTCGCCGCGGACAGCCTGGCCGCCGTTCGAGAGACCCTTGCCGGCGCGGCGGGCCGCGACCTTTTCCTTCATGCCCTCGGGCCAGCGCGAGACGTGGGCCAGGCGCACCTTGCGCGGCACGCGAGCGGCGGCCTTCAGCGGCAGGTCGTCGGCGCTGGCGAAGGTCTTGTCCAGGAAGTGGGCGGGATTGAGCGGCCGGCCCTTGCGGCTGATCTCGAAATGCAGGTGCGAGCCGGTCGAGCGGCCGCTGTCGCCGACGACGGCGATCGGCGTGCCGCGCTTGACGTAGACGCCCTTCTTCATGCCGAGGTTGCGGCCCAGGTGGGCATAGAGCGTGGAGAAGCCGTCCTTGTGCCGGACCTCGACGAAGCGGCCATAGCCAGGGTCGGTCCCGGTGCGGGCGACGATGCCGTCGGCGGCGACCTTCACCGCCGTGCCGGAGGGGGCGGCGATGTCGACGCCCTCGTGCAGGCGGCCGCCTTCCTCCCATGGCAGTTGGCGCAGGCCGAAGGGCGAGGCGATCTCGCGGCCGGGCAGGGGGGCGTCGAAGGCGTAGGCGGGCGGAGGCGGCGGGGCCGGCTGCGGCGTCGCGGGCGAGGCGGCCATTGGCTCGGCGATCGGCGCCGGCGCGATCAGGTCGGCCAGGGCGCGGGCGGCCGGCACGGACGCGGCGGCGAGCGCCACGGCGAAGCCGAGCGTTAGCGCCATGGCGTAGTTGCGAGCGTACGGGGCCGGAGTGTCTGGCGCCAAGGAGCGGAACCTCGTGGGTCGGTCGGATGCTGGGGCGCCTCGTGGCGCAGCCCCGGCATAGGGTGTTGGGCCTGCCGGTCGGCAGGCTGCGCGACCGGCGACGTCCTTACAGACTTGGCCTTTCGCGATCGTGAACGCGGCTCTTTGCCAGACCGATCGGGCGGAAAGGCGGCAGCTGCACCGTGGCGTCGTCGAGAGCTCGGCTTTGCGATGTCGCGAATTTGTCAAACATTACGCGAATTTTAGAATATTAAATGCAAGCAATACTATGAATATGGAGTCATGAACGACACTTAACGGGACTCTTCAAGTATCATTCAGTACACCTTTGTTCATGGAGGCGCGGCGGACGCGCCCGGGAACAGAGGGAAGACCCAGATGCGCAAGTTCATGATCAGCCTCACCACGATCGCGACCCTGACCCTGGCGGCGGTGCCGCTGATCGGCATCACCCAGGCCGCCCACGCCGGCGAGCGCCAGGTGACCGTGCGGGTCGGCGACCTGAACCTGGCCGACCCGGCCGACGCCGCCGAGTTCGACGCCCGCGCCACCGACGCCACCAAGCGCTTCTGCCGCGCCCGCGCCATGAAGGAACGCCTGGACCTGCTGTCGCGCCGCGCCTGCTCGCTCGAGGTTCGCGCCGAGATCAACGACAAGCTCTCGGTCAAGCAGCGCAAGGCCCTGGCCTCGGCCGGCCGCGCGACCCCGGTGGCGGTGGCGGCTTTCTGAAGCGCCATCCATGCCGATCGATCCGCCGCGGAGGCCCCGGTGAAAACCGGGGCCTTTGCTTTTGGATCCTCTCCCTGTGGGAGAGGCGCCGGCAAAGTCGACGGAGAGGGGAGCGGCTGAAGGGGTTCAGCGTCCTGGAAGCTAGAAGGAACGAAAAAGCCCCGGCCTTGCGACCGGGGCTTTCGTTCGTCGGGAGCGTGGCGGGCTCAGAGGCCCTTGACGATGCCTTCGACCATCTTCTTGGCGTCGGCGAACAGCATCATCGTGTTGTCCTTGAAGAACAGCTCGTTCTCCACGCCGGCATAGCCCGAGGACATGCCGCGCTTGACGAAGAGGACGGTGCGGGCCTTCTCGACGTCCAGGATCGGCATGCCGAAGATGGCGCTGGTCGGGTCGGTCTTGGCGGCCGGGTTGGTGACGTCGTTGGCGCCGATCACGAAGGCGACATCCGCCGTCGAGAATTCCGAGTTGATGTCCTCCAGCTCGAACACCTCGTC
The DNA here is from genome assembly GCF_003094615.1 of Caulobacter radicis. GTDB lineage: Bacteria > Pseudomonadota > Alphaproteobacteria > Caulobacterales > Caulobacteraceae > Caulobacter > Caulobacter radicis. The sequence continues at coordinate 49,971 of NZ_QDKO01000006.1, read as the reverse complement.
GTAGGGGACGTTCGCTTCCGCCAGCAGCACGTTCATGTGGCCCGGCATGCGGCCGGCGACGGGGTGGATGGCGTACTTCACCTCCACGCCCTCTTCCTTCAGCTTGTCGGCCATTTCGCGCAGGGCGTGCTGGGCCTGGGAGACGGCCATGCCGTAGCCCGGGACGATGATCACCTTGCTGGCGTTCTTCATGATGAAGGCCGCGTCGTCGGCCGAGCCCTGTTTGACGGGGCGCGTCTCGACCTTGCCGCCGGCGCCGGCCGCCGCGGCGTCGGCGCCGAAGCCGCCCAGGATCACCGAGACGAAACTGCGGTTCATGCCCTTGCACATGATGTAGGACAGGATCGCGCCCGAGCTGCCGACCAGGGCGCCGGTGATGATCAGGGTGGTGTTCTCGAGCGTGAAGCCCAGCGCCGCCGCGGCCCAGCCCGAATAGCTGTTCAGCATCGACACCACGACCGGCATGTCGGCTCCGCCGATCGGGATGATCAGGGTGACGCCGATCAGCAGGGACAGGGCGAAGATGCCCCAGAAGGCCCACTTGGCCTGGCCGCCGGTGACGACCAGCGCCACGATCAGGGCGACGATGGCCAGGGCGATCACGATGTTCAGCAGGTGGCGGGCCGGCAGCAGGATCGGCGCGCCGCCCATGTTGCCGTTCAGCTTGGCGAAGGCGATGACCGAGCCGGTGAAGGTGATGGCGCCGATGGCCAGGCCCAGCGACAGCTCGATCAGGCTGTTGAGGTGGATATGCCCGTCCTCGCCGACGATGCCGTAGGCGGCCGGCGTGTAGATGGCGGCCACGGCCACGAGGCAGGCGGCCATGCCGACCAGCGAGTGGAAGGCGGCCACGAGCTGCGGCATCGAGGTCATCGGCACCTTGCGGGCGATCACCGCGCCCACGCCGCCGCCGACGGCGACGCCGCCGACGATCAGGCCCAGGGTCACGGCGTCCAGCGCGCCCTGGCTCCACAGCGTGGCCAGGGTGGTGACCACGGCGATGGCCATGCCGACCATGCCGTAGGTGTTGCCCTTGCGGCTGGTCTCGGGGCTGGACAGCCCCCGCAGCGCCAGGATGAACAGCACCCCCGAGACGAGATAGAGGATGGCGGCGAGATTGGCGTTCATGTCAGGCCTTGCCCCCTGAGAGCGTTATTATGGTTTGCGGCCGCGCCGCGTTGTTGTCGGTCATCGAGCGAGTCCGGCGTCGGCGTCGTCGCCGCGCCGGAGCGCCTTGAAGAAGCGGAAGGTCGTCACGGCCGAGGTGAGCAGCACGGCCAGCGTGGCCAGGCGCCAGAGGTCGGACTGTTCGCCTTCGCGGGCGTTCCAGGCCTGGGTGGCGATCCCGGCGAGATAGAGTAGAGAAACCACCATTTCGCCGCAGCGCTGGACGAAGGGGCTCTTGCCGCTGGCCCAGAGGGCGAACAGCAGGAAGAAGAACCCCAGCCCGAAGGCGGCGCCCATGAGCGCCGCCGTCAGAAGCGGCGAGGCCTCGCTCATTTGGCCTTGTCCTTCTTCTTGTACATGGCCAGCATCCGCTGGGTGACGAGGAAGCCGCCGAAGATGTTGACCGCCGCGAAGGCCGCGGCGATCGCGCCGGCCCCCTTGGAGATCCACACCGAACCGGCGTCGGGCGCACCCGACGCGCCATGCGCGGCGGCCGCCAGCAAGGCGCCGACGATGATCACCGACGAGATGGCGTTGGTCACGGCCATCAGCGGGGTGTGCAGCGCGGGCGTCACGCTCCAGACCACGTAGTAGCCGACGAAGATGGCGAGCACGAAGATCGCCAGGCGGAACACGGTGGGGTCGACGGCTTCCATGGGAGCCTCCCTTTCTATGCCGGTTAGGCGGTCTTCAGGTTCGGGTGGACGATCTCGCCGCCGCGGGTGACGACGGCGGCCTGCAGGATCTCGTCCTCGAAATTGGGCTCGAACGCGCCTTCCTTGTTCAGGAACAGGGACGAGAGCGCGAACAGGTTGCGCGAATAGAGCGCCGAGGCGTCGGCGGCGATGCGGCCGGGCAGGTTGGCGTGGCCGAGGATCTTGGCGCCGTTGGCGGTCACCACGGTCTCGTTCAGCTTGGCGCCCTCGACATTGCCGCCCTGCTCGATGGCCAGATCGACCAGGATCGAGCCGGCCTTCATCGACGCCACCTGGGCGGCGCTGACCAGCTTGGGCGCCGGGCGGCCCGGGATCAGGGCGGTGGTGATGACGATGTCCTGCTTGGCGATGTGGCTGGAGACCAGTTCGGCCTGCTTGGCCTGGTACTCGGCCGACATCTCCTTGGCGTAGCCGCCGGCGGTCTGGGCGTTCTTGAACTCCTCGTCCTCGACGGCCAGGAACTTGGCGCCCAGGCTCTCGACCTGCTCCTTGGTGGCGGGGCGCACGTCGGTGGCGGTCACCACGGCGCCCAGGCGGCGGGCGGTGGCGATGGCCTGCAGGCCGGCCACGCCCACGCCCATGATGAACACCTTGGCCGCGGCGACGGTGCCGGCGGCGGTCATCATCATCGGCAGGGCCTTGCCATAGGCCTCGGCGCCCTCGATCACGGCGCGATAGCCGGCGAGGTTGGCCTGGGACGACAGCATGTCCATCACCTGGGCCCGCGTGATGCGCGGGATGAATTCCATGGCGACGGCGCTGGCGCCGGCCTTGGCCAGGGCGTTCAGCGTGTCCTTGTCCTGGTAGGGATTGAGGGCGGCCGCGACGATCGCGCCGCTTTTCAGGGCCGCGATCTCGGCGGCCTCGGGCGCGCGGACCTTGAACAGGACGTCGGCGTCCTTGATCGCGTCCTTGGCGGTCTTGGCGAGCTTGGCCCCGGCCGCCTCGTAGTCGGCGTCGAGGTAGGAGGCGGCGGTTCCGGCGCCGGCCTCTACCACCACCGAGAAGCCGGCGGCGGTCAGTTTCTTGACGGTCTCGGGCGTCGCGGCGACCCGCGTCTCGCTTGCGCGGGTCTCTTTCGTGACGGCGATGACGGCCATCGGCATACCTCCCCCGGAGCGTTGTTCGCTCTCCGAACCGGCGCGTTTCGCAGCGGCCCAAGATCCCAAAGTTGAAACGACGTTCGACGAAAAGCTAACACTTTCGTCGAACGTCGCTCCAGCAGCTTGGAGCGCTCTTTAGGGGAGGTTCTTGCCCTTTGTCGAGGATTGTCCACGCATCGGGCGCAAAAAATTGCCGATGTCTACCGGTGTCAGTGAGCCGGGGCGGCCTTTTCCCGAAGGAACACAATGCCCAGGGCGGTCATCACGACGGCCACGCCGGCCGAGGCGATGAAGCCGGCCGGGGTGCAGAACAGCAGGGTGAAGAAGGTGACCAGCACGGCGATGGCGAGCGAGCCCCACTTGGTCATCTTGCCGAAGGCGTCGTAGGTGGCGGCCTGTTCGTGGATGTCCATTTCACCGCGGTGGTAGTCGGACGCTTGGTTGCCCATCGGCGGGGGTCTCCTGGATTTTTCCCTGATCAACGGTATAGCAACCCCGGCGCGGGGCTCAAGCCGGGGCGTCGCCATGCCGCAAACGAGGGGCGATCGCCTTCAGCCCAGCAGCGCCCGCGCGCGGACGGCCACGCTCGCCGCGTCCAGCCGCGACAGGTCGTCGGTCGCCAGGGTGTGCAGGTGGCGTGAATAGTCCAGCAGCGGATCGGGCCCGAACAGGCCAAGGGTCGTCGTCCCCACCGCGGCCGAGAGGTTCATCGGTCCGGAATTGTTGCCGACGAAAAGGTCCGCCCGCGCCATCAGCGCCGAACCGACGTCGAACTTGAGGTCGCAGACATTGAGTTCGGTGACGCCGTCGGGCGAGCCGGCCGCCAGCAGGGCGTCGACCCTGGCCTTGTCCTCGAAGCCGCCCAGCCAGAAGCGCGTGCCGCCCTTGTCGGCGAGCGCGGCGCTGAGGGCGGCGAAGCCGTCCAGCGGCCACATGCGGCGCGCCTCGCTGGCGCCGACGCCATAGACGACCCATGGCCGGGGCAGGGCCCCGAAGCGGGCGTCCACCGTTTCCAGCGCCGTCCGGGTGGGGTTCATGGCCGGCTCGCGGCTGGTCACCGCCAGGCCGTGGGCGGCCTCGAAGGCGGCCAGCTTGTCGATGCGATGGGCCGGGCGCATGGCCTTGGGCAGGTAGGGGCCGTGGGTCAGCCAGCGCTGCTGGGCGTGTCCCATGCCAAAGCCCCGCCGGTCGGGCACGCCGGCCAGGGCCGCGCCGATGGCGGGGCGGTCGATCTTCTCGAGGATCCACACCGCCCGCGGCCGGCGGGCGCGGCAGAGGGCATGGAAATCGCGGATCTCCTGCAGGTTCCTCCAGGTCCCCGAGCGGTATTCCAGATAGTCGATGGCCGTGATGCAGGTCTCCGCGCCCAGGAGGTCGCGGGCGCGGCTCGACGGGCGGGCGGCCAGCAGCACGGTCTTTTCCGGCGTCTGGGCGGCGATGGCGCGCAGGGTGGGCAGGTGCCAGGTCAGGTCCCCCACGCCCCGGTCGGGCATGTAGACCATGACGAGGCCCCGGCCCGCCTCGGCCGGAACGGCGGGATCCAGGGTCATGCCCAGGCGGCCAGAAGTCCGCGGAGCCCGGCGACGAAGGCCAGGGGCTGGTCGAGCATCACGTGGTGGTCGGCGTCGGGAATGGGCAAGCGCAGCACGTCCTTGGGCATTTGGGCGATCATATAGTCCAAGGTCTCGGCGTGCATAAGCCCGGACCGCTCGCCCCACATCAGCGCGGCGGGGCAGGCGATCTCGCTCAGAAGCTGGCCCAGGTCGGGCATCGAGAACCGCTGCCAGATGGCCGGGTCGAACTTCCAGGTCCAGCCGCCCTCGACCTGTTTCAGCGAGCGGCGGGCGATGTAGTCGGCGATGTAGAGGTTCTCGCAGGGCTGCGGCGGCGCCAGGCGAAAACGCGTCAGGGCCTCCTCCAGGGTCGGATAGACCTTGGTCCCGAAGCCCGAACGCGGCGGGGGACCCTTCCAGCGCTTTTCCGGCGGCTGGATCGAGGTGTCGACCAGGATCGCCCCGCGCAGGCGCTCGGGGTGGCGGGCGGCGCAGAACAGGGTCGGAAAGCCGCCGAACGAGTGGCCCACGAAGATCGGCTTCACCCCGCCGGCCTCCAGCCCAGCGGCCTGCACGGCGGCGAAGGCCTCGGCCGCGAAGGTGTCGGCGCTGTAGGCCTGCCGCCAGCCGCTGCCGCCCATGCCGGCCCAGGAGATCGCCGCCACCCGCCAGTCCTTGGCGAAGAACGGCGCGATGAAGCTCCACCAGTCGGCGTGGGCGCCGTTGCCGTGCAGGAACAGCAGGCCCGGCTTGCCGACCTCGCCCCAGGTCAAAAGCTCGATGGGCGTTCCCTCGACCTCGATGGTCGAACGCTCGGGTTCGACAGCCATGGTCGCTTCGAACCAGGCCGGGGCGGGCGGGGGCTCGCCGTTGAACGGGCCGAGCAGCGAGGCGGTCAGGGTCTGGTCGTCGGCCATGCTCAGGCCTCCTCGCGGAAGGCGATCTCGCCGGGGCGAGGCTTGCGGGGGCCGAGCGCCTTGAAGACGCCCGTGCCGGTCATCAGGGTGCGTTCGCCGGTCCAGATGCGGCCGCGCACGGTGAAGATCCCGTCCTCTTCAGCCAGCAATTCGCCCCGGCCCTCGACGAATTCGCCCAACTGCGCGCCCGACAGGAAATCGGTCATCAGCCGCACCGTGACCCAGGAATAGGACTTCTTGAGCGAGATCAGCCGGCCCCAGGCCATGTCGGCGAAGCTCATCAGCATGCCGCCGTGGCAATTGCCCAGGCCGTTGGTGTGGTGCTCTTCGACCCGGAAACCCAGCGTGGCCTCGCCGAGCCCGTCGGCGCGCTCGTACAGTGGTCCGATCTGTCGGCCAAAGCCCCGCGTCCAGTTCAGCTGGGCGTAGCCGGGCGGGATGGCGGCGCTCTGGGCCTCGGTCAGGTCATCGGACATGGGATGAAGTCTAACGGCCGTTTGAATGAGGCCGCAAGACCCTCTTCCCATGGGAGAGGTGTCGGCGAAGTCGACGGAGAGGGGAGGGAGCCTACGCCCTCACCTCGCCGAACTTGCCCGCCTGGTAGTCCTGGATCGCCTGGACGATTTCTTCGCGCGTCGTCATCACGAACGGTCCGTGCGAGACGACCGGCTCGCGGATCGGGTCGGCGTGGCCCAGCAGCAGCACCGCGCCGTCGGCCGAGGCCAGGTCCAGCCCGTCGCCGTCGGTCAGCTCCACCAGGTTGAAGGCGCCCGCCGTCTTGTCGCCGATCATGACCGCGCCGCGCACCACATAGAGGAACACCGCACGCCCGGATGGGATCGGCAGCGACAGGGTCGCGCCGGGCTCCAGCCGCACGACGCTCATGGCCACGCCGGTCAGCGACGCGATCGGGCCCGTCACGCCGTCCGCCTCGCCCGAGATCAGTTCGATGGTCGCGCCGTCCTTCTCGATCTTGGGGATGTCGGGCGCCTGCAGGCCGATATAGCGCGGAGCGGTCATCTTCAGGCGGCTGGGCAGGTTGACCCACAGCTGCAGGATCTCCAGCGGCCCGCCGCTTTTCTTGAAAGCCTCGGGCGACAGCTCGGCGTGCACCAGGCCGCTGCCGGCCGTCATCCACTGCACGCCGCCCGCATCGATGACGCTCTCGTGGCCGCCGCTGTCCAGGTGCGACAGCTGGCCCTCGAGGATGAAGGTCACGGTCTCGAAGCCGCGATGCGGGTGGGGGCCGAACGGCAGGCCGTGATTGCCGGGGCGGTAGACCTGCGGGCCGTGATGGTTGAGGAACAGGAACGGATCCAGCTGGCCGATCGCCGGACCGGGCAGGGGGCGGCGGGTGGTCAGATCGCCGATGTCGTCGCGATAGGCGCCGTGCAGGCGGGCGATGGTGCGGGTCATGGTCACTCCTTGGCCCGAAAACCTCGTCCTTCGACAGGCTCAGGAAGAGGTTTTCTACTCGGCGGTCTGCAATAGCCCTCATCCTGAGCTTGTCGAAGGACGAGGGCGGTTCCGCGTTCGACTCAGCTAAGCCCAGCCGCTCCCAGCACGGCCTTCTGCCGCTCCGCCAGCCCTTCCTCCGAGAAGCCCTCCAGCGAGGCCTCGAACAGGGCGCGCCAGTTGTGGCGGGCGCCCAGGTGCAGGAAGGCCGCGCCCAGGCCGATGGCGGCGCGGTCCATGAACACGAACTCGCGCGGGATGACGATGCCGCCGACCGATTTGAGCGCCTGGCGCACCTTGAAGGCCTCGCGTCGGCCGTACTCGCCGGGCGGCACGTCGTCGGCCACGGTGCGCACGCGATCGTCGAGCAGCGGGCCGTAGATGAACCGCGCCCAGACGTTCAGCACGTCCACGAGTTCGTCGGTGAGGTTGGTGAAGCCCCAGCTGCGATAGGCCTCGACCTGGCCTGTCCGGTCGTCTTCGGACAGGGCGCGGTAGAGCCGCACCACCCCGCCCACGAAGCGCGGCGGGAACACCCGGATGCAGCCGAAGTCGAGCAGGTTGAGGTGCGCCGCGCCTTCCCCGCCGAAGGTGTAGTTGCCCAGGTGCGGGTCGCCGTGGATGACGCCGATATGGGTCATCGGACCCCACCAGGCCTCGAAAAGCAGGGCGGCGATGCGGTCGCGGGTTTCCTGGGGGGCGGTCTTGAAGGCCATCAGCCCTTGGCCGTCGAGCCAGGTCATGGACAGCAGGCGTTTGGTGGAAAGCTCGCGGACCGGCTGCGGCGTGCGGATGTCGTCGCGGCCGGCGAAGAAGCCGCCATAGACCGCCATCATCCGGGCCTCGCGGTCGTAGTCCAGCTCCTCGCGCAGGCGGTCGCCGACCTCCTCGATCATCTGCGTGGGGTCGATCGAGCCGTCCATCTTCCTGAACAGGCCGACCAGGGCGCGCAGCTGGCCAAGGTCGCTTTCGACGGCGCTCTGCATATCGGGATACTGGAGCTTCACCGCCAGCCGTCGGCCGTCGGGCGCGACGGCGCGGTGCACCTGGCCCAGCGACGCGGCCGCGGCGGCTTCGTGCTCGAAGCTCTGGAACTTGCTGGCCCAGTCGGCGCCCAGCTCGGCGGCCATCCGCCGGCGGACGAACGGCCAGCCCATGGCCGGGGCGTTGGTCTGAAGCTCGGCCAGCTCCTTGGCGAACTCCGGCGGCAACAGGTCGGGCACCGTGGCGAACATCTGGGCCGCCTTCATCAGCGGGCCCTTCAGGTTCCCCAGCGCCGCCTTCAGGGCCTTGGCGTTGCGGGCGTCGGCGTCGTCGCCGGCGAAGACGCGATTGGCGCCGTAGCTGACGGCCGCACCCGACAGGCCCGCCCCGACCTTGGCGAAGCGGGCCAGGCGGCCCGAGAGGCGGTCGCGTTCGGGGTCAGACATCTAGATCCTCCCCCTGAAGGGCGAGGTGGCGCGAAGCGCCGGAGGGGGGAGTGATTTCCCCGCCGGCCGAACTTCCCCCTCCGTCGGCTGCGCCGACACCTCCCCCTTCGGGGGGGAGGATCTCTAGGGCGACTTCGCTCACACCAGCGCCTCGAACTCGTCGATCAGCCGCTCCAGCTGCCGGCAGCCCGCCGCCCAGAAGGCCTTGTCGCGGGGATTGAGGCCGAAGGGCTTCAGCGCCTCGACATAGGTCCGGGTGCCGCCGGCGGCGAGCAGCTCCTCGTAGAGCGGCGCGAAGCTTTCCGGATCCTCGCGGCGCTTCTCCATCAGGCCGCGCACCAGGAGGTCGCCGAACGCGTAGGCGTAGACGTAGAACGGCGCGTGCACGAAGTGGCTGACATAGGCCCAGTAGTGCTCGTAGCCCTCGTTGAGCACGACGGCGGGGCCCAGGCTCTCGGCCATGGTCTCCATCCACAGCGCGCCGATCTGGTCGGGCGACAGCTCGCCGTCCTGGCGAGCGGCGTGGAACCTGCGCTCGAAGCGGTGGAAGGCGATCTGGCGGACCACGGTGTTGAGCCCGTCCTCGATCTTGCCGGCCAGGAGCCCCTTGCGGTCGGCGGGCGTGGCTTCGGCCAGCAGGCGGTCGAACACCAGGCCCTCGCCGAAGATCGAGGCCGTCTCGGCCAGGGTCAGCGGCGTGTCGGCTAGCAGGGTGCCCAGCGGCGCGCACAGGGTCTGGTGCACGGCGTGGCCCAGCTCGTGAGCCAGGGTCAGCACGTCGCGCCGCTCGCCCATGTAGTTCATGAAGACGTACGGATGGCGGTCGGCCGTCACCGGGTGCGAATAGGCGCCCGACTGCTTGCCGGCCCGCGGGCGGGCGTCGATCCAGGGCTGGGCGAAGAAGGTTTCGGCCGTGTCGGCGAACTTCGGGGCCAGGGCCTGGAAGCTTTCCAGCACAACGTCCTTGGCCTCCGACCAGGGATAGGTGCGCGGCTGGGTGGCGTCGAGCGGGGCGTTGCGGTCCCAGTAGTCCAGGGTCTTGCGGCCCATGGCCTTGGCCTTCAGCGCATAATAGCGGTGCGACAGGCGCGGATAGGCCTCGACCACGGCCGCTTCCAGGGCGTCGACGGCGTCGGCGTCGACCTCGTTGGCAAGGTGGCGCGAGTGGGCCGGGTCGTCATAGCGCCGCCAGCGGTCCTCGACCTGCTTTTCGAAGGCCAGGGTATTCATCACCAGGGCCTGGGTGGAGGCGCGCTCGGAAAGGGCCTGGGCCAGGCCGTCGGCGGCGGCCTTGCGGCGGCGCACGTCGGGGTCGGACAGGCGGTTCAGCGCCTCGGGCAGGGTCAGCTGTTCCTTGCCGACCTTCGCGCTCAGTTTGGCCAGGGTCTCGTCATAGAGCCGCACCCAGTTGGCCACGGCCGGGCCGCGGTCGACGATGTAGCGTTCCAGCTCGGCCGACAGTTCGTGCGGGCGCGACAGGCGCAGGCGGCGCAGCCATGGCGTCCAGCGGCGGGTCGGCTCGTGGGCCTCCAGCGCCGCGTTCAGTTCGGCGTCCTCCAGCTGGTTCAGCTCCAGCGAGAAGAACAGGCTTTCGGCGGCGATCTGCGAGGAGCGGGCGCGCAGGTCGGCCTCGAACTTGGCCCAGGCCGGGTCGTCGCGGGCGGTCGAGGCGGCCAGGCCGGCATACGCGCCTACGCCCCACAGGCCGTTGACGGCCTCCTCGTAGAGCAGGATGCCGCGATCTAGCAGCTTGCCCAGGCGCGCCGGCTCGCCGCGCGCTTCCAGGAACATGCCCTCCAGCGAGGCCAGTTCGTCGTTGGCGGCCTTGGCGGCGGCCAGGTCGGTTTCGATCTTGGGGTCCTCGCGGCCGGCATAGAGGTCGGCGAGGTTCCACTCGGGGAGGGCGTCGGGCTTGAAGGGCGCGTTCATGACAGCAAGGGATATGGCGTCTGGAGGGCGGGAGGCAATCGGGGGCGGCGGGTTTCTCCGCTCAGGTCTCGAACGCGGCGATGATGGGACAGGGTCCATGGTCGTCGGCGCCGCAAGCGTGGAGCAGGCGCGAGAGGCCCGCGCGGGCGGCCTGCAGCTCCTCGATCTTGCGGTCGAGGTCGGTGATGCGCTCGCGGGCCAGCTGCCGCGCCCGCACCCGGTCCTCGCCGGCGTCGAGCGCCAGAAGCTCGCCGATCTGCTCGAGGGTGAAGCCGGCGGCCTGGGCCGAACGGATGAAGCGCAGCCGCCTCACCGCCTCGTCGCCATAGCGCCGCACGCCGCCCGAAAGCCCGGAACCCTCGCCGCGCTCCGGCGTCTCCAGAAGGCCCCGGCGCTGGTAGTAGCGCACCGTTTCAACGCCCACGCCGCCGGCCCGGGCCAGGCCGGCGATCGTCGTCGCGCCGTTTGTCGTCGCCATCGCTTGACTCCGTACCATGGTACGGAACTCATATGAGCCCGGTCCCGCTCGCGTACAAGGAGACCGCCGTGACGTCCGCCGCTTCCACCGCCCCCAAGAAGGCCGTCCTCTACCGCATGGTGATGGACAAGCACGTCTGTCCGTACGGGCTGAAGGCCAGGCATCTGCTGCGGTCCAAGGGCTACGAGGTCGAGGACCATCACCTGACCACGCGCGAGGCCACCGACGCCTTCAAGGCCGAGCATGGCGTGAAGACCACGCCGCAGGTCTTCGTCGGCGGCGAGCGGATCGGCGGGTTCGACGACCTGCGTCGCTGGTTCGGCGCCAAGCCCCGCGATCCCAAGGCCAAGACCTATACGCCGGTGATCGCCCTCTTCGCCATGACCGCCCTGATGGCCCTGGCGGCGACCTACGCCGTGGACGGGACGCCCTTCACGGGCCGGGCGGTGGAGTGGTTCATCAGCTTCTCGATGGTGGTGCTGGCCATCCAGAAGCTGCGCGACGTCGAGAGCTTCTCGTCGATGTTTTTGGGCTACGACCTGCTGGCCAAGCGCTGGGTTCCGTACGGCTACGTCTATCCGTTCGCCGAAGGCCTGGCGGGCGTGCTGATGACGGCCGGGGCGCTGACCTGGTTCTCCGCGCCGCTGGCCCTGGTGATCGGCGGCATCGGCGCGGTGTCGGTGTTCAAGGCCGTCTATATCGACAAGCGCGACCTGAAATGCGCCTGCGTCGGCGGCGACAGCAACGTGCCGCTGGGCTTCATCTCGCTGACCGAGAACGTGATGATGGTTGCGATGGCCGTGTGGATGCTGGCGAGGGGGCATTAGATCCAAGCCTTCGGAACCTCCCCCGATGGGGGAGGCGGCCGAAGGCCGGAGGGGGGACGTTTTCAGCCGACCATGCGCTGGCCGATTTCGTAGCCACTCCCCCCACCGATCGCTGCGCGATCGCCTCCCCCAGAGGGGGAGGATCTTTTAGTGAACCCCCAGCGCTTCGGGCGTCACCGCCACGATATCGGCGTCGCCCAGGGTCACCGCGGCCAGCTGGCCAGGGACCTGGGCCAGGACGCTTTCGGCATAGACCCGCAGCAGCTGGCCGCGCAGGGCCTCGGCTTCCGGGGCCAGGGCGCCCTTGGCCAGCATCCAGCCGCCGACCGTGTCGCCCAGCAGCTTGAGGTAGGCCGTGGCGCCCGAGAGGGCGTCGGGCATGGCGCGGGCGCGGCGCTCGACCAGCCAGGCGGTGGCCGAGGCGGCGGCGTTCAGCGCGGCTTCCAGGCGGCCGGCGACCGGGGTCAGCGAAGCGTCGGCGGCCTTCAGGGCCTCGATGGTGTCGCGGATGTCGTCCATCAGGTCGGCCACGGCCTGGCCGTCGGCCAAACCGAGCTTGCGGCCGATCAGGTCGATGGCCTGGATGCCGTTGGTGCCCTCGTAGATCGGGGTGATGCGGGCGTCGCGATAGTGCTGGGCCGCGCCGGTTTCCTCGATGAAGCCCATGCCGCCGTGGATCTGCACGCCCAGCGAGGCGACCTCGACGCCGACGTCGGTCGACCAGGCCTTGGCGATCGGGGTCAGCAGTTCCTCACGCAGCTTGGCGGCCGCGCGGGTCTCCTCGTCGGCGGCCGCGTGGGCCAGGTCGGCGGCGACGGCGGTCGACAGGCAGATGCCGCGGGCGGCCTCGATCTTGGCCTTCATCAGCAGCAGAGTGCGGCGCACGTCCGGATGGTCGAACAGACGCGAGGGATAGGCGCCCGTCCAGGCCGAGCGGCCCTGCACGCGCTCGAGGGAAAAGTTCAGGGCCTGCTGGTAGGCGCGCTCGGCGATGGCGGTGCCTTGCGCCCCGACCTGCAGGCGGGCGGCGTTCATCATCGTGAACATGTGGGCCACGCCCTGGTGCAGCTTGCCGACCAGCTCGGCCTTGGCGCCTTCGAACAGCATCACGCAGGTGGGCGAGCCGTGGATGCCCAACTTATGTTCGAGACCGCCGACGCGAACGTCGTTGCCGGCGCCCATCTTGCCGTCGTCGTCGACCAGCACCTTGGAGGCCAGGAACAGCGAGATCCCCTTCACGCCGGGAGGGGCGTCGGGCGTGCGGGCCAGCACCAGGTGGACGATGTTGTCCGTCGCGTCGTGGTCGCCCCAGGTGATGAAGATCTTCTGGCCCGACAGGGTGTAGCCGCCCTGGCCGTCCGGCGTGGCCATGGTGGTCAGGGCCGCCAGGTCCGAGCCGGCCTGCGGCTCGGTCAGGTTCATGGTGCCGGTCCATTCGCCCGAGACCAGCTTGGGCAGGAACACGTTCTTGTGGCGCTCGGTCCCGTGCAGGGCCAGGGCCTCGATCGCGCCCAGGCTCAGCATCGGGCACAGGCCGAAGGCCATGTTGGCGGCCTGCACCATCTCCAGCGTGGCGATTTCCAGCGCCTTGGGCAGGCCTTGGCCGCCATGCTCGGGCGCGGCCGCCAGGCTGGTCCAGCCGGCCTCGGCGAAGGCCTTGTAGGCGTCGGCGAAGCCAGGCGCGCTGCGCACCACGCCGTTTTCCAGCTTGGCGCCCACCAGGTCGCCCTGGCGGTTGATCGGGGCCAGCACTTCCGAGGCGAACACGCCCGAGGCCTCCAGCACGGCGTCGACCGTGTCGGCGTCGGCCTCGGGATAGGCGTCGGCCAGCCGGCCGAAGTCGGCCACATGGCGCAAGGCGAAGGCGAGGTCGCGGACGGGGGCGCGGAAAGTCATGCGGGGGCCGATCTGTTCAAGCGTCGGGTTGGGGTATGTGATCCCTGTTTAGATCGCGCGGCCAATCGCGCCAAGGACCGCCTGTCGATCACGGCTTCGTGAGGAGACGCCCCTTCAACTGGACGGTGAAGTTCCTAAGTCGGGGTAATCAGCAACCGTCACTATGACAGTTTTGTCAGTTTGGAGATCTGAGACCATGGCTCGCCCCTTCGCCTACGCCATTCTGGCCGGCGCCCTTCTCGCCGCTCCCCTCGCGGCCCCGGTCGCCGCCCTGGCGCAACCGGCGACGGATCCCGCCGCCGCTCCGGCCGGGACCTGGGCCCTGGACAAGCGCCACGCCAGCCTGACCCTGCGCGTGAAGCACTTCGGCACCTCGAACTACACCTTCCGCCTGTCGGGCCTCGACGGCTCGTACGCCTACGACCCGGCCAACCCGACCGCCTCGAAGGTGTCGATCACCGTCGATCCGAAGTCGGTCGACACCGGCCTGCCCAACTTCAACAAGGAAATCTCGGACGATCCGAAGTTCTTCGACTCGGCCAAGTATCCGACGATCACCTTCGTCTCGACCAAGATCGAGCAGACCTCGCCCGGCAAGGGCAAGCTGACCGGCGACCTGACCTTCCGCGGCGTGACCAAGCCGGTGACCCTGGACGTCACCTACAACGGCTTCGCCAAGACCCCGTTCGGCTCGCAGATCATGGGCTTCTCGGCCGCCGGCAAGATCAAGCGCTCGGAGTTCGGCTTCACCCACCTGGTGCCGATGGTCTCGGACGACGTCGACCTGGCGATCGAAGCCGAATTCAATCCGAAGAAGTAAGATCCTGAGCTAAGGGACGGCCTATGACCGCCGAGACGCTTTCCAAGCCCGCCTCGGCGGCGGGCCCATCCCGTTATTCGACGGTGGCGATCATCCTGCACTGGCTGATCGCCGCCGCTCTGATCTTCCAGGTGATCCTGGGCTGGCGGGCCGACGACGGCCCCAAGGGCGCGGAGACCTTCGCCCTCTTCCAGCTGCACAAGTCGATCGGCATCACCATCCTGGTGCTCAGCGTCGCGCGCCTGCTGTGGAAATTCACCCACAAGTCGCCGCCGGCCCCGGCCGGCCAGCCGACCTGGGAAAAGCTGGCCGCCAGCGCCGTGCACGTCGGCTTCTACGTGATCATGATCGGCCTGCCCCTGACCGGCTGGATCATCGCCTCGACCAGCCGCATCAACATCCCGACCGTCCTCTACGGCGCCATTCCCTGGCCGCACATTCCGGGCCTGCCGGAGCTGGCCGCCGGGGCCAAGGACGCCTGGAACGACTTTGGCCACATCGGCCACAGCGTGCTGGTCAAGTTCACCTACGTGCTGCTGGCCCTGCACCTTGGCGCGGTGGCCAAGCACCAGATCCTCGACCGCGACGAGGTGTTCGGCCACATGGCCGCCGGCGCCAAGCCGGGCCTGAAGGAGCCGCGCCTGTGGCTGGCCGCCGCCGGTTTCGCGGCCGTGGTCGCCGCCGGCTATCTCTACACCCCCGCCAAGGCCAAGGCGCCGCAGCCCGCGCCGGCCGAAAGCAGCGCCGACGACCTGGCCCTGCCGGACGAGGCGCCGGCGGCCGCCGCGCCGGTCGCGCCGACGGCCGGTCCCGCGCCGCAGGCCACGCCGGCTGAAACCACCGAGCCGCCCGCCGACAGCGCCCTGAAGGACCCGGTCGCCTGGACCGTGCAGAAGGGCTCGCACCTCGACTTCGACCTGGCCTGGGCCGACACCCCGATCCACGGGACGTTCAGCCGCTGGACCGCCGATATCCTGTTCTCGCCGGAGGCGCTGGACCGTTCGAAGCTGACCGTCAGCGTCGACCTGGCCTCGGCCGGCACGGGCGACGGCCAGCGCGACGAGAGCCTGCAGGGCCCCGACTTCTTCAACACCTCGGCCTCGCCCAAGGCGACCTTCACCGCGACCAAGTTCCGCAAGACCGCCGAGGGCCGCTTCGTGGCCGACGGGACGCTGAACCTGCGCGGCGTGAAAAAGCCTCTCAGCCTGCCCTTCAGCCTGAAGATCGACGGCGACACGGCCAAGGCTCGCGGTGTAACCACCCTCGACCGGACCGCGTTCGGGGTTGGACAGGGCGAATGGGCGTCGACGGATCAGATACCGGCCAAGATCAAGGTGAGCTTCGCGCTCACCGCGAAAATGGCGGCCAAGAAGAAGTAGCCCGCGCGGCGCAGGCCCTCGCCAGCGGGGGCCTCGTCCTGCTGCCCACCGAAACCGTCTATGGCCTCGGGGCGGATGCGTCCGACCCCGCGGCCGTGGCGGCGATCTTCGAGGCCAAGGGGCGTCCGCGCTTCAACCCGCTGATCGCCCACGTCGCCGACCTGGACACCGCAGCGAGCATCGCCGCCTTCGACGATCGTGCGCGAGCCCTGGCGCAAGCCTTCTGGCCCGGCCCCCTGACCATCGTCGCCCCGATCGCCGATCCTTCGGCCGTCTGCGACCTGGCCCGCGCGGGGCTGGAGACCGTGGCCATCCGCGTGCCCGGTCACCCGCTGGCCCGCGCCGTGCTGGCCACGTTCGGCGGACCGGTGGTGGCCCCCTCGGCCAATCGATCGGGCCGTCCCAGCCCCACCACCTTCGACGACGCTTTCGCCGAGACGGGCGACAAGTGCGCGGCCGTGCTCGACGGCGGGCCCTGCCAGGTCGGCCTGGAGTCCACTGTCGTCGCCGTGCTCGACGGCCCCGTGCGCCTGCTGCGCCCCGGCGCCGTCACCCGCGCCCAGCTGGAAGCGGTGGTCGGGCCGCTCGCCGAGGCCGACGACGACGCCAAGCGCTCGCCCGGGCGCCTGGCCCTGCACTACGCCCCCGACGCCCCGGTGCGGATCAACGCCCAGGCGCCGGACGCCGGCGAGGCTTTCCTGGCCTTTGGGCCGTGGCCGGAGGGGGAGGGGGTGTTCAACCTCAGCCCCACGGGCGATCTGGCGCAGGCCGCCGCCAATCTCTTTTCCTACCTGCGGGCGGCCGACCGCACCGCGCCGGCGGCCATAGCCGTGGCGCCGATCCCCGACGAGGGCCTGGGCGAGGCCATCAACGATCGCCTGCGCCGCGCGGCCGGGTTCGTGGGGTAGGCAAGACCACGCGGCCCCGGCTAGGGTCGGCGCGAATCTCTAGTCTGGGTTGATGGGGCGCGTATGGAGGCGAAGGAACCGGTCGAGACGGCCACCGCGCGGGAGCCGGCGTTCTGGGACCTGTGGCGCAGGCTCAAGAGCGACTTCTCCTGCTGGACCTTCATTCCATCGTGGTTCTACACGCCCGGCGCCTGGGGCTATCTGGGTGTCGACTTCGTCAGCGGCTTCCGCAGGAATCCCTCGACCCTGCGCGCGCTCGACCTGTTCAAGGGCGTCGACGACAAGACCTTCGACGCGGTGGCGGCCCTGGCGGCGCTGAACGCCCGGCGGCAGGAGCAGATGCTGCGGGCCGTGGTCATCACCTACCTGACCGTGCCGGTGTCGGTGACGGCCCTGGTGGCCGAGATCGTCGGCGACGACCTGGGCACCTTCGTGCGCGAGAACATGACCAACGTCGTCGCGGTGGTCGTGACCCTGGCGATCGGCCCGCTGTCCTTCCTGTTCAGCAACTGGCGGGCCCGCCAGATCGTCGGGGTGCTGGACCTGGTCAGGATCGAGCGCGGCGCCGCCGACTGATCCCGACACACGCCGGGCGCAACGCATTTCACCCGCTGTCGAACGCTTGTAGGATCGGCTCGCGCCCGGCCCGGCCGGCGCGTGTGTGGATCGGCGTAGGGGAGGGGCGAGGTGGAGCGAGAGCGCAAGGCTTCCGCGCAGCGGCGCGACATCCTCATCGCCGCCACCGAGCGCGCCCAGACGTCGGGCTTCCACTCCACCACCATGGACCAGATCGCCCGTGGCGCGGGCTTGAGCGTCGGGCAGGTCTATCGCCACTTCGAGAACAAGGACGCCATCATCGGCGCGGTCGCCGAGGCCCGGGCCCGCAAGGTGCTCGATCCGTTCGAGAACCACACCCAGGGCGAACCGGTGCTGGAGACCCTGCTGCGCGACGCGCCCTCCGCGCTGAGGCAGGCCCGCGACAGCAAGGTGGCGGCCCTGGATCTCGAGATCCTGGCCGAGGCCGAGCGCAACGCGGTGGTCGCGCAGGTGGTCCACCTCGTCGAGACGGCCCAACTGGAGCGCGGCGTGCAGGCCCTGGCGCCGTTCCGCAAGCCGGGCTGGACCGACGATGACCTGGTCGCCCGCATCGCCTTCCTCGGCCTGATCCTCGACGGTCTGCAACTGCGCGGGGCGCGCGGCTCCACCGCCGCGCCGGCGGCGATGGAGCGGGCCTATCGAGACATCATCGCCGCGCTGTTCGGCTAGCCGTCAGTTCTTCAGGCGGTAGCCGGTCTTGAAGACCCAGGCGATGATCGCCAGGCACAGCACCAGCACGCCGCAGGTGGCCGCCAGGCTGACGCCGACGCCGACGTCCGAGGTGCCGAAGAAGCTCCAGCGGAAGCCGCTGACCAGGTAGACCACCGGGTTGAACAGCGAGATCGTCCGCCACACGCCCGGCAGCATGTCGATCGAATAGAAGCTGCCGCCCAGGAAGGTCAGGGGCGTGATCACCAGCAGCGGCACGATCTGCAGCTTCTCGAAGCTGTCGGCCCAGATGCCCAGGATGAAGCCGAACAGGCTGAACGTCACCGCGGTCAGCACCAGGAAGGCGGCCATGAACAGCGGGTGCTGGATCTCGAACGGCACGAACAGGCGCGCCGTGGCCAGGATGATGACGCCCAGCATCAGGGACTTGCTGGCCGCCGCGCCGACATAGCCCAGCACGATCTCGAACGGCGAGACGGGGGCCGACAGCACCTCGTAGATCGTCCCCGACCACTTGGGCATGTAGATGCCGAACGAGGCGTTCGACAGGCTCTCGGTCAGGATCGACAGCATGATCAGGCCCGGCACGATGAACGCGCCGTAGGGCACGCCGTCGACGGCGGTCATGCGCGAGCCGATGGCCGCGCCGAAGACGACGAAATAGAGCGAGGTCGACAGCACCGGCGAAGCGATGCTCTGCAACAGGGTGCGGAAGGTCCGCGCCATCTCGAAGCGATAGATGGCGGCGACGGCGTGGATGTTCATGGCCGGTCCTTCACCAGGCTGACGAAGATCTCCTCGAGGGAGCTCTGGCGGGTGTTGAGGTCGGTGAAGTCGACGCCTTCGGCCGACAGGCGGCGCAGCAGCGGTGCGATGCCGGTCTCGGCGGCCTGGGCGTCGAAGCTGTAGACCAGCTCGGTCCCGTCGGCGGTCAGTTCCAGGGCGTAGTCGGACAGGCCGGCGGGCACGGCTTCCAGCGGCGCCTGCAGGTGCAGGGTCAGCTGCTTCTTGCCCAGCTTCTGCATAAGGGCGGCCTTGTCCTCGACCAGGATGATCTCGCCCTTGCGGATCACGCCCACCCGGTCGGCCATCTCCTCGGCCTCCTCGATGTAGTGGGTGGTCAGGATGATGGTCACGCCCGTCTCGCGCAGCTTGCGGACCATCTCCCACATGTCGCGGCGCAGTTCGACGTCGACGCCGGCGGTGGGCTCGTCGAGGAACAGGATCGAGGGCTCGTGCGACAGGGCCTTGGCGATCATCACCCGCCGCTTCATGCCCCCCGACAGGGTCATGATCTTGGCGTCCTTCTTGTCCCACAGCGACAGGTCGCGAAGGATCTTCTCGATCAGCGCCGGGTTGGCCGGCTTGCCGAACAGGCCGCGGCTGAAGGTGACCGTGGCGATCACCGTCTCGAAGGCGTCGGTGGTCAGCTCCTGCGGCACCAGGCCGATCTTGGTGCGGGCCGGGCGGTACTCGCGGGCGATGTCGTGACCGTCGGCGACGATCGTGCCGGTGCTGGGCCGCACGATGCCGCAGATGATGCTGATCAGCGTGGTCTTGCCCGCGCCGTTGGGGCCGAGCAGGGCGAAGATCTCGCCGCGATTGATGGTCAGGTCGACCTGCTTGAGGGCCTGGTGGCCCGAGGCGTAGGTCTTGGTCAGACCCGACACCGTGATGATGGGTTCCACCCGTCTGTTCCCTCTCGTCCGTGCGGTCCGCGCCCAGATGGGGGCGCGCGGCGTAAAGCGCCAGTGGCGAGCGATGCGCCTAGTTCGATCCCAGGGCGTCGGCCAGGTGACACGACTTGCCCGCCTTCAGCCCCTCCAGGGCGATGACGTCCAGGGCGTTACCGTCTTCGCCCTCGATCTCGACATACTGGCCGATCACCTCGACATAGACCGGCGCCTTCAAGGTCTTGAGGCTCTCGCGCAGCTTGGCGACCGGCTTTTCCTGCTCGCCGTCGCGGTCGCGCAGGACGTAGCGGTTGGCGGCGAGATCGCAGCGGGTGAGGATTACCTGGTCCTTCTGGACGTCCACCGTGCCGATATAGAGGTCCTGGGCGAGCGCCGCGCCGGCGTTCATGCCCAGCAGGGCCGCGCCGGCCAGCGCGCAAAGCGATCTCTTCATCGGGACTCCGTCGGACTGGCTCTGGACAGCGGCCGGACTAGCCTGCCGCCGCGCCCGGATCTGTCAGCAGTCGTCAGCTGGAACGGCGGGCCGAACGGAGCATGCGTCCCAGCTCGCCGATCGCATAGGGCTTTTGCAGCACTGGGAAGCCGTGGTGGGCGTCGTCGGCCAGCACCTGGCTGTAGCCGCTGGTCAGCACCACCGGCAGGCCGGGCCAGCGGCTGCGGATGCGCCGGGCCAGCTCCAGGCCGCTGATGCCGGGCATGACAACGTCGGTGAAGACGTAGTCGAAGGCGTCGCCGCGTTCCTCCAGCACGGCGATGGCGCGCTGGCCGTTGGCGACGAGGCAGGTCTCGTAGCCCAGGTCCTCCAGCAGCTGGCGCGCGAAGTCGCCGACTTCGGCGTTGTCCTCGACGATGAGGATGGCGCCGTGTTCGTCGGCGGCCGTCTCCACGGCGTCGGCGGCGGCCGCCTCGGCCGGGGCGTCGACCTGCGGCAGGTACAGCGTGAAGGTCGAGCCTTCGCCCTCCAGGCTTTCGACGTCTACGTCGCCGCCCGACTGCTTGGCGAAGCCGAACACCTGCGACAGGCCAAGGCCGGTGCCCTTGCCGACGTCCTTGGTGGTGAAGAACGGCTCGAAGATCTGATCCAGCACCCGGGGCGACATGCCAGAGCCGGTGTCGGTGATCGAGACGGCGACGAACGGCCCTTCGTGGCCGCCTTGCCCGCGCAGCGCCGGCAGCGACGCGGCCTCGTAGGCGCGGATGACGAGGTCGCCGTCGCCGTCCATGGCGTCGCGCGCGTTCACCGCCATGTTGACCAGGGCGGTCTCGAACTGACTGGCGTCGGCCTCCACGAAACACGGGGCCAGGCTGGGCTCGACGGTCAGGCGGATGCGGCCGCCGACGATGGCGCCCAGCATGTCGGCGACGCTGGCGATCCGCGCGCCGACGTCGAAGGTGGTCGGCTTCAGGGTCTGGCGGCGGGCGAAGGCCAGCAGCTGCGCGGTGAGCTTGGCGGCGCGGTCGGCGGTCTCGGCGATCGCATCCAGGTAGCGCTCGCGCTTGGCCTCGGGCAGCGAGGGGCGGCGCAGCAGTTCGGCCGACGAACGGATGACGGTCAGCAGGTTGTTGAAGTCGTGCGCCACTCCGCCGGTCAGCTGGCCGATGGCTTCCAGCTTCTGCATCTGGCGGACCTGGCCCTCGGCGGCCAGCAGCGCGTTGGTGCGCTCCTGGACATGGGTTTCCAGCGTCTCGTTGAGTTGGCGCAGCTCGCCCTCGGCGGCGCGCAGGGCGGTGACGGTGCTGGCCAGTTCCCGTTCGCGCGCACGCAGAGCCTCTTCGGCGATGGTCCGCTCCAGCAGGTCGGCGGCCTGCCGCGCCAGGATGTCGAGCAGGCGAAGATCCCGTTCGGAGGGGTTGTGGGCCTGGCTCCAATGGGTCGAGATCATGCCCAGCAGGCTGCCGTCGCGAGACCGCAGCGGCGTCGTCTGGGCCGCGCGGATGCCGGTGCGGCGGAAGGCCTGCAGGTCCTCGGTGCCGGCGATCTCGTCCCAGTCCTCATAGTCGGGGATGACCGCGCGCCGGCCCGAGCGCAGCGCCAGGGTGCAGCTGCTGTGGGCCGAAGGGGTCACCCAGCCCCAGAACGCGACGGCTTCCGGCGGCAGTCCGCGATAGGCCAGAAGCTGTAGTTCCCCGCCATGGCCCGACGGGTCGCCCTGCGGGCACAGCAGCTGCATGGTCCCGAACTGCGAGCGGGTGATCGACACGGCCGCGTCGACGATCTTGCCGTACAGCTCCAGGCGATCGTGCTCGCCGATCAGCTCGACGCTGATGCCGTGCAGGAATTCGATGTCGGCGAGGTCGTCGTCCGAGGTGGTCGCGCGGCCGGAGACGCGCTTTGACGGATCGGCGTAGAAGGCGTCGAGCATGGCCGTTCCTATGGGCGCCCTTGAGATACAGCACAGTCTGGCCGCCTCCGCCGTCCGCTGGACGACATAGCGACCCACGAGTGCAAGCCGACGTGAAGCTTCAGCTTACGCCGACCCACAACGCGCGAAACGCAAAAAGGCGCCGCCGGTTCTTCAGCGAACCGTCAGCACCGCGCCGTGCACGCCCACCACCGAGACCCGCGTCCCGGCCTCTGGGGCGGTCTCGCCCTCGGCCTCGCCCTCCGTCTGGGCGGCCCATTCCTTGCCGTCGACGAACACCCGGCCGCGGCCGTTCTCGAAGGCGGCGACCACCTCGGCCGGGCGGCCGAGCAGGCGCAGGGTGGGATCGTTGAGGTCGGGATCGGGTCCGGCCAGGGCCGGCCGCAGGAAGCGGCGGGCGAAGTAGGTGCTGGCGATGGTCAGCACGGCGAAGAGGGCGATCTCCACCGGCAGGTTGGTCGGCAGCAGCAGGGCCACGACCCCCACGGCGGCCGCCGAGGCGGCCGGCCATAGCAGCCAGCCGGTGCCCGTGCCCACCTCGATCGCCAGGAACACGGCCGCCGCCGACAGCCACAGCCAGAAGGGATGGTTGACGTAGAAGTCGATCAGGCCGGTCATGGCCTCAGCCTCCCTTGCGCGGCGTGCTGGTCGGCACGGCCGCGGAGCGCACGGGCGGGGTGGCGTCCGGTCCGCCCAGCGAGCGGATCAGTTCGCCGACCCCGGCCACCGTGCCGGTGATGCCGGCGAAGTCGGCCGGCACGATCACGGTCTTGGCGTTGGGCGAGCGGGCCAGGTCGCCGAACGCCTCGACGTATTTCTGGGCCACGAAGTAGTTGATGGCGTTGACGTCGCCGCGGGCGATGGCCTCCGACACGAAGGCGGTGGCCTTGGCCTCGGCCTCGGCTTCGCGCTCGCGGGCCTCGGCGTCGCGGTAGGCGGCCTCGCGGCGGCCCTCGGCCTGCAGGATGGCCGACTGCTTGGCGCCCTCGGCGCGGGCGATCTGGGCCTGCTTCTCGCCCTCGGCCTCGGTGATCACGGCGCGGCGCTCGCGCTCGGCCTTCATCTGGCGGGCCATGGCGTTGGTGATGTCGGCCGGCGGCGTCAGGTCCTTGATCTCGATGCGGGCGACCTTGACGCCCCAGGGGCCGGTGGCGTCGTCGATCGTGGCCAGCAGGCGCGAGTTGATGTGGTCGCGCTGGGAGAGCACCTCGTCCAGCTCCATCGAGCCGACCACGGTGCGCAGGTTGGTCTGGGCCAGCTGGGTGATGGCGTAGATCAGGTTGTCGACCCGATAGGCCGCGGCCGAGGCGTCCATCACCTGGATGAAGACGATGGCGTCGACGGTCACCGATACGTTGTCCTTGGTGATGACCTCCTGCTTGGGGACGTCGAGCACCTGCTCCATCATGTTCACCCGTCGGCCGATGGTCTCGACGAAGGGGGTCAGGATGCTGATGCCGGGCTTGAGCGTGCGGGTGTAGCGGCCGAAACGCTCGACGGTGAACTCGCGGCCCTGCGGCACGATCTTGATGACGTTGACGACCAGCAGGATCGCCAGCACGAGCAGGACCAGGGGAACCAGATAAGCGGCCAAGTCTACGCCTCCCGAACGGGCCGGCCCCGCGGCCCTCGCCGCCGGTCGCCTGCGCCCATGAGGCGAGGTTAGCGCGCCCCTCGCCCGTCCGCCACGGAATCCGGCGAAGCTTGCACGGGCTCGTTGAACACCACTGTCTGCGACAGCTTGGAGGCGAGGGCGCGGCCGCGCTGGGCGGCCTGGCGTTCGGCCCGGCGGCTCTCGGGGGAGCAGCCTTCCGGATGGCCGGCCTGGCTGGCCGCGAAGCCGCCGTTGAAGCGGTCGCGCAGCCTGTCGTTGAAGGTCGTATCGGCCGCCTCGACATCGATCAGGCGCATCATCCGCGCGCGCCAGAACTGGTCGCCCGCGCCTTCGCAGGCCTGGCGCAGGGCGTGGCTCTGGCCCAGCGCATAGGCCAGGTCGAGCAGGCGCTGGCGGTCGGCCGGCTCGCGTTCCTGGGCGTGCGCCGACAAAGCCGCCGGAGCGGTCAGCAGCAGGGCCGCCAGGGCCGGGACGAGGGCGCGCGCGCGAAGCATGCGCCATTATCGCCGCAAGGGCGCGGCCTGTCATCGCCACGCCCGCACGGGGCGAGCGGCGCCGTATTCATCCACAGCCGCGCTTGCCCTTTTGGAGTCGAAACTTCGACTCTTCAGGGCCTTGCTATCAACAAGGATCGGCGTCAGGCTGTGGATAAGTCAGGGGCGGCGAGAAACGACCACTCCGACAGCGCAGAAGGGAGGACGTGTCATGGCCGAAGTGCATTACGGCGTCGTCCAGGTGGGCGACCGGTGGACCATCATCGGCGACCAGCTCCGGTTCGGGGCCTACCGCAACCGCCACGAAGCCGAACGCGCGGCCGTCCGGCTGGCCGAGCAGGCGACGGGCCTTGGCCTGCCGGTGCGCATGCACTTGCAGGACGAAACCGGGCAGCTGCACAGGCCCACCCTGCTGAGCTGAAGGCTTCACGCAACGAAAGGCGGCCTCCGCGCGCTTTAACGGTGAGCAAGCGCCGCCGTTGGATGCCGCCATGGCCGACTCCGCAGAACTGAACGAACGAGACGCCCGCGCCGAGCGGGTCACCCAGGCCTATGCCGGCAATCGCCTGCTGCTGGCCCTGTCAGACGAGGCGCGCGCCGCGCTGAAGACCGGCCTGTCCCTGACCGCCCTGGCGCGGGGACAGGTGCTGTTCGATGTCGGCGAGGACGTGCGCAACACCTATTTGCCGTGCCGGCCGACCATGGTCGCCCTCCTGGTGGTCACCGCCGAGGGCCGCGAGGTCGAGGCCGCCACCGTCGGCTGGGAAGGCGCGCTGGGCGGCATCGTCAGCGGCGGGCTGAAGCCCGCCTACGGCCGCGCGGTAGTGCAGGTCCCTGGACCGGCCTTCGTGGTGCCGACCGCGCGCCTGGACGAGATGCGCCAGCGCTTTCCGGGCATGGGCGACCTCTTCACCCGCTACGCCGACGCCATGATCGCCCAGATGATGCAGTCGGTGGCCTGCAACGCCCTGCACACCATCGAGCAGCGCTGCTGCCGCTGGCTGCTGTCGGCGCACGACCGCTCGGGCGAGGACGTGGTGCGCCTGACCCAGGAGGCGCTGGCCGACATGATGGGCGTGCAGCGCACCACCGTCACCGCCGCGGCCAAGGTGCTGCAGGCCGACGGGATCATCCAGACCCGCCGCGGCCGGGTGGAGATCCTCGATCGCCGCAAGCTCGAACGCCGCGCCTGCGAGTGCTACGGCCAGGTCGAGGCGCACTTCGAGCGGCTGCTGCCCGAGATCAAGGACTAGCCTCCACTCTCCCGGCGATTGCGTCTACCGGCGTTACGCGACACTCTCCGCGCCGTTTTCATCCGGGCGAGGGGGAGCATGGCCGACACTGTGGTGCTGATCCTGGCCTCGGCGGCGGCCGGCGTGGGGTTGTTCGCGGCCGCGCAGCTCGGCCTGCGCCGCGACTGGCGCACGGCCCCCTCCACCGCGCTTGCGGTTTTCCTGCTGCTCAGCGCCCTGTCGGGCCTGGACCTGATGCTCGACCGCGCCGGCGCCTATGCGGCCGCCCCCTGGGCGACGGGGATCCTGTGGACCACCTCGCTGGGCCTGGGGCCGGCGATCCTGGCCTATGTGCTGGCCATGACCGGCGATCCGGAGCGGGGCTGGACCGTGGGCCGCGTCGCGCGCATCGGCTGGCCGGCGGGCGTCGCCATGCTGCTGGTCCTGCCGTTCTTCCTGCTGCCGGTCTCGACGCGGCTGGCGGTCTATACCGGCGCGGGCGCGCAGGCCGACCCTCTGGCCGGACCGCTGCAGCTGGCCTTCGTGGCGTTGTTCCTGGCCGTGACCCTGGGTTATCTCGCCGCCGCCTTCGCCGTGATGAGCCGCCATGTTCGCCGGGTGCGCGACCTCTTTTCCAACCTGGAGGACCGCACGCTGAGCTGGCTGCGGGCGCTGCTGCTGGTGATGCTGGCCGCCTGGATCTGGGGAGCGGTGAAGTCGGCCCTGGCCGCCGGCGCCGCGCACGAGGGCTGGCTGGACGCCGCCGCCGCCGCGGTCGAACTGGCCTGGACCGTCGCCATCGGCCTGTTTGGCCTGTCGCAGAAGCCGATCTACACGCCCCAGACCGAGACGCCGCAGACGCTGCCGGCCGCCGGCAAGTACGCTCGCTCGGCCCTGCCCGATGCGCGCCAGGTCGAGATCGCCGCCCGCCTGGAGCAGGTCATGCGCACCGGCGCCCTCTATCGCGATCCGCTGCTGTCGCTCAGTGGGCTTGCGGGCCGCATCGGCGTCACGCCCAACCACCTGTCGCAGGTGCTGAACGAGCACCTGGGCCAGAGCTTCTTCGACTACGTCAATCGCTGGCGGGTCGAGGAGGCGGTGACGCGCATCGGCGCCTCCGACGAGCCGATCCTGGCCATCGCCTACGAGGTCGGCTTCAACTCGCGCTCGACCTTCAACGCCGCCGTCAAGAAGCACGCCGGCCGGCCGCCCAGCGCCTTCCGCCCGGCCGCCTGACCCCGCCATCCATGTCCTGACCGGCAGGGTCGGACGCCTCGCGGCTCCGGGCCTGCCCGTTCGGACGACGCCCGCCGCTGCTCGGGCCAGGGTCGAGACGTCCTCCCCACGTTCCGAAAGAGAACCGTCATGATCGATCGCCTGTGCGGCGCCGCCCTGCTGGCCGGCTGCCTGCTGGTCGCCTTCGCCCCTTCCGCTCGCGCCCAGGCCGCCCGCGCCGAGGAGAAGCCCGAGCGGCTGTTCCTGCTGGGGGCTGGCGCCTACGCCGCCTCCAATCCTTATGAGAGCGCCAAGGACAAGACCGGGACCGGCGTGCTGCCGCTGTTCTTCTACCAGGACAGTCGCATCACCGCCGACCTGAACGGCCTGGCGGTCAAGGCCTACGGGACCGACCGCTTCACGCTGGAGGGTCGGATCTCGCCGCGCTTCCAGCTGGTCGATCCGAAGGAGACCCGTGACTACGCCTTCCTCGAGCGCGACGTCGGCGTCGATGTCGGCGGCCGGGCCAGCGCCGCCTTCGGCCCGGCCACGGTCAGCCTGGAATACCTGGCCGATGTCTCCGGCGAGACCAGGGGCCAGGAGGTCAATCTCGACCTGACCCTGGCGGCCGCGCCGACCGAGCGGCTGACGCTGGAGGCCATGGCCGGCCTGTCGTGGAAGGACAAGAAGCTCGCTACCTGGCTCTATGGCCTGAAGGCCGACGAGGTCGGGGCGGCCCGCGCCTACGAGTTCGGCCGCACGCGCGGCGCGCCGTCGGGCGGGGTGGTCGTGCCGTCGCTGGGCGCGCAGGCCCGCTACCGGATCGGCGAGCGGGTCTATGTCATCGCCGCCGCCGAGGTCGAGCTGTTCGACGACGACATCACCAAGAGCCCCCTGGTGGCCAAGAAGAGCGCCGCGGCCGGCTTCGTCGGCCTGGTCCGCCGGTTCTAGGCATGATCCCCGTGCACGCGACCCTGATCTCGCCCGGCGTGCCGGCGCGGCTGGTCGCCGTCGGCCGGACGGCGGCGATCCTGCTGATCTGGCTGGCGGCCACGGCGCCGATGGCGGTTCTGGCCTGGATCGTCGCGCCCCGGCTGATGGCGCCCGGCGATCCGCTGCCGGGCCTGGTCTTCTGGCGCATGATGGTGCTGGGCATGGCCTGGCAGCTCGTCTTGTCGCTGGTGGTGCTGAAGCTGGAAGGCGTGCGCCTGGCCTGGTCCGAGCTTCGCCGGCGGCTGTGGCTGACGCCGCCGGTCTGGCGCTCGACGGGGAGGCCGTTTCTGGGCGCCTTCCTGCTGGTCCCGCTGTTCGTCGCCCTGGGCTTCCTGGGCGACGAGGCCGCCACCCTGCTGTTCCAGGCCACGCCACTGGGCGAGCGACTGGCCGCCCTTGCGCCGCCTTTCGCGATGATCGAGCACCTGATCACGCCGCAGGCGCGAGGGCGGTGGGATATCCTGGGACTCGCCCTCATCTCCAGCCTGTTCAACTACGGCCTGGGCGAGGCGCTGCTGTTCCATGGCGTGCTGCTGCCGCGCATGGAACGGGCCTGGGGGCGGTGGGCGTGGCTGGGCAACGGCCTGCTGTTTTCCGCCTATCACGTGCACAAGTTCTGGCTGATGCCGGGCCTGGTGATCAGCTGCCTCTGCTACGCCCTGCCGGCCCAGGCCTTCCGCTCCAACTGGCTGGCGGTGGTCATCCATGGGGTGGAGGGGCTGGTGCTGATCGCCGCCGTGCTGGTGGTGATCCTGCAGCCGTGAGGCATCCACACCCGCAAAGTCGTCATCCCGGCCGTAGGCCCGGGATGACGAGCGAGTTTGGTTCTTTACGGCTTGGCCGGGGTTTCCGGCACCGGCGCGGTCGACGGATCGCTCGGCTTTCCGGCGGCGAACAGGTGGGTCTCGGGGGCGCCGCCCTTCACCTTGGCCGCGTCCTCGCAGAACTGGGTCTTGTCGTCGGCGTGCGAGCCGATCATCGCCCCGCTGGCCATACCGAGGAACATGATCACCGCGTCGCGCTGGTGGGCCTTTTCGGCGTCGGTCTGTTCGGGCGGGCCCAGGGTCAGGACGGCGTCGACGGCCCGGCCCATCTTCAGCGGATCGACCTCAAGGTCGGGGCACAGCGACGAGGCGGCCATGAAGTAGCCCATGTTGAGGATCCGGCCCTGCTGCTCGACCGTGAAGGTCGGCGTCATCAGGTCGGCCAGCAGCGCGCCGGTCTCCTGGCGGGCGGCGTCCTTGCCCACGGGCGCGGGCGCGGCGGCGGCGTCGGTCTTGGCGTCGGGCTTGGGCGCGCAGCCGGCGACCAGGGCGGTCGCGGCCAGGGCGAAGGTCAGGGTGCGGAGGGTGTGCATGATCTCGTCCTCCGGGCTCTAGTAGCGGTAGCCGAATTCGCGCGACGTCCACGACGGCGAATAGCCGCGTCCGCGCTCGTAGCAGGCCCGTTGCGAGGGATAGCAGTCGACGCCACGGGCCGGGGAGTAGGGCGGATCGCGGCGGCGGTCGTCGTCGTCCCGGTAGCGGTCGTCTTCGTGCTTCTTCTTCGACGAGGCGGCGGCCGCGGCCAGGATGCCGATGGCCAGGGCCCCGGCGACGATGGCCCCGGTATTGTCCTTCTTGCCGCCCTTGCCCGCGTTGCATTCCGCGGAAGGCCGTCGGTCGATGGTGTCGTAGCGGCCGTCGTCGACGAACAGGTTGATGCATTCGCGGTTGCCCGGGTGCCACCAATACTGCACGCCGCCGTCGGTGTGATCGAGCTGGTAGCCGCGCGAGCGCAGGCTGTTCTCGCCCTGGCCGGCGCGGGCGCCGATCAGGTCGCGGGGCTGGGCGGCGGCGGCCAGCGAGGTCGCCAGCACGCTGAGGCCCGCGACGGCCGCCACGGCGGCCCTCGTCGTCCTGTTCATCGAGGTCTCCCGGTTGGAGGCGATCAGTAGAAGGCGCCGTAGATCACGTCGACGACGCGGCCGGTGCGCCACTCGACCAGCAACAGGTCGGGTCCGTACCGCACCCAGTGATAGCCGTAGGGCGGGCCGCCCAGGCCCAGGCGCCAGTAGTCGTCGAAGATGTAGCCCGACGACAGGAACAGGCCCGGCAGGATCCCGCCGATGGCCCAGCGGCGATAGCGCTGGCCCGGCGGATAGCGCCAGCGGCCGCCCTGGATCGGACGGAAGCCGGAGGGGCGGCCCGCGCCGGGACGGTGGGGCCCCATCGGCGGGTTGGGGCCGGGGCGACCCGGCGGGCGGTGTCCGGATGGCGGACGGGTGGTCGGGGGGCGGGTGGTCGGCGGGCGCGACGGCGAGCCGCCGCCGGGACGGCCGGGCTGCGAGCCTCCGCCGCCGGGGTGTCCGGGCCCATGGCCGGGACCCTGCCCCTGTCCGGGACCCTGGCCGGAGCCTTGTCCCGGAGGACGGCCGCCGCCCGATCCGGGACCCGAGCCTTGGCCGGGACGTTGTCCGCCAGGTCCCTGGCCGCCGGGGGCGCCTTGTCCGGGACCTTGACCGCCGGGGCCATGGTTGCCGTGGCCCTGGGCGTGGGCCAGGCCGGGCAGGACGGCCAGCAGGCCGAAGGTGAGAAGCTTGCGGCGGTCCATTGGCGACTCCTGCGGAAAGGGAGGAAGGACGTCTCGCGCCGGTCGATGCCGGGTACGGTCGCCAGAAAAGACCCAATCTGGCCCAGCTTCAACCCATGGCTTCAGTGTCGCCGCACGTTTTTGCGCGAAACGCTCAAGAGCGGCCGGGCGGTTCAATGCGGCTGGGTCACCACGCGCTGGGCGGGCGGCGGGGCGTGCTCCAGCGACCGCACCAGGCGCTGCATCGGTCCCTGGTCGATGCGGATCGAGCCGCTGCGGGCCCGGTCCAGATCCAGGATCAGCGTCATGGCCAGGGTCAGCAGCAGGAACAGCAGGCCCGACACCAGCCGGTGCTGATGGTGCGGGGCCGGGAGGGTGTAGCCGAGCACGGCGGCCACCACGACGGCATAGACCACCAGCACCATGATCACCGTGGTCGGCAGCGGGGCGTTGTGGGCCGCCTCGCGCTCGACGCCGACGGCCAGGGCGTCGTTGACGCCCTGCACCACCAGCGGCGCGAAGGGCCGGTCGCGCACGTTGCGGGCCGCGCGCAGGGTCTCGGCCTGGATCTCCTTGCGCAGCCGCGCCGACTGCTCGGCGAAGGGGTTCTTGTGGGCGGCGTCGGCCTCGCCATAGGCCAGGCGCGCCTCGGCATAGGCGCGGACCAGTTCGACCAGACGCCCCGACGCCGGCTGGTCCAGCAGCCGCACCCGCATGTCGGCGGTGTTCAGGGCGGCGGCTTCGGCCACCAGCAGGTTGTAGCGGGTCTCGTAGCGGTCCAGCGCCAGGCCGAAGGTGAAGGCGATCAGCAGCGCCAGCAGGCCCAGCACCCCTGACAGCACATAGCCGGGCTCGCTGACCACGTGGCGCTCGCCCGCCAGCCGCCGCGCCAGCCAGGAGGCGCCCTCGCGCGCGGCGACCAGCAGCGCGAACAGGGCCACGGCGATGACGATCAGGGATTCCTGGTTGAAGAACCGGTCCATCGCCGATCAGCCCGCCGGCCGGACCAGCTGCGCCGTCACCTGGTTGGCCGGCGCCTGGCCGGCTTCGATCTCGGAGAGGCTGGCGAGCGTGGTCTGCGCGATGGCCGACAGGGCCTCCTCGGTGAGGAAGGCCTGGTGGCCGGTGATCAGCACGTTGGGAAAGGTCAGCAGGCGCTGGAAGACGTCGTCCTGGACGATTTCGTTCGACAGGTCCTCGAAGAACAGGTCGGCCTCCTGCTCGTAGACGTCCAGCGCCACCCCGCCGATCTTGCGGCTCTTGAGGCCGTCGATCAGGGCGGCGGTGTCGATCAGCGCGCCGCGGCTGGTGTTGACGATGGTCAGGCCGTCGCGGGCCGCGGCGATGGCGGCCGCGTCGATCAGGTAGCGTGTCTGCGGCGTCAGCGGGCAGTGCAGGGTGACGATGTCGGCCTGGCGCAGCAGGGCTTCGCGAGCCACGTATTCCACGCCGATGGCGACCAGCTCGGGGTCCTGCGCCACGTCGCTGGCCAGCACGCGGCAGTTGAAGCCCAGTCGCAGGGTCCTGGCCACCAGGGCGCCGATCCTGCCCGTGCCGATCACCCCGACTGCGCGGCTCGACAGGTTGCGGCCCATCAGGCCGTCGAGGGCGAAGTTGTTCTCGCGCACCCGGCCCCAGGCGCGGGCGATGTTGCGGTCGAGCGCCAGCAGCAGGCCGACGGTGAACTCGGCCACGGCCTCGGGCGAATAGGCCGGCACCCGCACGACCGTGATTCCAAGGCGCTCGGCCTGCGCCAGGTCGACATTGTTGTAGCCGGCGCAGCGAAGGGCCACCGCCCGCGTGCCGCCCGCCGCCAGGATCCTCAGCGCCGCCGCGTCCAGCCGATCGTTGACGAACACGCAGACCGCCGGGTAGCCGGCCGCCAGGGCGGCGGTGGTCACGTCCAGCCGGGCCTCGAAATAGTCGATGGCGTGAGCGCCGGCGGCATTGGCCCGATCCAGGAAGCGACGGTCATAGGCCTTGGTCGAAAACACGGCGACGCGCACGGGCAAGCTCCAGACTGTGGAATGCGCCGACTATCGGTGGTTCGTGCGATTGCGCCTAGCCCGGGGCTCAACCTATCCTCGCTTTGAGGCCTTCGCCGCCCAGGAGATCGACATGCTCGCCCGCACGCTCGCCGCCCTCTGCCTGCTCGCCGCCGTTCCCGCCATGGCGCAGGACGCTCCCCGCACCGAGACGGTGCATTTCGCCAAGGGAACCTCGTCCAAGACCATCAAGGGCTCGATCAAGGGCTATGCGTCCGTGAACTACAAGGTCGGGGTCGCCGCCGGCCAGACCCTGAAGGTCGACTTCAAGCCGACCAACGCCTCGGCCTATTTCAACATCACCGCCCCCGGCGCGGACGCGGCGCTGTTCGTCGGCTCGACCTCGGGCGCCAGCGCCACGGTGAAGATCCCGTCCAGCGGCGACTACACCGTGCAGGTCTACCTGATGCGCAACGCCGCGCGCCGCAACGAGACCGCCGCCTACACCCTGACCATCGCCGCCAGATGAGCCTTTCGAGACGCGAACTCGGCTTCGTCCTGGCCGCCGGCGTGCTGGCGCCCGGCGCGGCCCTGGCCCAGGGCGCCAAGGCCAGCTCGGCGGTGGAACTGGCCCGCACGGGCGAGAGCCTCAAGCCCGGCCAATGGGTGTGGGCCCCGCAGATCGCGCCCAAGGGGCCGGTCGTGGTGCATGTCGACCTGTCGCGGCAGCTGGCCACGGTCTATCGCAACGGCGTGCGCATCGCCGTCTCGACGGTGTCCAGCGGCAAGGAGGGCCACGAGACGCCGACCGGGGTGTTCACGATCCTGCAGAAGGACGCCGACCACCGGTCCAGCCTCTATAACAGCGCCCCCATGCCCTATCAGCAGCGGCTGACCTGGGACGGGGTGGCGCTGCACGCCGGCGGCCTGCCGGGCTATCCGGAAAGCCATGGCTGCGTGCACCTGCCGATGGGCTTCGCCAAGCTGCTGTTCGGGATCACGCCGATGGGCGGCACGGTGATCGTGGTCGGCAAGGCCGGCGACCCGCCCGCCGACATGCCCAGCGCCGCCGGAGTTCTGGGCATGCCGATGAACGCCGGCTTCGATCTGGGGGCCGAGCCGCCGCCCTATGGCGAGGACTGGCGCTGGACGCCGGAGGCCTCGCCGGCCGGGCCGGTCACGATCATCGCCTCGCGCAGCGACCACCGGGCGGTGGTGCTGCGCAACGGCGTCGAGATCGGCCGCGCCGGCGTCGTCTTCCCTGACGAGGACTTCCAGACCCACGTCCTGGTCTGCACCGGCGTCAAGGACGGGGTGCCGCGCTGGGCCTATGTCGGCGCGCCCGGCCACGAGGAAGAAGCCGACCGGCCGCTCGACCCCGACCTGATGGCCAAGACCAGGATGCCCGACGGCTTCCGCACGGCGGTGCGCACGGTGATCGTCCCCGGCACGACGATCCTGGCCACCCAGTCGCCGGTGCTGCCCGACACGACCGGCAAGCATCTGACGGTGCTGTCGTCGGGGCGGTGAGGCTCGTCCCCACTACACTCCATCGTCATCCCGGGCGAAGGCGCAAAGCGCCGTAGACCCAGGACCCAGGGGACTGGGCGCGGCGCCCAGATCACCCAGCCAGACAGCGGCTGGCGCACTGCGGCGGCCCCTGGGTCCCGGCTCTCCGCGCTGCGCGCTCCGGCCGGGATGACGACTTGAGGGTGTTGGACGGCGTCGCGCTCAGCTCCCCTCAGGCCACCAGCGCCGCGCTGCGGCGGATGGCCGCTTCGGCCTCGGCGACCAGGTCGGCGACGATCCGCCCAGCCGGCAGAACCTGGCGGATGCCGCCGGCGCTCTGGCCCATGGCCAGGCACGAGCGGTCGGGATCCAGGCCCTCGGTCTGGCCGCCGATGCCGCCCAGCACACCGGCCTGGACGCTGGCCATGGCCTGCAAGGGGAAGGGCTGGATCTCGCCCGGCCGGGTCTCCCAGTCGTCGACGTAAGGGTTGGCGCGCACCCGCATGGGCTTGCCCGAGTAGCAGCGGGTGCGGACGGTGTCCTCGTCGCGGGCGGCCAGCACGGCGTCGCGATAGACCTCGCCGGCATGGGCCTCGACGCTGGCGATGAAGCGGGTGCCCATCCAGACGCCCTGGGCGCCCAGGGCCAGGGCGGCGGCCAGGCCCCGGCCGTCATGCAGGCCGCCGGCCGCGATCACCGGGATGTCGACCGCCTCGACCGCCTGGGCCACCAGCGGCAGGGTCCCGACCAGGCCCGTGTGGCCGCCGCCTTCGCCGCCCTGGCAGATCACCGCGTCGCAGCCGGCGTCGCGCGCCTTCTGGGCATGGCGCACCGTGCCGCAGACCACCATCACCTTCAGGCCCGCCGCGTGCAGCCGCGCGATGATCGGCGAGGGCACGCCCAGGCCGGCGACGAAGGCGCTGGCGCCCTCCTCGATGATGACGTCGACACTGGCGGTCAGGGCGTCGGGCGTGGCGGCCAGCAGGTCGACGCCGAACGGCCTGTCGGTGAGCGCGCGCACCTGGCGCATCTGCTGGCGGATGAAGTTCGGCGAGGTCCCGGCCATGCCCAGCACGCCATAGCCGCCGGCGCTGGAGACCGCCGCCGCCAGTGGGGCGTAGGACACCCCGCCCATGCCGGCCAGCAGGATCGGATGCTCGACGTGCAGCAGGTCGCACAGCGGCGTGCGCAGGGCCATGGCGGGTCTCCCTATCGTTGCGGCCCTTCGGCGGGGCCTTGGCGGCGAGTGTGCGCCCGACGCCGGCCGCCGCAATCCTTCCGCGACGGCGCCTCACAGATCGAGTGTGATTGTTCACTCACTTTTCGGTGGCGGGCGAGCCTTGGCCGTGTTTTCCTCCCAGGGTTGGATCTGGGAGGCTGGCATGAGCAGGCGGATCGGATTGTCGGCGCTGCTGGCCGGACTGTTGGCTCTTGCGGTCGGGCCGTCGCAGGCCGCGGCCGGCGAGGCGGCGGTCGGCGACCTGATCGGGCTGTCCCCCGTCGAGGTGCGGGCCCGCCTGACCGGCGCGCCGGCGCAGACGCCCCTGACGCGCGGCTTCGAGGTCGCGGGCAGCGACGGAACGGACGTCTATTTCACGCTCGACCAGTTGGTCGCCGATCCCAGGCGGCTGCGCCAGCAGGCCGTCTGGCGCACCTATGGCGACGGGCCCCTCGACCCGGAAGCCCCGATCTGTCGCTCGCGGCTGGCTTCGGGTTCCGGTGAACCGGGAAAGGGCGATCCGGTCCTGGTGTTCCACGACGGACGGCTGGCGGCGGTGCTGAGGCCGGTGCGGACGCCGGCGGGGCCCCGCTCGCCCGCCCCGCCGATCGAGGATCGCAAGGCCCATGAGCGGTGGGTCCGCCAGAGCCGGCCCTCGCCGTTCGCGCCGGCCTTCGGCCAGTTGCCGCTGGAGGACGGGCGGGGCTTTCTCGGACGCTGGTCGAAGGACGCGGCGGATCCGGCCGACCGGCTGTCGGCGGCCTGCGCGCCGGGGCCGCGGCCGCTGGCCATCGCGCCTGCCGCTAGGCGTCCGGGGCTGAGCAACAGCGACATGCAGGGCCTGGCCCTGCTGCCGTTCGCGGTGAAGCTGCCGGCCATGAACCGCGATCGGGAACGGGCGCGCGAGCGAGGGGCGGCGACCTTGGCGGGGATGAGCGTGGGCCAGCGCCTGCCGCGGGACCCCAAGGCCTTCGCGCGCGACCAGGACGGCCTGCGCTGGCACGGTTCGACGCGACCGGATTATGGCGTGCTGACCGTCGACCTGGGCGGCTGGAAGAGCCGCAATCTCTCCGACAAGCGCGACGTGGCCCTGGTCGGGGTGGAGGACGGGGTGGTGACCTGGATCTCGCCGCCAGGCGGCGTGGGGCCGGGCGCGGGCCTGCTGTGCGTCGACGGCGAAGGGCTGGCCGGCGCGCCGCGCCCCGGCTGCTGGGGCTGGGGGAACTACAAGCCTTAAGCGCCTCAGCGGCGCTCGTCGTCGAGAATGCGTTCGGGGTCCAGCTCCGGGGTCCAGAAGCAGGCGGCCATGGCCGACAGCATCAGCGCGATCATCGCCAGAAGTCCGCGCGGCGGGGCCAGGCCCACGATGTCTTGCGGGGTCATCTCTCTCGTTTCCTCGTGAGCCGGCGCCGCGCTCTGACGTCGAGGCTGCCGGTCACGAGGAAAGCGTCTCACCGAAGCTCTGGTTCGACAAGCGTATAAATTTCAATGTCTTATTCTGGACTTTCGGGTCCAGAAATCACCTCCGGCGGCTTGGGCGAGGCGAAGGCCGCGGCGGCGGCTTTCGTCTTTTCGACGCCGGCCCGCGCGGCGGCGGCCTTGGCGGCCACCTCGGCGGCGTAAGCCTCGGCCTCGCCCCGGGTCTTGATCGCCGCCACCCGGGCCTGGATCGCCGCGCCCGCGGCCGGGTCGCCATTGGCCAGGGCCAGGTCGGTCTTGGCCATGATGTGCAGGAAGCCGATGGTGTTGCCGGCGCCAGGCAGGGGCTGAGCCGCGACCTCGGCCGACATCGGCGCGGGGCTCGCCGAAGCGGCCACCGCCTCGGGCGCCGGATCGTTCAGCGTCACCGGGCAGTCGGTGCGCGCGGTGGCCAGCGACAGCAGCGGCAGCACGGTGCTGGCGTGCTGGTCGCGGGACGTCATGTACGGCAGGCCCCACAGGGCCTCCAGCGTGGCCGGCACCGAGGCGTGATCGTACTGGGTATGGCTCACCGAGGCCTTCGGGATCAGCGGCGAGACGATCACGGCCGGCACCCGCACGCCGTATCGGTCGAACAGGAAGCCGCCCGAGTTGATCGCCACGTCCTGGGGCGAGCCGTCGTTCGGCGGCGTTGCGCCGTAGGGGGTGACGGCGTCGTGAAAGCCGCCGTGTTCGTCATAGGTGACGATCAGCAGGCTGCGCGCCCAGCCCGGCGAATTGCGGATCGCCTCGTAGGTCGCCTTGATCAGGGCCTCGCCCTTGGCCATCGAGTCCATGGGGTGCTGCGAGGAGCCGCCCACATAGGTGCCGCCATAGATGTCGCCGTAGTTCGGCTCGATGAAGGTGTAGGGGTAGGGGTAGGGGCCCAGCAGGTCGTCGGCGAAGCTGGAGAAGGCTTCGGTGTCGATCTTGTAGGTCACCCCCTTCAGCGACGACACCTGGGGAATGCCGCCCAGGGTGTTGCCTTCCTCGTCGACATAGATCCGCCAGTTCATGTGGGCGGTGTTCAGCCGGTCGTAGATCGAGGCGCCGCTGGGATAGGTGAAGCCGCTGACGGTCTCCCACTTGGCGATATAGCTTTCGCCCGGCGAGTCCGACCAGCCGGCCGAAGAGGCGCCGTGCACGAAGAAGCGGTTGGGCCAGGTGGGGCCGGGAAGCGACGACCACCAGCGGTCGCAGACCGCGAACTCGGTGGCCAGCTGGTAGATCACCGGCAGCTGATTGGGCGTGTCGAAGCACAGCATGATGTCGCCGTACTCGGCCTGGGTCGGCAGGTAGGCGGGGTTGTGATCCTTGAGCTCGCTGGTGCTGGTGGCGTAGTTGGCCACGAAGCCTGTCGCCGTGGGCGATCCGTAGCTCGACCAGGGGCTATGCACGGCGCCCTCGCCGCACAGCTGCTCGTAGACGTCGGCGAACTCGTGCCCGGGATCGGTGGGCATGGCGGTCGGGGCCGGCGCGGCGCAGAAATATTGGACGCCTTTGTATTCGTTCATGTTCTGGCTCGACGAGCCGACGATCCCCGGGATGCCGGAAAAGGCGAAGATGTTGTCGAACGAGTGGTTCTCGAGCATCAGCACGAAGACGTTGTCGACCTGGGCCAGCGGCGAGGTCATCTGCATCTGCGCGGACGTGCCGCCCGAGGGCAGGGGGATCTTCAGGACGCCGGTGTCGACGGTCAGGGTGATCGACTGCCCGGCGTCGGGGGACTGCAGCTGGCACTCGGTCCAGTTGTCCGAGCCGACGCTGTGGAACACGCCATGGGCCGTGCCGCTCTCGACCACCAGCTTGACGGCCCAGTAGTCCTTCACGGTCAGCGAGCCGAGGCCGGTGTTGAAGAACACGGTCATCGGACCGACCTTGCCGTTGGGCGGGATCGTCCAGGTCTGGCTGGATATGCCGTAGTCGGAATTCTTGTGCCACAGCGTGACGATGGTCGGATCGCCGACGTTGCTCTGGAGATAGATCTGGCAGGAGTGCTTGGTGGACATCGACGCCTCCCCTTGGGCCGGTCGCCGTCAGGGCGCGGCCAGGCAAGGGGAAGCATCACGTCCAGAGAGTGGCGATCGCAACCTTAAATAGAATATTTCTTTGTGCGATTATTACTTGCGCCCGGGCGCGATCGCCTTATCGCCGAAACAGGTCGTAGGTCTGGGCGATGACCTGGCGGGTCAGGTCCCATTCCACCGCCGCCATGGCCTCCTCCCGCGTGAAGAACCGGGCGTCGGCGGCGTCGTCGCCGGCGTGGGGCTCGCCGCCGGTCCATTCGGCGGCGTAGTCGAACATCACGAAGTGACGGGTGGTCTCGCCGGTCTCGCGCGAGGTGAAGACGCCGTCGACGACATCAATGAGGCCCAGAAGCCGGGCTTCCACGCCGGTCTCCTCGCGCAGTTCGCGCAGGGCGGCGGCCTCGGCCGTCTCGCCGAACTCGATGCGCCCGCCCGGCAGGCTCCATTGGCCCAGACGCGGCGGCGTGCCGCGCTTGATCAGCAGCACCTCATGCCCCCGCAGGCAGATCACGCCGGCGGTGGGGGAGGGGGTCGGGGCGGGGGTAATCATGCGAAACCAGACTTCAGATCTACCGTCGAGCGCTCGCCCACCTGGGACATGCACTCGCCGAGCCAGTCTTCCGCCGCCTTGCGCCCGCGGGCCTTGAGGTCGGTCAGAAAGCTCCACTCGGTATTGAACTTGGACGCCAGCGACAGGTCGGCCAGCGGCTCGTCGGCCTTGATGGCGTGGACGAGCATGCGCCGATAGCGCCCCCGGGCATTGTCTTTCAAGAGGCCTTCGTCGAGCAGCTTCTGCACGAAGCCGATGGCGCGAAGCTCCGAGGACAACGCCGCGTTGAAGGTGATCTCGTTCAGGCGGTCCATGATCTCACCCGGCGACTTGGGCGTCTCGTCGCGGACGAAGGGGTTGAGGCTGACCAGCAGGATGTCGTCGGGGGTCTGGTCGTAGAACAGCGGCCACAGCGGCGGGTTGGCCAGGAAGCCGCCGTCCCAGTAGGGCTCGCCGTCGATCTCGACCGCCTGGAACACCTGCGGCAGGCAAGCGCTGGCCATCACGTGGCGGGCGGTCAGCTCGGTCTCGCGGAACACCTTGGCCTTGCTGGTCCGCACCGCCGTGGCCGAGATGTAGAGCTTGACCGGCGAGCGCTCGCGCAGGGCGGCGAAATCGATCGCCTCGTCGAGAATGTCGTGCAGCGGGTTCAGGTTGAACGGATTGAACTCGTAGGGGCTGAGCGACAGAGCCAGGGTCTCGGCCATCCGCCAGCCGGGCGTGTTCTTGATCCAGTCGGTCGCGCCCCCGAAAGCGCTTGTCCAGATGCTGGTGTCGCCGAAGACGTTGCGGCCGCCCTTGCGGTTGACCTGCTTCCAGAAGTCGTCGAGCGCGGCTTTCGCGCCGTCGCGGCCGCCGGCGATCAGGCCCGAGGTGAAGGCCACCGCGTTCATGGCCCCGGCCGAGGCGGCGGTGATGGCCTGGATCTCCAGGCCCTCCTCCTCCAGCAGGCGGTCGATGACGCCCCACTCGAAGGCGCCGTGCGCCCCGCCGCCCTGCAGCGCCAGGCTGATCGGGCGCGGACCCTTGGGCTTCTTCCTCAGCGGCGCGATGGGCATGGGGCGGCCTTCGTGCTTGGTCCTCGTCCTTCGACGCGCTCAGGATGAGGACCACTTACAGGCTCGGTGATTCAAAAACCTCATCCTGAGCCTGTCGAAGGACGAGGTTTCGTCTCAAGCGCTGCTGTCGATCCGCCCCTGAACCGACCGGCGTGAAGGCGCCTTACTGCGCGGTCCAGCCGCCGTCGACGGTGAAGGCCGCGCCGTTGGCCGAGGCGCCCAGGTCGCTGACCAGGTAAAGCAGCTGGCCGGCCAGCTGCTCGACGGTGACGAACTGCTTGGTCGGCTGGGCGGCCAGGATCACGTCCTTCATCACCGCCTCCTCGCTGATGCCGCGGGCCTTGGCCTGGTCGGCGATCTGGGCCTCGACCAGCGGGGTCTTCACGAAGCCGGGGCAGATGGCGTTGCAGGTGATGCCCTGTTGGGCGACCTCCAGCGCGATGGTCTTGGTCAGGCCCAGGATGCCATGCTTGGCGGCGACATAGGCCGACTTGTAGGGCGAGGCGACCAGACCGTGCGCCGAGGCGATGTTGACGATCCGCCCGCGGCCCTGCTCCTTCATGATCGGGAGCGCCGCCTTGGCGGCGTGGAACGCCGACGACAGGTTGATGGCGATGATCAGGTCCCACTTGTCGTCGGGGAACTCGTCGACCGGGGCCACGTGCTGGACGCCGGCGTTGTTCACGAGAATGTCCAGCTCGCCGAACTCGGCTTTCGCGGCGCGCACCATGTCGGCGATCTCGACCGGCTTGGTCATGTCGGCGCTATGGTACAGCACTTCGACGCCGTGCTTTTCGGCAATCTCGGCGCGGGTGCGCTCGATGGCGTTCATCTCGCCCAGGCCGTTGAGCACAATGTTGACGCCCTGGGCGGCCATGGCGTCGGCGAGCGCGTGCCCGATGCCGCTGGTCGAGCCCGTGACGATGGCGACTTGACCCTGCAACCCGAAATCCACGGCCATCGGCGCGCTCCTGCTGTCCTGCCCGACTTGCTGCATTGCAGCATATAGCTCGCTATCGCGAAGAGCGAGCGCTTATAAATTCATCGATAGATGAAATTATGGCTGCGGGCGAGCGAAAACCCAGTCCGCTTCCGTCGAGAGATCGGGGCGGAAGCTGTAGCCGTCCAGATCGAAGGCCTTCAGGTCCTGCGCCTTCTCGACGCGGCCCTCGATGGCGTAGCGGGCCATGCGGCCGCGCGCCTTCTTGGCGTAGAAGCCCAACACCTTCAGCGCCCCGGCCTTCTCTTCCTTGAAGTGGCAGGTGACGACCGGCAGCTTCAGGGCCTTGGCGTCGACGGCGCCGAAATACTCCTGGCTGGCCAGGTTCACCAGCGTCGGGTCGGCATGGTCGGCGGCGGCCTCGTTGAGGGTCTTGGCGATGGTCTCGCCCCAGAAGTCGTAGAGGTTGGCGCCGCGCTTGGTCTTCAGGCGCGTGCCCATCTCCAGACGGTAGGGCTGCAAGGCGTCCAGCGGCCGCAGCACGCCGTAGAGGCCCGACAGGATGCGCAAGGCCCCTTGCGCCCACTCCAGGGCCGGGCGATCCAGTTCGCGCGCGGCCAGGCCCGCATAGACGTCGCCGTTGAAGGCGATCACGGCCTGGAGCCCATCCTCGACCTCCGGGTCGAAATGCTGGAACCGCTCGCGGTTCAGGTCGGCCAGCTTCTCGGAGATGTGCATCAGCCGACGCAGGTCGGCCGCAGTCAGCTTGCGGGTGACCTTGGCCAGTTCCGCGATCTGCGGCTTCAGGGCCGGGGTGGTCAGGGGCAGCACCTGATCCGGGGCGGTGAAGTCTAGCGACTTGGCGGGAGAGATGACCATCAGCATGGGGGTGCAGATAGAGGCTTTGGTCTCGCTTCGCCAGCACCGGGGGCTGAGGAGCCGACCCTTAAGGTAGATCGCTTCTCCGCCGAGCATCCCCGCGAAGGCGGGGATCCAAGCCGAGTCCGGGGGTCTCGGCGCGGTATCTGGTCGATCCTGAAAGTCAGCTTGGGTCCCCGCCTTCGCGGGGAATTTACGGGGAGAGAGGCTATGCGGGCAATTTGTCCGCCCCCGTTCAGGCCAGCGTCAGCACCAGCGGTCCGTTCCGGGTGGCCACCAGGGTGTGCTCGTACTGCACCGTGGCCTCGCGGCCCGGCGGGCGCAGGGTCCAGCCGTCGTCAAGCTCCTCGACCCAGTCGGCGCCGAGCGACAGGAACGGTTCGATGGTGAAGACGAGGCCCTCGGTGATCACCCGCCGGTCGCGCGGCTCATGCCAGGTGGGGATCTCCTTGGGGGCGTCGTGCAGCGAACGGCCGACGCCATGGCTGGCGAGGTTGCGCACCAGGCTGTAGCCGTTCTTGTCGGCGAAAGCCTCGATCTGACGGCCGATCTCGTTTAGCCGGCCGCCGGGCCGCACCGCGCGGATGCCGGCCCACATGGCCCGCCGGCCGTCGCGGCACAGGCGCTCGATGCGCTTAGCTGTAGGCGGCACCGAGAAGCTGGCCCCGGTGTCGCCGAAATAGCCGTCCAGCTCGGCCGAGACGTCGATATTGATCAGGTCGCCGGCCTTGATCACCGTGTCGCCGGGAATGCCGTGGGCGCAGTCGGGCCCCACCGAGATGCAGGTCGCGCCGGGAAAGTCGTAGGTCAGTTCCGGGGCCGAGCGGGCGCCGTCCTTCTCCAGCAGGGCGCGGCCGATGCCGTCCAGTTCGCGGGTGGTCATGCCCGGTTCCAGCGCCGCGCCCATGGCCGTCAGGGTGCGGGCCACCAGGGCGCCGACCGCGCGCAGCTTGTCCAGCTGGTCCTCGTTGTCGATCGTCATGCGCTGGTGGTCGCCGGCAGGCCGGGGGCGTCGACGCCAGCCTCCTTCAGCTCGCGGGCCACCAGTTCCTGGAAGGTCAGGCCGGGGTTCAGCTCGCTGAGCATGCCGATCCTGATCCAGAAGGCCGCCTGGCCGTTGATCGACCGGTACGAGGCCTTGCTGGCCCGGCGCAGCTGCTCGTGCAGCTCGTCCTCGATGTTGACGATGCCCATGGCCTCGCTCTCGCATATACGTTTCGTATATGTCTTATATGGCCGAGCAATGGCCGAGGGCAAGAACCCTATTGAGCCGCCTGGGCGACCGCGCCCTGGTTCTTGGCCGCCGCCGTCAGGCGCTTGGCGTGGGTCTGGACCTGACGCAGCGTGGCGCGGGTCATGGCCGCGGTGGTGTCGGTGAGCGCGTCGTCGACGCCGACATAGGTCGGATAGGCCGCCAGGTGGTTGGCGACGATCAGGCCGAAATAGCCTTGCAGGCTGTCGTAGTCGACGTCGGGCGGATCGGCCGCGAAGGTCTGGTGGGCGATCGGCTGGTAGGTGTTGAAGCCGATCAGGCCGTGGGCCAGACCGTCCAGCGAGGCCAGCAGGGCGTCCATGGCCAGCTTGAAGGCGATGTCGCCGGTGTTGGTGAAGAAGCCCGTCAGCTTCACGTCGTTCCAGGCCGTGGGCACGATGTCGTGGGCGTTGACCAGGTCGGTGTTGAACGGGACCGGACCGCCTTGCGCCGAGTCCGGGGCCGGAGCCGGGAAGAAGTGGGTGTAGAGCGCGGCGAAGTCGGGATTGCCCGGCGTCGGGCCGGCGCTGGGCAGGGTCAGGGCGGTGGCGCCCACGAACGGGCCGCCGTTCTGGCCGATGGCGGCCATGGCCAGGCTGGGCGACAGCGCCCCGCCCAGGCTGTGACCGGTGAAGATCACCGTCCCGCCGGGGTTGGCCTTGGTCCAGCTGGTCACGAAGGCCTGGATGCCGCCGGCCTGGGGATCGCGCAGCGCCAGCAAGGCGGCGATCCCGGTCGCCGTGGCGTGCGAGATCTTCGGCGAGGGCGCGCCGTCGAAGCCGCCGTTGCCGTAGGGCCAGTCGACTTGGCGGACGATCGAGAAGTCTTCCGTCAGCCAGTCATAGGCGTCGTCCTCGTTGGTGCCGGCCATGGCCACCACCAGGCAGGGCGCGCCGGCTACCGTGGCGGCGGCCGCGTAGAGCATGTTGTCGGCGTAGTAGAGCGCGGTCGGGTCGGCGCCCTCGTGGCTCGACGCGACGGGGCCCCAGGCGATCGACCAGTCGGCGATCTTGCCGGCGTTGTCGGTCAGGAAGGCCTGGACCGACTGGCGCACATGGGCCTCCAGATTGGCCAGGGTGTCGACCTTGTCGGAGGCGGCGTTCGACAGCCACGACAGGCAGAAGGCCTGCTGCTGCAGGGTCAGGCTGGTCGCGGCGGTCTGCGGCATGGTCGCCTCCGATGGCTTGGGCGCCGGGCCCTTGGGATGTCGACGGGGATGGTATCACGCCTTCAACTTCAAGATGTGACC
The DNA here is from genome assembly GCF_003094615.1 of Caulobacter radicis. GTDB lineage: Bacteria > Pseudomonadota > Alphaproteobacteria > Caulobacterales > Caulobacteraceae > Caulobacter > Caulobacter radicis. The sequence continues at coordinate 5,824 of NZ_QDKO01000006.1, read as the reverse complement.
AGCCGCACATGCGCCTCGCGCCCGATTACTTTCCATCGTGGAAAGTTTATGCTTGCCGATATGGAAAGTGATCGATAGCTTTCCGGTATGGAAAGCAAGGAAGCGCCCGTGAGCCCCACCTCTTCGATCGATCCGGCCGAGGCCGCCCGCATGCTGGCCGAGGTCGAGGCCGCCAACGCCGACCTCGCGCGCCGCGCCCGGGCGCCGATCTGGTATCACCCGGCGCTGGGGCTGCTGGCCGGCGGCCTCGTGGCGGTCCAGGGCCAGGCGGTCCCGCTGATGCTCGGCGCCTACCTGGTGTTCGTGGTCGGCCTGCTGCTGCTGGTGCGCGCCTACAAGCGCCGCACCGGCCTGTGGATCAACGGCTATCGCGCCGGCCGCACGCGCTGGGTGTCGGTCGTCCTGGCGGTGCTGACCGCGCTGTCGGTCCTGGGCTCGGCCTGGCTGACCCGCGAGCACGGCCTGGCCGCCGGGCCGCTGGTGGTCGGCGCGACCATCGCGGTGATCGTCACCATCGGCGGTTTTGTCTGGGAGGCCGCGTTCCGCCGCGACCTGCGCGACGGCGGCTCGCTTTGAGCGCCGCCGCCCTCGATCCCGTGATCCACGCTCCCAACCGCCTGCAGATCTGCTGCATGCTGGCCGGTGTCGACACCATCGACTTTTCCACCCTGCGCGAGGCGCTGGACGTCTCGGAGTCGGTGCTTTCCAAGCACTTCAAGACGCTGGAGGAGGCCGGCTACCTCAAGGTCGCCAAGACCCCTTCCGACGGCCGGGTGCGCACCTGGGCCTCGCTGACCGTCGCCGGCCGCAAGGCGCTGAAAGGGCACCTGGCGGCGCTGAAGGCGATGATGGCGGGCGTGCCGGAGATCTGAGGTGTATTGCCAAGCTTTGCAGGCATGGGTCTTGTGGGGGCAACGGAGTTCTCGCATGCGCCTTTTCCTCGGCTTCGTCCTCGCCTTCGTCCTGGGCCTCGCGCCCGGGGCGGCCCTCGCCGGCTGGGAGGCCACCGAGTGGGGCATGACGCCCGAGCAGGCCCAGGCCGCCATGCCGGACCTGAAGCCGGTCAAGTTCGGCGAGAAAATGGACGTCGGCCAGGTCAAGAGCGCCGGGCCGTTCATGCTGGAAGGCGTGAAGGGCAAGGCGGAGCTCTACTACGGACCCGCGGGCCTCGAGCGCGTCGGGGTCAAGCTGCCCGCCCAATCCTGCAAGGTGGTCGGCGACGCCATCCTGCGCCAGCGCGGCAAGCCGCTGGTGGTCTCCGACCAGGTCCTGTTCTTTCTGTTCATCTGGCACGACGAGCCCCGCCAGACCCGCATCCGCCAGATGTTCAGCCCGCAGGCCGGCATCTGTTCGGTGTATTTCGAACGCCTGTCGACCTACCGCGACGGCGACCTCCAGGGGGCGGCCGCCAAGCCGTGACGCAGGCCGCCCTTTTCTTTCGCGCGCCGGCCGCTAGGAAGGCGGGATGAACGAGACCCTCGCCCTCGCGGCCGCCCTGGCCTGGCCGCTGCCGATGATCGTGGCCCTCTATTTCGTGGCCCGCACCCGCGCGCTGAAGCTGCGCCTCATCTGGGCCGTGCTGTGCTTCGTGGGCGTCGGCGCCTTCTGGATGCAGCCGTCCACCGGCCAGTGGGGCTTCGTGCCCTTCGCGGTCAACATCCTGGGCCCCGGCCAGGCCGGCGGCTTCCTGAAATCGACCATCCCGGCCGGCGCGGTGCTGTCGCTGATCGCCGTCTATTTCGCCCGCCGCAAGGCCAAGGCGGCCGCGGCCGACGCCGCCTAGAACAGCACCCGCGGGTTCATGATCCGCTGCGGATCCAGCGCGGCGCGGATGGCGCGCAGGGCGGCGACCTCGACGGGGTCCTTGTAGGCCAGGGCCTCGACCGACTTCATCGCGCCCAGGCCGTGCTCGGCGCTGATCGAGCCGTGGAAGCCGGCGGCGATGTCGTGGACGATGTGGGCGCCGGCCTCGCGGGCCGCGTCATGGGCGTCGTCGTCGCCGCCTTGGGGTTTCAGCACATCGTAATGGACGTTGCCGTCGCCCACGTGGCCGAAGGCGACGATGCGGGTTCCGGGGAAGGCCTTCTCGATCGCCGCGTCGGCCTGGCCGATGAAGTCGGGGATCTTGGAGACCGGCACCGAGACGTCGTGCTTCCAAACCGCGCCCTCGGGCTTCTGGCCGGCGGAGTGACCTTCGCGGATGTGCCAGAAGGCCTTCATCTGGGTTTCCGTCTGGGCCACGGCCGCGTCGGCGATCAGGCCGCTTTCCAGGGCGCCGGCCAGCAGGCGCTCCAGCGCCGCCTCGGCCGCGCCCGGCTCGCCGCTGGCGATCTCGATCAGCACGTACCAGGGATGCTCCGTGGGCAGAGGATCACGCAGGCCTGGCACGTTCCTGACGGTGAGGGCGAAGCCCAGGCGGCCCATCAGCTCGAAGGCCTCGACCGCGCCGCCGGTCTCGTCCTTGGCGCGGGCGAGCAGCTGGATGGCCTCGGCGGGCGAGGAGAGGCCGACGATCGCCACGGCCCGCGAGGCCAACGGCGCGTGCAGCTTCAGGGCCGCGGCGGTGACGACCCCCAACGTGCCCTCGGCGCCGATCAGCAGCTGCTTGAGATCATAGCCGGTGTTGTCCTTGCGCAGGCGCTTCAGCCCGTTCCAGATCTCGCCGTTGGGCAGCACGGCCTCGATGCCAAGCACCTGCTCGCGCATCATGCCGTAGCGCAGCACGGCCGTGCCGCCGGCGTTGGTCGAGATCAGGCCGCCGATGGTGCACGAGCCTTCCGAGGCCACGCCCACGGTGAAGCGGCGGCCGATGGCGGCGGCCTGTTGGTGAGCCTCGTAAAGGGTGACGCCGGCCTCCAGCACCATCACGTCGTCCAGGGCGTCGACGTCGCGAACGGCGCGCAGCTTCTCGGTCGACAGCAGGATCTCGCCCTGCGGGATCTGGCCGGCGACCAGGCCGGTGTTGCCGCCCTGCGGGGTGATCGCCACGCCCTGCGCGGCGCAGATCCCGATCACGGCGGCGACCTCGGCGGTGGTGCGCGGGGTGACCAGCAGCGGCGTCTCGCCCTTCCAGCGCCCGCGCCATTCGACCAGCTTGGGCGCCAGCCGCTCGGGATCCTGGCTCCATCCGCCCTCGCCCAGCACGGACTTCAGGCGGGAGACGACATCTGCGGGAACGGGCTTGGTCATGTCGCCAGGATAGGGCGGAACGGGGGAGGGGAGAAGGCGGGCTATGTGCTCCGCACCCCATCCTCCCGTCATTCCCGCCCCTGTGGCGGGAAGCCCTGGTTCCTCCCGCACGTGAAGCGCCAGCGGACTGCTTGGCAGTCCGCCCCTCCCGCCTTTGCGGCTGACAGAGGGGGTCCCGCCACAAGGGCGGGAATGACGGGAGTGATGGGGGCGAAAAGGAAGGGGTGGGAACCCGCGCTACTTTCCGTCGCGGAATGGATCGGCGGGATAGACGCCCAGGATCTCGAAGCGCTCGGAGAAGAACTTCAGCTCGTCGAAGGCCAAAGCGAGGCTGCGGTCCTCGGGGCGGCCGTCGACCTCGGCGTAGAAGAAGGTGGCCGTGAAGGCGCCGTTCTCCATGTAGCTTTCCAGCTTGGTCATGTTGACGCCGTTGGTGGCGAAGCCGCCCAGCGCCTTGTAGAGCGCGGCCGGCAGGTTGCGCACCCGGAACACGAAGCTGGTCACGCAGCGGTGGGTGAACGACGGGGCCGGCGGGGCCGGGTCGGCGGTCATCACCAGGAAGCGGGTGGTGTTGTGGCGTTCGTCCTCGATGTCGCGGGCCAGGATGTCGAGGTCGTAGATCTCGGCGGCCAGGGCGGGCGCGACGGCGGCGCGGGTCGGGTCGGGCTTGGCCGCCAGGGCCTTGGCCGCGCCGGCGGTGTCGCCCGCGCCCTCGGTCGAGAGGCCCAGGCGCTTGAGGCTGTGCCGGCACTGGGACAGCGCGATCGGCATCGAGACGGCGGTCTTGACGCTGTCCAGCGTGACGCCCTTGTTGACCATCAGCTGGAAGCGGATCGGCTTGAAGCGCTCGCCGATGATCTTCAGGCCCGAGGCGGGCAGCAGGTGGTGGACGTCGGCGACGCGGCCGGCGATCGAGTTCTCGATCGGGATCATGCCCAGTTGGGCCGCGCCGGTCTTGATGGCCTCGAACGCCTCCTCGAAGGTGGCGCAGGGCAGGACCTGGTAATCGGGGAAATAGGTGCGGCACGCCTCGTGGCTGTTGGCGCCGAGTTCGCCCTGGAAGGCGATGGTCTTGAGGGTGCTCATAGCGGTCTTCAGTTCTTTTCGGCGTGGTCGCGGGCGGCCTGCAGGTCGGACGGATTGTCGACGGAGATCGGAGCCTCGTCCGCCACCGCCGCGCGGATGGTCAGGCCCAGCTCCATGGCGCGCAGCTGCTCGAGCTTTTCGCGCAGCTCCAGAGGCGACGGCGCGGCGGCGTTGAAGGCCTCCAGCGCGGCGCGGCGATAGCCGTAGATGCCGATATGGCGCCAGACGGGGGCGTCGCCGTAGAGCGTCGAGCGGGTGAAATAGAGGGCGCGACCGCTTTGGCCTTCGGGATCCATGGCCAGCACGGCCTTGACCACGTCGGGGTTGGCGCGGTCGGCGCTTGTGGCTTCCGGCGCGACCACGGTGGCGATGTCGGCGTCGGCGTGGGCGGCCAGCTGGCCGGCGCAGGCGGAAAGCACGGCCGGGTCGACGAACGGCATGTCGCCCTGCAGGTTGATGACCACGTCGTGGGCGCCGGCCGGATCGAGCACCGCCAGCGCCGCCAGGATGCGGTCCGAGCCCGAGGGCAGGGCCGGGTCGGTCAGCACGGCGCGGCCGCCGGCGGCTTCCACCGCGGCCACGATCTCGGGATCGCCGGCGGCCACGGCCACCGGGCCGATGTTCGCCGCCTGCGCCTGGCGCAGCACGCGCACGATCATCGGCAGGCCGCCGATATCGGCCAGCGGCTTGTTGGGCAGGCGGGTGGCCGCCATGCGGGCGGGGATGAGGACGATCGGGTTCATGGTGTCACGTCTGGAAGGCGAAACGCGGTTCGCCCGGGTTGCGCACGGGGCGGTAGCGTGTCAGAGACCGGAGCGCAACACGCGCGTGGGGAGACCATGGGGGGACCCGCGCTCATAAATCGGCTCCGTCCACGCAAGACGGGTCAATAAAGAGGCTGACAAGGCTGAGATGAGCGACCTTACGTTCAACAAGATTTTCGGCGGCGTGCTTCTGACCGGTCTGGTCATCTTCGGTCTGCGCGAGGCCTCCGACATCGTCTTCAAGAAGCACGAAGTCGAAAAGCCCGGCTACGCGATCGCCGTCCAGGAAGACACCGGCGGCGAGGGCGCCGCGGCCGCCGAGGTTCCGCCCGACTGGGGTTCGGTCCTGCTGCTGCCGGCCAACATCGAGGCCGGCAAGGCCGTCTCGGCCAAGTGCGCCTCGTGCCACACCTTCACCTCTGGCGGCGCCAACGGCACCGGCCCCAACCTCTTCGGCACCCTGGGCAAGAAGCCGGGCACCCACCCGGGCTTTGGCTATTCGGGCTCGATGACCGACTTCGGCGGCCAGAACCCCGTTTGGGACTACGACCACGTCGACCAGTTCCTGAAGGCGCCGGGCAAGTATATCTCGGGCACCAAGATGACCTTCGCGGGCCTGAAGAAGCAGGAAGACCGCATCGCCATCATCGCCTATCTGCACAGCCTGGGATCGACCCTGCCGGTGCCGGCTCCGAAGCCCGCCGCCGCGGCCGCTCCGGCCGCCGACGCGGCCGCGGCTCCCGCCGCTGAAGGCGCCGCCCCGGCCGAAGGCGCCGCTCCGGCGC
>NZ_QDKO01000005.1 GCF_003094615.1 Caulobacter radicis | reverse complement strand
CAGCTCGGCGCTGGCCCCGGCGCCGGTCTCGACGACGGTGATTTCCTCGGCCACCAGCCGCACCGCCTGGCCGATGGCCAGGCCCGGCGCGGCCAGCACCCCGCGCAGCACGCCCGGCTCGGCCGGTTCGGCCACGGCGACGGGCGGCGGCGCTTCGACAGCGGCGACGACTTCGCCCACGCCCTCGCCCATGCCGCTCTCGATCAGCGCGGCGATCGCCGCGACGGCGCCTTGCGCGTCGGGACCGCTGGCGACGATGGAGACATGGTCGCCCAGCCGCAGCGCCAGCGACATCAGCCCCACCGGACTCTTGGCGCTGGCCCGGCGGCCGACCGCCGCCAGCGCGATCTCGGCGGTAAAGCCCCGCGCCGTCTCGGCGATGCGGGCGGCCGGACGGGCGTGGATCCCATGCGCCAGAGGCACGACCACCTCTCGCACCACCTCGCCGTCCGCGTCCGCCGCCGTCCCGGCGGCCGCACCGCCGACCGCCGTCAGCTCCATCAGGAAGCCGCCGACCCCGGTCTCCAGATCCTGAGCCCGGCGCACGATCGAAAAGGCCTCGGGATTGGTGACCACGATCGGGGTGATCAGGCTTTTGGCCTTGCGGGCCAGGAAATCGAGGTCGAAGCCGATCAGCGGATCGCCCGCCGTCACCGCCTGGCCCTCGGCCACGTGGACGGTGAAGCCCTCGCCGTCCAGCGCCACCGTCTCCAGACCCACATGCATCAGGATCTCGGCCCCGTTGCCCGCCCGCAGCGTCACCGCGTGCCGCGACCGGTGCACCGTGATCACCCGCCCGTCGCACGGCGCATGCAGCACCGAACCCGTCGGATCGATCGCCACCCCGTCCCCCAGCATACGCTCGGCGAACACCGCGTCCGGCGTCTCATCCAAAGGCGCCACCCAGCCTGAAAGCGGCGAAGAAAGAACAAGGGTGGTCACGTGGGGAACTCTCGCCTGGACGTTACGGGTCAGGGATTACTGGCCGGCCGCCGTCAGGGTGACGCGGTCGAGCGCGGGCATCGGATCGAGGCCCTTGGCGGTGAAGCTGAAACACAGATCGTGGACGCCGTCCCGAGCCGGCAGGGCGCCGTTCACCGTACCCAGGCCCGGGCCGCGACCGGCCTTGCCCAGCGGGATGGCGGCGATGCGCTCGCCCTCGCAGCCGCCGAGGCGGACCTCCAGCTCGCCGTCCGGCGTGGCCGGCTTGCGCACCACGATCTGGTCCTTGGCCTTGCCGATCTGGAAGTTCCACGGCGTCTGGCCGACGCGGGCGGTCAGCTTCAGCCCCTTGGACAGGTCCGCGCCCTTCCACACCCAGCACGGCTTCATGACGTCGGTGGCGAAGATGGCGCGCTCGCCGTCGCGGCCGTTCTCGGGCGCGTCGTCCTCGAACAGCAACGGGATGGCGTTGCCGCACAGCTCCAGCTGGCGGCTGACCCGGGTCTCGGCGGCCAGCTTCGTCGCGGTCCAGGCGCGGGTGCGGCCCAGCGGACGGCCGTCCAGGTAGCTGCGGGCCTTCAGGGTGGTCCCCGCCTTCAGCGACAGGGCCTCGCCATAGGCCGGCGAGGCCGTGGTCGGCTCCGAACCGTCGGTGGTGTAGCGGATCTGGCCAAGCTCCAGCCCGCTCTTCAGGCTGGCGGCGATCGCCCCGTCCTGGCCGGGGCGCAAGGTCGCCTGCGGCTCGAACGGCGCGGTGTTGGCCTTGATCCCCAGCGCTTTCAGGCGGGCCATCTGCGCCGGCACGCGGGTGGTGAAGCCGTTCCAGTCGCGGCGCTCCTCCTGGGTCCAGGCGGTTTCCGACAGCGCCACCAGGCGCGGGAAGGCCATCAGCTGCACCCGCTCGTCGGTGCGGATGTGCTCGACCCAGAGATTGGCCTGGACGCCCAGGATGTGCTTGCGCTGCTCGGCGGTCAGGGCGTCGGGCGCGGCGTCGAACTGGTAGACGTCCTTGAGACTGCTGACCGTCATCCGGCCGGGCGGCTCGTCGACGGAGGTGCTCTGGCGGCGATCGAAATAGAGCGTCGGCTCGGGCGACAGCACCGTGTCGTGGCCCTGGCCGGCGGCGGCGATGGCGCCGTCGATCCCGCGCCACGACATCACCGTGGCGTTGGGGGCTAGGCCGCCTTCGAGGATCTCGTCCCAGCCGATCAGGCGGCGGCCGCGACCGTTGATGTGCTTTTCGACCCGCTGGATGAACCAGCTCTGCAGGCCGTGCTCGTCCTTGACGCCCAGCGCCTTGATCTTGGCCTGGATCGCCGCGCTTTCCTTCCACTGGTCCTTGACGGCCTCGTCGCCGCCGACGTGGATGTATTCCGACGGGAAGAGGTCCATGACCTCGTCGAGCACGTCGTTCAGGAAGCCGAACGTGCTGTCGTCGACATTGTAGAGATAGGGGAAGATACCCCAGTCGTGGCGGGCCAGGGCCGGCGGGTTGGGCGTCAGGCCCAGCTTCGGATAGGCCACGATCGGCGCCAGGGCGTGGCCCGGCATCTCGATCTCCGGAACGATGGTGACGTTGCGCGCGGCCGCATAGGCGACGAGGTCGCGCACCTGGTCCTGGCTGTAGAAACCGCCATAGCGCACCGGCTTGCCGGTCTTCGGGTCGCGGGCGGCCGCGCCGGCCGGCGTGCGCCAGGCCGAAACCTCCGTCAGCTTCGGATACTTCTTGATCTCCAGCCGCCAGGCCTGGTCGTCGACCAGGTGCCAGTGCAGCGTGTTGAGCTTGTGGGCGGCCATGCCGTCGATCAGCAGCTTGATGGTGTCGATCGACTGGTAGTGGCGGGCGCTGTCGAGCATGAAGCCGCGCCAGGCGAAGCGCGGCGCGTCCTCGACCCTGGCCGCAGGCACGTCGACCGGCCCCTTGGCTTCGTCCTGCACGGCCAGCTGCCACAGGCTCACCGCGCCGTAGAACAGGCCGGCCCGCTTCAGCGCCATGATCTTCACGCCGCCGGGGGCCACGTCGAGGCCGTAGCCTTCGCCGTCGGGGCCTCCGCGAGCCAGCGAGATGGCCGCCTCGCCGGCGGCGGGCTCGCCCTCCACCACGGCCGGGCGGATCCCTCGGGCGCGATGCAGAAGGTCGGAAAGCTGGAGCGCCACGCCTCGCGCCTCGACGTCGCCCTTGGCCACGTGGATGCGGGTGGCGGCGGTCAGGCGGAAGCTGCCCTCGACCGCCTGGGCCTTCACCGGCGCGGGGGTCAGGGTCAGCGGCTCGGCGGCCAGGGCCGGCGAGGCCAGGACCACGGAGGCGGCGCTGGCCAGGAACAGGGCGGCGCGACGGGCTTGCGTCATGGTCGTGGGGATCATGTGCGGGACGCTCTCACCGGCAGGCAGTCGGCAAAAAGGCGGGCGGGTCGGCCAAAGCCGCCCCGCCCCAGCTCGCTGCTTGCAGTCAGGAGGGAAATGGGGGTGATCGGCGCGGCCTGGCGGGTCATGAGGGCGATCCTGAACCAAGCCGCGCGCGATGCAAATCAGCGGTATCGGAGGCGCGCGGTTCGGCGCGCCTCCGGTTCCGGTCCTCAGAAGGCGACGTTGAGGGTCGCCTGCAGCTTGCGGCCGGTGCGGTAGACGCCGCGCGGCAGCATGGTGGTGTTGGCGTAGGCGTAGTACTCGCTGTCCAGCAGGTTCTGCGCCGAGACCGACAGGTTGACGTTCTCGCTGAAGGCGTAGCCGGCGGTCGCGTCCAGCCCCTTGAAGGCGCGGACGAACATCTGGTCGCCGCGATCCAGGCCCGTGAAATACTTCGAGCGCCAGTTGTAGGTCACCCGGGCCGAGAACGGACCGTGCTCGTAGAACGGGCTGACGTTGATCTGGTGCTTGGAGTTGTAGGGCAGCGGCGAGCCGCCGTCCGCTTCGCCGTCGGCGTAGGTGTAGTTGGCCAGGAGGCCGAAACCCATGCCGAAGGTCTGCTGGTAGGCCACCGCCAGGCCCTTGACCGTGGCCGAGCCGGCGTTGGTCGGACGGCTGATCTGGTAGGTGGTGATCGCGTTGCGCGCCTGGTTGAAGTGCTGCTCGGCGACGGTCTGCTGCAGGATGTAGTTGCTGATGTCCTTGTGGAAGACTTCAGCCGACAGGATGGCTTCCGGCGCGAAGTACCATTCCAGCGAGGCGTTGACGTTGCTGGACTTGTACGGGTTCAGGTCCGGGTTGCCGCCGCCGCCGGTCAGGATCTGGTCGGAGAGCCAGAAGTAGTTCGACATGTCGGCGTAGTTCGGGCGCGAGATCACCTGGGCCGCGGCGAAGCGGAACACCAGGTCCTGCTGGACGTCGACGATGACGTTCAGGCTGGGCAGGAAGTCCTCGTACTTCTTGGACTTCACCTTCCAGGCCCAGTCGGCGGCGGTGGTGCCGCAGCCGGTGGCGGTCTGGTTGACGCAGGCATAGCCGCCGCTGTCGGACTCGGTCTTCACGTAACGCAGGCCGAAGTTGCCGCGAACGTTGTCGGCCTCGAAGTTGGCCTGGCCGTAGAGGGCGTTGATGGTCTCTTCGATGCCCCAGTTCTGGGCGGTGAACTCGGCGTTGCCGAACACCGTCGGAACCGGCTTGGCCTGCCACGGGCGCAGGTAGCCGCCACGGTCGATGTAGTCGGCCAGGGCCTTGCCGTCGATCTTGAAGCGGCTGCCCATCTGGTCGGTGACGCCGTCGAAGCCCTTCAGGTAGTTGCTGGGCACGATCGACGGGCTGAACTGCGCGGCGCTGGCCGGGTTGCCGTAGACCGCGACCGTGACGCCGGACATGGCCTGGGTGGTCTCGTGCTTGCGGTACTTGTAGCCGAACTGGACGCGCTTGATCACGCCCTCGAAGTCCTTGCCGAAGTCGAGCTGGCCGTAGGTTTCCTTGTCGGTGGTCGGCTTGGCGACGATGTTGCCGCCCCAGCCGGAGTTGTAGCCCGGCGCGCCCGGAACCGACGGATCGCCCGCGCCCCAGCCGCCGTCGAACGAGAACTTGCTGGCGTCGGCCAGCGGATTACCGTCGGCGGTCGGGTTGGTGTAGGTCAGCACGCCCGGCGACCCCGGCGTGCCGGTGAAGTCGACGGTGTAGTCGGCCCAGTTCAGGAACTCCCCGTACAGCTGGCGCTTGGTGCCGCCGTCGGCCTTGGAGTAGCCCAGGTCGCCCGAGACGTCGAAGCCGTCGCCCGTCCACTTGCCGTTGAAGTGGTAGGTGTCGGAGTTCAGCTCGGCTTCGCGGTACTGCACGTCCAGCACGCTCAGGGCGCGCTTGAACGAGGCCTTGCGGATGACGTTGTCGGTGATGGTGATGTCGGTCAGCGCGCCCAGGCTGTTCCAGGTATTGCCCTGGAAGGCGAACAGCGACTGGTTGGTGTTGTCGTAGGTGGCCTTGATCTTCAGCCAGTCGAAGTTCAGCTCGAGGGCGTCGGTCGGACGCCACTGGACGGCGGCGGTGTAGCTGTCGCGGACGCGCTCCTGCTCGAAGTAGGAGACCGACAGCGAGTTGACGCCGCGGGCGTTCGGATTGGCCGCCAGGGTGGCGGCGCAGGTTCCGGTGCAGTTGCCGTTGGTGATCGAGCTGACCGGATTTTCCGGATTGCCGCCGTTGTAGTAGCTGGCCGGGATCGTGCCGTAGGACTCGATGCCGTCGCGGCGCAGCTGGTCCTTGGCGTGCTGGGCCGAGACCGCGATGCCGAAGGTGCCGGCCTCGTTCTTCCAGCTGCCCAGGAAGGCGACCTGCGGGTCGGACTTCTTGGAGCGGTCGTTGTAGAGATAGCTGAGCGAGCCCTGAAGGGTCAGCGCCTTCAGATCGAGCGGCTTGCGAGTGTTGACGATGACCGTGCCGCCGATGCTCCCCTCATCGATGCGGGCTTCCGGCGACTTGTACACTTCGACCTTGCCGACGATCTGCGGCGCCAGCAGGGCGTAGTTGAACGTGCGGCCGGGCTGATCAAGGATGAACCAGTCGGCCGAAGCCACGGTCTGGCCGTTCAGCAGAGTGCGGTTCAGAGCCGGGTCCGTACCCAGGATCGAGACCTTTTCACCCTGACCGAACTGGCGGTCGACGGTGACGCCGGGCACGATCGTCAGCGCTTCGGCGACGTTCGAGCTCGGGAACTTGCCGACGTCCTCGGCGGTGACCACGTCGACGATGGCGTCGGCGTTACGCTTGGATTGAATGGATTGCTGCAGCGATGCGCGAATACCGGTGACGACCACCTCCTCGACGGAGGTCGATGTCTCCTGCGCCATCGCGGGCGCGGCGACCAATACGGCCAGCAGGCTGGCGGAAGCGGTCAAGACCGCCTTGTGGATGCTCTTCATACTCGGCTTCTCCCCTTTGTGCCGGGCCATTGGACCCGGAGCCGAACCCCAAAGCCCAATCTGATACCAATTTCTCGCGGCGAACCCGCAACGAGCGGTACTTCTCAGGCCTCGGAGTGTGACTGTGACGAAATTTTTGCATCTGACAAGACCGAAAAAGAACCAATTGCAGACCACGAGATAATTGGTATGAAAATGGTCATGAACTGTTGCGCCGGCGTTCGGGCCGGACGGATCGGGGCGATTGAGGGCCTGGCGGCCGTGGGCCAAGGGGTTGGGACGTGATGCTGTTTTCCGAAAAGATCGGACGCCTGGACGGCCACGGGCAGGACCACGCCCCGCTGTACAAGCAGCTTCAGCGCGCCCTGCGCGAGGCGATCCAGAAGAAGATCCTGTCGCCCGACGACGCCCTGCCGGCCGAGCGCGACCTTGCCGAAGAATTCAGCATTTCGCGGATCACCGTTCGCAAGGCGCTGGACGGCCTGGTCAGCGAAGGCCTGCTGACGCGCCGCCAGGGAGCGGGCACCTTCGTGGCCGCCCGCGTGGAGAAGAGCTTCTCCAAGCTGTCGTCGTTCTCGGAAGACATGATCTCGCGCGGCCGGGTGCCGCACAGCGAATGGATCAGCCGCGGCGAGGGCCAGGTGACCCCCGAGGAGTCGCTGACCCTGGGCCTGTCGCCCGGAACCTCGGTCTACCGCTTCGCCCGCATCCGCTACGCCGACGGCGCGCCGATGGCCGTCGAATACACCACCATCGCCGCCTTCGCCCTGCCCTCCACCGAGATCGTCGAGACCTCGCTCTACGAGGCGCTGGAGAAGACCGGCCATCGCCCGGTCCGCGCGCTGCAGCGCCTGCGCGCCATCCTGTTCGCCGCCGAGCAGGCCGACCTGCTGGGCGTGCCGATCAAGGACGCGGGCCTGCTCATCGAGCGGCGCGGCTTCCTGCGGGACGGCCGGACGGTGGAAGTGACCCAATCCTACTACCGCGGCGACGCCTACGACTTCGTGGCCGAGCTGAACGCCCTGTCCTGATCCGAACCTTGCAAAGGAAGCCGTCTTGGAGGCGACCGTCTTGACCCGACCCGAAGCCCAGCCCCTCACCGCCGAGGCGACGCGGATGTTCCTCGAAGCGGGGGAGGCCTCGGCCGTGGTGGCGCGGCAGGTCGCGGCCAATGCGGCGGCGGCGGGCGAGATCGGCGCGCGGCTGCGGGCCAGCCCGCCCCGGGCCGTGGTCACCTGCGCGCGCGGC
>NZ_QDKO01000004.1 GCF_003094615.1 Caulobacter radicis | reverse complement strand
GGGCGACAACGCCGAGCTGGACGTCGAGCTGATCACCCCGATCGCCATGGAAGAGAAGCTCCGCTTCGCCATCCGTGAAGGCGGCCGCACCGTCGGCGCCGGCGTCGTCGCCAAGATCGTCGAGTAATCGACCGATCCAGCGATAAGCTGATCTGAGATCAGGCCCCGGAGGGAAACCTCCGGGGCCTTTTCTTTTGCTCCTCCCCCTGTGGGGGAGGCGGCCGAAGGGCCGGAGGGGGAAGTGTCCGATGAGGGCGGTTCACCAGCAAAGCCAGCAGTCCCTTCCCCCTCAGTCGGCTTCGCCGACAGCTCCCCCTTCAGGGGGAGCGTCTTGGCTGTCGGGAAGAGCCCTAAGCCGCCGCCGGCTCCAGTTCCACGGGCCTGGCCCGCCAGCCGCGTTCCAGGCTCCAGGCGGCGATGCCCAGCCAAAGGAGGCCCAGGAACGCATGGCCCCGCTGCCAGAAGCCGACGTCATTGCCCGTGCGCACGTTCCACACGCCCGTCAGCAGGGCCAGCACCAGCAGCAGGCCGAAGAACCAGCCCAGCGAGAAGTGCGCCAGCCGCCGATAGCCCGGCTTGCCCCACAGGGCCCAGGCGGTGAACAGCGGCGCGAACTGGATGGCCAGGCCCACGCCGCAGGCCCGGTGCATAGGGTCGGGCCAATGGAAGACGCCGGCGAAGAAGGCGCCCAGGCCGGTCATCGCCACCCAGAGGCCCGCGAAGGCCGAGACCTGGCGGCGGCCGCCGGCCTTCTCCAGGGCATGGGCGAAGCCCGCGCCGGCGAAGAGGCCGGCGACGCCGGCCAGCATCATGCCCAGGTTGAAGATTTCCGGAGTCGGGGCCGCCGGGCCGCCCAGCTCGCTGATGAACTGGGCGCCGGGGTCGAAGCCGGGGAACAGCCTCTGGGCCAGCCACACGTCGGCCACCATCACCAGCGGCGTGATCACGCCGAGCCTCAGGAGCGCGCCCACGCTGGCCAACAGATTCCCTCTCGATAAAGACATGAGCGTGGCAGCCGAAAGTGTAAGCGGTTTCGGCGCTCGCCACGCTCAAGTGTATGAAACTGAGCCTGTTTTATCCGCTTCTGATGGAATCCATCAGAAGCGGACAGGCTCAGAGGGAAAATCGGCCTCTCCGCCTCCTCGGTCAATGGGTCGCTCAGCGCGCGGCCGAGGACGGATGCCCCTTGGGCGCGAAGGTCGAGCCGAAGAAGTCGCCGGGGTTCCAGGTCGGACGCTCGGCGGCGTCGGCCAGGTCGTGGGCGATCTCGTAGTTGACCAGGGCGAACTTGGCGGCCGCCTGGTAGTCGATCGGCTGTTTCAGGTCGTCATTGGGCTTGTGATAGTGCGTGGCCAGGAAGTCCTTGAAGGCCTTCTCGCCGCCGTTCTTGAAGCCGGTCATCAGGAATACCGACGGCACGCCCTGCTCGACGAAGCGATAGTGGTCGCTGCGGGTGAACAGGCCTTCTTCCGGCATCGGGTCGGGCGAGAGGGCGATGTCGACGCGGCCGGCGGCCTTGGCGACGATCGGGCCGATGCTCGAGCGGTTGGCCCCGAAGGCCACCACGTCGGTGAACGGGTACAGCAGCACCGGCATGTCGAGATTGACGTCGGCGGCCAGCTCGGCTTTCGGCACGGTCGGATTGTGCGCGAAGTATTCCGAGCCGATCAGGCCCTTTTCCTCGGCGGTGACGGCCAGCAGCAGGATCGAGCGCTTGGGCCGGTCCTTGGCTTGAGTGAAGCCGCGACCGACCTCCAGCAGGGTGGCGACGCCGCTCGCATTGTCCAGGGCGCCGTTATAGACCGCGTCCTCTCCGGGCTTGGGGTTTTCCTTGATCCCCTCGTGGTCGAGGTGGGCGCTGAGCACGATGGTCTGCGCCTTCAGGGTCGGGTCCGAGCCCTCGATCAGGCCGGCGACATTGCTGCTGCGGCGCTGCTGGATCTCGCTCTTCAGGGCGATGGCCGCGGTCGTCGGCAGGGCGAAGCCCTCGACCTTGCCTTCCTGGGTGTCGGCGGCCGTGTAGGCGGCTTCCAGGCGGGCGGTGGCCGAGCCGAACAGCTTGTACGCGCCCTTGACGCTGATCGAGGCCAGGCTCGGCGCCGAGCCGCCTCGGACGAAGGGCGCGCCCTCCGGCGTGCTCCAGGTCATGCGCCAGTCGCGGCTGCCGGCCACGCCGCGCGCGAACGGACGGCGCTTTTCTCCCGTGGGCGTGCCCAGGGTCAGCATGCCGATCGCGCCGCGACGGGCCGCCTCGGCCCGCTTGACGCCGACCGAGCCGTAGTGGGCCCGTTCCTCGGTCTGGAAGCCCTTGGGGGCGCCGGACAGCACGACGACGATCTTGCCCGCCACGTCCAGGCCCGCGAAGTCGTCGCGACCGCGCTCGGGGGCGCTGACGCCGAAGCCGACGAACACGAGCGGCGCATTGAGGGCAAGCTCGGCCTTGCCGGCCTGCGGGCTGGGCAGGAAGTCCTCGCCGAAGACCAGCGAGGCCGAGGTCCCGCCGCCTTCGCTGATCTTGATCTCGCCGTCGCTCGCCGGGCGATAGGCGACCAGCGGCACGGTCTGCAGGTAGGAGCCGGCGTCGCCGGCCGGCTTCAGGCCCAGGAGGGCGAACTGGGCGGCCACGTAGTTGGCGGCCAGGTCGTAGCCGCGCGTGCCGGCCTCGCGGCCCTCCATCAGGTCGTCCGCCAGGAAGGTCATGTGGGCGCGGATGGCGCCGGCCGAGGGGACGAAGGCGTCCTTGGGCGCGGCGAGGGCGGGATGGGCGACCAGCAGGAGGGCGGCGCTGAGAAAGGCGGCGCGGCGCGAGAAGGGCATTCGGTCAGGTTCCAGGCGCGGCGGATCCGCGGAGCCGGCGACCTTGCAGAGGGGAGGACAGCTTGTCGAGCAAGCTCTGCCTGAACGTTTTGTAATGTCGGCGATCAGAGCGTTCGCGTCAGTAACCTTAACGAGAAAAATTCTCTACATAATTGGGTAAGGTCGATGGAAATTCACCCTATTTATGAAGATCCGCTTAACCGAACCCCGTCAGCTTCGCGATACGACAGGGGAAACGGTTCATGCAGGCCTTCTCGATCTCCGCCGCGGGCATGGGCGCCGCGACCGGCCGCTTGGCCGCCAGCGCTCAGCGCGTGGGGAGCGATGCGGGCCTTGCCGCCAAGACGGATCTCGCCGCCGAGCGCGTCGAGCAGATCTCGGCTGAAACCGACTTCGCCGCCAACGCCGCGGTGCTTCGCACCGCCGACGCCATGACCGGCGTCCTGCTCGACCTTCTGGCCTAGCAGTCCTCCGGTCATTATCCGCGCCCGCCTCGCGTCCCCCCCTGCGAAGGGCGCGGATACGCCGCCTCCTGGATTTTCCCCTAGTCTTTCCAGGAGGCGGCGACCCTATCCGCCTCCCGATCCACTCAGCGCCAGTTGCTCTTCAGGGCCTGGGCCTCGCCGGCCGCGTCCAGCGGCGCGCCCGAGATCATGCCGTCGACCACGGCCATCACCGCCGTCGGCGTCTCCGAGGCGGCCTGGCGGTACTCGCCGCCGGCGGCCGGAGCCGTCGCGGGCGCGGAGGCCAGCACCCGCCAGGCGCCGTCGGCGCGGCAGGCCACGCCCGCCTGGTCCTGGCCCTGGAAGGTGCGGCACCAGCGGCCGGCCTGGCTCTTGAAGGTCACGCCGATCCGCACCGGGTCCTGGCCTTGCGCGGCCGCGCCGTCTTCCAGCGCCCGGGCCAGCGGTCCGACGGCCATCGGCGGTTCGGCGGCGCGTCCGTCTGCGGTCGGCGGCGAGGGCAGGGCCAGGCGGCCGATCGCCAGGCCGGCCACCAGGCAGGCGGCCATGGCGGCCCAGGCCGGCGGTTTGCGGAAAGCCGGGCGGCCGGCGACCGGCGTCGCGGGCTTCTGGACCTTGGCCTTGTCCTTGAGCTTTTCCTTGGGCTTGGGCTGCGGGAAGGCGATCACCTCGGCGGGCTTGCTTCCGGCGGTCACGGTCGCCTTCAGGTCGGGGGGGACCGGTTCGCGCAGGACGCCGGCGTGGGCGCCCGACAGCAGCCGGCGCAGGTCGCGCTGGGCCTGGATTCTGGCGGCCAGGGCCGGATCCTTGGTCATGGCCGCGGTGATCTTGGCCATGGCCTCGGGCGGCAGCTCGCCGTCCACATAGGCGAAGACCTCTTCGTCGCTCACGGTCATGGCCTTGCTCCTTGGTCGATCAGCGCGGCTTGCAGGGCCGTGCGGCCGCGCGCCAGGCGGCTGGTGAGGGTTCCCATCGGGATGTCGAGACTATCGGCGGCTTCCTGGTAGGACAGCCCCTCGATCAGCACCAGGGCCACGGCGATCCGCTGGTCTTCCGGCAGGGCGTCCAGCGCCGCCTCGACGGCGGTCATGGCCAGCCGTCCGTCCAGCGACGGCGCGGCCGGGTCGGCCGCATGCACGCCGGCTTCGGGCGGGGCCAGGACACGGCCGTGGCGGGCCCTGCTTCTGCTCTCGTCGATCCAGGCGTTGCGCATGATCCGAAACATCCAGCTGTCTTGTCGCGTGCCTTCCCGCCACTGATCGCGACGCGCCAGGGCGCGCTCGATAGTCAGCTGCGTCAGGTCGTCGGCGTCGGCGGGATCCCGGGCCAGCACCCGCGCCATGCGGCGAAGCCTTGGCAAGAGGTCCAGCATGTCCTTCTGAAAAGAATCCAAGGTCCGCCTACGTCGCCTAAGGGAAGAAACGCGCCGCTTCCGGCGTTTAATCCATGAACCGGATAATTATTCCACTCCGCGCGGGTTCCGGCCATCGTTCTCGCGCGGCAAGCTTCGGAGATCGCGTTGCGGAAGAAAGTCCACGTCCTGGTCCTCGCGGCCTGCGCCCTGGCCCTCGCGCCGGCGCCGGCGGCGGACGCGCAGCTGCTGCCGGGCGGCCTGCCGTCGCTGCCAGGCCGGCTGCCGGTGGTCTCCGACGTGGTCGACGGCGCCGAGGACCTGACCACGCGCACCGCGCGGGGCGTGGGTGACCTGGCGGGCCTCGAGCGGCTGAAGGCCCTGCTGCGCGCCAACCCCCGCGTGCTGGAGCCCGACGACCAGGGCCGCCCCGTCGTGCGCGGAGAGGTGCTGGCCGTGTCGCCCAGCCCCGAGGCCCTGAGGCGGGCCCTGGACGCCGGCTTTGTCGAGGCGCGGCGTGAACGGTCCGGCGAGCTGGGCATCGAGCTGGTGACCCTGACGCCGCCGCGCGGCATGGACGCCCGCCAGGCCGTTCGCCGGCTGAGGGCGCTGGATCCGTCCGGCGATTACGACTTCAATCACATCTATGCGGGGGCCGGCATGGCGAGCGCGAGCGGCCTGGCTGTCGCGGGCCCGGCCGTCGCCGGGGCGAGCGGCGCGCGGGTCGGGCTGGTTGACGGCGGAGTGGAAGCGGGCCATCCGGACTTTCGCGGCGTCGTCATCGAGCAGCGGGGCTTCACCAAGGGCGCGCCCAAGGCCGGGGCGCACGGTACGGCGACGGCTTCGCTGATCGTCGCGCGCGACTACGGCTCGGCCGGACCGGGCGCCAGGTTGCTGGCCGCAGACGTCTATGGCGTGGGGCCGACCGGAGGTTCGGCCTCGGCGATCGTCGGGGCGCTGTCGTGGATGAGCGCGGCCAAGGTCCCGGTGGTCAATGTCAGCCTCGTGGGGCCCGACAATGGGGCGCTGCGGGCGGCGGTGAAGGCGCTGGTCGGCCAGGGCGTGCTGGTGGTGGCGGCGGTCGGCAACGACGGTCCGGCCGCGCCGCCGCTGTATCCGGCCTCCTATCCGGGCGTGATCGCCGTGACGGGCGTCGACAAGCGGGGCAGGGCGCTGCCCGAGGCCAGCGCCAACGGCCAGGTGGCGTTCGCGGCTCTGGGCGCCGAGGTAAGGGCCGCCGCGCCGGGCGGACGCAAGGCGAGCCTGCGCGGCGCCTCGTTCGCCGCGCCCGTCGTGGCCGGACGGCTGGCCCGGCTGACGGCCAGCCCGGACCCGGCCAAGGCCCGGGCGGCGGTGGCTGCGCTGGGACGCTCGGCCAAGGATCTGGGCGCGCCGGGGCCCGACAGGACGTTCGGCGCGGGCGAGGTCGACGCCGGTCGCTGAAATAATTTCCGGCGCGATGGAAGAAAGCCGGAAGCGGCGTCGTTGGACGGGTCAGGAGGCGAAAAGACGCCCCGCGAAATGACCTCAAGGAGACGTGCCATGCGTAAGATCTCGTTCCTCGTCACCGCCGCTTCGGCCGCCGTTCTGCTGGCCGCCCCGATGGCCCAGGCCCAGTTGCTGGGCGGCTCGGGCGGCGGCGGGCTGACCGGCGGACTCACTGGCGGCATGGGCGGCCTTGGCGGTCAGCTGGGCGGCGCCGGCGGCCTGGGCGGCGGTCTGACCGCTCCCGACACGAGCGGCCTGGGCTCGGGCGTCCGCGGAACCACGAGCCGGATCCGCGACCGGGCCGGCGAGACGACCTCGACCGCGCGCGGCAAGGCCCGTGACGCCGCCGGCCGCACGCGCGGCGCCGCCGAAGGCGCGGCTTCTACCGCCCGCGGCGCGGCTTCGAGCGCCAAGGCCGACGGTTCAGCCGAAGGTTCCGGCTCGGGCTCGGCGACCGCCGGCCAGCTGACCGGCGCCCTGGCGGGCTCGGGCTCCGGCGCGGGTTCGGTCGCTGCGCCAGACACGAGCGGCCTGACCTCGACCGCTTCGGGCGCCGCCTCGAACGCCGCGTCCCGGGCCCAGGGCGTCGCCGGCTCGGCCCGCGACCGGGCCGCCGGTTCCACCGGCCGCGCCACGGGCGTCGCCCGCAATGCCGCCAGTTCGGCCCGTGACGCGGCCGCCTCGACCAACGCGACCGGCGCCGGCGCCCTGACCGGCGGCGGTTCGGTCAGCCGCGACGGCGCCTCGGGCTCGGCCAATGGCTCGGGCTCGTCCAGCGCCTCGACCAGCAAGGGCGGGGCCGGACAGTCCGGCTCGCTGGGCCTGTCGGGCTCGGCCTCGCGCAGCGGCGTCTCGGGTTCGGCGGGCGGCGCCGGCTCGGCCGACGTCAAGACCGGCAACAACTAGACCGTCCCGTTCCTCAGCGGGCTCCAAAGAAAAAGGCGGCGTCCTCGCGGGCGCCGCCTTCGTCTTGTCTGGCCTGGAAGCCGATCAGCTGTCGAGGAAGCTGCGCAGCTTGCGCGAGCGGCTCGGGTGCTTGAGCTTGCGCAGGGCCTTGGCCTCGATCTGGCGGATGCGTTCGCGGGTCACCGAGAACTGCTGGCCGACTTCTTCCAGCGTGTGGTCGGTGTTCATGCCGATGCCGAAGCGCATCCGCAGAACCCGTTCTTCCCGCGGGGTCAGCGACGCGAGCACTCGCGTCGTGGTCTCACGAAGATTGCTCTGGATGGCCGCGTCGATCGGCAGGACCGCGTTCTTGTCCTCGATGAAGTCGCCCAGGTGGCTGTCTTCCTCGTCGCCGATCGGCGTTTCGAGCGAGATCGGCTCCTTGGCGATCTTCAGGACCTTGCGCACCTTTTCCAGCGGCATGGCCAGCTTTTCGGCCAGCTCTTCCGGGGTCGGCTCGCGACCGATCTCGTGCAGCATCTGGCGGCTGGTGCGGACGATCTTGTTGATCGTCTCGATCATGTGCACCGGGATGCGGATGGTCCGCGCCTGGTCAGCGATCGAGCGGGTGATGGCCTGACGGATCCACCAGGTGGCGTAGGTCGAGAACTTGTAGCCGCGGCGGTACTCGAACTTGTCGACGGCCTTCATCAGGCCGATGTTGCCTTCCTGGATCAGGTCCAGGAACTGCAGGCCGCGGTTGGTGTACTTCTTGGCGATCGAGATCACGAGGCGCAGGTTGGCCTCGACCATTTCCTTCTTGGCCTGACGGGCCTCGCGCTCGCCCTTCTGAACGGTCTGGACGATGCGGCGGTAATCGTCGATCGGCACGCCCGTTTCGGTGGCCAGGGCGGCGATTTCCTGGCGGATGTCGGAGACCGAGCTGGTGTCGTTCTCGACGAACTTGGTCCAGCGCACGCCCATGCCCTTCACCTGGTCGACCCAGGTGGGGTTCAGTTCCGAACCGAAATAGGCCTTGAGGAACTCGGCGCGGCTGATGCCGTAGCTGTCGGCCAGGCGCAGCAGGCGGCCTTCCAGGCCGATCAGGCGCTTGTTGATCGCATAGAGCTGCTCGACCAGCGCCTCGATGCGGTTGTTGTTCAGCTTCAGCGTCTTCAGGTGCTGGATGATCGTCGCCGACAGGCCCTCGTAGGCCTTGCGGTCGGCGTCCGACAGGTCCGTGCCCTTCAGGCGGCTGCCGACCAGCTTGTCCTGCAGCTTGCGGAAGGTCTCGAACTCGCTGGCGATGGCGTCGAGGATGGCCATGACGCCTTCGCGCAGCTCGCCTTCCATGGCGCTGACGGTCGGGCCGGCGCCGTCGTCGAAGTCGTCGTCGTCCTCGCCTTCGCCCTCGGGCTTGGCTTCGCCGGCTTCGTCGTCGACGGGCTCGGCCGGACCCTCGTCGTCCTCGGCCGCGGGCTGGGCCGCGCCGCCGTTGATGGCCGCGTAGGTGCCTTCCAGGTCGATGACTTCACGCAGCAGGATGCGGCCGGTGGAGAGTTCCTCGCGCCACACCATGATGGCTTCGAAGGTCAGCGCGCTTTCGCACAGGCCGCGGATCATCGTGTCGCGGCCGGCCTCGATGCGCTTGGCGATGGCGATTTCGCCTTCGCGCGACAGCAGCTCGACCGAGCCCATCTCGCGCAGGTACATGCGCACGGGGTCGTCGGTGCGGTCGTAGGCGGCCGGCTTGTCGCTGGTGATGACCGTGGTGTTCTCGTCGCGGGTGGCGACTTCGCCGCCCTCGGCGTTCTCGGCGTCTTCCTCGGCCTCGACGACGTTGACGCCCATCTCGCTGAGCATGGCGAGGGTGTCTTCGATGGCGTCGGGGCTGACTTCTTCCGACGGCAGCACCTTGTTCAGCTCGTCCATCGTGACGTAGCCGCGGGCTTTCGCCTGCTTGATGAACTTCTTTACGCCGGCGTCGGTCAGGTCGAGGAGCGGACCATCACCACCGGTGGCTTCGGGCGCTTCGGTCTCGGCCGTGGAATTGTTGCTCATCAAGCTCTCCGAAATCGGCGCCGACCCCTTCGTGGCGGGGGCGGGCCGAAAATGCCTCAACATGTCTCCGGCCTTCCGCGGATCCTCGCGAGTTCGGGCCGGCTACTGCTTCCTCAAGGGTCAGGACCCCGCTGCGCAGGCGCTCCAAGCGTCCAGCAGGATCGGCGAAAAAATTTTCGACGTTCTGTGAACTAACGCACGAAAGACCACGGGGTAACGCTCCGCGCGAAAAGGGCGGAGGGCGGCGGCTTCGAGCGCGGCGTTCATGAACGTCGATCTTTCGATCGGCGACCGCTGGGACCTGGCGCGGCGAGGATGACATCCTGTTTCAAAGAGGGCGCGCGCTGTGCGTTGGCGGCCCGATCGATGTCAAATCAGCTGCGTGGCAAATCCTTGAGTCGGCAAATGGCCGTGGGTGACGCCTGTGTCAAGATGGCGACAGCCGGGAAGGGCGGTTTCTTTGGGTTTTGGGGCTGTGCGCGCGCTGTTCGGCCCTTCCTCAAGATGCTCCCCCTGAAGGGGGAGCTGTCGCGGAGCGACTGAGGGGGAAGTTGTTGGTGAGCCAGCAGCGCCCTCGATGTCAGCAGACACTTCCCCCTCCGCCCCTTCGGGCCACCTCCCCCTTCAGGGGGAGGATCAAGAGAAAGCCGCCCGGATCGCTCCGGGCGGCTTCTTGCGTCTTAAGGACGGGGCCTTGACCTTACGCGTAGCTTTGCAGCGGGCGCACGTCGAGGGACTCGGCAGGGGCGCCGGCGATGGCTTGGGCGGCGGCCAGCGCGCCGGCGCTGGTGGTGTAGTAGGGCACCTTCATCATCAGCGCCGTGCGGCGGATGTCGAAGCTGTCCTCCAGGGCCTGCTTGCCTTCGGTGGTGTTGAAGACCAGTTGCACGCCGCCGTTCTTCATCACGTCGACGATGTTGGGACGGCCTTCCAGCACCTTCTTGACCAGTTCGACCTCGACGCCCTGCTCGGCGAGGTAGCCGCGCGTGCCGACGGTGGAGATCACCTTGAAGCCGGCCGCTTGCAGCAGCTTCACCGGCTCGACGATCCACGGGCGGTCGCTTTCCTTGACCGACACGAACGCCGTGCCCGAGGTCGGCAGCTTCACGCCGCCGCCCAGCTGGCTCTTGGCGAAGGCGCGGGCGAAGGCCGGGCCCAGGCTCGTCTCGCCTTCACGGATCCAGTCCAGGCCCATGACCTCGCCGGTCGAGCGCATTTCCGGGCCGAGCACCGTGTCGACGCCGGCGAAGCGGGCGAACGGGAAGACCGCTTCCTTGACCGCGATGTGGTCGTAGGGCTCGTCCTTCAGGCCGAACTCGGCAAGCTTGGCGCCGGCCATCAGCTTGGCGGCGATGGCGGCCACGGGCTGACCAATGGTCTTGGCGACGAACGGCACGGTGCGCGAGGCGCGCGGGTTGACTTCCAGCACATAGATGCGCGGAGCGTCGGAGTGCGGCTCCTCGATGGCGAACTGCACGTTCATCAGGCCGCGCACGTTGAGGGCCAGGGCCATCTGCACGGTCTGGCGCTTCAGCTCCTCGATGGTCTCGGCCTTCAGCGAGAAGGGCGGCATCGAACAGGCGCTGTCGCCCGAGTGGACGCCGGCTTCCTCGATGTGCTCCAGCACGCCGGCCACGAACACGCTTTCGCCGTCGCACAGGGCGTCGACGTCCACTTCCGTGGCGCGGCTCAGATAGTGGTCGAGCAGGATCGGGTGCTCGAGCGAGATCTCGCCGGCGCCGGCGATGTAGCGCTCCATGGCTTCGTGATCACGGATGATCTCCATGCCACGGCCGCCCAGCACGTAGGACGGACGCATCACGAACGGGAAGCCGATCTTGTCGCCTTCGGCGCGGGCTTCGTCCCAGCTGCGGGCGATGGCGTTTTCCGGCTGGGCGATGTCCAGGCCGTTCAGCAGCTGCTGGAAGCGCTCGCGGTCCTCGGCCAGGTCGATGGCGTCCGGGCTGGTGCCCAGGATCGGCACGCCGGCCTCTTCCAGGGCGTGGGCCAGCTTCAGCGGGGTCTGGCCGCCGAACTGGACGATGACGCCGGCCAGCTCGCCCTTGCTCATCTCGACATGCAGCAGCTCCAGCACGTCCTCGGCCGTCAGCGGCTCGAAATACAGGCGGTCGGAGGTGTCGTAGTCGGTCGAGACGGTCTCGGGGTTGCAGTTGACCATGATCGACTCCACGCCGATCTGGTCGAGCGCGAAGGCGGCATGGCAGCAGCAGTAGTCGAACTCGATGCCCTGGCCGATCCGGTTGGGACCGCCGCCGAGGATGACGGCCTTCTTGCGGTCGGACGGCTCGCTCTCGCACTCGGGAACCTGGCCCAGGGCGCCGAACTCGTAGGTCGAATACATGTAGGGCGTGGTGGCCAGGAACTCGCCGGCGCAGCTGTCGATGCGCTTGAACACCGGGCGCACGTTCAGGGCCTGGCGAGCGGCGCGGACGGCCTTCTCGGTCGAGGCGGTCAGCTTGGCCAGGCGGGCGTCGGAGAAGCCCTGGGCCTTCAGCTCGCGGAAGCCCTGGGCGGTCTTGGGCAGGCCGCCGGCGCGGACCAGGCCTTCCTGGCGGACGATCTCGGCGATCTGGCGCAGGAACCAGGGTTCATACGAGCACGCGGCGTTGACCTCTTCCACGGTCAGGCCGTGGCGGAAGGCCTGGGCGATGACGCGCAGGCGGTCCGGGGTCGGCACGCCCAGAGCGCGGACGACCGCGGCCTTGCCGGTGTCCGGGTCATCGGCGCCGTGGATTTCCACCTCGTCGAAGCCGGCGAGACCGGTCTCCAGGCCGCGCAGGGCCTTCTGGACGCTTTCCTTGAAGGTGCGGCCGATGGCCATCACTTCGCCGACCGACTTCATGGCCGTGGTCAGCAGGGGCTCGCTGCCCGGATACTTCTCGAAGGCGAAGCGCGGGATCTTGGTGACGACGTAGTCGATCGACGGCTCGAACGAGGCCGGGGTGGCGCCGCCGGTGATGTCGTTCTGCAGTTCGTCGAGCGTGTAGCCGACGGCCAGGCGCGCGGCGACCTTGGCGATCGGGAAGCCGGTGGCCTTGGACGCCAGGGCCGACGAGCGCGACACGCGCGGGTTCATCTCGATGACGACCATGCGGCCGTCGGCCGGGTTCAGGGCGAACTGGACGTTCGAACCGCCGGTCTCGACGCCGATCTCGCGCAGCACGGCGATCGAGGCCGCGCGCATCCACTGGTATTCCTTGTCCGTCAGGGTCAGGGCCGGGGCGACGGTGATGCTGTCGCCGGTGTGGACGCCCATCGGGTCGATGTTCTCGATCGAGCAGACGATGATGCAGTTGTCCGCGGTGTCGCGGACCACTTCCATCTCGTATTCCTTCCAGCCCAGGACGCTCTCTTCGATCAGCACCTCGGTGGTCGGCGACAGGTCGAGACCGCGCTCGACGATCTCCTTGAACTCTTCGAGGTTGTAGGCGATGCCGCCGCCGGTGCCGGCCAGGGTGAAAGACGGGCGGATGATCGCCGGCAGGCCGACGAAATCCAGGCCTTCCATGGCTTCGTCCATGGTGTGGGCGGCCTTGGAGCGCGGGCTCTCGAGGCCCAGCTTGTCCATGGCGTCGCGGAACTTCTGGCGGTCCTCGGCCTTGTCGATGACCTCGGCCTTGGCGCCGATCATCTCGACGCCGAACTTCTTCAGGACGCCGGCTTCCTCGAGGGCGAGGGCGGTGTTCAGGGCCGTCTGGCCGCCCATGGTCGGGAGGAGGGCGTCGGGGCGCTCCTTCTCGATGATCTTGGCGACCATGTCGGGGGTGATCGGCTCGATGTAGGTTGCGTCGGCCACGTCCGGATCGGTCATGATCGTGGCCGGGTTCGAGTTGACCAGGATGATGCGGTAGCCCTCGGCGCGCAGCGCCTTGCAGGCCTGGACGCCCGAATAGTCGAACTCGCAGGCCTGACCGATGACGATGGGCCCAGCGCCGATGATCAGGATCGAGGAGAGGTCGGTACGTTTGGGCATGGCTAACTCGCGCAAAGACACGGTCGCGCACATCCGCGCGCCCGCTGTCGACCATCTTGCAGGTTAAGCCGCCCCTTTAGAGACGGAGTCAGGCGGGCGCAACCCCAGAGTCGGGGAGTCTGGAAAAGCGCTGTTAGCGGTGTGGCTTAGCGTCCGCTCTTGGCCGGCGGCGCGGGGACGACCCCGGGACTTGGCGGAGGCTCGGCGGGGGCGGCGGCGAGGCTCCAGGCCCAGCCGGCGACAGCGCGGTCGTAGCCCATGCGGAACAGGGCCTTTCGGTTGTCGGCGGCGAAATCCAGGCCCGAGGTGTCGGCCTCGGCGGCGTCGGGGATGGCGCTGTAGAACAGCTGCCCGCCGTTGCGCTGGGCGAAGCCGGCGCTGGCGGCCAGGTGGGTGCGGATCAGGGCCTTGCTCATGGTCTGCCACGAGCGGCCGACGATCGACAGGGCGCCGCCCTTGGTGAAGCCGAAGACGCCGCCGACCTGGCCGTTGACGACGACGAAGATCCGGCCGGGCTTGGCCGTGCCGCGGTCGGCGGTCCACAGCAGCAGAGACTCCGGCGCGACGAAGAACGGGATGGTCACCCCGCCGTCGACGTGCATCTCCGACAGCCGGCGGCCGTGGCCCTCGACCTGGATCAGGGCGGGCGGGAAGACGCCGGGAATGCTGGCCGAGGCCACCAGCACGTCGCGGAACAGCTCGCGCGAGGCCTCGTCGCCCTTGGAGGCGATGGCGCCCATGTCCCAGATCACCGTCTCCTCGGTGTCGAGGTTGGTGGTGGCGATCAGCAGGCGCCGGCCGCGGGCGTGCTCGGCGGCGATGGCCTGCATCATGTTGGCGTCGGCGTACTTGTCGACGAGGCCGCTCAGCGCCCGGCTGTCGTAGAAGCTGGGATGGAAGAGGACGCCCAGGCCGCGCGGTTGCAGGATCCGGTCGACGGCCTCTCCGGTGTAGACCTCGGCCAGGCGCTCGTCCCAGGTGGGGCCGAGAAAGGCGAAGGGGGCGGTCAGGGCGCCGGTCGAGACGCCGGTGACGATGTCGAACTCGGGCCGCTCGCCGGTCTTGGTCCAGCCGGTGATGACGCCCGCGCCATAGGCGCCGTTGGAGCCGCCGCCGGAGAGGGCCAGGACGTCGAAGGTCTGCTGGTGGCGGGCGCGGTTGCGGGCGGCGTCGGCGAAGCGGATGCCCGCGGCGCTGTCGCTGGCGTTGAAGCGGATGTCCGACAGGCCCGACGGCGGCGGGCCGGCCATGTCGCTGGCCTTGAAGGCGTCGCGCGACACCGAGCCGCAGGCGGCCAGGGTCATCAGGGCGAGGGCGGCGAGGGCGAGGCGGATCGGACGCATGAGGGGCCGGAGGTGTTCGAACGGCGCGAACCTAGGCGTGGCGGCGCCCCGCGTCCACTCAATGGCGCGTTCGTTCAAAACCGAACGCCCAAACGCAAAACGGGCCGGCGCTGGGCCGGCCCGTTCGCGGGTCGCTTATGCAGCGCGGCTTTTAGGCCGACTGCAGCTGGCCGGCCGAGACCTTGCCGCTGCGGCGGTCTTGCTCGAGCTCGTAGCTGACCTTCTGGCCTTCGTTCAGCGAGGTCATGCCGGCGCGTTCGACGGCCGAGATGTGAACGAAGACGTCGTTGCCGCCGTCTTCAGGCTGGATGAAGCCGAAGCCCTTGGTGCCGTTGAACCATTTCACGGTGCCGATAGCCATTGGGGTAGTCCTTTAGATCGTAGTGCAAGGCGCCTCGCGGCAACGTGCCGGAAAGCGATCAATTTCGTTGGAGGTCGGAGGGCTGGCCCGAGGCTTCTTCATCAAAGAAGCATGGAATAGCAGATCGAGCGGCAGCGAATTCGATGATCGTCTTCTAGAAGGTCGAGGCGTGAATAGCAAGCGGAACATCGATATTTTATTTTTTGGCGGCGAAGCGTCACCTTCGAAGCTCTTTGAGCGTTGTGGTTATCGACGTCGCTGAATTTGGATGGAGCGAGACCATGACGCTGATCGATCGCATTCCGAGCCTGAAGGACTCGGAGCTGGCGCAACTGCTGAGCAACGTGCGCCGCCTCGACGTCAGCGGGACGCCGGAGGAACGCCGGCGCGCGGCCGAGGTTGCGCCGCACCTGGAGCGCGAAGCCTCGCGCCGTCGGGAGCGGGTGCTGCTGGCGCGTCGCGCGGCCACCGCGCGCTTCTAAGAGGGGAGCCTTAAGCGTCGAAATCGCCTTGATTGGTTCGATATTGCGAGTCACTCTCAATAACGACCTTGAGTCCTGGAGGCGATCATGGTGTTGCGGATGACGGGGACCCGCTGGCTGGCTCTGATGATGCAGGCCGAGCGAGCCGGCGGCGAAGACCGGCCCGACAGCGAGTGGCTGATGTACGGCCCGTCCGAAGAGGACGACGGCGAAGAGATCATCGCGGGCGAATAGGGCGCGGCGTCTTTGCCTCCACAAGGAACCTCCCCTGTGGGGGAGGTGATCGCGTAGCGATCGGTGGGGGAAGTAAGTGATGACTTCCGGACGCGCGGGCAGCTGAAAATGCCCCCCACCGGCCCTTGGCCGCCTCGCCCCCATAGGCAGGTTCCTGAAGGCTCACCCTGGCTCGAACGCCAGCGTGCGCCCGAAGAACGGCAGGGCGCGGGCCTCGACGCGGCCGGCCTGGGTCCAGTGGCGTTCGCCCCACCAGCCGCGATACTCCTCGGCCTCGTTGGGCACGCCGAACTCTTCCAGGAGGCCCGCGAAGGCGCGGTTGGCGACCACATGGTCGGCGTTGCCGTCGAAGCGGCCCCAGTCGAACATCAGGCCGCGCAGGCTTTTCAGGTCGGCGGCGTGGGCCGGCAGCAGCCTGTCGAGCAGGAAGGCGTTCTGCAGTTTGGCCGTCAGGACCGGATCGGTGGCCAGGCTCTCGCCCCGGCCGCTGGCGGGCAGGTCGGCATAGAGCGGGGCCTTGTCCGGATTGGGCAGGAAGGCCTGGTACATCCCCAGGAACACCCGCGAGAAGCCGTCGTCGCCCAGATCGTCGAGCGATCTGGACGCGGCCAGCCGCTCGAAGTTCGGGCGTGAGTTCATGGTCTGGAGCCCGACGCCCGTGCCGACCGGATGCAAGGCGTAGACCGAGCCGAACACCCCCGGCGCCACCATGGCCGTGCGGATCGCGCCATAGCCGCCCATGCGGTCGCCCAGCAGGCCGCGCGAGTCGGCGGCGGGCAGGGTGCGGAAGCGGCCGTCGACGGCGGCCACGAGGTCTTTCGAGAGGAAGCCCGTCCAGTCGCCGGTCACCGGCGAACTCGCATAGAATGAACTGCCGGCCGGGGTGGAGAAGTCGGCGCTGACCAGGATCAGCGGCGGGACCGTCCCGTCGGCGATCGCCCGGTCGAGCACGGCCTTGGCGCCGTCGCGGTCGAAGAGGGCGCGATGGCCGTCGAACAGGTTGGGCAGGAAGTAGACGACCGGATAGCGCCGCGACCCCGCCTCGTAGCCCTCGGGCAGGTAGGCGACGACCTTGCGGATCGGCGAGATCCCGACCTTGGCGCCGTCGAAGCGCCTGGAGGCGACCTCGAAATCCACAAGCCGCCCCTCGGCCAGCGCCGTCATGGGCGCGAGCGCCAGCAGGAACACAACGCACGACCACAGCACGCCACGCATCGCACCGCCCCCGTCGCAGGTGTTGGGAATGCGATGATCGCCCTATGCGTGTGTCGGATTTGGGGCGGTGGTCAGGTCAGCGCCTTGCGGGCGGCTTCCCAGTATTGGGCGCCGGTGATCAGGGTGACGACGGCGGCGACGCCGAGCAGGCCGTGGACGGCCCAGGAAACCGGCTCGATGATCGCCGGGTCCTGCGGCAGGTTGAAAGCGCCCCAGGAGACGACGATCAGCTCGCCGCCGATGGCCACCAACTGCAGGGTGGTCTTCCACTTGGCCAGCAGGGTGACGGGCAGCTTGATCCCCTTGCCGGCGCCGACCTCGCGCAGGGCGCTGACGGCGAATTCGCGGAACAGGATCAGGCCGGCGGGCAGGATGACCAGCGGATTGGGGCCCAGCGCCATCAGGCCCAGCAGGGCGCCGCAGACCAGGATCTTGTCGCCGATGGGATCGAGGATCGCGCCCCAGATGCTGACGGCGTCAAGCTTGCGGGCCAGCCAGCCGTCGAAGAAGTCGGTGATCGCGGCGATGGCGAAGGCCCAGAACGCCCAGCGTTGCAGCGAGAACTGCTGGTCGCCCGTCAGGCGCTCGCTGAGCCACGGCACGCCGCCGGCGGCGGCCGCCAGGGCCACGAACATGAAGAGAGCGATGACCAGGCGGGCGGAGGTCAGGATGTTGGGCAGGGCTTTCATGGCGCCGTTCTAACGCATGAGCGCGCCACAGGGCTATGGCGCATGCGCGGTTGCGGCCAAGCCTGTTTCCTTAGGGGGTGAACACCTCGCCGTTGTCCATGCGCACGTCGCGGACCGCGCGGTAGGCGTCTTCGGCCGCCCGGTCGCGTTCGGGCAGGAAGTTCAGCAGCAGCGAGCGCCGCCGGGCGCCGGACACGTTGCGGGTGGCGCCGTGCAGCAGGTCGGCGTCGAACACCAGGATGTCGCCGGCCTGGCCCGCCAGGGTCTGGGACAGGGTCTCGTCAGGATCGCCCTGGTCGAGCGGACGGGGAACCACGCGGGTTGCGCCGTTGGCCGGACCGTAGTCGTCGAGAAAGACCATGGCCGAGACGGCGCGCAGGCCCGCGCCGTCTCGATGCAGGGGCTGGTGGCCGCCGTCCGGCAGGGGTTCGCGGCCCTCGACCTGGGCGAGGAAGAAGGGGCCTTCGAGCATGTGTCCCGCCACTGAAAGCAGGGTCGGCAGGCGGCAGGTCTCGCGGACGGTCGGATTCAGGTCGACGAGGGCGTGGCGCCAGCCGGGCGCCTTGGGCGCGGCCCACTGCTCGTCGCCGACGACGCCTGCCTCGAAGGCCGCGTGCAGAAGATCGCGCCAGGCCTCGGGCACGACGCCGCGCAGCAGGAGATAGCCGTCGTGGTCGAGAAGGGCGGCCAGATCCGCGGCCAGCGAGCCGACCTTGGTCGGCGTCAAAGCGGTGCACATCAAGGTTGGGTAGAGGTCAGCCGCGGGGCCTGCAAGGGCGACGCGCACGTAAGGCGTCGCGGGGAAAAATGGGCGGTGGCGGTGGTGGCGCTGGGGACCGGGCGGTCCCAGATAGGACACGGGGCGTATAGTGTAACACCAAGTGGAGTAGAGCCTCATGAGCACGGAATTCGCGAACAAGGTCGCCCTGGTCACCGGCGGCGCCTCGGGCATCGGCGAGGCGGTGGTGCGCGAACTGGCGGCCGGCGGCGCCAGGGTGGTGATCGCCGACTTCAACCTCGACGCAGCCGAGGCGCTGGCGAAGGAGGTCGGCTCGGCGAGCGCGTTCAAGGTGGACGTCGCCGATCCGGCCCAGGTGGAAGCCATGGTCAAGTTCGCGGTCGACACCTACGGCGCCCTGCACCTGGCGGTGAACAACGCCGGCATCGGCGGTCCCAACATGCCCACGGCCGACTATCCGCTCGACCAGTGGAAGCGCGTGGTCGATGTCGACATGAACAGCGTGCTCTATTCGATGAAGTACGAGATCCCGGCCATGCTGGCGGCCGGCGGCGGCTCGATCGTCAACATGGCCTCGATCCTTGGCACGCACGGCTGGGCCGGTTCGGGCGCCTATGTCGCGTCCAAGCATGCGGTGGTCGGCATGACCAAGACCGCGGCCATCGAGTACGCCCCGCAGGGCGTGCGCATCAACGCCGTCGGCCCCGGCTTCATCGAGACGCCGCTGATCCATTCGGAGATGACCGACGAGGCCCGCGCCGGCCTGATCGGCCTGCATCCGGCCGGGCGCCTGGGCCGTCCCGAGGAGGTTTCGGCCCTGACCTGCTTCCTGCTGTCGGACCGCGCCTCGTTCATCACCGGCAGCTACCACCTTGTGGACGGCGGGTTCTCGGCCCGCTGAGGATACGGCCCCGCTGTTCGCGCGGCGGGGCAATCCTCTTCCTTGAAACGAGGTTCGCGCGAAGAAAACGCATTGGTTCGCGCGAATTTCCTGTTTGGCTCGGGTGATTTTCTTCTCTCGGATGGTTGACGTGGCGGACGGGCGGAGCCAAGCCGTGGTCAAGTTTCCGAGGACGCCATGACCGCCAGCGCCGCACCGACCAGCAATTCTTCCCGCCGCGTGCTGATGGCCAGCCTGGTGGGCACGGCGGTGGAGTTCTACGACTTCTACATCTACGCCACCGCCGCCTCGCTGGTGTTCGGGCCGCTGTTCTTCCCCTCGCACTCGGCCTCGATGCAGCTCCTGGCGTCCTACGCCAGCCTGGCGGTGGCGTTCTTCGCCCGGCCGGTGGGCGCGATCGCCTTCGGCCACTTCGGCGACCGCATCGGCCGCAAGTCGACTCTGGTGGCGTCGCTGATGCTGATGGGCGGCTCGACCCTGCTGATCGCCTTCCTGCCGACCTACCAGATGGCCGGCTGGCTGGCGCCGGCGCTGCTGTGCGTGCTGCGGTTCGGCCAGGGCTTCGGCCTGGGCGGCGAGTGGGGCGGGGCGGCGCTGCTGGCCGTCGAGAACGCCCCTCCCGGCTGGAAGGCGCGCTTTGGCATGTTCCCGCAACTGGGCGCGCCGGTGGGCTTCATCGCCGCCAACGGCCTTTTCCTGATCCTGGGCCTGCTGCTGAGCCCCGAACAGTTCATGGCCTGGGGCTGGCGCCTGCCGTTCCTGGCCAGCGCCGTGCTGGTGGGCCTTGGCCTGTGGGTGCGGCTGAAGCTGACCGAGACCCCGGCCTTCGCCGCGGCCCTGGCCCACGAGCCGCCGCCCGCCGTGCCGCTGGCCGAGCTGCTGCGCCTGCACTGGAGGGAGACGCTGGGCGGCACCTTCGCGGTGGTCTGCTGCTTTGCGCTGTTCTACCTGAGCACGGCCTTCGCGCTGGGCTACGGGGCCAAGACCCTGGGCTACGACCGCCAGCTGTTCCTGGGCGTGCAGCTGTTCGCCATCCTGTTCATGGCCGGCGGCATCGTCGCCTCGGGGTACTGGTCGGACGCCACGACGCCGCGTCGGGTGCTGATGGCCGGCTGCGCCATGACCGTGGGCGCGGGCGTGCTGCTGCCGGTGATGATGGGCGCGGGCTCGCTGGCCCTGATCTGCGCCTTCCTGTCGCTGGCCCTGTTCGCCATGGGCTTCGTCTACGGCCCGCTGGGTTCGTGGCTGCCCGAGCTGTTTCCGGCCCGGGTGCGCTACACCGGCGCCTCGATGGCCTTCAACATCGGCGGCATCATCGGCGGCGGCCTGACGCCGATGGCCGCCACCTTCCTGGCGGCGCAGGGCGGGCTGGTTCCGGTCGGGATCTATCTGGCGGTCGCCGCCGCGATCAGCTTCGTGGCCCTGGTGCTGCTGAAGACGCGCACCGAGGCGTGAGGCTGGCGAATAACGTCGGTTTCTTACCGGGTGACAGCGTCGACACATCGCGTAAGGTCGCGTCATCCGGGCAGGGGGAGCAAGGCATGGCGGGGCTGACGAACGGCGCGATCCAAGGGGCTGTCCGCAACCTCCCGGCCGCCGCCGCGTAATTCCGCCCATGGCGTCCAACCCTTCCGAGACCCCGGCCGCGTCGCACCGGGGCCTGCGCAGCTCGGTCCGCGGCCTGCTGGTGCTGCTGACCGTCAGCCTGCTGGTGCCGGCCCTGGCCGCCACGGCGCTGCTGCTCGAACGCTCCAACCGCCAGAACCGCGACCAGCTGGAAGAGCAGCTGCTGGCCACCGCGCGGGCGCTGTCGGGCGCGGTCGACCGGCAGGTGGCCGAGGGCGTGGCGGTGGCCGAGACCCTGGCCACCGACCAGGCGCTGCTGAACGGCGACTGGAAGAACTTCTACGTCCGGGCCAAGCGGGCCACCGGCAACCGGCCCGGCTGGGTGGCCGTGACCGCGGCCGACGGCCAGCAGGTGGTCAACACCCTGGTTCCGTGGGGCGCGGCCCTGCCCAAGACCCCGCCGCCGGCCTACATGGTCGCCGCCCGCGCGGCCGGCCGCACCCAGGTGTCGGACCTGCGCATGGGCGCCCTGGCCCAGCGCCACGTGATCACCGTCGGCGCTCCGGTCGACATCAAGGGGCAGGCCTATGTGGTGTCTTACGTGGTCGAGGCGGCCAGCTTCACCTCGGTATTCCGCCAGCAGCGCGCGCCCGAGAGCTGGGTCGCCACCATCCTCGACAACCAGCGCAAGGTGATCGCCCGCTCGGTGCGCAA
This sequence comes from Caulobacter radicis, assembly GCF_003094615.1. Classification (GTDB taxonomy): domain Bacteria; phylum Pseudomonadota; class Alphaproteobacteria; order Caulobacterales; family Caulobacteraceae; genus Caulobacter; species Caulobacter radicis. The sequence goes on along the minus strand of NZ_QDKO01000004.1, from coordinate 75,237 downwards.
CGAGCGCTTCACCGGGGCCAGCGCCTCGCCGGACATGACCCGCAACCTGGCCCGCTCGAACGAGGGGATCAGCAAGAGCGTGTCGCTCGACAACGTGAAGACCCGCGTGGCCTACAGCCGCTCGCCGCGCACGGGCTGGACGCTGGTGGTGGCCATCCCCCGCGCCGACGTCGCCAAGGTGGGGGTGGCGGCGGCCTGGGGCACGGCGGCGATCTTCCCGTTGCTGCTGCTGCTGGGCGTGGGCATGGCGCTGTTCCTGGCCAACCGCATCAACCGCGAGGTCGTGGGCCTGGTCGAGGACGCCGGGGCGATCGGGGAGGGGCGGCCGCTGGATCCGAACAAGCGCGGCGGGCTGGCCGAGATCGCCGTGGTGCGCGAGGCCCTGGTCGCCGCCTCGCACGAACTGGAGGCCCGCGAGGCGCGCCAGGCGGTGATGATCAACGAGCTTAACCATCGGGTGAAGAACAACCTGGCCACCGTGCAGTCGCTGGCCCGCCAGACCTTCGCCAAGCTCGACGCCGACCAGGTGCGGATCTTCACCGAGCGGCTGGTGGCCTTCTCGGCGGCCCACGACCTCCTGACCCGCACCGGCTGGAACGAGGCCGACCTGACCGACGTGGCGGCGATCTGCGTCAAGGCGCACGGCGAGGGCATCGACGCTTCGGGGCCGAAGGTGGCGCTGAGCCCGCACGTGGCGGTGTCGCTGTCGATGGTGCTGCACGAACTGGCCACCAACAGCGCCAAGTACGGCGCGCTGTCGGCGGCCGAAGGGCGGGTGAGCCTGCGCTGGAGCCTCGACCAGGACGCGCGGCAGCTGCGCCTGACCTGGAGCGAGAGCGGCGGCCCGGCGGTCAGCGAGCCCGAGCGGTTCGGCTTTGGCGCGCGGCTGATCGAGAATCTGACCCAGCGCGAGCTGAAGGGCCGCTCGCGCTTCGACTTCCACCCCGACGGCCTGGTGTTCGAAGCCTGGCTGCCGCTGGCCTCGGTGCAGCGCTGGAGCAACGACTTCTAGGGTTTGCCGCCCTGGCCCGGGCGGCAGGCCCAGGTGCGCACGGTCCTGACGTAGCGCAGGTCGCGCAGGCCGGTGGCCACGACCCCGGCGACGCACAGGCGCCCCTCTGCCGCCAGCCGGCCCTCCTGGGGCGACAGCTCCCATTCGGTCGGCCGGTCATCGACCACGATCACGGCCTCGTAGCCGTCGCGATGCAGGCCGTCGGTGTCCTGGCGCAGGTCGGTCAGCTGGGCCGGGACGACGGTCTCTGCGCGGGTCAGCCACTTGTTGGCGCGCAATTGCAGCAGCTCCTTGCTGAACGGCAGCAGGCACAGGGCGACCAGGCCGACGACCAGCAGCGTGCGGTGCGACGAGGCCCGCCGGGCGCCGAGCAGGACGTAGGGCCCCACGGCGACCGCCAGCCAGGCCGCCATGCCCAGCCAGTCGAGCTGGGCGTAGGTCTCGATCTGGCGGGCCCACAGCTGCTCGCTGTCGTGATGGGCCGCGAAGATCGCGCCGCCCGCCAGCAGGGCCCAGGCCAGGCCCAAGATCCGCCGGTCGAACCAGGACGGCGCCGGCGCGGGGCCGTCGCCCGGGCCGGGCCAGAGCTTGGCGAAGGCGCAGAGCGCCTCGCCGGCGGTCGCCATGTCGTGCTGGCCGTCGTCGCGGTCGGGTCGCAGGGCGCCGGCCATGGTCATGGTGACGCGGCTGAAGGCGATATCGACCTGGGCGGCGCCGGCGTCGAACAGCTCGAGCACCGCGCGGCGCAGGTCGGGCCGCTCGCGCAGCGCGGCGATCAGGTGCTGGTCGGCGGTTGTCAGATAGATGCGGCTGTCGAACTCGGTGTCGCCGGTCTGCGGCTCGACGGCGTAGCCGATGTCCTTGGCCAGGCGGTCATAGGCGCTCTCGGCGGTCAGCTGGGCCGGGCGCAGGCCCTGCACGGTCAGGGACATCACGTTGCTGCCGCGCCCGCTGTTGCGTCGGCCGTCGAACAGGCCCGACCGGGCGCCGGCGAAGCTCAGGTCCTCGCCGCCTGGGCCGCGCCCGGTCCAGTCGTGGTTGCCGTGGTCGGTCCAGGCGACGGGCGGGAAGGGGGACGCGGCGAAGGCGGGCGAGGACATGTCCAAGCTTAACCTTTGCGCGCGTCCCGCGCCATGCCCGCCGGCCTCAGAGCGCCTGTTCGATCCAACCCGTGCCCGACGCGGGCTTGCCCTGGAAGCTGCCCTCGGCCGAGGCGATGCCCTCGTAGATCGAACCGGTGGGCAACGGGAACTCCTGGTCGGCCAGCAGGGCCTTGAAGTTCAGCACCGCGTCGAAGCCGGCGATGTCGAGCTGGTAGTCGAGATAGTAGACCACGCCGGAGGCCGGGCTGGTCCAGGGGCGCTCGGCGGTCATGACGCCGGGCACGACGTACATCTGGCCTTCGGGGTCCTGCAAGGTGACCTCGCAGGGGACCGGTTCGCCGGGATTTGGCCGCTTGTTGCCGCCGGCTAGGACGTAGTGGTTCGACAGCGACCAGCCGTTGTCGAGCTGGGCGTTCTGCAGGATCCACTTGACCGGGTTCTGGGCGGTGCCGAAGAAGCCGTACTCGTGGTCCATCCAGGTCTTGCCCGTGACCTCGAAGATCTCGCCGTCGATGGTGATCGTGCCCGAGGCGGCGACGTTGGTCAGCGAGTAGTAGTAGTTGCCGGTCTGCAGGTGCGAGCCGCTGGCCGGCGGCAGGATCTGGGTGACGCCGGTGCCCCAGACCACGAACGGCGCGCCCTTCTGCGACAGGGTCAGGTCGAAGACGACCTCGGTGTCGGTGGCGTCGTCGGTCAGCTTGGAGACCACGGCCATGTTCTGGGTGGGGTCGCCCCAGGCCGCGTCCATGGTGATGAAGGTGTGCACCGCCTCGGCGGTGGCGCCCGAGCCCTTGCCGGTGATGACGATGTGCGGCGGCGAGGTGTAGCCGCGCCCCGGGTTGGTCAGCTGGATCGACAGGATGGCGCCGGTGGTCGGGTCGACCAGCGGCCAGGCTATGGCCTGCGAACCGCCGCCGCCGGTCACGGTGACGGTGGTGGCGAGGGGGTCGTAGCCCGAGCCCGGATTGGTCACCTTGATCGCGGTCAGCCGGCTGTTCGGGTCGCCCAGCCGCACGCGCCAGTCGCGGTTGACGTCGTGCTCGGCCCAGGTGGCCGGGTCATAGCCGGCCGGCGGGGTGAAGGTGGTGGTGCGCTGGTAATGCTTCTTGGCGGCGACGTCGGTCAGCATGATCTGCGAAAAGCCGAAGCCCCGGCCCTGGAACGAGGCGGCGTTGATCTCGAAGCCGAACACCCTGTCGCCGGCCTTCAGCGTGCCGATGTGCCACCACCACTCGGTGGGGGCGTCGCGGTGCAGGTAGTGGTCGGCCGGCAGGCGGATCACCGACAATTCGCGCGGGATCGGCTGGGGCGCGTCGGTGTGGGTGTCGGCGCCAGGGCAGGCCTGGGCGAGCGGGCGCGCGAAGCCGCGGCCCCGCAGGAACGGCAGAATGGTCATGGCGATGTTTCCCCCAAACGGCTCCGGCGCGGCGCGTTGGTCGCGCCACGTGGCAGGTTGAATGCTTTTCCAGAGCGGCCTGAGGTTCCGTTCGGCGACCGGCGTTGTCAATCGCGCCGGCCCGTTTTGGGTAGGGGGATCAGCCCTTGCGGAAGAAGGCGTGGATGCGCTCGGCCAGGGCCTGGCTGACGCCGTCGACCTTGATCAGGTCCTCGACGCTGGCCCGCCCGACGCCCTTGGCCGAGCCGAAGGCGTGCAGCAGGGCCTTCTTGCGGCCGGGGCCCACGCCCTCGATCTCGTCGAGCGGGTTCTTCTTCAGGTCCATGCTGCGACGGGTGCGGTGGGCGCCGATGGCGAAGCGGTGGGCCTCGTCGCGCAGGCGTTGCAGGTAGTAGAGGACCGGCGACTTGGGCTCGAGCATGAACGGCGTCTGGCCGGGGATGAAGAAGCGCTCCAGCCCGGCGTCGCGATCAGGACCCTTGGCGACGCCGATGACGGTGATGTCGTCGACGCCCAGGTCGGCCATGATCTCCAGCGCCGCGTCCAGCTGGCCCTTGCCGCCATCGACCAGGACGAGGTCGGGGCGGTTGGCGTCGTCGCCTTCTTCCTCTTCCTTGACCAGGCGGGAGAAGCGGCGCTTCAGCACCTCCTTCATCATGCCGTAGTCGTCGCCGGGCGTGAGCTCGGTGCTCTTGATGTTGAACTTGCGGTACTGGCCCTTCATGAAGCCTTCGGGGCCCGCCACGATCATGCCGCCCACGGCGTTGGTGCCCTGGATGTGGCTGTTGTCGTAGACCTCGATCCGCTCGGGCGGGGCGTCCAGCTTGAAGGCCTCGGCGACGCCGGCCAGCAGCTTGGTCTGGGCGCTGCCCTCGGCCATGCGGCGGCCCAGGGCTTCGCGGGCGTTGGTCAGGGCATGGCCGACCAGGTCGGCCTTCTCGCCGCGCTTGGGCACGGCGATCTCGACCTTGCGGCCGCTCTTCAGGGCGAAGGCCTCGCTCAAGAGGTCGGCGTCGGCCGGCTGGACGTTGGCCAGGATCAGGCGGGGGATCGGCTTGTCGTCGTAGAATTGGCCCAGGAACGCGGTGATGATCCGCTGCTCCTCGGTGACGCCTTCCTCCTCGTCCTCGGCGGCGCCGGTGATACGGGGGAAGTAGGCGTGGTTGCCCCAGTTCTGGCCGGCGCGGAAGAAGAACACCTGCACGCAGGCCTGGCCGCCCTCGACGTGCAGGGCGACGACGTCGGCCTCCTCGACGGTGTCGGGGTTGATCTGGCTTTCCTGGGCGACGGCGGCCAGGGCGCGGATGCGGTCGCGCAGGCGGGCGGCGCGCTCGAACTCCAGGTCCTCGGCCGCGGCCTCCATCTCCTTGGCCATCTGGCCCATGACCGCGCGGGACTTCCCCCTCAGGAAAGCCTCGGCCTGGTCGACCAGGCCAGCGTAGTCCTCAAGGCTGATCAGGCCGGTGCAGGGCGCGGCGCAGCGCTTGATCTGGTGCAGCATGCAGGGGCGGTCGCGCGTCTCGTAGACGCTGTCGCTGCACGAGCGGAGCAGAAACGCCTTCTGCAGGGTGTTGAGCGTGCGGTTCACCGCCCAGGCGCTGGCGAACGGTCCGAAATAGTCGCCCTTGATCGCGTGCGCGCCGCGATGCTTGCGCAGCTGGGCGGCGTCGTGGTCGCGGCGGATGAGGATCTCGGGAAAGCTCTTGTCGTCGCGCAGCAGCACGTTGAAGCGCGGCTTCAGCTGCTTGATCAGGTTGATCTCGAGCAGCAGGGCGTCGGCTTCGGTGCGGGTGGTGACGAACTCCATCGCCCGCGTGGCGTCGACCATGTGGGCGATGCGGTTGGTGTGGAAGCGGCCCTGCGCGTACTGCACGACGCGCTTCTTGAGGCTCTTGGCCTTGCCGACGTAGAGCACCTCGCCGGCGTCGCCGATCATCCGGTAGACGCCCGGTCCGTCGGGCAGGCGCGTGACCTCGTCCTTGATCAGGGCGGCGCCGGACAATTTCGGCGGTTCGGCGGGGGAGGGGATGTCGGCGGTGGTGTCGGTCACGAGGCAGATATAGGCGAGTCCGGCGGAATCAGCGACGTTCGAGGCTGTGTCGGATGCGCAGGATCACCACGGCGTCGCCGTGGACTTGATATTGGATGACGTACTGGTTCGAGTGGAAGGTCACGTGGAGTTCACGGTAACGACCATCTTTGCTCAGCGAGGTGCGCTCGGAATACTCGACGAGGGTGGCTGAAGCATCCGCGAGCTTGCCGCCTAGCGCGAGGCCGTAATCGGCGCCGCGTTTGAGCAGCCAGTCTTCAAGGTAATCGACATCGGCTATGGCCGCCGGTGTGACGATGACCCGATACATGGATCAGCGGGGCTGTCCGAGGTTGCGAAGGCGGGCTTGTAAGACCTCGAAAGGAATGCCGCCGGTTCTCAGTGCTTCCTCAGCGATCCGATCCAGTTCGTCGGCATAGGCTTCCGCGTCCTCGCCGAAGCCGTTGTCCTGCACTACGCGAGCCGGTGATCCGTTCCACGGGCTATCAGCTTCTTCGAGGCCCGGCTGTTCGACGGCGCGCCGCAGAACGTCGAGAGCATACTCTTCAACGCTCAGACCGGCTGCCTCGGCGAACGGCCGTAGGCGCTCGGCGCGCGCCGCGTCGATCCTTATGATGAGGGCGCCGTCAGTCATGTTCCCATGATGTTCTATTCGCGGTTTGTCGTCAACGCGCTCGGGCGCTATGAGGCGCCCCATGACCACGCGCTCGCTCTTCGTCACCCCGCTCTATGAAGCCGCCCTGTCCGGCGAGAAGGACTTCGAGACCTTCATCGACGACCTGCACGACGCCTGCATCGCCGTGGCCGAGGACGACGAGGCCGGCCAGGCCTGGGCCGAGCGCAAGGGCTATCTGGGGTACACCTCCTACGCCTCGCTGGACGACCTGGCCCAGCGCGACAGCCTGTTCGCAGACCTGAAAAAGAAGCTCGACAAGCACGCGGCGGCCTTCGCCAAGGCGCTGCGCTTCGACCTGGCCGGCGGCAAGCTGGTGATGGACAGCTTCTGGATCAACATCCTGGATCCGGGCGGCCAGCACACCGGCCACATCCATCCCCACAGCGTGATCTCCGGCACGGTCTACGTCACCATCCCGGAGGGCGCCTCGGCGCTGAAGTTCGAGGACCCGCGCCTGCCGATGATGATGGCCGCGCCGACCCGCCAGGAAGACGCGCCCGAGAGCCTGCAACCGTTCGTCTACGTGCGGCCCGAGCCGGGCACGATCCTGATGTGGGAGAGCTGGCTTCGCCACGAGGTGACGCCCAACCAGGCCGAGGAGCAGCGGATCAGCATCAGCTTCAACTACGCCTGGCGTTGAGCCCTGCTGCGTGTGCGAAAGATCACAAAAATTTAGCCTTCACCTGTAGTATCGCTTAGGTAGTATGTAGCCTCGGGGAACGTCGTTCGGGGAGGCTGCGATGAGCGGTGCTGGTTGGCGCGCGCGTGATAGGCGCGTGATGTTGGCGGTGGGGGCGGCCCTGGCCGCGATCGCCGTGCAGGCGGGGACCGCCGCGGCGCAGGACCGGATTGTCGACAATCCCCGCGTCCTGGGCGCGCCGCTCGAGGAGACGGCCCAGAAGGCGACGACCAGCCTGCTGGCCATCACCGGCACGGCCTCGGGCGACAAGAGCTATGTCATCCCGCCGTCGACGGCGGCGATCACCGCCGACAAGCGCCTGGCCCTGAACATCGTCTACACCGACGGGCGGCTCTACAATCCCGCCAACGGTCGCTACGACAAGGTCCACCTGCGCAGCTACAACGGCACCGACGTCTCGCCGACCACGCCCTATGTGGCGCCGACGATCTCGACGCGGCCGGGCGAGACGGTGCGCGTCGCGCTGGACAACAGGCTGCCGGCCGACCCCAGCTGCACCGACCCCAACTGGCTGATCAACGTGCCGCACTGCTACAACGGCACCAACCTGCACAGCCACGGCCTGTGGGTCAGCCCGACCGGCAACAGCGACAACGTGCTGCTGTCGATCAATCCCGGGGTGAAGTTCGAGTACGAATACAACATCCCCCGCGACCATCCGGCCGGCACCTTCTGGTACCACACCCACCGCCACGGCTCGACGGCGCTGCAGGTCTCCAGCGGCATGGCCGGGGCCCTGGTCATCAAGGGCGACCGCAAGCCGACCCTGGCCACGAACGGCGACCTCGACACCCTGCTCTACAAGAACGGGGCCCCGATCCCGGAAAAGCTGCTGGTGTTCCAGCAGATCCAGTACGCGTGCCTGGGCAAGGACGGGAACATCAAGGTCAAGACCGACGCCAAGGGCAATGTGGTCGAGTGGGTCTGCGATCCCGGCGACACCGGGGTGATCGAGTTCTACAGCGACGCCAACGGCAACGGCTTCGGGCCGGGCAGCTGGGGGCAGTCGGGCCGCTACACCAGCATCAACGGCCAGGTTCTGGCCACCCTGCCGGCCAAGCAGGGCGAGCTGGCCCGCTGGCGGATGATCCACGCCGGCGTGCGCGACACCATCTCGCTGCAGTTCGTGAAGATGGCCGAGGGCGGTCCGGCGGCGATGGAGCGCCTGGCGGCGGCCGACGGCCCGGCCTTCCAGAAGACCTACTGCATCGGCGAGCCGGTTCCGTTCTACGTGGTCGCCGACGATGGCCTGACCGACGCCCAGGCCCGCAAGGCCACGGTGGTCACCCTGCAGCCGGGCTATCGCAACGACCTGCTGGTGGTTTTCCCCAAGGCGGGCAACTACTGCATGCTCGACGCCGACACCGCGCCCAGCGCCACGGTCAACAGCATCGCGGTCGGTACGCGCCTGCTTGGCAAGGTCAGCGTCGCGCCCGGCCAGGAGGTCAGGGACATCCCGGCCTTCGTCACCAGCGAACTGGTGGCCGCCGCCAACGTGCAGATGCCGCCTGACGTGCGCGCCAGCGTCGTTTCCGACCTGCGCAACGGCCTGAAGCTGACCCGCTTCGTGCCGCACCCGACCATCACCGAGGCCGAGATCAAGGGCTCGGAGACCGAGAAGGTGCTCTTCAACATCGCCATTCCGGGCCAGAACACCAACATGCCGGTGCAGTTCGAGGTTGGTTCGCAGGACTATGCGCCGCGTCCCTACGCCCCCGACCGCGTCGACCGCACCCTGGTTCTGGGCACGGCCCAGGAGTGGGAGCTGCGCTCGGAGTTCGTCAGCCACCCGTTCCACATCCACGTGAACCCGTTCCAGATCGTCAAGATCCTGGACCCGACCGGCAAGGACGTCAGCGCCCCCGGCGCGGTCGACGACTTCGGCCCCGGCCCGCCCGACCCGCAGTATCCGGGCCTGAAGGGCGCGTGGAAGGACACCCTGTGGGTCAAGAGCGTGCAGAAGACCGACAACGGTCCCTACCTGCCCTACACCCTGATCGTCCGGACCCGCTACCAGCGCTACATCGGCGAGTACGTCCTGCACTGCCACATCCTCGACCACGAGGACCAGGGCATGATGCAGAACGTCCAGATCGTGCTGCCCGACGGCGCCGGCGGCGTATCCCACGGCCACCACTGACGACCTGCCGGCGCGGCCTTTCTGGGCCGCGCCGCTCGGCTTTCCGCGCTTCGCCGGGCTCGCGCCGGCGCTTCTCCATGATCCGAAAAAGAGAGTCTTCGCCATGACCCAGGATCCGACCGTCCCAGGCCCGTTCTCTGGCCCGTTCTCCGCTCCGTCGCGCCGTGACCTGATGGCGGGCGGCGCGGCCGTCGTCGGCGCCATGGCCGCCGGTCAGGCCCTGGCCCAGCCCGCCGCCCCGAAGAAGGCCCGCTGGCGGCGCTGGAACGTCGCCAGCCCGCAGGGCCAGAAGGCGCTGGCCAGCTACGCCAAGGCCGTCGAGATCATGCTCAAGCTGCCGCCCGAGCATCCGAACAACTGGTACAACCACGCGCTGACCCACACGGTCGACTGCCCGCACGGCAACTGGTGGTTCGTGGTCTGGCACCGCGGCTATGTCGGCTGGTTCGAGCAGACGGTGCGCCAGCTCAGCGGCGACCCCGACTTCGCCTTCCCCTACTGGGACTGGACCGCCAGCCCCCGGGTGCCGGCGGCGATGTTCGAGGGCGTGCTCAATCCCAACAACCGCGCCTACATCCAGAGCCTGGACGCCTTCAACAAGGCCTTCGGGCCGGTGCTGGAGAAGTTCTGGGCCGGTCTCAGCCAGGCCCAGAACCAGCAGCTGCTGATCCGCGGCCTGCGCTTCCCGGCCGACCTGCTGTTCGACATCGGACCCAAGGGCGGGCCGATGTTCTTCGCGCCGCCGAACGCGCGAGGCTCGACGCCCCAGAACCCGGGCTTCGACACGATCACCAACAACGCCGTGTCGTCGTGGATGCTGAACGACGCCCTGTCGCCGCGCGACTTCATCGGCTTCGCCAGCCCCAAGTCGAACTATCACAGCAGCATCACCGGCTTTGGCGTGATGGAAGGCCAGCCGCACAACAAGGTGCACAACTGCGTCGGCGGCATCTGGACCGACGACCAGGGCAACACGACCTATGGCGACGGCTTCATGCAGTCGAACCTGTCGCCGGTGGACCCGCTGTTCTTCCTGCACCACGCCAATATCGACCGCATCTGGGACGTGTGGACCCGCAAGCAGCAGGGCTTCGGCTATCCGACCCTGCCGGCCGACAATCCCAGCTACGTCGACCCCAAGGGCGACCTGGTGCGCTGGCAGTCCGAGCCGTTCCTGTTCTTCACCGACGCCGGCGGCGCGCCGCTGCCGCCCGAGAAGCAGAAGGCCAAGGCCTACCAGACGATCGGCGAGTTCGATTACGACTACGAGCCCGGCTCGGGCGAGAACGTCGTGCCCAAGCTGGGCGCGCCCAAGCTGAAGGCCGCCGCCGCGCCGACCCGCTACGCCGCCAAGCTGAAGACGCCGACCGGAACGAGCCTCGGGGCCGGCGACGTCGCCGTGCCGTCCGCCGTCCTGGCCCAGGCCGCCAAGCCCGAGGGAACCAGCCTGCTGGCGACGATTACCGTCGACCTGCCGCCGTTCGAGCACGGCGGCGACCTGGCGGTGGTGCTCAACACGCCCGAAGGCCAGCCGGTGACGCCCAGTTCGCCGGGCTTCGTGACCACGCTGTCGATGTTCGGCCGCCACCTGGTCACCCGGCCGGTGACCTTCACCGTGCCGCTGTCGCCGCCGCTGGCCAAGCTGGCCAAGGCCAGGGGCACGCTGGAGGCCGCCGCGCCGTCCGGTCTGAACATCCGGCTCGTGCGCCTGTCGGGCAAGCCGCTGCTGACCGAGACGCCGCACGCCCACCACGCCGACGCTGGCGCGACGACCGCCACGCCGCAGGTGCTGGACATCGTCATCAACGCCAACTGAGGCGGCGCCCGAACATCTGACGCGAAACCTGGACGGGGAGGATCCCGATGAGCCTGGCCGGCAAGTGGACCTATCGCAGCTACCTGAACAATCCCGAGCTGGTGGGCGACGACGCCCAGACGGCGCTCAGCCTGATCTTCGGCGAGGGGGTGTTCACCTTCGAGACCCCGACGCCGCGCACCGTCGCGGGTACGCTCGACATGGGCGGCGGTTACGTGCTGGACCTGAAGGGAACGGTCGATCCCGAATGCGAGGGGCCGACCACCATCGTCATCCGGGGTTTTGGCCGTGACGGCACGCCCACGGCCGGCTGGGAGTACGACTACTACGGCTGGCCCGGCTACATGTGGCCGGACGGCGTGGACCAAGTGCCGTCGATCGTCGGCACGATCGTGCGGGCCAAGCCGCACAACGGCGAGCCGGCCGGGGTGACGGCCTCGTTCATCGCGGTGGCCCAATGACCGCGCCGACGCCGCCGCCGTTCACGGTGGGCATCGTGCTCTATCCGGGCGTCGACATCCTCGACGTCGCGGGGCCGCACGAGGTGTTCGCCTTCTTCGACGGCGAGGTCATCGGCCGAACGATCGAGGTGGCGACCGTGGCGGCGAGCACCGACCCGATCCAGACCTCGGGCGTGCTCAAGGTGGTGGCGCAGTACGACTATGACGCCGCGCCGCACATCGACATGCTGTTCGTGCCGGGCGGCGGCGCCGGCCTGCAGGACGCCATCGGCGACCAGGCGCTGCTGGACTTCCTGAGCGATCGAGCCGGCAAGGCGCGCTATGTGGTCTCGGTCTGCACCGGCGGGCTGCTGCTGGCCTCGGCCGGGCTGCTGGACGGCTATCGGGCCACCACCCACTGGGGCTTCATCGAGTGCCTGAAGCTGTTCCCCAAGGTGACGGTGGTCAACGGCTGCCCGCGCTGGGTCAAGGACGGCAACCGCATCACCGGGGCGGGGATCTCGTCGTCGATCGACGAGTCGCTGTTCATGGTCCAGACGATCGTCACCGACCTGGCCGGCGGTCCGGACGCGGAAGAGAAGGCGCAGCTGGCCTCGCAGCAGGCGCAGCTGTCGATCCAATACAATCCCGAACCTCCGTTCCCCGGCGGCGATCCTTGCTCGGTCAGCTACGACGTGTTCGAGCCGGTCAACGCCGGCATGGTCGACTTCCGGGCGGCCCTCGACGAGGCGATCGAGGCGCGGCTGCATCCAGCCACCAAGACCTACAAGGCGACCGTCGAGGCCTGACGACGGGGGAGGGCGCGCGAGCCCCGAGGGCGCGCGGATTGTCGCAAGCGGCGTTTTGCGGGACGCCGGACCTTGCCACGGCTATGGTCGCGCACAATTTGCGCTGATATGGCTCGTTTCGAGTCGTGCTCTCGCCCTTTTCACCCCCGTCTTCGCCGCCCTCTTCGCGGCGCGCCCGAGTTTTCGCCATGCAGTCGCCGGTCAAAGCCATCATCCTCAGCGCCGGACAGGGCAAGCGCCTGTCGCCGCTGACCGACACCCGTCCCAAGTGCCTGGTGGACCTGTCGGGCCGCTCGGTCCTGGAATGGCAGATCCGCCACCTGCACAGCGCCGGCGTCACCGAGGTGGTGGTCGTCACCGGCTTCAACGCCGACCTGGTCGAGGCCGAGCTGGCCAAGCTGCGCCTGCCGGGCCTGACCCTGCGCACGATCTTCAACCCGTTCTACAGCGTCAGCGACAACCTGGCCTCGGTGTGGATGGCGCGCGGCGAGATGCAGGGCTCGTTCCTGCTGCTGAACGGCGACACCCTGTTCGAGCCGGCCATCGCCGAGCGCCTGCTGTCGGCGCCGTCGGCCCCGATCACGGTGACCATCGACCGCAAGGACGGCGGCTACGACTCCGACGACATGAAGGTGCGCACCGAGGGCGACGCCCTGCGTGAGATCGGTAAGACCATCACCACCTATGACGCCGAGTCGATCGGCTTCCTGCGCTTCGAGCCGGAAGGCGCGGCGCTGTTCACCGACATCGTCGAGCGCTCGCTGCGCACGCCCGAGGGTCTGCGTCGCTGGTACCTGTCGGCCATCGACCAGATCGCCCGCGCCCATGACGCCGTGGCCGTGCGCTCGATCCAGGGCCTGGACTGGGCCGAGATGGACTTCCCCGAGGACCTGCCCAAGAACCGCGAACTGGCCGCGCGCTGGGCGGCGGTCGAGGCGACCCCGGCCTGAGGCGAGCGCGCGCTGCGTCTTCAAGCGCCACCACCCGCCCGCGCCGTGCGCAGGCGGGCGATTGGCGCGGCGATCCGATGGATCGGCGTTCTCCCAAAGAATGTGTCATGCGTTGATGCGATCATAGGTTGCGCGAGCTTCGTCGCGCCGCCCCTTGATCGAGGATGCGCTCATGCAGCAAACCGGCGCCCTGAAGCTGACGGTCTACAAGCCCGACATCGTGGCCGACGGCCAGGTGGGCTTCGAGTACGAGCTGACCCTGGTGACCCCGGAGGGAAAGAGCCTCGCCAGTAGCGAGGCCGCGCTGGAGACGGGCTCGACGGCGCGCTGCGAAGTGGTGCCGGTGACGGGCGAACTGTCGTTCCCAAACCCGGCCGCGCCGGTGATCTCGCCGTTCACCGGCGTGATGTTCATCTACGACAACGCCCCGGCCATCGGCTTTCCGCTGTCGATCATGATCAGCAGCACCAGCGACGAACTGCTGAAGTTCAGGCTCAACCTGTGTTTCCCGTCGATGTCGAGCGACCCGCTTTCCGGCTCGATCGTGTTCGGCGACTGGCCCGGTCCGCTCAGCAATGTCGCGGCCAGCTTCCTGTCGCCGCAGGTCTAGGGCGGATCGGCGTTCAAGGTCCGAGCGTGGTCCTCGTCCTTCGACAAGCTCAGGATGAGGACCATTGATAGGCCCGGATCGTAGAAAAACCTCATCCTGAGCCTGTCGAAGGACGAGGTTTTCGTCTCTGATATCGAATGTCGATCCGACCTACGGCGCGCCAAGCACCCGCACGCCGATCTGGTTGGCCACCGGGCGCTCGCGGCCGGGCACGCCGGTATGGATCGGCGAGTTCAGCACGCGCGGGCGGCCAAAGCCGTCGTCGACCGCTAGGGTGGTCGAGCCGCCGCCGTCGAGATTGATGGCGTCGGCCGCGCCCAGGTCGCGGAAGAAGGCGGTCAGCTCGGTCAGGGTCGCGCCCTCGCTGAGCACGGACTGGCGGCCGTCGACCACCACCAGCCAGCCGGTGCGGCCGTCGGCCGACACGCCGAAGGCGGTGCGCGGATGGCGGTCGCGGGCGTACTTGGGCCCGGCGTTCTGGAACGACTGCTCGGCGCCGTCGACCAGCAGGACGGGGCCGGCGGCCACCGCGTCGACCACGTCCCAGCGGCAGGTGGCGCCCGAGCGGATCTCGACGAACGACGGGTGGATGCAGAGGATGGCGTTGACCCGCGGGTCGACCTCGGGATCGTCCGGCGGGGCCACCTCGCGGCCGCCGACGATCACCTTGCCGACGGGATCGACGTGCTGGCCCGCGTGCGGGACGAAGTCGTCGCCGCCCGGCGAGCCGGCCTTGAACGGCACGAAGTAGCTGGCGTTGACGGCCAGCAGGGCGCCCGAGGCGGTGACGAATTCCGAGGTCGTGCGGGCGTGGTACTGGCCCGCGCCGTCATTGGGCGGCGAGACGAAGAGTTCGACCTTGGGGTCGGCCAGGTCCAACTGCACCACGTGATAGACCTGTCGCAGCGGGTTTTCGCGCGTCTCGCTCCAGTAGGTCACGCCCTGGGACAGGACGCCGGAAGCGCTGCGGCTGAACGCGGCCTTGGGCGAGGCGGGAAGATCGACGCTGGCGCAGGCCGACAGCAGGAAGAGGGCGCCCAGAACGGCGGCGCGACGAAGGAAAGGCGGCACGGGACAGACTTCGGCAAACGAAAATAGAGGTGGCCGCGGTCATGGGAGAGGGCGGCCTGGGCCGGCACATAGGTCCGGCCGCCGCCGCATGCAAAGCCGAACGCCGTGTTTTATCGCGCTGTGGCGGGAAGGCCTCAGCCGGCCTGGGCGAACAGGTGGCGCAGCACGTCGGGCTGGCGCGAGATGTCGGCGACGCTGTAGCCGTCGAGCACGGCCAGGAAGGCCCGCGTCGCCTCGGCCAGCATGCGCGGCAGGCCGCAGCCCGGCGCGGCCACGCAGGACGAGCAGTCGACGAGGTCGAAACCGCCCTCGGTCTCGCGCACCAGGGCGCCGACATTGACCTGGTCGGCGGGACGGGCCAGGCGCAGGCCGCCGCCGCGACCGCGCACCGTCTCGACGAAACCGGCGGCCGCCAGTTGCTGCACCACCTTCATCAGGTGGTTCTGCGAGATGTCGTAGGCGCGGGCGATCTCGGCGATCGAGGCCAGGCGGCCGTCGTGATTGGCCAGGTAGATGACCGTGCGCACCGCGTAGTCGGTGTAGCGGGTGAGCTTCATGGGCTCCCCTTAAGGGTTCGGCGCGCCGGATAAATCATGCATTCAGATTGCATGTTTTTGGTCGCGGGAATAGATGCATTCCAGATGAATGAATTGAGGGCGTCATGTCCGCCAACCCCGTCTTCGACTTCGACGACACCGTCCTGCCGGCGCTGCTGACCAGCTTCTACGCCGCCGTGCGGGACGATCCGCAGCTGGGCCCCGTCTTCGCCGATGCGGTGGAGGACTGGGACGAGCATCTCGACCGGCTGGCCGATTTCTGGTCGTCGGTGATGCGCGCCTCGGCCCGCTACAAGGGCAATCCGCTGGCCGCGCACATGAAGCATGTCGAGCGCATCGAGCCGGAGATGTTCGATCGCTGGCTGGCGCTGTGGCGCGAGGCGACGAACACCTTCGTTCCGCCCCGTCACGCGGCCGAGCTTCAGGAGAAGGCGCAGCGCATGGCCCGGAACCTGAACGGCGCGCTGGAAAGCCGACGGCCGGCGCCGAACGCGCCCTACCGCTCGACCCCGGTGTTCGACGAGGCGACCCTGCCCGAGGGCCTGCGTCGCGACCACAGCACCCGGGCCGGCGTCTGGGGCGTGATCCGCCTGATCGAGGGGCGGCTCGTCCTGCACTACGACGACGCCGACATTCCGTCGGTCGAGCTGAGCCCCGGCGTGTCGGGGCTGGTGCGGCCGCAGCAGATCCATCGGGTCGAGCCGCTGGGGCCGATCCGCATGCAGGTGGATTTCTACGACCGCGAACCCGCGCTCGCCGCCTGATCCCCCGACACTCCCGACATCCGAATTCCAAGGAGCAAGACCATGCCCAAGCCGCTGAGCGCGGAGACGATCGCGCACGTCAAGGCCACCGCCCCGGCCGTCGCCGCCCGCGCCACCGAAGTGACCAAGGCGATGTACGCCCGGCTTTTCTAGGACGACCACATCAAGGCCCTGTTCAACCACGCCAACCAGGCCAGCGGTCAGCAGCATCACGCCCTGGCCGGGGCGATCGTCGGCTACGCCCTCAATATCGAGAACCTGGAGGCGCTGATCCCGGCGATCGAGCGCATGGCCCAGAAGCATGTCGGCTATCACGTGCTGCCCGAGCACTACCCCTACGTGGCCAAGGCCCTGCTGGGCGCCATCGCCGAGGTGATGGGCGAGGCGGTCAACGACGAGGTGCTGGCCGCCTGGGGCGAGGCCTACTGGTTCCTGGCCGGCCTGCTGCAGGAGCGCGAGCACGGCATCCGCGAGGCCATCGAGGCGGTCGACGGCGGCTGGAACGGCTGGCGCGCCTTCGAGATCGCCGAGCGCACGGTCGAGAGCGCGGTGATCACCTCGTTCGTGCTGCGGCCCAAGGACGGCGGCAAGGTGCTGCCGCACAAGCCCGGCCAGTACCTGACCCTGCGCCTGACGACGCCCGACCAGGGCGAGATCCGCCGCAACTACACGATCTCGAACGCGCCCAACGAGACGGCCTATCGCATCTCGGTCAAGCGCGAGGAGGGCGGCCAGGGCGGTTCGCGCTTCCTGCACGACGTGGCGCGGGTCGGCACGACGATCCAGCTGACCCCGCCGTCGGGCGATTTCTTCCTGCCGCAGGCGCAAGAGCGGCCGGTGGTGCTGCTGTCGGGCGGGGTGGGGCTGACGCCGATGGTCAGCATGCTGGAGACCATCGCCGACAAGCATCCGGAGCTGGAAACCGCCTTCGTGCACGGCGCGCTGGACGGCGCCAGCCACGCCATGGACGGCCACGTCCGGGCTCTGGCCAAGGCGCATGGCAAGACCTCGGTGGCCACCTTCTATGCCCAGCCGGCGGCCAATGACGAAGCCGGCCGCACCCACGACCACGACGGCCTGATCACCGTCGACTGGCTGAAGGCCAACACCCCGTTCGAGACCGCCGACTTCTTCCTGTGCGGGCCGCGCCCGTTCCTGAAGGCGTTCGTCGGCGGGCTGTCGCGGGCCGGGGTGGCGTCCGAGCGGATCCATTTCGAGTTCTTCGGCCCGGCCGACGAGGCCCTGGCCGTCTGAGTGCGCGTGTCCTCCCAACCCTGACCCCGGCCGCCGAGCGGCCGAAGGAGCCTGTCATGGACTATGTCTCCACCACGACGCCGCTGACCTACGCCTTCTACGAAGGCCCGTCCTGGGAGCCGCCCGCGCCGCGCGCGCGGACGGCTCCGGCGGTGGTCGAAGCCGCCGTCCGCGAGCCCCTGGCGCCCGAGCCCTCGACGCCCGACCTGCCCAAGGCGGTGGGCTGGATGATCGTCGGCGCCTATGGCGCGATCCTCGGGGCGTTCGCCCTGGCCTTTCTCGGCGACGCCGAGGTCGGGCTGGTGCTGGGGGTCTGCGCGGTCTACCTGGCCGTCTATCTCGGCGTGCCGGCGGTGATCCTGCGCATGGAGCCGAAGGTCGAAACCCGGCCCGACCTCGCCGATTTCCTGCGCGAGGGCCTTTCGACCTGGACCGGCCGGGTGAGCGCCGGCTCGGCCCTGGCCCAGATCCTGACCGTGCCGATCGCCCTGGCGGTCGCGGCCGCGGGCCTCGGGGTCATCGTCAGGCTCAGCGCCTGAGGTCTTGGCGACGATTGGACGGAACGGCGGAGCTTTTCGTCCAATCGTGGTCGCGCCGGGCCGCCTAGGCTGCCCGGATCCTGAACGTGAGTGACGCCCAATGGCCGCCTGGCTGCCCAGCCTGATCACCGCCACGCCCGAGGAGGGCTACGATCTCGCCATCAAGCTCTCGCGGATGGCGGTCAAGAAGACCCAGCCCTCAGACGAGGTCCGCGCCCGGCTGCGGGCGATCTACGAGAACGACGCGCAGGCCCTCGTGGCCGTCTCGCACGTGGTGGCGGTGAACTTCGCCACCGTGGCGGCGGCGAACGGCTACTGGCGCTAGGCGGGTTCGCCGACGATCCGGCGCACGAGATCGAGGTCCGCGGGCTTGTCGACATCGACGGCGGCCAGGCCGTCCTGGGCGCGCACCGCCGCCGCCTTGACGCCCGCCAGCAGGCCCAGGCGCGCGATGGCCTCGTCCAGAGTCAGCAGGCCCAGCAGGTAGCGGACCAGCAGGCCCGGGCCGAGCATGGCGGCGATCTTCCAGGGCTGCTTGCGGTTCTGCTCGACCCGCCGCCACAGGGCGATGGCGGGCAGGGCGGCCTCGCTGCGGAACAGGAAGAGGTTGCAGCCCGAGAAGCGGCCGTCGCGGAACGCAAGATAGGTGCGCTTGGTGTCCGGCGCGGCGGCGCGGACACGCTCTTCCGGCGCCAGCATCAGGCAGACGTCGGCGTTGGCCGGCGCGTCGGCCAGGAACTGCTTGATCCACTCGGGCTTGAGCAGCGCGTGGTCGACGGTGGTGATCAGCAGCGGGAAGCCGAGCGTCTTAGCGCCTTCCCGCACGCTCTGGCTGGGGCCCTCGGCCGAGGCGGCGATGGCCGCGACGCCTTGCGGCAGGGCCGAGACTATGGCGGCGTCCGACGTCGAGACCCCGATCGCTTCCGCGCCGGCGGCCTGGACGGCGCCGAGCACGCGGTCGAGCAGCGTGCGGCCTTCCAGCGTGATCAGGCCCTTGTGCGAGACGCCGGCATAGGCCGCGGCGCTGTCGATCTCGCCCGGCCGCGAGCCGGCCAGGACCAGGGCCTTGAAGGGCAGGGTCACAGCGCCTTCTCGTAGATCCGATAGGTCTTGTAGATCGTCGAGCCGATGGACTCGGCGATGCGGCGCATGGGCATGTTCTCTTCCAGCACCCACGAGATCTCGAAGCGCTCGTAGCCCAGGGCGATGGCCGAGGTGCGGCCCGCGTGCATCATCTGGAACGGCAGCATGCGGCCGCGGATGCTCTCGGCGAACTTGCGCTTGACGCCCATCAGCGGGATGCGGGCCGACTTCACGCGCTTGACCTTCAGCCGCCACAGGAGCTTGGCCCAGCCGAACGGCAGCAGCTTGCCGCCAAGGTCGCGGATGGCCTCGTTGACGTTGGGCAGGAAGACCAGGAAGCCGGCGGCCTCGCCGTCGATCTCGGCGAACCAGGTCAGGCGCTTGTCGATCACGGCCTTGAGGGCCTTGGCCAGCTGGGCGGTCTCGGCCTCGGTGGTGGGGGTGAAGCCCCAGTTGTCCTTCCAGGCGTCGTTGAGGATCTCGGTCAGGGTGACCACCTCCTCGTCGTAGCGGCTCATGTCGAGCTGGCGCAGAACCACGCCATCGGCTGGCGGACGCTCGGCCCGGCGGCGCACGGCCGGCGGCAGGTCGGCCTGCATGGGAGCGTAGTAGGCGTAGATGTCCTTGGCCTTGGCATAGCCCTGCTGTTCGACGCGGCCGCCGGCATAGGCCGGGTCGTGGCCCATCATCACCATCGGCGGGGTGTCGAAGCCGTCGACCAGCAGGCCGACCTCCTCGTTGATCGACAGGTTGAAGGGCCCCATCACATGGGTGCGGCCGCGCTCGCGCAGCCAGGCCTCGGCCGCGCGCAGCAGGGCGGCGAAGACCTCGGCGTCGTCCTCGGCGGCGATCAGGCCGAAGTGACCGTCCAGACGACCGGGAACCTTCTGGGGCGTCAGCTGGTCGATCTGGGCGCTGATCCGGCCGACGTCTCGGCCGCCGCGCACGGCCAGGAACAGCTGCACCTCGGCGTGCTGGAAGAACGGGTTGGTCTTGGGCGACAGGGCCTCGGTCCGCTCCAGGAACAGCGGGGTGATCCAGCTTCGATCTTTTGTGTTGAGGCGCGCGGGCAGGGCGATGAAGCGCTTGAGCTCTTCAGGCGTGCGGACGGGCAGGACCGAGATCGCCTCGGCCGCGGAATCGAAAGGCATCATCCCTCCAGGGATACGAAGGCGCGCACAGCGAGGGCGGCGAAGACGACGGGGGCGGCCCAGGCCGCCAGGATCGGCGACAGGGCCCCGGACTCGCCCAGGGCGGACAACAGGCCGTCGGCGACCAGGAAGACGAGGCCGGCGGCCAGGCCCGAGGTCAGCAGCACCGCGCCCTGGCCGCTGCGGAAGTTGGCCCAGGCGACGGGGGCGCTGAGCAGCAACATGACCAGCGCCGCGATCGGGCCGGAGAAGGCCGTCTGCAGGCGGGTGGCGTAGAAGCTCTGCGGGCGGTCCGAGCCGCCGTTCTCCAGCGCCCGGCGGGCCGAGGCGGCGGACGGGGCGGGGGCGTCGGCGAACAGCGCCTGCACGTCGGCCGGGCGCAAAGCGGTCGGCCAGGTGGCCGAGGCGGCGGTCATCGGCTCGACGCGGTCGCCGAGATAGCGGGTGGTGACCGGCGATTGCAGCCGCCAGGCGCCGGCCTGGAACTGGGCCGAGGGGGCGACGACGCGCTCGGTCAGGGCGCCGGAGTTGTCGCGGCGATAGATGGTCAGCTCGGTCAGGCGCGCGCCGTTGGCCGTGGCTTCTTTGGCGGTGACCAGGTCTTCGCCGGCGCGGAAGGTGCGCGAAGCGGGGGCCTTGCGGTCGGCGACCGGCGTGGTGGCGGCCCACCAGGCGCTGAGCGTCGGGTCGGTGCGCGGCGAGACGACCTGGGCGCACAGGGCGTCCAGCGCCAGCACGGCCAGCGCGACCGGCACGGCCATGGCGACGATCCGGTAGCCCGAGATGCCGGCGGCGCGCATGGCCACCACGGCGTTCTCGCGGGCCAGCTGCGAGAAGGCGAACAGGCCGCCGGCCAGCACGGCCAGCGGGGCGACCTGCTGGAACAGCGCCGGGGCGCGCAGGGCGGCGTAGTAGAACACGCCGCCGACGCCCAGGCCCCGGTCGAGGATGTCGGTGGTGACTTCCAGCAGGTCGAGGATCTGCAGGATGGCCATCAGGATCAGGACGGCGCCCAGCACGCGCGTGGCGACGGTGCGCAGGACGTAGAGCTGCAGCTTCATGCGGCGCGCTCCTTGCGCTGGAACGGCTTGAGGGCGCGGCGGATCCAGGCGCTCATGGCCAGCACGAGGCGCGAGATCGGCGTGTCGCCGGGCCGCGTGCGGCTGCCGACGAACAGCCAGACCGCAAGGCCGGTGAAGATCAGGAACGGCAGGCCGACGGCGGGCAGGGAAGCGATGCGGCCCGACTCCGCCAGGCTCTGGCCCAGCAGCAGGCTGTGCTGGAAGGCCAGCAGCAGCACGCCGGCCAGCAGCAGGCCGGGCGCGCGGTTGCCGCGCTTGGCGGCCAGGCCCAGGGGGAAGGCCAGCAGCGGCAGGAACGGCAGGAAAGCCGCGCGAGCCAGGCGCCCGTAGAACTCGGCCATCAGCGTGGTCTTGGGCACGACCGGGTTGGGCGACCTGGCCTGGTGCAGCAGCTCGCCCAGGGTCAGCTCGCGTTCATCGCCGCCGCGGGCGCGCAGCAGACTGGCGGCGGCTTTCAGCGGCGCCTCGGTGGTCAGGTCGTCGAAAGCCAGGCTGCGGTAGTTTCCGCGCGCGTCGCTGCCGATGCGGCGGCCCGACTTCAGGCGCATGGTCACCGTCTTGCCGTCGGCCGAGACCTGCAAGGTGGCGGTGGCGGCGGTGATCAGCTCCTCGTGGCCGGCGGCGTCGGGGCGGCGGATGAAGACGCGGGTCAGGCTCTGGCCGGCGAGGTCGGCGGCGTCGGCGGTCATCAGCGAGCCGTCGTCGTCGATGAAGGCTCCGCCCGACAGGCGGCCGTTCCAGCCGGCGTTGACGGCCGCGTGCATCACGGCGCGATAGGCGTAGCGGCTGTAGGGCTGGACGTAGCCGAACACGGCGATGCTGAAGACGCTGAGCGCCAGGCCCACGCAGACGAACGGCGCGGCGACTCTTTCGAGGGATTGGCCGCCGGCCAGCAGGGCGTCGATCTCCGAGCCGTCCGACAGTTTGCTGATGACGATGAACAGCGCCACGAAGAACGCCACCGGCAGGGCCAGGCCCAGGTAGTGCGGCAAGAGGTTGAGCGCCAGCTGGGTGACGTAGTCGAAGCGGGCGCTGCTCTGCGACAGGAGGTCGAGCAGGCGCAGCACGCGCTCGAGCAGCAGGGCGACGACGGTCAGCCCCAGGCACCCGGCCAGCGGCCAGCCCAGCAGGCGCAGCAGGTAGCGGTCGATCAGGCCCATGGCCGTGATCCGTCGCACGTCGAACTTCTTCTTCAGCTTGCTCACGCGGCGGTCCACGCGGCTGCGAGGTCCTGGGCCAGGCGCTCGACGGCGGCGTCGTCCAGCGCGACGGCCGAGGCCAGGGCCGGAGCGGCGGGCCAACCGGTGTCAGGGAAGCTCGTTCCCTCGTGTTCGCGCGCGCCTTCGTAGCGGGGCAGGACGTGGAAGTGCACGTCGCGGTCGACCATCATCAGCATCAGATAATTGATCTTTTCGTAGGCGACCCTGGCCTTCAGGACGCGCTCGATCCCGGCCACGGCGACCCGCATGTCGGCGAAGGCTTCGGGGCTGAGGTCCGAGAACGCCTGAACGGGTTCCTTGCATACGAGGACGAGAGACCCGAAAGTCGGCTGCTTGGGACGTACAAGGACCAACCAGTGGTCGGTCTCGGCCACTTTCGAACGTGGGAAGCCGAATGCGAGGGCTGTGGGATTGGGCATGCGGCAACCGATACTTCAGGCGAGTCTGCGGGCGCTGATCGCGTCGGGGCGACAATAGGGACACGGCCTTTTACATGGAAGCACGAACCGCTCTTCCAGGCCTTGCGGCGCTAGGGACGCTGCTGGGCCTGCTGGGGATGGCGACACCGGCGGCGGCCAGGCAGGACTGCGTGGGTCGCGACACCGGCGTACGACTGACCGTGGAGGTCGGCCGCCTGAAATCGGAGACGGGAGAGGTGACGGTGACGATCTATCCGTCCGATCCCAGTCGTTTCCTGGCGCCGCGCGGCAAGCTGCTGCGCCTGCGGATCCCGGCCAGCGCGCCGACCACCGAGGCCTGCTTCAACCTGCCCAAGGCCGACATCTACGCCGTGGCCGTCTATCATGACGCCAACGGCAACCACGACTTCGACCGCAACGCCGTGGGCCTTCCGACCGAGGGCTACGGTTTTTCCAACGACGCGCCGTCGCGGTTCGGCGTGCCGTCCTTCGATTCGGCGCGGATCAGCGTGAAGTCGGGCGACAACACGATCCGGGTGCGGATGCGCTACGGGAAGTAGGGCGGGAGATCCTCCCCCTCAGAGGGGGAGGTGGCCCGGAGGGCCGGAGGGGGAAGTTACTTCGGCTTTGGGAGCTGCTGCTTCAGCAGTCACGTCCCCCTCCGTCGGCTTCGCCGACACCTCCCCCTTCAGGGGGAGGATCTAGATCAGCGAATAGCGTCCGAGCTCCCTGATCCCGCCGGTCTGCGGATCGAGGCCCCGCGCGATGACCCGCAGCGAAAAGCCGCCATTCTCACGCGGCTCGATCTCCAGCGCGTGCCAGCGGGCCGGCGAGTGGCCGCCGATCCAGGCCGAGGCCGAGGGCACGCCCAGCACGGGGATAGACCGGCCGCCCGGGCCCGGAATGGTCGCGGTCAGCGACTCGTGGGCGTGGCCGTGCAGCACGAGGTCGACACCGCGGCGGGCGAGCAGGTCGCGCAGGGGGCCTTGATCGTCCAGCGACTTGCGACCCGAGACCGCGCCGGCGATCGGCGGGTGATGCAGCAGCAGCACCTTGAACCTGTCGGCGAAGGCGGGATCGGCCAGCAGGGCGTCGAGCTTGTCGAGCTGATCGACGCCGAGGCGGCCGGTGGCCAGATGCAGGGCGGTGGGCACGGCCGAGCACAGGTTGAAGAGCGCCACGGGGCCGCGCAGCCGCACCTGCGGGAAGGCGGCCGCCTCGTCGTCGCCCAGCCAGGCGGTCCAGGGGGCGAAGCGGGCCTGAGCGGTCTCGCCGACCAGGGCGTCGTGGTTGCCGGGGCTGACGGTGATCGTCTCGGCGGGGCCCAGGCCTTGCAGCCAGCGGGTGGCGGCCGCGATCTCCACGGGCGAGGCGAAGTTGGTGAGATCGCCGGTGATCGCCACATGGTCGGGGGCGTGGGCCTTCAGGTCGGCGACCAGGGCTTCGAGGACTTCGAGGCGATGGATCTTGTGCTTGCGACGCCAGGCGATGCGGCTGAGCAGCCGCTTGGAGGCTAGGTCGCGCCAGCCGAACGCGCCCGGCGGCGGCGGCAGGTGAGGGTCCGACAGATGGGCGAGGCGGAATATCGACAAGAGGGACCGGCGCGATTGTGGCGAATTTCGGCGAAGCTGCTTATCAATCGCCTCGGCTTTCAAGGGGTTTAAGTACCGGTGACCGGCGAAATCAATCCAGTCGCTTCGCGCGCCGTGACGGTGGGCGACAGCGAGGCGCGCATCTGGGGCATGTCCTCGGGCGAGCGGCTGTCGCGCATCTATCGCCGGATCGGCGTTTCGGAAGCCCCGGAGCAGGGCGGCGATACGATCGCCGTGCACGCCGGCTGGGTGTTCGACGAGTCGCTGATCAAGGCCCTGGCCGGCCGTCCGTGGGCGGTGCTGGTCGACGAGGCCGGCGGGGCCACGGCGGTGAACGCCCCGGCCGAGGTCGCCGAAGCAGCGGTCGCGGCCCTGGCGGCCGGTAAAGACCCCTCGACCGTCGATGCGCGCTTTACGCGCCTGACAGCGCTGGAGCTGGGCTCGGCCTACAACAGCGCCCTGCGAAAGCGTGAGCCGCCGGTGCTGGAGCGCCTGACCAAGGAAACCGTGCGCGCCGTCGAGAAGCGCCTGTTCCAGGGCTCGTACAAGGGCGTCACCGATCTGGTCACCAAGTATGTCTGGCCGACCCCGGCGCGGATCGTCACCCGCTGGTGCGCGCTGGCGAAGATGACGCCCAACCAGGTGACCTTCATCGGCTTCCTGCTGACCATCGCCGCCTTCGTGCTGTTCTGGCGCGGCCAGTTCGGCTGGGGCCTGGTCTGCGCCTGGATCATGACCTTCCTCGACACGGTCGACGGCAAGCTGGCCCGGGTGACCCTGACCTCGTCCAAGTGGGGCAACGTCTTCGACCACGGCATCGACCTGGTTCACCCGCCGTTCTGGTGGTGGGCCTGGTACGTCGGCGTGTTCGCCGTCGGCCTGTCGATGCCCTACGCGCCATGGCTGCTGGCCATCGTCGTCGGCGGCTATGTGGCCCAGCGGGTGGAGGAGGGGATCTTCCTGGCCCTGTTCAAGCTGGAGATGCACGCCTGGCGGCCGTTCGACAGCTTCTTCCGGCTGATCACCGCCCGTCGCAACCCCAACTTGATCCTGCTGACCGGCAGCGTGCTGGTCGGCCGGCCCGACATCGGCTTCGTGCTGGTGGCGGTGTGGACGGCGATCTGCTTCCTCGTCCACGCCCTTCAGATCGTGCAGGGCGCCCTGGCCCCCAAGGGCTCGATCCAGTCCTGGCTGTCGCGGTGATGCGCGTCGGCGTCGTCCGCAACCCGCGCAGCCACGCCAACCAGGGCCGGGTGCATGCGCCCACGCCCGAGGGCGTGCGCGTGGTCGAGCCGGCGACGCGCGAGGCGCTGGGGCAAGAGCTGGCCCGCTTCGCCGAGGACAGGATCGACCTCCTGGTCATCGACGGCGGCGACGGCACGGTGCGCGACGTGCTGGGCCTGACGCCGTCGACCTTCGGTGACGACATGCCGATGCTGGCGATCCTGCCGTCGGGCAAGACCAACGTGCTGGCCATCGACCTGGGCGCGCCGCGCGACTGGCGGCTGGAGGAGGCCCTGGCGGCGGCCGCGAGCCCTGAGCCGCGCGTCAAGATCCGCGCGCCGCTCGAGGTGCGCTTCGCCGACGGCCGTCCGCCGCTGCGGGGCTTCTTCTTCGGCCTGGGGGCCCTGGTGCGGGCCACGGCGCTGTCCAAGCGCGTCAACCGCATGGGCGTGTTCCAGAGCCTGTCGGTGGCCGTGACCCTGGTCGGCGCTACGCTGGGCGCGCTGTTCGGCGGCGCGCGCGACCAGTGGCGCCAGGGCGTGGCCGTGAAGGTGGCCATGGACGGCGAGATCCAGCCCGAAGGCGAGCGCTTCGTCCTGTTGGCCACGGCGCTGAAGCGCCTGCCGTTCGATCTCAAGCCGTTCGGCCCGCCGCGCGAGGGGCTGAAGGTGCTCGACGTCGACGCCCCGCCCAAGCGCCTGCTGCGCATGGTGCCCACGGTGCTGTCGGGCAAGGACAAGCCGATCCTGGAGGCGCGCGGCTATCGCCGGCGCGACCCGGCGGCGCTCTACGCCTCGGGCCAGTTCGACTTCGTGCTCGACGGCGAGGTGTTCGAGGGCGGCAAGCTGGCCTTGGCCCTGGGCGCGCCGCTGCGGTTCGTGGTCGGATGAGCGCGGTCCGGCCGCTGGTCGAGGCCGAGCTGGCGCAGTCGATCCCGGCGCCAATCCGCGCCTTCGCCGAACACCTGACGGGTCTCTTCCCGACCGCCCAGGCGGTGCTGTTCTACGGCTCGATCCTGCGCACCGGCGACCTGTCGGGCGTGCTCGACTTCTACGTTCTGACCGAGCGGCCGCCACGCGGCCTGCGCGGCGTGGCCACCCGCATCCTGTGGCCCGACGTCAGTTATCACGAGCTGGAGCACGAGGGAGTCACCCTGCGGGCCAAGGCCGCCTCGATGACCCTGTCGCGGTTCTCGCAGGCGGTGAAGGGCAGGGGGATCGATACCACCCTTTGGACCCGCTTCGTGCAGCCCTCGGGCCTCGTTTGGGCCGTCGATGAGGCCGCGCGCGAGGCGGTGGTCGAGGCCGTGCGCCGCGCGGCCCGCACCGCCGCCCGCTTCGCCACCGCCCTGGGGCCAGAGGACGGGCCGCCCGAGGCCTATTGGACGGCGCTGTTCCAGGAGACCTACGCCGCCGAGTTCCGGGTCGAGAAGGCCGGGCGCGAGGCGTCGATCCTGGCCTTCGACCCCGCGCACTACCAGCGCCTGCTGCCGGCCTGCTGGGCCGACGACGGCCGCTTCGACGGCGAGGGACGCCCGGCGCCGCAGATGTCGGCTATCGAGCGCAAGCGCCTGAAGGCCGCCTGGCGGCTGCGGCGCAACCTCGGCAAGTCGCTGAACGTGGCCCGCCTGATCAAGGCCGCCTTCACCTTCCAGGGCGCGGCCCGCTACGCCGCCTGGAAGATCGAGCGCCACACCGGCTTCAAGGTCGAGCTGACGCCCTGGCGCGAGCGTCACCCTGTGCTGGCCGCGCCGGGCATCCTGCTGGGCCTGTGGAAGTGGCGGCGCGGGCGCTGAGGCGACCCAACACCGCTCTCACCCTGAACACGCCCGTCATTCCCGCCCTGGAACCGGGGACTTCCACCGCTACCGACACTCGCCTCTTGGCGGACGTATCAAGCGGCCGCGAAGGGTGGGGGCGGACGCTTCTGCGCGCTAACGCGCTCTGTAGGTCCTAGCCATCTAGCGACGCGTAAAGTTCCAATGTTCCAGCTTGGCCAGGCCGTGCCCCATGGCCAACATCATTGCGATCAGAAGAATGTAAATCACCGGGAACGTAATACCGCCGCCCCCGAGCGCTGGCATGGCGAGCGCAAACACAGCGACAATCATGCTCGTCCAGGCGAGGCGCCCAATACTGCCGCGTAGCAGCAGCACTGCGGCGACGAGATGCAACGCCCCAAAAGCAGCCATGGCGCCTTGCTGCCATAGCCAATGACTGAGCGGTAGGTCGCCGACAGTGCGTACCCAGCTTTCGCAACGCGTTCCGCAGGCGGTGAAACCGGGATCCGCGAGCAGCCGCATTTTCAAGGCGACATTGGACCACGGCTGAACGATATGCAGCAGCCCGAACAGACTCGCCGCGAGTGCGGTGGCCAAACGAGCGGAGAAAGCCAGAACGGCGAGAACGCTCATCCGTTGACTATAGGCGGCGACAACGCAGCCCAGCGCGAAATCGAAAGCGTCGCTCGCGCTTTCGATATGATCGAGTTCGACAACCATCGCACGGGCCTGCGTCGGTCGCAGGGGGGCGATCACGGCCGCCGCATGAGTGACCAGACACTTGGCGAACTTGCGCATCAGGCCATGCTCGGCTTCAGATTTGCCACTACGGCGGGGGACGTTGCCCAGGTCCGCGCAAAAACGATCCCGGCCGCCGTCAGGCGATAGGCGTGTCTCGCGGGGCGTCCTGGAGCGTCGGCCTTGCGCCACTCGGCTTCGAGCAAGCCCTGACGCGCCCAGCGATCAAGGAGAGGGTAGAGCGTGCCCGCGCCTACACTTGTCTCCTTGGTCAGATCGTAGCCGTGACGCCAGTTCGCCGGCGCGGCGAGGAATGCCGCGAGCACTGCCTGAGCCGCTGCTGAAGGTCTGCGTGTCGATGTCATACATCCATAATCGATATATATCGATTTGAGTCAATATCCCAGCAGTGTCCACGACAACCTATAGTTTCTGAGGCTCCGCTCAGGGGCGTGAACCGAAGTTGGCTCCACCGGCTGTTTTGGACGGTCAGATCGGTGTCGCGTCGCGTCACCGGAGTAAAGAAAAAGCCCCGGACCTTGCGGCCGGGGCTTCGTCTTTTCAGCGGTGCGCCTGCCTTTAAGCGAAAGCGCGCTGCTGGCCGTCGATGACGCCGAGCGCCGCGCCGACCTCGGCGAACACCTTGAGGACCTGGTCGATCTGCTCGTGGGTGTGGGCGGCGCTGATGCTGGCGCGCAGCAGCGGACGGCTGTCGGGGGTGGCCGGCGGCAGGGCGAGGTTGAGGTAGACGCCCGATTGCAGCAGGCCGTTCCACATGGCGATGGCGCGCTCGACGTCGGGCATGGTGGCCGCGACGATCGGGCTGGCGGCCGGGCCGGTGACGAAGCCCAGCGCGGTCAGGCCGTCGTACAGGCGGCAGGCGTTGCTGTTGAGCTGCTCGCGCAGCTGCGGCTTGGCGATCATCTGCTCCAGCGCCACCAGGGTCGAGGCGACCACGGCCGGCGGCAGCGAGGCGGTGAACATGTACGGACGGCAGATCACCCGCATGACCTCGAAGTCGTCGAGGCTGGAGACGCAGAAACCGCCGATGGCGCCCAGGCTCTTGGAGAAGGTGCCGACGATGAAGTCGACGTCGTCTTCCACGCCCGCGGCTTCGGCCAGGCCGCGGCCGGTGGCGCCGAGCACGCCCATCGAGTGGGCCTCGTCGACCAGCAGGTAGCCGCCCATCTCGCGCTTCACGGCGGCGATTTCCTTGAGCGGCGCGGTGTCGCCGATCATCGAATAGATGCCTTCGACGACGATCAGGCGCTCGCCCGGGACGTCCTTGAGGCGACGCAGGCGCTTGGCCAGGTCTTCAGGGTCGTTGTGGCGGAAGCGGATGACCTCGGCGTGGCCCAGGCGCGAGCCGTCGTAGATCGAGGCGTGGCTGTCGGCGTCGAGGATCAGGTGGTCGCCGCGGCCGACCAGGGTCGACAGCACGCCCAGATTGGCCTGGTAGCCGGTGGTGAACACCATGGCGTGCTTGCGGCCGTAGAACTTGGCCAGCGCTGTCTCCAGGGCCACGTGGGCCTCGAAGCTGCCGTTGGCGATGCGGGAACCGGTGGTGCCGGTGCCACGTTCCTGGACGGCCTTGACCGAGGCGGCGATCGCCTTCTCGTCAAAGGTCAGGCCCAGATAGTTGTTGGTGCCCAGCAGGATGGTCGGACGGCCGTCGACCACGCCCTCGGTCGGCGAGACCACGGCGTCGAAACGGACGGTGAACGGGTCGGCGCCCGCTTGCTGGATGGCCTTGTACGCGTCGCGATAGGCCAGATGCTTGTCGAACAGACCCATCGGTCAAGCCTTGGTTCGGAGATCGTTGATCAGTTTGGAGAGGTCGCCGGCGGTTTCCACCGCGGCGAGGCGATCGAGCGGGATGGAGATGTCGAAGGCGTCTTCGAGCTCCATCACGATGTTCATCAGGGCGAGGGAATCCACGGCCAGGTCGCGGCCGATGTGGGTGTCGTTCGTCACCTCGACCGTGCGGCCGAGCACCTTGCTCGTCGCCAGCCCGATCTCACGCAAACTCAGATCTGTCACTGTATCCATGCCAAACGCCAGACGCCCCCGTCAAAGCACTGTGACCGCACCGTAACAGTGTCTCTGTCAGATATCTGCCACAATTGAACTAGTCGCTGTATTTTTTCGACAACCATCCGGCCGACCGATACCAGTCGACGGTTTCGCCGAAGCCGCGGGCAACATCGTGACGACTCGGCGACGACGCAAGGGATGGATCGTCCGAAAACGCCCAATCTGCATGCGACAGTTCGCGCGCCTTGCCCGATCCGAACACCGAGGGTTGTCCTGAAAGTCTACTCGCCGCATCGGCGACGCTTCCGGCCAGTCGGATCAGGCCTTCGGGCACGCGAAGCAGGCGAGGCCGCCCCGCGCCGACGGCGACCGCGGCGGCGGTCATGATCTCGCTCCAGGCGTAACCGTCGGGCCGGGCGTCGCAGATCGAGGCCAGGCCCGTGCGGCGGCTCGTGACCAGGTCGAGGATCTGGGCGGCGGCGTCGCGCACCTCGATCATCGCCACGCGCGAGGCGGGCGACAGGACCGGCAGCACGCGGCTGGATTGGGCCGCGGCGAACAGGCCGACCGTCTCGCGGTCGCCGGGGCCGTAGATGGCCGGCGGGCGGATGATCAGCGCCTCGGGCGCGATCGCCAGTACGGCTTCCTCGCCGGCGCGCTTGCTGGCGGCGTAGTCGGAGAGCCGGGGCTCGCGGGCGGCAAGGCTGGAGACCAGCACGAAGCGGGCGCGGGCGGCGGTCGCGGCCTGGGCCGCGGCGCGGGCGCCGTCGACATTGACCTTGTCGAAGGCGGCGCGGTCGGCGGCCTTGATCAGGCCGGCCAGGTGGATCACCACGTCGGCGCCGTCGCACAGCGGGGCGAGCGCTTCTGGGCGGGCGAGATCGCCCAGCACCACCTGCGGCTCGATCCCGCGCCAGAACGGCGAGACCGGATCGCGACGCGACAGGATGCGGGGGACAAGGCCCCGTTCGGCGATGGCGCGGACGAGGTGCTGGCCCAGGAACCCGGTCGCGCCGGTGACGGCGACGACGCGAGGCCCCGAGTCCTTGGCCTCAGGGCCCTCCACCTCAGGCGCGCTCGTAGGCGCCGGCCAAGTAGGCGGCCTTGGCCTTGGAGCGGCTGAGCTTGCCCGACGAGGTCTGGGGCAGGGCGTGGGCGCCGACCAGCTTGACCTGGGTCTCGACGCCGTGGCGCGAGCGCAGCACGCCGGCCACGGTGTCGACCAGGGCCGCGCGGCTGTCGGCGTCGCCGCCGCGGGCCTGGACCAGGATGGTGACGATCTCTTCTTCCGCCGCGTCGCCGGGCACGGAGAAGGCCGCCACGTCGCCGCTGCGCAGGCCCGGGACCTCGCGCTCGGCGGTCCATTCCAGGTCCTGCGGCCAGATGTTGCGGCCGTTGAGGATGATCAGGTCCTTGGCGCGGCCGGTGATGACGATCTCGCCCTCGACCAGGAAGCCGAGGTCGCCGGTGTCGAGCCAGCCGTCGGCGTCGAGCACGCGGGCGGTCTCCTCCGGCTGCTCGAAATAGCCGCCCATCAGGCTGGGGCCCTTGGCGAAGATGCGGCCGACCTGGCGCTCGGCGACCGGCTTGCCGTCGGCGTCGCGCACTTCCAGCTGGTGGTGGGGCAGGGCCGGGCCGCAGCGGGCGAAGGCCCGGGCGCGGGGCGCGTCGGCGCCGACCGTGACGGCCAGGTCGTCGCGCTCCAGGCGCTCGATGTCGAGGATCTCGACGCGCAGGCCCTTGCCCAGCGGGGCCATGGAGAGGGCCAGGGTTGCCTCGGCCATGCCGTAGCTGGCCACATAGGCCTTTTCCGAGAAGCCGACGGCGGCGAACCGTTCCGCAAAGGCCTCGACGGGGGCCGTGCGGATCATGTCGCCGCCCAGGCCGGCGCTGCGCCAGCGCGACAGGTCCAGGTGGTCGATCGAGGCGGCCTCGGCGCGGCGGGCGCACAGCTCGTAGCCGAAGGTCGGGCTATAGGCGATCGTGCCGCCGTTGCGGCTGATCAGGTCGAGCCACAGCAGCGGCCGGCGCACGAAGGCGCCGGTGGGCAGCAGGTCGACGCTCATCTGGCTGGTCAGCGGGCTCAGCAGGAAGCCGATCAGGCCCATGTCGTGATAGAGCGGCAGCCACGAGACGGCGCGGTCTTCCGGTTTCACCTGCAGGCCGTCGCGGGTGATGGCCACGGCGTTGGCCATCAGGGCCTTGTGCGTCACCAGCACGCCGGTGGGGAAGCGGGTGCTGCCCGACGAGAACTGCAGATAGCAGGGGTGCTCGAGCGTGATTTCCGGCAGGGCCGCGCCGGCGTCTTCCGGCAGCTCCGACAGCGGGCCGGCGAAGTCGAGGCCGGCGGCGTCGCCGATCTGCTTGAGCCACTCGGCCATGCCCGACGGGCCGATCAGGATCTTCGCATGGGCAGAGGCGCACATGCGGCCGATCTGCTCGATATAGGCCTCGCGACCGCCCAGCGGCGCGGGCAGGGGCAGGGGCGCGGGAACCAGGCCCGCATATTGGCAGGCGAAGAAGGCGCGCACGAAGTCGCCTTCGGTCTCGGCGATCAGGGCGACGCTGTCGCCCACCTTGGAGCCGGCGGCCAGCAGGCGGCGGGCCAGGCCTTGGGCCTGCTCGCGCAGGGCGGCGTAGGTCAGGGCCTCGACCAGTTCGCCGCGCAGCGAATGCAGGTTGATCCCGGTCTCGCCGGTCGCGGCGAAATCCAGGGCGGCGGTCAGGGTCGGGAAGTCGGCGAGACGGACGGTCCTGCCGGAAGCGGTGGGCGTATTCATTGCGGATCGCCTTTGCGCTCGTTCAGGGGTTCCGCGCAAGTCTGTTCAAGCATGACGGCGCTTTTGTCCTCGCGCTCTGCGGCGGCTTCCGCTGCGAGACGCGACCGGAGGGTGATGAACATGCCGATCGCCATGCAGGTCGAGGCCAGGACCAGGGCCGCGCCGGCGCCGGTCAGGTCGAAGACCTGAAGCAGCGGCACGAGGGCGGCGAAGTAGATGGCGATGACGACGATGCGCACGCGCAGGGCGGCGCCGGCCGCGTGCATCGACACCAGCATCGGCTCGATCGGCAGGGCCATGATGCTGATCGCGGCGGCGGCCACCTGCCAGCTCATGATGCCGGCGGCCGAGGCGTATTCGGGGCCCATGATCACGGTCAGCAGCCAGGGGCCGGCCAGCAGGCAGACCGCCAGCAGCACGCCGGCGACGCCGCCGCCGATCAGGGCGATCTGGCGGGCCAGGCGCAGCATGGCCGCGTCGTCCTTCTGCGCGCGCAGACGGGCGAACTCGGGATGCAGGGCGGGCAGCATCAGGCGCGCGGGCTTGGCCATGCCGTCGGCCACCTGGCGGCCGACGCGCCACATGGCGGCCTGGGCGGGGCCGACCAGCGCGCCGATGGCCAGGGTCAGGACGTGGGTGAAGCCGACCTCGATGGTGCTGCTGAAATTGGTCGCCCAGGCGAAGCGCCAGACGCCCGGCAGACCGTCGCCCAGCGGGCCGAACAGGCTGAAGCCGTTCAGCAATCCCCGTTGCAGCAGGCTCCAGACGGCGATGGCGGCGACATAGAGGAACGAGGCCACGGTGCCGGCCGCCCAGGCCAGCAAGAACATCTCGATCGGCGCATCCATGGAGGCGGCGATCACGCAGCCGATCAGGCGCACGACGGACGACACCACCTGCTCGGCGGCCAGCATGCGGAAGCGGTCGAAAAGGCGCAGCAGGCCGACGCCCGTGGCCGAGGTCATGACCCCGACCGACAGGCAGTAGAGCGCGGCGGCCGGCGCCAGGTTGTCGGGCCAGCCCATGTAGTGGCTGAACAGCAGGCAGCCGGCCACGCCGATGGCCACGCCGGCGACCGCGCCGATGCCGTCGAGCACCAGGGCCAGGCGCATCACCTGCTGGAAGGTCCTGCGGTCGCCGTCCATCAGCGGCTTGGCGCCGTACTGCACGACGGTCTGCCAGGACTGGAACTTGGCCATCTCGCCCAGCGCCTGGGCGAAGGCGTTGATCAGGATCAAAAAGCCGAAGACCTCGATGCCGAGGCTGCGGGTGGTCACCGCGATATAGGCCAGGCCCACCACGGCGTTGACCCCACGGCCGCTCAGCAGGGCGCCGACATTGGCCAGCATCCTGGCCAGGGGATTGACCTTCGCGTCCTTTGGGGGCGCGTCCTTGACGGTCGCGTTCATCGGTCGAGGACGGCCAGGCGGTCGACGATGGCGCGGGCGGCGCGCTGCGACGAAGGGACGGAGGTGATGTCGAAGGTCTCGGCGACGCCGACCTTCTGGGCCTCCAGGAAGTCGCCGTGCCCGGCGATGGCGGCGGCGACCGCGTCGCAGATGTCGTCGGCGGTCTCGCGCACCGGGCCGTACAGCCAGTGATGGAAGCTCTCGTCGCCCTTCCAGTCGGCATGGCTGGGATTGAGGAACAGGCAGGGCTTGGGCGTACGCAGGAACTCGTAGACCTGGCTGGAGACGTCGCCGAGATAGAGGTCGGCGAGCCGCGTATAGGTCATGTCGAAGGCGGCCGGGCCGCCGAGGTCGAGGTGGATGCGCGGGTGGCCCTCGAAGGCGGCGACGGCGCGGCGATCGGCCTCCGAAGCGGTCTCGAACAGTCGCACGTGCGGGGCGAAGATCAGGTTGAACCGCTCGTCGGCGGCGAACTGCTCGAGGATCGACAGGCCGAAGGCGCTCCACGAACCGAGGGTCTCGTGAAAGTGCGGGTTGTAGACCACGGTCGGCAGGGCCTTGGCGAAGGCCGGGGTGGCGCTGGGCGGCAGGGCGTCGACGAGGTCGAACTTGGGATAGCCGACCATTGCGCAGGCCTCGGGACGGACCCAGCCTTCGTCGACCATCCGGTCGCGCTGCTTGGGACCGGCGGCCATCACCAGGTCGAAGACGCGCAGGCGCGGTTCGAACGGGCCGCCGCGATCGCCGGCCCCGTGCTGGGTGTAGACCAGAGCGGTGCGGCGCACGCCCAGCTTGCGCAGCAGGGCGGTGGTGCGTTCGGGCGTGACCACGGCGTCGTAGGCGGCCAGCCGGCCGGCGTTCAGGGCCAGCATCAGGGCCTTGGGCGGCGGGGCGGTCCTGGACAGTCGCCGCAGCCAGGCCGGCGGCAGCAGGCGCAGGGTGATCGGCGCACCGCCCAGGCCGTCCAGCATGCCCTGGATGTAGTCGAGGTGCCCGGCCGAGGTGGCGGCGATCTCGACCCGGATCTCCGGCCAGGCGCGGGCCATGGCCACGGCGATCGACAGGCTGTGCCAGACCTGGTGCGGCTGGGCGATGTAGAGGAAG
Organism: Caulobacter radicis; assembly: GCF_003094615.1. Lineage (GTDB taxonomy): Bacteria > Pseudomonadota > Alphaproteobacteria > Caulobacterales > Caulobacteraceae > Caulobacter > Caulobacter radicis. The sequence goes on along the minus strand of NZ_QDKO01000004.1, from coordinate 39,734 downwards.
CACACGCGCGTCGCGCGGGCCCGTTGCTGGTCCAGGAGGCCGAGGCCGGTCATCGGTCGGGGACCTAGTTGGTGGGCTGGACGCGGGTGCGGACGCGGCCCTTGAAGACCACGCGGTCGCCCTTGTCGCTGACGCTGTAGCTGTCGGCGCTGACATTGCCGCGCGGGCCGGCGCCGGCCACCGGCGCGCCGCCGACGACCTCGCCGGTCTTGGTGTCGATGCGGGCTTCCTGCGAGGCGAACTGGTAGCCCTGGCCGTTGTCGATCTTCACGTCCTTCGTCAGCACCAGAATGTTCTGGGCTTCCTGGTAGATCCCGTCCTTGGAGGTCACCTTGCTGGCGTCGGGCTCGCCGTAGCCGCGCACCAGGGTCGGCTCGACCAGCTTGACCTTGTTGGGATCGGCCGCGTCGCGCTCGGCGCGGCGGGCGGTGATCAGGAAGGCGCGGCCGTCGCGCATCGCGCCGGTGAAGCGCGGATTGTCCATGGCCAGCGGCGCGGCGGCGGCGACCTTGGAGGCGTTGTGAGTGTCGAGCATACGTAGGGTCGTCTGGCCGATCACCACGCCCGACACGCCGACCGCCAGCACCAGCAGGCCCGCGCGCGCCCAGCGCGCCGAGGGCCGACGCCGGTTGCGGCGGGGCTTCTTGGCGGGAGCGGCGGAGAGGGCGGCGGTGGTCATGCGGGCGGACGATCCAGAACGGACGCCATGGATAGTCTTCAACGCGCCCGACGCCAAAGCGGTTTTTCTCGCCGCCCTCCCTCCCGTCATTTCCGCTCTTGTGGCGGGAACCTCTCTGTCAGCCGCAGGTGCGGATGGGACGGCGCGCTCGGCGCGCCGCTTGAACTTCACGTGCGAACGGAACCAGCGGGTCCCGCCACAAGGGCGGGAATGGCGGGAGGTTGGGGCGGAGCCTACCGCGACCGTCCGCGCGCCGTGACCGGCCAGATGGCCACCAGCGTGTCGCCCTCGACCACGTGATAGGCGTCGTAGAGGTTCACGGTCGGGTCGCAGTGCGGGGCGGCCAGGGTCACGCGGGCGCCCAGGGGCGGGGGCGAGCCGGACGACGGGACCAGGGCGCCGTGCTCGTCGCCCATGAAGAAGTAGCGCGAGCCTTCCGGCGCGCCGGCGAAGACCTGCGGCGGATCGGCGTCGGTCGACATCGCCTTGAAGCCGGCGTCGACGGTGACCATGCCGGGGCTGTTGGCGCTGACAACGCGGGCGTCGATGAACAGCGAGCGCCGGTAGGGACTGGCGTCGGCGCGGGCCCCATCACCATCACCCGTCAGGTCGCAGGCCAGGTACTGGTCGTCCATGAACACGTAGGAACCGACCTGAAACTCGGTGAACAGACCGAGTTCGGCGTCGATGCGGTGCGAGCCGGTGCCCGAGCCGCTGACGATCGGCGGCGCGCCGCCGGCGGCGGTCAGGGCGTCCACGACCTCGCGGATGTAGGCCCCGCGATCCTCCAGGGCCGTCTTGCGGACGTCGAAGGCCTCGATGTGCTGCTGGACGCCGCAATAGCATTGCAGGCCGGCATAGGTCAGGGACGACTGGGCCTTGATCGCCTCGAACAGGGCGACGGCGGCCTGGGGCGAGGCGACGCCGGTGCGGTGGATGCCGGGATCCAAGTCGATCAGCACCTCCAGCGGCTTGCCGCTCGCGCTGGCCGCCGCGCCCAGGGCGGCGACGTTGTCGGGGTGATCGACGACGACCTTGAGGCCCTCGGTCGCCAGGTTCAGCGCGACCAGCCGGGCGATGGCGGGAGCCGACACGACGGGCGAGGTGATCAGCAGGCCGCTCGAGACGCCCTGCGCCGCCAGGGCCTCGGCCTCGCCGATCTTGGCGCAGCACAGGCCCACGGCGCCGGCTTCCAGTTGAAGGCGGGCGATGTCGGCGCTCTTGTGGGTCTTGGCGTGCGGGCGAAGCTTCAGGCCCTTGGAGGCGGCGAAGGCGGCCATGGTCGCGATGTTGGCGCTCAGCGCGGCGCGATCCACGACCAGGACGGGGGTGTTCAGTTGCTCGCGCGAGCCGGACTGACCGATGAGGCCGGCGTGCAGGGCGATGTCGGTCATCTGCTTGTCTCTAGAGTCCGAAGAGCTGGGTCAGGTGGGCGTTGGCGAACTTGCCGGTCGGGTCCCAGGCCTTTCGCACCCGCAGGAAGTCGCCGGCGCGGGGATAGAGGCGGTGGACGTCGGCCGGGGTGAGGGTATGGCGCTTGGCCCAGTGGGGTCGACCGCCGCTGTCGGCCAGCACGGCCTCCATCTCGGCGAAGGCCGGCCGCCAGGGCATCTTGGCGTACTGGTGGAACGAGATCGAGGCGCCCGCGCCGATGTTGAACGGACTCATCCAGATGTCGTCGCCGGCCACCAGGCGGAACTCGAACGGGAAGGTGATCGGCAGACGGCGCTTGCGGATATGGGCCATGGCCGCCCGCAGGGTGGGCAGGCCGGCGGCGCGCGGCATCTCGTACTCCATCTCCTCGAAGCGGACATTCCGCTCGGAGGGGAAGACCTCGAAGGCCGGGCCGGCGCGGCGGGCGGGCTTGCCGGCGACCTTCATCATCAGCTTTTGCAGCGGCGCGGTCAGGACGGGCAGGGCGGCGCACAGGTCGCAGATCGTCCGGAAGGTGTCCTCGTCGCCTTCGCCGCTCTTGCCCAGGGTTTCGTCGGCGGCCTCGGGCGCGACGGGGTGCAGGGTCTTGAAGATGACGTCGTCGCTATAGGGAAAGACCCAGAACTCCATGTGCCGGGTGGCGGCGGCCAGGTCGTCGAGGCGCTCGGCGACCTCGGCGAGGGGCATCCGGCTGACACGCTCTTCCAGGTAGTAGGCCGGGATGACGTTGATGCGGATGGCGACGGCCACGCCCAGCAGCCCGAGCGAGACGCGCTGGGCCTGGTAGAGCTCGGGCTCCTGGTCCGGTCCGCATTCGACGAGGCGGCCGTCGGCGGTCATCAGCCGGAAGCCGCAGGCCTGGGTCGACAGGCTGCCCAGTTCCGCGCCGGTGCCGTGGGTGCCGGTGGCCGTGGCCCCGGCCAGCGATTGCGGATTGATGTCGCCCTGATTGATCAGCGACAGGTCTTGCGCCCAGAGGGCGGCGGTCAGGCGCTTGAGGCTCCAGCCGGCCGGGGCCCAGACGGTCTTGCGGTCGGGCGCGATCTCGACGGCGCCTTCCAGGTCCGACAGGTCCAGCAGCAGGCCGTCCGTCTCGCACAGCGGCATGAACGAGTGGCCGGCCCCGACGACGCGGACCTTGCCGGCCTCGCGGACGAGGCCCGACAATTCGTCGAGCGTGCGCGGCGGGGCTATGCTGCTGGGCGTCGCCTCGACGCTGCCCGACCAGTTCTTCCAGCCCTCCATCGGCGTTCCCCCGCTGCGATGGAGTGACGATAGTAAAAACTATCGTTATTGCAAGCCGGTGTTATGCGGGGGGCGTTTTCAGCACCCTCTCCCTGTGGGAGAGGTGTCGGCGAAGCCGACGGAGAGGGGAGTGGCTGCGAAGTCGGCGGAAGCTGAGAACGGCCCCCCTCCGGCCCTCCGGGCCACCTCCCCCAGAGGGGGAGAATCTTAGAGCACCGTGTCGAACGTCTCGAAATAGCAGTCGAACAGTCGCCCGATCTCTTCGGCCAGGGCGCCGGCGTCCTGCCCCGGTTCCTCGACGGCCATTTCGGTGGCGGCGTAGGTCAGCTCGACCATCATGCGGGTGGCGGTGCGGATGCGGACCGGCGAGACCGACGGAAACCGTGCGGCCAGCACCTCGCCGAACTGTCCGGCGACCATGTCGCGCGAGGCGAAGCGCAGCTGCTGGAGCATTGGCACCGCGCGCAGAGCCCGGCCGATGGCCGCGCCGCCGGGAAAGCGGCGGGTCATGTCGATGACGTCGGTCAGCAGGGCGGCGGTCTTGGCCACGCGCTCCGAAGCGGTTGCGCCCTCCAGGCCGCCGGCCTCCATCCAGGCGAACACGGCCTCGTCCTGGAGCCGCATCAGCCGGTCGCCCAGCTCTTTCAGGATCGCGTACTTGTTGGGGAAGTAGCGATAGAGCGCCGGCGGGGTCAGGCCGGCGCGCTTGCAGATGGCGTTGGTGGTCAGTTGCTCGAAGCCGGACTCGATCAGCAGTTCGCCGGCGGTGACCAGCACCACCTCGTAGGTGTCCTGGGCGCGGGCCTGGGTCGGCCGCAGCTTGGCGTCGAGCGGAATGTCGGCGGCCGGTACGACCGTCGGCTTGGGCATCGGGGTCTCCTGAAGTCGCCAACAGACCTAGAGCGCTTCTCGTCGAATGCCAATGTTCGCTCATTGCCAAAGCTTAACGGGACTTGGGATCGCCCGTGCGCCAGGGTCTCGGCGATTGCTGGGGGCGGCGGTTTGTGGGGAGTTTTCCGATGATCGACCGACGCGGCCTGTTCGCTGCCGCCGGGGCGCTGTGCGCCGCGCCCGGCCTTTCGATGGCCGCCCCGGCCGGGCTGGGCGCCGACAACCCCGTGGTCGACGCCTTCGTCGCCGAGCAGAAGTTCCAGGGCGTGGTGATGATCGGGCGCAAGGGCAGGGCGTCCTATGTCCGCGCCTTCGGCATGGCCGACATCGAGGCGGGCAAGCCCGCGACGCGTGACACCGTCTACTGCGTGGCCTCGATCTCGAAGTGGCTGACCACGATCGCCGTGCTGCGGCTGGTGGAGCAGGGCAAGCTGTCCCTCGACGCGCCGATCGCCGCCTGGCTGCCGGACCAGCGGCCCGACACCGGCAAGACGGTGACCCTGACCCACCTGCTGTCCAACACCAGCGGCATTCCCAACGGCTTCATGCCGGCGCTCAAGGCCGATCCGGACCTCCTGAAGAAGAACCTGTCGGCGGCCGAGTCCGTCAAAGCCTTCGCCCAGGGCGACCCGCTGTTCCCGCCGGGGACGAAGTTCGACTACCACCCGGTCAACTGGTTCGTGGTCAGCGCCATCGTCGAGGCGGTGACTGGCAAGCCGTTCCTGGCGGTGGTGAGGGAGTTGACGACCGATCCGCTGAAGATGAGCCATACCCGGGCGGGCCTCGGCGTCGACGCCGAGCCGGGCGTCGCGGTCTCCTACTATGCCGGCCCGCCCCTGGCGCGGCGGGCCAATCCGCGCATGGAGGTCATGGCCGCCAGCGGCGGCTACTTCAGCACGGTCGACGACCTGCTGGTCGCGGCCCACGTCGTCTTCGACACGCCGTTCCTGTCCGAGGCCTCGCGCAAGGCCCTGACGACCATCCTGGTCCCAGAGCAGGACTATGCGCTGGGCGGGCGGGTGCGCAGCCTGACCATCGACGGCCAGGTCAAGCCGGCGGCCTGGGAGACCGGGCGCACGGCCGGCTATCGCTCTGTGCTGGGCCATCGGCTGGACACCGGCGACACCGTCGTGATCCTCAACAACACCGACCTGTCGCAGAAGGCGCTCGACCTCTTCGCCGACAAGCTGTTCGGCGCCGCGCCGCGGCCCTGACGGGGCGATTTTCGCCGCAACCGCCGACTGCTGACAAAAGTGGGCGTTGGGCGGGGTTCTCCACCGGAAGAGCGATGCTATGACAAGCACGCCTTAGGGGAGAATCCTGCTCATGATCCGCAGCCTGCTGACCGCCGTCGCCGCTTCCGCCCTGCTCGTGGGCGCGGCCCACGCTCAAGACGTCAAGACCGCCGAGGCGCTGCGCGACAAGGCCCTGACCGATCGCCTGGCCTGGGACATCACCGAGGACCTGACCACCAACATCGGCCCGCGCCTCGTCGGCTCGCCGGGCATGGAGCGCGCCAAGGACTGGGGCGTGGCCAGGTTCAAGGCCCTGGGCTTCACCAACATCAAGGTCGACCAGTTCGCCAAGCCGTCCTGGACGCGCGGCGAAGAGAGCGCCGAGCTGGTCGCGCCCTATCCGATGAAGCTGTCGATCGTTGGCCTGGGCCGCACGATCCCGACGCCGGCCGAAGGTATCGAGGCCGAGGTCGTGCTGTTCACCACCTATGCCGAGATGGTCGCCGCGCCCGCCAGCGCCATCAAGGGCAAGATCGTCGTCATCACCCAGCCGATGGTTCGCGCCCAGGACGGCGCCGGCTACGGCGTCGCGGGCGTCTCGCGCCGCGCCGGCCCGGTCGAGGCGGCCAAGCGCGGGGCCGTGGGCCTGCTGATCCGCTCGGTCTCGACCTCCAGCTCGACCGTGCCGCACACCGGCGTGACCACCAACGGCGCCGACGTCGTCACCATCCCCGCCGCCGCCCTGGGCGTGCCGGAGGCCGAACAGCTTGAGCGCCTGGCCAAGAAGGGCCCGCTGCGCATCAGGCTGAAGCTGGCCTCCAGCCTCGACGCCGGCGACGTGGCCTGGAACATCTCGGCCGACATCAAGGGCTCGGAAAAGCCCGACGAGGTGATCGTCATCGGCGGCCACCTCGACAGCTGGGACGTCGGCACGGGCGCCTTCGACGACGCCGCCGGCATCGCCATCACCACGGCCGCCGCCAAGCTGATCGGCGAGCTGCCCAAGCATCCCAAGCGCACCATCCGCGTGGTGATGTGGGGCTCCGAAGAGAGCGGCGGCTCGTCCGACGCCTTCCTGGCCGCCAACAAGGGCAACCTCGAAAAGCTGGTCCTGGCCGGCGAGAGCGACACGGGCGCCGACCGCATCTACAGCCTGCAACTGCCCAAGGGCTCGGAAGGCCACCCGGCCATGAAGGCGGCCATCCAGGTGCTGAGCCCGCTGAAGATCTATTACGACCGCAACCCGGCCGCGCACGGCGGGGCCGACATCGGCGGCATCGAGGGCGCGGGCGTGCCGGTGGTGAACCTGAACCAGGACGCCAGCCGCTACTTCGACTACCACCACACCGCCGACGACACCCTGGACAAGGTGGACCCGATCCAACTGGCCCAGAACGTGGCCGCTTGGACGAGCTTCATCTATCTGGTGGCCGACAGCGACATCGACTTCCGCGTCCTGGGCGCGGCCGCGCCGGCGCAGGCGGGGCACTGATCGCTTGAAGAGCTTCTGGCGTCGCAAGTCGCGCCTGGAGCGCGTATGGGAAGAGCGGGAAGAGACGCGCTATCCGGCCCTGTTCGGGGCGGATGGCGAAGGGGTCTTTCCGCTCGGCCCGGAAACCTTCGCGCCGTTTGGCGAGGCGGGAACGCCTGATCCCCGCTGGCTGACTATCGGCGTCTTCCGTTTCGCGCCGACGCCTGACCGGCCGACTTGGCTGGTCGTCAGCTCGGGCCTCTCCAACGATTGGGCGGACGAGGGCGAGCCGGGCCTCGGTCACGAGCTGATCGTCGAGACGCCGTGGCGCGACGACGACGCGATCCGGCTGCTGCACGGCCTCGTCGCCTACGACCTGCTGATCGCCCATGGCTGTTTCGGCGAACCGCGGGTCCTGGAGGTCGGCAGTCGCGTGAACGCGCCGTTCCAGTTCGGCGAGCGGGGCGGGATCGCGGGCGTGTTCGTCGCCCAGGGGCGTCGTTTCTCCGCCGGCTTCCGGACGGAGGTCGGGCCCGTCGCGCTGCTGTCTTGCGTCGGCGCTGGCCAGGACGAGCTGGATTTCGCCCGCGCAAACAGAACCGCCGATCTGCACGAGCGCCTGGTGGCGGCGGGCGTCGATGAGGTTACCGACCCGGAGCGGCCGTCGGTCGCCTGAGGCGTGTGCCTTGGAAAACACTCCCCGCGCGTGCGACGCGTCGCCGCGACCGTCGGGTGAGTCAAAAGGCCGCAAAGCGCGGCCGTTCATACTTTACGTGCTCATCCACAGATTTGCGGCGCCGCATCATCGCGCCGCAAAGGCCTCCCGCAACAAGGAAAACACGCCGTAAACCCTGACGCTGCAAGGCGGCGAGGGGTTAACGCCTGTCCCAGAATGGTGCGCGTCTTGGTTGCCGAGGCGTAACGCGACGGCCTCTTCGTTATCCCGGCATTAACGACCTTCGGGCCTTTCTACGCCTCCGTAGGCGCTTCGCCCGAAACCGCTCCGTCGTCGAACGACGGTCGGGTTTGGAGAAGTGTCGAAGGGTTCCGTTTTTCCAGTGTCTGATGGTGGAGGACGCTTATGCCCGCGGCAGTGCGGGGGGGACCGCGCAAGCCAGCGCGCCCCCGGGCCGAAGCGCCCGCAGGTCCGAACAAGGCTCGCCCGGCTCAGCAACAGCCGGCGGGGAAGCTGCATGCCGCGCGCGGCGGCGTCGGCGTGTCGCCGACCCTGGCCCTGGGCGTCGCCGGCGGCGCGCTCGCGCTCGCCCTGGTCGTCACCCTGGCCACCGGCCACCGCGCCGAGCGCCTGGGCCAGGCGATGGTGCACGGCGTCGACGGCGAATTCGCCAACCTGGGCTTCAAGCTGAAGGCCGTGCACGTGACCGGCGCCTCGGCCACCGCCCAGGCCGACATCCTGAAGGCCAGCGGTCTCTACCAGGACCAGCCGACGCTCGGCATGGACCTGGTCGATCTGAAGTCCCGCGTCGAGGGAGTGGGCTGGGTCAAGTCGGCCAAGGTGGTCCGCCTGCTGCCCGACACCGTGATGATCGCCGTCGAGGAGCGCCCGGCCCTGGCCGTGTGGCAGCACTCGGGCCGTCTGAAGGTGATCGACGCCGAGGGCCGCATCATCCGCGAGGCCGACGCCGCGCGCTTCCCGCATCTGCCGCTGGTGGTGGGGCAGGGCGCCGACCAGGCCGCCGGAAACATCCTGCCGGCGGTCAACGCCCGGCCGCGCCTGCGCGATCGTCTCGAGGCGCTGGTGCGCGTCGACGACCGCCGCTGGGACCTGCGATTGAAAGATGGCTCGCTGATCCAGCTGCCGGCCATTGACGAAGAATCCGCGTTGATTCAATTGGATCAACTGGACCAGCGGCAACGCATCCTCGATCTCGGCTTCGCGCGCATCGACCTGCGCGATCCCGAGATGGTGGCGATCCGGCCCCGAGACTCCGTGCTGCCCGGGCAGCCCGTGGCCAACGGGGCGTAAGAACAGAAACGATGGACTGAGGTGACCCTGACCATGTCGCGACTTGAGGACCGGAGACAGGCCCGTGACGGCCTGAAGGCGACGCTCGTGCGTCAGCCCGCGGTCGCGGCCGTGGACCTGGGGGCGTCGAAAGTCACGTGCTTCATCATGAAGGCGGACGGCGTCCACCGCGACAACCGCACCCTGACGACCGCCGGGGTCGGCTACGTGCAGTCGCGCGGCGTGCGCGGCGGGGCGATCGTCAATCTGGACGAAGCCGCCCAGGCGATCGCGCAGGCCGTGGAGCGCGCCGAGACGGTCGCCGGCGTCAGCGTCCAGGGCGTCAGCGTCTGCACCGCGGGCGGCCAACTGGCCAGCCACCGCGTCCACACCCAGGTCTCGCTGGGCGCCCGTCCGATCGCGGACGGCGACCTGTCGCGCGCCATTTCGTCGGCCCTGGCCCAGGTGCGCCTGCCGGGCCGCAAGCCCGTGCACCTGCTGCCGATCGCCTGGTCGGTCGACGGCCAGAAGGGCATCCGCGACCCGCGCGCCATGTTCGGCCGCTCGCTGGGCCTGGAACTGCTGGTCGTCTCGGTCAACGAGAACATCTTCCATACCCTGGCCCACTGCGTCGAGCGCGCCCACCTGTCGTTCGAAGGCATCGTCGCCGCGCCCTTCGCCTCGGCCCTGGCGGCCCTGGAAGAGGACGAGATGGACCTGGGCGCTGTCTGCATCGACATGGGCGGCGGCTCGACCTCGGTGGCGGTGTTCAACAACGGCGCCCTGTGCCACGTCGACAGCCTGGCCGTCGGCGGGGGGCACGTCACCCAGGACATCGCGCGCGGCCTGCAGACCTCGGTCGCCGGCGCCGAGCGCATCAAGACCCTGCACGGATCCGCCATCGCCTCGGCCAACGAGGACCGCGAGATGATCGAGGCCCCGCCGCGGGGCGACGATCCCGGCGCGGGTCCCGTCATCGCGCCGCGCTCCTTGCTGAAGGGCATCATCCAGCCGCGCGTCGAGGAGACGCTGGAGCTGCTGCGCGAGCGCCTGAAGGCCTCGGGCGCGCCGGTGGAGCCGGGCGCGGGCATCGTCCTGACCGGCGGCGCCAGCCAACTGGCCGGCGTGCGCGAAGTGGCCGTGCGGGTGTTCGACCGGCCGGTGCGCCTGGGCCGTCCGCGCCGGGTGCCGCACCTGGCCGACGCCGCCTCGGGCCCGGCCTTCTGCGCCGCCGCCGGGGTGCTGCATCGCACGGCCTTCGGTCCGCGCGAGGTGGTGTCGCCCAAGACCCTCAGCGGCGGGCAGGTGCGCAAGCGCCCGATGGATCCCAACGCCTCGCCGGTGGCCAAGGCCGCCGCCTGGCTGCGCGACAACCTCTAAGCCGTCGTCTCGACGCGGAAATTCGTCAGCGCCTCGCCTGAAAGGGCGGGGCGTTTTCGTGCGTCTGGACCAAATCACCCGGCTCGCCCGATGGGTGAATTAATCCTGTCGTTTAACTTTCTAAGTGCCTGAATGGCCAAACAGTGTAGTTTCGCGCCCCCGAATCCGAGGGCCTGGACGCAGAAAACAGGCCAGCGGCGTTCCGCCGCACAAGGGTTCCGGCCCCGCTTGTAAACCAAGGAGTTCCAAGCAATTCCTTTGGATAACTCGCTTTTTTCCCTGTAAGCGGGATCGACCTGCAGCCGACTCAGATTATGGCTTTAACCGCCAGTTAACGATGGTGGTTGTTCTGTTAACCCGATCGTCGAGGCGTTACCGGCTTGCGGTCGGTTCATTTGGCGAATTCGGCGTAAGGACGCGAGGGTCCCCATGGCTATTTCTCTTTCGGCGCCGCGCACCACCGAGCTGAAGCCGCGTATCGTGGTCTTCGGGGTCGGCGGCGCGGGCGGCAACGCCGTCAACAACATGATCGAGGCGGGCCTCGAGGGTGTTGAGTTCGTCGTCGCCAATACCGACGCCCAACAGCTCCAGTTCGCCAAGACCGACCGTCGCATCCAGCTCGGCGTGCAGATCACGCAGGGCCTGGGCGCCGGCGCGCACCCCGAAGTGGGCATGAGCGCCGCCGAGGAAAGCTTCCCCGAGATCGGCGAGCACCTGGAAGGCGCTCACATGGTGTTCATCACCGCCGGCATGGGCGGCGGCACCGGCACCGGCGCGGCTCCGATCATCGCCAAGTGCGCCCGTGAACGCGGCATCCTGACCGTCGGCGTGGTGACCAAGCCCTTCCACTTCGAAGGCCGTCACCGCATGCGCCTGGCCGACGCCGGCATCCAGGAGCTGCAGCGCTACGTCGACACCCTGATCGTCATCCCGAACCAGAACCTGTTCCGCGTCGCCAACGAACGCACGACCTTCGCCGAAGCCTTCGGCATGGCCGACCAGGTGCTGCACTCGGGCGTGCGCTCGATCACCGACCTGATGGTGCTGCCGGGCCTGATCAACCTCGACTTCGCCGACGTCCGCACGGTCATGACCGAGATGGGCAAGGCGATGATGGGCACCGGCGAGGGCACCGGCGAAGACCGCGCCCTGATGGCCGCCCAGAACGCCATCGCCAACCCGCTGCTCGACGAAGTGTCGCTGAAGGGCGCCAAGGCCGTGCTGGTCAACGTGACCGGCGGCATGGACATGACCCTGCTGGAAGTCGACGAGGCCGCCAACGCGATCTCCGACCAGGTCGACGCGGAAGCCAACATCATCTTCGGCGCGGCCTTCGACCCGTCGCTGGACGGCGTGATCCGTGTGTCGGTGGTCGCCACCGGCATGGACGGCGCCTCGATCCAGCAGATCGAACCCAAGCCGGTCGCCCGCAACACCCAGGCTCCGCCGCTGCTGGCCGAGACCTCGCGTCCCGCGCCGCAGCCGGCTCCCCAACCCGCGCCGCAGCCGGTCGCCCAGGCTCCGGCCCAGCCGGAAATCCGCCCGGGTTCGCGCTACGAAGCCCGTCCCATCGAGCGCCCGACCGCCACGGCCTATCCGGAACCGGCTTACGAGCCGGCACCGCAGCCGCACGCCCAGGCCGACCTCTACGCCCAGCCGGAAGCCGCCTACGAGCCGGAACCGGTCTATGAGCCGGCCCCCGCGCCGCGCGTCACCCGCATCGTCGACCCGATGGTCGCCGAGGCCGACGACGAGCCGCTGTACAGCGATCACTACGAGGATCGCCGTCAGCAGAAGAGCGGCGGCTGGATGAGCCTGTTCGGCGGCGGTCGCCAGCAACGCTACGAGCCGGCCCCGCAGCCGCAAGCGCGCCAGACCAGTTCGGTGCGTCCGCAACTGCAGCCGATCGAGCCCCAGGCCGACGACGGCGAGGATCTGGAGATCCCGTCGTTCCTGCGCCGCCTGGCCAACTGAACACCGAGTTAGTACCAGTAAGCGTAACAGTAAGCGTAAAGCGTAAGTCGAAGCGCCCGGGTCCTCTGGCCCGGGCGTTTTGCTGTCTGGGCGCCAGATGCTCCCCCTGAAGGGGGAGCTGTCGCGGAGCGACTGAGGGGGGGAGTGGCTTCCGACCCTCCGCAACAACTTCCCCCTCCGGCCCTTCGGGCCACCTCCCCCTTCTGGGGGAGGATTGGAGAGCAAACTCGTCATATACTGCCGCCAAATCAGCTGATCCGGTCACGATGAAGCTCACGCGCACCGACAAGAAGATCCTCGACGTCCTGCAACGCGACAGCGGGGTCACCAATGTGGAGCTGGCGGATCGGGTGGGGCTGTCGCCAAGTCCCTGCCTGCGCCGGGTCAAGCAGCTGGAGGTCGCCGGCCTGATCAGCGGCTATGTGGCCCTGCTGGACCGGCGCAAGGCCAAGCTGGACCTGCTGGCCTATGTCGAGGTCGCCGTCGATCGCCACAACGAGGCGGCCGCCGAGGCCTTCAAGGAGGCGATCCTGCGTGAGCCCCTGGTGGTCGGCTGCCACGCCATGACGGGCAGCTATGACTATCTGCTGCGGGTGGTGGCCCCGAACCTCGACGCCTATGCCGAGTTCACGATGAAGCGGCTGCTGAAGATGCCGGCGGTCAAGGACATCCAGTCGAGCTTCGTTCTGGAGACGATCAAGGACTCCACGGCCCTGCCGCTGGATTATCTGGAGTAGGGGGGCAAGGAACCTCCCCCTGTGGGGGAGGCGATCGCGTAGCGATCGGTGGGGGGCGTGACTGCGAGCCTTCCAGCACCGCGGAAACTGAGAATCTCACCCCCGCCGGCCTTCGGCCTCCTCCCCACAGGGGGAGGTTTTCTAATAGCGGGCCGTCTGTCGGATTGGCGGGATTTGGGTCATAAAATGACCTGCAAAGTGTCAACGCCGGTCATCATCGTCACAACACGTCTCTGCGCCTGACCTATCCTGACGTCCGTATCCCCGACTCCCGGAGCGGCCGTCATGCTGGTTCTCGATCGCAAGCCCCAAGCCGCCGCCCAGACGCCGATGCGTGCCGCCCTCGACGGCGTCGTGGCCTACAAGGCGGGCATGACCCTGGCGGAGGCCGGTCGCCGAACGGGCCTTTCCGACTTCGCCAAGCTGGCCAGCAACGAGAACCTACTGGGCGCCAGCCCGAAGGTCGCCGATGCGGTGATGGCCGCCGTGGCCGAGCCGCAGATCTATCCCGACCCCTATTGCGAGACCCTGCGCGCGGCCATCGGCCAGCGCCTGGGCGTGCCCGCCGCTCGTCTGGTGGTGTCGCCGGGTTCCGAAGCCCTTATCGACTACGTGTTCCGCGCCGTGCTGGCGCCGGGCGATGAGATCCTGCTCTCCTCGCCGACCTTCCCGGCCTACGACATCTTCGCCAGGTGCGCCGAGGCGGCGCTCGTCGACGTGCCGCGCCTGGCCAATTTCGACCTCGACGTCCCGGCCGTGGCCGCCGCGGCCGCCAAGGGCCCCAAGCTGCTGATCCTCTGCACGCCCAACAACCCGACCGGCAACGCCCTCTCCAAGGAAGCCGTCGAGACCGTGCTGGCCGCCACCCCGAAGACCACGCTGGTGTTCGTCGACGAGGCCTATCGCGAGTATTTCGAGACCTACGACATGCTGGCCGTGCTGGAGGCCTGGGGCGGCCCGTGGATCGCCGCGCGCACCTTCTCCAAGGCCTATGGCCTGGCCGGCATGAGGGTGGGCTACGGCATCGCCTCCTCGGAAGAGCTGATCGCCTATCTCGATCGCCTGCGCCCGCCGTTCAACGTCACCGCCGTCAGCCAGGCCGCCGCCCTGGCCGCCTGGGAGGACCGCGAGCACCTGGCCTCGACCGTCGCCCTGACCCTGTCCGAGCGCGCTCGCGTCGAGGCGGCGCTGGACGAGATGGGCGTCGAATACACCCGCTCCGAAGCCAATTTCGTCTTCCTGCGCACCCCCGCTGGCCCCGAAGCCACCGCCATGCGTTTGTTGCACGAAGGGCTCATCGTCCGCCCGACGCCCGTCAAGGGCGGCTGGGTGCGCATCACCATCGGCCGGCCGGCCGACAACGACCGCCTGATCGCCGGCCTGCCGGCCGCGCTGGTTCCGTAAGAGAACATCACGAGCCTTAGGGAGGCCCGCATGCCCGTCACGTCCGACAACCCCCTCGGCCTGAACGGCTTCGAGTTCGTCGAATTCACCAGCCCCGATCCAGCGGCGATGAAGGCGATCATCGAGCAGTTGGGCTTCGTGCCCGCCAGCACCCATCCGACCAAGGCCGTGACCCGCTACAAGCAGGGCCGCATCAACCTGCTGGTCAACGAAGAAGCCGCCGGCCAGGTCGCCGACTTCCGCGCCGCCCACGGCCCGTCGGCCAACGGCATGGCCTTCCGCGTCGGCGACGCCGAGCAGGCCTTCGCCGACGCCCTGAAGCGCGGCGCCAAGGCCGCCGACGCCAGCCGCTCGGTGCTGGGCGAAGGCGCCAAGGTGCTGGAAGGCATCGGCGGGTCCTTGCTCTATCTCGTCGAAGGCGAGGGGAGCATCTATGACGCCTGGACGCCGGTGGCCGGCGCGGCCGAGGCCGAAGCGGCCAATTCGGTGGGCCTCGATCTGCTCGACCACCTGACCCACAACGTCAAGCGCGGCCAGATGCGCACATGGTCGACCTTCTACAATCAGGTCTTCGGCTTCGAGGAGCAGAAGTACTTCGACATCAAGGGCCAGGCCACGGGCCTGTTCAGCCAGGCGATGATCGCGCCCGACAAGGCCATCCGCATCCCGCTGAACGAAAGCCAGGACGACAAGAGCCAGATCGAGGAGTTCATCCGCCAGTATAACGGCGAGGGCATCCAGCATCTGGCCCTGACGACGGACAATATCTACGACACCGTCGAGCGCCTGCGCGCCCGCGGCGTGAAGCTGCAGGACACCATCGAGACCTATTACGAGCTGGTCGACAAGCGCGTGCCCGGCCACGGCGAGGACCTGGAGCGCCTGCGCAAGAACCGCATCCTCATCGACGGCAATGTCGGCGACGAGGGCCTGCTGCTGCAGATCTTCACCGAGAACCTGTTCGGGCCGATCTTCTTCGAGATCATCCAGCGCAAGGGCAACGAGGGCTTCGGCAACGGCAACTTCCAGGCCCTGTTCGAGAGCATCGAGCTGGACCAGATCCGCCGCGGCGTGATCACGGTCGACGCGTAAGGCGTTCGCGCAAAAATACCTTCGTCGTCATCCCGGCCGAAGCGTAGCGTAGAGCCGGGACCCAGGGGCGGTGCGTACGGCCCCTGGGTCCCGGATAGCCCCTTCGAGGCTTCCGGGATGACGAGAGAAAAAGTGCTGGGAAGGCACGGAAACGCACATGGACCTCCGCTACCAGACCGGCTTCGGCGCCCACTTCGCCACCGAGGCCGTGACCGGCGCCTTGCCGGTCGGGCAGAACTCGCCGCAGCACGTGCCGTTCGGCCTCTATGCCGAGCAGATCTCCGGCACGGCCTTCACAGCGCCCCGGCATGAAAACCGCAGGAGCTGGCTCTATCGCCTGCGGCCCAGCGCCGGGCACGGACCGTACAAGCCCTACGACCAACCGCGCCTGACCAGCGCCTTCGACGGACCGGTGACGCCTAACCGCCTGCGCTGGAGCCCGATCGAGATCCCCGCCGAGCCGACCGACTTCGTCGACGGCCTGGTCACCTTGGCCGGCAATGGCGACGTGGCGGCCCAGGCCGGCATGGGCGTGCACCTGTACCTGGCCAACGCCTCGATGCGGGACCGGGTGTTCTACGACGCCGACGGCGAGCTGCTGATCGTGCCGCAGCAGGGCGTGCTGACCCTGGTGACCGAGATGGGCCGCCTGAAGGCCGGTCCCGGCCACATCGCCGTCATTCCGCGCGGCGTGCGCTTTCGGGTCGAGGTCGACGGTCCTTCGCGAGGCTATGTCTGCGAGAACCATGGCGCGGCCCTGCGCCTGCCGGAGCTGGGGCCGATCGGCTCCAACGGCCTGGCCAATCCGCGCGACTTCGAAACGCCGGTGGCCGCCTTCGAGGACGTGGATGCGCCGACCCAGGTGATCCAGAAGTTCCAGGGCGAGCTGTGGGCGGCGCAATGGGATCACAGCCCGCTGGACGTGGTGGCCTGGCACGGCAATCTCGCGCCGTACCGCTATGACCTAGCGCGGTTCAACACCATCAACACGGTCAGCTACGACCACCCCGATCCGTCGATCTTCACGGTGCTGACCTCGCCCAGCGACACGCCGGGGACGGCGAACGTGGACTTCGTGATCTTCCCGCCGCGCTGGATGGTGGCCGAGCACACCTTCCGCCCGCCCTGGTTCCACCGCAACGTGATGAGCGAGTTCATGGGGCTGGTGCACGGCGCCTATGACGCCAAGGAGGGCGGCTTCGCCCCGGGCGGCGCGAGCCTGCACAACTGCATGAGCGACCATGGCCCCGATGTGGCCAGCCATCGCAAGGCTGTCGACGCCGAGCTTGGCCCGCACAAGATCGATCACACCCTGGCCTTCATGTTCGAGAGCCGCTGGGTGATCGCGCCGACGAAGTTCGCGCTGGAGCATCGCGCGCTTCAGGCCGACTATGATGCGTGCTGGGACGGGTTCCCCAAGGCCCGCCTGCCGTAACCAGAACAGGAAGAGGAAGCGCCGAATGAAGCTCGCGTCTCTGAAGGGCGGCCGCGACGGCCGGCTGGTCGTGGTGTCGAACGACGTGGCCTGGTGCACAGACGCCGGGACGATCGCGCCGACGCTGCAGGCCGCGCTCGACGACTGGGAGCGCTGCGAGCCCTTGCTTCGCGGGCTGGCCGAAAGCCTCGAGCACGGCGGCGTGCCCAAGGAGCGCTTTCACGAGCACGACGCGCTGAGCCCGCTGCCGCGCGCCTACCAGTGGGTGGACGGCAGCGCCTACGTCAATCACGTGCAACTGGTGCGCCAGGCCCGCGGCGCGGAGATGCCGGAAAGCTTCTGGACCGATCCCCTGATGTACCAGGGGGCGTCGGACGGCTTCCTGGCCCCCCGCGACACCATCCCGCTGGCCGACGCGGCCTGGGGCTGCGACCTGGAAGGCGAGGTCGCCGTCATCGTCGGCGACGTGTCGCTGGGCGCCAGCCGCGAGGAGGCCCTGGCGGCCATCCGCCTGGTGATGCTGTGCAACGACGTCTCCCTGCGCAACCTGATCCCGGCCGAGCTGGCCAAGGGTTTCGGCTTCGTGCAGTCCAAGCCGGCCAGCGCCTTCTCGCCGACGGCGGTGTCGCCCGACGCCCTGCCGGGCTGGAAGGACGGCAAGCTGCATGGCGCGCTGCTGATCGAGCTGAACGGCCAGGACTTCGGCCGCGCCGACGCTGGCGTCGACATGACCTTCGACTTCGGGACCCTGGTGGCCCATGCGGCCAAGACCCGGGCGCTGTCGGCCGGCACCATCGTCGGTTCGGGCACGGTTTCGAACCGCGACGCCGACGGCGGTCCTGGCAAGCCGATCGCGCAGGGCGGCCTCGGCTATTCGTGCCTGGCCGAGGTGCGGACCGTGGAGACCATCCTGCACGGCGCCCCGCAGACGCCGTTCCTGATGGGCGACGACACCGTCCGCATCGAGATGAAGGACGCCAAGGGCCACACCATCTTCGGCGCCATCGAACAGACGGTCGAGCGGGTTTGACGGAAGACGCCGCAGTGGTCGGACGCGTCTGGTCGACGCGGGCTGGGATCAATCTTGGCCCGCTGGACCTGATCGCCGACGGGGCGGCGCGCAACTACGTGCTGCAGATCGGCGAGAACCGCTTCCACGGCTTCGTGGTGCGGCGGGGCGAGGCGGTGTTCGGCTATGTCGACCGCTGCCCGCACGCCGGCCTGCCGTTGGCCCAGCAGCTGGACCAGTACCTGACGCCTGACGGCGGCATGATCGCCTGTTCCTGGCATGGGGCGGTGTTCGCCATCGAGGACGGCGCCTGCCTGGGCGGACCTTGCGCCGGCGGCCGCCTGACGCCCTGGCCGGTGATGGTCGAGGACGGCAAGGTCCGGACGGCCTGATCGCGGGCAAAAGAAAAGCCGCCCTCCAGGAGAAGAAGGCGGCCCAGTGAATTGGGAGGAAACGCCCAGGAAGGGCAGGACCTGTATAGCGGCTTTCGCTACGCGTGACAACGTTGTCATGAAGTTTTCGGCGAAAATAGTTCGCCGTGTGTCCGGGCCCTATTTCCGCCGGCGCGCGGCGGCGATCTCGGCGGGCGTGATCGCCTTGCCCTTGTTGCCCCAAGACGTACGCGCATAGGTCAGCAGCCCGGCGAGGTCGGCGTCGGTGAGGTCGTCCTTGAAGCCGGGCATCTCGTTCTTGCCGTTCAGCACGATGGAGAGAAGCGGCTTGGCGTCGCCCTGGATCAGCTGCGCGCCGGCCAGGGCCGGATAGGCGCCCTTGACGCCCTTGCCGCTGGCCTGGTGGCAGGCGGCGCAGTTGTCGTCGTAGAGCGTCTTGCCAGGCGGGGGCGCGGCCAGGGCCGAGGCGGCGGGCAGGGCGGCCCCGGCCAGGACCAGGGCGGCGAAGGTGGTGTTGCGGTACATCAGGTCTCCCCGGGGAGGGTGTCGGCGACTCGACGGCGTCGGCTCCGTCGCCGGGCAGGTTAGCCGAGGCGGGCGGTCGCGAGATAGGGCGCGGGGTCTTGCACCAGCGCCGGGCCGGGCTATTTCGGACCCATGACCGATCTGACCCTGCGCCTGGCCAGGCCCGAGGACATCCCCGTCCTGACCACGCTGATGAACGCGGCGATCGCCGAGTTGCTGACGCCGTTCCTGCCGCCGGAAGGCGTGGAGGCCTCGTTCGAGGTCATGGGCCTGGACAGCCAGCTGATCGCCGACGGCACCTATTTCGTCGTCGAGGACTTTTCGCACGAGGATGGCGGAGAGATCGCCGGCTGCGGCGGCTGGAGCCGTCGCGCCACCCTGTTCGGCGGCGACCATTCGGCGGGGCGCGACGCGGCCATGCTGGACCCGGCCCGCGACGCCGCTCGCGTGCGGGCGATGTACACTCACCCCGATCACGTGCGGAAGGGCGTGGGCCGGATGATCCTGGCGGCCTGCGAGCAGGCCGCGGCGGGCGAGGGCTTCACCCGCGCCGAGATGGCCGCGACCATGGGCGGCGTGCCGCTGTACGAGGCCTGCGGCTATACGCTGATCGAGCCGTTCACCGCGCCGACCTCCAAGGGCTACGACGTGCCGCTGGCGCGGATGGGCAAGGCCTTGGGACCGGCCCCGGCGCGCTAGACGCCGGAGCCGGCCGCCGGCTCACTTGACGAAGAGCTTCTGGTTGCTGGCGATCATCAGGTCCAGCAGGCCTTCGGGGTCGCTGACGAAATCCAGAGGCAGGGTTCCATAGCGGCCGACGCCGGTCTGCACGATGTACTGGAAGATCCGGGCGTTGATGTTCTTGAACCCCGTCGCATAACCGCGCGGCGTCTCGGGGCCGGCCAGGCTCAGGAAGTTGATGAACCAGGTGCCGCTATATTCCGTCCGGGCGACGTCGGAATACTGCTGAACATAGGCGGTCTTGGCGTCCTCGGTCTGTTTCTCGTAGTTGTCCTGGATCGCGTAGGCCTGAAGATAGGGATCGCCGGGCTTGTAGTGGTCGAGCTGGTAGTTGACGCCGGTTTCGCCCTTCAGCTTGACCTCCGCGAAGGTGTCGGAGTTCTGGGGCCAGGGATAACGGTTCGTGCCGCCCTTATCGGTGAACTGGATCATCTGGATGCCGCTTAGCGGCGCGTATATCGGGTTGCCGCCGCTCTGGAGCGGGTAGCGGCGCAGAAGGACGATCTTGCCTCTCAGCTCTTTCAGGGGGAGCTGAAGCTGGCCGGCTTCCAGGCGCTTGAGGCCTGCGCCGGGCGTCTGGAAGGTGTCGCTCAGCGACCGATCGAGAAGCCCGATCAGGTTGTCGTGAAAGTTCTCGAGAGGATTGTCGTCGACGTCCGAGTTGACGCAAAGCACGATCGTTTCCTTCGGACCGCGATCACGCAGGAACTCGGCCATCGGCGCGGCGCAGTCCTTTTCGAAGAACTTCCCGGTGCGCGACAGTCCGTGGCAGATCTGGAGCGGATAGAACGGCGTCAGGCGGATGTCGAAGTAGCGGACGCCCGCGTCCAACTGCTCGGCGATGGTCAGGTCCTGGCAGCGGCTCAGGTCGATGATGTCGGCGGCGGTGCCCGCGTCATGGGCCCCCGGCAGGGTGAGGTCGCGCAGCATCGTTTCATCCGGCAGGTTGGACATCCAGGTCTTGGCGTCGATGCGCGGGATGATGGCGATGGCCAGGTGGCGGTCGTTCTCGTCCTCTCCGGTGCCGTACTCCACCTCGAGCACCCGGAAGTCGCCTGCGGCCGAGCCGAATGTAGGCAGGTAGCCCTTGCGTTCACCGGCGTCGAAGAACTTCTTGGTATCCTCGTTGACCCCTTTGATCGGCGCCCAGCCGTCGCCGATCGTACCGACCTCTCCGCGGCCGATCGCGAAGTTCAGTCGAAACTCCGCCGTCTTGGTGTCGTCGGCGATGTGCAGCGGAAGGAGTTCGGTGGAGCTGAACGGGGCGACGCGGGCGCCCTGAAACTGCATGGGCGTGCGATCGTAGGGCGGTTCCCAGTTATGGCGCTCCATCAGGCTGAGGCTGAGAATGGCGTCATACGGCGTCATGTTGAAGATCTGGAGGCTACAGAACTGGGTCATCGGCTTTCCATCGGCGGGCGCTGTTGTGGTCGACGCAATGTCGACTTCCCGACGTGAATGCCGCGTACGCCTTCTGGCCGCAGTGCGCAAAAATACACTTATTGAGGGTTTTTCGGGCGAGCGCTGCTCGAGCCCGTCGCGCCTGGGCGCGAAGAGTGGGGCGGGCCATGCGGCCCGCCCCGGTAGTCTTGGCCGTCGTTTCCGCTTAGCGGAACAGGCTCAGGATCGAGCTCGACGACTGGTTGGCGATCGAGAGCGCCTGGATGCCCAGCTGCTGCTTGGTCTGCAGGGCTTGGAGCTTGGCGCTTTCCTTGGCCAGGTCGGCGTCGATCAGGTTGCCCACGCCGGCGTCGAGGCTGTCTTGCAGCTTGCCGACGAAGTTCAGGTGGGTGTCCAGGCCGGTCGAGCTGGTGCCGAGCGAGGCCAGCTTGTTGGTCGCCGTCTGCAGGGCCGTGTCGATGGTGGTGATCATCGTCTTGGCCGCGGCGGCGGTCGTGAAGGTGGTCGTGGTGCTCAGGCCGATGCCGGCCAGCGACAGGGTCTTGGAGTTGACCGTGATGCCCGACCCGTCCGAGTTGGCCAGGTAGGTGAGCTTGGTGGTCTTGCCGTCGATGATGCTGGCGCCGTTGAACTTGGCGTTGGAGACGGCCTTGGTGATCTGGTCGCGCAGCGAGTTGAAGTCGGCCTTCAGTGCGTTGAACGACGCGGTGTTCAGCGAGGTGTCGGAAGCGGCCAGGGCCTTTTCCTTCATCTTGCCGAGCAGGTCGGTCACCGTGTCGCCGGCCGCCAGGGCGACGTCGATCGTGGACTGACCGCGTTGCAGCGAGTCCTTCACGGCGTTGATCGAGGACGAGGTGGCCGACTGGTTCTTGGCGGTGGCCCAGATCGCGCCGTTGTCCTTGGCGGAGCCGATCTTCTTGCCGGTGTTGATCCGCTGTTGGGTGACACCGAGCTCGCTGTTGGTCGAGTTCAGGTTCTGCAGGGCGATCATCGCCCCCGAGTTCGTGTTGATGCTGTTCAGCGCCATTACGAAGACTCCTTCTTGAGGTGTCCGACGTCATTTTGACGGTCGGAGGGCTTTTTGCCCCACTGCAATGTTTCGTAATATTCTTGACATTGAGTGAAAATGTCGCGGTTATCGGCGCGTTTACTGTGATGATTTGTTAACCGAGATTGACGCAGCCGGCGTGACTGAATCGAGCTCGATGTCGACATGAGGCCCTCAGGTTCACGGGGGCTCGCCTAGTCTCTGGAACCCTTGCCGGAAATGGCGAAAGCCGGGCTGGAGACCCGGCTTTCACGCTCGAAGATTCAAGCTGTTCCTCGGCACGCGGCGCCGGAATGGTCACGCGCAGAGCCGGGCCGGTTCAGGCTCGTGGTCTTCGGCGTCGAACAGGTCGAAGGCCTCTTCCCAGGCCGCCAGGCGGGTTTCGCGCAGGGCCGCGTCGTCGATCACCCGCACCAACTGGTCCTCGCGGTCGTTCCACACCAGGCCGACGTCGGTCGCCCGCTCGGCGTCGCCGCCCAGTAGCAGGATCACGTCGGCCTTGGCCGCGCGCTCGGGGCTCAGGCGCATCAGGGTGCGGCCGCCGCCCAGGTCGCGGTGGATGTCGGCGAAGGCCAGCACGGCCGAGATCATCGCGGCGCTGACCGGACGAACGTGCCAGGGCTGGCAGGCGAGGCGGCTCATGTCGGTTTCTCCGAACCATTGCGATGCTCCCTTTTCCACGTGCGTTGCGACAGAAACGGTCGTAATGATCCGGAATGAGACATGAGAAGGCGACGAAGCTGCTCGACCTGGCCCGCCGGCTGGCCAGTTCTTCCGAGGGGCTGACCCTGGACGAGATGGCCCAGGCGATGGAGGTGGGGCGGCGGACCGCCGAGCGCATGCGCGACGCGGTGTGGTCGGCCTTCCCGCAGATGGAGGCGATCGAGGACCCTCCCACCCGCCGTTTTCGTATTCCGTCAGGCCTGGACAGCCTGTTCCAGACCCCGACCGCCGAGGAGCTGGCGGCGCTGCGCACGGCGGCCGATTCCAACGCCGCGGCGGGCGCGGAGGCGCGGGCCGCGGCGCTGTATGCGCTGGAGGGCAAGCTGCTGTCGGCCCTGAAGGGGTCGGCCCGTCGGCGCGTGGCCCCCGACGTCGAGGCCCTGGTCCAGGCCGAGACCATCGCCGTCCACGCCGGTCCGCGCCCGTTCGAGGACCAGGGCGTGCTGGCCGAGATCCGCTCGGCGGTGAAGGGGCTGACGGCGCTGTCGTTCCGCTACGAGGGCGGCAGCCAGCCGGGCCGCACCCGCACGGTGACGCCGCTGGGCATCCTGTTCGGCCGCAGCAACTATCTGGTGTCGCTGGAGGGGCAGAGCCCGCGCCCGCGCACCTTCCGCCTGGACCGGATGAGCGAGGTCGAGGCTTTGGACAAGCCGGCCTCGCCGCCGGCCGCCTTCTCGTTGCAGGCCTTCGCCGACGAGAGCTTCGGCATCTATCACGGCGAGATCGAGGACGTGGTCCTGCGCATCAAGTCCGAACGGGCCGAGGACGCGCTGCGCTGGCGTTTCCACTCGAACCAGGTGGTGACGCAAGGACCGGACGGCGTCGTCATCGTGGCTTTCCGGGCCAGCGGCATGCTGGAACTGGCCTGGCACCTGTTCACCTGGGGCGACGCGGTGGAGATCGTCTCGCCCGAGAGCCTGAAGCACAGGATGATCGAGGAGCTGGAGAGAGCGCTGGCGGCGCATCGGCAAACCTAGGCGGCCACCAGTCTCAGCAGCGCCAATTCCCGCGCCCTGGCCGAGCTCGCCCGTCGCCTGGGCAGGGCGCTGGCCTCGAAGGCTTCGAGCACACGAGGGTGGATATAGGCGGCGCGGCAGACGGCCGGGGTGTTGCCCAGCAGGCCGGCCACGGCCTTGATGCAGAGGTTCAGGGCCTTCTTCGCCTCGGTCTTGCTGGTCGGGGCGGGTTGGAGGCTCAGCGCCTCGAGCGCCGCCAGCGAGCCGTACCAGGTGCGGAAGTCCTTGGCCGAGAAGTCCTCGCCGGCGACGGCGCGGATGTAGTCGTTGACGTCGTGGCTTTCGATCGAGCGGCGCTGGCCGTCCTCGTCGAGATACTGGAACAGGCGCTGTCCGCGCAGGTCCTGGCAGGCGCGCACGATGCGCGCCAAGCGTTGGTCGCGAAAGCCGGTGCGGTGGATCTTGCCGCTCTTGCCCCTGAACTCGAACACCGCCCCGCCGCCGGCGAGCTTCAGGTGGCGCTTCTGCATGGTGGTGAGGCCAAAGCTCTTGTTGGCCCTGGCGTATTCGTCGTTGCCGACCCGGATGAGGGTCAGTTCCAGCAGGCGCACGACCGCCGCCAGCACCTTCTCGCGCGGCAGGCTGCGACGGGAGAGGTCGGCTTCCACCCGCTTGCGAAGGCGGGGCAGGGCGCGGCCGAAGGCGGCCATGCGCTCGTATTTGCGCGCCTCGCGATCGGCGCGCCAGTCGGGGTGATAACGATACTGCTTGCGGCCCCTCTGGTCGCGGCCGACCGCCTGGATATGACCGTTGGGATCGGGGCAGATCCAGACGCTCGTCCAGGCCGGCGGGATGGTCAGGGCGCGGATCCGCTCCAGTGTCGCCTCGTCCTTGACCGGCCGACCATCGGCGTCGGCATAGGCGAAACGGCCGGGCTTGCCGAGACGGGTCAGGCCCTGTTCCTGGTCGTTGACATAGGCCAGCAGGACTTTTTCGGCGGCCTGGGTCGCGTTGGTGTCGCGGGCCACGGCGCTCACCGTGCGCCGAAAGCGGAAAAATGCCGGGTCATGCGTTCGCTCCCAACCCAATCCCGGCCAACGTGGTAGAGGGTTCGTCCGTTCCGGGGAGCTTCGATGAACTACCGCCACGCCTTTCACGCCGGCAACTTCGCCGACCTGCAGAAGCACGCGATCCTGCTGGCCCTGCTCGAGGCCCTGACCGTTGATGAGTCGCCGCTGGCGGTGATCGACACCCACGCCGGCGCCGGGGCCTACGATCTGCGCGGCGACATGGCCCAGAAATCCAAGGAAGCCGCCGCCGGCATCGGCCGCCTGCTGGCCGAGGGCGATGCGCCCGCGCCGTTCGCGCCGCTGCTGAAGGCGGTGGAAGAGCTGAACGTCGGCGCGGCCGACGCGCCCCTCTACCCCGGCTCGCCGCTGCTGATCGCCCGCGTCCTGCGGCGCAGCGACCGCTATACCGCCTGCGAACTGCGCGACGACGACTTCGACCAGCTGCGCAAGGTGCTGGGCCCTTACGCCTTCGCCCAGGGCCTGAAGGCCGACGGCTACGCCACGGCCGAGGCGCGCGCCGGGCGCGGGGGGCGGACCTTCGTGCTGATCGACCCGCCGTTCGAGCGTCCCGACGACTATGCCCAGTGCGTGGCCACGGTGCGGGCGGTGCGCAAGGTCGATCCAGGCGCGGTGCTGGCCATCTGGACGCCGCTGAAGGACCTGGAGACGTTCGACGCCTTCATCCGCGCGCTAGAAAACGTCACCGATGACGCGCTAGTGGCCGAGCTTCGCCTGCGGCCCCTGCGAGACCCGATGAAGATGAACGGCAGCGCCATGGTGCTGGTCGGCGCCCCGGCGGCGATCGAGCCGAGGGTCAGCGAGATCACTGCCTTCCTGGCCGAGCGCCTGGGCGAGCCCGGCGCGGCCGCCCGCGTCTGGCGCGCCTGATCCTGTGAGCACGGCGCCGAGCCTTCGTCAGGCCTGCGCCCTCTGGTTCAAGGTCGGTTGCCTGGGCTTCGGCGGGCCGGCCGGCCAGATCGCCCTGCTGCATCGCGAGGTGGTCGAAAGGCGCGGGTGGGTCGACGAAGACCGTTTCGCCCACGCCTTGAGCTTCTGCATGCTGCTGCCGGGACCCGAGGCGCAGCAACTGGCCACTTGGCTGGGCTGGCGGCTGCACGGCGTGCGCGGCGGGCTGGCGGCGGGGCTGCTGTTCGTGCTGCCGGGCCTTGCGGCGATGCTCGGGCTTTCGGCGCTTTATGTCGTTCACGGCCAGGCGCGCTGGGCCGCGCCGGTGCTGCTGGGGCTGAAGGCGGCGGTGGTGGCGCTGGTGCTGCAAGCCCTGCTGCGCATGGCCGGGCGCGCGGCGCGCGGACGGACCGGCGCCGTGGCGGCGATCCTCGCCTTCCTGGCCCTGACCTTCACCATCGCGCCGTTCCCGCTGGTGATCCTGGCCGCCGGCCTGGGCGGCTGGCTGTGGGGCGCGCGAGGCGGGCCGATCGCGGCCGATGTCGAGGCCCCGCCGCTGAAAGGCGCGGGGAGGGCGGCGCTGGTCTGCCTGGCCGCCTGGCTGGGCCCTGTGGCCCTGGCCTTCCTGCTCGCGCCGCGTTCGGCCCTGGCCCAGATCGGGGCGGTGTTCAGCGGTCTGGCGGTGGTCAGCTTCGGCGGCGCCTATGCCGCCCTGGCCTATGTGGGGCAGGTGTCGGGCGAGCTTGGCTGGCTGACGCCGGGCCAGATGCTGGACGGCCTGGGCCTGGCCGAGACCACGCCAGGGCCGCTGGTGCTGGTATTCGTCTTCGTCGGCTTCGTGGCCGCCTGGCGCGACGCCGATCCGGCCCTGGCCTGGCCGATGGCCGTGCTGGGCGGGCTGATGGCGGCCTGGGCGACCTTCGCACCGTCGTTCCTGTGGATCTTCGCTGGCGGACCGTTCGTCGAGCGGCTGCGGGTTCATGCCCGGGCGGCCGCGGCCCTGTCGTGGGTCGGCGCGGCGGTGGTCGGGGTGATCGCCAGTCTCGCCTTGTGGTTCGCCGTTCACTTGCTGTTTCGGACCGGGAACGAGGCGGCCTGGGGGCCGTTCAGGGCGACGTTGCCCGACCTCGCCAGCCTCCATCCCGCCGCTCTCGGCCTGGTGGCGCTCGCCTGCGGACTGACCTTCGCCATCAGGCTGCCGATCTTGGCCCTGGTGGCGGTGATGATGCTGGCGGGCGCGGCCTGTTCGGTGTTCCTGGGAGGCTGACGCAAGGGTAGCATTTTTGCGCTTGCGAAACGGCGTTCCATGCTATGCTGCGCCGCACAATCTCGATCGACGGAGTGAACGGCCATGGTTTCCTCGTCCTTCCCGCCCTCGTCTTCCGAAAGTTCCCAGACCCCCTCGACCAACGTGCTGCTGGGCGCGGCCTCGCCCCTGTGGGCGGTGTTCGGCGGCGCGGCCGCCGCGGGCGCGGCCTGGTGGTGGTGGTCCAACCGCTGGCGCGAGGCGGTGAACCTCGAAGCCCTGATCGCCATAGCGCCCGAGCCGGTGTCGCGCGGCGTGATCGACGAGCCCGCGCCCGCCCTGGTCGAGGCGCCGGTCAAGGTGGTCGAGGTCGTGGTGGCCGAGGTGGAGCCGGTCGTCGAGACCGTGGCGACTGCGACCGTCGAGGTCGTCGAGGCCGCCGCCGAAGTTCCGCCGGCCGTCGTCGAAGCCACGGCCGAGGTGGTCGAAGCCGTCGTCGAGACCGTTCCCGAGCCCGTCGTCGAGGCTGTCGCCGCGCCGGTCGAGACCGTCGAGAAGGCCGCCGCCCCGCTGGTCGAGACCGCCAAGGTCGCGGCCGACGACCTGACCCTGCTGGTCGGCATCGGCCCCAAGCTCGCCGCCTCGCTGGCCGATCTGGGCGTCACCCGCTTCAGCCAGATCGCCGCCTGGAGCGCCGACGAACTCGACAGCTTCGACAAGCTACTGAGCCTCAAGGGCCGCGCCGAGCGCGACGCCTGGGTGGCCCAGGCCAAGCGGCTGGCGGACGGTGCGTAACGCCCCGCCCTAGGCTGGTCCGCCCATCGTCCAGATCTTCTTGATCACGCCGGAGAAGGTCAGCATCGGCTGGCCGCCGGTGGACAGCAGGCCGCGTACGAAGATCATCGAGCCGCCGGCGCGGACCACCTCGCCGGTCGCCTCCACCAGGTCGCCGGCCTTGGCCGGGCCCACGAAGTCGCCGTTCAGCGAGACGGTGACCGCCTTGGCGTTGTCGAGTTCGCGCCAGGCGATGGCGAACAGCGAGAAATCGGCGAAGGTCAGCATGCAGCCGCCGTGCATGAAGCCGCCGCCGTTCATGTGGCGCGGCTCGGCGCGGAAGGCGCAGCGCACCTTGCCGTCGTCCTCGCGGAAGTAGAACGGCCCGGTCTGGTCCTCGAACGGATCCAGGCCCGCCCAGGTGCGCCAGCCGGCCCACTCGCCGTCCTCGATCAGCCTTGGCCCGCTGACGATCTCGTTGCCGCCGTCCATGCCCTGCGCTCCCGTACTTTCTCGTTGTTATTGCGGCTCAGCTAAGACCCCGAAGCGCGTCGAGGCAAGCCGCCCGCTTACGTCGAAGCCCGAACCGTGGCATGGCTTTGCGATGACCACCCCGATCCAAGACACCATCCTCTCTCAACTGGCCGGCCTTCCGGCCGGCAAGTCCATCGACCCGATGTCGGTGGCCAAGGCTCTCCAGCCCGAGCGCTGGCAGCGCCTGCTGGGCCACATCCGCACCGACGCCGTCGAACTGGCCAAGGAAGGCAAGATCGTCATCCTGCGCCACAACAAGCCGGCCAATCCCGAGAAGTTCCGGGGCGTCTATCGCCTGCGCCTGCCGATGGAAGGCGATCCGACCAGCTTCCCGGACGACGTGGAAGATGGGGCCGACGACGTGGCCGACGTCGCCGAGGACTGATCGCACCGAGGCCCGCCGAAAGGTGGGTCTTGAAAAGAAACCTGTTCGGTGAACTATGAGCCTCCCAAATATGTCAGGGGAGGTTCGCTCATGATCGTCTTCGGTTCGTCGCTGTCGCCCTATGTGCGCAAGACCCTGGCCTTCGGGGCCGAGAAGGGGCTGAAGCTGGAGAACCGGGTGTCGCCGCCCGGGACCCTCGATCCCGAGTTCGCCGAGTGCAGTCCGTTTCGGAAGATCCCGGGCTTCCAGGACGGCGATTTCCGCATCTCGGACTCCACGGCGATCATCACCTATCTGGAAGCCCTGCATCCGGAGCCCAACCTGATCCCGGCCGAGCCGCGCGCTCGCGCCCGGGCGGTGTGGTTCGAGGAGTACGTCGACACCATCCTGGTGGCGGCGGCCGGCAAGATCTTCTTCAACCGCATCGTCGCGCCGCGCTTCATGCGCCGGCCCGGCGACGAGGCCGTGGCCGCCAAGGCCGAGGCCGAGGAGCTGCCGCCGGTGCTCGACTACCTGGAGCGCATCGTGCCGGACGCCGGCGGTTTCCTGCTCGAGGACCGCGTGACCCTGGCCGATATCGCCGTGGCCAGCCCGTTCGCCAACCTGCGCCACCTCAAGCTCGACCTGTCGCGCTGGCCGCGCACCAAGGCCTATACCGACGCCATCCTGGCTCGGCCGGCCTATGCGGCGCTGATCGCCGGCGAAGAGGCGCTGCTGGCGGCCTTCGCGCCGCCCGAGGCCGCCTGAAGCCTTGCCAAGGCCGGTGCGGCTATCGGAGGTTGCGACGTCGAGTATGGAGTAGCTTCGATGTCGCAACTGAAGACCCCGGGCGTATACGTCCAGGAGATCGCGCCGGTGCAGCCGATCGTGGGCCTGCCCACGGCGGTGACGGCCTTCGTCGGCCGGATCGGCCACGGTCCGGCGGGCGTCGCCGTCCCGGTCGACGGCCAGGCGGCCTTCGAAGCCGCCTACGGCCCGGCTGATCGGGCCTATCCCCTGACCCTGGCCGTGGCCGACTTCTTCGCGAACGGCGGCGAGGCCGCGGTGATCGTCCGCCTGCCTGGGGACGCCACCACCCAGGCCGCCCTGGACAGCGCCCTGGCCGCGCTGAAGGCGGCGCCGTTCAACATCCTCTACCTGTCGCCCGACCAGATCGAGGGCGATGTCCCGGTCTTCGCCCGGGAGACGGCCGCGGCCTTCGTGGTCGAGCACGAGGCGATGATGATCCTTGAGGCCCCGGCCGCCTGGGCGACCGCCAAGATCGACGCGATGACGGTCGACGCGCTCGGCTACTTCTCCGAGCCGCAGCTTTCGCGCATGGCCTGCTACGCCTCGCGCCTGCTCGACGAGAGCGGCCCGCGTCCCTCCGGCGGAGCGGTCGCCGGCATCTGGGCCCGCACCGACCGCAAGGACGGCGTCTGGACCGCGCCCGCGGGCATCCGCGCCGACTTCGCCAGCGGCGTTCCGCAGCGCTTCCTGACCGACGGCGACAACGCGGCGCTGTCGGCGCGCGGACTCAATGCGCTCAGAAGCTTCCCGGGCCACGACGCCGTCATCTGGGGCGTGCGGACCCTCTCGTGGGCCAGCGACACGTTCCGTTACGTGCCCGCGCGGCGGCTGGTCGATCACATCGAGGACAGCGTCGAGGGCGGCCTGGCCTGGACGGCGACCGAAGCGCCGTCGCCGGCGCTGTTCGTGACGGTGCAGGCGCAGGTGTCGGCTTTCCTGACCGAGATCTGGAAGGCGGGCGGCCTGATGGGCGCCAAGGCCGCGGAGTCGTTCTACGTCGTCTGCGACATGAGCAACAACGGGCCCTATATCGGCCAGGGCGTCCTGCGGGTCGACATGGGCCTGGCCGTGCAGCACACGGCCGAGTTCGTTCCGGTGTCGGTCGTGGTCGGGGTCGCCGCGACCTGACGGGCAGTCCAAGGGCAGGGCGCCTCTTGGTGCGCGGCCGGCGGCGTCCTAACTGCCGGCCATGTCGCTCGACGTCCTGCTTTCCGAGATCCGCGCCTGCCGGGCCTGTGTCGGCGAGATCCCCGAACCGCGTCCGGTGGTGCGGGTGGGCGCGGAGACGCGCCTGCTGATCTGCGGCCAGGCGCCGGGCCGGCTGGTGCACGAGACCGGCCTGCCGTTCAACGATCCCTCGGGCAATCGCCTGCGCCAGTGGATGGGCGTCGACCGCGACACCTTCTACGATCGGCCCGAGATCGGCGTTGCGGCCATGGCCTTCTGTTTTCCGGGGACCAATCCCAAGGGCGGCGACTTTCCGCCGCCGCCCCGCTGCGCGGCCCTGTGGCGCAAGGACCTGCTGGACCTTCTGCCCAATGTCGAGCTGACGCTGCTGGTCGGCGGCTACGCCCAGGCCTGGGCGCTGGGCGAGGCCATGAAGCCGTCGATGACCGAAACCGTGGCCGCCTGGAGCGAATACGCCGCCTACGGCGTTCTGCCCCTGCCACATCCCTCGTGGCGCAACACCGCCTGGCTCAAGCGCAATCCATGGTTCGAGGAAGAGGTCACGCCCTATCTTCGCCGCCGTGTCGCGGGCATTCTGACGCGATGAACCGCCGGAGCCTTCTCCTGACCGTCGGGGCCGCCGGCCTCGCCGCCGCCTGCGTCCCCATCACCCAGCGCCCCGCCCTCGCGCCGCTCGGCCTGCGCGGCGCCCGGCTGCAGGACGACTGGATGATCGCCTTCGACGGCGCCAAGCTGGGCCTCAAGCGCTGGCTGCCTCAGGACGGACAGGTCACCCACGTGGTCGTCGGTCTGCACGGCATGAACGACTACTCCAACGCCTATCACCTAGCCGCCGACTGGTGGGCGGGGCAGGGGATCGCCACCTACGCGCTCGACCTGCGCGGCTTTGGCCGCTCGCCACGCCGGGGCGTCTGGGCCTCGGCCGACCTGATGATCGAGGATGTCCGCACCCTGGTGTCGCTGGCCCGCGAGGCCCACCCCGACGCCAAGGTCTCGCTGGCGGGCGTCAGCATGGGCGGGGCGCTGGCCATCGCCGCCATGGCCACCGACAACCCGCCGGCCGCCGACTCCCTCCTCCTGTTCGCCCCGGCCGTCTGGGGCTGGTCGGCCCAGCCTCTGCCCTACAAGACCAGTCTCTGGATCAGCGCTCACACCGCGCGCAGCTGGGTGGTCAAGCCGCCCGAATGGCTGGTGCAGAAGGTGCTGCCGACCGACAACATGGAAGAGCTGCGGCGCATGGGCCGCGATCCGCTGATGATCTGGGGCGCGCGGTCCGACACTCTCTACGGCCTGGTCGGGCTGATGGAGCGGGCCTGGGCGTCGCTGGGCAAGGTGCGGGCGCCGGTCGCCTATTTCTACGGCGAGCGCGACGAGATCATCCCCGAGGAGCCGACGAAACAGGCCGCCCGTCGCCTGAAGCCCGACGATCGTTCGGCCTTCTACGCCGACGGCTACCACCTGCTGCTGGTCGACAAGCAGGCGCAGGTGGTCTGGCGCGACGCCGCCGCGTTCCTGAAGGATCCGCAGGCCGACCTGCCGTCGGGCGCGCCGCCGATCCCGGGCGCGCCGACCGCGCCGAATGTCGTAAAAGTTCAGGGCGTTCCGGCCGGGCGCTAGTCGAACGTCCGGTATATTGCAGTGCGATATGAACGATCGTCGGCCGATGTGACAAAAGGCCGATAAAGTGATCCTTGCGGCGGCGCTCGGGGCGGCGTACACCCCGGCGCACTGTTTTCCAGGCTGAGGCGAGGCCCACGGCAATGACCTTGTTCGATCTGCCCGATTTCGAAGGGCATGAAGGCGTCCACTCGTTCTACGACGAAAAGACGGGCCTCAAGTCGATCATCGCCATCCACTCCACCGCGCGCGGCCCGGCCGCCGGCGGCTGCCGGATGTGGGACTACGCCAGCAGCGAGGCGGCCCTGACCGACGCCCTGCGCCTGTCGCGCGGCATGTCGTACAAGAACGCCATGGCCGACCTCGACTTCGGCGGCGGCAAGGCCGTGATCATCGGCGACAGCCGCAGCCAGAAGACGCCGGAACTGTTCGAGGCCTTCGGCCGCGCCGTCGACAGCCTGGGCGGCTCGTACTGGACGGCCGAGGACGTCGGCGTCTCGCCGGCCGACCTCGAGAGCACCCGCAGGACCACCCGCTACGTCGCCGGCCTGGAAGGCCACGCGGCCGCCTCGGGCGACCCGTCTCCGGTCACCGCCGAGGGCGTGTTCCGCGGCGTACGCCTGTGCGTCGAGCGCGCCCTGGGCCGCGACCTGAACGGCGTGAAGGTCGCCATCCAGGGCGTCGGCCACGTCGGCGCCTACCTGGCCGAAAAGCTCCACGCCGCCGGCGCCAAGCTGATCATCGCGGACGTCAACCAGGTGGCCCTGAACGAAGTCGCCGCCAGGACCGGCGCTGAGATCGTGTCGACCGACGCCATCTTCGACGTCGAGGCCGACGTCTTCGCTCCTTGTGCTCTGGGCGGTGTGATCTCGGCCGCGACCCTGCCGCGCCTGAAGGTCAAGGTCATCGCCGGCGGCGCCAACAACCAGCTGGCCGACGCCATGATCGGCCAGACCGTGTTCGACCGCGGCATCCTCTACGCCCCGGACTACGTCATCAACGGCGGCGGCATCATCAACGTGGCCGCCGAGATCCGCGCCCTGGAAGCCGGCGGCGCCTTCGATCCGCAATGGGTGGCGACCAAGCTCGATCGCCTGGCCCTGACCCTCGCCGAAGTGCTCGACCAGTCGCTGGCCGAGAAGCGCCCGGCCAACCTCGTCGCCGACGAGATCGCCCGCGCGCGGATCGCGGCGGCGCGTTCCTGATCGTCACGGAACCTCCCCCTGTGGGGGAGGTGATCGCGAAGCGATCGGTGGGGGGAGTTGTTGCTGCGTCGGCCAACACGGCAGCAGCTGAAAACGGCCCCCCACCGGCCTTCGGCCGCCTCCCCCACAGGGGGAGGTTCTCTATCTTCCGCTCAAACTCGCCCCGGCGTCCTTGTCGAGCCGCAGGTAGACCGGCAGCGCCAGCAGCGTCACCACGCCGATGGCCACGAACGGCCAGACGAAGCTCGCCGGCGTCAGGGCGTGGTCGCCCGCGCCGCGCGTCAGGTGCAGCATCAGGCCGCCGAAGCTCACCCCCAGGGCCAGGCCCACCTGCTGGCTGACCGCCGCCAGGGTCGAGGCGGCCGCCACGCGCGGCTGGGGGACGTCGGCATAGGCGATGGTGTTGGCGGCGATGAACTGGCTCGACCGTGCAAAGCCGCCGACCAGCAGCAGCGCGATCATCAGCCACATCGGGGTCGAGGCCGTGAAGAAGCCCGGTACGGCGGTCATCAGGGCGGTGGCGACCACGAACACCGCCAGCGCCGTGCGGAAGCTGTAGCGCTTGAGCAGCGCGGCCGCGAAGGGGCGCGCGACCAGCACGCCCAGGCCCGTGGCGATGGTCACGCCGCTGGCCTTCAGCGGGCTCCAGCCCAGGGCCACCTGTAGCAGCAGCGGCATCAGGAACGGGCTGGCCCCGATGCCCAGCCGCACGAATGTCCCGCCCACCAGGCTTGCCCGAAAGGTCGGATAGCGCAGCAGGGTCAGGTCGAGGATCGGTCTGGCCTGGGCCCGGCAGTGCTTGAGGTACAGCCAGCCCGCGCCCAGCGACACGGCCAGCAACAGCGCCTGCACCAGCGGCGGCAGCAGGGAAAGGCCGGCCGTCTCGGCCAGGCCGATCAGGCCCGACAGGGCGATGGCGCTCATCACGAAGCCCTGGGTGTCGAAGCGGCCGGCCTCCGGATCCGGCGCGCCCTTGGGTACGAAGCGTCGCACGGCGATCGCCCCGACCATGCCGATCGGCAGGTTCAGGTAGAAGATCCATGGCCAGTCGGCGACCGACAGCACGAAGCCGGCGATCGGCGGTCCGATCAGCGGTCCGACCATGGCCGGCATGGTGAACCAGCCCATGGCGCTGATCAGCTTGTCCTTGGGTGTCGAGCCCACGACGATCAGCCGCGCCACCGGCGTCATCATCGCCCCGCCTATGCCCTGGACGATGCGGGCGGCGACCAGTTGACCCAGGTTCTGCGACAGGCCGCACAGCGCCGAGCCGACCAGGAACACCAGCATGGCGATCAGGAACACCCGCCGCGCGCCGTAGCGCTGGGCGGCCCAGCCGCTGGCCGGGGTGAAGACGGCCAGCGCCAGGATGTAGGAGGTGAGCGCCAGCTTCAGGTGGATCGGATCGGCCGAGAAGGCCTGGGCCAGGCGCGGCAGGGCGGTCGACAGGGCCGTGGAGTCGATGAACTCCATCAAAAGGGCGCTGGCCACGGCCAGCGACACCAGCCGCGTGGCCCATGGCGAGGGCTCTTGCAGGGGCGGGGCGGCCGGATTGACGGAGACGGGTTCGGACACGCCGACGGCCTACGCCCGCACGCGCGACGTCTCAAGCAAAGAGTGGACGAACGCCGGCCTGAGGCGTTGTCGTCAGGCCAGCAAGGGAGCGGCCATGAGCGAGACCCACATCGAGACGCTGGAGGAGCGGATGGCCCAGGCCGTCGCCGCCGAGGACTTCGAGGCCGCCGGCCGTCTGCGCGACGAGATCGCCGGCCTGCGCCGGTCCGAGCGTCTGCACGAGCCGCCGAACGCGCCCGAGCCCCAGGCGTCGTACTTCCAGCGGCAGGTTCCCGGAAAGATGGGGCTGGGGACGGACCAGCCGGTCCCGGCCCGGCCGCCGGGCTGGGTTCCGCCGCAGAAGCCCGACCCGATGACCGCCGGCCATTCGCGCGGAGGACGCCGTCGCAAGTAGCGGGCCGTTGCGCCGGAGGGCGGATGGCCTCATTCTTTCGAACAGACGTTCGAGGCCCTGCCGATGTTCCTTCGTTTCTTCTCCGAGCTGCGCCAGGCCAAGGTGCCGGTGTCCCTGCGCGAATACCTCCTGCTCATGGAGGCGCTGGACAAGGGCGTCATCGACCGCTCGATCGACGACTTCTACTTCCTGTCGCGCGCCAGCCTGGTGAAGGACGAGAAGAACCTCGACAAGTTCGACCGCGTGTTCGGCCACGTCTTCAAGGGGCTGGAGACGGTGGGCGAGGGGATCACGGCCGATATTCCCGAAGAATGGCTCAAGGCCCTGACCGAGAAGTTCCTCACCGACGAGGAGAAGGCCCAGATCGAGGCCCTGGGCGGCTTCGAGAAGCTGATGGAGACCCTGCGCGAGCGTCTGGCCGAGCAGAAGGAGCGCCACCAGGGCGGCAACAAGTGGATCGGCTCGGGCGGGACCTCGCCGTTCGGCAACAACGGCTACAACCCCGAAGGCGTGCGCATCGGCCAGGACAAGGGCCGCCACGGCCGGGCCGTGAAGGTCTGGGACAAGCGCGAATACAAGAACCTCGACGACAGCGTCGAACTGGGCACCCGCAACATCAAGGTCGCGCTGCGCCGCCTGCGCAAGTTCGCCCGCACCGGGGCGGCCGAGGAGCTGGACCTGAACGGCACCATCCGCGGCACGGCGGAAAAGGGCTATCTCGACATCCAGCTGCGCCCCGAGCGCCGCAACGCCATCAAGGTGCTGATCTTCTTCGACATCGGCGGCTCGATGGACGGCCACATCAAGCTCTGCGAGGAGCTGTTCTCGGCGGCCAAGACCGAGTTCAAGAACCTGGAGTTCTACTACTTCCACAACTGCCTCTACGAAGGCGTGTGGAAGGACAACAAGCGCCGGCACACCGAGAAGGTCCCTACCTGGGAGGTGCTCCACAAGTTCCCGGCCGACTACAAGGTGATCTTCGTCGGCGACGCCACCATGAGCCCCTACGAGATCACCTATCCGGGCGGCAGCGTCGAGCACTGGAACGAGGAGCCCGGCGCGATCTGGATGAGCCGGGTCACCGACATCTACCAGAGCTGCGTCTGGCTCAACCCGACGCCCGAGCGCCACTGGGACTACACCCAGTCGATCGGCGTCATGAAGCAGCTGATGAACGACCGCATGTTCCCCCTGACCATCGACGGGCTGGACAAGGCGATGCGGGAACTGGTGCGGGGGTAGAAGAAGAACCTCTCCCATAGGGAGAGGGAGGGGCCCATGCGAAGCATGGGAGGGTGAGGGGTTTCAAAGTTGGCGGTCCCATCACCACGCTCGGAGTGAATGCCGTAGATAAACGGTGAGCGGTGTAACCCCTCACCCTCCCGCGCGCTGCGCGGGCCCCTCCCTCTCCCTTTGGGAGAGGGAAACAAGATACCCCGCGATCGCCGTCCGCCGCGCGTCCAGCGCCTCCAGTTGCGCCCGCAGCCGCGTCTTCAGGCGATCGGGACAGGCGCCGTCCGGTCCCAGCAGGTCGACGATCTCCGAGATCGGCAGGCCCAGCGTCTTGAGGTCGGCGATGGCCGCCAGCCGGGCCCGCGCCGACTGGCCCAGGGTGCGGACGTTCTTGGGGCCGCGTCCGCAGGCGATCAGGCCCATCTCCTCGTAGTGACGAATGGCGCGCAGGGTCAGGCCCAGCTGTTCGGCGACCTCGCCGATCGGCAGCTCGGAGGACCGCAGCGTGAAGCGCGGGGCAGGGGCGGCAGCGACGGTGTGGATAGCAGGCATCTGAACTCCCTTGCGAATGGTCGTCTGGGCCCGACGACGGCGCTCCGCCAGCGCGAGCGCCGCCTTTGTCCGTGGACCGGGGATGGCGAGGTCGGGAAGACTCACAGGAACTCCACGAGGACCTGGTCGGCGGCGACGGGGTCGCCGGGCTTGGCGTTGACGGCCTTGACGACGGCGTCGCGTTCGGCGCGCAGGATGTTCTGCATCTTCATGGCCTCGAGGACGCAGACGACCTCGCCCTCGCGGACCTGGCGGCCGACCTCGACGTCCATCGAGACGACGAGCCCCGGCATCGGCGAGAGGATGAGCTTGGAGGTGTCGGCCGGGGCCTTGGCGGGGAGCTTGTCGTGCAGCTCGGCGCTGCGGGCGGTCAGCACCAGCACCCGGGCCTTGGCGGCGCGGTGGCGGATGGTGAAGCCCTCGGGCGCGGGGGCGACCTCGGCGGTGAAGGCGGTTCCGTCCAGCACGCCGCGGAAGGTCGGCAGGCCCGGCCGCCAGGCGATGTCGGTGAGCTGGAGCGACCGCCCCTCGTCGAGCAGGTCGACGCTCAGCGACTGGCCCTCGCCGGAGAGATGCACCCGCTGCTTGCCGTGGCCGATGACCACGGTCCACTCGGCCCGGGCCCGCCCCAGCCGCTGGGCCGCGATGCGCTGCATGGCGCAGCCGACGGCGGTCAGCAGGTCGTGCTGGAAGGCGGTGGCTTGGGTTCCGGCAAAGCCGTCGGGGAACTCGTCCTTGATGTAGCTGGTGGCCAGCTTGCCGGAGACGAAGCGCGCCTGGTCCATCACCGCGGCCAGGAACGGCACGTTGTGGCCCAGGCCCTCGATGTGGAAGTCCTCCAGCGCCCGGGCCATGCCGGCCACCGCCTGGTTACGGGTCGGGGCCCAGGTGCAGAGCTTGGAGATCATCGGGTCGTAGAACATCGAGATCTCGTCGCCCTCGCGCACGCCGGCGTCGTTGCGGACGGTGTACGCGCCCTTCTCGCCTTCCGGCGGCGGGGCGTAGCGCACCAGGCGGCCGATGCTGGGCAGGAACTTGCGGTAGGGATCCTCGGCATAGATCCGGCCCTCGATCGCCCAGCCGTTGATGGAGAGGTCGTCCTGGCCGAACGCCAGCGGCTCGCCGGCCGCCGAGCGGATCATCTGCTCGACGAGGTCCAGGCCGGTGATCAGTTCGGTGACCGGGTGCTCCACCTGCAGGCGGGTGTTCATCTCCAGGAAGTAGAAGCTCTTGTCCTGGCCGGCGACGAACTCGACGGTGCCGGCGCTGTCGTAGTTGACCGCCTTGGCCAGGGCGACGGCCTGGGCGCCCATGGCCGCCCGGGTTTCGGGATCGAGCAGCGGGCTGGGCGCCTCCTCGATGACCTTCTGGTTTCGCCGCTGGATCGAGCATTCGCGCTCGAACAGGTGGACGACATTGCCGTGCTTGTCGCCCAGCACCTGGATCTCGATGTGGCGCGGGCTCTCGATGAACTTCTCGATGAAGATGCGGTCGTCGCCGAACGCCCCGGCGGCCTCGGCCCGCACGGCCGGGAAGCCCTCCTCGACGTCCTGGCGGCTCCAGGCCACCCGGATGCCCTTGCCGCCGCCGCCGGCCGAGGCCTTGATCATCACCGGATAGCCGATGGTCTCGGAGACTTTCAGCGCCTCGGCGACATCGGCGATTTCGCCGATATGGCCGGGCACGCAGGACACCCCCGCGGCCTGGGCGAACTTCTTGCTCTCGATCTTGTCGCCCATCGCCGAGATCGCGCCGGGATTGGGGCCGATGAAGACGATGCCCTCGTCGGCGCAACGTTGGGCGAACTCGGCCTTTTCCGACAGGAAGCCAAAGCCCGGATGCACGGCCTGGGCGCCCGTCCGCTTGCAGGCCTCGATGAT
Organism: Caulobacter radicis; assembly: GCF_003094615.1. GTDB lineage: Bacteria > Pseudomonadota > Alphaproteobacteria > Caulobacterales > Caulobacteraceae > Caulobacter > Caulobacter radicis. The sequence continues at coordinate 648 of NZ_QDKO01000004.1, read as the reverse complement.
CTTGTCGGCGACCAGGTAGGACTGCGCGGCCGGAGACGCCCCGATATGCACCGTCTCGTCGGCCATCTCCACCGCCAGGCTGTCGGCGTCGGCGTCCGAATAGACCACCACCGTCGCTATCCCCAGCCGACGGCACGTCTTGATCACCCGCACCGCGATCTCGCCCCGGTTGGCGATCAGGATCTTCGTGAACATCGGCGGCGGTCCTTGGATCGAAATCCTCCCCCTGAAGGGGGAGGTGGCCCGGAGGGCCGGAGGGGGAAGTTGCTGCTGAGGTTGGGAAGTCACTTCCCCCTCAGTCGCTCCGCGACAGCTCCCCCTTCAGGGGGAGCATCTCGCGCCTAAAGCGGAATGTTGTCGTGCTTCTTTGCGGGGTTGGTGAGGACCTTGCCTTTCAGCGAATGCAGGGCCCGGACGATGCGCTTGCGGGTGCCGTGGGGCATGATGACGTCGTCGACATAGCCGCGCGAGGCGGCCACGAACGGGTTGGCGAAGCGGTCCTTGTATTCGGCCTCGCGGGCGGCCAGCGCCTGCGGGTCCTTGGCCTCCTGGCGGAAGATGATCTCCACCGCGCCCTTGGCCCCCATCACCGCGATCTCGGCGGTGGGCCAGGCGTAGTTGAAGTCGCCGCGCAGGTGCTTGGAGCTC
>NZ_QDKO01000003.1 GCF_003094615.1 Caulobacter radicis | reverse complement strand
CCCGCCGAGGCCGCGCCGGCGCCCGCCGCCGCCGCTCCCGCCGCTGCTCCGGCCCCGGCCGCCGCTCCCACCATCGTCGACAAGCAGGACAAGGGCGACAACGCCTGGATGCTGACCTCGGCGCTGCTGGTCCTGCTGATGATCCTGCCGGGCCTGGCCCTGTTCTACGGCGGCCTGGTCCGCTCCAAGAACATGCTGTCGGTCATGATGCAGGTCTCGACCGTCGCCCTAATCGGCTTCGTCGCCTGGTTCCTGTGGGGCTACAGCTTCGCCTTCACCGACGGCGGCGCCTGGGACAGCTACGTCGGGGGCCTGGGCCGTCTGTTCCTCAAGGACGTGACGCCCGCCACCACCGTGGCCACCTTCTCGACCGGCGTCGTGATCCCGGAACTGACCTTCATCGCCTTCCAGTCGACCTTCGCCGCCATCACCGCGGCCCTGGTGGTCGGCTCGCTGGTCGAGCGCATGAAGTTCTCGGCCATCGTCGCCTTCGCCGTGCTGTGGCCGCTGCTGTCGTACTATCCGATGGCGCACATGGTCTGGTGGTGGCCGGGCCCGAACGCCATCGCCCTCGATCCGGAAGGCGTGGTCAAGGCTGGTAAGATCTGGAGCTTCGGCGCCCTCGACTTCGCCGGCGGCACCGTGGTCCACATCAACGCCGGTATCGCCGCCCTGGTCGGCGCCCTGATCCTCGGCAAGCGCCAAGGCTACGGCAAGGAGCCGATGCCCCCGCACTCGCTGACCCTGACCCTGGTTGGCGCTGGCCTGCTGTGGGTGGGCTGGTTCGGCTTCAACGCCGGCTCGAACCTGGAGTCGAACGCCTACGCCTCGCTGGCCATGGTCAACACCTTCGCCGCCACCGCCGCCGCGGGTCTGTCGTGGATCATCGTCGAGTGGATCACGCGCAAGAAGCCGTCGGCCCTGGGCCTGGCTTCGGGCATCGTGGCCGGCCTCGTGGCCATCACCCCGGCCGCCGGCTTCGCCGGTCCGATGGGTGCGATCCTGCTGGGCCTGGTGGTCTCGCCGATCTGCATCATCTTCTGCTCGGCCGTGAAGAACGCCCTGAAGTACGACGACAGCCTGGACGCCTTCGGCATCCACGGCGTCGGCGGCATCGTCGGCGCCATCGGCACCGGCCTGGTCGTCAACCCCGCCTGGGGCGGCGCTGGCGTCGTCGACTACATGTCCTGCGCCAAGGACGGCGACATCTCGACCTGCGACACGGCCACCTACGACTTGGTCACCCAGGTGGTCGCCCAGCTGAAGGGCGTCGGCCTGACCATCGTCTGGTCGGCCATCGCCTCGGCCATCGTCTTCTACGTGATCAAGCTGGTGATCGGCCTGCGCGCCTCGCCGGACTCGGAAGAAGAAGGCCTGGACATCTCCGAACACGGGGAACGCGCCTACCACAGCTGAGCCCTCGGGCTCCGCTGAAGGCGGTCCAAAAGAAGGGCGCGGAAGCTTCGGCCTCCGCGCCCTTTTCTTTGCCCGCCGTCCTGCGTCCTTCGAGGCTCGCCTTCGGCTCGCACCTCAGGATGAGGACGCTCTTGCACTGACTTCCTCATCCTGAGGCGCCCGCGCAGCGGGCCTCGAAGGACGCACCGCGCGCCGCCTTACGGAACCCGCCTGGCCGAGATGATCTTCAGCGGCGGGTCGATGATCTGGCCGGTCATCACCGGATTGATCGCCTTGCCCGGCGTCGGCAGCGCCAGGATCTTCTGGGCGACGTCCATGCCCTCGACCACCGTGCCGAAGGCCGCGAAGCCCTGGTTGTCACCCGAGGCGGCGGGATTGGCGTCCAGGCCCGGCGCGTCGCCGATCAGGATGAAGAAGTCCGAGGTCGCCGTGCCCGGCGCGTTGCGGGCGATCGAGACCGTGCCGGAAACGTGCTTGAGCCCCGTCTTGGTCGTCGGCTCGTGGGCGATCGGCGGCAGCACGCGCTTGGGATCGCCCTGCACGCCGCCCTGGATCAGGCCGTACTCCGGCGCGCCCGGCGCACGCGAGGCCCGGAAGAAGGTCGCGCCGTCATAGCGCTTCTGGTCGACATAGCGCAGGAAGTTGGCCGTGGTGACCGGCGCTTCCTTGGTGTGCAGCTCGATGACGATCCGGCCCAGCGGCGTCTCGACGGCGACCCGCGTCGGCGGCTTGGGAGCCGGCTGGGGCGGCGCGGCCGGCTGAGGCGCGGGAGCGGCTTCCTGGGCATGCGCCGAAGTGGCGGCGGCCGCGGCTGCGGCGGCGAGGAACAGGCGGCGGTCCATGTGTGGGCTCCTTGGCGCAGGCCCGAAGACTAGGCGCAACCACGCCTGCCTCGCCAGGGCTTCAAATCCCAAATCCTTCGTCATCCCGGCCGCAGCGTAGCGGAGAGCCCGGACCCAGAGGCCGGCGCGATGCGGTCGCCCCTAGTTCCGGGTCTACGAGCCGCTTCGCGGCTCTCCGCCCGGGATGACGATCAATGTTCGAAACTAACCCGGCCGCCCAGGCGGCACCGCTTCACCCACCAGTCGGGTCGCATGCTCTCGACCCGCTCGGCCAGGCCCTCGGCCTCGATGTCGCTGGCGCAGAGCGCGAAGCAGGTCGCGCCCGAGCCCGACATTCGCGCCAGCAGCGCCTCGGGCTCGCCGGCCAGCATTTCCAGCACCTCGCCGATGCGCGGCTCCAGGGCCACGGCGGGCGCCTCGAGGTCGTTGCGCGTCATGGCCGCCAGCCAGGCGCAGACCTCCTCGGCGCTCTCGAAGGCGTCGGGGGCTGGCGGCGGGGCCTCGCCGCGCGGGTCGACGGCCGCATCGTAAGCCCGATAGACCGCGCCGGTCGGCGACGGGACCAGCGGATTGACCAGCACCGCGTGCAGCTCCGGCAGCGCGGGCGCGGGCGACAGCCGTTCTCCCCTGCCCTGCGCCAGCACCGGCGCGCCCCACAGGCACGGCACGCCGTCGGCGCCCAGCGCACCGGCCACGGCCTCCAGCTCCGCGTCGGACAGGTCGTAGCCCAGCGCCTCGCGCAGCAGCCGCAGGGCTGCGCCCGCATCGCTGGAGCCGCCGCCCAGGCCGGCCGCGATCGGCAGGGCCTTGTCGAGGATCAGCCTCACCGGCGGCGCGGGGCCGCCGACGGCCGCGTGCAACCCCTTGGCGGCCCGGACGACCAGATTGCTCTCGTCGACGGGAATGTCGCGCCCGAAACGGCCCGTGGTCTCGAACACCGGCGCGTCGGCCGGCTGGATCGAGACCGTGTCGCCGACGTCCGCGAAGACCATCAGGCTCGACAGCGGGTGATAGCCCTCCGCGTCGGGGCCGCCGACGTGCAGGAACAGGTTGACCTTGGCCGGGGCGAAGGTGGAACGGCGCATCGAGGGATCCGAAAGCTTGGGCGGGTGGCGCTAGACCTACAGCGCGTTGGCCCCGTTGGCCACGGTCGGGGCTTTGGCGGGACCCTTGCTGCCCAGGCCGTCCTTCAGCTTGGCCTCGGCGGCGGCCTTCTGCTCGTCGGTCGGCTCCAGGCTCAGCACCCGCCGCCACTGGAATTGGGCCTCGGTCTTGCGGCCCAGGCGCCAGTAGACGTCGCCCAGGTGGTCATTGATGTCCGGGTCGCCCGGCTCGATCTCGATCGCCTGCTCCAGGAGCTCGACGGCGGCCTTGTCGTCGCCCAGGCGGTGATAGGCCCAGCCCAGCGAGTCCAGCATGGCGCCCGACTGCGGATTGGCCTTCACGGCCTTCTGCACCATCGAAAGGGCTTCGGGCAGGCGCTCGTTGCGGTCGATCCACGAGTAGCCGAGATAGTTCAGCAGTTCCGGCTCGTTCGGATTGAGCTCCAGGGCCTTTTCCAGGTCGCGCTCGGCGTCGGGCCAGCGGCCGGCGCGCTCCAGCGACACGCCGCGCATGTAGAGCAGGCGCCAGTCGGGCTTCTCCTTCTCGGCCTCGACCAGCGGGTCGATCACGGCCACGGCGTCGGCCCAGCGATCGTTGGCCCGCAGCAGGTCGGCATAGACCAGCTGAGCCGAACGGCCGGCCTCAGGCGCCTTGGCGGCGGCCTCGGCCACGGCGATGGCCTTGTCCTTGTCGCCCGTGTTCTGCAGCGTCCAGGCGATCTTGCCCTGGGCGGCGGCGTAGCGGGCCGAGCCGGTGGGGATCTTGGCGTAGGCGGCCCGGGCGCCGTCGATGTCGCCGCCCTGGTCGAGCAGGTCGCCGACCATCAGCAGCGCGTCCTCGCGCTTGGGATCCAGGTGCAGGGCCAGGCGCAGATAGGCCAGGGCGAACTGGCTCTGGCGCTCGCTGGTGAACACCGCCGCGCAGGCGACCAGCGTGTTGGCCGCGCCCTGACGGCCGGTGACCAGGGCCGGCGGGCTCTTGCGGGCGACGGCGCGGGCGCGCGCATCCAACAGGGCCACGTCGTTGGGCGCCTCGGCCAGGATCGAGTCGTAGAGGGCCACGGCCTCGTCGCGGCGCTTGCGACGCTCGAGGAAGGCCCCGTAGTCGAGGGCGAACATCGGCCGGACGGCGACGACTTCCATCAACGCCTTGTAGTCGGCCTCGGCCTCGGCGTTCTTGCCGGCGCGCTCGAAGATCTCGGCGCGGCCGAGCTGGCCGAAATACTGCACCAGGCGGTCGTTGCGCAATTCGGGCAGCACTTGGGCGGCGGCCGCGTCGCCCGCGGCCTGGGCGGCCCACGGCGTCAGCAGGGCCACGGCCGGACGGTGCGGGAAGCCCAGGGCCGGATCGGCCAGCAGGGCCTGCGCGTCCTTGCCCTTGCCGCGCGCCAGGGCGTCGACGGCCACGGTCAGCATGCCCAGGCGGCGAACACCCTCGGTCCCGCCCTCGGCCCGCGGCGCCAGCTCGGCGGCGCGCGTGACCTCGCCGGCCAGCAGCGAGGCGGTGAAGGCGCGTTCGCCCAGCAGGCCCGGGTCTTCGCCCAGATTGCGGGCGGCCTGGAAATAGGCGGCGGCCTGGTCGCTGCGGCCGTCCTCCAGCGCCGCCTGGCCGGCCAGGAACTGGCCATAGGCCGAGCGGCCGTTCCATGGCGCGGTGTTCCACCCCTCCTGCGTCCCGCGCAGCGCGGGCTCGGTGGTGGCGCAGGCGGCCAGCACGGCGGTGGAAGCCAGGGACAGGAGGACTCGAAGACGCATCATCCCGCCACCCTCTTAGGTTTCAAGGTTTCGGGCAAGCGTGGAAGGAACCTCCCCCTGTGGGGGAGGTGATCGCGAAGCGATCGGTGGGGGGAGTGATTGCGAAACCGGCAGACCGGCAGCAAGCTGAAAACGTCCCCCCACCGGCCTTCGGCCGCCTCCCCCAGGAGGGGGAGGTTTCAAATCACATGTTCGGATAGTTCGGGCCGCCGCCGCCTTCCGGCGTCGTCCAGACGATGTTCTGCGACGGATCCTTGATGTCGCAGGTTTTGCAGTGGACGCAGTTCTGGGCGTTGATCTGGAACTTCGGATTGGCGCCCTCCTCGTCGTACAGCACCTCGTAGACGCCGGCCGGGCAGTAGAGACGCGCCGGCTCGCCGTACTTGGGCAGGTTGACGTCGATCGGGATCGACGGATCCTTCAGCTTCAGATGCGCCGGCTGGTCTTCCTCGTGGTTGGTGGCCGACAGGAACACGCTCGACAGCTTGTCGAAGCTGATCACGCCGTCGGGCTTGGGATAGACCAGCGGCTCGTAGTCCTTGGCCAGGCCCGTCGAGGCGGCGTCGGTCTTGTCGTGCTTCAGCGTGCCGAAGAACGAGAAACCGCCGAACAGGTGCGTGCACCACATGTCGAACATGCCGACCGCGCCGCCCAGCGCGGTGCCCAGCTTGCCCAGCAGTGGCTTGGCGTTGCGGACGACCTTGAGCTCCTTGGCGACCCACGACTTCTCGAAGGCGGCCTCGTACTCGACCAGGGCGTCGCCCTCGCGGCCGGCGGCGATCGCCTTGAACGCCTCCTCGGCGGCCAGCATGCCGGTCTTCATGGCGTTGTGGCTGCCCTTGATGCGCGGCACGTTCACGAAGCCGGCCGAGCAGCCGATCAGCACGCCGCCCGGGAAGGAAAGCTTCGGGATCGACTGGTAGCCGCCCTCGGTGATGGCCCGCGCGCCGTAGGCGATGCGTTTCCCACCTTCCAGATAGGGGCGGATCGACGGATGCTGCTTGAAACGCTGGAATTCGTCGAACGGCGACAGCCAGGGGTTCTTGTAGTTCAGGTGCACCACGTAGCCGACCGACACGTAGTTGTCCCCGAAGTGGTACAGGAAGCTGCCGCCGCCCGTCTGGTTGTCCAGCGGCCAGCCGGTGCTGTGCTGCACCAGGCCCGGCTGATGTTTGTCGGCGGGGATCTGCCACAGTTCCTTGATGCCGATGCCGTACTTCTGCGGCGACTTGCCGGCGCCCAGCTCGAACTTGGCGATCAGCTGCTTGGCCAGCGAGCCGCGCACGCCCTCGGCGATGAACACGTACTTGCCGTGCAGTTCCATGCCCGGCTGGTAGTCGGGCTTCTCGTGACCGTCCTTGGCGACGCCGACCACGCCGACCACGACGCCCTTCAGCGAGCCGTCCTCTCGCCAGACCATGTCCGAAGCGGCGAAGCCCGGATAGATCTCGACGCCCAGCTCTTCGGCCTGGGCGGCCAGCCAGCGGGTGACATTGCCCAGCGAGGCGATGTAGCAGCCGTGGTTGTGCATGAACGGCGGCATGGCGAACATCGGCAGGCCAAGCTCGCCCTGCGGGCCCAGCAGCAGGAACTTGTCCTTGGTGACGGGAGTCTCGAGCGGCGCGCCCTTTTCTTTCCAGTCGGGGATCAGTTCGTTCAGCGCCTTGGGATCGATGACCGCGCCCGACAGGATGTGCGCGCCGACCTCCGAGCCCTTCTCGACCAGGGCCACGCTGACTTCGGTTCCGGCCTTTTCGGCCATCTGCTTGAGACGGATGGCCGCCGACAGACCCGCCGGGCCGCCCCCGACGATGACGACGTCGTATTCCATCGACTCGCGTTCGAGGACTTCGCTCATGGCTTCTCCCGCCCCAGGCTCTGCGCGGAGCCTGCCTTCTTCCTGTTTGAGTCGGACTTTATCCGAACGTGACGCCACGGCGGTCAAGGAAAACCGGATAGTTTTTGTTGCACCGCAGCGCGGACATATCGGTGACGCAGCCCATTATACTCGCTAGAGAAACGCCATGAGCCTCGCCGTCGATCCGCGCGCCGTCGAAAGCCTGCTGGCCTTCTGGGCCGATGCGGGCGTCGAGGCCTGCTACGCCGACGAGCCGATCGACCGCCTGGCCGAAGGCGCGGCCCTGCTGCGGGCTCGCAGCCAGCCGCAGCCGGTGGTGGTCGCCGCGCCCCCGCCCCGTCCCGGCGCGTTCGGCGGGATCGACATCGGCGCGGCCGCCGCACACGCCAAGGAACTGGCGGCCGCCTGCAACGACCTGGAAAGTCTGGCCGCCGCCATCGCCGCCTTCGACGGCTGCCCGCTGAAGACGCAAGGCGCCAAGCAGGCGGTGTTCTCGCGCGGCCCCGGCGACGCGCCGGTCATGGTCATCGGCGAAGGCCCCGGCGCCGAAGAAGACGCTCGCGGCGAGCCCTTCGTCGGCCGCGCCGGCCAGCTTCTGGACCGCATGCTCAAGGCGGCGGGCCTGCAGGAGCGGGCCTTCATCACCAACACCGTCTTCTGGCGTCCGCCGGGCAACCGCACGCCCACGCCCCAGGAGCAGGCCGTCTGCGCCCCGTTCGTCGAGCGAGCGATCGCGCTGGTTAAACCCAAGCTGATCCTTCTGGTCGGCGGCGCCTCCGCAAAGAGCATGCTGAAGCGCGAGGAAGGCATTCTTTCGCTTCGCGGGCGCTGGTTCGAGTGGCGCTCCGAGGACGGCCAGATCGAGGTTCCGGCCTTGCCCAGCCTGCATCCGGCGTTCCTGCTGCGCCAGCCGGCGGCCAAGAAGAAGGCCTGGCAGGACCTATTGATGCTGGCCGAAAGGCTTGATCGACCCGAACGGCCCCATTAAACAAACCGCTGACCAGTCGGAACGGGGACGCGCGCCGCCTTTTCAAAGGCTTGCGCGGATACGATTTGCAGCTTTTCGCTCGCCCTCTGGCCGTTGTCTCGGCCCTCGCGCTTTGCCTGAACCTCGCTGCGCCCGCAGCAAGGGCCGCGGGGCTGGAACCGCTGTCGGACAACGACCTGCGCTACTATCAGGCCGCGTTCGGCGCCGCCGAGCGCGGTGATTTCGACGCCGCCGAGGTCGCCTTCGCCAACACCCGCAACCGCAGCTTGATCGGCAAGCTGTCGCTGGTGCGGCTGATGCACCCCACCGCCTACACCGCCAGCTATGACGACCTGACCGGTTGGTTGAAGCTCTACGGCGACGAGGCCGGCGCCGACCGCGTCTACGCCCTGGCCATGAAGCGCAAGCCGGCCCGCGTGTCCGCGCCCAAGGCCCCCGAACTCTTCGTCGACGTCGCCCAGGGCGGCCGCGCCGCCGGCCCCGCCGACAAGGGCCGCGCCGCCCGCGAGGCCTATTATTCCGGCGACGTGAAGGGCGCCCAGAAGCTGGCCAAGGCCTCGGGCGAGCGCTGGATCGCGGGCCTGGCCTCGTTCCGCCTGGAATCCTACGCCGAGGCCCGCGGCTATTTCGAGCAGGTCGCCCACGACCAGGGCCAGGACGACTGGCTGCGCGCCGCCGGCGCCTTCTGGGCCGCCCGCTCGGCCAGCATGGCCGGCGACAACGACGGCGTCCGCGTGCTGCTGAACCAGGCCGCCCAGGCCCCGCACACCTTCTACGGCATGATCGCCGCCCGCCAGTTGGCGATGGCGGGCCTGGCCGTCGCCAACGACCCCGAAGATCCGATCGCGGCCCTGATCACCCGGGTGTCCTACGCCGGTCCCGATCCGGCCTCGCTGAACAAGCTGCTGGCCGGCGACATCCGCGCCCGCCGCGCCGCCTCGCTGGCCCAGCTTGGCCGCTGGAACGAAGCCGGCGCCGAGCTGCGGGCCGGCCTGTCCCTGGCCGCCGACGACAAGGCCCGCGCCGACTGGAGCGCCCTCACCCTGGCGCTCAACGCCCGCGCGCCGTTCAACGCCGGCCGCCCGGTCAAGAAGATCGGCGGCGAGGACTACCCCCTGCCCGAGCTCGCGCCAAAGGGCGGCTTCACGCTGAACAAGGCCCTGGTCTACGCCCTGGTGCGCCAGGAAAGCCGCTTCGACCCGATGGCCGTCTCTGGCGCCGGCGCCGTGGGCCTGATGCAGCTGATGCCGGTCGCGGCCGCCCGCGCCGCCGGCGACGACAAGCTGCTGGCCGACAACACCCCGCTGTTCGACCCCGCCTTCAACCTGCGGGTCGGCCAGGACTACTTCACCTGGCTGATGGACCGCGGCCTGCAGAGCCCCGACCTGCTGCGCGCCGTCGCCGCCTACAACGGCGGTCCGGGCACCCTGCTCAAGGTGCAGCAGCAGCTGGGCGCCGACTGCGACAGCCTGCTGCTGATCGAAAGCCTGCCGGCGCTCGAGACCCGCAACTACGTCGAAAAGGTCATGGCCTCGTACTGGACCTACCGCCGCCTGCTGGGCGCGGAGACCCGCACGCTCGACGCCGTGGCCAGCGGGGCGAAGGTGATCGACTTCCGGCTGGATATGTGACGATCAAAAGGAACCTCCCCCTGTGGGGGAGGTGATCGCGAAGCGATCGGTGGGGGGGCGTGGCTCCTGGATCTGCCGTCGCAAGAGAAGCTGAAAGCTTCCCCCCAACCGGCCTTCGGCCGCCTCCCCCACAGGGGGAGGTTCCTGGCGGATCACCCCGCCTCGCCCGTCAGCTCGCGCCGCGCCTTCTCCAACTCCTCGGCATAGCGCCGCGTCGCGTAGGCTTCCGACAGCACGCCCAGCACGTTGCGCTTGTCGTCGATCACCGCCAGCTCGTCGGTCTCGCTGCGGTCGAAGGCGCGCATGACGTCCTTGATCGACTGCTCGGGCTTCAGCGCCGCCTCGGCGTTGATCGCCAGCTCCGCCACCGGCCTTTCGCCGTCGCCGACCTCGGCATAGGCCTTGGCGGTCGGGATCACCCCGGCATAGAGCCCCGCCTCGTCGACCATGATCACCCGCTTGGTCGAACCCAGCGGGAAGCGGCGGCGAAACTCGGCCAGCGTCGTCTCGGCCGGCACGGTCTGGACGTCCTTGCGCATCATCCGCCCCGCGCTCAGCGGCCGCATCCACGACACGTCGTGGGCGCTGCGGATGGTCTCGCCGCGCAGGTGCAGCCGCCAGGTCGAGAACGAATAGCCGAAGGTCTCGCGCACCATGGCGCTGGCGATCATCGAGGCCACCAGGGCCGCGGCCGCCACCGTGAAGTCGCCCGTCGCCTCCAGCACCAGGAACGACATGGTGAAGGGTCCGCCGACCACGGCCACGCCCAGAGCGGCCATGCCGACCAGCGCCGCCACGGTCGGGTCCAGGCTCGGCGCCCACGGGATCAGCAGCGAGATCGCCGAGAACACCTGCCCCAGCAACGCCCCCAGGAACAGCGAGGCGAAGAACAGTCCGCCCCGGAAGCCGAAGCTCAGCGAGATCACCGAGGCCATGGCCTTCATGGCCAGCAGCATCAGCAGCAGCTTGAGCGGCAGCTCGGCCGTGAGGTTCAGGTGCAGCGCGCCATGGCCCGCCGACAGGGTCTGGGGCGTGATCACCGCCAGCGCCGCCAGCCCCATGCCGCCGATCGCCGGCCGCAGCCAGCGCGGGATCGGCGAGCGGGTCACCAGCCGCTCGGCGTTGGCCACCAGCCGCATCAGGCCGATGCCGACGATGGCGCAGGCCAGGCCCACCAGGGCGTAGAGGCCGTAGTCGGTCCACGACTGCACCGCCTGGGTGTCGGTCTTCAGCAGGTAGGGGATCGCGCCCATCTTGCTGGCCACCAGCACCGCAGCCAGCGCGGCGGCCACCACGGGGGCCAGGTTGGCGACGGTATAGGCCCCGATGACGATCTCGAAGGCGTAGAAGGCGCCGGTCAGGGGCGCGCCGAAGGCCGCGGCGATGGCCGCGCCGGCGCCCGCGCCGACCAGGGTGCGCATGTCGGCCCGTCGCAGGTTCAGCCGCTGGCCCGCGAACGAGGCGGCGGCCGCGCCGGCCTGGGCGTAGGCGGCCTCCAGCCCGACCGAGGCCCCGACCCCGTTCGACAGCATGGTCTGGCCGCAGATGAAGGCGCTGTCCTTCATCGACAGCCGCCCGCCGTGCAGGGCGTTGGCCTCCACCGGGTCGACGGCGGGGCGCGGGCGATACTTCATCCAGGCCCAGGTGATCCCGCCCAGCAGCAGCCCGCCCGCCGGAATGGCAAGCAGCCGCCAGGGCGCCACGTGGGTCTGGGCGCTGAGCCGCTCGTTGATGTCGATCTCGAACAGCAGCATCTGCAGGCCGTGCGCCACCTGGGCCTGCACGACCGCGAAGGTTCCGGCCGCCACGCCGATCAGCGTCGCCACCGCGATCAGCCACAGCTCGCTGGAGCGGATCCGGCGCCGCAGCCAGCCGACCCACTTCACGGATGCGGCGGCGGAGGCGTGGGCGAGCGACATGCGCTTCGATAACGCGGGGCGGGTGGAAACCGCAATGTTCCTTCTCCCCAGCGGGGCGAAGTCGACGCTTGCGATCCTCCCCCTTCAGGGGGAGGACCTTAAAGCCGCAACCGCCGCGCCTTCAGCCGCCCCGCCAGCGCCTTCTCCGGCGCGCTGCCCGAAAACCCGCCCGTCGCGGCATAGTCCAGCCGCCGCACTAGCAGCCCCACCGGCGGCGCCGTCAGTCGCGCCAGCAAGCCGCCCGCCGGAACCAGCAGAGCCGCAGCCCCCGCTCCGCCGGCCAGATGCGCCTCCGCCGGTCCGCGCCAGGCTTCCGGCAGGCCGCGCGACGGATCCAGGGCCAGGATCCAGTCGCCCCGCGCCAAGGCCGCGCCGGCCGCCAGCAGCGCGCCCCTATCACCCGAGGCCGCCACGAACCGCGCGCCGCTGTCCTCGATCAGGGCCTCCAGCCCAGGCTCGGAAACACCGGCGATCACCACCTCCTTCACGAGACCGTCGACGGCCGCCGGCACCAGCTGGGCCAGGATCTGGGCGAGCGCATGCACGGGCGCGACGGCGGGAAGGATCACGGAGATCATGGTCACGCCTTTGGGGCCTCGCCGCCGGCGCCGTCAAGCATCGTTCTTGTTATGTTCTCAATGTGGGCGTAGGATGCTCGCATGCAGACCCGTCGCTCGTTCACCGACACCGCCTACAAGCAAGGTACCGCCGCCCTGCGCGGTCGCGGCGCGCGCAGCAACGAGACCGGCCGCTACGAAAGCCTGACCTCCGAGCCCTTCGACGACGGCTGGACCGAGGACGACAACGCCGCCCGCGTGCTGACCACCAGCGTCCTGGCCATGAAGTCCAAGACCGTCATCGCCAGGAACAAGAGCCCCGACGTCGGCTTCGACCGCTCGATCAACCCCTATCGCGGCTGCGAGCACGGCTGCATCTACTGCTACGCCCGTCCGGCCCACGCCTATCTGGGCCTGTCGCCCGGCCTCGACTTCGAGAGCAAGCTGTTCTTCAAGCCCGAGGCCGGCAAGCTCCTCGACCGCGAACTGTCCAAGCCGACCTACAAGGTCGGCAGCGTCCATATCGGCGGCGACACCGACCCCTACCAGCCGCAGGAGCGAGGCCTGCGCGTCACCCGCGGCGTGCTGGAGACCCTCAGCCGCTTTCGCCACCCGTTCTCGATCATCACCAAGTCGGCCCTGATCACCCGCGACCTCGACATCTTGGGCGAGATGGGCAGGGCGGGCCTGGCCCGCGCCGCCGTGTCGATCACCACGCTGGACCGCAAGCTGGCCCGCAGCATGGAGCCGCGCGCCGCAACGCCCGAGCGCCGCCTCGACGCCGTGCGCCAGCTCTCGCAGGCGGGCGTGCCGACCATCGTCATGTTCGCCCCGGCCATCCCGTCGCTGAACGACCACGAGATGGAGGCGGTGCTGGAGCGGGCCAAGGAGGCCGGCGCGGTGGCCGCCGGCTATGTCGCCATCCGCCTGCCGATGGAGATCCACGGTCTGTTCGAGCAGTGGCTGGCCTCAGACCACCCTGACCGCGCCAAGCGGGTGATGTCGCTGGTGCGCCAGATGCGCGGCGGGGCGGCCTATGACAGCGAGTTCGGCAAGCGCATGACCGGCGAAGGCCCGGTGGCCGAGGTGCTGAACCAGCGCTTCCACGCCGCACTCAGGCGCTTCGAACTCGACAGGCCCCTGCCCCGCCTCGACACCAGCCAGTTCCGCGTCCCGCCCAAGACGGGGGATCAGTTGAGTTTGTTCTGAACCTCAAGCCACTCCGCCTCGTCATCCCGGCCGAAGCGAAGCGTAGAGCCGGGACCCAGGGGCCGTCGCAATGCGCCGGCAGCCTCCGGGCGGCAAGGCCAGGCGCTGCGCCCAGTCCCCTGGGTCCCGGGTCTGCGGCGCTACGCGCCTCCGCCCAGGATGACGGCGAAGGGTGAGCAGAAGCGACACGCCGCCCTCCCCGCTTGCACCTGTCACAGGAAGGCCCATCAATGCCGGTCATGACGACAGAACGCCGTTACGCCGGAGGGCGCCTGTGCGGCGCCGTGCGCTGGAGCGCCACGGACGAGCCGCTGTACCAGGGCTATTGCTGCTGCGCCGACTGTCGCAAGGCTTCGGGCTCGGGCTTCGTGCCGTTCATGGGCTTTGCGGCCTCGGCGGTGACGATCAGCGGCGAGACGTTGAAGGTCCGCTCACCGGCCTTCCGCGGCGGCGAGGCCCTGCGCAACGCCTGCCCGACCTGCGGCGGCCTCGTCTTCGGCGGCGAGGTCGGGGTCGACGATAGCCATACGATCTATGCCGGCTCGCTGGACGACGCTTCGCTGTTCGCGCCGACCATGGCCCTGTTCCTGCGCGACAAGCCGGGCTGGGTGGTGCTGCCGGAGGGCCTGGCCACCTTCGAGACCATGCCGGACTAGAAAATCACGCGCCGCGTGTCGGGACGGGCGCGCGCCGTTCGTCCTCGCGAAGAACACGGCCCGAGCCGGGGCCGGAGAAAAGGGAGAGAGCGATGTCGGAAACCAACGGACGGTTCGGCTGGTACGAACTGATGACCACCGACGTGGACGCCGCGTGCGCCTTCTACGCCAAGGTCGTGGGCTGGACCCCGACGGATTCCGGCATGCCGGGGCCCGCCCCATACATGATCCTCAATGTCGGCGAGGTCGGGGTCGGCGGGGTCTTCACGCCCGAGGGCGGCTGCCCGGACGGCGCCCGTCCCGGCTGGATAGGCTACATCTTCGTCGACGACGTCGACGCCTATGTCGGCAAGGTGGTCGAGGCTGGCGGCTCGGTGTTCATGCCCGCCGACGACATCCCCGGCGTTGGCCGCTTCTCGGTCGTCGCCGATCCGTACGGCGCGGTCTTCACCCTGTTCAAGCCGTTCCCCCGCGACGAGATCCCGCCGCAGCCGGCCGATGGCGCGCCCGGCACGTTCGGCTGGCGCGAACTGATGGCCGGCGACCTGGACGGCGCCTTCGCCTTCTATTCGGGCCTGTTCGGGTGGGTGAAGACACAGGCGATCGACATGGGCCCCATGGGAACCTACCAGCTGTTCGCCTATGAGGCCGGCGGACCCGACGTCGGCGGCATGATGACCAGCCTGCCCGACATGCCGGTGTCGTTCTGGAACTACTACGCCCAGGTCGACAGCGCCTCGGCGGCCCGCGACCGCGCCGTGGCGGCCGGCGGAACCACCATGATGGACGTCCACCAGGTGCCCGGCGGCAGCTGGATCTACATGGGAACCGACCCGCAAGGAGCCGGCTTCGCGGTGGTCAGCACGGCGGAATAAGATCCTCCCCCTGAAGGGGGAGGTGGCCCGAAGGGCCGGAGGGGGAAGCTTCTGCTGAGTTAAGGGCGCGCTCCAACGCCGCGATCCCTTCCCCCTCAGTCGCTCCGCGACAGCTCCCCCTTCAGGGGGAGCATTACTGAGCCTTCTCCAGCAGCAGCGCCTTGGTCAAAAACGCCTTGTCGCGTCCCACCACCCGCAGGCCCGCCGCCGCGAACAGCGCCTCCAGGTCTGTCTCGGCGTAACTGCCGTAGAACGGCTCGTGGAAATAGGCCGGGAAGGCCTCGAGCATCCGCGCCAGGTCCGGCTCGTCCGCCGGCTGCACGGAGTCGGCGAAGGCCAGCACGCCGCCGGGCTTCAGCACCCGGGCGAGCTCCGCGGCGACAATCGGGCGCACGCGCGGCGGCAGCTCGTGGAACAGGTAGACGCAGGTCACGGCGTCGAGGCTGCCGTCGGCCAGCGGCAGGCGCTCGGCGTTGGCCTGCACCATGCCCCGTCCCGACCGGGTGCGCGCCTCGTTCAGATAGGCTGGCGACAGGTCCAGGCCCGCCAGGGCGGCGCGCGGAAAGGCCTGCGCCAGATCGCGCAGGAACGCGCCCGAGCCGCAGGCCACGTCCACGGCCCGCAGGTCGCGCTGGTCGCGCCCCCGCCAATGCCGGGCCAGCAGGCCGAGCGCCCGGCGGCGCATCGCCCCGGCCGCCCCCGAGAACAGCGCCTCGACCTGGGCGTCGTAGCGGCGGGCGCTATCGGCGGTGAACCAGCCGCCCGACTGGTAGTGGAAGTTCTGCCGGTAATAGGCCGGGTAGCCCTGGCTCTTGGGATCGTCGCGCACCTCGACGCCGTCGCCCCGGCGGCGACGCTGGTCGACCTCGCGGGCGTCGGCCAGGAAATCCCAGGCCTTGAGGATCGAGGCGGCCGGGTGGGACGGCGCGTCCTCCATCGGCGGATAGAGGCCGGCGGCCACGTCGGCGGCGTCCTTCTCGAAGGCGGACAGATAGGCCCGGCGCAGGCGTCCCTGCGACACCGGCGGGGCGTCGGAGGAAAAGCGCGGCGCGGCCTTGCCCTCGGTCGGGCGGGTGATGAACTTGGCCAATCCGCCGGCCGCCGTCCACCAGGCCGCCTTGGCGGCGGCCTTGCCCCGCTGGGCGGCGGCGTCGAGGGCGAACGCCCCGCGCCGATCCGCCCCTAGTCTATCGTTCCGGCCGCTGGCCTGGCCCATCCTCGCCTCATCGCGAAAACACTCCGACCAGCTCAATATGCGGCGACCAGAGGAACTGGTCCACCGGCAGCACCTTCTCCAGCTTGAAGCCGGCGTCGATCAGGATGCCGGCGTCGCGAGCGAAGGTGGCCGGATTGCACGACACCCCGACCACGCGCGAGACCTTGGAGATGGCGATCTCTCGCGTCTGCTCCAGCGCCCCGGCGCGCGGCGGGTCGAAGACCACCGCGTCCATCTTGTTGAGCTCGCTCGACAGCACCGGCCGGCGGGTCAGGTCGCGCGCCTCGGCGACGATCGCCTTCAGGCCCGGGGCCGACCCCACGGCCGCCTTCAGCGCCGCGATCGCCGGCTCGGCGAAGTCGGCGGCATAGACCCCCGACTCCTGGGCCAGGCGGAAGGTGAAGGTGCCCACGCCGCTGAACAGGTCGGCGACCCTCGCCGCGCCCGCCACGTGCTGCACGGCGAAGTCGGCCATGGCCTTCTCGGCGGCCGGCACGGCCTGCAGGAACGAACCGGCCGGCAGCGGCACGATGGCCGGACCCAGCTTCACCAGCGGCTGGCGGGCCATGTACAGCACCTCGCCGGCCAGGGTGACGCGGGCGAAGTCGAACTCGGCGGCCACCATCGCCGCCTGCACGCGGGCGTCGGCCGACAGCCCGCCGCTCTTGCGCTCGACGCCCGTGACGTCGATGTCCAGACCCGTACCGGTCAGGGTGACGTGCAGGGTCGGGGCCGACTTGGGATGCTCCAGGAACGGCTGGGCCAGGCGCGCCAGGCCCGGCAGGGCGGCGACGATCTTCGGATGCGTGACCGGGCATTCCTCGATCTTCACCAGGTTCCAGGAGCGGCGCTCCTTGAAGCCCAGGCGCACCCCGCCCTTGCCGCCGCGCGCATGCAGCGCCACCCGGCGGCGCGAGGCCGGTGGCGAGGCGATGGTCGGCAGGATCTCGGTCTCGATCCGCTCGCGCTTCAACTCGAACCGCACCTGCTCGCGCTTCCAGTCGAGATAGGGCGCGATGTCCCAGTGCTGCAGGGCGCAGCCGCCGCAGTGGCCGAAGTGCTTGCACGGCGGGGCGACGCGATCGGGGCTGGCCTCCAGGACATCGACCAGCTCGCCGCGCTGGCCTTCCATGCGGGCGGTGATCCGCTCGCCCGGCAGGGTCAGGGGCACGAAGGCTGGGCCGGCGGCGACGCCGTCGCCCTGGCCGCCGACGGCGTCGATTTTCAGTTCACGCATTCCAGAGTCGCCTTCGGGAACCTTGACCGGTTCCGATCCGTTCAAGCCTCGCCGCAGGCGTGGCCCCATTTTCGCCTCGCCAGCGCCCAGTTCGACGCCGAAGAAGCCAGTTCGAGCGCGTCCATACCTCATTCGGCGCCTTCATGCGTGAACGAACTGGTGCGTGAACGAAGATGAACGGTCCGGTCAACGGCCGTTCAGGAACGGCTTGGCATGGTGCGGACAACGGACGGTCCCCCGATCGTCACGCCCGCCTTCAGGGAGAGTTTTTCGATGATGATCCGGACCGCCATCAGCGCCCTCGTCGCCGGCGCGGCCCTCGTCGGCGCCGCGGCTCCGACCGTCGCTTCGGCCCAGGCCTATGGCTACGGCCAAGGTTCGTACCAGGGCGGCGCCTACGACCGTAACGGCTACTACTACGACCCCTGCCGTCGCAGCACGACCAACCGCGCCACCGGCGGCGGCCTGGCCGGCGCCGGCATCGGCGCGGCGATCGGCGGCAGCGTCGCGGGTCGCGGCGCCAAGACCGAAGGCGCGGTGCTGGGCGGCCTGCTCGGCGCGGTCGTCGGCGGCAACATCGGCAAGAGCTCGGCCGCCTGCGCCCCGGGCGCGGTTCCCCCGCCGCCTCCCCCGCCCCGCGCCTACAACGACTATGACCGCGGCTACGACAACGGCGGCTATGACGACGCCTACTACGATCGTCGTGGCGGTAACGGCTACACCTACGAGTCGGAACGCTCCTACCGCGTGACCGAAGGCCGCGCCGACGCCAACGGCTGCACCCTGGCCGAAAGCCCGATCTACCTGCCGGACGGCCGCACCCAGAAGCGCTTCGTCCGCGTCTGCCCCGACGCCTCGGGCCGCTACCAGGTCGTAGACTAGGTTTCTCCAGGCGGATTTCCTCCCCGGAATTCCACATGACTGAAGGCCGCCGGCTCCCCCGAGCTGGTGGCCTTTTCTTTTGGCGGGATCAGGCCTTCGCGAGACGCCGCGCATCTCGCCTGGCGGCATGCGCGACTAGCGGAACCGGAGTCTCGCCCGTAAGGCGGACGTCATGGTTTCGACGCGCCTCGTGGTTGCTGCAGGTGGACAATGGCGACGCGAGCGCCAGGCCCCGAGCCATCCATCACGACTTCCGCCCTCAACTGCTTGGCCAGCGCCTGAATGATGCTCGAGCCAAGGCCGACCCTCGCTGGTCCGGGTCCGATCGGCATGCCCACGCCATCGTCGGCGACCGACAGCAGCCAGCCGTCCTCAGGAGCGCTGTACTCCACCCAGATATGCCCGCCCTCGCGCCCTGGAAATGCGTGCTTGAGGGCGTTGATGACCAACTCGGTGACGATCAGCCCCATGCTTACCGAAACCTCCGCGGGCACCCAGTGCTCGTCGCTGACGACGGAGAGGGTCAACTTCTCGGGGTTGGAGACCATCGAGGCGGCGATGCCGTCGCACAGCGCCCTGAAATAGGCCTTCAGCTCCACTTCCCCAGCGCCCGACTCCACAAGTTGGCGCTGGAGGGCGGCGACCGACATCACGCGGCTGTGGGCGTCGGCGACATGGGCGCGGATCTCGGCGGATGGCGCCTTGCGAGCCGACTGCATCAGGATGCTGGCGATGATCTGCAGGCTGTTGGCGATCCTGTGCTGCAGTTCGTCGAACAGCACGGCCTTCTCGCGCACTAGGTCGTCCTTGACGCGGTCGGCGAGGCGCGCGTCCGTCACGTCGAAGATGGTCAGGAGCAGGAGCGGGTTGGAAGGATCGCCGTAGTCGAGCCGGCGCGCCCTGATCACCAGCCGCCTGGCGTCCTCGCCAGCTCGGACCAGATCCATCTCACCGGCCTCGACGGCGCCGCCCCCGCTCAGCGCGGCGGTGAGCAAGTCGCGCAACGACGGCGCGTTCCATTCGCCTTCGCCGAGGGCGAACGCCGACAGGCCGACCACATTCTCAACGTCGATGCGAAAGGCTTCGGCGAAGGACTCGCTCGCCGCGACGATCCTGAAGTGGCCATCGAGCAGAAGTATGGGCGCATCCGACGAGACCACCAGGGCCTGGGCCAAGGCGTCGATGGGCGACGGAACGGGGCGAGCCTCATCGAGCATATGGGAATCCGCGACCCGAAGGCTCTCGAAACGAAAGCCGTTCCCGGGCGAGAGATCGGCGCTTGCGCCGGACTCTCAACGCGGCGCCGAAGCTGTAGTTCTACCACAAATCTGGTCCGGCCTCAGCGCCCGACCCCAGCGACGAGACCGCGCAGCAAGAGCCCGAACCATGGCGGCGCTTGAACGTTCTACTGAAGCGGCTTTCGCTGGCGCTCTCCCCGGCTCGGGATTTCGAAAGGGCCCGCCATGTCACCGACCTTCGAAGACGCGCTGGAAGTGGTCCTCAGACACCTCGACTGTCCGCCGGCCGAGGGAACGCCCGATGACGAAGCCTTTCTGACGGCCCTGAACGCGGTTCTCGTCGCCTCCCAAGGCGGTCTGGACAACGAAGACGGAGTCGAGCAGGCCATCGTCATCGACGACGATCTGCGAACGCGGCTTGAGGCCATCGCCCATCGCCGTCGTCTCAACCCCTTCGGCGAACACCCCGACGGCATCGGCCCGACGCTCGGCATGGACCTGAGGGTGAAGCCGCCGCAGTGAACATCGGCGACGCTTACCGCCTCACCCCCGCAACCAGGCCGCCGCTTCCTCAACGTCCACCACGTCCGCGTACTTCAGCTGCAGGTCCGTCAGGTTGGCGAAGTGGTAGCTCTCGTGCTTGTCGGCCACGCACTGCTCGGGAACGATGGTGCGATAGCCGCGCGACAGGCTCTCGACCGCGCTGGCGCGCACGCAGCCGCTGGTCGAGCCGCCGGTGAGGATCACCGTGTCGACCTTGTGCCAGACGAGATAGCTCTGCAGCGGGCTCTCGAAGAAGGCGCTGGGCATGCGCTTGTCGAAGACGAGGTCGACGGCCGCGTCGATCTCGACCCGGGGGTCGAAGGCGTGGCGCTCGCTGTCCTGCTTGATGTTCTGCAGGCTGTCGGGGGTGTCGGTGCGCGTGCCCCAGACGCCGGCGTCGCCGCCGTCGGGTTTGTACATCACCCGCGTCCAGATCACCGGCATGCCGCGCGCCCGCGCCAGGGCCGAGATGCGGTTCACATGCGCGATCTGGTCAGGATCGGTGACATAGGCGCTCTTGGGGAACAGGTCGGGCCGCGTATAGGCCTGCTGGAAGTCGATATTGACCACCGCCGCCTTGGACCCGAAGCCGAAGCGGGCGCGGGCCGGATTGGCCTTCACCGCCTCGTAGAGTTCGCGCGCGGTCTTGTCCTCGCGGACCATGGTCGGTTCGAAGCGCAGGATCATGGCGGGGCTCCTTAAGATGGGGTCCAGAGGCCGAGCAGCGCGGCGAGGATCAGCAGGATCCACAGGCTGACGACCACGGGACGGCTCTTGGCCAGCACGTCGGCGATGATCGCGTCGCCCTCCGGAGTGGGTCCGGTCGTCATCATGGCCACGACCGGCGGGCCCAGCGGGGCCAGCAGCTTGCGGATGAACAGGCCGCAGCTGATGGCGATCGCCAGGATCAGCATCTTCAGGGCCAGGAACAGCGGCGCGGTCGTCAGGCCAACGAGGCTGGCGCCGCCGAAGCCGGCCAGCGCGACCAGCACGCCCCAGCGGATGGCGATGTCGATGCGGCGCACACCGGCCTTGGGCGGACTATGATGAATGTGGATCGCCCAGGCCATGACCAGCCAGAACAGGCACAGGGCCCAGACGGCGGCCACCCCCTCGGGCGCGACATCCCACCAGCCCTTCAGCTTGGCCAGGGTCAGGCCGGTGGGCAGGGCCAGGATCAGGCAGGTGCGCGGGGCCATGTCGATATCGGCCAGCACCTTCAGCGCCAGCCCCCGCTCCTTGACCGTGCGGGCCGGATCGGCGGCGTAGCGCGAGGTGTAGAAGGCCCCAAGGTCCCCGCCCAGCCAGTAGACGAAGACCAGCACGTGCAGCAGCGTGATCAGGGCGAGAAGCATCGCAGAATCCGGCGGTTGTCAGGCCGTCTTGATGCCGCCTCGAAAGGCGCCTTGGCGCGCCGTCGCCGGTTTTCTCGCCTCGCGGATAGCAAGGCCCGGGGTGCGACGCTGCGGACACAGGCGAATCCAAACAAGCGTGCTACAGCACGCATCGAGGGGCTTTTTCCGTATCGTAGGTTCGTATGCGTTCTTACCGTCGCTCAAGCCTGGCGCTCGCCGGACTGCTGCTGCTCGCCTTCCCGCAAATCGCCGCCGCCCAGAGCCAGGCGCAAGCGGTGCTCGACGAGATCAACTACGTCCGCGCCAATCCCCGGGCCTATGCCGACGAGCTGCGCCGCTCCGAGCCCCACTACGGCGAGGATCCCGACGCGCTGCATGAGGCGATCGCCGAGCTGCAGCGCCAGCGCCCCCTGGCTCCGCTCACCGCCGACGGCCGCATCGACGACGCCGCCCGCGACCACGCCAGCGCCCAGGGCGCGCGCGGCACGGTCGGCCACGGCGCGACCGGCAGCCTGGGCCAGCGCCTGCGCAAATACGGCGTCTATGCCGGCATGTCGGCCGAGAACATCTCTTACGGCTACGAAGACCCCCGCGACGTGGTGCGCCAGCTGGTGGTCGACAGCCGCGTGCCGGGCCGCGGCCACCGCCGCAACATCCTGTCGGCCGGCTACAGCAGCGCCGGCGTCGCCTGCGGCGGCCATCGCTCCTACGGCGCCATGTGCGTCATCGACTTCGCCGGGGCCATGCCCGAAGGCGCGGCGCGGGCGGCGCGGTAGGGGATTTCTTTCGCAACCCACACAGACGTCATCCCGGAAACGGCGAAGCCGTTATCCGGGACCCAGAGAGACTGGGCTCGGTTGATGGATCAAGCCCCCGGTGACCGCCGATGCTTTGCGGCGGCCCCTGGGTCCCGGGTCTTCGCTTCGCTCCGCCCGGGATGACGAGCTTTGTCGGAGGCGGGTTCTAGATAACCCCCGCCGCCTTCAGCGCCGCAATCTCCGCCTCGGTCTTGCCCAGCCCGGCCAGCACCGCCGCCGTATCCGCCCCGAGGGCCGGCGGCGGGCGCTCCACCACGACCGGCGTGCGCGACGCCCTGATCGGCGAAGCGACGGTGCGGATCGGTGACGCCAAGTCGTCCCGCGCCTGCTCGACCACCAGACCGCGATGCACCGCCTGCGGCTCCTCGAACACCTGGTCGATCGTGTTGATCGGCCCGCACGGCACCCCGGCCGCCTCCAGCAGCGCGATCCAGTCCCGCGTCGTGCGCGTCGCCAGGATCGGGGCCATGGCCTGGGCGAGCTCGCCCCGCGCCGCCACCCGCTGGGCGTTGGTCGTAAAGCGGGGATCCTCGGCCAGCCCCGGCGCGTCGGCCGCCTTGGCGAAGGCGCGGAACTGGCCGTCATTGCCCACCGCCAGCACCATCGCCCCGTCGGCCGTGGCGAACACCTGGTAGGGCGCGAGATTGGGGTGGGCGTTGCCCAGGCGCTCGGGCGCCCTGCCGGTGGCGAAGTAGTTGCTGGCCTGGTTGGCCAGCACGGCCGCCTGCACGTCGAACAGGGCGATGTCCATGTGCTGCCCCTCCCCGGTCGCGCGGGCGTGCAGCAGGCCGCAGAGGATGGCGTTGGCCGCATAGAGGCCGGTGAACAGGTCGACCACGGCCACGCCCACCTTCATGGGCTCGGCGCCGTCTACGCCGTCCGGCTGGCCGGTGATCGACATCAGCCCGCCCATGGCCTGGATCATGTAGTCGTAGCCGGCCCTCGCCGCATAAGGACCCGTCTGTCCGAACCCCGTGATCGAGCAGTAGACCAGCCGCGGATTGATCGCCGCCAGGCTCGCATAGTCGAGGCCGTACTTCGACAAGCCCCCGACCTTGAAGTTCTCGACCACCACGTCGGCCTCGGCGGCCATCGCGCGGATCAGCTCGGCGCCGCGCGGGTCGGCCATGTCGATGGTCACCGAGCGCTTGTTGCGATTGGCGCAGGTGAAGTAGGCGGCGTCGCCCCTTGCCCCTTCCAGCGTCTCGAAGAACGGAGGCCCCCAGGCCCGCGTGTCGTCGCCGGCTCCCGGCCGTTCGACCTTGACGACCTCGGCGCCCATGTCGGCCAGGGCCTGGGTCGCCCAGGGGCCGGCCAGCACGCGGGAAAGATCGAGCACCTTGACCCCCGCAAGGGCCGCGCCGGGTCGGATGTCTGATCGCAAGGCGACTGCTCCGGATATTCCTGTTGCGGGCGCCGTTCAGCGCCCCAGGCTGCCTCGCCTACCGATGTGATCGCGGCGGGGCAAACGGCGATGGCGAAACTATCCGAAAACCAGACGGGCGAATTCCGGCGCGGCTGGCCTCTGCTGCTCAGCGTCGTGCTGGGCGTGGGCCTGGGCCTTTCGCCCCTGCCCTTCTACAGCATCGGCATGCTGGCCCCGCAGCTGGCCAAGGAGTTCGGCTGGAGCTTCGCCTCGATCATGCTGGGCCTGCCGGTGGCCACCGTGGCGGTGATGATCGTCGGACCGATCATCGGCTGGCTGGGCGACAGGATCGGCGTGCGGCCCGTGGCCATAACGTCGCTGGTGCTGTTCGCCTTCGCCTTCATGGGCTTTGCCCTGACCAAGGGCTCGCTGCCGCTGTTCTACCTGAATTGGGCGATCATGGGCGCGGTCGGCGCCGGCACCCTGCCCACCACCTGGACCCGGGCGATCAACAACGGCTTCGAGCTGAATAAAGGCCTGGCCCTGGGCGTCGCCCTGATGGGCACCGGCGTGTTCGGCTTTCTGATCAAGCCGTTCCTGATGTGGATGATCGAGGCCCACGGCTGGCGCGCGGCCTACCTCGTCACCGGCGCCCTGCCCCTGGTCATCGCCCTGCCCGTGGCGCTGCTGGCCTTCAAGGACCCCGGCGCCCGCCGCGTCCACACGCAGGACGCGCCCCTGCCCGGCCTGACGCTTCCGCAAGCGCTGCGCGACACGAAGTTCTGGCTGATCGCCGGCGGCTTCCTGCTGTTCTCGTTCGCCATCGCCGGGCCGCTTCCCAACCTGGAGAACCTGCTGAAGCTGAAGGGCTTCACGAAGGCCGAAATCGTCAGTCTGGCGCCCGTCGTGGGGCTTTCGGTGATCGTCGGCCGCGTGGCCGGCGGCTGGCTCGTCGACCGCTTCTGGGCCCCGGGCGTGGCGCTGGTGCTGCTGTGCCTGCCGGCCGTCGGCTGCCTGATCCTGCACGGCCAGGACCCGGGCTTTACCGGCGCTCTTCTGGCCATCGCCCTGGTCGGCATGGCGGCGGGCATGGAGTTCGACCTCCTGGCCTTCCTGATCGCCCGCTACTTCGGGGCGCGGTCCTATTCGACGCTCTACGGCTGCCTCTACCTGTCCTACGCCGCCGGCTCGGGCCTGGGCCCAGTGGCCTTCGGAGCCGATTTCGACGCCACCGGCGGCTACCAGTTCTCCCTGCTGGTCGCTACGGGTCTCCTGGTGCTGGGCGGCCTCTTCCTGCTACCGCTGGGCCGCTACCGCTTCGCTTCCGAGCATGCCGTCGAGGACCAGCGCATCGAGGCCGCCGCCGGCGAGCGCGCGGCCGTGCCCGGCGCGTGACTCCAGATTCCTGACAGGCGGATTTTCGCGCCGTCGCCTGCCCATCCTCCGCCGGACGAGCGCAAGCTCGCGTCAATTCGAGTAGGAGTCAGCCATGTCAGGTCGCGTCAACGAGGGGCCGATCCAGGCCTATGACGGCCCGCCCGACTATCGCAAGGTCGGCCGCCACGGGGTGTTCCCCGACATGTCGCACGACGAGATCGAGCGGCTGAACGTCCTGGCCCAGCTCAACCGCCACCTCTCCACCCGCGTCATCCCCGGCGTGAAGCAGGCCTGGGAGACACGCGCCCTGCCGGCCTTCGAGAAGGCCAACGATCGCGCGCCTAAAGATCGCCACGAGGTCCGCAAGGCGCTGTTGAAGGACTCCGCCTTCCAGACCTGGTCGGCCCTTCGCCGCCTGACCATGGAGCAGCGCCAGCAGGCCGGCCGCTGGACCACCCTGCGCCAGGCCGAAGAACTGGCCGCCAAGGCCGCCGCGCTGAACGCCGGCCACGACCGGCTGGAGCTGGATCCGACCCTGCCGATCCCGCGCTACGTCAGCGCCGTGGACCACCACTGCATGCCCGGCAGCTACCACGTCGAGCGCTTCGAGGGCGACGTCTCGGGCGGCGCCAACTACGACCACGGCGGCTTCGCCACCACCGGCGGCCTGCTGGGCCGCTTCTCCGACGGCGGCGGCCAGGCCGTGGTGCGCTGGGTCCAGCGCCGCCTGCCCGACTTCAAGCCCAAGCGTATCCTCGACATCGGCGCCACCGTCGGCCACAGCGCCCTGCCGATCGCCCAGGCCTTTCCCGACGCCGAGGTCGTGGCCATAGACGTCGGCAGCCCCATGCTGCGCTACGCCGCCGCCCGCGCCGCCTCGCTGGGCGTCACGAACATCCGCTTCGTCCAGGCCGACGGCGCCGACCTGTCGCGTTTCGAAGACGAGAGCTTCGACTGGGTGCAGACCACCATGTTCCTGCACGAACTCTCCTTGGCCTCGATGAAGGCCATCTTCGCCGAGAGCCGCCGCGTGCTGGCTCCGGGCGGCGTGGTGCTGCACGTCGAACAGCCGCAGTACGCGCCGACCATGCCGCTGTTCGAGCAGGCGATGCGCGACTGGGACGCCTTCTACAACAACGAGCCCTTCTGGAGCACGCTGCACGAGATCGACCTCGATGCCCGCATGGTCGAGGCCGGCTTTGGCGCCGAGGAGTTGATCCATGACGGCGTCACCGCCGTGGTCGACCGCCAGGTCTTCCCCGACGCCGCCGACGACGACAGCGAAGACTATGGGCGCAAGGCCGCCTGGCGCGTGATCGGAGCCCGGAAGGCCACCAAGGAAGCCCAATGAGCATCGCAGACGCCCTCGCCGACGCCGGCGCCAAGCCCGCCGGCAAGCGCCCCTATTTCTTCGCCAATCCCGAGGTCGAACGCGTCCTGGCCATCACCATGGCCGTGGTCCAGGAACTGGCCGTGACCCGCGCCCGCCTCGACACGCTGGAACGGGTGATCGAGGCCCGCGGCGGCCTCGATCGCGCCGAGATCGAGCGCTTCGAGCCCAGCGCGCAAGCCGCCGCCGAGCGCGGCCTGTGGCTTCAGGAATATCTCTCCCGCGTGCTGCGCATCGTCCAGCAGGAGGCGGAAGCCGCCACCGCCACGGGCGACGTCGCTTCGGAAGACGTCGCGGTCGAACTGCGCGACTGAAGCCCGCACGATTTCAAGGACATACCGATGAACCTTCTCAGGGCCGCAACCCTGGTGACGCCGAACGTCGCCCAGGCCGCGCAGCGCTACGCCCAATGGCTGGACTACACCGTGGTCGAACAGGGTGAAGTTCCGGCTGACCTCGCCGCCAGCTGGGGCGCCCCGGCCAGCGCCGGCCGGCCCTACGCCGTCTTGCAGCCGGCCAGCGGCGCCGACGTCTTCCTGCGCTTCGTCGAGGGAGACCCGGTGCCGGAATACCGTCCCTTGCGCACCTACGGCTGGGCGGCGATCGAGATCTGCTGCCAGGACGTCATGGCCGTCAACGCCCGCATGCAGGACGCGCCGTTCGAGATCATCGGCCCGCCCAAGCGCATCGACGGCCTGCCCACCATCCACCCGATGCAGGTGAAGGGTCCCGACGGCGAGATCGTCTACCTCACCGAGATCGTCTCGCCCGGCAACGGCCTGCCCCACCCGGGCAGCCTGATCGACAAGCTGTTCATCCTGGTTCTCGCCAGCGACGACATGGCGGCCAGCGGCGCCTGGTTTAGCCAGACGCTGGGCCTGGACGTCGGCGCGCCGATGACCATCGTCTACAACATGATCAACGACGCCTTCGACCTGCCCAGGGACAGCCGCCACGCCCTGGCGACGGCGACCTATCAGAAGGACGTCTTCCTGGAGTTCGACCAGTATCCGGAGGCGGCCACCGTGCGCCCCGGCCACCCCGGCGCCCTGCCCCCGGGCGTCGCCATCTGCACGCTCAAGCACCCCGACTTCGACAGCGTCCAGGGCGACTGGATCGTGGCCCCCACCGTGCGCGACGGCGCCGTCTACGCCGGCAAGCGCGCCGGCGTGCTGCGCGCGCCCGGCGGGGCCCTGGTCGAGGTGGTGGAACTCCAGAACCCTCTCTCATGGAGAGAGGGAGGGGCCCGCCGCGCAGCGGTGGGAGGGTGAGAGGTTTCACCGCCAGCCGGCCAATCCCTCACCTCTCCACCCACAGCGGCGGCGGCACAACTCGATCCAAAAAAAGAAAGGCGCGGCCGAACCGACCGCGCCTTTTTCCGTGAGATTGTAACCTCTCACCCTCCCACCGCCTTTCGGCGGCGGGCCCCTCCCTCTCTCAAAGAGAGAGGGACGCAATGATCAGAGCGTCACCACCACCTTGCCGAACGCGCCCTTGTCGGCGCGAGCGTAGGCGCCTTCGATGGCGTCGAGGCCGAACACGCTGTCGACCACCGGCACGATCCCCTTGGCCGCCACGAAGTCCGACAGCGCCTGGTGGTCGGCGCGCGAGCCGACCGAGATCGCCGTGGCGCGCTGGGCGGCCATGACCATCGCCGCCGCGTCCAGCGCGCCGCCGAAGCCGTCCAGGGCGCCGATGACGGCCACGTGGCCGCCGACGCCGAGGGCGCCTTGCGACTTGGCCAGGGTGCCGGCCCCGCCCAGTTCCAGGGCGTGCTGCACGCCGCCGAACGAGGCCTCCTTCACCGGGACCTCCCAGTCGGGCGTGGTGCGATAGTTGACGGTCAGGTCCGCGCCCAGTTCCTTGGCGCGGGCCAGCTTGGCGTCGTCGCCGCCGACCACGGCCACCTTGGCCCCGAAGGCCTTGGCGATCTGCAGGCCCCACAGCGAGACGCCGCCGGTGCCCAGGGTCACCACCCAGTCGCCCGCCTGCAAACCGCCATGGGTCACCAGCGACGACCAGGCCGTGACGCCCGAGCAGGTCAGGGTCGCGCCCTGCACGAAGTCGAGCCCCTCGGGCAGCTTCACCACGCCGCCGGCCGACAGCACCACGTGCTCGGCCAGCACGCCCGGCCCGCCCGCGCCCAGCGACGAGATCACCGCCGGGAAGGTGATGCGGCCTTCCGGCCAGGCCTGGAAGAAGGTCGAGGCCACGCGGTCGCCGACGGCCAGGCCCTCGACGCCTTCACCCAGCGCCACGATCTCGCCGGCGGCGTCCGACAGCGGGGTGAAGCCGTCGGCCTCGCCCACGGGATACCAGCCCTGGCGGATCATCACGTCGCGGCGGTTCAGGGCGACGGCGCGCACGCGCACCAGCACCTCGCCCGGCCCCGGCGTCGGGACCGGCACGATGGACTCGGCCAGCTCGAAGCCCTGGCCGGCGCGGACGAGGGAGAAACGGCGATTGGTCATGGGCGGGGTCCACTGAAGGGGGCTGTTCGGAGGCGTGGTTTCGACACCGGCCGCGAAGGCCAGCAGGGTCTCGGCGAAGATTTCGGGTTCCAGCTCGGGCGCGGCGACGCCGGTCTTGCCCTGGGTGGTCACCACCACGCCCGGACGAGCCTTGCGGATGCGGCCGACGAAGCCGGCCAGCGGGTCGTCGGCCGCCTGCAGCACGGTCACCGGGCAGGTCACCCCCGCGAAGACGCTGGCGAAGTCCTGGTCGAAGATCGCCCCGAAAGCCTGGTTGCGGCCGTCCGGCGCGCCGATCGCGCCCAGGAACTCGGTCTGCACCAGCTGGGCGTCGAAGCGGGGCAGCAGCCCCTTCATCACGCCCCAGGACTGGATCAGATAGGCGCCGTGCGCGTCGATCGGCGCGGACTGGCCGACCTGGGCGCGGAACATCTCGCGTTCCTCGGCGCTGGCGAACAGCACGCCGTTCAGCAGCAGCGAGCGCACGCGGCCCGGCGCGGCCACGGCGATCTCGGCGCCGATGTGGGTGCCGGTATGGTGGCCGGCCAAGTGGAAGCGCTCGACGCCCAGGGCGTCCAGGGCCGCCAGCAGCCAGGCGCCATAGTCCACCGTCGAGGGCAGGCCATCGGGACGGAACGACTGGCCAAAGCCGGGCGTGTCCAGCGCGATCGCCGCGCGGCGGCCGGCCAGGCGGGCCAGCACGCCGTCGAAACAGGCCGAGCTGACCGGGGTGCGGTGCAGCAGCACGATCGGGTCGCCAGGACCGTCCACCCGGCGCAGGTGCACCTGGCCGGCGGGCGTATCGGCGTAAGCCTTCATGATCGGGGCTTGGCGAATGAGCGTCACGGGGGCTCCAGCGGAATCTTCGAGCCTCGGTCCTAGCGCCGCCCCCTCGCCACCTCGCCCGTGGCGGGGCCGTTATCCGCACAGCGGCGAAGATCGCCGCCGCCCCGCCCTCGCCTTCAAGCCCGGTTCAAGTCGGCGCCGACAATCAAGAAAGAGAGCACGCCATGACCACGGTCCTGATCACCGGCGCCAATCGCGGCATCGGCCTGGAGCACGTCCGCCAGTACGCCGCCGCCGGCGCCCAGGTCATCGCGACCTGCCGCGACCCGGCCTCGGCCGCCGAGTTGCAAGCCATCGCCGACGCCCATCCGGGCAAGGTCCGCATCGAGGCCCTGTCGGTGAACGACGCGGCGTCCGTCGCCGCCTTCGCCGAGCGCCTGAAGGGCGTCGCCATCGACGTGCTGATCAACAACGCCGGCACCTACGGTCCCATCCCGCTGCCCGAGGGCATGGCCCACCAGACCCTGGCCGGCATGGACTACGACATCTGGGCCGACATCCTGGCCACCAACGTCGTCTCGCCGTTCCGCATCACCGCGGCCCTGATCGACAACATCAAGGCCGGCGACAAGAAAACCATCGTCATGATGTCCAGCGGCCTGGCCTCGATCGGCACCAACATCTACGGCGGCTCGCACGCCTACCGCTCGTCCAAGGCCGCGCTGAACATGCTGGCCAAGGGCCTGGCGGTGGAGCTGAAGGGCGACGGCGTCACCGTTATCGCCATGGCCCCGGGCTGGACCCGCACCGCCCTGGGCGGCCCCGACGCCCCCTACTCGGTCGAGGAAAGCGTCGAAGGCCAGCAGAAGGTCATCGCCGGGCTGAGCCTGGACGATACCGGCAAGTTCCTGGATCTGGCGGGCGCCGAGGTGGCTTGGTGAAGATCCAAGCCGCCTGAACCCTCCAATCGTCATCCCGGACGCGCCGAAGGCGCGATCCGGGACCCAGGGGCGAGCGGCAGTGCGGCGGCTCCTGGGTCCCGGCTCTCCGCTTCGCTCCAGCCGGGATGACGTACAAGGTTGGAGGGCGTGAAAACTCTACCCCAACCTCAGCGCCGCATAGACCTTCTCGACCACCTGCTGCGGCGAGAACGGCTTGAGCAGATAGGTCGTCGCCCCCGCCCCCATCGCCGAAGCGATGCGGTCGAGGCGCCCCTCGCCGGTCAGCATGACCACCGGCGTCTCGCGGTGTTCGTCGCCGCCCCGCAGCAGTTTCAGCAGCTCCATGCCGTCCATATCGGGCATGCGGATGTCGATCAGCCAGATCGCCGGCTTGTCCAGGCCCGCCGCGTGCAGCGCGCTGCGGGCGGACTCGAAGGCCTGGACGATGTAGCCGGACTTGGCCAGGGCGCCTTCCAGGAAGGCCAGCAGCACCGGGTCGTCGTCGACGACGAACACCCGCCCCTTGATCCAGCTGCGCTCCATGCGGCCTCGCCTCGCGTTAACCGTGCGAGGAACAGTCTCACAAGGTTTTCGCGTCGGGTACGGCGCCAAGGTTGCAAGACCTTGGCGCTCGTCCCCTCTAGCCGTTGGCCATGCCGCGCTGCACGGCTGGCCGCTGGGCGATGAAGGCCTCGTAGCGGGCCAGGTTCGGATAGCGCTCCAGCCCGCCCTCCAGGCGCTTGGCGGAGCTCGCCACCATCGGGAAGAACAGGGCGTCCAGGATCGTGAACCGCTCGCCCAGCATGTAGATGCGGGTCGCCAGCCGGGCCTCGAACGCCGCCAGTTGCTCGTGGCAGTCCGCCAGCGACCGCTCGATCGCCCACGGCGTCTTCTCGGGCGCCATGACCGTGGCCACGAACTGGTTGGTGAAGGCGCCCGCCAGCTGCGACGACACCGCGGACGCCCACATCAGGAACTCGGCCCGTTCGCCCGGCCCCTTGGGCAGCATGTCGCTGGCGGCCTTCTCGGCCAGGTACCAGGCGATGGCCAGGGTTTCCGACAGCACCAGCGGCGCGCCGCCGGGACCGTCGGGATCGACGATCGCCGGCGCCTTGCCGAACGGGCTCAGCGCGGCCTTGTAGCCGGGCTTCTTGTGCTCGCCGGCATAGAGGTCGACCGGGGCCAGCGCATAGGCCAGCCCCGTCTCCTCCAGCACGATCCGCACCTTCTGGCCGTTGGCGGTCGGGACGGTGTGAAACTGGATCATCGTCCCACCCTCACGCCGTCGCCGCTTCGAGCTCGAGGCTCTTGTACATCGACTGCAGCAGCAGGTATTCGCGGCGCTGCTCCGGGTCGGCCAGGATCTTGCGCATCTTGGCCTCGCGCTCGGCATAGGCCTCGGCGGTGCCGGCCTCCATCGCCGCCTTGTTGGCGATGGTCTGGGTCTGGATGAACTTGTGCATCACCGCCCGCCGCTGCCGGTCATAGAGCGGCAGCAGCGTCTCGGCGTCGCCCTTGTTCTGCAGGATATCGACCAGCTTCTCCGTCAGGTTCCACACGTCGTGGATGCCCGAGTTCATGCCGAACCCGCCCAGCGGATTGTTGAGGTGGGCCGCGTCGCCCGCCAGCAGCACCCGGCCCACATGGTAGGTCTTGGCCACCCGCTGGTGCACCTTGTAGAGCGTGCGGTGCGCGGTCTTCACCGACGCGCCCTCGCCCAGCAGGCCGCCGAACACGGCCTCCTTCTTGGCGTCCGACAGCAGCGCCTCGTCGCTCTCGTCGCCGTTGGCCGGCACCAGGATCCGCCACAGCGACGGCACCCGCAGCAGCACGCACCACTCCTTGGGATCGGCCACGTAGTTGACGTGGGCCAGCCCCGGGAAGTGCTCCTCCAGCGGCCAGTCGGTCGACAGGGTCAGGAACTTCTCCGGATAGGTGAAGCCCTCGAACTCGATGTCCAGCCACTTGCGGACGATCGAATTGGCCCCGTCGGCGCCGATCAGATAGTCGCAGCGCACCTGCTCGATGCCGAACGGCGCCTCGACGAAGGCGGTGACGCCCTGGTCGTCCTGGGTGAAGTGGGCCAGCCGGTGCGAGAACCGCACCTGCCCCTTCGGATGGTCCGCCAGCTTGGCGGTCAGCAGGCGCGCCAGCTTGAACTGCTCGCACTGCAGGCGATACGGGTGCTCTGAGATGTCGCCCAGCTCGCCCATGTCGAAGGCCATCACCTCGCCCGTCAGGCGGTTGCGATAGTGATAGATCGGCGCGCGAAGACCCTGGGCCTCCAGCTCGTCGAGCACGCCAAGCTCTTTCATCATGTCGAGCGTCGGCGGATGCATGGTCGAGGCGCGCAGGTCCTCTGGGCAGCGGGGCGCGGCCTCCAGCAGCAGCACCTCGACGCCCATCTGGGCCAGCCGATAGGCCGCGACTGAGCCCACGGGCCCAGCGCCGGCGACGACGACTTGGAATCGTTCCACGGAACCTCGCTAGTTTTGGATCGGCGTTGCGGGCGCGGTTTCCCCCACGCGCCCCGGCTCACGCGCTTTGATCAGTCGACGACGACCATGCGGACCACGACGCTGCCCGCGTCCTTCCGCAGGAGCTTGGCGGCCTGGTATTCGTCCGAATACAGATAGGCCTTGGCGGCGGCGGCGTCGGGATAGCGGGTGACGATCACGCGCTCGCCTTCGGGGACCTCGCCCTCCAGCACTTCGGTCACCGGACCGCGGACATAGGTCTCGCCGCCGAAGCGCTCGGCCAGGCCCGAAATGGCCTTCACATATTCGAAGAAGCGCGGCGGGTCCGTGATGACGGTCGTGGCGATGATGAAGGCGGGCATGGTCTCGTCCCCCGGAGGAATTTCCGTTGTGGTTCAACGACGACCCTAGCGACGCCCGTTCTTCCCGCTCTGGCGGCGCCTTTTCCTATCCGCCGGGCGGATATCGGCTCCTGGGGTGCGGCGCGGCCGCTTCGGCTTTGCCATTCCTCGACCATCGAAACGTCGAGGAAGCGTCATGCCGGATTCATTGGGACACCGCCTGAAGTATGCGGTCATCGCGCCGTCGACCAACACCAGCGTGCAGCCGGAATACGACGACATGCGCCCGCGCGGCGTCACCAACCACTTCCAGCGCATCGCCATTCCCGACACCAAGGTCACCGACGACGAGTCGTTCATGGTGATGCTGCAGAACATCCGCGACGCGACCATGGACAGCGTCGACGTCGCCATGACCATGGACCCGGCCTGCGTGGTCATGGGCATGTCGGCCGAAACCTTCTGGGACGGCGCCGACGGCGCCGAGCGCCTGACCCAGCGCATGCTGGAGCGCACCAACGGCGTGCCGGTGGTGATGGGCTCCACCGCCGTCGACGCGGCGCTGAAGGCCTACGGCGGCATCAAGAAGATCGGGGTCATCACCCCCTACATGCCGGTCGGCGACAACCAGGTGCGCAAGTTCTTCGAGGACCTGGGCTACGAAGTGACCCAGGTAAAGGGCCTCAAATCGCCCTCCCCGATGCTGATCGCCCACGAGACCCCGCAGACGCTCAAGCGCGCGGCCGAAGAGGTCTCCGAAGGCGCCGACGCCGTCGTCCAGTGCGGCACGAACCTGGCCTTCGCCAAGGTCGCCGCCATGGCCGAGTTCTGGCTGGAAAAGCCGGTCGTGGCCATCAACACCGCCACCTACTGGCACGCTCTCCGGAGCATGGGCGTGGCGGACAAGATCGACGGCTTCGGCTCGCTCCTGCTCGAGCACTAGGGATCACGGGGTATCAGTATGGAATACGATTACGTTCCGCTTCCGCACCGCAAGCCGCTGATCTGGCCGAACGGCGCGCGCGTGGCCCTGGTCATGACCTTCAATCTGGAGACCTGGGACCTCACCAAGCCGACCAAGGAGAAGTACTACGCCGGCGGTCCGGCCGTGCTGCCCGACGTGCTGGCCGGCGATACGCCCGACTTCCCCAACTACACCTGGCGCGAATACGGCCAGCGGGTGGGCATCTGGCGCTTGTTCGACCTCTTCGACGAGCTGGGCGTCAAGGCCAGCTGCACCACCAACGCGGTGACCTTCGAGCGTCGCAAGGCAATGACCGACGCCTGCCTGGAGCGCGGCTGGGAGCTTCTGGCCCACAACTGGGAACAGGGCGAGCTGCTGACCGACTTCGCCCATGAACCGGCCAAGGAACGCGACATCGTCCTGCGCTCGCTGGAGCAGTACGAGAAGTTCGTCGGCAAGCGCGCCAAGGGCTGGCTGTCGTCGTCCCTGCGCGGCACGCTGCAGACCGCCGACATCCTGGCCGAGCACGGCTGCACCTTCTATTGCGACCTGCTCAACGACGATCAGCCCTACCTGCTGCGCACGCCCAACGGCCCGATCGTCTCGACGCCCTATTCCAACGAGATCAACGACTTCACCCTGCTCACCCGTCGCGGCCACACCACCGACGAGTACCGCGACGTGATGATCGAGGAGTTGAACGTCCTCTACAAGGAAGGCGCGACCTCGGGCCGGATCATGAACGTGGGCATCCACCCGCACGTCTCGGGCCGAGCCTACCGGATTCGGGCCCTGCGCGAGTTCATCCAGCACGCCAAGAGCCTGCCGGGCGTGTGGTTCGCCACCCGCGAGGAGATCGCCGACTGGTATCTGGCCAATCACGAGAGCCACATCCCGACGGGCGCCAGCTCCAAGGCCGCCGAGTGACCAGCGCCGCCACGCGCCTGCGACAGCGGCTGGCGGCCGCCCCCGACGGCCGCCGCCGGCTGCT
The DNA here is from genome assembly GCF_003094615.1 of Caulobacter radicis. Classification (GTDB taxonomy): domain Bacteria; phylum Pseudomonadota; class Alphaproteobacteria; order Caulobacterales; family Caulobacteraceae; genus Caulobacter; species Caulobacter radicis. Next base: position 88,627 of record NZ_QDKO01000003.1, on the reverse strand, counting down.
GGCCGCGCCGGGCTGCTACGACGGCTTCTCGGCCCTGCTGGTCGAACAGGCCGGCTTCGAAGCCGCCTTCCTATCGGGCGCGGCCCTGTCGCTGGCCCGCCTGGGCCGTCCCGACGTCGGCCTCGTCGGCGTCGGCGAGCTGGCCGACGCGGTGCGGGCCATCGCCGACCGCGTCGACATCCCGCTGATCGTCGACATCGACACGGGCTTTGGCAACGCGCTGAACACCCAGCGGACGGTCAAGGTGCTCGAACGGGCCGGCGCCGCCGCGGTGCAGCTGGAAGACCAGACCTTTCCCAAGCGCTGCGGCCACATCCGCGGCAAGGGCGTGATCCCGGTCGCCGAGATGGTCGGCAAGGTCCGCGCCGCGGTCGACGCCCGGTCAGAGACCCTGATCATCGGCCGCACCGACGCGCTGGGCGTCGAGGGACCGCAAGCCGCGCTCGACCGCGCCGAGGCCTATCTCGAGGCCGGCGCCGACATCGTCTTCGTCGAGGGTCCCCGCACGCTCGAAGAGACCAAGGCCGTCGCCGAGCGCCTGGCCGCCCGCGTTCCCCTAATCCACAACCTGGTCGAGGGCGGGATCACCGCCGTGCGCACCGGCGCGGAACTGCAGGAACTTGGCTTCGCCATCGCCCTGCACCCGATGCTGCTGCTGCACGGCCTGGCCCGCTACGCACCCGAATGGCTGGCCCAGCTGCGCAGCGAGGGCACCACCGACGGCCTCGACATTCTCGATCTTCCTCGCCTCAACGCGGTCGCCGGGCTCGACGCCCTGCTGGCCGACGCGGCGACCTATGCCTGAGTACGGAGACTACCCATGCGTCCCCAGCACCTGATCGTCGCCGGCGCCGGCATCGGCGGCCTGACCGCGGCCATCGCCCTGGCCCGCGCCGGCCACACCGTCGAGGTGCTGGAGCAGGCCCCCGCGCTCGGCGAAATCGGCGCCGGCGTCACGCTGGCTCCCAACGCCATGCGCGTCTACCACCACCTGGGCCTGGCCGAGGCGATCACCGCCGCCGGCGTCGAGCCCCAGCGCCAGCGCGTGCAGCACTGGGCCGACGGCCGCGACCTCGTGGCCTTCGAGCGCGGCCAGAAGGTGCGCGACCTCTACGGCGCCCCTTACGTCTACATCCACCGCGCCGACCTGCACGCCATCCTGGTCGAGGCGCTGGAAGCCACCGGGCGCGCCAGCGTGCGCCTGTCCTCGCCTTGCGTCGCGGCCCGGCCGACCGAGGACGGCGCGATCGCCGTGCTGGCCGGCGGAACCGAGATCAAGGGCGATGCGGTGATCGGCGCCGACGGCGTAAAATCGGGCGTCCGCAAGGGCTTCGACCCCGGCGAGCCGCACTTCACCGGCCATGTCGTCTGGCGCGCCATCGTGCCGGTCGAGGGCGACCTGCTGACCGACATGGCCCACTTCCCCGGCATCCATATCGGCCCGGGCCGCATGGCCGTGCGCTATCCGCTGCGTAACTCGACCCTGCTGAATCTGGTCTTCTTCGCCCGCCAGGAGGGCTGGGCCGAGGAAGGCTGGACGATCCGCGCCGACCTCGCCGACCTGCGCAAGACCTTCGAAGGCTGGAGCAGCGACGTCCAGGCCCTGCTGGACGCCGTCGATCCGTCGGCGCTCTACAAGTGGGCCGTCTTCGCCCGCCAGCCACTGAAGACCTGGGTGCGCGGCGGCCGTGTGGCCCTGCTGGGCGACGCGGCCCACGCCATGACCCCGTTCCTGGGCCAAGGCGCCGCCGCCGCCATCGAGGACGCCCTCGTCCTGGCCCGCGCCTTCGAAGCCGCGTCGGACGTTCCCGAAGCCCTGGCCCGCTACGAGGCCGCCCGCAAGGAACGCTGCGGCTTCATCCAGGTCGAGTCGAACCTCAACGCCGACCGCCTGGAAGGCGACGAGGCCCACCTCTACGGCATGACCGAGATCAAGAACGAAGAGACGCTGGGCCTCTTCGCCTACGACGCGGGCGTGGTGGAGGTTTAGAGTTTCTGTCCCTCTCTCTTTGAGAGAGGGAGGGGCCCGCCGCGCAGCGGTGGGAGGGTGAGAGGTAACAAACTCTCCGAACGAAGCGCCGCCTGGCTTCACCGGCTGACGAAGACTTTTGCGTCGCCGCCCCTGACGAGGGGATCAGGTCTTTCCTGCCAAAGGTGAAACCTCTCACCCTCCCACCGCCTCCGGCGGCGGGCCCCTCCCTCTCTCTCAGAGAGAGGGATTTTCCGGGTGCCTCCGAACGCTACCCGCCTGCCTACCGCCCAGGCTGTCCGCCTAGCGGAGCATCCGCTGAACGCAATATTTTGACTGATCGGTCCCCTTCAGATTAGCCTCAGTTCGCGCCGCCCTTCCGGGCCGGCTGTTTGGAGGCCGCCATGTCCGCCGAGATGCTCAACACCTTTCAGCAGGTCGATCACCCGATCCTGCCCAAGCCGACCCACGACGAGGCGTCGCGACAGGAATTCACCAAGAGCTTCAAGCAGTTCATCCAGCAGGGTCTGCTGCCGGGCCTGGGTCCCGTGTTCGGCGTCCGCGCCGCCAAGGCCTTCGAGCGTGAGCATGGCCGCAGCCCTTCCGACCGCCGCGACATCCGCTCGGCCATGGTCAAGGACCTCTATTTCCAGCACTACGCGGCGGCCAACCGCATCGCCCAGGAGCTGCTCTGGGAATCGACCAACGTCACGATCGACCGTGAACTGCCCGAGCTGATCGAGAAGGCCCGCGGCCTGTCGGCCTCGGCCAAGGGCAAGCTCGATCTGCCGGAGGAATTCGACACCCCGCGTTACGTCACCTCGATCGACATCCACTGCATGCCTGGCGGCTATGCCGGCGCGGTGGCCCCGGACGACATCTCGACGGGCGCCCTCTACGACCGCGGCGTCTATCTCTACGCCATGGGCTACATGGGCCCGTTCAACGACGACATGGGCCGCTCGGTCTGCAACTACGTCAACCGCCGCCTCGACGGCTTCAAGCCCAAGCGGATCCTGGACCTGGGCTGCACGGTCGGCCACTCGACCCTGCCCTACAAGGAGCTGTTCCCCGAGGCGGAGGTCTGGGGCGTCGACGTCGCCGCCCCGCAGGTGCGCTACGCGCATGCCCGCGCCGCCGGCCTGGGCCTCGAAGTCAACTTCGCCCAAATGAACGCCGAGGAGACCCGCTTCGAGGACGGCTCGTTCGACCTCATCGTCAGCCACATCCTGCTGCACGAGACGTCGGGCAAGGCCATGCCGCGCATCTTCAACGAGTGCCACCGCCTGCTGGCGCCCGGCGGCTACATGATCCACGCCGACCTGCCGCCGTTCGACAACATGGACCCGTTCACCCAGTTCATCCTGGACAACGAGACCTGGTACAACAACGAGCCGTTCTGGGGCGCCATGCGCGAGACCGATCAGGTCGCCCTGGCCAAGGCCGCCGGCTTCCCGCCCGAAAGCGTCAAGTTCGACACCGCCCCGATGGCGATCATGGAGTTCGTCGCCCAGCAGGCCGCCGGCTACAGCCAGGACGCCAGCGCGGCGGTTTCCGACCGCGAGTTCGCCGCCGGCGAATACGCCCCCGGCGGCGGCTGGGAAGTCCTGATCGCCCGCAAGGCCTGAGCAAAGTTCAAGGAAACAGTACGATGAACGCCCACGCTCCGCAGGCCGAGCGCCCGCACGTCATCCGCGACGCCAAGGGCAAACGCCCCCAATTCTACGAGGCCCCCGGCCTCGACCAGGCCATGTCGATGATCATGGTCCTGGCCAACGAACTGGCCGTGCTGCACGACCGTCTCGACTCCGCCGAACGCGTCCACGCCGCCAAGGGCCTGGACCTGGCCGCCGAGATCGAGGCCCTGCAGCTCGACCAGGCCGCCCTGGAGGCCCGCGAGGCCTGGCGCCAGGACTTCCTCGGAAGGCTCTTCTACCTGGCCCGCAAGGACGCCTCGGAAGCCGCCGCGGCCGACACGGCCGAGCGCTTCCGCGCCACCATCGAAGACATCGCCAAGACCTGATCCCAAGACCTCATCGAGTAAGCTGATGCCCGGCAAGACGCGTACCGCCCCAGCCACCGCTGGCCTCCTGTCCCGCCTGGAGGCGATCGTCGGCGCCGGCGGCGTCCTGACGGGCGAGGCCGCCCTGCCCTTCGCCACCGACGTCTACCGCCGGCTGGAAACGCCGCTGGCCGTGGTCCGCCCGGCCGACGTGGAGCAGCTTCAGGCCGTGGTGCGCGAGGCCGCCGCCGACGGCGTCGCCATCGTCCCGCGCGGCGGCGGCGCGTCCTATACAGACGGCTACCTGGCGACCCGCGCCGACACGGTGCTGATCGACACCGGGGCCCTGTCCCGCATCGTCGAGATCAACCAGACCGACGCCTATGTCACCGTCGAGGCCGGCGTCACCTGGGCCCAGCTGAAGGACGCGCTCGATCCCTTAAGCCTGCGCACGCCGTTCTTCGGCCCGTTCTCGGGCCTGGCCGCCACCATCGGCGGGTCGATGTCGCAGCACGCCATCAGCCACGGCTCGGGCCTCTACGGCAGCTCGGCGGAATCGGCGGTGTCGGTCGATGTCGTCATCGCCGACGGGAGCTTGCTGCGCACCGGCTCGGCCGCCCGCGGCGCCTCGCCCTTCGCCCGCTGGTACGGACCCGATCTGTGCGGCCTGTTCCTGGGCGACTGCGGCGCGCTGGGGATCAAGGCGCGCATCACCCTGCCGCTGATCGCCAAGCGACCCGCCTTCCAGTGCGCGTCCTTCGCCTTCGCCGACCTGCCCAGCCTGGCCCGCGCCATGCGGGCGGCGTCGATCGAGGCGCTCGACGACGAGCACTTCGCCATCGACGCGCCCCTGGCCCAGGGCCAGATCGCCCGCCAGGACAACGCCGCCGTCGTGCAGATGGCGCTCACCGTGCTGAAGAGCTCGCCGTCGCTGGTCGCGGGCCTCAAGCAGCTTGGCAAGATGGCCCTGGCCGGCGACCGCGCCCTGCGCAAGGCGCAGTACATGGTCCACTACATCCTCGAGGGCGTCGACGACCGCGAGGCCAAGGCGCGGCTGGACCGCCTGCGCACCCTGATGACGGCCGAGGGGGTCGAGATCCCCAACACCATGCCGACCATCGTGCGCGGCATGCCGTTCGCCCCGCTCTACAACGTGCTCGGCCCCAAGGGCGAGCGCTGGGCCCCGCTGAACGGCATCCTGCCGCACAGCCAGGTCGCCGCCTTCCACACCGCGCTCGAAGCCCTCTACGCCAGCCACGCCGACGAGATGACCGCCCGCGGCGTCTGGCGCGGCGGCATGTTCGAGGTGCTGCGCCCGTCCGGCTTCCTCTACGAGGTCGCCCTCTACTGGCCCGGCGCCCAGACCGCCTACCACGCCGGCGTCCTGCCGGCCGAGCACCTGGCCAGCCTGCCCCAGTACGCCGACGATCCGGAGACCACGGCCTTCGTGCACCGGCTCAAGGCCCAGATCATCGCGCTCTACACCCAGCACGGCGCCGTGCACTTCCAACTCGGCAAGCTGTATCCCTACGCGGATGTGCTGGAGGCGCCGGCGCTGGATCTGGTGCGTGGGGTCAAGGCCGCCGTGGATCCGAAGGGGGTGATGAACCCCGGGGCGCTGGGGCTTTAAGGGCGCTTAGCGAGGCCGTTCCAAAGGAACCTCCCCCTGTGGGGGAGGCGGCCGCAGGCCGGTGGGGGGACGTTTTCAGCTTCCGAAGCGCCGATCCATTATCCAAAGCACTCCCCCCACCGATCGCTACGCGATCGCCTCCCCCACAGGGGGAGGTTCCTGCCGTTGCAATAAAAAAGGCGCGGTCCTTTCGGACCGCGCCAGGCTACACGCTGCGCAGTTGCAGCGGGGACCTCGTCAGCTCCGGGCTTCGGGAGCCACGCGCAGGGCGCGCATCAGGTTCTGCACGATCGCGTCGCGCTTGGCGTTCAGCTGGGCCTGCAGTTCCGGGCCCGGCTGGAAGGCGTCGACCTCCGCATTGGCCAGCACGCCGTGGCTTTCCAGCACCGCTTCCAGCACATGGATGCGGTCGGTCAGCACCCAGACCTCGCGGGTCAGCGACAGGATCGCCTCGCCCAGGTCGTCGATCTGGTCGGCGGTCAGCATCCGGCGGTTCACCGGTTCGGAGATCGGGCGCTCGAAGGTCTTCTGGTTCATCGCGTTCATGTCGCTCGCTCGTTGTCGGAAGGATCAGGCGGGCTTGTGAGCGCGCAGCACGTAGTACGAGTGGGTCGGAGCCTGGGTCGCGCCCTCGACGTCGACGAAGCCGATGTCCTTGCAGGTCTGGATCAGGTCCATGCTGGCCGAGGCGCGCCAGTAGGGCTCGCCGCCCCACTTGGCCAGGTAGTCGTATCGCCACGAGGCCATCTTATCGATCTCGGCGTAGCGCGGCACATCGGCCATGATGATGTCGCCGCCCGGCTTCAGCATCCGGAACGCCTCTTCCAGCACCGCCTTGATGATCCGCGGCGGGGCCTCGTGGAACAGGATGAAGGTGGTCACGAGATCGAAGCTCTCGTCGGCGAAACCTGAGTTCTCGCCGCCCTTGACCATCAGCTTCCAGTTCCAGCCCTTCTCGTTGGCCACGCGGCGGGCCTGTTCGAGCATGCGGGCCGACCAGTCGATGCCGGTGATCTGGGCTTCCGGGAAGGTCTCCTGCAGGGCCTGGGTGAAGTGGCCCGAGCCGCAGCCGATATCGAGGATCTCCTTGTAGTCGCGGCGCGGAGCCTGCTGGGCGGCCGCCCGCCGCTGGCCGAAGATGTCGCCGCCGTAACCGCGCGCCACCAGCTGTTTGTGCACCAGTTCGCCGTGGACGTAGCCGGTGTGGTCGATGTGGTCCCAGCCGCCGGTGGTGCGGTGGAACCAGACCTTGCTCCAGTAGCTGGGCGGGGTCTCGCCGTCGCCGTAGTCCAGCGTCGCCGGGCCTTCGTCGAGGCTCTTGAGGTAGGGCTCGATGACCGCGCGACGCTCCTCGAAGGCTTCGTCGCAATGGGCGCCGTGGGTGCGCGAGGCCCATTCGCCGAACAGCTCGCGGATCTTGAAGATCTTGGAGTCGGCGAGGGTCTCGACGACCAGGGCGTGGCGTTCATCCATGTCGTCGGGCATGGTCTGGGCGTTGACGCCCTTCATGGCCAGTTCCGCCTCGGAGGCGAAGTGCAGGCCGAAGGTCGCCTTCGATATGCCCGCCTGGAAATCGAGCGACGCGCGCCCGCGTTGGGCCAGGGCCGGAGCGTCCATGAGGCACCTCTAAAACCTTGTTTCGATGAGGGACTTTAACCCCGGCGCGCCTGGCTGAAAGGCGTGTCGGACCCGCTATCCGCACAACGGTCAGCGGGTGGTGAAGCTTGCATCGCTCGACCGGGCGGCGATGCGGGCGGCCGCCGAAGCCTCGCCGGCGGCATGGGCCAGGACCAGATCCGCCGAAGCCGCCAGGGCCTGTGCGAAGCCCTCCGCCTGGGCCGGACCGGGCAGTTCGGGCCGGCAGATCAGCCCGCCGAAATAGTGGTCCACGCCCGGCAGCACGAGCGCGTGGCGGTTTCCCGCCGGCGGCGCCTCGTAGGCGATCAGGCGCATGCGCCAGTCGTCGACGAAGCCCGGCAGCACGTCGGCGTCGCCGGTCTGCACCAGCAGCGGCGCGGCGGTGCTTGCAAAGCCCTCGGGTCCGATCAGCGGCGGCGTGGCCGGCGGCGGCGACAGGGCGACCACGGCCTTGACGCGCGGATCCAGCGTCGGCGCGCCGGGCGGCGCCAGCACGCCGGCTCCGCCGGCCGCCAGGGCAAGCAAGGCGCCGAACGAGTGGCCGGCGGCGGCGAGGCCGAAAGCCCCCTGCTCGGCCAGCCAGTCCAGGGTCGCGGCCTGGTCCTCCAGGCGCGTGCGCCAGACGGCGGCCTGGTCGTAGACCTCTCGTTGCGGGTGGTCGGTGCTGTCCACGTGCAGGGGCGCTGCGACCAGCAGGCCCGCCGCGGCCCAGCCGTCCAGCAGAGCCGCGTACTTGCCCGGCGCCGAAAAGGCCCCGTGCGAAAAGGAAATGGCCGCCTTGGGCGCCCCCGCGGGCCGCGCCACGACCAGCCCGATGGAGCGATCGCCGATCGCGATCTCGACAGTGTCCAGGCTCATCAGACGACCGCGCAGACCGTCTTCCATTCCAGGTAGCCGTCGAGGGCGACCTGGCCGCTGTCGCGCCCCCAGCCCGAGGCCTTGACCCCGCCGATCGGCAGGGCGTTGTCGTACATCGAGTGGCAGTTGATCCAGACGGTGCCGGCCTTGATGCGGCGCGACAGGCGATGGGCGTGCGACAGGCTCTCGGTCCAGATGCTGGCGGCCAGGCCGAACTCGCTGTCGTTGGCGGCGGCCACCACCTCGTCGATCTCGTCATAGGCCTGCACGACCACCACGGGGCCGAACACCTCCTCGCGGACGATGGCCATGTCGGGAGTCACGCGGGCGACCACGGCCGGCGTCACGAAGGTCCCCTCGTCGCCGCCCTGGACGCCGCCGGTCAGCACCTCGGCCCCGGCCGCGGCCGCACCGGCCACGAAGCCGGCCACGCGGTCGGCCTGCTTGCGCGACACCAAGGGGCCCATGTGGGTGGCCGGATCCAGGCCGTGCCCCAGTTGCAGCCCCTTGGCCTGCCCCGCCACGCCCTCGACCACCCGGTCGTAGATCGAGCGATGGGCGTAGAGGCGCGAGCCGGCCACGCAGACCTGGCCGGCGTTGAAGAAGATGGCGTTGGCCGCGCCGGGGATGGCCAGGTCCAGGTCGGCGTCCGGCAGGATCACCACCGGCGACTTGCCGCCCAGTTCCAGGCTGACCTTCTTGAGGTTGCCCTTGGCCGCGTCGAGGATCGCCCGGCCCGTCGGGGTCGAGCCGGTGAAGGCCACCTTGTCGACGTCCTGGTGCGCCGCCAGCGCCGCGCCGGCCTCGCCGCCCAGGCCCGTGACCAGGTTCAGCACCCCCGCCGGGAAGCCGGCCTGCTGCACCAGCTCGGCAAGCCGCACGGCGGTCAGCGAGGTGTCCTCGGCAGGCTTCAGCACCACGGTGCAGCCGGCGGCCAGGGCCGGCGCCAGCTTCATGGCCGTCAGCACCAGCGGCGAGTTCCACGGCACGATGGCGGCGACCACGCCCACCGGCTCGCGCAGGGTCCAGCTGGCCACCTGCTTGCCGGCCGGCTGGTAGTTGATCGAGCTGTCGATCGTTCGCCCCTCGATGGCCGTCGCCAGGCCCGCATAGTAGCGAAACTGGTTCACCGCGCCGGGGATCTCGGCCCAGCGGCCGACGTACAGCGGCTTGCCCTGGTCGAGGGTCTCCAGCTCGGCCAGCTCGTCGATATTGGCCTCGATCAGGTCGGCCAGGGTCCACAGCAGGCGCGAGCGCTGCATGGGCGTCAGCGACGGCCACTCGCCGCCGTCGAAGGCCTTGCGGGCGGCCGCCACGGCAGCGTCGACATCGGCCGCCCCGCCCTTGGCGATCTCGGACAGCACCACGCCGGTGGCCGGGTCCTTGGTCGCGAAGGTGTCGCCGCCGGCCGCATCGACCCAGGCGCCGCCGATGAACAGCTGCTTGCGACGCTTGGCGAGGAAGGCTTTCGCCCCCTCCGTCTGAGGTTCGACCGAACGGACGACGAAGGTCATGGCGCACTCCCCGGGACGCTGGAATTCCAGCCTCGACGCTAATCCCCACATCCTCGATTCACAGGGGTCGCGGACGGCCTATCCGCTGTGCGGGCGCCTTTGCGCGCAGGCGTTTGCGAACCGCGCTAGAGCCTAGATTCAAGGCTCGTAACGGATGCTTTTCAGGGGCTTGGGATGACGACGATGAACGGACGCGGCGTGGACGAGATCCACGGCTACGCCCCTCTGCGCCCGGTGGCCGGCGCGGCCGCGCCCGACGCCTCGCCGGTCGTTCCGGGCGGGGTCTCGCAAGGCTCTCTCGACGCCGCCCAGGCCTTCTCCGACGCCCATGACGGCCTGGCTCTGCTGGTCTGGTCCGGGGGCGCCCTGCGTCACGAGGCCTACGCGCCGCACGTCACCGCCGAGAGCCTGTTCGAGACCTTCTCGATGCACAAGTCGGCCCTGGGCCTGCTCTACGGCGCGGCCATCCGCGACGGCGCGATCGCCTCGATCGACGATCCGGTCGGCCTCTACATTTCCGAATGGCGCGACGACCCGCGCGGAGCGATCCCGCTGCGCCACCTCTTGGGCATGAGCTCGGGCCTGACGGTGCACAGCCTCGACAAGGGCGATCCCGTCGCCCTGGCCCTGATGCTTGGCGACAGGATCAGCGAGACGGCCCTGTCGGTGCAGGCCCAGCGCCCCTCCGGCGAGGTCTTCGACTACTACAACGTCGCCGCCCAGGTGGCGGGCCTGGCTTTGTCGCGCGCCGTCGCGGCCAAGGGTCTGGGCGACGCCGCAACCTATCTCTCCAAGGCCCTCTGGAGCCCGATGGGCGGGTCCGACGCCCGGTTGTGGGTCGAGCGCGAGGACGGCGAGCCGCGCTTCTTCGCCGGCCTGCAGGCCCGGGCCCGGGACTGGCTGCAACTGGGTCGCCTGGTCGCCGGCGCCGGCGCCATCGACGGCCGCCAGGTGCTGCCGGCCGACTGGATCGCGACCATCACGGCCGAGAACCCGCTCAATCCCGCCTACGGCCTGCTGGTCTGGCGCGCCGCGCCGATCGAGAACGGCAAGCGCACCTACGGCCCCTCAACCGCCTACGCCGCCCCGCACGGCGCGCCGTTCCTGGCCGACGATCTGGTCTATTTCGACGGCTTCGGCGGCCAGCGCGTCTACGTCTCGCCCTCGCGCGACCTCGTGATCGTCCGCATCGGCCGGCCCAGGCTCGACTTCGACGACGCCGTGCTGCCCAACCTGATCGTCGAGGGACTGGAATAAACCCTCTCCCAGAGGGAGAGGGATCAGGAAGGCGGACGGGGATAGAGCCGCGTCCATCCCCGGCGTTCCGCAAAAACTCCTGAGTAAATCCAACCGCTTGCAACTTCCTCATACGTCTCAATCAGACGCACTGAAACCCGGGCCATAATCATCGGGTCCCGTCGCAGGGAGAGGGCGCGAGGATCCGGCCCGAAGCGTGCGACGTGGATGCGATCGAGCGGGGCTGAAGGAGCGGCGCGAGCCGGGCCTGAAAGCTCAAATGAGGATGGGGGACGTAAACCCAGCCATCGGGAGCTTACCCAAATAGGCTCCCGCCCGTCCGAGGGTCCGCGCCGCATGCACGCCTGGCCGCAAGAAACGGGGGCGCATTGCATGGGGAAGGGACAAAGGGCGGAAGAGGCCCGCGCGTCCCGGCCTGAGGAACAACGATCGCGCGGGGCGTTCTGTCTCGTCGAAACGGTATTTGAAACACACACATCCGGGCGAGGCCCGGACGCCCCGCGCCCTCTCCACTAACTCTGCGCTTTCGCGCGAGAGGCAGCGAGGTCGCGCCCCAAGATCCTCCCCCTCTGGGGGAGGTGGCCCGAAGGGCCGGAGGGGGGCCGTTTTCAGCTTGCGAGGAGCCGGAAGTCACCCCCCCCCACCGATCGCTAACGCGATCGCCTCCCCCACAGGGGGAGGTTCCCAAACCTCACCCCGGGATCACCCCGAGGTTCACGCTCACCGCCTTGGTCTTTAGGTACGAGTCGATGCCCTCGCGCCCGAACTCGCGGCCCCAGCCCGACTGGCGGTTGCCGCCGAACGGGGTCTCGGGGCTCAGCGCCGCGTGGATGTTGACGCCCACCTGGCCGCTGTCGATGGCGCGGGCCATGCGGTGGGCGCGCGACAGGTCCTTGGTCCAGACCGAGCCCGACAGGCCGTAGGTCGTGGCGTTGATCGCCGACAGCAGGGCCTCGTCATCGTCGCCGAAGCTCTGCACGCCCAGCACCGGCCCGAACACCTCTTCCCGCGCCAGGCGCATGTCGGGGGTGACGTCCGCATAGACGGTCGGGGCCACATAGTGCCCCGGACCGGCCGGCACGCCGCCGGCATAGGCCAGGCGCGCGCCCTCGGCCGCCGCGGCCTCGACATGCTCAAGCACCCTGCCCTTCTGCCGGGCCGAGACCAGCGGGCCGATCATCGTCGTCGGATCAAGGCCGGGCCCGACCTTCAGCCAGGCCGCCGTCTGGGCCAGGCCCTCCAGCACCGGCTCCAGCACCTTCTCGTGCACGAAGAGGCGCGTACCGGCCATGCAGTTCTGGCCCGACAGGAAGAAGCAGGCCATAGCCGCCGACGGGATGGCGTCGGCCAGGTCGGCGTCGGGGAAGATCACGAACGGCGACTTGCCGCCCAGCTCCAGGGTGACGCGCTTGAGATCATGGCTGACGGCGCGGACGATCTCCTTGCCCACGGCCGTCGAGCCGGTGAAGGTGATCTTGTCGACGCCCGGATGGGAAACCAGCGCCGCGCCGATCTCGTGGCCCAGGCCGTGGATCAGGTTGAACACGCCGGGCGGGCCGCCGGCCTCCAGCCACAGCCGCGCCACCAGGATCGAGGTCAGCGGCGTCAGCTCGGCGCTCTTCAAGACGAGCGTGCAGCCCGAGGCCAGGGCCGGCGCCAGCTTGAGGATGATCATCGACACCGGCACGTTCCACGGCACGATCGCCCCGACCACGCCCACCGGCTCGCGCACGGTGTAGACGAGGAGGTCCAGCGCCTCGCGGCCGTTGGCCCGCGCCGGGATGGTCGAGCCCTCCAGCTTGGTGGCCAGGCCCGCGTAGTAGCGCACGTAGTCGGCGCAGAATCCCTTGATGGTCGCCCCCGACAGCGCGATCGGCATGCCGTTCTCCAGCGTCTCGATCTCGGCCAGTTGGTCGGCGTCGCGCTCCAGGAGGTCGGCGAAGCGCAGCATGATCCGGGCGCGATCGGCGCCGGAGGTCCGGCTCCAGCCCTTGAAGGCCTTGCGGGCGGCGGCCACGGCCAGGTCCAGGTCCTCGACCGAGGTCGCACGCACCTTGGCGATCACCTGCTCGCTCGCCGGATCCTCGACCTCGATCAGGGTCTCGCCCCGCCCCTCGACGAAAGTCTCGCCGATCAGCTGGCCATGGGCCTCGCCAAGGAAAGCCAAAGCCGCCTTCGAGGGGCCGAAGATCGCTGCGTCGCTGGCGTCCGCCATGGGAAACTCCGTGGGAAGAAACTGAGGTCTGTTGTGAAGCCGGGGCGCATCGGACGCCGCCTTCGCGCGCGCCCTCCCCGCCTGTCGATCAGCCCGCGCGAAACGATGGCGCGCCGCGCGCGGGCCGTCGGATGCTCGACTGGGGACATAGGGGCCAGACGGCCCGGGGGATGTGACGCGTGAGCGAGGTTCGGGACGAATTCCGCAGGGGCTGGCGCGTGGTGCTGGCGGCCGGGGTCGGGGTGGGCTGCGGCATCAGCCTGCAGCAGTATGTCGGCTCGCTGTTCGTGAAGGCCTTGCAGGCCGATCTCGGCTGGACGCGCGGCCAGATCGCCCAGGCCCAGGGCGCGGCCCTGGCGGCCCTGTTCGTCGCCCCGGTGCTGGGCTGGCTGATCGACAAGGTGGGCGTGCGGCCGGTGGCGATGGTCTCCATCGCCCTGCTGGCCGCCGTCTACGCCATGCTCGCGGCCATGCCGCCGTCGCTGGGCGCCTTCTACGGCCTCTTCGCCCTGCTGGTGATCCTGGGCAGCGGCACCGGGCCGATCGGCTACACCCGGGCGGTCAACACCTGGTTCGAAAAGGGCCGCGGCCTGTCGCTGGGCCTGACCCTGACTGGCGTGTCGCTGGTCGCGTCGCTGAGCGCCCCGCTGCTGAACTTCGTCATCACCCATCACGGCTGGCGCGGCGGCTACGCGGCGCTGGCGGCGCTGTCGATCTTCGTCGCCCTGCCCACCGTGTTCCTGGCCCTGTGGGAGCGTCCCCGCTGGCTGGCCAGGAAAGGCGCGACCGAGGGCGAGATCGCCGCCGCCCGGCAGGTGGCTCAGGTCGGCCTGACCGCCGGCCAGGCGCTGAAGACCGGCCGTTTCTGGATCCTGGCCCTGGCCATCCTGCTGGCCACGGCGGGCCTGACCGGCGTCATCAGCCAACTGCAGCCGATCCTCACCGACCAGGGCCTGGACGCCCAGGCCGCCGGCTGGCTGGTGGCCCTGCTGGCCGTGTCGGTCGCCCTGGGGCGGATCGTCGTCGGCTGGGCGGTCGATCGCTTCTGGGCGCCGATCCCCGCCGCCATCGCGCTGGTCCTGCCGGCGCTGGGCGTGGGCCTGCTGGCGATCGGGCACGGCCAGTGGCCGCTGGCGGTGCTGGCCGTGCTGCTGATCGGCGCGGCGCAGGGCGGCGAGGTCGACGTCGCCGCCTTCTTCGTCGCCCGCTACTTCGGCATGCGCTCGTACGGCGCCGTCTACGCCCTGATCGGCGTGGCGATCTCCCTGGGCGTGCCGATCGGCGCGATCGGGATCGGCGCGCTCTACGACCACGACGGCGGCTACGGCCGCGCCCTGGCGATCGCGGCCGCCGGCTTTGTCGCCAGCGGCGCGCTGATCCTCCTGATGGGACGCTATCCGCAATGGGAAACGCCCAAGGAAAAGCCCTGACCGCACCGCCATCAGGCGGCGCGGGACAGCGGCTCCGACAGGTCGCGGCTGATGGCCGCCGCGGCGATCTTCAGCTTGTCGCCGTACTGCTTGACGGCGTCGGGCATCTTCATCGACGAAGAGAAGAACACCAGCACCAGCGCCCCACAGACGCCCTCGCTGTTGAAGATCGGCGCACCGATCGACGAGGTCTTGCCGGGGGTGGCGGTGTAGGGGTTGCGGCCCTTGGTGGCCACGCCCGCCTCGGCGATGTCGGCGAACATGCCGCCGGACTCCGCGTATTGCAGGGTCAGCGGATCGACTTGGCCCTCGCCGGAGCGATAGGCCTCCAGGATAGCCGCCTGCTCCTCCGGCGAGGCGAAGGCGAGATAGGCCTTGCCCGCGGCGCTCTCCAGGATCGGCAGGGTGTAGCCCGGATAGTAGTTGTTCAGCGTCAGCGACGTCATCGTGTGCGTCGAGTCGCGGATCATCATCTGCTGGCCGACGCGCGTGGCGATCGACACCGGCCAGGTCACCTTGGCCGTCAGGTCGACGATGTGCGGGCGGGCGCAGGCCACCAGGCGATCGCTCTCCTGGAACCCGTGCGACAGCGACTGCACCAGCATGGTCGGTCGATAGCGCTTCCGCGCCGGCTCCCGCTCGATCAGCTTCTCGTGCAGCAGCGTCTGCACGATGCGGCAGGCCGTCGGATAGGGAACGCCCGAGGTCTGGGCGATCTCCATCATCGACAGCGAACCACGCCGGTTGATCGCCTGCAGCACCGAGATGCAGCGGCTGATGGCCCTGATCGGCACACCTTTTTCCATCGAAACGCCTCCTCCAGATTCACGCGAACTCCAGACCGTGGCGGCGGGGGTCTGGCGGAAACCACGTCCCGACTATCCGTTCGCCGGATAGCGCAACGAAGCCCCGCAACGGTCGGAGTCGTCTTTTGTGCGTCGCCTGCTCTTTCGCAGGGCGGATATTTGACCACGCGGTCAACGAAGTGGCAATTCGTGGATTTACGGTCAGGCTCACATAACGTCGGAGCCCGAAATGAGCGCTGAAACTTCCGTAACGTCAGCCGACGAGTCCTTGTATCTTCAGCGCTTTCAGGCCGCCGCCAATGCGCCGCAGGAGACTTACGACACGCTCGAGCCCGTGCCTGGCGCGGCCGGGCGCACGCTGATTCCCGCCGCCTCGCCGGCCACGATCGACGCCGCCGCCCTCGACTCGGCCGAGGCCTACGCCCGTGACAGCAATGCAAAGGCCTTCATGGTCTGGCGCGACGGCGTGCTGGAACGCGAGACCTATTTCGCAGGCGCGACCCGCCCGTCCCTGCTGGCGTCCAAGTCGCTGGCCAAGCCACTGACCGCCGTCGCCATCGGCCGCGCCCTCGACCTGGGCGTCATCAAGTCGCTGGACCAGTCGCTCGCCGACTTCATCACCGAGTGGAGGGGCACGCCCAAGGCCGACATCCTGGTGCGCCATACGCTCGACATGCGCACCGGCTTCCTGCCGCAGGGCTTCAGCACCGATCCGGCCAACGTGCTGAACCGGGCCTATCTGCACCCGCGCCACGACGACATCCTGATCAACGACTACCCGCTCGTGAACACGCCGGGCAGCCGCTACGACTACGCCAACGCCACCTCCGAACTGGTGGCCCTGGTGATCGAGCGCGCCACCGGCCGTCGCTACGCCGAGTTCATCTCCGAAGAGGTGCTGAGGCCCATCGAGGCGCCGGGAGGCCAGATCTGGGTCGACCGTCCGGGCGGCCTGGCCCACTCCGGCTGCTGCATCCTGTTGCCGGCCGAAAGCTGGCTGCGTCTCGCCATTCTACTGATCGACGACGGCGTCCATGCCGGAAAGCGCCTGCTGCCCGAGGGCTATGTCGGAGAGATGCGCACCCCGACCGAGCAGAACCCGCACTATGGCCTCGGCGTCTACATCGGCGCGCCCTACGCGGAGCGCCGCGGCTGGGCCGCGCCCGACACGCCCTGGCCCAAGATCCTGCACAGCGAGCCCTACGCCGCCGACGACCTCTATCTCTTCTGCGGCAACTCCAACCAGGTGGTCTACATCGTGCCGTCCAAGCGGCTGATCGTCCTGCGGGTCGGAGACAATCCGCCCAAGTCGCCCGAGTGGGACAACAGCATCCTGCCCAACCTGATCCTGAAAGGACTCTAGCGCTTCCGGCGGAGGGCGACCCGCGCGATCAGCCTGCGCACCTCGCCCTCCTCCACGCCGTCGCGGCGCATCAGAAGACGGACGATCGGCTCGGAAAGCAGCTCGTCGAGCGTGGGGGGCGGGTCGTCCAGACCCCGGTCGTCGCGCATGGGGGCGCTCCTCTGCGGGCGGGGCGTCCCAGTCGCATCGTTGAGAGTGAATCGCAACTACTATTCTGAAGCGACGAACGCGACATGGCCGGTCCGTCCGGCGCCTGCTATCAGCCTCACACCCTGTCGAGAGGCCGCCATGACCGATTTTCCCGTCACCATCTTCCACAATCCCAAGTGCGGAACCTCGCGCAACACCCTGGCCATCATCGAGGCCGCTGGCTACGCGCCGACCGTCGTCGAGTACCTCAAGGCAGGCTGGACGCTGGAACAGCTGAAGGACCTGGCCGCCCGCACCGGCCTCGGCGCCCGCGGCCTGCTGCGCGTCAAGGGCACGCCGGCCCAGGAACTGGGCCTGACCGATCCGGCGACCACCGACGATGCGATCCTGACGGCCATGGTCGAGAACCCGATCCTGGTCGAGCGTCCCATCGTCGTCACGCCCAAGGGCGCGGTGCTGGCGCGGCCCAAGGAGAAGGTGCTCGAGATCCTCGACCGCCACCCGCCGGCGGATGCATCCTGATCCGTGGTCGGACGTTTAGCTGTCGCCTGTCGCAAATCTGTCGCCGAACTGTGACAAATAGCCGGCTTCGCCACCGCTAATCTGCGGTGACGAGGTCGGAGACCGTTCCCCCGAAGGGTCCGCCCGACACGTCCAAGATTCCAATGGCCCCAAGCCGACCATCAGGATGTCGTCCATGAAAGCCTTCCTCGGAGCCGCCGCCGCGCTCGGCCTGCTGGCCCTGGCTCCCAGCGCCCACGCCGCCCGCGACTACGTCTGGGCCGCCGGCTCCTCGACCGTCTTCCCGTTCAGCACCCGCGTCGCCGAAAACTTCGCCAAGAAGACCGGCAAGAAGTCGCCCAAGGTCGAGAGCCTCGGCACCGGCGGCGGCATCAAGATGTTCTGCGGCGGCATGGGCGAAGGCTTCCCCGACATCGCCAACGCCTCGCGTCCGATGAAGAAGTCCGAGTACGAGGCCTGCAAGGCCAAGGGTGTCAAGGACATCATCGAGATCAAGATCGGCTTCGACGGCATCGTCATCGCGATGGACAAGAAGTCGCCCGACTACAACTTCAAGCTCGAGCACCTGTACCTCGGCCTGGCCCAGAACGCCCTGCGTGGCGGCCAGTTCGTGAACAACCCCTACAAGACCTGGAAGGACGTGGGCGCCGGCCTGCCGGCCAACCGCATCCTGGTCTACGGCCCCCCGCCCACCTCGGGCACCCGTGACGCCTGGGTCGAACTGGCCATCGAAGGCGGCGCCAAGAAGTTCCCGACCGCCAAGAAGCTGCACGACAGCGACGAGAAGGGCTTCAAGGCCAAGGTCGACCCGATGCGCAAGGACGGCGCCTGGATCGACGCCGGCGAGAACGACAACGCCATCGTCGGCACCCTGACCAAGACCCCCGGCGCGCTGGGCGTGTTCGGCTTCTCGTTCCTCGAAGAGAACGCCAACGTCATCAAGGGCGCGGCCGTCAACGGCGTGAAGCCCACCCCGCAGACGATCGCCAACGGCACCTACCCCGTCTCGCGCTCGCTCTTCATCTACGTGAAGAAGGGCCAGGTCGGCGTGACGCCGGGCCTGAAGGAATTCCTGAGCGAGTTCGTCTCCGACGCCGCGACCGGTCGCGGCGGCTACCTCCAGGGCCGCGGCCTGATCCCGCTGCCGCCGGCCCAGCACGAAGCCGCCAAGGCCGCCGCCGGCAAGCTGACCCTGATGGCTCCGCCGAAGGCCTGATAAGCTCGATCAAGACCTTGAAAGACGCCCCGTCCGGACCTCCGGGCGGGGCGTTTTCCTTTGACAACCCCTGCGGCCAAAGCGCCGCAGTCGGCGCTAATCGTCGGCCGCCCCTTGCCTTTCTCGGCGGTTTGGCGTCTTAACGCGCCCTTGCAAATGTCCTCGCTGGCTCAAACGCCTCGTTTTGGCGGCCGGAGAGGTTTATTTTCATGACAAGTGACCAATCAGACGGGTCCGGGACAACGGGGTCGTAATTTGGTCGTGGCGCAGGCCGCGGGCGTTTTTGTGTGCGCGCCGCCTGCAGAATCGAACTGGACCAAGATGCCCTTCCCCGCCTCCCACCCCGCTCTTGAGCGGGCCCTCGCTGCTCAGGGTTACGCCGAGCCCACCCCCGTCCAGGCCGCCGTGCTTGAAGCCGACGCCGAAGGCCGCGACCTGCTGGTCAGCGCCCAGACCGGCTCGGGCAAGACCGTGGCTTTCGGCCTCGCCGCCGCCCCGACCCTGCTGGGCGAGGCCGAGCGCCTGCCCAAGGCCGGCCTGCCGATGTGCCTTGTCATCGCCCCGACCCGCGAACTGGCCATGCAGGTCAATCGCGAACTGGAGTGGCTCTACGCCCAAGCCGGCGCTACGGTCGTCAACTGTGTCGGCGGCATGGACGCCCGCCGCGAGCAGCGCGCGCTGAACTTCGGCGCCCACATCGTGGTCGGCACCCCGGGCCGCCTGCGCGACCACATCGAGCGCGGCCACCTCGACCTCTCCGAGCTGAAGGTCGCCGTTCTCGACGAGGCCGACGAGATGCTCGACATGGGCTTCCGCGAAGATCTCGAATTCATTCTCGACGCCGCCCCGGCCGATCGCCGCACGCTGCTGTTCTCGGCCACCCTGGCGCGCGACATCATCGCCCTGGCCAAGAACTATCAGAACGACGCCCTGCGCATCGACACCATCGACCGCAACGAGCCGCACCGCGACATCGAGTACCGCGCCGTGCGCGTGGCGCCGAACGAGACCGAGCATGCGGTCGTCAACCTGCTGCGCTACTTCGAAAGCCCGGGCGCCCTGGTGTTCGCCAACACCCGCGAAAGCGTCCGCTCTCTGCACAGCAAGCTGCGCGAGCGCGGCTTCGACGTCGTCGGCCTTTCCGGCGAACTGAGCCAGCGCGAGCGCGCCGACGCGCTGCAAGCCCTGCGCGACGGTCACGCCCGCGTCTGCGTCGCCACCGACGTCGCCGCCCGCGGTCTCGACCTGCCGGACCTTGGCCTGGTCATCCACGCCGAACTGCCGGTCAACAAGGCGACCCTGCTGCACCGTTCGGGCCGCACCGGCCGGGCCGGCAAGAAGGGCGTCTCGGCGCTCGTCGTGCCCTATACCCGCCGCCGCAAGGCCGAACAGCTGCTGTTCGCCGCCGGCGTCGAAGGCGTCTGGGGCGGCGCCCCGAGCGCCGACGAGATCCGCGCCAAGGACACCGAGCGCCTGCTCGACGATCCGATCTTCGCCGAGGCCTCGAACGAGGAAGACCTGGCCCTGGCCGAAGCCATGCTGGCCAAGCGCACCCCGACCGAGATCGCCGCCGCCCTGATCCGCACCCGTCGCGCCAAGCTGCCGGCTCCGGAAGAAATCTACGACGACCCGCGCCACGGCGCCGATCCGGGTCCGCGCTCGCGCGAGCCGCGCGGCGACCGCGACTTCGCCCCGCGTGACTTCGGCGACCGTCCCGAGCGCGAACCGCGCGTCAGCATGGACGGCTCGGAGTGGTTCCGCATCAGCGTCGGCCGTCGCGGCAACGCCGATCCCAAGTGGCTGATCCCGCTGATCTGCCGCCAAGGCCACATCACCAAGAAGGACATCGGCTCGATCCGGATCTTCGACTACGACACGAAGTTCGAGATCTCGGCCGAAGCGGCGGTGAAGTTCGGCGCGGCGGTGCAGGCTACCGTGCGCGAGGACGTCTCGATCACCCCGACCACGGCTCCGGCTCCGCGCGGCGACGGTCCGCGCGCGCCGCGTCCGCCCCGCAGCTACGACGACGCGCCGCGCGGTCCGCGCGCCAACGCCCCGGGCTCGCGCGATCACACCCCGCGTCCGGGCGGCTACGACCGCGACGGCGTGAGCGGCGCCAAGCCGTACGGACGCGGCGAGGAGCCGAAGGGCGACTACAAGGCCCGTCCGCCTCGCGACGCCAAGCCGCGCGACTTCAAGCCCCGCGATCGCGACGAGGCCCCGCGTCCGTATTCGCCGGTCGACAACGACGGCGCTCCGAAGCGGGCCTACAAGCCCCGCGCCGAAAACCGCGACAACGCCGACGGTCCGCGCGGATACAAGCCGCGTGCGCCCAAGGCGTTCGGCGACGCCCCGGCCAAGCCCTTCAAGGGCAAGCCAGCCTTCGGCGACAAGCCGTTCAAGGGCCCCAAGCCCTTCAAGGCCAAGGGCGAGTTCGGCGGCAAGCCGTTCAAGAAGAAGTAAGCGCGTGGGCCGCCTCTCCTCCGAGAGGCGGCCCAACGTTTATTGGGGCGGGCAATCCTCGATTCGATGCCTTCGGCGACACCTCTCCCAAAGGGAGCGGGTCCTCCTAGACAGCCTGCCCCGCGCACCAGCCCGACGCCCAGGCCCACTGGAAATTGTAGCCGCCGAGCCAGCCGGTGACGTCAACGACCTCGCCGATAAAGTAGAGGCCAGGCACGGTCTTGGTCTCCATCGAGCGCGAATCCAGGCCGTCGGTATCGACCCCGCCCAGCGTCACCTCGGCCGTGCGATAGCCCTCCGAGCCGACCGGCTTGAAGGTCCAGGCGTTGACGACGCTGGCCACGCGGGCCAGCACCTTGTCCGAACAGTCGGCGATATTGCCGGTGATGGCCTCGTCCTCGACGATCTTCTGCGCCAGCCGCTTGGGCACGATCTCGCCGAGCACCGTGTGCAGCGCGCGGCGGCCGTTGGCGGCGCGCTCGGCCTTCAGGGTCGCGAACACGTCGACGCCCGGCGCCATGTCGACGGTGATCTCGCCTCCCTCGCGCCAGTAGGACGAGATCTGCAGGATCGACGGTCCCGACAGGCCCCGATGGGTGAAGAGCATGCCTTCACGAAACTTGGTCTTGCCGCTGGCCACGACGGCGTCGACCGACACGCCCGACAGCGGCGACAGGCGCTCCAGGGTGCGGGCCTCGAAGGTCAGGGGCACCAGGGCCGGGCGCGGTTCGATGATAGCCAGGCCGAACTGGCGGGCGACGTCGTAGCCGACGCCGGTCGCACCCATCTTCGGGATCGACTTGCCGCCGGTGGCGACGACCAGCGAGGCGCAGGCCACGGGGCCGCTCGACAGCTCGACGACGAAACCCTCGCCGGACTTGTCGACGCCCTGGATGGCCGTTTCCAGGCGCAGCACGACGCCGGCGTCGGCCATCTCGTCCAGCAGCATGGCGATGATCTCCTTGGAGGAGCCGTCGCAGAACAGCTGGCCCAGCGTCTTCTCGTGGAAGGCGATGCCGTGCTTCTTCACCAGATCGATGAAGTTGGCCGGGCGATAGCGGCGCAGGGCCGAGACGCAGAACTTCGGATTGGCCGACAGGAAGTTGGCCGGCGCGGCGCCGACATTGGTGAAGTTGCAGCGGCCGCCGCCGCTGATGCGGATCTTCTCGCCGGCCGCCTTGGCGTGGTCGACGATCAGCACCTTGCGACCGCGCTTGCCGGCCTCGATGGCGCACATCATGCCGGCCGCGCCAGCTCCCAGCACCACGACGTCGAACTGTTCCAAGACCCGGCCCTTTCAATTGAGCGCGCCAAGGACGGGTGCGCGGCGGAAATGTCAATGCGAACCGCACGTTGACGCCCTCCGGATACGTCATCCGGTATCGCATCCGAGCTCTCGACGTCGCCGTGACCCGGATCAAGCACGCCAGCGAGCGCTGAGCCCTACCCCGCCATCCGGTAGCCCCGCGCCTCCCTCGCGGCCGACACGCGGAAGCGGCCCGTCATCTCCACAAGGCCGACGATCTCGCTCTTGAGGGCGTGGGCGACGGCGTTGGCTTCCTCGACCATGGCGGCGTTCTGCTGCACGCCCTGGTCCATCTGGTTCACGGCCGAATTGACCTCGTTGAGGCTGACGGCCTGCTCGCCGGCCGAGGCGGCCAGTTCGCGCACCAGGGCGTCGATCTCGCCCACCTTGAAGACGATGCCTTCCAGCGCCTCGCCGGTCTGGCCGACCAGCTTGACCCCCTCGTCGACCTGGCGGGCCGAGGTCGAGATCAGGGTCTTGATCTCCTTGGCCGCATCAGCCGAACGTTGGGCCAGGGCGCGGACCTCCTGGGCGACGACGGCGAAGCCGCGTCCCGCGTCTCCAGCCCGGGCGGCCTCAACACCGGCGTTGAGGGCCAAGAGGTTGGTCTGGAAGGCGATCTCGTCGATGACGCCGATGATCTGGCCGATCTGGCGCGAGGAGCTTTCGATGCCGGTCATGGCCTCGACGGCGCCGCGCACCACCTGGCCGGAGCGCTCGGCGTCGCCGCGGGCCGAGCCGACCACGCGGGCGGCCTCGCCGGCGCCGTGCGACGCCCGCCGGACGGTGGCGGTGATCTCGTCGAGGGCGGCGGCGGTCTCTTCCAGGCCGGCGGCCTGCTGCTCGCTGCGGCGGGCGGTCTGGTCGGCGGCGGCCGCGATCTCGTCCGAGCCCCGGCCGATGCCGTCGACGGCGGCCAGGATCTGGCCCATGGCCTCGTCCAGGTGGCCCATGGCGGCGTTGAAGTCGTCGCGCAGCTGGCGATAGCCGTCAGGGAAGGCCTCGGTGACCCGCACGGTCAGGTCGCCGCGAGACAAGCGCGACAGGCCCTGCGCGATCGCCTCCATGACGAAGGCCTGCTCGCGCGCGGCGGCCTCGCGCGCGGCTTCGTTACGGCCTCGTTCCTCGTCGCCGGCGGCGCGGGAGCGGGCCTGTTCGGCCTGGGCGCTCTTCAGGGCCAGGGCGTTGTCCTTGAAGACCTGCACGGCCTTGGCCATCAGCCCGACCTCGTCGCGGCGACCGGCGCCGGTCACGGCCGTCTCCAGGCGGCCCTCGGCCAGATCGTTCATGGCGCGCGACAGCCCGGCCACCGGCCGCGAGATCTTCACCGCGCCGATCCAGAGGGCGAAGGCCACGCCGCCCAGGGCCGCGGCCACGCCGAACAGCAGGGTCAGCAGCACGCCCCGCCCGGCCTCGGCGCGGGCCGCCGTGACCATGGCGTCGGTCTCCTCGTGATAGTCGTCGCCCCAGGCCTTCACGTCCTTGGCGAGGCCGTCGATCGCGGGATCCATGACGGCCAGATGCACCATGGCACCGGTGTCATCATTGGCCAAACCTTTGTCCGCCGCGCCGCGCGCCTCGGCGTAGAGCGCGTCGATCCGGGCGCGGAAGCCCTCGGCCCGCTCGGCGATCGCCGGATCGAAGCCGGTCATCTTGTCGAGGCTGTCCTTGCCCTCGGCATAGACCTTGTCGAGCTCCTTGGAGGCGGCCTGGGCTTCCGACGAAGCGGCGTCGTAGGTGACGGTGCGGTGGGCGGCATGGCCCATCATGGCCAGGCGGCGGCTGAAGCGGGCCGACTGCACCTCGGCGGGGGCCCGATGCTCGACGAGGCGGCTGGTGGCGGCGTCCAGGCTCTTCTGCTGCCAGACGCCCAGGCCCGTGCAGGCGAGCACGGCCGCGCCCAGCACCACGGCCGGCAGGGCGACCTTCGACGCGATCTTCAGATCGTCGAGCTTCATGTTCGTTTCCCCCCGGATGCTTGTCTTTTCCGCGCCGGATCGCGGTAGTCGAACGCAGTTTTTCGGTTGCGGCGTAAAAACCCCGTTAAGTCGCTTGACCCCCGCGCTCATGGCTGTAGGACGCACGGCCCCTCCCCGGCCCGAGCTAGTTTCATGACGTCCGCCGTCCAGCCGACGATCGGCATCGATTTCGGCACCACCAACACCGTCGTCGCCATCGCCGACGGATCCGGTCCCGCGCGCCTGGTGCGCTTTCCCGTCGGCGAGAAGGACATCTTCGCTTTCCGCTCGGCGCTGAGCTTCCACTCGATGGCCGGCCCGGACGGCCGTCCGACCGAGCGCGTCATCGAGGCCGGCCCCTGGGCCATCGAGGCCTATGTCGAGGATCCGCTGGAAACGCGCTTCGTCCAGTCGTTCAAGACCTTCGCGGCGAGCGCGGCCTTCACCGAGACCAAGATCCTCGACAGGCGCTACCTGTTCGAGGACCTGCTGGCGGCCTTCCTGTTCAAGCTGCGCGACCATGCCGGCGGCCAGATGGCCAACCTGCCGCCGCGGGTGATCGTCGGCCGCCCGGTGACCTTCGCCGGCGGCAATCCCGACGAGAGCCTTGCCCTGAGGCGCTACGAGGCCGCGTTCGAGCGCCTGGGCTTCTCGGATATCCGCTACGCCCACGAGCCGGTCGGGGCGGCCTTCTTCTTCGCCCGCCAGCTGAAGGAGGACGCCACGGTGCTGGTGGCCGACTTCGGCGGCGGCACCAGCGACTTCTCGATCGTGCGGTTCGAGCGCCACGGCGGCCAGCTGCGCTCGGTTCCGCTGGCCCGCTCGGGCGTCGGCGTGGCCGGCGACGCCTTCGACTATCGGATCATCGACAACGTCGTCTCGCCGGAACTGGGCAAGGGCAGCCTCTACAAGGCCATGTCCAGCCGCCTGCCGATCCCGCAGCGCTACTACACCGCCTTCGCCCGCTGGGACCAGCTGGCCATGCTGCGCGCGTCCAAGGACATGCGCGACATCCGCGCCCTGGAGCGCACGGCGGTCGAGCCGGAGAAGATCGCCCGCCTGATCGAGGTGCTCGACGACAACCACGGCTACGCCCTCTACCGCTCGGTCTCGGGCCTGAAGGAGGCGCTGTCGAGCCAGGAAAGCGCGCTGTTCTCATTCAAGGCCGGCTCCGTGGTCATCGAGCGCGACGTGGCGCGTAGCGAATTCGAAGGCTGGATCGCGCCGGAACTGAAGGCCATCGAGACGGCCGTGGACCAGGCGCTGGAGCGCTCGGGCCTGGCCGCCGAGGGCGTGGACCGGGTGTTCCTGACGGGCGGCTCCTCGTTCGTGCCGGCCGTGCGCGACATCTTCCTGCGCCGCTTCGGCGCCGAACGGATCGAGAGCGGCGGCGAATTCGAGTCGATCGCCTCGGGCCTGGCCCTGATCGGGCATGAGCCGGATCTCGACCTCTGGAGCGAGCGGGCGCCGGGATAGATGCTCCCCCTGAAGGGGGAGCTGTCGCCCCCGGGTCCGGCCAAAGGCCGGCCCGAGGATAAACTCCGCCGACTGAGGGGGAAGGGAGTGCTGACGTTGGGGATGTGCTGACCTCATCAGGACCTTCCCCCTCCGGCCCTCCGGGCCACCTCCCCCTTCAGGGGGAGGATCTTTGGCGAGGAACCTCCCCCTCTGGGGGAGGCGGCCGAAGGCCGGTGGGGGGGCGGTTTCAGCTTTCGGGGTGGTGGGTGAGTTCGTAGTCACTCCCCCCACCGATCGCTGCGCGATCACCTCCCCCACGGGGGGAGGTTCCTCAAGACACGGCTTCGCTAGCTCCCGCGTTTGCACGCGTGAGGTCGGGGAGGCGCGGAGCGGCCGGGCGGAGCCCGGGGACCGTGGGTTTGTTTAGCGTTTCGGCTTCGTCGACCGCTCCGCCGCGTCGTTATTCCGAAGGGCCGGAGGCGCGGGTGCTGTTTCAACCCTGGACCCGGCTGTCCCACGGACGGGCAGGACCAATAGCCCCGCGGTAATCCGGCGGCGGCCTCGGCTGATCCTGTTAGGCCGGTTTGAACGATCCCGACCCTGTCGACCCGCTCGTTACGCCATGGACGGCTTGGCGGCCCATTCACGCCTTGTGAGCGCTCCTGCAAACCCGCCTTTTCCCACGACGCTCCGAGCGGCCCCGCTCGATGCGGTCCTCGCCACGCTTGGGCCGGTACCAAGAGCCCTCCCCATGGCGGGGACGGGTTTGATTATGCGGCGGGTTTGGGCGCGTCTGATAAGTTTGAGTGAGAAAGTTGCAAGGGATTGAGTTCGTTCGGTTCTTTGGCGAACTCACCGGGGATGGAGCTGGGTCTATCCCCGTCCGGCCCACAAATCCGTCCAATCCCCGCGAAAGCGGGGACCCAGGTGTTTTATCGTCGAGCGCCCCGCGTTTCAGAAAAAGCCTGGGTCCCCGCTTTCGCGGGGATTGGACGGGTGGGGTACTGAGTAAACACAGCGCAAGCTGAAAACGGCCCCCCTCCGGCCCTTTGGGCCACCTCCCCCAGAGGGGGAGGATCTTTTGGCGCCTACCGTTGGGCCTGGATCGTCTTCACCGCCGGCGCGGTTTCCCAGCCGCCGCCCAGCGCCAGGAAGAGGTTGACCTGGTCGGCTGCCACGGCCGCGTCCGAGGCCGCGAGGGAGGCTTCGGCGCCGGCCAGGGTGCGCTGGGCGTCCAGGCCCTGAAGGTACGGCGCGCGGCCGGCCTTGTAGAGCGTGGCGGCCTGGCGCTCGGCCTTGACGGCCTCGTCCCGGGCGGCGCGCAGGGCGGCGTTGCGGTCCAGTTCGTGGGCGTAGGCGGTCAGGCTGGTCTCGGTCTCGCGCAGGGCGTTCAGCACCACGCCGTCGAAGCGGGCCAAGGCTCCGTCGGCGCCGGCCTCGGCCCCGCGAATGCGGGCGCGCTCGCCCTCGCCCGGCAGGGTCCAGGAGACCAGGCCCGACAGGCTCCAGCGGTTGGCGGCGGGCTGTCCGATGTCGGCGAGCAGGCCCGTCGAGCCCGCGCCCATGCCGAAGCTGATGTTCGGATAGAGCGCGCCACGCGCCACGCCGATGCGGGCCGTGGCGCCGGCCAGGGTACGCTCGGCCTGCCGAACATCGGGACGGCGCTTGAGCAGGGCCGCGCCGTCGCCGACCGGCAGGGGCTGCGACAGCTTCGGCGGCGCGGCGCAGTCCTCGACGGCCCCGGGAAACTGGGCCGGCGGCTTGCCGGTCAGCACCGCCAGCTTGTAGAGCGCGGCCTTGCGATGGGCCTCGAAGCTGGGGATCGCCGCGCGCTGCAAATCCACCTGAGCCCGGGCCCGGGTGGCGTCCAGCGCCGTGCCGCGGCCGGCGGCGATCAACCGATTGGTGACCTCCAGGCTCTTCTGCTGGAGCTCCAGGCTGTGCTCGGCGACATGGATCTCGTGACCGGCCGAGCAGGCCTCGACATAGGCCCGCGCGACGTCGGCGGCGACGCTGACACGGGCGAGATCCAGCGCGGCCTGGCTGGCGTCGGCGTCGGCATGGGCGGCCTCGGCGGCGCGCTTGAGGCGGCCCACCAGGTCGACCTGGTAGGAGACCTTCACACCTGCATCGGCCAGATTCTCGACCGGCAGCGGCTCGGTCATCAGGTACTGCTCGCCGGACTCGCGGGCATGCATGGCGGCCCCCGACGCGCCGACCGAGAAGCCGCCAGCGTCGTCGGCCTCGCCGGCCACGGCGCGGGCGCGGGCCAGGTTGGCGGCGGCGACCCGCAGGTCGGTATTGGCGCTCAGAGCCTCCTGGACGAGACCGTTCAGAGTCTCGTCGTCATAGAGCTTCCACCAGCCGTCGGGGACCGGGTCCTGGCTGACGACGGCGCTGGCCGCGCCCATGAACGGGGCCTGCGCTGCGGGCTCGTTGATCTTGGCGACGTCGGGCCGCTTGTAATTCGGACCGACGGTGGTGCAGGCGGCCAGCGCCAGCAGCGAGCCGGCGGCCGCCAGGGTGCGGATCGTACTCACGAGACGGCCCCCTTGCCGGCGACCTTGGCCGTCCCCTGCCCCAACACCGCGACCGTGGCCGTGCGGCCGGCGATCAGGCGCAGGTCCTTGGGCGTCTCGTCCAGGGCGACGCGGACGGGCACGCGCTGGGCCAGGCGCACCCAGCTGAAGGTGGGGTTGACGTTGGGCAGCAGGCTGGCGCCGGCGGCGCGGTCGCGATCCTCGATGCCGGCGGCGATCGACTGGATGTGGCCATGCAGCGGCCTGTCCTCGCCCATCACCGTAACGCTGACCTTCTGGCCGACGTGCAGGCCCTTGAGCTTGGTTTCCTCGAAATAGCCTTCGACCCGGTAGGAGCGGCTGTCGATCAAGGCCAGCACCGGCTTGCCGGCGGTGACGTAGTCGCCGGTGCGCAGCGTCAGGTCCGACAGGAAGCCGTCGGTGGGGGCGACGACCAGGGTGCGCTCGAGGTTCAGCGCGGCCAGGTCGCGGGCGGCGACGGCCTGGGCCAGGGCGGCCTGGCCCTGCTCGACCTTGGCCAGGCTCTGCTCGGTGATCTCGCCGGCCACGAGGTCGCCCAGCACGCGGTTGCGCGCCAGTTCGCGCCGCGCCTGGGCCAGCTGGGCCTTCTGGGCGGCGACGGCGGCGTCGGCCTGCCGCAGCGCCAGGGCGTAGCGGTCGCGGTCGACATAGAACAGCGGCTGGCCGGCCTTGACCGTCTGGTCGTTGACCACCTGGACGGCGGTGACCAGGCCCGAGACGTCCGGGGCGACCTGGACGATGTCGGCGCGGACGCGGCCGTCACGGGTCCAGGGATCGACCTGGTAGTGGTCCCAGAG
This sequence comes from Caulobacter radicis, assembly GCF_003094615.1. GTDB lineage: Bacteria > Pseudomonadota > Alphaproteobacteria > Caulobacterales > Caulobacteraceae > Caulobacter > Caulobacter radicis. The sequence goes on along the minus strand of NZ_QDKO01000003.1, from coordinate 59,514 downwards.
GCGCTTGCCCCCGACCACGGCGACGGCGACGACGGCCAGGGTGACCGCGACGCGGCCGGCTTGCGGGAGGAGAGTTTTCAGCTGGGGCATGTTTTTCTTACGGACGGACGAAGGCCACGACGGCGGCCCAGAGGATGACGAAGAGCGCGGTGTCGAACAGCGCCGGGTGCCAGACGAAGCGGTAGGCGCCGGCCCAGGACAGCACGCGCCGGAGCACGAAGGCGGCGACGAGGGCCGCGACGGCCGAGACGAGGACGGACGACAGGAAGACGCCGTCGATATTGTATTCGCCGGTCATGCGGCGGGCTCCGGATTGAAGGCGGGGGCGTCGGGGAAGAGGTTGCGGCGCAGGCCGACGAGGCCGGTGACGCCGCCCAGTGCGCCATTGGGAACGAAGGCGGTCTCGCCAAGGCGGCTAAGGGCCTGATCGACCTTTGCCAGCAGCTCGGCGTGCGGCGGGGCGCGGCGCCCGGCCGACAGGGCCGCGTAGTGGTCGCCCACCCCGTCGAGCACGGCGTCGAGGCTGGCGCGGGCCGGTCCCGACAGATCGCCGCGAGCGGTCTGGACGGTGACCAGGTTCATGCCCACCCGCAGGTCGCGCAGCACGTCGACGCCGACGAGGTCGTGGCGCGGCCCCACGGCGGCGAGCTTGGGCGTCAGCAGGCCCAGGCGGTCGACCAGGGCGGCGGCGAAGGCGGCCGGCTCGGGCGCGCGGCTGGACCGGGCCAGGCGGGCCAGGTTCTTCCAGGTGCGCGACAGCAGGCGCCGGGCGCCGGCGTCGATGCTCATCGAGCGCATGGCGGCGGTGACGAAGATCGCCGCCCCCAGGCCGACGAACTGGCCCAGATTGACGTTCAGGAAGCTGGCGAAGTCGGCGCTGAAGGTCTCCTGCAAAGCCAGGGCGTTGCAGAACCCCATCAGCGTGGCCAGAGCCGCCCCCATGGTCTTGGGATTGGGAATGAACAGGCCGATGAACAGCAGCGGCGGGGCCAGGGTCAGGACCAGCAGCGGATAGCCGTCGATGGCCGGCAGCACGGCGAACATGTAGAGCGCCGACAGCGGCAGCGAGACCAGGGTGAAGATCCCGAAGCTGCGGATGGCCGGAACGGGGTCGTCCATGGCCGCGAAGAAGCAGCAGAACACCGCCGCCATGACCGGCGCCGAGGCGCCGTCGCCCCAGCCGGACACGATCCAGATGCCGCAGGACAGCAGCACCGCGATCGCGGCGGCCGCGCCCGAAAGCAGGGCCAGCGGCAGGTCGCTGTGCATGCGGCGGCGGGCGGCGTTGGCGGTGGCGGCCGCAAGGTTCGGCGACAGCGGGGCGTCGGGGTTCGCAAGGCGGGTCATGAGCGCATGGCCCTCGCCCAGGGCCTGGACGGTCTCGGCCAGGCGCACCAGCAGGCTCTCGACCAGCAGGGCGTTCCAGTCGCCGCCGCGCCGCGTGGCGGCCTCGGCCTTGAGGTGGTCGATCAGCTCGAGACCGGGGCCGCGGTCGGCGCCGGCCTCGATCCAGGCGATGACGGCGTCCAGCGCCCGACGGGCGGCGGGGTCCTGGACGTCCTTGAGCGCCAGCATGCGGTCGGCAAGCCCCGACAGTAGCGGGATGAGGATCAGCAGGCGCTCGTGCAGGGCCCGCACCACACCGGTGGTTTCGCGCAGGCGGGTGGTGTCGAACGGCAGGTGCGTGGCCAGCATCTGGATCTCGCTGGCGGCGGCGGCCAGATGCTGGCGATCGCGGGCGAAGGCCTGCTCGTCGGCGCCCTTCAGCACGTCCAGCGCCCAGCGGTCGGCCTCGCCCAGCCAGGCGCCCAGGCGGGCGCGCAGGACGGTCCCGACGGGGCGCGGGAAGACGAGGCTGTGGACCAGGGTGGCGCAGATGATGCCAAGGCCGATCTCGACCACGCGCCAGACGGCCAGGTCGAAGATGGCGCCGGGCTGGCTGACGGCCGGGAAGCCGATGATGGCGGCGGTGTAGCCGGCCAGCATCAGGACATAGCTGCGCGGCGTGCGGTCGAGCAGCGAGATGGTCAGGCAGGCGCCGACCCACAGCGCCAGCGCCAGGCACAGCAGCACGGGCGCGTTGACGAGGTTGGGCACCATGGCCACGGCGGCCGCGCCGCCCAGCACGGTGCCGAGCACGCGGTACAGCGCCTTGGAGCGCACGGCGCCGGCCAGGGGCTGGCTGACGATATAGGCCGTGGTCATGGCCCAGTACGGACGCGGCAGGCCGACGGCGAAACCGATCCACAGGGCGAGCATGGCGGCGACGAAGCTGTTCAGCGAGAACAGCAGCGTCCACCGGTCGAACTTGGGCATGGAAGCCTTACGCCCCCTGCCCGTTGGCCGCTTCCAGGGCCGCTTCGAAGGCGGCGAAGGTGCGCAAGGTCGCGGCCAGGTCCTCGTCGCTGACACCGACCAGCAGGCGCGAGCGGACGGCCTGGACGGTGTCCTCGGCGATCACGGCCAGGGCCGCGCCGTCGCTGGTCAGGTGCAGGGTCTTGGCGCGGCCGTCGGCGGGGTCGTCGCGGCGCTCCACCAGGCCGGCGGCGCACAGCTGGTCGAGCACGCGGACCAGGGACGGACCTTCGACGCCCAGCTCCTCGGCCAGCACGCCTTGCCTCATGCCGCCGCCGGCGCGGGCGATGTGCAGCACCGGCAAGGCGCGGGCGTCGGAAAGGCCGTGCTCGGCCAGGGCGCGATTGACCTCGCGGCGGTAGATGCGCGCCAGGCGCAGCACCGCGCCGGTGAAGGTGCGTTCGCTGGGAATGCGGGACGTCATGTAACGATGCTCGAAGAACGATAGGTAGCTTGCTATCCATTTAGATAGCTTCCTATCGATATCGATGCAAGCCGGCGCGAAAAGAAAAACGGCCCCGCTCGCGGGAGCGGGGCCGTTCGTCGGTTTCGGGAGGAACTTCCCCCTCCGGCCTTTCGGGCCACCTCCCCCTTCAGGGGGAGGATCTTGGCCTACTTCCCGGCCAGGGCCGCCTGCGCCGCGGCGAGGCGGGCGATCGGCACGCGGTAGGGCGAGCAGGAGACGTAGTCGAGGCCGACCTTCTCGCAGAACGCGATCGAGGCCGGGTCACCGCCGTGCTCGCCGCAGATGCCGAGCTTGACGTCGGGACGCGCCGCCCTGCCCCGCTCGGCGGCGATGCGGATCAGGTCGCCCACGCCGTCCTGGTCGAGGCTGACGAAGGGGTCCTTCTCGAAGATGCCCTTGTCGATATAGGCGCCCAGGAACTTGCCGGCGTCGTCGCGGCTGATGCCGAACGTCGTCTGGGTCAGGTCGTTGGTGCCGAAGCTGAAGAACTCGGCGTTGGCCGCCAGGTCGCCGGCGCGCAGGGCGGCGCGGGGCAGCTCGACCATGGTGCCGACGGTGTATTTCAGATCAACGCCCTGCTCGGCCAGCACCGCCTTGGCGACGCGGTCGGTCAGGTCGCGCAGGTACTTCATCTCCTCGCCCTTGGCGACCAGCGGGTGCATGATCTCAGGCACCGGCGCGGCCTTGCCCGACTTGGCGATCTCGCACGCCGCCTCGAGGATGGCCCGGACCTGCATCTCGTAGATCTCGGGATAAGAGACGCCCAAGCGGCAGCCGCGGTGGCCGAGCATGGGGTTGGTCTCGTGCAGCTCCTTGGCTCGGCGCAGCAGCTTGGCGGCGTCGAGGCCGGTGGCCACGGCCACGGCCTGCACGTCTTCTTCCGTATGCGGAAGGAACTCGTGCAGCGGCGGGTCGAGCAGACGGATGGTGACTGGCAGGCCTTCCATGATCGTGAAGAGCTCGACGAAGTCGGCCTTCTGGAAGGGCGCGATCTTGGCCAGGGCCGTGCGACGGCCGGCCTCGTCGTCGGCCAGGATCATCTCGCGCACCGCGGCGATGCGGGTGTCGTCGAAGAACATGTGCTCGGTGCGGCACAGGCCGATGCCTTCGGCGCCGAACTGGCGGGCGGTCTTGGCGTCGAGCGGGGTCTCGGCGTTGGCCCGCACCTTCAGGCGACGGACCTGGTCGGCCCAGCCCATCAGGGTGGCGAAGTCGCCGGTCAGCTCCGGCTCGATCATCTTGGGCGCACCAGCCAGGATCTCGCCGGTGGAGCCGTCGATGGTGATCACCTCGCCGGCCTTGAACTCGCGGCCCTTGGCCCGGAACAGGCCTTCCTTGGCGAAGATCGACACGTCGCCGGCGCCCGAGACGCAGGGACGGCCCATGCCGCGCGCCACGACGGCGGCGTGGCTGGTCATGCCGCCGCGGGCGGTGATGATGCCGCGGGCGGCGTGCATGCCGTGGATGTCCTCGGGCGAGGTCTCCTCGCGCACCAGGATCACGGCCTCGCCGTTGGCGGCGGCCTTCTCGGCCTCGTCGCTGTCGAAGACGATCTTGCCGGTGGCCGCGCCCGGCGAAGCCGGCAGGCCGACGGTGACGACGTCACGATGGGCGGTCGGGTCGATGGTCGGGTGCAGCAGTTGGTCCAGCGAGGCCGGCTCGACGCGCGAGACGCCCTCCTCCTTGCTGATCACGCCCTCGGCGGCCATGTCGACGGCGATCTTCAGCGCGGCCTTGGCGGTGCGCTTGCCGTTGCGGGTCTGCAGCATGTAGAGCACGCCCTGCTCCACCGTGAACTCGATGTCCTGCATGTCGCGGTAGTGGCGTTCCAGCGTCTCGACCACGGTCTTGAACTGGCCGAACACCTCCGGCATCGCCTCTTCCATCGACGGCGAAGTGTCGCCCATCTCTTCGCGGGCGGCCTTGGTCAGCGACTGCGGCGTGCGGATGCCGGCGACGACGTCCTCGCCCTGGGCGTTGATCAGGAACTCGCCGTACAGGCGGTTGTCGCCGTTCGACGGGTTGCGCGTGAAGGCCACGCCGGTGGCCGAGGTGTCGCCCATGTTGCCGAACACCATCGACTGGATGTTGACGGCGGTGCCCCAGCTTTCGGGGATGTCGTGCATGCGGCGATAGAACTTGGCGCGGTCGTTCATCCAGCTGGCGAACACGGCCCCGACGGCGCCCCACAGTTGCTCCTGGGCGTCCTGCGGGAACGGCTTGCCCAGCTCGTTGAGCACGGCGGCCTTGTAGTCCTTGATGACCCCGGCCCAGTCGTCGGCGGTGAGGCCGGTGTCGACGTGGACGTCTAGACGGTCTTTATGATCGTCGAGGATCTCCTCGAACATGTGGTGCTCCAGGTCGAGCACGACGTTCGAATACATCTGGATGAAGCGGCGGTAGCTGTCGTAGGCGAAGCGGCGGTCGCCAGACAGGACGGCCAGGCCCTCGACGGTCTCGTCGTTGAGGCCGAGATTCAGGACGGTGTCCATCATGCCCGGCATCGAGGCGCGGGCGCCCGAGCGCACCGACACCAGCAGCGGGTTGGCGACATCGCCGAAGCGCTTGCCGGTGATGGCCTCGATCTTGGCGAGACCGGCGGCGACCTGCCCGGCCAGCTCGGCGGGGTACTGCTTGCCGTTGGCGTAGTAGTGGACGCAAGCCTCGGTGGTGATCGTAAAGCCGGGCGGAACCGGCAGACCCAGCGACGACATCTCGGCGAGATTGGCGCCCTTGCCTCCGAGGAGGTTCTTCATGGAAGCGTCGCCGTCAGCGCCGCCTCCCCCGAACGAATAGACCCAAAGGGACTTCGTCAGCGTCTCTACCGGCATTTTGAGTTCACCCTGCGATAAAGTGAAGAAAGGCCGCGCCCTCTATCGGGGTCGTCTCGCCTTGGAACAGCCCCGCGAAATCTGAATCTCGCAGTGCAATATCCGTGGCCTCCCTAGCATTTTGGCCAAGAACGCGTCCACATGTGCGTTGCGTTCCCGCAGATTTGCCAAGAATTCAGCAAATCATTGCTATGACAACGTTGTCTTGATCGTAGTTTGACAGCATACGCCACTTGATAGGCACGAAACGTCGTCACACGGAGAATGGCGACGCTTGTTCCGGACTGGCGAAACCGTCCGCCTGGCGACTATCGCGCGAGGAAACCGGTGATGCGGCGCCAGATCGCCTTGCGCGCTTCCAGCACGCTGACGCCCAGAAGCGCCGCGACGCTCCAGAACAGGGCCTCGGTCGAAACGGCCGCCGCCAGAGCCGCCGCCAGGCGCAGGTCGCGCCCCGCGTCGGCGTAGAGGACCACGCCCAGGGCGATCCAGGCGGCGAAGGCGAAGATCGCCAGCAGGGTCACCAGCACCTTGAGCAGCCCCTTGCCGCGCCGCAGGACGCGGTCGCCGGCGGGAAGGGTTTCGATTTCGGCCTTGAGCGTCACGACGAACCTCCTGTCTTTTGTCGAGCACGCCGTGAAAGTCTCGCCGACCTTGCGAGTCTTTCGGACCAGACGCGATTTTTTCGGGGAGACCGCTTCTGGGACGGGACGACGCATTCGAGGCCATTCTCGCCGAGCACGGCGCGATGCTGGGGCGCATCGCGGCGGCCTACGAGGCCGATCCCGAGCGCCGGCGCGAACTGCGGCAGGAGATCCTGCTGGCCGTCTGGCGCGCCCTGCCCCGCCATCGGGGCGACGCGCCGCTGCGCGCCTTCATCGCCCGCGTGGCCCACAACCGCGCGATCACCCACGTGGCGCGGGAAGCGGCCGAGCCGCGCCGGCAGCCCCTGGATGAAAGCGCTCCGTCGGGCGGGCCCGATCCGCACGAGAGCTTCGAGGCGCGGCACATGCAGGAGCGGCTGGCCCGCGCCGTGCGCGCCCTGCCCCTGTCGCTGCGCCAGCCGGCCCTGCTGACCCTGGAAGGCTTCAGCCCAGCCGAGATCGGCCCGATGCTGGGGCTGAACGCCAACGCAGTCTCCATACGCCTGACCCGCGCCAAGGCCGCCCTGCGCGAGGCGCTCGATCCGGAGGATCGCCGATGACCACGCCGCACGGTCCGCCTAATGGCCCTGAAGACGACTGGACCTCCCTGGCCCAGGCCTGGACGGATCCGGCCGCCGCCGAGCCGGCGATCGATCCCGCCCAGATCCGCTCGCTGCGCCGCCGCGACCGGCTGGCGCGGCTGAACTTCGCCGCCGAGATGGCCGGCGTGCCGCTGGTGCTGGGCCTAGTGGCCTGGGCCGTCGTCACGCGCGAACTGCCCTGGCCGGCGGCGATCGCCTGCGCGGTGTTCACCCTGTTCGCGGGCGCGATGACCCTGTGGTCGCGGCGCGGGGATCCGGGCCTGCTGCTGGATACGCCGCAGACGGTGGTGAGCACGGCGCTAGCCCAGGCGCGAACAGGCCTGCGCTGGGCCCAGGCCGGGATCTGGACCTGCGCCGCCGGCGCGGCCTTCCTGGCGGCGATGGGCACGCTTTCGGGCCGCTGGCGCGCGGACTGGCCGCTGCTGGCCGGCGGAGCCGTCTTCCTGGCCGCGTGCCTGGTTCTCTATTCGGCGCACGCCCGACGTTGCCGCCTGCGGATCGCCGCCCACGAGGCGGCGCTGGCGGCGTTGCAAGAACGCTAGACGGTCAGGCTCAGCGCTTCTTGCCGAGCTCGGCGGCGATGTCCTTGGTCATGCGGCCGACCTTGCGATGGGCGGTCGTGATCTGCTCGCGGGTCACGCCCCAGCGCTTCATCCAGTATTCGACGGCCTGGCGCTCGGAGAGATCGAGGCGGTCCTTGTCGATGAAGCCGCGCTTGTCCTTCAATCCGGCCATCAGCTGTTCCACGGCTTGGTGGAGCCGGCGGCCTTTCGCGACGCCTGCTCACGTTGGAAGCGACCGCCGCGCGGCGGCTTGGGCCTGGCGGCCAGCGCCGCCTGCTTGATGCGCAAGGCCCGCTGGATCGGCGTTTCGCCGGGCGGGCCGTCTTCGTGGGAGTCGCTCATGAGCGGGAGCCTAGCACGGGCGGGAAGTCAGGCCGAGGCCATGCCAAGAGGCCCGCGCCCGCGACTATCGCCGCGACGAACAGCGCGATCGCCATGACGTCGGCATAGGCGAAGGCGGCGGCGCGACTGACGCCGGCCGCGTGTCCCATTTCCAGCAAGACGCCCCACGCGCTGGTCAGGCCGAGCGCGAACCACATCGCGACCATGAACGCGACCGGCAGCAGCGCCACGATCCATCGCCGGCGCCACAGCATCCTGGCCAGGGCCGGCATGCACAGCGAGAAGGCCGCCACGGCAAGCACCGAACTCAGCGACAGCGTCGACCACACGGCCCCGACATAGGGGGTCGGGATGGTGCTGGCGAGGCGAAGCTCGACGATCAGCCAGGCCAGGGCGATCACGACCGGGACCGCCACCGCGGCCAGAACCGAACGCGCCCGATGCAGGGGGGCGGTGACAGGCGGGGCGGCGATGTCACTCATGGGCGGACCTCCCCCCTCTCCGTAAAACCCCCGCGAAAACGGGAAGCTCACCCCTCGATGATGTGCGGCACGAAGCGCGCCAGGTTCTTGGTCACCTGGCTGTCGTCCTCGCGGATGCCCATGCCGACGGGCTCGGCCCCGACGATCCAGGCGCCGATCACCGGATGCTTGCCGTCGAAGCTGGGCGGCGGATGGAAGGCCTGGACGATCGCGCCCTCGGCGCCATAGCCCTGGTCGAGCACCGGCTCGGCCTTGGCGCCGACGATCTCGACATTGGCCCCCTCGCGCGAGAACAGCGGCTTGCGCACGTAGTTCGCGCCAAGCGCCGAGGCCGCCGGATCGCCCTCGAAATAGGCCTCCAGCAGATTCGGGTGGCCCTTGTGGCGCTCCCACAGCAGCGGAAGGATCGCCTTGTTGGACAGGATCGCCTTCCACGGCGGCTCCAGCCAGCGGACCTTGGCCGTGGTCAGGTTGGCCGCGTAGGGCTCGCGCAGCATGTCTTCCCAAGGATAGAGCTTGAACGCCGCCTGCAGCAGGTAGCCGTCGGTGTCGACGAACTGGCCCTCTTCGTTCAGGCCGATGGCGTTCATGGCCACGAACTTGGGATCCAGGCCCGCCTGGGCGGCGAGATCTTCCAGGAACCGCACAGTCTGGCGATCCTCGACGGCCTCGTCGTCGCTGGCGAAGTGCACGAAGCCGCCGTTCGGGAACAGCACCTTGAAGCGATCGCGCATCGCCTCGAACAGGCTGTTGAACTGGTCGGTCCCGGCGGGCAGGGCGCCCTGGCCCAGCAGATCCTCCAGCCACAGCCACTGGAAGGTGGCGGCCTCGAACAGGCTGGTGGGGGTGTCGGCGTTGTATTCGTAGAGCTTGGGCGGGCCCGAGCCGTCGTAGCCGAAGTCGAAGCGGCCGTAGAGCGAGGGCTCCTTGGCGCGCCAGGAGGCGGCGACGAAGTCCCAGTGCTCGCGCGGGATCGCCAGCTTTTCGAGGATCTCCTCGCTGGCGACCGCCTCGTCGACGAGGTCGAGGCACAGGTCGTGGAGCTCGGCCGCGGCCGGCTCCAGGTGCTCCTCGACCTCCTGCAAGGTGAAGGCGTACGCCGTCCCCTCGTCCCAATAGGCCTGTCCGCCGGTGTGATGGTAGACGAAGCCGACGGCCTCGGCCTTCTCGCGCCAGTCGGCGCGAGGGGTCAGGGTAAGACGACGCACGCTTGGTCCTTATTCGGGCTTCGAACCGTCGGCGGCCTTGTCCTCGATCTGCAGCGGGGCGGGCTGCGGCGCGAGGCGGGCCAGGATGTCGTCGGCCGACGACTGGCCCGGCAGGATGCCGGCCACGCGCAGCTTCTCGTCGAGATCAGCCCCGGTGCGGCGGTCTTCCAGTTCGCCGGCGGCCTTGATCTTCTCGCCGCGGACCATCTGGCGTTCCTTGATCCGCGCCAGGCTGTCGGCGGCCGAGCCCAGCGAAGCGCCGGCGCCCGCGCCGCGCGCGGTGACGGCTTCCTGCGCCTTCTGGACGGACTCGTTGACCTTCACGACCTCGACCTCGCGCTTGAGCGTGTCGATGCGGCGGTCGGTGGCGGCGATGGCCTGGTGCAGCTGGTCCTCGGCCTCGCGCATCGAGCCGATCTGCGGCTCCTTCAGCGAGATCTCGCTCTCGATGTCGGCGATGCGCTGGGCCACTTGGCGGGCGAGATCCATGTCGCCCTTGGTGACGGCGGCGCGGGCGGAGTTTTCGTACTTCGCCACCTGCTCGCGCAGGCTCTTGACGTCGTTCTCCTGGATGCGGCGACGGGCGACCAGGGTGGCGAGGTTGTCGCGCGCCTTGGCCTGGGCCGCGTCGGCGTCGCGAATCTCCTGGTCGAGGATGCGGATGGCGTTGGCGTCGACGACGGCGGACGTGGCTTCGTGGGCGCCGGCGCGACCCAGGGTGAACAGCTTGCGCCAGATGGACATCGGAAGGCTCCGGGAAATTCTAGGTTTGGGTCAGGCGGCGGCGGACGAGAACGAGGTGCGCAGGTCGGAAGCCACTTCGATGGCGTTCTCGGCCAGGGTGCGCAACTCGATCAGGATGTCCTCGATCGTGGTGGTGGTCGAGAGCTCGCCGAACAGTTCGTAGTAGTCGCGGCCGCCGACGACGCAGATGCCGAAGTTCGACAGCGGCACCAGCTTCTGGGCCTTGAGCAGGAACTCGTTGAACGCGTGGCGGTCTTCCTGTTCGTCGACCGGCCACAGCAGGGCCGAGGCGGCGACCTGCTGGTCGCTGACGCTGATGTAGATCTCCAGGTCCCCATGCCAGTGCATGGTCGCCAGCAGGATCTCGTCGGCGCCCTCCAGGATGCTGACGGTGATCTCGTCGGCGCCGCGTCCGGGCGCTTCGTCCAGGGCCGCCTTCAGCGAACGGACAGTCCAGGGCGTCTGACTCATCGGGTCGTGATCCTCTTCAACGGGCCATCTTGGCCGTGTTCATACAAGATGGGAGCCCGAACGCCAGCCGTCGAGAGCGAGCGGCGCCCCTTTTACAGCGCAGGCTGGCGCCGTACATGAAGGACCAGTGTTGCAGGGACCCGCCATGTTCAGTCGCTTATTCGGCCGCAAGGAGCCTGCTCCGGAATCGGCCCTGCCCGCCATCCGCAACGTGACCCTGGGCCGGACCGTGTGGCTGGACCCGCTGGCGTGGAAGCGTTTCGGCTCGGATACGAAATTCCCGCTCGACCGCGACACGCTGGAAATCACCGCCCAGGGCCTTGTGGACCTGAAGGACGGCGGCTTCGTGCACCGGTTCTACACCGACGACCACGTGATGTTTCAGGCCGTGTCGGACGACCGCGCCGGCCAGCGCCTGACCGACGTGACGATCTTCGTGCCGTGGGACAGCGCCTATCCGAGCGGCCGCGCCGACCGCGACGCCTGGGGCAAGCGCCTGCGCGCCCGCAGCTTCGCCGCCGCCGGCCTGCCCGAGTACCACCGCTTCTGGTTCGGCGACGAAGCCGAGAGCCAGGAGCCCGTGACCTTCTGGGAAGAGCTGCACGACGACCGCGACGGCGTGCCCGACCGCAAGATCTTCCAGACCTGCATGCTGTTCGCCCGCGACCTGCCCGGCGAGGGCCGCGAACTGCTGCTGGCCATAGAAATGGAGACCGAGGACCGCGAGGTCTCGTTCGAAACCATGATCGGCGTGCCGCTGGAAGTCGGCGAATTCCGCGCCTAAGCCACCTGACAGGGGGAAAACTGAAATGTTCGACGTCCATGCCTTCGGCGAGAGCGCCCTGGCCTTCCTGGTGGCCTTTGTGGCCGCCGGCGTGTTCACCGTCGTGTTCAAGATCGTCTATCAGGCGGTGACGCCCTATGACGAAGCCAAGCTGATCCGCGAGGGCAACGTCGCCGCGGCCATCGCCCTGGGCGGCGCCGTGGTCGGCTATGTGCTGCCGCTGGCTTCGGCCCTCAGCCACACCGTCAGCCTGCTCGAGTTCGCCGCCTGGGCCCTGCTGGCCGGCGTCATCCAGATCGCCGCCTTCACCCTGGTGCGCTTCACCGTGCTCAAGGACCTGATCGACCGGATCGAAAAGGCCGAACTCGCCGCCGGCGTCTACCTGGCCTCGATCTCGCTGGCCGTCGGCCTGCTGAACGCCGCCTGCATGACCTCGTGAGGCCGGACATGAACGCGCTTTCTCCCCTGCCCGCTCCCAAGCGCCGCAAGCGCTCGAGCGCCGTCGCCCTGACCGGCCTGATGGCCGGCTCGGCCTTCACCCTGATGGCGTGCGACGATCCCGGCTCGGCCACGCAATGGGGCGACAACCCGCCCGCCGCCGCCTCTGGCCAGAAGGTCGACGCCTCCAGCTTCGCCAGCCTGGACGAGTGCAAGGCCTCGGGCGACTTCACCGCCGACCAGTGCCAGACGGCCTATGACGAGGCCCAGAAGGCCAGCGCCGAGAACGCGCCCAAGTTCTCCGACCAGAAAAGCTGCGAGGATCGCTACGGCGTCGACCAGTGCGTGCCGCGCAGCCAGGCCAATGGCGGCGGCAGTTTCTTCACCCCGCTGCTGACCGGTTTCATCATCGGCCAGGCGCTGGAGGGGATGAACAACCGCGGCTATCGCGGCGCGCCGATGTATCGCGACCGCGACGGCGCCTACTACAGCGGCTCGGGCTATCCGATCTCGCGCGACTACCTCTCGGGCCGCAGCCGGGTGCGCCAGGACAGCTTCGACGCGCCTTCGCGCTACGAGGCCCCGGCCCGGGTGCAGAGCCGCAGCAGCGTCATCTCGCGCGGCGGCTTCGGCGGCGGCTCGCGCGGCTTCGGCGGCTGATTGGAACTGAAAGCCGGTCGTCTCGCGTTGGATCTTCGAAGACCACGCGAGGCGACCGCATGACCGACAAGACCATCACCGGCGTCCCCCATCCGCGCTGGTGGCAGCGCCATCCCACCCTGGCGTTCTGCGCCGCCTGGGCCGTGGGCCTGGGATTCTTCGCGACGATCCTCGCCCTGGGGCTTCAGGCCGCGGCCTGAACCGCGCCTCGCTGCAACGCACGAACGGCTGTCAGCAACCGCGCCGGCGAGATCGGCTTTTCCAGCCACATGTCGGGCTCGACCTTCAGCACGCGCGGGTCGCTGGCCGACACCATCAGCACCGGCACGTCGCGGTCTTCCACCGCGCGGATCAGTTCGGCCCCCGTCATGCGCGGCATCGAATTGTCGGTGATCAGCAGATCGGGCGCGAAGGCGTCGAAGGCGTCCAGGGCCTCGCGGCCGTCACGGCTCCACAGGACTTCGAAGCCCGCGTCCTGCAGCAGCATCTCGTAGACGCCGCCGAGGAGAATGTCGTCTTCCGCGATAAGGATCCGTCGCATGGCCAGCCCCAGCCCTGTCGAATGTGTGAACAGGTCTTAACCATGCTGGGACGCCCGGTGTCAGCGTGCGCAATCGTCGCATTTCCCGAAGTTGAGCAACCATCGACTGAGTCGCGCGACTCACTTCATCCGCAGGCTTAGCCCGGCCGCGACCAGATGGACGGCGTCGGCGGCCCGGGCCAGGGCCTGGTGCAGGCGGCCGGCCTCGTCGCGGAACCGGCGGGCCAAGGCGTTGTCGGGCACGACGCCCCAGCCGACCTCGTTCGACACCAGCCACAGTTCACCGTCGAAATCGGCGACCGCCGCGACCAGATCGGCGGCGGCGGACGAAAGGTCGCACTCGGCCAGCATCAGGTTGGTCAGCCAGAGGGTGAGGCAATCGACCACCGCCACGGCCCCAGGCGGCAGGCCGCGCAGGGCCGCGACCAGGTCCATGGGCGCCTCGAGCGTGGTCCAGGCGTCGCCCCGGTCGATCCGGTGGCGCGCGATGCGGTCCTCCATCTCGGCGTCGAAGGCCTGGGCGGTGACGATCATCACCGGCGTGGCGCGGCCCGCCTCGGCGACGATCTCGGCGGCGCCCTGCGCGAACGCGCTCTTGCCCGAACGGGCCCCGCCCAGGACCAGGGTGACTGACAACGCTTTGGCCTCCAGATTGACGGTGTGCGGCGCACCATATAGTGCAGCCAGCGCGACAGGTTCCTCCCAAAGAGGATGAAAAGGGAACTCGGGTGTGAAACCCGGGCTGCCCCCGCAACTGTAAGCGGCGAGTTCGCGCGTCACATGCCACTGGGACTGTTCTTCGGAAGAGACCTGGGAAGGCGATGCGCAGCAACGATGACCCGCGAGCCAGGAGACCTGCCTGTCGTTGTCGTTTTTCGTCCGGCCGGGGTGCGCCGTACGATCGGGTTCTTCCCCGCATGACGACGTTGGTCCGGGCGTGTTCCTCGTGGAGCACGCTCCTTCTTGTCGCGCACGGAGGAACGACATGCGCCTTGTTTCCCTGCTGGCCCTCGCGGCCGCAGTTCCCGCCCTCGCCCTGCCCGCCTACGCCATGGCCGATGACGCCGCGGCGGTCGACCAGGTGGTGGTCACCGCCAGCCGCGGTCCCGAGAACCTGTCGGAAGTCTCGACCAGCATGACGGTGATCGACGCCGAAGCGCTGAAGAAGGCCCAGGCCGTGGTGGTTTCCGACCTGCTGTCGCGCACCGCGGGCGTGACCGTCACCCGCAACGGCGGCGTCGGCGGCTCGACCCAGCTGCGCATCCGCGGCGCCGAGACCGACCAGACCGTGGTGCTGATCGACGGCGTCAAGCTGAACGATCCGTCCTCAACGGGCGGCGGCTACAACTTCGCCACCCTGCTGGCCGGCAACATCAACCGCATCGAAGTGCTGCGCGGCTCGCAGTCGACCCTGTGGGGCAGCCAGGCCATCGGCGGCGTGGTCAACATGATCACCGCCGTGCCGACCGGCCCGCTGGGCGCCACCGTGTCGGCCGAGGCCGGCTCGCGCGACACCGCCTACGGCCATGCCGCCGTCAGCACCGGCGGCGACTGGGGCGGCTTCCGCCTGGCCGGCGCCTACTACACCACCGACGGCGTCTCGGCCTTCGGCAAGTCGTACGGCGGCAAGGAGAAGGACGGCTATCGCAACGCCGCGATCAGCAGCCGCCTGGACCTGAACGTCACCGACTGGGCCGCTGTCGACCTGCGCGCCTCGTACGCCGCGGCCAAGAACGAGTTCGACGGCTTCCCGGCCCCGCTGTTCGCCTTCGCCGACAGCCCCGAATACGGCAAGACCAAGGAGCTGGTCTCCTACGCCGGCGTGCGCCTGAGCGCCTTCGACGGCGCCCTGAAGAACCGCCTCGGCTACGGCTACACCCAGACCGATCGCGACAACTTCGATCCCAGTTCGACCGTGCCGAAGACCTTCGACGCGCGCGGCACCAACAGCCGCTTCGAATACCAGGGCACCTGGACGATCAACGACGCCCTGCGCGCCACCTTCGGCGCCGAGACCGAGCGCTCGTGGTTCCGCACCGCCTCGCCCTCGACCTTCGCCCCGAACCCGACGCCCGACCGTCACGCGGCCAGCACCGACAGCCTGTACCTGCAGCTGCAGGCCAAGCCGGTCGCGGGCCTGACCCTGACCGGCGGCGTGCGCCAGGAAGACCACTCGGCCTTCGGCGACGCCACCGTCTACCAGGCCGGCGCCACCTATTCGCCCAATGACGGCGTGACCGTGTTCCGCGCCAACTACGGCGAAGGCTTCAAGGCCCCGTCGCTGTACCAGCTCTACAGCATCTACGGCGATCGCAACCTGAAGCCGGAAGAGTCCGAGAGCGTCGACCTGGGCGTCGAGCACAGCGTGCTGGACGGCCGCGTGCGCGCCGGCGTGACCTGGTTCCACCGCGACATCACCAACCAGATCGACTTCGTCTCGAACAACAACCCGCCGAACTACGGCGGCTACGCCAACTTCGCCAAGACCGAGACCAGCGGCGTCGAGCTGGAAGCCACGATCGAGGTGACGTCGGCCCTGCAGGTGAGCGCCAACTACACCAACATGGACGCCATCAACCGCTCGGCGACCAACAACGGCAAGCGCCTGCCGCGCCGCCCGAGCGAGACGGCAAACCTGAACGCCGACTACGACTGGAAGAGCGGCCTGACCACGGGCGTGTCGGTGCAGTACGTGGGCGAGAGCTACGACAACGCCACCAACGCCCGCCGCCTGAAGAGCTACGCCCTGTTCGACCTGCGCGCGGCCTATCCGGTCAATGAGCAGTTCGAGGTGTTCGGCCGCGTCGAGAACCTCTTCGACAAGGAATACCAGACCATCTACCGCTACGGCTCGGTGGGCCGCGGCTTCTTCGCCGGCGTTCGGGCGAAGTTCTGATGAGCGGCTCGCCGGCGTCCCTTTCCGGACACGGCGGCCGCCTGGCGGCGGCGCGGGCGCGTTTTCCCAACGCGCCCGCGCCGTGGCTCGACCTGTCGACGGGGATCAATCCCCGACCCTATCCGGTTCCGCCCCAGGCCTTCGAGGACTGGGGCCGCCTGCCCGATCCGGCCGATCTGCTGAAGCTGGAAGCCGTGGCCGCGCGGGCTTTCGGCGTCGACGACCCGAGCCGGGTCGTCGCCCTGCCCGGCAGCGAGACCGCGATCCGGCTGCTGCCCAAGATCCTGCCGCGCGGGCGGGTAAGCCTGCCCCTGCCCACCTATTCCAGCCACGCCCACGCCTGGCGGCGCGTCGGCTCCGAACTGGTCGCCGATCCGGCCCAGGCCGACGTCTGCGTGGTGGTGAACCCCAACAATCCCGACGGCCGCAGCCTGGCGCCCGAGGCGGTGCTGGCGCTGGGCCAGCGCGGCGCGGTGGTCGACGAGGCCTTCGTCGAGTGCGAGCCGTCGCTGTCGGTGGCGCGCTTCGCCGGCGCGCCCGGCCACGAGCGGCTGGTGGTGCTGCGCTCGTTCGGCAAGTTCTACGGCCTGGCCGGCCTTCGGCTGGGCTTCGTCGTCGCCCGCCCGGCCCTGGCGCGCCGCCTGCGCGACACCCTGGGCGAATGGCCCCTATCCGCGCCCGCCATGGCGGCGGGCCTGGCCGCCTATCCCGACACCGCCTGGGCCGACGCCACCCGCGCCAGCCTGGCCGACGACGCCGCGCGGCTGGACGCTCTGCTGGCCGCCTCGGGCTTCGAGGTCGTCGGCGGAACCAGCCTGTTCCGCCTGGCGCGCGTCGCCGACGCCCCGGCCCGTTTCGAGGCCCTGGCGCGCGCCGGCATCCTCACCCGCCCCTTCGACCACGACGCCGGCCTGCTACGCTTCGGCCTGCCCGGATTCGACGCCGACTGGGCGCGCCTGGCCGCCGCCCTGGAGACTTCGCGATGACCGACGAGAACACCCAGCACGCCGAGGCCATGCGCGCCCTGAAGGCCGAGCGCGAAGAGCTGATGAAATCCAAGACGCTCGAGAAGGGTCTGCTGCTGGTGCACACGGGCGACGGCAAGGGCAAGTCCTCGGCCGGCTTCGGCATGGTCGCCCGCTCGCTGGGCTGGGGCATGCAGGTGGGCGTGGTGCAGTTCATCAAGGGCAAGTGGAAGACCGGCGAGCGCCTGTTCTTCAGCCGCTTTCCCGACCAGGTGCGCTATCGCGTGATGGGCGAAGGCTTCACCTGGGACACCCAGGACCGCGAGCGCGACATCGCCGCCGCAAAGGCCGCCTGGGAAGAGTCCAAGGCGATGATCGCCGATCCGACGCTGGACTTCGTGCTGCTGGACGAGATCAACATCGCCCTGCGCTACGACTATCTCGACATCGACGAGGTGGTGGAAGTGCTGAAGGCCCGCCCCAACGACAAGCACGTCTGCCTGACCGGCCGCAACGCCAAGCCGCAGCTTCTGGAGATCGCCGACCTGGTCACCGAGATGACCCTGGTCAAGCATCCCTTCGAACAGGGCTTCAAGGCCCAGCGCGGGGTCGAGTTTTGACGCCGCTGAGCCGTCGCACGGCGCTGGGCGCGGGCCTGGCGGTCGGGCTCGGGGCGGGCTCGTCGCGGGCGGCGGCGCGCAAGCCGCGCCTCGTCTCGCTGAACCCGTGCCTCGACGGCGTGCTGGTCGAGGTGGCCGACCGCGACCAGATCGCGGCGCTGAGCCACTATGCCCGCGACCCGCAGCAGTCGAGCATAGCCGAGCGCGCCAAGAGCTATCCGATCACCTACGAGAGCGCCGAAGAGGTGATCGCGCTGCGGCCCGACGTGGTGCTGAGCGCCGCCCACTCCTCGCCCGCCACGCGGGCGGCGCTGAAGCGGCTGGGCGTGCGGGCCGAGCTCTTCAAGGTGCCCAACAGCTGGGCCGAGAACCAGGCCGACATCCGCCGCATCGCCGACGCCGCCGGTCACCCGGAACGCGGCGAGGCGCTGATCGCCCGCATCGACCGGGCTCTGGCCGCCTCGGCCCCGCCGCCAGGCGCCAGGCCCCTGGAGGCGCTGGTGTTCCAGCCCAACGGCTTCGCGGCCGGCGAAGGCACGCTGGTCGACGAGATGATGAAGCGCGCCGGTTTCGTGAACGTCGCCAGCCGCTATGGCCTGAAGAAGTGGGGCAATGTCTCGCTGGAACGCCTGCTGGCCGATCCGCCGCAGGTGCTGCTGGCCGGCCAGGCGCGGCCCGACGCCCCGACCTGGGCCGAGCGCATGCTCGGCCACCCCGCCCTCGCCAGCGTGAGCCATCGCATGACCCGCGCCACCTTCCCCGAACGGCTGCTCTATTGCGGCGGCCCCACCCTGATCGACACCGCCGCCACTCTGGCGGCCGCTCGCCGCCAAGTGCTGAAAGCCCGCACATGAGCCATTCCCGCCGTTCCTGGCTGCTGATCGGCGGCCTCCTGCTGGCCATAGCCGTCCTGTTCGGCCTGTCGCTGATGAGCGGCCGGGTCTGGGCGCCGTGGAGCGCCTGGGTCGACCGCGCCGATCCGCGCTGGGCGATCATCTTCGAGCTTCGCCTGCCGCGAACCGTGCTGGCCGTGGCCATTGGCGCGGCGCTGGGCCTGTCGGGCGCGGCGATGCAGGGCTACACCCGCAACCCGCTGGCCGATCCGGGCGTGCTGGGCGTGTCGTCCATGGCCGCGCTGGGCGCGGTGATGAGCCTTTATCTGGGCCTGGCCTTCACCGCGACCTGGCTGCTGCCGGCCTGCGCGATCCTGGGCGCGGGCCTGGGCGTCGTGCTGATGCTGGCCCTGGCCGGGACCACCGGCGGCACGGTGACCTTCCTGCTGGCCGGCGTGATCCTCAACACCGTGGCCAGCGCCGGCGTCGCCCTTGCCCTGTCGCTGGCCCCCAATCCCTGGGCGGCGCAGGAGATCATCAGCTGGCTGCTCGGATCGCTGGCCGACCGCAGCGTCGAGGAGGTGCGGCTGGCCGTGCCGCTGATCGTCGTGGGCCTGGCCATCCTGCTGACCCTGCGCAAGTCGCTGGACGCCCTGACCCTGGGCGAGACCGGGGCCGTGGCGCTGGGGGTCAACCTGTCGGCCGTGCGGGTGATCCTGGCCGTGGGCGTCGGGATAGCCTCGGGCGCCAGCGTGGCGGTGACGGGACTGATCGGCTTCGTCGGCCTGATCGCTCCACACCTGGTGCGCCCGCTGGTCGGACACCGGCCGGGCGCCCTGCTCATCCCCTCGGCGCTGGCCGGCTCGGCCCTGGTGCTGGCGGCCGACATCGTCGTGCGGCTGACGCCATCGGCGGCGGAGATGCGGCTGGGCGTGGCCACCGCCGCCGTTGGCGGGCCGTTCTTCCTGGCCCTCCTGATTTCCATGCGCCGGAGGCT
The DNA here is from genome assembly GCF_003094615.1 of Caulobacter radicis. GTDB lineage: Bacteria > Pseudomonadota > Alphaproteobacteria > Caulobacterales > Caulobacteraceae > Caulobacter > Caulobacter radicis. The sequence goes on along the minus strand of NZ_QDKO01000003.1, from coordinate 40,072 downwards.
CGCATGACCGCCCCCCCCATCTCCGGCGCGACGCTTTCCGCCGACAACCTGACCGTTTCGCTGGGCGGCCGCGCCGTGCTGCACGGCGTCAGCGCCGAGTTCCGGGCCGGCGAGGTCACCGCCGTGGTCGGCCCCAACGGCGCGGGCAAGTCGACCCTGCTCGCGTGCCTGGCGGGCCTGCGCAAGCCCGACGCCGGCAGCGTCAGCCTGGAGGGCGCGCCGCTGGCCGCCCTGTCGCACCGCGAGCGCGCCCGCAAGATCGGCTTCCTGCCGCAGACTCCGGAAGTGGCCTGGGCCGTCGACGTCGAGACCCTGGTCGGCCTTGGCCGCACGCCCCACAGCGGCATGCGGGGCCTGTCCGAAGCCGACCGCCTGGCCGTGGCCCGGGCGCTCAAGCACACCGACCTGGAGGAGCTCGCCCTTCGCGAGGTCAAAAGCCTTTCGGGCGGCGAGCGCGGCCGGGCGCTGTTCGCCCGCGTGCTGGCTGGCGAACCGAGCTGGCTGCTGGCCGACGAGCCGCTGGCGGGCCTGGATCCCGGCCACCAGCTGGACGCCGTGGACCTGATGCGCGGCTTCGCCGCCCAGGCCGGCCAGGGCGTGGTCATGACCCTGCACGACCTGGCCATCGCCGCGCGGCTGGCCGACCGGGTGCTGGTGCTGGTGGACGGGCGACTGATCGCCGACGGTCCGCCGCGCGAGGCGCTAACGCCGGACGTGCTGGCCCGCGCCTATGGAGTCACGGCAAGAGTGGTCGAGGGCCAGTCGGGCCCGCTGATCGAACTCGTGGGACGCCATGGCTGAACCCCTGCTGCTCGCGCCTCCGCTGGCCCTGCTGATCGAGGCCCTGGTCGGCTATCCGCAAGGCCTGCACAAGGCCATGCCGCATCCGGTCACCTGGATCGGCAAGGCGATCGAGGCGATGGAGCGGCGGTGGAACCGGCCCGAGCGCAGCGAGGTCCGCCGCAAGGAACTGGGCGTCGTCACCGTGGCGATCCTGGTCGGGGCCGCGATCCTGGTCGGCAGCATCCTGGAGGCGGCCTTCGACAGCGGCCTGTTGGCGACGCTGGCCGTCGCGCTGCTGGCGACGCTGGGCCTGGCCCAGCGCAGCCTGCACCAGCACGTGATGGCCGTGCTCGACCCGCTGGAAGGCGGCGACCTGCCCGCCGCCCGCGAGGCGGTGAGCAAGATCGTCGGGCGCGACGTCGACGACCTTGATCTGCACGGCGTGACCGCCGCGGCGCTGGAGAGCCTGGCCGAGAGCTTCAACGACGGGGTCGTAGCCCCGGCCTCGTGGCTGACCCTGTTTGGCCTGCCCGGCCTCTTCGCCTACAAGGCGGTGAACACCGCCGACAGCCAGATCGGACACATGGAGCCGCGCTGGCGATCGTTCGGCTGGGCGGCGGCCAAGACCGACGACGTGATGAACTGGGTTCCCGCGCGCCTGGCCGGCGGCCTGATCTGCGTGGCGGCCGGCTGGAAGGGCTGGGCGACCATGCGCCGCGACGCCAGGAAGCACGCCTCGCCCAACGCCGGCTGGCCCGAGGCGGCCATGGCCGGCGCGCTGGGCGTCAAGCTGGGCGGTCCGGCCCGCTACGACGGCCAGACCTCCCAGCGCCCAAGCTTCGGCGACGGCCGCGCGCCCGACCTGACTGACCTGCGCCGGGGCCTGCGGATCTACCGCCGGGCCTGCGCCTTGCTGTGGCTGCTGGTCACCCTGCTGTGCCTGGGCGGCTGGAGACTGACCCAATGACCTTCACGCCCCCGTCCATCGCGGCCGTCGACCACGCGCTTGAGCCCCGGCTGCGCGCCAAGCTGGACGGCAAGGCCAAGCCGCCGGGCTCTCTGGGACGGATCGAAGACCTGGCCGTGCGCCTGGGCCTGATCGCGAACGACCTGGCGCCCCTGGCCGACCGTACGGCGCTGCTGGTGTTCGCCGGCGACCATGGCCTGACCGAGGAAGGCGTCGCCAGCTATCCGTCCAGCGTGACCGTCGCCATGGTCGGCCTGTTCCTGTCGGGCCGCTCCAGCGTCAACGCCTTCGCCAAGGCGACCGGCGTGTCGGTCAAGGTGGTCGACGCCGGCGTCGCCGCCGAGCTGGCGGCGCATCCGGACCTGATCGACGCCAAGGTGCGCCTGGGCGCCCGCAACGCCGCCCGCGAGGCGGCCCTGACGCGCCAGGAAACGCATCTGGCCCTGACGCGCGGGATCGAGATCGCCGGCCGCGCCCTGGACGAAGCCGACGTGCTGGCCATCGGCGAGATGGGCATCGGCAACAGTTCGGCCGCCGCCCTCGTCATGCATCGCCTGGCCCCCGCCCCGCTGGACGCCTGCATCGGCCAGGGCACGGGCCACGACGCCGACGGGCTGGCGCGCAAGGCCGCCGCCATCGCCCGCGCCGCCGCCCGCAGCGACGCCGAGGACCCGTTCTCGGTGCTGGCGGAGTTCGGCGGCTGCGAGATCGCCATGATGGCCGGCGCGGTGCTGGGCGCGGCCGCGCGGCGGCGTCCGGTGCTGATCGACGGCTTCATCGCCACCGCCGCGGCCCTGGCGGCCGTGCGCCTGGCCCCAGAGGCCCTCGACTACTGCGTCTTCGCCCACGGTTCGGCCGAGAAGGGCCACGCGGCGATGCTGGCGGCGCTCGGCGCCGAGCCCCTGCTCGACCTTGGCCTGAGGCTGGGCGAAGGCACCGGCGCGGTGCTGGCCGCCCCGTTGGTGGCGGCGGCCGCCAACCTGCTGACGCAGGTGGCCGACCTGGCCGACGTGCTGGGATGATCGGCCGTCAGGTCCAGCTATTGCTTTGCGCGGCGCAGTTCCTGACCCGCCTGCCGACCCCGCCCCTGCGCGGCTTCGAGCCCGACTGGATCACCCGCTCGGCGCGCTACTTCCCGCTGGTCGGCCTGCTGGTCGGCGGCGTCTGCGCGCTCGCCCTGCTGGCGGCGAGCCAGGTCTGGAACGGCTGGGTTCCAGCCCTGCTGGCCCTGGGCGCCGGCCTGCTGCTGACCGGCGGCTTCCACGAGGACGGCCTGGCCGACACCGCCGACGGCCTGGGTGGCGGCCAGACCCTCGAGCGTCGCCTGGAGATCATGAAGGACAGCCGCGTCGGGACCTACGGCGTGCTGGCCCTGGTCGTCGTGCTGGGCGCCAAGGCCGCGACCCTGGCGACGCTGACGCCGCTGAGCGCGGCGCTGGCCCTGCTGGCCGCGCACGGCGTCGGGCGCGTGGCGGCGGTGGCGACCATGGCCGCCCTGCCCCATGTCAGCGATCGCGCCGACGCCAAGTACAAGCCCGCGCCCGACGGCGTGAAGCCGGCCGAGGTGCTGGTGGCCGCGATCCTGGGCCTGTGGCCGCTGCTGCTGGCGCCGCCGCTGGGCGCACTGGCCGCGATCGGCCTCGCCGCCGCCTTCGCGCTCGCCATGGCCCTGTTGGCCCGTCGGCTGATCGGCGGCTATGTCGGCGACGTGCTGGGCGCGATCGAGCAGGTCGCCGAGCTGGGCGCCTTGCTGGGCCTGGCGGCCGTGCTGGCGTGATCCTGGCCGTCTGCCCCCTGAGCGGCCTTGCTGCGCACCTGGACGCGCACACCCCCTCGCATGTGGTCAGCCTGCTGTCGCCGACCGCCCAGGCGCCGGAGATCGCCGACGTCGAGCGCCTGCACCTGGCCTTCCACGACATCGCCGAACCGCGCGAAGGCCTGATCGCGCCGAGCGCGGCCATGATCGCGGACCTGCTGGCCTTCGCCGACGCCTGGGACCGCGCACGGCCCCTGCTGCTGCACTGCTACGCCGGGGTCAGCCGCTCGACGGCGGCGGCGTTCATCCTGGCCTGTCGCCTGGCGCCGGAGCGCGACGAGGGCGAACTGGCGGGGGCGCTGCGGTACCTATCGCCCTCCGCTACGCCCAATCCGCTGATGGTGGCCCTGGCCGACGCGGCGCTTGGCCGCGAGGGACGCATGGTCGCCGCCATCCAGTCCATCGGACGCGGCGCGGAAGCCTTCGAAGGCGAGGCCTTCGCCTGGGATCTTCGTCAGTAGGTGACCGTCGCGATCACCTGGTCGCCATAGGTCGCGGGCGACGGCGTGGTCTGGGCGGGGACGCGGCCATAGAGGGTCAGCGGCTGGGCGCCGCCGGTGCCGCTGCCGCCGACCGTAAGTCCCGCCCCGGTCCCCCAGGGCGATCCCCGCGCCTCGTCCTTGTAGATGCCGTAGGTGACGTACTGGCTGGCGGCCTTCATCCGACGGGCGGTGGCCGAGGTTCCCTGCTGGCCGTTGTCGAGGCCGATGGCGTAGGGCGTGTCCTTGGTGCAGGTCACCGACATGCCGGTCTGGGCGTCCTTGTTGGCGCTGAGCACGCCGACATTGCCGAAGCTGAGGTTGCCGGTCGTGATCGTGCAGTCGGCGATCAGGGTGGCGCTGAAGGTGAAGGTCGCCGGCGTCAGGGTCGAGCCGACGGTGACCCCCGCGCACGACAGGAGGTTCAGCCCCCAGAAGAAGGTCTGGCCGGTGAAGCTGGTGGTATAGGCGCCAGGCAGGGTCGTGGTGCTGGTCGACAGCCGCAGATAGACCGTCTGGTTGACGTTGATCGAACTGCCCGTGCCGGGATTGGCGGTGATGGTCGGCACCGTGCCGAACACCAGCAGCACCGACGAGCCCCAGGGCTGGGTGCGGCCGTTGTCCTGGTAGATCTGGAACGGCACGGTCGCCCCGCCAGGTCCGACCATGTAGCGCTGGCCAGAACCGTTGCTGCCGCCCGATCCCGCGTCGAGATTGGGGCACAGTGAAACCGGCAGCAGCGGCGTCAGGCCGGTGCAGCTGAAGTTGAGCGTGGCCGTGGCGTCGACATTGCCGGCCGTCAGCGGGCTGAGGGTCGAGCCGAGATTGACGCTGGAGATCGAGGCGTTGCAACTGGCGGCGGCCTGGGCCTTGGACGGCGCCCCGAACCAGGCCAGGGCCGCGACGAGCAGGCCGGCCAGCGCCAGGAGGCGCAGGCGCCAGAGCCTAGCGGCAGACGGCGTCGACGACATGCCGGCCTCCCTCGCTGGCGGCCGCGCCCAGGACCAGACGCGCGACGCACTCGTTGCCGTCCTCGACGACGACGCGCAGATCGCCGTCCGCGATGACGCCCGTCAGGAAGGTCTGGCCATCGTAGCCGACGATGGCGCGCTCGGACACGCCGGGGCGGATCACCTCGGCGCCCGGCGGCACGAAGCTGCCGTCAGGCCGGTGCAGGGTCAGCAGCACCGCCGGCGGGCTCTTGCCCACGCCGAAGCGAACGATCGCGCCGCCGCCGGCCATCGGGGTGACGGCGCGTTCGGTCTCGGCGGCCTCCAGTTCCAGCGGCAGGTCCTGGCTGTCGATCACCAGGCGATTGACCTCGAAGGCCTCCAGATTGCGCACCAGCAGCCTGCCGTTGCGATCGCTGCGGCCGACCCTCTGGTTCTGGTAGAGCACCGGCACGTCGGGCGCACCGACCTCGACCAGGGCGAAGGCGCCTTCCAGCCGGTTGGTCGCCGCGCTCACGCCGCCCAGCCACGCCACCGCGCCCTCGACCTGCACCTGGCCGCGGGCGGCGCCGTCGGCGTACTGCACCGCGCCAGAGACGCGGGCGCTGCGACCGCGATAGGCGCCTTGGAGCTCCGCGCCCTGCCGCGCGCCCTGCTCGATCCGGCCGCGCCAACCGTAGCTGCCCTCGACCTGGGTCTCGGCGCGGCTGGCCTCGACGAAGGCGACGGTGTCGCCGCCCTGGCTCTGGGCCCCGACGGTGGCCGAGCCGGTGGACCCCAGCGGAATGGAGATGCCCAGGAACGCGCCGGTGTCGCGCCGCTCCCCACGGCTGGCATAGGCGGTCACATAGGCCGTGACCCGATCTGCCAGGGTATGGCGCAGCGAGCCGCTCCAGACCTGGCGGCGCGGCCCCGAGGCCGGCGTCTGGCCGCTGTAGGAGGCGCTGACCACCGGAACGTCGCCGCTTCGCATCAGCCGCGCCAGACGAAGCGGCGTCGAGACCGTGACCTGGTCGATGGCGCGCGGCGGCTCGTCGCCGGCCATCCGCCAGTTGCGATAGAAGGACGGCCGCGAGGTGACGGCCGCCAGGTCGCGGTAGCCGTCCGAGGCCCTCATGCTCACGCCCGAGATGTAGAAGCCCGCGAACCGGCTGTCGAAGACCACGGCCGCCAGGGCGCCGCTACGGTCGTCGACACGGCTGGCGGCGACCGAGGCCGAAACCACGCCCAGCCCGCCAAACTGCGCCGTCGCCCCGCCCCCGCCCTGCACCAGGCCCGCGCCGGCCTCGAAGTGTCCCTCAAGCGTGAGGGCGTCCAGCACGCCATAGCGCAGGCTGGCCGAAACGATCGGCGATGCGGCGTAGTCGGCCGACTCCACGCCAAAGCCGCGGCGGGCGAACCCGGCCTCGGCCGAGAAGTCGGCCAGACCCTTGCGCAGCAGCAGAGGCGTGGCGAAGAACGGCGCGTCCACCGCCACCTGGCGGCCGGCGGCGTCGTTGAGCACCAGGCGCACGTTGCTGTAGCCCTGGGCCGACGGCAGGCCGTCGATGCGGATGGGCCCGGCCCCGACAGGCCGGCTGAGGATGCGGCTGTCGTTGACATAGAGCTCGAGCGTCGACGGCGCGGCGGCCGTGGCGGCCAGGCGCGGCGACGGCATGGTGACGATGTCGGGCCGGGTGGCGAAGTCGCGACGGATCTGGACGCCGGCCATGCGAATGGGCCGCGTCCAGGCGAAGCCGCCGTTGATGTAGTCGCCGCCACGCAGGCCCAGCATCCGCTTGGGATCATACCAGGACCAGGTGGTGTCGAGGCGCACGATGCGGGTCTCGTCGCCGACGTGGCTGGCCGAGACGCTGCTGGCCACGGCGCCGAACCGGCCGAAGACCCGGCCGTCGAGCGCCAGCCCGACGGCGTCCACGCCCAGGGCGTCGTCGGCGTCGACCTGGCCCGCGTCGGCCGAGACGATGTAGTTGAGCACCGCGCCCAGGTCCTGGCGCGGCGCGCCGGCGGCCTCGCGGCGAACCGACAGGTCGAAGCGCTGGATCGCCAGCTGGTCGATATCGGCTGTGACCACCAGACGCTGGCCCGGATCGTCATAGACGGCCGACAGCCCCGGGATCGCGGCCAGTTCCACCATGCCCATGCCGGAGGCGGCCAGGCCCACCGCGCGCATCTCGCCGGCCCGCATCCGCAGGCGGCCGTCGGCCTCGCGCTCCACGGCGGCCACGAGGCCGGTGTTGCGCCCGTTGATCCAGACTTCGAGTTGCAGGTCCTCGCGCAGGGTCGCGACAGCCTTGAGATCGGGGAGCGGCAGGTCCTGGGCCAGGGCGCAGGCCCCGTAGGCGGCGAAGACGGCGCTCAGGAGGGCCGCCTCAGTCGCTCTTGAGCGTCGCATCGATCGGCCCGGTATCGGTGTCGGCGATCAGCCGAACCCCGGCGGCGGGCTGGAAGGCCCCCGCGGGCCAGGAGACTTCCGCTCCAGGCAGAACATAGCCCACCAGGCCCTTGCGTTCGGCAAGGACCGCTCCGGAGGCGTCGCCGATCTTCAGATTGGCCAGACGCAGGCGGCGGGCGCCGGTGTTGCGGCCGACCAGGGCCGCGCCGCCGTCACCAGACGGTTGCAGCCGCCATTCGATCCGAGGCCGCTCGCGGCCGGACCCGAAGAACAGCGGAATGGAGTGGCGCATCAGCAGGGTCACCTGCCGGCCGGACTCGCTGAGCGGCGGCGGCAGTTCGTCGACGATCAGGCGGTAGGACTCCTCGCCCTCCGGCGGACGGCCGTCCAGGCGCACGACGCGGACCGTGCGGCTGGCGCCGGGCTCGACCTTGGCGATCGGCGGGCTGGCGACCACGCTCGTGGCGGGGGTCAGCACGTCGCGCCCATTGGCCTGGGACCAGCGGAACACCCGGATCTGGACGTTCAGCGGGGCGGCGTCGTCGTTCTGCAGCGTCAGGGTCGTCGCGTTCTGGCCCGCGGGCAGGTCCAGGCTCACGGGGCTGACGCGCAGCGACGCGGCGGTCGCTTGAGCGCCGCCGAGCGCGGCCAGGGCCAGACCGGCCAGGAGGACGACCGGGCGCATCTCAGTAGGTGATCGTCACCGCCACCAGGTCGCTGTAGGCGCCCTGGGCCGGCGTCGTCTGGGCCGAGACACGGCCGTAGGCGGTGTAGGACTGCACGGCGCCGTTACCGGTGCCGGCTTGGGTGTCGACATTCTGGGTCACACCCCAGACCTGGGTGCGGCTCGCGTCTCGGTAGAGGGCGTAGCCGACCGTGTCATTGGCGGCGCTGGTCATCTTGCGCGCGCCGACAGTCGCCCCGGTGCCCGCCCCGGCGCTCAGGGCGACCGTATAGGGCGTGGAATTGGTGCACTGGACGCCAATGGTGCTGGTGGTGTCGATGTTGGCGTCGATGACCCCGCGCGAGCCGAAGTCAACATTCGAGGCCGACTGCACCTTGCACTCGCCTTGAATGGTCAGGTTGACCTGAAAAGAACTCGACGCCGTCGCAGCAGTCGCCGAACCAGAAATCGCCATGAACGCCATCGTTCCTACGACGAAAACTGAAGTCGCTATTTTTTTCATGTCCGGCCGCCCCTTCTGGAAATTCGAACAGGATCTCACTCGCGTAAGACTTGCTGCGCTCGCCGTTGCCGAGTGATTAACGAGCATTAGGGGTAGCTGCGACAGCCGGTCGCGGAAGTTGCGCTCTCTCAGGTGGAGAGTTGGCGAATCCACCTCCCCCGGAAGTGGAGAAACGTCAATTTTCGGGACGTGCTTTGGTTGAGCGGTAAGGGAAACGCTGATTTTTGAACAATGTTATGTCGCGAACGACTGACATGGGTGAAAGTAGCGAAGCCAAACGCCTGGGACACCTGTCGCAGGGACGTTTTGTCGCAGCGGTCAAGACCCCGAAACCCGCCCCGATGCTCGCGATTTCGACGTCGATGGGCCGGGTTTCGACAAATCCGGCCGCCATTCTCCAAGCTTGGCGGGCGCTGAACGGACAGGATAACGACGTTCGATCGGCACTCCACCGCACCGCCTCTCGAATGGCGCGGCCCTCCTCCCCAGTATCTTGAGGCCGCCCGGCCGCCGTCTCGCCGCCACCCCGACAGGCGAGGCGGCGGCCGCATGCGGCGCCCGCGTGGAACGCGGCGGCGCTTTGCGGCTTCCTCCTCCAAAGGAGGCCGCCATGCCCCACGTCCGATCCGTCCCAGCCGCCCTGCCCGCCGAGGACGACGACAAGTCCATCGACCTGCGGGAGCCCCGCTCGGTCCGCTACTGGACCGAGACCCTGGGCGTCAGCGAGGAACAGCTCCACACCGCCTGCGAACACGCCGGCGCGTCGGTGGAGGAAGTGCGCAGGTATCTAGGCAGCAACAGCTGAGGGGGCTGGTAGGCCTGGAGGGACTCGAACCCCCAACCAGACCGTTATGAGCGGTCGGCTCTAACCATTGAGCTACAGGCCCCCATGCCGCGCGGGACGAGAGTCGGCGCGGGCGAGGACCGGTCGATTAGCATGGGCTGCACGCGGCTTAAAGGTGCGGTTCAGGTTGAGTTTGCGACAGGGGAACCAATCGCGGGTCGACGCACTGTTGGGTCCCCGCGCGCAGGAGAACAAGAACCATGATCCGCATCCGCTCGACCGTTCCGGCCCTGGCCGCCGCCGGCGCCGCTATCCTGGCCCTGTCGGCCGTCCCCGCGGCCGCCCAGGGCAATGACGCGGCCTTCCGCGCCACCACCTTCAACCTGTCGGCCTCGGGCGAAACCGCCATCGCGCCCGACATGGCCACCATCACCCTGGGCGTGCAGACCGAAGGCGCCAGCGCCGCCGCGGCCCTGTCGGCCAACGGGACGGCGATGAACAAGGTGATCGCGGCGCTGAAGAAGGCCGGCGTCGCCGAGCGCGACATCCAGACCTCGAACCTCAACGTCAATCCGCAGTACGTCTACGAGCAGAACCAGCCGCCGCGCCTGACCGGCTACCAGGCCAGCAACCAGGTGACGATCCTGGCGCGCGACCTGTCCAAGCTGGGCCAGACGGTGGACGCGGCCGCCTCGGCCGGCGCCAACACCGTCAGCGGCATCAGCTTTGGCCTGCAGAACCCGCAGAAGGCCGAGGACGAGGCCCGCATCAAGGCCGTCGCGGCCCTGAAGGCCAAGTCCGACCTCTATGCCCGGGCCACCGGCTACAAGGTGGTGCGCCTGGTCAGCCTGAACGAGGCCGGCGGCTACACCCCCTCGCCCCAGCCCGTGCCGATGTTCGCCATGGCCAAGCGCGAGATGGCCGATTCCACGGCGATCTCGGGCGGCGAACTGAAGGTGCGGGTCGAGGTCAGCGCCACCTACGAGGCGCAGCAGTAACGGCCAGGCTCAGTCCTGAAACCGGAAACCTCGCTCCCAACCGGGAGCGAGGTTTTCTTTCGTCAGAATCCGGCGCGGACGAAGGCGCGTTCGACGCGGTCCTGGATCTCGATGCCCGGCAGGGCGCGCTCGCCCTCCATGACCGCGAGGTAGCGCAGGCCGGAAGCTTCACGGCCCTTGCCGGCCGGCACCGGGCCCATGGCCCAGCCCACGCGGTTGGTCGGGCTGCTGTCGCAGCTGATGAACCTGGCCTCGCCGGCCAGGTTGGCCTTCAGCACGTCCTGGGCCGTCGAGGTCTTGCCCTCGCAGGTCGGCAGGTTGCGGGCGCAGGAGATATAGCCCCCGCCCGTCCACAGGACCTTGCCGCCGGGCTCGGCGATCAGCACGCAGGTCGAGGGCGAGCCGATGGCCCGACCCACGGCCTGGGTCAGGGCGTCCTCGTCCACGCCCTTGGGCAGCTTGGGGCCGCCGCAGCCGGCCAGCGCCAGGGCGCCGACCAGGACGAAAGCCGGGACGGCGCCGGGCCGCATCAGGCGGCCTGCTTGATGATGTTGCCCTCGTCGAGCAGCACGACGGTCGGGGCGTAGTTGCGCGCCTCCTCGGCCGGCATCTGGCAGTAGGTGACGACGATGACGGTGTCGTTCTTCTGCACCAGGCGGGCGGCGGCGCCGTTGACGCCGATCACCTTCGAGCCGCGCGGGGCCTCGATGGCGTAGGTGGTGAAGCGCGCGCCGGTGGTGATGTTGAGCACGTCGACCTGTTCGTTGGGCAGGATGCCCGAGGCGTCCAGCAGGTCGCGGTCGATGGCGATCGAACCTTCGTAGTCGAGGTCGGCCTGGGTCACCGTGGCGCGGTGCAGCTTGGCCTTCATCATGGTCAGAAGCATGGCGACGCCCCTTCTTATCTCGTTGAAACACTGGGATTTCGCGAGGTCGCCACACACATGACCCGCGTTCAGTCAGGGCCATATAGACAGGATGGGACGCAGGTTCAATCGCAGCGCAGCAAGGCGCGGTGGATGGTCGCGTGGGGATCAGCCCGCCTTGGCCTTCAGGAACCCCGTCATCTGGGCCAGGACCGGCGCCTTGCGACGGAACGGCCGCGACAGCGCCAGCAGCGGAGCGGCGTGGTCGAGACTGGGATAGACCTGCTCCTCGACGACCGCGCCCGCCTCGCGCAGGGCCTTGGCCAGCTTGCGAGTGTTGCGCGGTCGCACGGTCGTGTCCCCTTCTCCCGTGGCCAGGAAGGCGGCCGGCGCGCCGGCGCGGGCGAAACCGATCGGCTGGGTGGCCGGCAGGTCGTCGACGTGCCCGAAGGTGCGGGTAGTGATCTCGCCGTCCAGCGGCAGGAAGGCGTATGGCCCCGACAGGCCGGCGAAGGCCTTCACCACGCCGGACGGAACCTCGGCAGCCGCCAGGTGCGACGGGTCCAGGGCCAGCATGGCGGCGATGTAGGCCCCGGCCGAATGTCCGGCCAGCGACAGCCGGCCCGGGTCGCCGCCCAGGCGCGGCGCGTGTTCGAGCGTCCAGCGGACGGCCAGCGCCGCGTCCTCAAGGAAGGCCGGATAGCGGACCTCGGGATAAAGTCGATAGTCGGGCGTGACGACGACGAAACCCTGGGCGGCCAGGGCGCGCGCGGCCCAGCCGTAGTCCTTCCGGCGACCCGAGTTCCAGGCCCCGCCGTAGAAGAACACCAGCACCGGCCAGTCCCCTGCCCCGCTCGCCGGCACATGGACATCGAGCCGCTGGCGCGGGTGGTCGCCATAGGAAACCCCGCGCACCGGGCGGCGCGCGGGGTCCTTGGGCGTCAGGGTCGCGAAGATCGCCAGCGGCGACCAGGCTTCCGACAGGCTCAGAGCTTGAACCCGCCGGCCAGGATCTTGGTGTGGACCGCCTTGGTGACCTTCACATAGCCCTTGCCGGGCTCGCGGAAATACAGCGGATCCTTGATGACGGCCGGGTCGAAGCCCTCCTTCACCAGGTCGATCTTGCGATACTTGAAGGTGCCGGTGGTCTCGATCTCGGGCTGCAGGCGCACGAACACGGGACGGGCGTAGGCGGGCATCTCGCGGTCGACGTATTCGGCCAGGTTGTCGATCTCGAACTCGGGACCGACGACCAGCGAGGCCATGCCGGCCTTGCCGTCGAGATCGCCCACCGGCACGCCGTAGACGTTGATCTCCTTGACGCCCGGGAAGCCGGCGAGGCGTTCGGACACCTCGCTGGTGGCGACGTTCTCGCCCTTCCAGCGGAAGGTGTCGCCGATCCGGTCGACGAAGTAGATGTAGCCGTCGCTGTCCTGGCGCATCAGGTCGCCGGTGCGGAACCAGGCGTCGCCCTTTTCGAAGACGTCGTGCAGCACCTTCTTCTCGGTGGCGGCCTTGTCGGCGTAGCCGGTGAAGTTGGAGCGCGCGTCGCTGGCGATATGGCCGATGCACTCGCCGATCTCGCCGGGCTTGACCTCGATGCAGCAGCCGTTGGCGGAGCGCACCGGCGTCTCGGTCTCGACGTCGAACTTGACGATGCGGATGTTGAACTTCTTCTTCAGGTAGCCCGGCACCCGGCCGATCGCGCCGCGGCGGCCGTCGAAGTTGAACAGCGACACGTTGCCTTCGGTGGCGCCGTAGAACTCAAGCACCCCGCCCACCTTGAAGCGGTCGAGCATGTCGTCCCAGACGTCGGGACGCAGGCCGTTGCCGAAGATCAGGCGCAGCTTGTGTGCGCGCTCGAACTCGTTCTCGGGCTGGTTGGCCAGATAGCGGCACAGCTCGCCGATATAGACGAACATGGTGCAGTTCTCGGTGACCACGTCGCTCCAGAAGTGGGTGGCCGAGAACTTCTTGCGCAGCACGATGCTGCCGCCGTTCAGCAGGCCCGCCCCCATGGCGCAGAGGCCGCCGGTGGCGTGATAGAGCGGCAGGGTCACGTAGATGCGGTCGCTGGCGCGGGAGTCGGTCGAGCCGGCGAAGCCGCGCATGTAGAGCTGGGCGCGCATGTGGGTGATGCGCGCGGCCTTGGGCAGGCCCGTGGTGCCGCTGGTGAAGATGTAGAGGGCGGTGTCCTTGGCCACCAGGCCGTCGCGGGCGGTCAGGCGGTCGGGGCGCAGCTGGCTGCAGCTCTTCAGGGCGTTGACCAGGTCGCGCTGGTCGCCATGCACCGGACCCAGCACCCACTGCTGGATGTGGCGGCCCAGCTGCTCCTTGACGTCCTCGAAGCAGGGCGAGGTCTCGGTGTCGACGATGCAGTGCAGCGCCTGGGAGATGTTGAGGCAGTGCGCCAGCGCGGCGCCCGTCAGTTGGTTATTTATCAGAGCCGTGGCGACGCCGACCTTCGAAAGGCCGTACCAGATGGCCAGGTACTCGATCCGGTTGGGCATGAAGAGGGCGACGGTCTGGCCGCGGGTGATCCCCTGGCCCTTGGCCCAGTGCGCGTAGCGGTTCGCGATCGCGTCCAGCTCGGCATAGGTGATCGTCTTGCCTTCGAACGTGATGGCCGGATTGTTCCGCCACTTGTCGACCGCCGCTTCCAGATCGTCGCAGATCAGGTTGTCGCTGTCGGGCGCGATGGATTTCACACGCTTGAGGGTGCGGGTCAGCCCCTTCAGGAACCGCCACTCGCGCTTCAACTTGGCCTGCAGACGCATAAATTCACTCCCTTCAAACAACCATTGGAGAGCGCCGGGCTAGCGGTCAAGTCGTTGGAAGGTCTTGAGTGTGCATCTGCGAAAAGCAACCTCGCAATTGCGACAAATCTTTTCGCATGCCGTAAGGGCACTATTGAAAGGGCCCCGCGGAAATGATCCACGGGGCCCCTTTCGTCTCGAATCCGAGGTTGACCCTAAGGTCAGCCTGGCAGTCAGCCGTTGGCGACCTTGCGCTGGTGATCGCGCGCAGACTTCAGCTTCTCGGCCACCAGGAAGGCCAGCTCCAGGGCCTGCTCGCCGTTCAGGCGCGGGTCGCAGTGGGTATGGTAGCGGTCGGCCAGATCGGTCTCCGACACCGCGCGGGCGCCTCCCAGGCATTCGGTGACGTTCTGGCCGGTCATCTCCAGGTGCACGCCGCCCGGGTGGACGCCTTCCGAATGGGCCACTTCCACGAAGCTCTTCACTTCGGAGAGGATGCGGTCGAACGGACGGGTCTTGTAGCCGGTCGAGGCCTTCAGCGTGTTGCCGTGCATAGGATCGGTGGCCCAGACCACCGAACGGCCGTCGGCCTTGGTGGCCTTCATCAGGCGCGGCAGGCGGTCGGCGATCTTGTCGGAGCCGAAACGGCCGTACAGCGTCAAGCGGCCCGGCTCGTTGTTGGGGTTGAGCACGTCGATCAGGCGCAGAAGGTCGTCGCCCTCCATGGTCGGGCCGCACTTGAGGCCGATCGGGTTCTTCACGCCGCGCATGAACTCGATGTGGGCGCCGTCCAGCTGGCGGGTGCGCTCGCCGATCCACAGCAGGTGGGCGCTGGTGTCGTACCAGTCGCCCGAGGTGCTATCGACGCGGGTCATGGCTTCCTCGAAGCCCAGCAGCAGGGCCTCGTGGCTGGTGAAGAACTCCACGCGCTTCAGGTCGGGCTGGGTGTCGGGCGTGACGCCGACGGCCGACATGAAGGTCAGGGCCTCGGAGATCTTTTCCGACAGTTCGCGGTAGCGCGCGCCCTGCGGGCTGTCGCCGACGAAGCCCAGGGTCCAGCGGTGGATGTTGTAGAGGTCGGCATAGCCGCCACTGGCGAAGGCCCGCAGCAGGTTCAGGGTCGCCGCCGACTGGCCGTAGGCCTTGAGCAGGCGATCGGGGTCCGGAACGCGCTCGGCCTCGTTGAAATCCATGCCGTTGATGATGTCGCCGCGGTAGGACGGCAGGGTGGTCTCGCCGATCGTCTCGATCGGCTCCGAACGCGGCTTGGCGAACTGGCCGGCGATGCGGCCCACCTTCACCACCGGCTTGCCGCCAGCGAAGGTCAGCACCACCGCCATCTGCAGGATCAGGCGGAAGGTGTCGCGGATGTTGTCGGCGTGGAATTCCTTGAAGCTCTCGGCGCAGTCGCCGCCCTGCAGCAGGAACGCCCGACCTTCGGCCACGTCGCCCAGCAGGCTCTTCAGGCGGCGCGCCTCGCCGGCGAAGACCAGCGGCGGCATCTGACGGAGGGTCTGTTCAACACGCTCGACAGCGGCCGCGTCCGGATAATCGGTCGGCACGTGCTTGGCGGGTTTGGCTCTCCAGGTCGCGGGGGTCCACCGGGCGGTCATGATCTTCTCGAAGGTTCTAAAAGGGAGCGCTCATAGCGCACCCTTGGGACAAAAGCAAAAATCGTGCGGAGAACGACCATATTCTAGCCGTTCGGGGAAATTTCGACCAACTCGCTACTGTATTCGCCGCTCGACAACCGAACCGAGGCGCAGGCGACGACGGCCAGGGCGCCGACGGCGATCCACCACTCCTGCCAGACGCCGAAGCTGAGCGCGCCGACGACCAGATAGCTGGTCAGGGCCGCGCCGCTCATCGCCGCTCCGCCGCGGTCGGTCTCGGCCGCGCGGGTGACCCCGTGGGCCAACCAGCAGAAGAAGGCGCCGGCCAGGGCCGCGCCCACCGCGCCGAGCTCGAGCCAGAGCTGGAGCTGGGCGTTGTGGGTGTGCAGAGGGATGGCGTCGCCGAAGGTCCGGCTGGCGTCCAGGCCCCAGCCTCGGAACGGGTGATCCTGGATATGGTCGGCGGCGAAGGCCCAGATGTTGAGCCGCGCGTCCCAGGACGGCGGGACCAGTCCGTGGAGCCATCCCCAGAACCCGGTCTGGATCGCCCAGAGCACCGCGATCGGAGCGACCATGAACGGGATGGCGATCGCCAGGGTCAGGAGGCGCCCCCCGGCCTTGCCCAGCCCCTTGACCAGCAGCCAGACCACGCCCCCCGCCGCCAGGGCGACCAGGCAGGAGTCGGCGCTCGCCAGGACCGAAGCGGTCAGCACGCCGGCCAGCAGCAGCACGACCGCCGCCTGCTTGCCCCGTCGGGCGAGCGCGGCCGCCGCGGGCCAGAACATCACGGCCATCACGTAGCAGCCGATGGAGATCTTCACCTTGGCCAGGTCGGGACGGATCGGATCACCGCTCAGCACCCGGAACTTCTGGAACATCGCGGCGCCGGTCAGCGCGTCGACGCCGACGAAGACGGCCAGGGCCAGCACGCCGAACCCCATCACCGTGGCGACACGATCGGCCCCGCGCGCCGAGAGACGCAGGGCCGCCGCGGCCGCCGCGCCGTAAAGAGCCAGCTGCAGGAACAGCTTCACGGCCGTCACCTTCTCGACGTCGCCATAGTCCTTGAGGCTGCCGGGAGGCGGCGCCGCGGGGCTCCACGTCATGCTGAAAGCCGCCCAGATCGCGAGCAGCAGCAGGATCAGGGTCGGCGCGGCCGGCGCCCGGGGACGTCCCATGGCCGGCAGAACCAGAAGGCCGGCCAGCGCCATCAGCGGTGCGAAACCCAGCTGCGCGAGATAGCCCAGCAGCGGGGTCATCACGAAGACGAAGACCATGACCCCTGTGAGCCAGGGCGTGCCCTTCTTCTCGGAACCTGCGGCTTTGGTCGTCATACGCCGCCAACCTCGGCCGGGACGTACTTTTCGCGCATGGTCACCAGTTCTTCGGCCAGGGTCGGGTGCACCGCGCAGGTGGAATCCCACTGCGGCTTGGTCACGCCCATCTTCACGGCGATAGCGGCCATCTGGATGATCTCAGGCGCGTCGGGGCCGACCACGTGGACGCCGACAACCTGCTCGTTGTCCTGGCGGACGACCAGCTTCATCAGGCAGCGCTCCTGGCCGCCGTAGAAGGTCAGCTTCATCGGGCGGAAGACGGCGCGATAGACGTCGACCTTGCCGAAGGCGTGGCGGGCCTCGGCCTCGCTCATGCCAACCGCGCCGATCGGCGGCTGCGAGAACACCGCCGATGCGACCAGGTCGTGATCGAAGGCGGTCGGGTTGCCGTAGAACTCGGTCTGGGCGAAGGCCGCGCCTTCCCGGATGGCCACCGGCGTCAGGTTGATGCGATCGGTGACGTCGCCGACGGCCCAGATGCTGTCGACATTGGTCTTCGAGTGCGCGTCGACGGCGATCGCGCCCTTGTCGTCCAGCTTCACCCCGGCGTTCTCGAGGCCGAGGCCCTCGACGTAGGGGTCGCGGCCGGTGGCGAACAGCACCACGTCGCTCTCGAAGGTCAGGTTGTTGTTGAAGGTGCTGACGAGGCCGCTTTCGGTCTTCTCGATCGACTTGTGCGAGCAGCCCAGCACCACCTTGATCCCGCGCTTCTCCATCTCGTCGGCGAGATGGGCGCGGACGTCGTCGTCGAAGCCGCGCAGGATGTTGGAGCCGCGGTAGCAGAGCGTGGTCTCGACGCCGAGGCCGGCATAGATGCCCGCGAACTCCACGGCGATGTAGCCGCCGCCGACCACCAGCACGCTCTTGGGCAGGGTCGGCAGGTGGAAGGCCTCGTCCGAGGTGACGCCATGCTCGGCCCCCTCGAACTCCGGACGAACCGGACGGCCGCCGGTGGCCACCAGGATGCGCTTGGCGGTGTAGCGGCCGGCGTCGCCCTCTGAGCCCTCCTTGGGCAGCACCTCGACGGTATGGGCGTCGATGATGCGGGCCTTGCCGTGAAGCAGGTGGGCGCCGGCCTTGCGCAGGTTGGTGACGTAGATGCCCGACAGGCGCGCGATCTCGACGTCCTTGTCGTGCAGGAAGGTCTTCCAGTCGAAGCTGGCGTCGCCGATCGTCCAGCCGTAGCCCTTGGCGGTCTTCAGCTGGCTGGAGACCTCGCTGGCGTAGACCATGAACTTCTTGGGCACGCAGCCGCGCACAACGCAGGTGCCGCCGACCCGGTACTCCTCGGCCACGGCGACCTTGGCGCCCGACAGGGCCGCCAGCCGCGCGGCGCGCACGCCGCCCGAACCGGCGCCGATGACGAAGAGGTCGAAGTCGTACTCAGCCATCATCGGCTCCGGATCAGAACGAATTTACAGCGACGGGATCGGGATATGGGATCAAGGCAGAAGCTTGACCACCCCTTCGTCGGTCCCGATCAGGGCCTCGTCGGCCAGGTCGAGGAACAGGCCGTGGTCGACCACGCCGGTGACGGCCTTCAGCGCCGCGGCCAGCGCCGCCGGCTCGGCGATCGCGCCCGAAGCCATGTCGTAGATCACGTTGCCGCCGTCGGTGACGACAATGCCCCGATCGGCCATGCGCAGGCGCGGCGGCGGCAGGTCGAAGTCGGCGGCGATGTCGGCCAGACGACGCCCGGTATGGGGGTGACCAAAGCGCACCACCTCGATCGGCAGCGGGAACTTGCCCAGCACCTCTACGTGCTTTGCGGCGTCGGCGATGACCACGCAGCGCTTGGACGCCTCCCAGACCAGCTTCTCGCGCAGCAGCGCCGCGCCGCCGCCCTTGATCAGGGAAAGGCCCGGGCCGATCTCGTCGGCGCCGTCGACAGTGAGGTCGATCGACATGACGTCGTCCAGCGTCGCCAGGGGAATGCCGAGCTCACGGGCCAGGCTGGCGGTCGCTTCCGAGGTCGGCACGCCACGGACGTCGAGCTTGCGGGCGGCCAGGGCCTTGACGAACCAGGCGGCGGTCGAGCCGGTGCCCAGGCCCACGACCATGCCCGGCTCCACCAGCAGGGCGGCGGCTTCGCCCGAAGCCTTCTTCTGTGCGTCGGCGCTCATGCCTTCTTGTCCTTCTTGGCCTGTTTCAGGGCGCGGAACTTGGCCGCCCACCCGGTCTTGAGGGTCTGCGGCGTACGGCTGAGCGCCAGATCGCCGGCGGGGACATCGGCGGTGACCACCGTGCCCGAACCGGTCATCGCCCCCTCGCCGATGCGCACGGGCGCGACCAGGGACGAGTTCGAGCCGATGAAGGCGCCCGCGCCGACATGGGTCTCGAACTTCTCGAAGCCGTCATAGTTGCAGAAGATCGTGCCCGCGCCGATGTTGGCCTTGGGGCCCACGCTGCCGTCGCCGAGGTAGCTCAGGTGGTTGGCCTTGGCGCCGGCGCCGACCTTGACCTTCTTGACCTCGACGAAGTTGCCGATGTGGGCTTCGGGACCGATCTCGGCCCCCGGACGCAGGCGAGCATAGGGACCGATCAGGGCGCCCTCGCCGATCGATGCGCCTTCCAGATGGCTGAAGGCCCTGATCACCGCGCCGGCGGCGATGCTGACGCCCGCGCCGAACACCACGAACGGCTCGACGGTGACGCCGGCGGCGACCTGAGTGTCCCACGACAGGTGGACGGTCTCGGGCGCGGGCATGGTCACGCCCTCGGTCATCAGGGCGGCGCGGCGGCCGGCCTGCCAGACGGCCTCGGCGGCGGCCAGCTCGGCCTGGGAGTTGACGCCCTGCACCGCGGCTTCCGGGGCGAAGGTGGCGCGGGTGGCCAGCTTGCGATCATGGGCGATGCCGACGATGTCGGTCAGATAGTATTCGCCCTTGGCGTTGTCGTTGCCGACGGCGGCCAGCAGGTCGAACAGCTGGGCGCGATCGGCGGCCAGGACGCCCGAATTGCAGTGCTTGAGCGCCAGGACGGCCGGCTCGGCGTCCTTGGCCTCGACGATGCGCAGCAGCACATGGCCCGGAGCCAGCACCAGGCGGCCATAGGCGCCCGGATCGGCGGCCTCGAAGCCCAGAACCGCGACATCGGCGCCGGCGGCCCGCAGGTCGAACAGCGGCGCGATCACCGGCGCGGTCAGCAGCGGGCAGTCGGCATAGGTCACGACCACGTCGCCGTCGAAGTCGGCCAGGGCCTCCTTCGCGGCCAGCACGGCATGGCCGGTGCCCAGCGGCGGGTCCTGCACGACGGTGGCGTCGGGACCCAGGCGCTTGCGCGCATGCTCGCCGACCTGGGGACTATGGGCGCCGACGACCACGACTATGCGCGTGCAGCCCAGAGCCTGCGCGGCGTCGATGGCGTGGTCGAGCATGGCGCGCCCGCCGACCCTGTGCAGCACCTTGGGCGTCGGCGACTTCATGCGCGTGCCCTGGCCCGCGGCCAGGATCACGGCGGCGCGGGGACGGCCCGAGTGATGAGCGGTGGCGATCTGCGTCATGATCGGCGCGACTCCGAAGCGAACCAAAGTTGCATTAGCCGCGCCTTTAGCCGAAAGGCCAGGACATGTCTCTTCCGCACGCCCACGAAACCGTCCTTCGGGATACGACGATCGCCTTCGACCTGGACGGCACGCTGGTCGACACCGCGCCGGACCTGGTCGGGGCGCTGAACACCATCCTCGCCGAGGAGGGCCTGCCCGCCCTGCCCTTCGACGATGTGCGCAAGATGGTCGGACGCGGTGCCAAGGCGCTGCTGGAGCGCGGCTTCGCAGCCGCCGGCGCGCCGCTGGACGCCGAACGGGCGCCCAGGCTGGTCGAGCGCTTCATCGCCATCTATCTGGGCCGCATCGCCCATGAGAGCGCGCCGTTCGAGGGCGTGGTCGAGGTGCTCGCGGATCTGAAGGCCGCCGGCGCGCGCCTGGTGGTCTGCACCAACAAGCTTACCCACCTGTCTGTGGCCCTGCTGGACGCCGTGGACCTGACCCGATTCTTCGACGCCGTGGTCGGGGCCGACGACGCCCCCGCCCCCAAGCCCGACCCGCGCCACGTGCTGGCGGCCATCGCCGCCGTCGGCGGCGATCCGGCCCGCGCGGTCATGGTCGGCGACAGCATCAACGACGTCCTCAGCGCCAAGGCCGCCGGGGTTCCCGCGCTGCTGGTCTCGTTCGGCTATACCGAGGCCCCGGTCGAGACGCTCGGCGGAGATCTGTTGATAGATCGCTTTTCCGAGGTCCCGGAGGCCGCAATCTCGCTTTTGGCCTCTTGCGGCGCGGAAAAGAGCGGTCTATAGCCCCCTTCCTCTCGCGGCGGGGACTTCTTCGGAAGGCCTAGCCCACACGGCGGATGCTTAGCTCAGCGGGAGAGCACCTCGTTCACACCGAGGGGGTCGCAGGTTCAATCCCTGCAGCATCCACCACTCCTTCCCTTCTTCGGACATCTCGTACGGAAGGTCGGCGGCCATGCAGGTTTCCGAGATCTTCTGGACGCTGGCGGCGATCGTGCTGGGCCCATTCGTGGGCAGCTTCATCGGCCTGCTGACCCTGCGCCTGCCCGCCGAGCGGCCCTGGGCGGCGTCGCGCTCGGCCTGCGACGGCTGCGGCCGCAAGCTGGGTCCGCTGGACCTCGTTCCCATCCTCAGCTTCGCCGCCCTGCGCGGACGCTGCCGCGGCTGCGACGCGGCGATTCCCCGTCGCTACCTCTTGCTGGAGCTGGCGTGCCTGCTGATCGGCGCCTGGAGCGCGCTGGCGTTCGCCGGCCCCTTGGCGCTGGCGACGGCGATCTTCGGCTGGTGGCTGCTGCTGCTGGCGGTGATCGACGGCGAGCATTTCTGGCTGCCCGACATGTTGACCCTGCCGCTGGGCGCGGTGGGATTCGCGGTCTCGATCCTGGTGCTGCGAGAACCGGCGTGGACGCCGGTGCTGGGCGCGGCCGTCGGCTTTACGTCGCTGTGGCTGCTGGCCTGGATCTACGAGCGGGTGCGCGGGCGCCAGGGCCTGGGCGGCGGCGACCCGCGCCTGCTGGGCGCGATCGGCGCCTGGACCGGCTGGAGCGCCCTGCCCTCGGTGCTGGTCTGGGCGGGCCTGGCCGGAATCAGCGTCGCCCTGGCGCAGCTGATCCTTCGCCGCCGGGTGACGATGGACCAGCGGCTGCCGTTCGGCGTCTTCCTGGCCATCGGCGCCTGGCTGACCTGGCTGCTAGGACCGCTTCACGGCTTTGTCGGCTGACGGGGCAAGCCGCGTTGCGATGATGCGTCGGACGCCGGCGGCGTCCTTGACGAACCCCCGCTCCAGCGCGGCCTGAACAACCACGGGATCGGCCGTGGCCACCGTGATCTCGGCCTGAAGGCGACCCGCCCCGTCGGCCCGCAAGACAATCGCCGCACCGCCTCCGGCGGTCGGCGTCAGCCGCGCGACCCAGTCGCCGCCCACGCAGGCCGGCGCCCCGGCCAATGTCGCGCCGCCGAGCAATGAATCCTGAGCGGCGCGGAATCGAATTCGGCCGCCGGCCTGTCGGCAGCGTCCATCACGGAAAACCGCGGCCACGTCGCGGACCTCGATCCGCCCGGGCAGGGCATCCGCACTCAGCAGGATCGGACCGCTCAGGGCCTCGACGCCCTTGTCTCGCCCCGCGCGCAGGACGAAGGCCCGATCGGCCGCCGCGTCCCTAGCCCGCAGCCGCACGTCGCCGCCCAGCAGCGCCAGCGGCGAGAGCCCGACATCGTAGGCTCCCAGCCGGCGGCCCTGGGCTGTCGCCAGGTCCACCCGACCGCGCCAGACCGTTCCCGACGCCCGGGTCGCCCGCAACGCCTCTCCATCGGCCAGTCGGTCGGTCAGCAGCGTCACGGGAGCCAGGGCGGCGACCGCCGCGGCGGTGATCCCGGTCAGCACGGCCATCATGATCCAGGTCTTCATCGGGCGGTCCTGGCGAAGCTGACCTCGGCCTCGACGAGGCCGTTGTCGAGGCGCGAGGCCGTGAATCCGGTAACCCCCAGGCGGGCTTCGCGCTCCAGCGCGGCGACCCATGGCAGCAGGACACGGGCGTCGACGGCGGTGATCCAGACGGTGAAGGCGCCGTCGCCCTCCTGACGCTTGCGGGCGATCGGCACGCCCAGGCTTGCGGCGCCGGCCTCGACGATCGCCGCGACCGGACGGGAGTCGGGCTTGGACCGCGCGGCGCGGCCCGAGGCCAGCTTCAGCGCGGCGGACTGCTCGCGGGCCTCCCGCAGGTCCTGGCGGGCGTCGTCGCTCGCGCGCTGGAGGGGCGCGACCACGCCGTAGAAGCCGCCGACGCCCAGGATGGCGGCGGCCATGACGCCCAGCATCACGCGCTCGCGCGGCGTGCGGCCGTCCCACGCCTGGCGCGCGCTTTCGAGGATCCGGCTCATGGCTTGCTCCGCACGATCAGGTCGCTGGTGACGCGCTGGCCTTCGGTGACCGTGCCCTGTTCGGTGACATCGAATCCGCCGGCCTTCAGCGCTTCACGCAGCTGGTCCATGTCGGAATAGTTGGCGTAGGAGACCGACGAGCGGATCGCGCCATCCTGGCCGTGGACCAGGGTGTCCAGCCGCATGCCCGGCACCGCGCGCACGGCGGAAAGGTAGCCGGCGGAAAGCTCGCCAAAACCCTGCCGACGTTCCGCCTGCAACCGGCTGATGGCGTACCGGGCCGGATCGCCGTAGCGCGCCGATTGCGGGACAAGTTGAACCGCAAGAGCCGCATTGCGCCGCTCGATCGCGCGCGCCTCCAGGCCGTCCCTGACGATCTGGGCGAGCGGCAGGACGAGCGGCGAGATCGCGATCACCGCAACGAGCACGGCCAGCCGCCGCCAGCGCAGAACCGGCCCATCCCGACGCGGCGCGAACCGCCCTTGCAGCAGGTCCACGGGCGGTCGCTCCGCGGTCGCCAGAAGCCAGGCGTCCAGCTCGGACGCCGGGATGTAGCGGTGCGGCCGGTCGCCGATGACCGCCGAGGCCAGTTCCGGCTCGACGCCGAACGCCAACCCTTGGCCCCGCACGCCCAACCGCTCGCCGAACGAGGCCAGCACCGTGCGGCCCTCGGCGTCGTCCGGCAGAAGCAGGTAGTCGGGCACGGCGCCAGTGACCTTCACCCCCCGCGCACTGGCCGCCTCCAGGCCCGAACGAAGCACCTCGCGATCGAGCCAGACGACCAGGGCGCGCCCCTCCGCGTCGCGCCCGCCCACCGCCAGATGCAGCCCCTCGGCCCCGGACGCCACGACCTCGCCGATCTGGAACGCCGCCGCCGCCCGCGCCTGGGCGGGACTGCCGCCGGGCAGGTCGAGCCAGCGGGCGACGGCCTCGGCGCCGGGCAGCACGAGCAGGGCCTCGCCGCCGCCCTGCTCGCTGGGCAGCAGCTTGCGGCGCACCGGACCGTGGGCGCCGGGCTCGACGATCTCGGCGGCCTCGTCGGGCCTTTCGGGGAGAAGCAGCAGACGGGTCATTCTTCCAGGGTCCAGCGCCGGGCGACGAGACGGACGCGGCTCGTCGGGCCGGCTTCGAAAAGCGAGGTCATGAAGGTTTCGCCGCCGGCCAGGCCGACGCGGCTTTCGAGCGAGAAGTAGCGGGTGCGGAAGCGGATCTGGTCGCGGACGCCGTCGACCGGCGCCGCGCCCGCCAGGGCCTGCTGCCCCCAGAACGCCTCCAGGTCCGACCAACCGCCGGCCGGACGCGCGGCGATGGCCTGGCGGGCGTTCTCGGGCGACACCGCGCCGAGGGTGATCGCAGACAGCAGGACGGCCCGCTCCTGGGGCAGCGTATTGACGTTGATCGGCGACAGGTCGGTGGTCGGCAGCGCGCAGACGTATGGACGCAGCAGGGCGTAGACCTTGGCGTCGAAGCCTCGCACGGCGCGCAGTTCGCTGACCTCGGCCAGGGGCGCGCCGGCCGTGCGATGGGGCGTCCTGGCCGAGGCGTAGCCGTCGTCCTCCAGCCCGGCCGGCCCGACGTCGTTGCTGTCGATCCACTGCGCCAGGCTTTCGGCCAGGTCGGGACCGTTGGGCATGCCCAACAGCGTCACGAGGCTGGACAGCTGGCGCACGCCCAGTTCGCGGCGGCGGAACGGCTCGCCCTGATTGGCCTCGACCACGCTGTTGAGGTTGAGGCAGCCGGTGGCGTCGGCGACGCGGGCCTGGATCAGGCCGCCCTCGATCGGGAACTCCACGGCGCGACCGTTCCAGTCACCTTCCAGCGATGTCTTGCCGGCGTCGCGGGCCAGAAGCTGGTCGATGCGGGAACGGGCCATCTGCTCGCCGCCAAGAGCGTACCAGCGCGCCTGGCCGGCGACCTGGGCGTTGAACGACCGGCGCAGGCCGAAACGGATATCCTCCAGCACGCCGACGGCGATGACGCCGATGACGGCGACCATCAGCAGCACGGTCAGCAGGGCCGCGCCTTCCTCGCGCCTGCGCTTCATCGCCCTTCCCCCGAGGTGAGGAACAGCTGGTCGACACGCCCCAGGTCGGCCAGCGTCATGTCCAGGCGCACGGCGGTCGGGATGTCGCTCTGCGGATTGCCCTTCCAGGTCGGCGTCCAGGCGGCGTTGAAGAGGAAGGCCGGCTGGATGCCGGCGACGTCGGTCAGCAGGACCTGCGGCGGGCCGAGACGCGCGCCATCCAGCGCTGGACGGGCGCGCCGCTCAAGACGGCCCTCGACCAGCGCGTACTCAACATATTGCAGCGAGGCGCGCGGATCTCCGTCGGGGTTCTCCCAGCCGCGCCGGACGAAGGCCAGCAGCGGTCCGCCGCCGCCCCACGGGTCGCCGCCGGCGAAGGCGGTGATCACCGGCCGCCCATCCTCGCCGCGCGTACGGCGGGCGGCGGCCTGGGACAGGTCGGCCTTGAGGATGGCGCGGGCCCGTTGCAGTTCGGCGTGGCGGTCGACTGTCACCCGCACGGCGCTCTGGTTGGCCAGGGTCGAGCCCATCACGGCCACGCCCGCCGCGCTGATCAGGGCGAAGATCAGCACCGCCACCAGCATCTCGACCAGGGTGAAACCCTTCATCGCGCGCCCCGAAACAGCGAGGCCTGGACCAGCGGCGCGCGAGAGCGGGGCGCGGCCACGGCGATGTCGACGCGGACGATAGCGGGATCGGCGGTGCGGCTGACCTGGCGGGTCCAGGCCCATGGGCGTCCGCCGGCCGTCTCGACGCCGCTGCTGCGCCCGATGGCCAGCGGCGCGGGGCTGGCCATGGCCTCTACCGCACGGTTGTCGAGCACCACCTCGGCCAGCACGCGGTCGGAGAGCCGGCCGCCGGCGCGGGTGTTCTCGCCCGCCAGGTTCAGCAGGGCCAGCACCGCCAGGCTGAAGATCGCCAGGGCGACCAGCAGCTCGATCAGGGTGAAGCCGGCTTCAGAACGGGCGCGGGGCATCGAGCGAGACGTTCCCTGCCAGGTCGACGACGATGGTGCGGCGCGCATTGCCGCGCGTGAAGGTGAACTCGGTGGGGTTGGCCAGGCCCGTGGGATCGAACACCACCACGGCCTGCGGCGCGACGGTGACCTGAGTGCCCGCCTCGAAGGCGCGGGCGCGGAACGGGGCCTCGTCCAGCGGGCGCCAGTCGCGCCCGTCGCGGCGCTCGAACCGATACTCGCCATCGGACGCCACGACCCGCACCTGACCGCCCCGGAACACGGCCTCGTCTCGCGCCCGAAGCAGGGCAGCGGCGAAGCGCTCGGCCTCCTGCGGCAGGGCGGGCCGGCCGTCCGGCAGGGCCAGGACGACGGCGCTGGCCAGCAGGCCCATGATCACCAGCACGATCATGAGCTCGACGAGGGTGAAGCCTCCTCGCCGGCCGGCCTTGCGCGGGATGTCAGCCCCAGTTGCCAATGTCGGCGTCCTTGCCCTCGCCGCCTTCGCGGCCGTCGGCGCCGAACGAGAAGACGTCGATCGCCCCGTGCTGACCCGGCGAGCGGTACTGGTAGTCGTTGCCCCAAGGGTCCTTGGGCAGGCGGCGCACATAGCCGCCCTCGCGATAGCGGTCAGGCTGGGCCAGGCTGGCCGGCGGCGTCACCAGGGCCGCAAGGCCGTCCTCGGTGCGCGGGAAGGCGAAGGTGTCGAGGCGGTAGCCCTCCAGCGCCTGCTCCAGCACCGCCACGTCGGCGCGGGCCTTTTCCTTCATGGCCTTGTCCTGGCTGGGCAGGACGTTGATGGCCACGACGGTGGCCAGAAGACCCAGAATGACGATGACGACCATCATCTCCACGAGGGTGAAGCCGGCTTCGCGGGCGCGGCGGCGGCGGGTCTTGTCAGGGGCGCGCATGGTCTTGGCCTCCTAGTTCATGGCCAGGGTGTTGATCTGCAGGATGGGCAGCAGGATCGAGAGGACGATGGTCGCCACCACGCCGCCGAGCACGACGATGATCGCCGGTTCCAGCAGGCTCAGAAGGGTGGCCGTGAAGGTGTCGAACTCACGTTCGAGATACTCGGCGGCGCGGGTCAGCATGGCGTCGACACGGCCGCTGCTCTCGCCGCTGGCGGTCATGTAGACCAGCACCGGCGGGAAGACGCCGGTGCGGCGCATGGCGGTCGACAGCGAACCGCCCTCGCGGATGCCGGCGATCATGGCGTCCATGCCGCCGCGCAGGGCGGCGTTGCGGACCGTGCCGGCCGTGAGGATCAGGCCCTCCAGCATCGGCAGGCCGCTGGCGATCATGGTCGCAAGCGTGCGGGCCAGCCGCGCGGCGTGGACGTTGCGGATCAGCTGGCCGACGAACGGCAAGCTCAGAAAGAAGCTGTCGGCGCGCAGCTTGAAGGCCGGGTTGCGCAGGGCCCGCCAGTGGGTGAAGGCCAGGCCCGCGGTCACGAGGACAAGCAGCCAGCCGAAGTGCTGGAGGAAGTCGGACAGGCCGATGATGATGCGGGTCAGGAGCGGCAGGGTCTGGCCCATGCTGTCGAACTGCTCGACGACCTTGGGAATGACGAAGACCATCAGCACGGTGACGACCAGGCAAGCGACGCCGGCCAGCACGGCCGGATAAACGAGCGCCGTGGTGATCTTGGCGGCGACCTTCTGCTGCTGGTCCAGGAGATCGGCCAAGCGGTCGAGGATGGTCGGCAGCGCGCCCGAGGCCTCGCCGGCGGCGACCATGGCGCGATAAAGCGGCGGAAAGGCTCCGGCCGGCCGGGCCAGCGCGTCGGACAGGCGATAGCCTTCCAGCACGGCGGCGTGAACCTGCTCGACCACGCGCTTGAGCTTGGGCCGGTCGGCCTGAAGCGCGATGGTGCGCAGGGCCTCTTCCAGGGTCGAAACGGCGACCAGGGTGGCCAGCTGGCGCGTGAACAGCGAGCGGTCGCGCCCGCCCAGGCGGTCGCCGAACATCCCCTGCCCGCTCTTGGCCGCGACGGGAGCATGGGGCGAAACCTTCACCGGCGCCAGGCGGCGGCGCTCCAGCTGCGTGCGGGCGTCGCCCTCGTCGGCGGCCTTGATGCGGCCCGAGCGCGTGGCGCCGGCGAGGTCGAGGGCGACGTAGTCAAAGCTCGCCATCGCGCGCTCCCGCCCCGGTGATGCGCAGCACCTCCTCGACCGTGGTCAGGCCCTCCAGCACGTAGCGGCGGGCCTCGTCCTTCAGGGCGACCTCGACGCCGGCGGCGGCGATCTCGTCCTCGGCGGCGTTCTGGCCGATCAGGCGCCGCACGGCGTCGTCGACGCGCAAGGCCTCGTAGACGCCGATACGGCCCTGGAAACCGGTGTGGCCGCACTCGGCGCAACCGACGGGACGGCGCAGCGGCGTTCCGGCGGGAAGGTCGACCAGGGCGGCGGCCGCCGCATCGGCGGGCTCCTCCACCGAGCACGAGCGGCAAAGCCGGCGCACCAGCCGCTGGGCGATGATCAGGCGCATGGTCGAGGCCAGCAGGAACGGCTCGACGCCCATGTCGCGCAGGCGGACCACGGCCCCGGCGGCGTCGTTGGTGTGCACGGTCGACAGCACCAGATGGCCGGTCAGGCTGGCCTGGACGGCGATCTGAGCGGTCTCGGCGTCGCGGATCTCGCCCACCATCACCACGTCCGGATCCTGGCGCAGGATGGCGCGCAGGCCCGCGGCGAAGGTCATGCCGACCTTGGTGTTGACCTGGGTCTGGCCGACGCCGTGGACGGCGTACTCGACAGGGTCCTCGATGGTCAGGATGTTGCGGCTCTTGTCGTTCAGAAGGCCAAGCCCGGCATAGAGCGTGGTGGTCTTGCCCGAGCCGGTGGGACCGGTGACCAGCACGATGCCGTTGGGCTCGCGCAGCGCCGTCTCCAGCGCCGCCAGCATGCGGGGCGACATGCCGAGATCGGCAAGGCCCAGGCCCGCCTGCTCCTTGTCGAGGATCCGCATCACCACCCGC
Organism: Caulobacter radicis; assembly: GCF_003094615.1. GTDB lineage: Bacteria > Pseudomonadota > Alphaproteobacteria > Caulobacterales > Caulobacteraceae > Caulobacter > Caulobacter radicis. The sequence goes on along the minus strand of NZ_QDKO01000003.1, from coordinate 10,797 downwards.
TCGCCCATGCGGGCCGGCAGGGTCGAGACGCGGACGTCCAGGCTCTTGCCGCCCAGGGCCAGAGAGATGCGCCCGTCCTGGGGAATGCGCTTTTCGGCGATGTCCAGCTTGGCCATCACCTTGACCCGCGAGACCAGCATGGCGGCGATGCGCGGCGACAGGCTGAGGATCTCGCGCAGCACGCCGTCGACCCGCAGGCGCACGACCAGCGCCTGCTCGTAGGGCTCGACGTGGATGTCGGAGGCGCCCGAGCGCACGGCCTCGGCGATCAGGCCGTTGATCAGGCGGATCACCGGGGCGTCGTCCTGCGGATCCAGCAGGTCGGCGGCGGTGGGCATGTCCTCCAGCAGATGACCCAGCGAACCGTCGAAGTCGTCGCCCGAAGCCGAGGCCAGGCCCGCGCCGGCATAGACCTCGGAGAACTTGCGGTCGAAGGCGGCGGTGGCCAAAGGCTGCAACTTCAGGGGGACGCCAAGCGCCCGCCGCGCCTCGATCAGGGCCAGGGGATCGAAGCCCTCGCGCAGGCCGATCGTCGCCTCGCCGTCCAGCGACAGCAGAACGAGGCCATGGCGCTTTGCGAAGCCGTAGTCGAGCGCGGTCATTGCGGCTGGGCCTGGGGCGGAGCCGGCGGGGCCGCGGGCGAGGTGCGCTGGAAGTCGCGGATCACGGCGTCGAGCGAGCTGTCGCCCTCGGGAGTGGTCAGGGCGCTCTCGCGGCGCATGCGATCCAGGCGCGGGCCGGTGACGGCGCGGGCGTCGTCGACCGTCTTGATGATCCGAGGGCGGATGAAGACCATCAGGTTGGTCTTGCCGCGCTCGCGGGCGGTGCTGCGGAACAGGCCCCCGATCCCCGGCAGATTGCCCAGGCCGGGCACCTTCTGCACCGACGAGGTCTCGGTCTGGTCCAGCAGGCCGCCCAGCACGACGATGTCGCCGTCGTCCACGAGGGCCGTGGTCTCGATCTCGCGCTTGTTGATGACCAGTTCGCTGGAGCCGACGCTGACCGGACCGGCCACGGCCGAGACTTCCTGGCGCAGGAACAGGGTGATGCCGCCGCCGGCGTTGATCTGCGGCTTGACCTCCAGCTGCACGCCGACGTTCTGGCGCTGGATGGTGCGGAACGGGTTGGAGTTGGCGTCGCCCAGCACCTCGCCGGTGGTGATCGGCACTTCCTGGCCGACCAGGATACGAGCCTCCTCGTTGTCGAGCGTCATGATCGACGGCGTCGACAGCAGGTTGGAGCCGCTGTCCTTCTTGACCGCATTGATGATCGCGCCGAACAGCACGTCGCCGCTGCGCCCGGCCACGCCGCCGGTGATGCCCGAGGCGTTGAGCAGCGAGTTGATCCCCGCCTGCCGCATGGAGGTCACGGCCTCGGACTCGCCGTCCCTCGGATCGCCCGCCGCGATCGCCCCGGCCAGCGGCAGGAGGCTCGGCGAGGCGTTGGTGAAGTTGGTGGCCATGAACGGAATGGTTCCGTTCGTTCCGCCCAGCAGCAGCTGCACGCCCAACTGCTTGGCGGCGTCGTCGGAGACCTCGACGACGATGGCCTCGACCAGCACCTGCTCGCGGCGCACGTCGAGCTGGCGGATCACCTCGGAGAGCGTGCGCTGGAGCTCCGGCGGGGCGTTGATGATCAGGGCGTTGGCGCCGGGATAGCGGGCGACATTGGCCCGGGCGCTGCCCGGAGCAGCCGCGACGGCGGAGGTCGCGGCGGGGGTCGCGTTGACCGATCCCGCCGCGCCGCCGGCCGGGCGGCCGGCGCTCGGCATGACGGCCGAAGGCGACTGGCCCACCAGCTGTTGCAGCACCGGCAGCATCTGCTCGGCGTTTGCGTGGCGCAGGAAGACGACGCGGACGTCGTCGCTGGACTCGGCGCGGCGATCGAGGTCGGCGATCAGCGGCAAGAGCTTCTGGACGGCGTCGGGATCGCCGCGCAGCAGCACCGAGTTGCTGCTCTCGACGGCCACGACGGTGACCGCGCCCCTGCCCGCCTTGCCGTCGGCGCCGGGCCCGGCGATCAGGTCGTTGATCACCTGGGCGATCTCGCGCGCCGAGCTGTTGGTCAGGGTGACGGTGTGGACGGCGGCGCGGTCCTGGTCGACCTGGGCCAGCAGCGCCCGGATGCGCCGGACGTTGTCGGCGTAGTCGGCCACCACCACCGCCCCGCCCCGGGCGTTGGCCACGACCTGGCCCTGCGGTCCCACCAGGGGTTTCAGCATGTCGGCCGCCGTGGCGGGGTCGAGAGTCCGTAGACGGAACACCTCGGTGGCGAACTGCCCCCCGGCCGCGCTCGGCTGGCGGGCGGCGTTCTCGGACGGCTCGATGCGGTAGACCCCGCCGCCGGCCGGGGTGGCGACCAGGTTGTTGGCCCGCAGCGTGGCCAGGAACAGCTCGAACAGCTCGCGGCGGTCCAGCGGCCCGTTGCTGGTCACCGACACCGTGCCCTTGACCCGCGGATCGATGACGAAGGTGGTGTTGGTCGTCTTGGCCACGTCCTGGATGAAGGCGCGGATGTCGGCGTCCTGGACGTTCAGCACCTGGGTCTGGGCGAGCGCGGGCGCGGCCGACGGCAGGGCCAGCGCGATCGAGGCGGCCGCGGCCAGGATGCGCAGCGTGGGGGCCTTGGTCATGGACGTTCCGGAAACGAGAGGGTCATGCGGGCGCCGGCCCGCGAGAGTTCGACATGGTCGGCGGCGACGGACGCGAGGGTGACGCCGTCGGCGATGCTCTCGCCCACGGCGTAGGACTTCTGGACGCCGTCCGGGCCAGCGATGATCGCCGAACCGCCTCCGTCGGTCTGGCGCACGCCAAACAGCCGGAAGCCCTCGACGCTGACCGCTCCCCCGACGCGCGAAGACGCCCCGGCTGAGCCGAAGGCGTCGAAGGTGGCGAGGATCCCGGGATCGACCGCTCTCTGAACCGGCGCGGCCCTGACCGCCACTGGCGGCGGCGGCGCGGCGACGATCCAGACCAGTCGCGCGATCTGTGTCGCCAGGACGAGCAGCACCATGAGCTCGAGCGCGACGAACGCTCGCGCCCCATGGGTCCGGATTGTTTCGGTCAGCTTTGAGAGCATCAGGATCGGCTTGGTGGTTCAACGGCGACGAGCGCTCCCCGCCCGCCAGGGCGAAGAGCGCCGTCGATCGGCCGCGGTTGGTCTTTCGGAGACCTAGAACCGCGTGGAGAGCGAAACCGAGAAGGTCTGGCCCAGGTCGTAGGTGTTGGCGTCCACCCGGCCGCCGCCCAGCACCTGGTACTCCTCGAAGTCTTCGCCGAGCAGGTTGCGAGCCTTGAAGGTGAACTCCAGCTCGCGGTCCCGGACGTCGAAGGCCTTGCGGTAGGTGAAGTCGACCGTCACGCCCGGTTCCTGCACGAGGTCGGGCTGGTCGGGCCGGCCGCGGGCCGAGATCCGCTTGCTGACATAGGTGGCCAGGATCGTCGCCTGCGAGCGGTTCTCCTCGTCCTCCCAGCCGAACTGGATGTTGGCCAGGTGCTTGGAGAGGCCCTGAAGCTGGCTGCCGTCCTTGACGTAGTCGAGCGCGCGGCGCGGCGCGCCGGCCCCGGCCAGCGGGTAGACGAGGTCGTCCTCGCCCACCTTCACCTGCGAGTCCGAGAAGGTGTAGTTGGCGCCCACCAGCCAGCGCTTGCTGCCAAAGAACGCGCCTTCGAACGGGCTGTCGAACAGCTTCTTGAAGTCCAGCTCGAAGCCGTAGAGCGAGGCCTTCGGCGCATTGACGTAGGTCTGGACGATCGTCGAGCCCTGCTCGCTGACCACCGACTCCACCGGACGATCCAGGTCTTTGTAGAACAGGCCGCCCGACAGGTACTGGTTGGCGGCGAAGTACCACTCGACGCGGGCGTCCAGGTTCAGGAGCTCGGTGTCGGTGAGGTACGGGTTGCCGATGAACAGGCGGTCGGTGTCGGGGTCGAAGTATTGCTGCGGCGCCAGCTCACGGAACTGCGGACGAGCGATGGTCTTCGAGGCCCCCAGACGCAGCTGCATGTCCTCGGCGAAGTTGTAGGTCAGCGTCGCGGCCGGCAGGACGTAGGTCTCTTCCAGCGCGGTCGGCGTGGCCGCGGCCCCGCCGAACAGGTCGACGACCTGGACGGTCTGTTCGGCGTCCTCGACCCGCAGGCCGAAGGAGGTGCGCAGTCGCGGCAGGAACTCCGCATCCACCTGCACGTAACCGGCGTGAACCTTGAGGCCGGCCTCGTAGGCCGCCGCGCCGTCGCCACCGGTGATCTCGGTGAAGGTCAGGTAGCCCTGGGCCAGGTTGTAGTCCGACAGCAGGAAGTCGACCCGCTCGCGCTGGATGGCCAGCGGGATGGCGCCGCCCTGGTAGCGGAAGTCGCGGCGTTCGGCGTCCCGCTCGTTGTCCAGATAGGCGTAGCCGCCGCTGAACTTGGCGTCGCGACCGCTGCTCAGCGGCAGGGTGTAGCCGACGTCGAAGCCGGCGCTGGCCATGGTGTCGTCGAGCGTGCTGAAGCTCGTCGAGTTCTGCTCCTGCGAGGCGGAGTGGTAGTAGACGCCGTTTTCCAGGCGGTAGCGGATGAACTTCTCGTACGGCGCGTCGCGCTCGGACTTGGCGTAGGAGCCGCGCCAATCGAAGTTCCAGGCGCCGAACTCGTGCTTGCCCGAAAGCTGGGTGTCGTAGAGGTTCCGCTCGAACCACTCGGTGTAGGAGTCGAGCACTTCCTGGCCGGCGGCGTAGTCCTCGCCGGCGCGCTGGCGGGCCGACTTGGTGGTGTTGTGGACGTAGAGGTTGGTCCAGCGCACCTGGTGGTCGCCCCACTCCAGGCCCAGGCCCACCAGGCCGTTCACGGTGACGTTGTTGCTGGTGTTGTTGAAGTTGTAGCTGGTGCGCGGCTCCAGCACGCCGTTCTGCTCGAGACCCTGCTGCTGGATCCCTTCGCGCGAGCGCCAGCTGTTCTCGAAGCCGCCGATGGCGACGACGCCCAGGCGCGCGCCCGAAGGAAGCTCGAACGAGCGGCCGGCGCTGACGTCGGCCGAGAAGTTGCCGGGGATCTTGTTCTTGGTCTGGATCAGGTTCAGCGGCGCATTGACCAGGCTGGAACCGATGCGGACCAGTTGAGCGCTCGTGAAGTTGCTGGAATTGATGCGCTTGCCCGTGGCCAGCGCCTCGCGCAGTTCCGGCGGCTTCTTGCGCGTGCCGTCGTCGTAGCCGAGGAAGTCGGTGTCCGAGCCGTAGTAGGTCAGGCCCTTGTTCAGCGTGGTCTCGGTGTTGCCGCCGCCGCCGATCTCGACCTCGAAGAAGGCCTCGTCGGGAATGGCCACGGTCTGCAGGTCGATGACGCCGCCGCCGAACTCGCCCGGATAGTTCGGCGAGAAGCTCTTCTGCACCGTGGCGCCGGCCAGGATGGCCGAGGGGAAGAGGTCGAGCGGCACGACGCGCTGCAGCGGCTCGGGGCTGGGCAGCGGCGAGCCGTTCAGCAGGGCCGAAGAATAGCGCTCGCCAAGGCCGCGCACATAGACGAAGCGGCCCGACACCAGGCTGAGACCGCTGACCCGCGTCAGGGCTTCGGCGGCGGTGCCGTCGCCGGCGCGCTTGAGGTCTTCTTGCGTCAGGAAGCTGGCGACTTCCGAGGTCGTGCGCATCGGCTCGGGGATGTTGCGTCCCAGGACCAGGACTTCCTCGACGGCGACGGGCGCGTCTTCGGGATCGAGCGCCGCGAACTGGCGCGGCGCGGGGGTTTCGGCTGCGCCCGGCTGCGGCTGGGCGGCGGGGGTCGTCTGCGCCATGGCGATCTGCGGCGCGACCAGCGCCGACGTCGCGAGCAGGAGGCCGCTCAGGGGCCGGAACAGCATGTTCATCGGAGGAACCTTGGAATTGTCGGGCGTCGGGAAGCGGGGGCGGCGCACGGCCGCCCCCAACCGGATCAGCAGGTCGAGCCGCTGGTCAGGCCGCAGGTCCAGCCCTGCCACCAGGTGTCGTTGCCGTCCTTGACCGCCCCGATGTAGCCGGGGTTCACGAGGAAGCTGCTGAGGCTGGTGATGTTGGCGTAGGGCGTGCGGGCCGCCTCGTTGGCGCCGTTGATGAAGGTGCCCGTCAGCGTCGAGGTGTGGCTCGACGTGTTGTTGGTGCCGGCGTTGAACAGCGCCGCCACGGCGGTGGCGTCGACGTTGGTGTCGTTGGTGAACGGCGTGGCGCAGGCCAGGGCCACCGAGTGGAAGGCGACCTGGGTGGTGGCGTCGTCGATGTCGACGCAGCCGGCGGTGCTGGCGGTCATCTGCACGACCGAGTTGACCCACACGTTGTTGGTCGAGGTGTTGGCCACCAGCAGGTCGTTGCCCGAGCCGCCGCGACCGATGACGGTCCAGTTGGCGAACTTGGGGTTCGAGCGCGGCGCGGTGCCGGCGCTGCTGGTTTCGAAGGCGCGGTTACCGCCGTTGGCGCGCTGGACGATGATGCCGAACTGCAAGGCGCCGTTGTAGCCGGTGTCGGTGTCGATGCTGTCGTCGTCGTTGCCGGTCAGGACCAGGTACTTGCCGTTGACGTTGCCGCCGAAGAACTCGATGCCGTCGTCGCTGCTGTTGTGCACCTGGATATGGTCGAAGGTGGTGCCCGAGCCGACGCCGGCCAGGGTGATGCCGTTCAGCTCGTTGTTGGCGACGATGACGAAGCCCGAGTGCTGGACGCGCAGATAGCGCATGACGCCGCTGTTATCCTGCAGGCCGCTGCCGCCGTAGAAGGCGTTGGTGCCTTCGACCTGGGCTTCGCAGCCGGCCGTGCCCGGCGTGGCGCCGGCGCCCGAGCAGTTGCTGATCGGCGCGCGGCCGAGAATGACGAGACCGCCCCACTGGCCGATCGAGTCGACGCCCGTCTGGCCTTCGATGCTCTGCTTGCTGGTGAAGACGATCGGGTTGGTGGCCGTGCCCTCGGCGAAGATCTGCGAGCCGCGGTTGACGACGATGTAGTCGAGACCGGCCGAGCCGAAGACCTTCACGCCGGCTTCGACGGTGATCACGCCCTTGGCGCGGCCGGCGATCGGCGCGTTGGGGTCGCCGCCCTGGTCCTGGCCGACGTCGACACGGCCGCTGACCGAATAGACGGTGCCGGCGCGCAGCGGCACGACGAGGTTGCCGGTGATCAGTTGCGGCAGCTGGCAGTTGCGCAGCGTGCCGTTGGCTACGGTGCCGACATTGGCGAAGCCGGTCGGGCAGTCGGCGGCCGGCGTGCCCGGAGGCGGGGTGGTCGGATTGGTCGGGTTCGTGCCGCCGCCGTTGCCGAAGCCGCCTTCACCCGGAGACGCGACGCCGTCGGCGCCGCCGCAGCCCGCAAGCGCCAGGGAGGCGCTCAGCGCGAGCGCGATCAAGCTAACGTTTCCAACGCGGTTCATGACGGTTCTCCATTGGGCAGCCGCAAACAGGGCGGCGGAGACCCCCGGTCCCCACCAATGGAAAAGCCTCGCCCTTCCCGCCCTGGATCGGCGGGCTACAGAGCCGCGAAGACAGTTAGCCCAAAGTTTTGTGACACATTTTCTGAGCAATAATTTGATACAAAGCCGTAATGATCAGAATCCAGAAATTGGTCTTATGTCTAAAATAGAGCGAACCATGCGCTCTTCTTCAGACATCTGCGCGAAGCGGAAATCATCGCGACGCCTGACCTTGAAGCGGCAGACCGATGACGCATTTCGGCTTCCAGTTACCCGATGAACTCGCCGAACAATTCGATGCCTACGCCGAAACGCGCGGCGGACGTTCGGCGGCCCTGCGGGCCCTCGTCTCGCAATGCCTGTCGGAGGGGGCCAGCGCGCCGCCGCGACCGACGCCCGAACCGGTCAGCCAGGCCCAGACCAGCTCTGTGGCGGTGCTGCTGACCAGGGACGACCGGCTGCGCCTCGACGAGGAATGCCAGGTCACCGGCATGACGCGCGGCCAGTGGCTCGTGGCCTGCGCCCGCAACCGGCTGCACGGCACCCGCCATTTCGGCCAGGTCGACAGGGACCGGATCGCGCGGATCGCCCGCGAGATGCGCGAGATGAAGTCCAGCCTTCACCGCTACGCCAGCGCCATCCAGCGCGCCCCACGCGACCTGGCGGTCGTCGAGAAGCACCAGAGCCTGATCGGCCACCTGTCGGCCCAGGTCGAACGCGGCCTGCGCGCCATCGAAGGCGCTTTCCGCGGTAACGACCACTACTGGAGCGGCAAGCCCGCCGAGCCTCGCCCGACCGAGGATCGGCGCATCGCCCCCGCCGCGTCGGCGGCGGAGGCGTCGCTCTAGCCTATTCGGCGGCGGCCAGCGCCCCGGCGTAGCGATTGACCGGGAAGTCGAGGCCCAGGTTCTCGCGGAAGGTCGTCCCCTCGTAGTCGGTGCGATAGATCCCCCTCGCCTGCAGGATCGGCACGACCAGCTCGACGAAGGCTTCCAGCTGGCCCGGCAGGCTTTCGAACAGCACGAAGCCATCGGCGGCGCGGCCGTCGAACCAGGCTTGCAGACTGTCGGCCACCGCTTCCGGCGCGCCGACGAAGTGGCCGCGCGGGGTGGCGAAGCGCAGGGCCGTCTCGCGCAGGGTCAGGTTCTCGGCCTTCACGGCGGCGACGATGCGGTTGACCGAGCTCTGGTTGGAATTGGCCCCGAACGCGGCCGCCTCCAGCGGGAACGGGCCGTCGGGATCGTGCTGGGAGAAGTCGTACTCGTTGAACGGCCGCGCCAGCATCGACAGGGCGTTGTCGAGCGACACCAGTTCGGTCAGCTCCTTGTAGAGGGCCTCGGCCTCCTCGGCGGTGCGGCCGACCACCGGCCGGGCGGCGGGCAGGACCTGCAACTGGTCGGCGTCGCGGCCGAAGCCGGCGGCGCGGGCCTTGATGTCCTTGTAGTAGGCCTGGGCGGCGTCGAGATCCTCGTGCGAGACGAAGATCGCGTCGGCGCGCCGGGCGGCGAAGGCCTTGCCATCCTCGGACGCGCCCGCCTGGAAGATCACCGGCTGGCCCTGGGGCGAGCGGCTGATGTTCAGCGGCCCCTTCACCGAGAAGAACTCGCCCTTGTGGTCCAGCGTATGCAGCTTGTCAGGATCGAAGAACTGGCCGCCGGCCTTGTCGAAGGTCAGGGCGTCGTCCTCCCAGCTGTCCCAAAGCCCCTGGACGACGTCGAGATATTCGCCGGCCAGGCGGTAGCGGACGTCGTGGGCGTAGTGCTTCTCGCGGCTGTAGTTGGCGGCGCTGCCTTCGAGCCACGAGGTGACGACGTTCCAGCCGGCGCGGCCGCCGCTGATGTGGTCCAGCGAGGAGAACTGGCGGGCGACGTTGAACGGCTCGCTGTAGCTGACCGTCAGGGTGCCCACGAGGCCGATGTTGCTGGTGGCGCCGGCCAGGGCCGACAGGATGGTCAGCGGCTCGAAGCGGTTGAGATAGTGCGGGCTCGATTTCTCGGTGATGTAGACGCTGTCGGCGACGAACAGGAAGTCGAACTTGCCGGCTTCGGCGACCTGGGCCTGGCGCTTGTAGAACGAGAAGTCTGTGCTGGCGCCGGGATGGGCGTCGCGATGGCGCCAGTCGCCCCAGCCGGGGCCGACCCCGTGCAGGATGAAGCCGAGCTTGAGTTGGCGAGGCTGGGACATCGGGCCGTTCCGTTGGCTGAAAGTGAAGGAGCCTGCTTACGAAGCCCCCTGCCCGCGATCCAACGAGATGGTCTCAAGCCCCTGATCAGGCTCGGAAATAAGGCGCATCGCCCTTGATCGTCACCCGCTCGACGACGCGCTCCACCGGCCAGTAGTCGAGCACCGCGTAGTGCTGGGTGGCGCGGTTGTCCCAGAAGACGATGGCGTTGGGGCTCCAGCGGAAGCGGACCTGGTATTCGGGCGCCTTCACCCGGTCGAGCAGTTCGGCAAGCAAGCCGGCGGCCTCGTCCTCGGGCAGGCCCAGGATCCGCGTCGTGAAGACCTTGTTGACGAAAAGGTGCGGCTGCCCGGTTTCGGGGTGGGTGCGCACCACCGGATGGGCCTGGGGCGGATAGGCCGCCCGCAGTTCCTGCCGCTTGGCCTCGTCGATGCGGTAGCCGTAGCTCTGCAGAATGTCGTGCTCGGCCGTAAGGCCCGCCAGCTTGTCCTTCAGGGCCTGCGGCAGGTCGGCATAGATGGCGGCGGTGTCGGCGAACAGGGTGTCGCCGCCCGACGGCGGCAAGGTGCGGGCGCGCAGCACCCCGCCCATCGACGGCGCGGGACGGAAGGTGACGTCGGTGTGCCACTTGTTGGCCGCCCGCACGATCGGGACGATGGCCTCGCGCAGCTTCATGCCGTCGGCGGCCTCGATGTGCAGGATCTCGGGATAGCCCGGCACGTGGGCGGTGACCGGATGGCCCTCCAGGTCGCCGAAATAGCGGCCGAAGCGGACATGGTCCTCGTGGCTGATGTCCTGGTCGCGGAAGAACACCACCTTGTGGCGCAGCAACGCCGCGCGGATGGCCGCGACGATCTCGGGTTCAAGCGGTTTCGTCAGGTCGAGCCCGGAGATCTCGGCGCCCAGCACCGGGCCGGCGGGCGTGACCGTCAGGCCGGCATAGTCGGGCGCGTCGCCCGCTGAGATCGGGGTCAAGGCGTTCATTGGCGTCCTCCCGGGGGCGTCGCCGCTTCGAGAACGACGTTATCCTACTGTAGGCATGGGAATTGAATGGGCTCAAGTGCGGGGGCTTAGGCAGAGCCCAGACGCTCCCCCTGAAGGGGAAGCTGTCGCCCCCGGGTCCGGCCAAAGGCCGGCCCGAGGATAAACTCCGCCGACTGAGGGGGAAGGGATTGCTGGGTTTGGTGCGGTCGCTGTCTCATCAGGTACTTCCCC
>NZ_QDKO01000002.1 GCF_003094615.1 Caulobacter radicis | reverse complement strand
GCCTTGGCCAGTTCCGGATCCACCTCGTCCAGCTCGCCCTCCCACTTGGCGACGACGGCGGCGGCGACGGAGTTGCCGACGACGTTGGTGGCCGAGCGGCCCATGTCGAGCAGGTGGTCGACGCCGAGGACGAGGGCGATCCAGGCCTCGGGCAGGCCGAAATAGGTCAGGGTGGCCATGATGACGACGAGCGAGGCGCGCGGCACGCCGGCGATGCCCTTGGAGGTGACCATCAAGAGCAGCAGCATGAAGATCTGCTGCTGGATGGTCAGGTGCACGCCGTGGGCCTGCATGATGAACATGGTGGCGAAGGTGCAGTAGAGCATCGAGCCGTCGAGATTGAACGAATAGCCCAGCGGCAGGACGAACGAGACGATGCGGCGGCGCACGCCCACCTTGGGCAGGCTGTCGAGGATGCGCGGGTAGGCGGCTTCGGACGAGGCGGTCGAGAAGGCCAGCAGGGCCGGCTCGCGGATCACCCCGAACAGCGGGATGGCGCGCTTGCCCAGCACCACGAAGGCGGCGACGAACAGCAGGGCCCACAGGGTGGCCATGGCGCCGTAGAAGCCCAGCACGAACTTGGCGTAGGTGCCCAGCATGGCCAGGCCTTGCGTGGCGATGGTCGAGGCCAGGGCCGCGAAGATCGCCAGCGGGGCCAGCTTCATGACGAAGCCGGTGACCTTCAGCATGATCTGGGCGCACTGTTCGACCAGGTGCAGCACCTGCGGGGCCTTGTCGTCCAGCGCCGCCACGGCGGTGCCGACGAACAGCGAGAACACCACGATCTGCAGGATCTCGTTCTTGGCCATGGCGTCGAAGATCGAGGTCGGCACCAGGTGGGTGATGAAGCCCTTCAGGGTGAAGGCCTCGGTGGTGGCGGCCTGCTTGGTCGAGACGGCGGCTTCGACGAGGTGCAGGCCATGGCCCGGCTGCAGCAGGTGGACCATCAGGAGGCCCAGCAGCAGCGACACGGCCGAGGCGCCGATGAACCAGCCCAGGGTCTTGGCGCCGATGCGGCCCACCGCGGCGGCGTCCTCCATGTGGGCGATGCCGGCGACCAGGGTGGTGAACACCAGCGGCGCGATGATCATCTTGATCAGCCGCAGGAAGATGTCGGTGATCAGAGACAGACCCGAAGCGGCCGACTTGGCCCCTTCGGCGTCCAGGAACTGGTTGCACCCCCAGCCGAC
>NZ_QDKO01000001.1 GCF_003094615.1 Caulobacter radicis | reverse complement strand
GATGGCCAAGGAAAAGTTCGAACGTAATAAGCCGCACTGCAACATCGGCACCATCGGTCACGTTGACCATGGCAAGACGACGCTGACGGCCGCGATCACGATCACGCTGGCGAAGTCGGGCGGCGCGACCGCCAAGAACTACGCCGACATCGACGCCGCGCCGGAAGAAAAGGCCCGCGGCATCACGATCAACACCGCGCACGTCGAGTACGAGACGGCCAACCGTCACTACGCTCACGTCGACTGCCCCGGCCACGCCGACTACGTGAAGAACATGATCACCGGCGCCGCCCAGATGGACGGCGCGATCCTGGTGGTTTCGGCCGCCGACGGCCCGATGCCGCAGACCCGCGAGCACATCCTGCTGGCCCGTCAGGTCGGCGTGCCGGCCCTGGTCGTGTTCATGAACAAGGTCGACATGGTCGACGACGAAGAGCTGCTCGAGCTCGTCGAAATGGAAGTTCGTGAGCTGCTGTCGTCCTACCAGTTCCCGGGCGACGACATCCCGATCACCAAGGGTTCGGCCCTGGCCGCCGTGGAAAACCGCGACGCCAACATCGGCGAAGAGAAGATCCTCGAGCTGATGGCTTCGGTCGACGCCTACATCCCGCAGCCGGAACGCCCGATCGACCAGGCCTTCCTGATGCCGGTCGAAGACGTGTTCTCGATCTCGGGCCGCGGCACCGTGGTGACCGGTCGCGTCGAGCGCGGCATCGTCAAGGTCGGTGAAGAAGTCGAAATCGTCGGCATCCGTCCGGTCCAGAAGACGACCTGCACGGGCGTCGAAATGTTCCGCAAGCTGCTGGACCAAGGTCAAGCCGGCGACAACGTGGGTGTGCTGCTGCGCGGCACCAAGCGTGAAGACGTCGAGCGCGGCCAAGTGCTCTGCAAGCCGGGCTCGATCACCCCGCACACCAAGTTCGTGGCCGAAGCCTACATCCTGACCAAGGAAGAAGGCGGCCGTCACACCCCGTTCTTCACCAACTACCGTCCGCAGTTCTACTTCCGCACCACCGACGTGACCGGCATCATCAAGCTGCGCGAAGGCGTGGAAATGATCATGCCGGGCGACAACGCCGAGCTGGACGTCGAGCTGATCACCCCGATCGCCATGGAAGAGAAGCTCCGCTTCGCCATCCGTGAAGGCGGCCGCACCGTCGGCGCCGGCGTCGTCGC